>NZ_QXGI01000002.1 GCF_003952025.1 Bifidobacterium castoris | reverse complement strand
TCCAGCCCCAACAGGCGCTGACCATCGAACACGCTAAAATCAGGGACAGGCCGTGCCCCATTCTTTTTATCATTCACACAACAAATGATGGAGCACGGCCCTTACACACTAAAAAGGGAAGAGCCGCGTAACCTCACCCACAAACGACCGCCCGCACCCCCCTACGACGGCATTCCATGCGTAACCTCACCCACAAACGACCGCCCGCGGCCGCCAACAACCGACCGCCGCCCGACCACCCCGCAAAACGCAGGAAGGCCCCCGCCCAAGCGGCGGAGGCCTTCCGAAAAGTATGTACTGTGCTTACGCGATCAGTGCAATCACTCAGCGACGACGTCGACGACCTTGCGGTCGCGGCGAACGCCGAAGCGCACCTGTCCATCGGTCAGAGCGAACAGCGTGTGGTCCTTGCCGACGCCGACGTTCTTGCCCGGGTGGAACTTGGTGCCGCGCTGGCGAACGAGGATGTTGCCGGCGACGACGGCTTCACCGCCGAAACGCTTCACGCCGAGGTACTGAGGATTTGAATCGCGACCGTTACGCGAGCTGGACGCGCCCTTCTTATGTGCCATTTCTAGTTCCTTTCAGTGTCTGACTGCAGTCTTCCGATGCCGATTCGCGTCTGAGAACTCAGGCGATTTCGGTGATCTTGACGGCGGTCAGCTTCTGGCGATGGCCCTTGCGACGAGCAACGCCGGTCTTGTTCTTGAACTTCTGGATGCGGATCTTCGGGCCCTTGGCCTCATCGTCCACAACCTCCGCCTTGACGGTGATCTTCGCGAGATCCGCCGCCGCAACGGTGACCTTGGAGCCGTCCACGACGAGCGCAACCGGGAATTCCACGGTTTCGCCGTTCTTGGCTGCAAGACGATTCACGAGGATCGTATCGCCGACCTCGACCTTTTCCTGATGGCCGCCGGCCTTCACAATCGCGTACATATTCGTTCCTTTATTCACTTGGGAAGCTTACTGTCCGGCGCGTGCGAGCCTCGCGGCCAGACACCAGCAATCTAATATACACAGTCCCATGAACATCCGTTGACCATCCGCGACACGCCGACGATACTCGCCGATGCCCCGCACCGACATCATCCGACGCTGCCGCGCTGCCCGACGTCTGCATCTCCCAACCTACTCCCGCCAGTTGACCAGCGTATAGCCACCACGCCCATCGCGCAGCCGCCGCACACCCGCCGCGCGTTGACTCCCACCCTCGCCTCGGGCTCCGAACCTACCGCCGCCCCGCCGATTTCCCGTTATCCCCTGATTATGAGGTTGTCACTCACATAACAGGGGGTACGTTGATTCAGGAACTCACGCGCACGATGCTTCAGGACCTTGAACGCTGGAATACGAAGCCCGGAAGAAAACCTCTGCTTCTCCGCGGCGCACGTCAGACCGGAAAAACGTGGATCGTCAATGCGTTCGGCGCTTCGCACTTCGAGCATGTCGCGCGCATTGATTTCATGCGAGATGCAGACGCTCGAGTGCTGTTCGACGGCAATCTCACCGCAAAACAGTTCAGAGCATGCATGCAGGAACTCGGGGTCAGTGGCGCAATACGCTCGGGGGTTGGTTCACCGCCATAGGGCGTATCAAGGTTCGTATACGGTCTCAGAGTACCTGACCGAGCTGCGGCATCCAGCCCCTTCTCCATCCTCCCCGATCCGAAAACGTAAAAGCGGGACACACCGTCGCGGTGTGTCCCGTTGGGGGGAAGAATCAGCTTCATGATAGGCACTGAAAGTAAACCCTGTGTGTCATTCATGAAACATGTGCTCCATCATACTCGCATCCATCCGTCAATGTGCGGCGTCGTCCCATTTTCACACACTCTCCGCATCCCGCCATCATGGATCGCCGAGCCGGATGTGCCACCCCGGTTTCAACCCTCCTGTGAGCATCGCTGTGGATAGTTCGGAATGCGGAATTGTACGGGGATTCTTCGTACAGTCCGCCTCAGGGTCCACAGCAGCCCTGGATCTCCCCCAGCTTCTCCCCGTTCAGCTTTGCGCTGTTCTGTACCGTCCAGATCGGCCACATTCACGAGCAGCGGCGCACCGAGCTTGCCTCACGACGCCTCAAATCCCCTATCTGCGATTTTGGGGTGGGCATGTCAGGTAGCCGGACCTGTTTTCCTTGCATTCCCAACACCGCTTCCGCCCCACCAGCGCGATTGCTCCACTCTCAGCCAAAAGACCCGCCCCACAATCGCAGGTACATGCGGCACATGTCTACGAGCGTCCACGATTGCGCCAACCATCCGGTGTTTCTTCGTTCCGCCCCACGACGCTCCGACCCATCAGCTCCCTATCTTCCGACCATCTCGGCTGAAGAGGAGCATTTTCTCGGAATACTCCATGTACGCCCACTTATTTTCGCGCCGCGCCATAGACGCCATCCGCCATCTACGGAGAAAATGCTCCTCTTCAGCCGAAATACCGTCCAACCAACCCCGATGGAACCCGAAACGGGCCGCCGACCACCGAACACGCCAGACCACCAATCGCAGAGCCCCGAGCAACGCCCCAAATACCAAAAAGAGGGAAGGCCACCCTCCCGGATGGCCTTCCCTACCGATCGGCGTCAGCCGCTGCGGTCACTCCGCGCGCTTCACGCTTCCTTCCTGTGCGTCTTCATGATGAGCAGCACGCCAAGGATGAGCGCCGCACTCGCCACAACCACGACGAGCGCGATGTCGGCACCGGTCTGAGCCGGCGGCTTCTGCGGCGTGACCGGCGGCGCCGGCTTCGTGTTGGTGATCGTCACGCTGGCTTCGTCCTCCGCCGTCATGTCATAGTCGGAGATCGTCGTGTATCCGGCCGGCACGTCCTTCTCCACGACCTTCCAGTCGTTGCCGGATTCGAGCTCCGCCCACGTGTGCTGCCAGTCGTTCGCGTCGGACAGTTCGACGGTCTCCTGGCTTTCGCCGTTCTTGAGCAGTTCCACGGTGATGGACTTCGGCCGGTCGTTGTTGCCGGCGTCCTTCCACACCTTCTTGACGTTGAGCGTCTCGGTCTTGATCTCCGGCACGACGCAGTCGCTCTTCGGCTCGATGTTGACGACGCGCTGGTTCGCGCCGTCCTCGACGTGCACGTTCGGCAGCGCGACGAGCATCGACGAGCTCGCGCATTCGAGCGTCTTCTCGACGAGGCGGTCCGCGGTGACGAGGAACATGCCGTCCCCGACGTTCTCGAACGTGACGGCGCCGTCCGCGTCGGTCATCGCGCTGGCCGCCGGCGCGGTGCCGTTGACGGCGATGTATCCGGCGAGCGTGTTCGCCATGTCGCGGAAGGTCTGCGGATCCGCGTTGAGCACGTCCCAGTTCACCGGGTACTTCTCGGCGTCGGCGAAGTCGCCGACCGGCTCGTATCCGCCTTCGTCCGCCCACTTCGCCACGTTGTAGACGTGGAAGACGACGCCTTCGAGTCCGGCTTCGTCGTGCGCGTAGTGGACGTTGATGGTGCCCTCACCGTCTCCTGCGACGACGGTGGATGCGAGGTCGGTGCGATCCTCGGTCGTCGTGATGGAGTCCTTGACCTCCGTGTCCGTGGCCGCGTCGTCCGCGTAGACGTCCGGCAGTCCGATGGCGAAGCTTGCGATCAACGCGCCCGCGCACAGCGTCGCTGTGGCGATGCGCTTGCCGATGGTAAGCCGTTCCATATTGTCCCCCCTTGGTTTGGTGAGGTGTTCTTTCTTCTCTTGGTTCATTATAAGTATTGTGGCGGCGCCTTTTGTCAGCGTCCCGCGTGTTTGGCCGGGGTGCCTGACACGGCGTCTCGTCCGCGTTTGCGGCTGCGGTGCACGATGAGCCAGATGATCCAGAGGATGAACAGCACGATGGCGAGTGCGATGCCCGCGATGATGAGCGTCCGCTGGTTGTCTGCCTTGTCGTATGGGGTTTCGTCCGCGTTCGCCGGCGTGGGGATGCGGTGGCCGCGTACGAGGAGCCGGTGCGAGTTGACTCCGTATGGGGTGCAGGTGATCAGGGTCGCGTAGTCCTGATCCGGGTCGAAGTCGAGGTCGCGCATTTCGTTCGGCAGCACGGTGCGTATCTGGTCGATCTGATACGTGTACGTGTCGTCGAGCACGTGGAATGCGAAGGTGTCGCCTTCTTTGAGGCTGTCGAGTCCGGTGAAGAGCTTCGCCGACGGCAGTCCCGTGTGTCCGGAGATGGCTGTGTGCGTGCCCTTGCCGCCGACGGGCAGCGACGATCCGGCGAGGTGTCCGCCGGCGATCTGCAGCACGGTGTCTTCGGTGCCGTGGTAGATGGGCAGTCGCACTTCGAGTTTCGGGATCGTGATGTATCCCATGATTCCGGTGCCTGTGACGTCGAGCGTCTTATTGTATTCGTCCATCTGCTCGTCGGTGAGGCGCCAACGGTCCGGCAGCGTGTTGAGTTGCTCGTTGTAGGCGTGGGCCTGGGCGAGAAGTTCCTTCTTTTCGTCCGCGCTCATGTCTTTGACGGTCTCGACGTATCCGGCGACGGCGCGTGACGCGTGCATCGTGTTCCACCAGTTGGCGAAGGTCGGATAGACGAGGAGCCCGATGCCTCCGAGGAGGACGAGCGCGAAGAGCGTGATCATCAGGTTGATGCCGATGTTGCTCTTCTTCTTGGTCTTTGTTGTGGGCTGATTGCTTGTGGCGTTGATGGTCTGTTCCTCCATAAGGCTGCCGCCCGTCGATTCCTGTGCGGAGCCGGCGGGCGGCGTAAGGGATGAGGAATCGATACTGCCGTCAGTCTGGGATTCCAGATTGGCCAAGTGCCGATTCCTCATATCACCTTTCCTTGTGGGGTGTCACTCAGGCCTGACGGCGACGGAGAGCGACCGCGAGGCCGATGCCGGCGATCAGGACGATCGCAGCGCCAGCGACGTACAGCACCGTGGTGCCCATGCCACCGGTCGACGGGAGCTCGTTGCCGGACTTGTTCTCGATCGTCGTGGCGACCGAACCGGTGTCTACGGTACCGGTGAACTTGTCACCCCCATCGAGGTCCTTCAGCTCCGGGTCGTCAGCATCGATCTCGTGATCAGCGGTGACGGTGAACTCGACGTCGTCAGCCTTGTTGTAGCCTGCAGGGACGTGCGTTTCGACGAGCTTGTACTCACCGGCGTCGATGCCTTCCCAGCCGATGGTGTACTTGCCATCTTCACCCTTGACAACGGTCTTCTCCGCAGAGGTTTCCTTGTCGTTGGTGTACGGGATGTAGTCGCCGGCGGCGTTCTTCTTGTACAGCGTGAACTTCGGCAGATCGGTGTCAGCCGGAGCACCGACGTCGAAGGTCTTCTCGACGTCGACCTTATAGGTGAAGACGGTGACCTTGTCCTCCGGGGTGGTGTCGGTGTCGCCGGTGCCGTCGTGGTTGCTGTTGTTCGAGAACTCGAGATAAGCCGTGTTCGGGTTGCCCTCGGAGCCGATGACGGCGTTGGTGTTCAGCTGCGCAGTGTAACGAACGTAGACGATCGTGTCCTTGGTGACGAGCGTCTGGTCTTCGGTGTTCAGCGAAAGGATGTCGTCGATGCCAACAGTGAACGAGCCATCCTCGCCCTGCGTCAGCGTGAAGTCGTCGGTAACGTCAGTTTCCACACCGTTGTTCGACACGAAGACCTTAAGGTCGTCGTTGAAGGTCAGACCCTCCGACAGCGTATCGTGGAAGACATACGTGAAGGTATCGAAGGACGTCAGGTTCTTCGGCAGCGTACCGGTCAGCTGGAACGGAACGTCATCACCGATGTTGTAGTCGGCGGAGTCAATCCACTGATCGGCGTCCTGACCGTTGGAGGTGTCGTTGTCCTGAAGCTTCTTGACGAGGGTCACGGTGCCGTTCTTGACGGCAATGGTCGTATCCGCATCAAGCGCGGTGTCCACAATGAACGAGGAGTCGGTGTTCGCTTCTGGTGCACCGTTCACCGTCTGGTTGAACAGGTAGTAACCACGATCAATGTTGGCGAAGGCAAGAGTGTCACCGCCCGCGGTCTCAGCGAGTTCTGCGTCGAGACCAGCTTTAGTAATCGCGTCCATGACATCCGCGGCAAAGGCGCGAACATTATGGGAATCGTCGTTGGTGGTGGTGTCGTCGGTGCTCAGATCCTTGATGCCATCGACGATCTGCTTATCCGTTACATTACCGCTCAGGCCGAGCGCAGTCTTCAGCACATCTGCATACTTGGTGTTGACTTCATAAGCGACCGAAGTGCCGCTGATACCGGTGACGTTGAGCAGACGATAGCCCTTGTACTGATCGCCAGCGACGGTGCCCGTCAGCGTGATGGTGCCAGTGCCGACCGGATCCGCGTTGGCGGAGGTGGCGCCGATGAAACCGGTGGCGGCGATCGCAGCGGCGGAGACCGCAGCGGCGAAGCCCTTCCAAACCTTCTTCATGTTATCTCCTTCGATTGATTTTCAAATTTTATAAATCAGGTGATTCATAAAATCTTGTTTACTTCCCCCCAGCCATGAATCGGATGATTCGGAGCAAGGGAGGGCCGCCTATGGCGATGACCAACGTTGACGGCCCCAAATCTTTAATTGTTCATCGTTGATTGTTTTGCCTAGACGCGCTTACGCATCGCTATCGCATAGCCTAGCATCGATATCGCTGTAAGCGCAAACCCGAACAGCACAATCAGCGTGTTGCCTTCGCCGCCGGTAGCCGGCAGTTCGAAGCCCGGAGTGTTCGGGATCGTGTTGCCGCCAGCAAGCGGTGCGCCGCCGTCAACGGAGATCGTGATGCCCGAAAGGCTGTCCTTGGAGACCGTGAATGTGTAGGTCTTGTCGGACGGATAATACCCATCAGGTGCCTTCGATTCGGTGAACTGATACTCGCCCCAGGCGAGATCGCTGAGCTTGAACACACCAGTCGTGGCATCGCGATCATAGGTCCATGCGGGCTGAGAGGCGTCTTCCGGAACAGCGCAAGTACCGCTTGTGCAGTCCGTAACAGTGTATTCATCACCGAAGTCCGCCGCTCCTTCCGCCTTGAACTTGATCTTCCATTCGGCGCCCGCAAGAGGCGTATCCAGCGCCTCGGAGCTGACCTTTGTCCAGTCAACCGTACCAAGCAGACGCTTGTTTCCGATAGGACTTCCGGTAACCGTCACAACACCTTCACCATCAGCCTTGATCTCGAATTCGTATGAGACGTCCTCGGCCTCGTATCCTGTCGGAACAGTGGTCTCCGTGATGCGGTAGGTACCGACCGGCAGTTTCTTGACAAGGAACTTACCGGGCTCAGGATCCTCATCCTTGTAGGTCACCGAGGCATCGCACGGAGACTGCGTGCAATCCAGCACCTCGTTGATCGTCTTCCAGGTCGGTTGACCTTCTTCGTCAAGGATCTTCTGCTCGATCGTCCAGCCGGAACCGGCCAACGGCGCATCGTCATCATCGCTGTCGACCTTCTCCCAAACCACCTGCGTGGGCTTATCGGAGATCCAGCCCATGTCGCCCACGATGGAGGGCTTCACATCGCCCGTCCATGTGACCTTGCCATCAGAGCCGATCGTGAACGTGTATACGGTCGGATTCAACAGGTAGCCGGACGGAGCCGTCTTCTCCTGCAGCGTGTAGTCGCCCGCCGGCAGGTTCAGAATGGTGAACTGGCCGATCTGGGAGTTGGAATCCACATAGGCGGCGTCCCTTCCCTGGATCTGCATACGCGCTTTGCGGAAGGTTTGCAATGAAGCGGTATCTTCGGCATCCTGCTTGGGAGAGGAAACCGATTCGGCGTCGTCGCTTGCTTGCAAAGGCGCAGCATCACGAGCAGCGCTGCGGGTGACGGAACAGCCAGACGGCGCTCCGGAGTTCACCTTTCCGTTATCGATATTGTATGCCTTCTCAGTGCCGGCAATCGATATGTCATCGGAACCATTGACCTTATAGGCATTAGTATCGCTGCCCATCGTTACCTTGACATTGAAGGATTTCCCGACAATCGGCACATCATATTTATACCAGTCAGACCCTGCACATGATGCCGGCTCCATGGCAGGCCGCGTATTCCATTCGGAGCCTTCACCATTGGAATCCCAATAGTGAATGCGCGGTGCAGTGGACGCATTGAGCCAATGCACGTATACAGCCGTTGTATTGGATACGGGATTCGTCACCTTGATTTCAACGGACTTCCACTTAGTCTGGTCATCCTTGCACTTGGCCCAGATGGTCGTGGTGCCGGCCTTAAGCGGCGTGACCACACCGTTGTCCACAGTCGCCACAGAAGGATCCGAGGATTCCCATGTGATGCTGCTGTTGAGCACACCTGGATCGGCCGTTGCCGTCAGGGTGATGGTGTTCCCCACAGTCGTCGAAATGCTGGCAGGAGCCTCCTGACCGTTGTATTTCAGGGTGAGGCTGTTGAGCTCGACCGACTTGACCGTCAACGTGACATGCGCTTCAAGGCGGTCACCACTTGCATTGGTGTCTACGGTGGTTGCGGTAATCACCACCGGCTCGTTATTCGCAGGCACATGCAGCACGGTGACGTGCCCATCCTGCACTTCCACATCATCCGGAAGGGAGGAGGACCAAGTCACATCCTGGGTCGCATCTTCGGGAAGTACTTTGGCCGTCAGGTTCAGTGTGCTTCCCTCGTTGACTTCCAGCGCGCCAGAGGTCACGTCGTTTTCACCGTTGAACAGCTGGATGCCTTCCACGGCTTTGGTGTTGTCGGCGATCTCCTGGGACCACCCGTCTGCATCCGTCTTGGTCAGCGTCCAGACGGAGCCGGGAAGACCTTTGTGCGACGAGTCGCCATCGGCGTACTTGCCCCACTGCACTGATCCGCCTTGGGGTTTGTTGATGATGCCGGGAACAGTACCACCATCCGTTCCGGGAACATCATTCTTGATTCCCCACTGAGATTGATCTTCGATCGGATTCCCATCCTTGTCGTAGACGGCAATAATCTCTTTATTCGAGATGGAGCCCGTGTTTGTGGTATGGATGGCGTAGATGTTGTCTGATTTCACGTACCCTTGTGGAGCCGTCAGCTCCTTGATGTAATACGTGGCATCCGGTTCAAGGGAATCCACGCGGAATTTGCCGTCGGCTGTATCCCAGTCACCGGAAGGAATGTCATTGTCCTTGACCGCAGGGTAAAGGGCGTTCTGCTCGGCAACGGCATCCTCCTCGTTCTTATAGACACCCCATGTGGATCCCGGAAGCGTATTGCCGCTTTCATCGACCTTGGTCCAGCTGATGGTGGAGCATTCGCTGCGCAGCGAGCCCCTCCAGGGGAAGTTATGACGCTCCTGATCCATGTCGATGACGGATGAGGAATCGCCTTCACCGACTCCATCGGGGAAATTCACCGCAACCGTTGGGTTGTACATCATGAAGTCCTGACCAACCCATACACGGCCGTTGGTCGTGACATGGTCCTCGAACGAGCCACGCGGCACAAGGATGGAACCGATCATGGCTGCCGCCGGATCGTCCTGCACGGTAACCGCGACGTCAGAAGTGGTTCCCGCTATAATCTGGCCACCCATATCTTCGTTGGTTGTGTTAGCCCAACGCTGCGCCTGTCCGGCAGTCAACACGCCACCATGAATAGTAAGCTTAGGCGTATTCTGGAAGTTCCACATAATGGCCTGAGAAGCCTGCTCATATGCCTTCTTGGTTTCCTCGGGAGCATCCCACACATATCCGTTGCTGATGTCGTCGCCGTTCCACCAGAAACGCCAACCATTATGGAATTCAACGGCCTGATTGCCTTTGACGTTGATAACGACCGATGCACCCTCGTTGATGTTCTTGAACGAGAACACCAGGCCATTTGCGCCGTCGCTGTTGAGATCAGTGGCGTTCACGTCGAACACGATGGTGGAGTTCTTATTTTGGCTTCCACCATCGAATTCAATCATCTTCTCTTTGTAATTCGAATCATTGAAAGTCACCTTGACGCCAATATGGACGGCCGTGCCGTCTTCGTTCTTCTTGTCAGAATTGTATTTATTCCTGATATAACCATATTCTACGTCGGTGGAAGGCGCGGTCAGATCCACAGTGACTTTAGAGGTCTCCTGCCCGGGAATAGCACCCAGCATATCAGAAAGCTCAGTGATCGCCTTCGTGTTTTCACTGTAATCACGAGTGTCACCGTTTAGATTGACCGTCTCCAGTGGATTAGTCTGCCCCCAATTGACCACGCTGCCTGCGCTGGTGCTGTAGATCGATTTCCATCCGGAATTTGCCGGCACGCCATCCGTATAGTCTTGTCCAGGCGTTTGCCCCTTCAGACCGATGGCCGCGCTTTCCACGCCGTTGATCTTCGCGTTGTAGTTGGATTCGTCATCCGTGGTGGTGCCGATCCAACCTCGACCTGTGTCGTAGTAGCCCAAAGCGCTTACTGCTTGACCATAGAGGTCAGTTAGATTGATAATGCTGTTAGTGTTATTGACCACGAGCGAATCGCTACCCGCCAGTGGCCTATACTGCGCACCAAAGCCCACAATACCGAAACGGAATCCGCGACCGCCCCAGCTCTCCTTCTTTGCATTGATCGCGAGCTTACCCGCGACAAGCGTCGTGCCCTCCGCTTCAACGGCGTAGGAAGGATATGGCTCCGTCGAAGCATTGTAAGTGTCCGCACCCGTGGGAGCGCCCACATACATGTCACGGCCGACCCATGTGGCGATGCCATCATCAATCTGCGCATCCGAGGTGTCGTCGCCCATCGTGATATCCTGCGGTGCGCAGATACCCGCTTCGGCCGCCCGGGCCGTCCTCGGCGTCAACGCGGGAACGGCGGTGGCGAACATCATCGCCACCGCCGTGAATGCAGCGAGCAGGCGGGGCTTTGCCGATGTGGCCACCCCGCGGCCGCTCCCGTGCTTCATCCTCATAGG
Source organism: Bifidobacterium castoris (assembly GCF_003952025.1). Classification (GTDB taxonomy): domain Bacteria; phylum Actinomycetota; class Actinomycetes; order Actinomycetales; family Bifidobacteriaceae; genus Bifidobacterium; species Bifidobacterium castoris. Next base: position 469,815 of record NZ_QXGI01000002.1, on the reverse strand, counting down.
TTCTTCCCCTTTTGCTCCTTCTTCTGGACCAAGGCGGACCAGAACGATTCCTCCAAGTGCTTTCTGGCATTGCCGACCAGCTGGATGCTGTGGTGAATCCGTCTGCAATCCTTCGCAGTCGCATCCCTCCTCTACCGGTGGCAACGCCTTCGTTTTGCATATGTACCGCATTTTACCTGAAGCTGAATAGTAATGCGTACATCCGACAAAACTGAACCGCTTAAGATACACTCCTCAAACGTTCGCATCGGCGTTTCGCCGTGGGGGCGAGTCGGGCATCCGCAGCAGCTGTTGTCTGTGGATTATCCATTCAATCACGAAAACCTCGCCACACCAATCGATTCGACGCCTTTCCCCACACACTTTTCACAATCCATCTCACTTATCTGTCCCACGATTCGAGTCTATCAGGGCCTCTCCGCGCGAGTTTCGGCCCGTTTTGCGGCAGTCTACATCATCCGTCGGCAACCCGCACATCCGGACCATCCCCACATGACCCCCGCCGACCCCATCCCGAACCAGCTCCTGACAACGTACGCATTCGCCGGCCAATTCGCTTCCCATTGCCCCATCCCAGCCTTCGCCCCTTCCGCGCAATTGCCTCCCGAGTCCCGGACGTTTCCCCCTCCCCCGGTGGCCCCACGCACAATCAAACATAAACGACCACCGCAATCGTCCGATTCCGCGGACTCGACCGCCCCAATCCGCCCCACCACGATCGCAACAGACCGCCCCAGCGAACGTATCCGCCCCAATCTGCACCCAACCGCATACCCCGGCGAGCGTCCTTGCCGCACACCGCACCTCAGATGATCGCAACGCGGCCATAGCCGCCATCCGCGCACAGAGACGCACAAAGCGGGGCGGCCGAAGGCCGCGTCCGAACTGCAAAAACGGCCCATCGGAAAATGCAGAACGGCCGTGGGCGGAAGCGTCAGCCTCCACCCATGGCCGTTCAGACTGCATATGCACACGCGGGCACACGCCCACGGGCAACGCGTCCCGCGGACAGCCAGCGGACCGCGGAGGCCTACTCCTCGTTCTCCTCGATGTGCTCGATCTGCACCTCAAGGTTTTCGGCCTCGTTGAGCGCGTCGTGGATCTCCTCTTCGGCGTTCGTCGCGGCCACGGCCGCCGCCGCGATCTGCGCGAGCTTCTGCTTGACGGCGTCGGACGACCCCTGCGGCACCGATGCGCCACGAGCGGACGACGTCCCGCGGCCGGAGCCATGTGAGCCGTGCGAACTGTGCGAACCGGAGCCGCCGTGCGCTTCGCTGCCATGGCCGTGCTTGTTCGTCTTGACGAACGGGTCACCGCCCTTGAGCGCGTACGGATCGTCGTAGTCGCCGGAGATCGTCGGTTCGTCGTGCACAATGAATCCGCGTCCCTTGCACGTCGGGCACTCCTCGGAGAAGGCCTCGACGAGGCCCTGGCCGATGCGCTTGCGCGTCATCTGCACCAAGCCCAGCGATGTGACCTCGGCCACCTGATGCTTCGTACGGTCGCGCGCCAAACACTCGACGAGCCGACGCAGCACAAGGTCGCGGTTCGCCGGCATCACCATGTCCACGTAATCGATCATGACCATGCCGCCGATGTCGCGCAGACGCAGCTGCCGCGCGATCTCCTCACTCGCCTCGAGGTTGCAGCGCGTCACCGTCTCCTCGAGCGACTTGCCGCGGCCGATGAAGCGGCCGGTGTTCACGTCGATCGTCGTCATCGCCTCGGTGCGGTCGATGACGATCGAGCCGCCGGACGGCAGGTACACCTGACGTTCCATGCCCTTGCGCAGCTGCGAGTCGATCTGCCACTTGTCGAACACGTCCTTGCCTTCATGCTCGGCAGGATCCCACTTCTCCAGCTTCGAACTCAGGTCGGGCGCCATCGTGTCGAGATACTGTTCGATGCGCTCGTAGACGCCATCGCCTTCGACGATCATCTTGCGGAAGTCGTCGTTGAAGATGTCGCGCACGACGCGGATCGCCATATCCGGCTCGCCCTGCAGCAGCTTCGGCCGCTTGCCGTGGCGGAACTCCTCGAACTTCTTCTGGATCTGCTCCCACTGGTGCGCGAGCTGCTCCATGTCCTTGACGATCGCCTCCTCGGGCGCGCCCTCAGCGGCCGTGCGGATGATGACGCCCATGTCCTTCGGCGCGACCTTCGACACGATCGACTTCAGACGGCTGCGCTCACGGCTGCTCAGCTTGCGGCTGACGCCGGTCATGCCGCCCGACGGCACGAGCACGAGGAAACGACCCGCAAGCGTCACCTGGCTCGTCAGACGCGCGCCCTTGTGGCCGATCGGATCCTTCGTCACCTGCACGAGCACCGGGTCGCCGGAGCGGAACGCGAGCTCGATGCGCCGCGGCTGCCCCTCCAGACGCGTCGTGTCCCAGTTGACCTCGCCCGCGTAGAGCACGCCGTTGCGCGCCTGGCCGATGTCGACGAAGGCGGCCTCCATGCTCGGCAGCACGTTCTGCACGCGGCCGAGGTAGATGTTGCCGACCGTCGCTACCTCCTGGATGTCGGAGACGTAATGCTCGACAAGCACGTTGTCCTCAAGCACCGAGATCTGCGTGTGGCGGTCGCGCTGACGCACGACCATCAGTCGGTCGACGTTCTCGCGGCGCGCGAGGAAGTCCTGCTCGAGCAGCTGGTTCTGACGGCTGCGTTCGCGGCGGTTGTCGCGGCGGCGCTGCTTCTTCGCCTCAAGACGCGTGGAGCCTTCGACGTCGGTGATCTCGTCAATGTACTGCTGCTTGCGCGAGCGGTGCACCGGCGTCTCCTCCTCGGCGTTCTTGCCGCCGCGGCGGCGGCGACGGCGACGCGTGACCGACGCCTCCTCGTCGTCATCGACGTGCTCCCCGGCCTCTTCGTCGTCGTTCTTGTCGTTCTTGGACGTCTCGGCGTCGGCGTCCTGCGAACGGCGCGAACGGCGACGGCGGCGCGTGCGCATCGGCGTCTCGTCATCTTCATCGTCCTCGTCGGCCGCCTTCTTCTTCGCGGTGCGGGCGATGGCGTCGTCGATCGGCGCATACGTGATGTCGTCGAGCACGAGGTCCTCCTCGATCTGCTCGACCTCGGCCGCGGCACGACGCTCCTGCGCGTTGAGGCGACGGTTCGACCTGCGCGAACGGCGGCGCGTCGACGTCGTCTCCTCTTCGCCGTCGGGATAGTCGCGGACCGTCGTCTCCTCGCCCGTCTCGGTGGTCTCGGTCGCATCGTCGTCATGCACGTCGTTCGCACGACGGGTACGACGGCGGCCGCGCGGCGACGACGGTTCCTCGTCATCGTCCTGGGACTTCGCCCTGCGCGGGCGACGCGACGACGTCGACGGCTCGTCGTCATCGCCCCCATCGGCGGACGATGCGCGGCGCGAACGGCGGCGAGACGCCGGTTCGTCCTCGTCGTCATCGGCGGCATTGCGGCGGGAACGGCGGTCGGCATCGTCGTCGCCCGACTGCGGGATGACGGGCTCCTGGAACAGCAGCGACGTCATCGGCCGCGACGCGCGGCGGTGCGACGCGCGGTCGGACTCATGGTCGGATGCACGGTCGGCGTCGTCGCTGAGAAAGTCGTCGAGCGAATCGACGGTTGCGGCCGAGGAACGGCCGCGCGACGACGATGCGGCTGCGCGGGTGCGGCGGCGACGCTGCTTCGGTTCGCCGTCAGCGGAATCCTTGCCGTCCTTCGACGAGGTGATCGACGGCGCAGGCTTCGACGCGGGCAGCGCAGGCACGCTCGGCTCGCGGAACAGCGGCGCATGCTCCTCCACCTTGAGCTCGACGGCGGCGTTCGCGGCGCCGGCGTCACGCACGACACGGCGACCGCGACGGCGCGGCGCCGGCTGCGCGACGGTGTTTTCAGTGGTCTTGTCCGCGGATGCGGAGGTTTCGTTCGCGACGAAATCATCAGTTAAATTGGGCACATTGCTCCTAGCGGCGCGCCATGCTGCAATCACGGCGCAGACATCCTGGCCCCATGCGTTCTCACGCCATACTCTCACTATGGCCGCGCGGGTCGCGCACGCTGGTGGCAATCCAAAAGTCAATTCAAGCGATGGCGGACACCGGCGCTCGCGGTTTGCGACCCCGTTCTTCCGGGTTCAACACGAGGGGATCAACGCCAACGGTTGCTGGGCGATTTTTTGCAGAAAACCGCCATGTCTCAGTATGACACAACTCATGGTCCAACGGGCGATGGTGGGTGCGGGTTGGTATGGGTGCGGGGACGTCCATGTGCCGAACCATCGGCGCAGTCGGCGAACCCACCCGCTAATCGGGCCCTTAGCGTCCCAATCCGTCGACGCGACCGACGAAAACGGGACGAAGACAGGCGGCTTTGCGGGTCGGAACGTCGAAGCGGTCGACGGAACGGGACGCAGAGTCAGCTCAGCCAGTCGGTGAGGATGCCGGCCATGAGTGTCAGGTCGGTTTCGGGCAGCTGTTCATCGTGCTTGTGCGCCAGCAGCGGGCTGCCGGCACCCAGGTTCACAGCGGGGATGCCGAGCTGCGAGAAACGCGCCACGTCGGTCCAACCGAGCTTCGCCAACGGCTCACGGCCGGTGCGTTCCCGCACGAGTTCGACGAGCGACTGCACAAGCGGATCGTCCATGCCGGGACGCGCGGACGGCGACTCGTCCTTCATCTCGATGCCGAAGCCCTCGAACACGCCGCCGGTCGCGACATGCTCGCCGTTGCCGAGCTCGGCGCCGCAATCGGCCCCCATCATCAGCGCCTTCGCCTCCGTCAGCGTCTTATCCGGGGCGAAACGGTAGTTCACATGGACGCGGCATTCGTCGGGGATGACGTTCGTGCCGTTGCCGCCGGAAATCAGCGTCGCGTTGAGCCCCTCCTGGTAGGTCAGGCCGTCCACGTCGATCGCCTTGTTCTCATAGGCGTTGAGCCGGTTGAGGATCTCGGCGGCCTTGTGGATCGCATTATCGCCCATCCATGCGCGCGCCGAATGCGCGGCCACGCCGTGCGCGACGACGTCGAAGCGCATCGTGCCGTTGCAACCGCCCTCGATGCCGCAATCGGTGGGTTCGCCGATGATCGCGAAATCGCCGACGATCCAATCGGGATGCGCCTCGACGACCTTGCGCAGGCCGTTCTTCTCGGCGGCGACCTCCTCATGGTCATAGAAGACGAAGGTCAGGTCGTACTTCGGATCGGTCAACGTGGCGGCCAGGAACAGCAGCACCGCGTCGGAGCCCTTCATGTCGGTCGCGCCGCGCCCCCACAGCACACGCTCGCGCGGATGGGCGACGGCGACGTCCTCGCGGATCAGCGGGTCGCCGGGTTCGAGCCACAGCGGCGGGAAGTTGCCGATGACCGGCACCGTGTCCAAGTGGCCGGCGAGCACGACGCGATGCGCCTTGCCGAAGTCCGTGGACGCGACGAGCGTGTCGCCGTGGCGGCGCACCGTCAGATGCGGCTGCGCACGCAGGAACGCCTCGACCATGTCCGTGAGCGGCCCCTCGTCATCGCTCACCGAGTACACGCCCATCACCTGCGCCATCAGATCGTTGAGGTTCTGCTGGTCGCTCGCGGCCGGATCGATTGCGATCCGCGGCACGGCGGGAATCGGCGTCGAGGTGGCGGAAGCAGCGGGGGCCGCGGAGGTCGCGGAGGTCGTGGAGGTCGTGGCCGATGCGGTCGCGGCAGTGGAGGCCGGTTCGTTGGATGCGGAAGCGGCGGCAGCGGAGTTGGAAGTCATCGAAATCTCCAGATACAAGGCGCATTTGCGTGAGCCATACTGTTATCGTCCGCACATATCGTAACAGTTGAGCCGGCGTGGCGACCATCGCGACCGCAGTGCGGGCAGATGGGCGGCGCAGCGGACCAGCCTGCAGGTCGGACTATCGGTCAGGTCGACGAAACCACCCGCGGACCAGCCCCCCCCTAGCGGGCCAATCCGCCGACGACGCCGACGAAACGGGACGGAAGCTTGGGTCTGTGCGGGACAATCCGTCGGCACCAGCGACAGAACGAGACGCTACGGAACGGACCATCGGCACGGTCGACGGAACGTGACGGAAACAGGGGCCTTAGTGGAGCGCACCATCGGCGCACAGGATGAAATGGGACGCGAGTGCGCGCCGTTTTGAAACAAATGGCGCGCGATGTGGGCCGGAGGTGACACACTGAGTTGGGCGAACGTACGGTCGGATGCGGGGAGTCGGCAACGCGTACGGTGTGGGGTCGGCAGCCAGCCGCCTATTCCGTCCGGCGACTCCGGGCCGCAATCGTACCGGACCGCGCACCAACACGGCACGCACCCGCGGCACGCACCCACACGGAGGGGACGAGCGAGCGGAGGCGCGCAACAGCCGCACCCGCACGACAGCCGCACGCGGTACGCGGACGGGCGAGGCAACCGCCCGACCCGACGGGAGCCGCCGCACAACCGACCCCGCCCGAGTAACCCCGGGCACACGAGTAAAGGAGCGTCATGACGGGCTTGATCAGCGCGATGGAAGGATTCTGCGTCATCGGCATCGTGATCGCGGTCGGCTATGTCGCCGCGCGCATGCGGATCGGCGGCCCGCAGGCGCAGTACGTGCTCAACCGCCTGAGCTTCTTCGTCGCAAGCCCCTGCCTGATGTTCGACATCCTCGCCGACGAGAAACTGGGCGAAATCTTCCACCCGTCGATCTTCGTCGCGTTCTTCTCGGCCGTGGCCGTGGGCGTCGTCTTCCTGCTCCTCAACGCGTGCTTCTTCCGTCTGAAGGCGCCCGACGCGACGATCGGCGTCCTCAACTCCCTGTATCTGAACTCGAACAACATCGGTCTGCCGATCGCCACCTACATCCTCGGCAACCCCGCGCTCGTCGCGCCGATCCTCGTCATGCAGCAGGCGGTGTTCACACCGATCGGCCTGACGGTGCTCGATGCGACGACGAAGGGCCAGGTCTCGGCGAAGACGATCCTCAAGCAGCCGCTGCATCAGCCGCTGCTCATCGGCACGGTGCTCGGCATCCTCGTCTCGCTGCTCAATGCGAAGTTCGGTTTCGCAGTCGTGCCCGACTACATCCGCAACCCGATCAGCATGATCGGCGCGTCCGCGGTTCCGATGATCCTGATGGCCTTCGGCATGTCGCTGCACGGCACGAAGCCGATGCAGAACAAGAGCAACCGTCCGGCGATCGTCACCGTCGCCGTGCTGAAGAACGTCGTGATGCCGATCATCGCGTTCCTGCTCGCCTATTTCGTGATGGGCTTCCGTGGCCCGGTGCTGTACGCATGCGTCGTGCTCGCCGCGCTGCCGACCGGCCAGAACGTCTACAATTACGCGGCGCGCTACAACGTGGGCCTCACCTTCGCGCGCGACGGCATCCTCGTCTCGACGGTGACGAGCCCGATCTTCATCGCGATCATCGCGGCGATCCTGAGCTGACGCGACGAGCGATCCGCGAGCGCCGCAAACCGACCGCGGCAGCGGATGCCCCAAGCGGACGGCAGCCTCCATCGCGACGACCATCGGCGCCTGCGCATACGCGGCCGTCGTCCCGCCCGTCGCCTCGTCCCAATCAGTCGTCGCGACGGCGGCTGATCGTGTCGAGACGCGCCGCCGTCCGGTTCGCGCACAGGGCGCCGACGCTGACGAGCGCATAGCACAGCGCGATGCCGAGCGCGAACCGCAGCAGCACCGCCGGCGCGGTGAGCGCGGAGCCCAGCAGCGGCAGCATCAGGAACATCGAGCATCCGGCCGCCACGATGATGACCGTGTTGAGCGGCGTGAGCACTTCGCTGAACCGTGCATGGCGCAACGTGCGCGCGTCGGTGCCTTCGAGGATGAGCATGTGGTATTCCGCCGCCTGGTCGTACACGTTCGCCGACTGCATGATGCCCGAGCTGACCGCGGCGAGCACGGCCGCGAACACGAGTGTCAGCGTGCCGCCGAGCGCGATGTCGTGCATCAGCGTCACCGCTTCGGGATCCGCGTTGTCGCCGGCGGCGAGGATGCCGCATACCGACGTGATGCCGGCGATGAACACGGCGAGCGCGATGCCGGAGACGTTGCGCCATGCGCGTTTCGGATTGTCGAGGATTCTGCGCATCGCGATCATGGCGGCCGCGTTCTTCGGGCGGCGGACGCGCGCTTTCGCGATGGACGTCACGATCCACGAACCGATGAGGTTGAGCAGCATGAAGCAGCCGCCGATGGTGCCGAAGACGATCGCGTAGACGACGATCCTGCCGGCCTGCGCGAACAGTTGCAGGCTGTTGAGCACGACGAATCCGCCGATGAGCACGACGACGAAGATGACGGCGCGCCATCCGCTCGGCAGCGTCGAGCCCTGACGCGCGGTGACGCCGAGCGGCGTGATCGCGACGCGGCGCAACGTAAGCAGCGCGGAGACGAGCGCGAGCAGCGCGACGCCGGCCACGGTGCCGATGAGCGCGGCGGGGCCGACCCACAGCTGTTCGAAGGTGAAGCGGCGGTTCTCGAAGGTGAGCGTCATGATGAGCGGCATGATCGCGAAGTACCCGCCGATGCCGATGAGCGCGCCGAGCACCGCCTGGCTGACCGCCTCGAAGGCCGTCAGGCATGTGACCTGCGAGACGGTCGCGCCGACGAGCCTCAGCGTCGCGAGGCGTTCGTCGCGTCGGGTCGCCGCCAATCTGGCCGCCGATCCGGCGAGCGTCGTGAACGGGACGATGAGCAGCACGCATGCGAAGACCGCGAGCGTCACGTAGAGCGTGCCGTCCGTGCTCACGTTCGCGTGCGATGTGCAGCGCGCCGCATCGAACATGCAGCCCGCCGTATGGTCGGGTGACGCACGCCAGATGAAGCCGTGCAGGCCGCCGAGGACGGTGAGGAAGATCGCCGTCGCGGCGGCGAAGGCGATGACGGCGAGCATCCCGGTGAAGTCGCCGCCGCCGCGACGACGTGCGCGCACGGGCTGCGCGCTCGCCGTGGCTGCTGCGTTGATGGCCGCTGCATCGATGGCGGCGGCCGCCGCCATCGCCGCATCCTCCGTCGATGACGCAACCGTCGCGTCCATGTTCACAGCGCCAGTCGCCGATGCCGGCGATGGCTGCTCCGACACCGTGGTCGTCGGCTGCGCATTCGCCGCCGGCCGCGTGTCCGGCCGCGCGTCCCGCCGCACAGTGCGCAGCGACCGCGCGATGCCGAGCGAACCGCGGTGGAACAATCTCCAGAGAGCAAACGTGTTCATCATGCGACTCCTTGCGAAGGATTGCGCGCAAATGCGGCGCCAGCAGCGACGGGGACGGCGGCGCCGGAGCCGGCCGCCGCCGATGCGCCGCCCATCCGCTGGTTCGCCGCGTCGAGCACGATGCCGTCGCGCATATGGACGGTGCGGCCGCAGAAGGCGGCGATGTTCGGATCGTGCGTGACGAGCACGACGGCGGCGTTGTTCGCGGCGGCGGCCGCCATCAGCAGCTGCATGACGCCGCGGCCGGTGTTCTGGTCGAGCGCGCCGGTCGGTTCGTCTGCGAAGATGATCGCCGGGTTCACGCACAGCGCACGCGCGATCGCGACGCGCTGCATCTGGCCGCCGCTCATCTCGCCGGGACGGCTGAACATCAGATGGCGCAGACCGATGCGCTCCAGCCAGGAGACGGCGCGGTCGGTGGCTTCGCGGTATGGCATGCCGGACAGCATGAGCGGCAGCGCGACGTTCTCGACGGCCGGCAGTTCCGGCAGCAGCTGCCCCGATTGGAAGACGAATCCGAAGGCCTGACGGCGCAACCGTGTGCGTTCGGCCTCGCTGATGCGATCGATGTCGGCGCCGCGGAACATCACACGGCCGGTCGTCGGCTTCGTGATACCGGCGAGCACATGCAGCAGCGTCGACTTGCCCGATCCCGATGGTCCCATGATCGCCACGCGCTCGCCTTCGCCGACGAGGAAACTCGCATGGTTGAGCGCCGGCGGCTGCCCCGGCTGGATCGTGCTGCGGGACGTCGCGTTGTAGTGCATGACGAGGTCGATGCCGTGGAGCACCGGCGTCGGCGCCCCCTGCTGCGTGTGCACGGCGCGCGGCTGCTTCGCCGACGGCGCATCGTTGGCGCTGAATTGCTGTGACGGGTTCTGTACGTTCATGGTTGCCACAGTATGGTCGGGCCGATGGCGCGACCATCATGCATCGGGATGACTTCGCCGCGCAGCCCGCGCATATCTCAGCCTTAAGGATGATGCATCCGGTCGCTGCCGCCCGCGAGCGCGGCCGGCAGCGACCGCGCGGCGACGATGCGCCCGCGCCGCGTACATCCCACCGATGTGGACTTGTGGACTATCGGCATATGCGGGCCATCGGAGCTTTCCGGTACACGCGACGCTCACGTCAGTTTCCAGCTGAGGCGGTGCAGGTCGCTCGGGCCGTATTCGGCGATCGCTGCGCGATGCGCCTGCGAACCGTAGCCTTTGTTGTGCGCCCACCCGTAGCGCGCATAGTCGGGGTTCTCCTCCGCAAGCGCGACCATGAGTCGGTCACGCGTCACCTTCGCGAGCACGGCCGCGGCGGCGACCGAGCGGCACCGCTGATCGCCTTTGACCTGGGTGACGACGTGAGCGGGCACCGGAACGAGCGGCGCCTCGAACGATCCGAGCGCCTTCGTGATGTAGTCGTTCGGCCCGTCGAGGATCGCGCCGACGCGCGCTTCACCGCCTTCGACGACGCCGAGCGCGCGTTCGGCCTTGTCGAGCGCACGCAGCGCGGCTACGCCGAGGGCGTGCGCGATCCCCCATTCGTCGATCTCCTGATTCGTCGCCGCGCCGATCGCGTATGCGTCCGCCCACGTCCGCAGCGGCTCGTAGAGCGCCTCGCGCCGATGCTCGGTCAGCATCTTCGAATCCGCCAGATACTGCGGCACCGACTGCTCCGCGCGATCGAGGTCCACGGCGCGGAACGCGGCGGCGCCGACCATGACCGGCCCGGCGAGCGATCCGCGCCCCACTTCGTCGAATCCGACGATGACATCGTATCCATCCGCCGCGAGCCCCCGCTCGAGCTCAAACGTCGGCACCGCGGAAATGCTCATCCCATCCTCTTTTCTGATTGTTGCGGCAACCGCGCCGCACGACCGCCCATCGCGACCGTTCCACGCAATCGTCCATCACAATCACTCCGCACGACCGTCGCCGCGACCGACCCGCCGCAGCCGCCACTCGTGATTCACGTGAAACGTCACTCGCTTGTCTCGCGGGACGGCACGTCGGCGAAGACGTCGTGATGCGCGCTCAGCCAGCCGATCCGGTTGAGCGGCCAGTACCGTGCGAAGGCGACGCCGACGATGTCGCTGATCGGCACGAGCCCGTTGTCGCCGTCGTTCTGATGGTATCGGGAATCCGCGGAATTCGAACGGTTGTCGCCCATCACGAACACGTGCCCCGGCGTGACGGTCACTTTGAACGGGAAGGCGCTCGGCTGGGTGCCCGGCTTGATGTACGACGTCTCGTCGATGGCGACGCCGTTGATGACGACCGGCGCGCCGTTGCCGTCGCATTCGACGATGTCGCCCGGCAGACCGATGAGTCGTTTGATCAGGTAATCGCTCGAGAACGTCGTCTGTTCATCGGCGAGCCAATTCGCAGGGTCCTTGAAGACGACGATGTCGCCTCGCTTGAGCTTGGTGACGCGCGGCGCGAGCTTCGTCGTCACGACGCGGTCGCCGGGAACGATCGTATCCTCCATCGACTTCGACGGGATGACGTACATGCCGAACAGGAACACGCGCATCAACACGACGACGGCGATCGGCAGCGCGCACCATAACAGGAAATCGCGCACCGTGAACTTCGCATCCTGCTTGGGTTGGCTGGCATGCCGAGCGCCGTGCGCATCGCCGCGGCCGGCGCCGCCCTGCGGCTGCATGGATGCGCCTTCGCCTCCCATAGGGGCGCCCTCGGCTGACGAATCGTTGCGCATGGATCTCCTGACTGTTGGCTGCCGTGCTCGCCGCATCCGCGTCCCGAAGGCGCGGCTGCGCTGTACGCCATTGTATGACATCGATGGCATAACGGATGACCTCACGCACAAGCCCAGTCACATTCCGCCACGGACGGAATCATCGGCGTCGATAACAAAAAGAGGACCCGCGAATGCGGATCCTCCACGACTATGCACGCGCGCCGCCGACGGCCGAAGGTCGACGCGCGCGGCCGTACTCACTTGGCGGAGTTGTCGCGACGCTCGACGATGCGGGCGGCCTTACCGCGCAGGTTGCGCAGGTAGTAGAGCTTCGCGCGACGCACGCGGCCACGACGGACGACCTTGATCGAGTCGATCGACGGGGAGTGCAGCGGGAAGCGACGCTCGACGCCGGTGCCGAAGCTGATCTTGCGCACGACGAAGGTCTCGCGAACGCCCGCGCCCTGACGGGCGATCACCACGCCGGTGAAGGTCTGGATACGGGAGTTGTTGCCTTCCTTGATCTTCACGTTCACGTCGACGGTGTCGCCCGGACGGAACGCCGGGATCTCGTCGGCCGGCTTCATGTGCTTGGCGTCGAATGCCTCAATAGCGTTAACCATGGTTGTTCCTCGCTCGCTGCCGCATATCAGCGCAGTGGTTGGGGCGGCGGTCACATCGACGCCGCCTGGATTCCGCAGGCCGCTGCGGCCCACGCTGCCGATCCGCCGAAAGTCATGTCCGGCTGGACCTGAAGATGCGCGGGGTTATGCGGCACCCCATGCATCGGCACAACGTTCGGTATTGTACACACGGCCATGAACAGTCCCGACGGCATCGGCCAATCGGAGCAGTCGGAGAACGCAAAAAGGTGCACAGCCCATACTGGGCCATGCACCTTATGCATCAGTCGGCGGCCATTGCCGCCGCAGCAACCGCAGGTCAGCCGCCGCTCAGCCACCGCAGCAGCGGCCACAACCGCTGGTCAGCCGCGGCCGCAGCCGCCGTCGCGGCGCGGGATGCGGATCAGAACTCGCGGACCTTGCGGTAGAAGTTGATCAGGCTGCGCGTGGACGCATCCTGGGCGGCGAGCGCCTCGTCGTTCTGCGAGATCGCCGGCGTGATCTCCTTCGCGAGCTGCTTGCCGAGCTCGACGCCCCACTGATCGTAGGAGTCGAGGCCCCAGACGGTGCCTTCGACGAAGGTGATGTGCTCGTAGAGCGCGATCAGCTCGCCGAGCGCGAACGGATCGAGACGGACGCCCATGATCGACGTCGTCGGGCGGTTGCCGGTGAACACGCGGGCCGGGACGATGTCCTCGGGCGTGCCCTCGGCGCGCACTTCGTCGGCGGTCTTGCCGAAGGCGAGCGCCTTCGTCTGCGCGAAGTAGTTGCCGAGCAGCAGCTCGTGCATGTCCTGGTCGCCGTCCTTGAGCGGGTTCGGCGTGTTCGCGAAGGCGATGAAGTCGGCCGGGATGAGCTGCGTGCCCTGGTGGATCAGCTGGAAGAACGCGTGCTGGCCGTTCGTGCCCGGCTCGCCCCAGAAGATCTCGCCGGTCTCGGTCGTCACCGGGGTGCCGTCCCAGCGCACGGACTTGCCGTTGGATTCCATCGTCAGCTGCTGCAGGTACGCCGGGAAACGGTGCAGGTACTGGTCGTACGGGAGCACCGCGTGCGAGGCGACCTTGTAGAAGTTGCGGTACCAGACGTTGAGCATGCCCATGAGCACGACGACGTTCTTCTCGAACGGCGTGTTCTTGAAGTACTCGTCGATCTGGTGGAAGCCGTTGAGGAACTCCTCGAAACGGGCCGGTCCGAAGACGATCGCCAGCGTCAGGCCGACGGCGGAATCGACGGAGTAGCGGCCGCCGACCCAATCCCAGAAGCCGAAGGCGTTCTTCGGGTCGATGCCGAATTCCTTGACGCGCTCGAGGTTCGTGGAGACGGCGACGAAATGCTTCTCCACGGCCTCGGCCTTGGATTCGCCGGTGCCGTCGATCGCGCCGGAGGCCTGCAGCTCCTCGAGGAGCCATGCGCGCGCCTCACGCGCGTTCGTCAGCGTCTCGAGCGTGCCGAAGGTCTTGGAGACGACGACGAAGAGCGTGGTCTCCGGATCGAGGTCGCGCGTCTTCTCGGCGATGTCGTTCGGGTCGATGTTGGAGACGTAGCGCGCCTTGATGCCGGCGTCCGCGAAGGGCTTGAGCGCCTCGTACGCCATGACGGGGCCCAGGTCGGAGCCGCCGATGCCGATGTTGACGACGGTGTCGATCTCCTTGCTGGTGACGCCCTTCCATTCGCCGCTGCGGACCTTCTCGGCGAAGGCGTACATGCGATCGAGGGTCTCACGGACGTCCTTGACGGCGTCCTGGCCGTCGACGACGTACTTGCCCTCGTCCTCGGCCGGACGGCGCAGCGCGGTGTGCAGCACGGCGCGGTCCTCGGTGTTGTTGATGTGCACGCCGGTGTACATCTGCTCGGTGCGCTCGGCGAGCTTGACCTCATCGGCGAGCTCGGCGAACAGCTTGAGCGTCTCCGGCTTGATCAGGTTCTTGGAAAGATCGAAATGCAGCGTGCCCGCGTCGAAGGACAGCGCATCCACACGGTTCTCGTCCTCGGCGAACCACTGCTTGAGGTCGACGCCTTCGGTCTGCATGTCGTCGTAGTGACGCTGCAGCTTGGCCCACGCCTCGGTCTGGGTGGCGTCGACTGGAGGATTGATTGCCATTGTTGGTCCTTTCATCATCATCTTCTGCAAAGCGCGCGTGCTGCGGGGGCGCCGTCCGGGCCGCCATCAGTCGGCATACGTTTGCAACGCTTCACAGAACACACACCCTACTCACGAAATAAGACAGTGCCGCACGCCGATATCCCGGCCCCGCCGACGCGATGCGCGGGGTGCTCATTGCTTAACGACGTTAACCGGAAACGGCGCAACGCCGCCGCTGACGCACGGCACAGCCGCGCCGGCGCACGACGCGGCCGGCTCGATGCATGCGCCGGCGGCTACAGCAGCTCGTCGGCGCCCGACTCCGCCAGATGCTTGACCATCGCCTTGACCTCCTGGCTGCGGGCGCGCGGCGCGACGAGCAGCGCGTCGGGGGTGTCGACGACGACCATGTCGTTGACGCCGAGCAGCGCGATCGTGCGCTCGCCGCCGGTGACGATGACGTCGCCGGCCGAGTCGAGCGTCGCGACGTCGTCGAGCGAACCGAGCACCTTGTTGTTGCGTTCGTCGACGCTCGGCAGCAGCGCGGCGACCGAGTTGAAGTCGCCGACGTCGTCCCATCCGAAGTCGCCCGGGATCATCGCGACGCCGCCCTCGACGGAGAGCGGCTCGGCGACGGCGTAGTCGAAGGCGATCTTCTCAAGCGACGGCCAGTGCTGCGCCATCGCCGCGTCGCGGTGCGAGTGGAAGTCCTCGCGGTGCACGCTTTCGCGCGGGTTCTCGCCGTTCGCGCGCGCCGTCTCGACGGCCGCCGCGTAGGCGTGGTCGTCGTCGACGATCGCGTCGGCGATCGCGTCGATCGCGCGCGCGAGCCTTGGCTTCTCCTTGTGCAGATGGTCCATCAGCACGCTCGCGCGCATGACGAACATGCCGGCGTTCCAACGGTATTCGCCGGTCGACAGGTACGCCTGCGCGGTGACGGCGTTCGGCTTCTCGACGAAGCGCTCGACGAGCGTCGCATCCGGCGCGTCCGGGATCCGCGCGGCGAGCGAGCCGCCTTCGTGGATGTAGCCGAAGGCCGTCGACGGGCGGGACGCGGCGATGCCGATCGTCGTGACGTAGCCGGCCCGCGCGGTCTGCACGGCCTGGCGCACCGCCTCGATGAACGCGAGCCTGCCGCGGATGACGTGGTCGGCGGCGAAGGATCCAACGATGATGTCGTCGCCGTGGCGACGCATCAGCACGGCCGTCGCGAGCGCGATCGCCGCCGTCGAGTCGCGCGGCGACGGCTCGGCGAAGATATGCTCGGCGCTGAGTTCCGGCAGCTGTTCGCGCACGGCGGCGACGTGGCGCTCGCCGGTGCTCACGCACACATGGTCGATGCCGCAGATCGCGGCGAGCCGGTCGAATGTCGTCTGGATGAGCGTGCGCCCCTGGCCGAGCATGTCGAAGAGGAACTTCGGCCTGCCTTCACGGCTCAGCGGCCACAGCCTCGTGCCGGTGCCGCCCGCGGGGATGATGGCGTAGAAATCGTCGAATCCGTTACTCATGCCGTTCATCTTACACAAGCGCGCGGCGCCTCTCCCCTTGCGCCGCCTCGCCTCGCGCGCCCTGTCGCACCGGGCGCGGCGCCGGCGAACACGACCGTCGCGACACGCCCGACACACACGAATTGCGCAATCGCAGGACATCGACTACACTCACCATCTTGTGCACTAAGCACGCCACTTTAGCTCAGTCGGTAGAGCGGCTCACTCGTAATGAGCAGGTCGACAGTTCGATTCTGTCAAGTGGCTCCACTGCCCTAGGCTCACAAGCCTAGGGTTTTTGTTTTCCGGCCGTCGGCGTGCGCCGCGCGGCTCCGGGAAGCGAAACGGTGCAGTGACGCGCGAGTGGCGTAATTGGTAGCCGCGCAGGATTTAGGTTCCTGTGACTTCGGTCGTGTGGGTTCGAGTCCCATCTCGCGCACGCGAACCACCCATCGTCCCTTTCGCGGAACCATCCGCACGTCCCGACCGAGGCACCATGCTCACGCTGCTCCAGCCCATCGCCTTGCTGGGCATCATCGTCATCGGCTATCTGTTCAAGCGCGGCGGCCTGTTCGGCCAGCGCGACTACCGCATCATCCAGGTCGTGCTGTTCGACCTCGTCCTTCCCGGCGCGATCGTCCACTCGTTCGCGAAGAACCCGCACGACCTGTCGCTGCTGTGGCTGTCCGCCTACGGCTTCGTCGTCGCGCTGGTCCCGGTCGTCGTCATCTACCTGGCGACGTCGCGGCGCCCGATTGCGAGCCGCGCGTTCCTGATGCTCAACGCGTCCGGACTGAACATCGGATGCTTCTGCTTCCCGGTCGTGCAGACCTTCCTCGGCTCCGGCGCCGTCGTGCCGGCAGCGATGTTCGACATCGGCAACTGCATCATGGTGGCCGCGGGCACGAACGTGATGACGCAGACGCTGCTGCACATCCGCCCCGGGCGCACGCTCGCCGAACAGGGCGCCGGCGACGCGCCGACGCTGCCGTACGAAAAGCCGACCGACCCGGACGCGAGGCGGCTCGCACGCCGCGCGCTGCGCCGCACGGTCCTCAAGGGCTTCTTCGGATCGGTGCCCTTCGACGTCTACGTCGTCATGATCGCGCTGACGGCGACCGGCGTGGCGCTGCCCGTCTGGTTCGCCGACCTGTTCGCGCCGCTGGCGAACGCGAACGCCTTCGTCGCGATGCTGATGGTCGGCATGCTGATGGACGTGCCCTCCGGACGCCGCGACGTCCTCGCCGTGCTGCGCGTCATCGCCTGGCGGCTGCCCTTCGGGATCCTGTTCGCGCTCGCCGCATGGCTCCTGCTGCCCTTCGGCCCGATGATCCGCGAGGCGACGATGATGTGCTGTCTGGCGCCGATCGCCGTCTTCTCGACGTTGTTCACCGACGAGGTGCTCGGCAACGCGAAGCTCGCCGGTTTCTCGCTCGCCGTGACCGCCGCGCTCAGCATCCTGCTGATGACCGGCGCGCATATGCTTATCGCCGCCGGGCTGATCTAGCCGAGGACCCTCTTCAGCGTGTTCCTGAGCGCCAGGCGCGCGCGGCCCACCGGCAGCGTGAACTCGCCGACGAGTTCCTCCACATGGCCGTTGAAGCCTTGTTTGAACTCGAGCACGCCGTGCCCTTCGCTGTCCGGATCGTCGAAGACGCCGTCGATGCCGTAGAAGTTGTAGCGCGTGATGCCCTTGTCGAGGCACAGCGTGACCATCGCCTCGTGCTGGATCAGCGCGCTCGCGTAGAACGGCTTGTATTCCTCGACGCTGCCCGAGTACAGGTAGACGGTCTCGTTCGGATGCGTCACGAACAGCGAGCAGGCGGCCGGCAGCATCGCGCCGCGCGCCGTGAGTCCGCGGGCGGCGTCGAGGCGTTTGCGCGCCGCCTTGAGGTTGCTTGATTCCTCGTTGTGGCGCCGGCGCAGCTTCGTCGTCTCGCGCTGCGCGAGCTTCGCTTCGAGGCCGGCGACGAGCTCCTCGAGCCTCTGCGCCTTGCGCCGCATCGACGCCTCGTAGGCGGCCGTGTCGATGTAGGCGATGAGGAAATGCGCCCGGTCGCCGAACGCGGCCGCGAAATCACGGAAATACTGTTCGCCGCGGTAGGCGAAGTGGCGCCGCTGCGCCGTCTGCCGCTCGATGTCGGCGAAGACGCGCAGTTCGCCGACGCCGACCTCGCGGACGACGACGCCCATCGACCGCGCGCGTTCGATGCTCCACTGCGTGCGTTTCGCATACGACTTGAGCAGCGCGTCGGCCGTGCCGTAGGCAGTGAGGTCCTTGACGTACACCCAGCGGTTGATGACGCTGTCATAGCCGCATGTGAGGGGCTGATGGCTCCATCCGAGACCCTCGAAGGCGCGCAGATACCCGTCGTGGGGTTCCTCGGTCGGCGTGCCGTCCGAGGCGTGCAGCCGGTAGACCAGATTCGGCCACGCCGCCACCTCGATCGCATGATGCCGTTTCGCGTCCGCACGAATCGCATCGCTCAAGGCGGACAGCATCGGCGTGTCATCGGGATCGCAGATCGGACCGAGCCAGATCGAGCCGGACATGCCGAAACGGCTCGGCGTGTAAGCGATCATCGCGCCGGCGACCACATGGCCGTCGGCGTCCGTGAGCCCCACGTTCGAGCACACGGAGCCGTGCCGGGCCGCGAGCGCCGCCATCCGCGAGCCCTGCTGGAAGTTGCCGAGCGGGTCGCGGGCGCTGAGTTCATCGAGTTGTTCGGCGGTCAGCAGCACCGCCTTCCATCGGCGCCGCGCGGCCGTGCCGGCGGCGCCATCGGTATCGTTCGCAGTCATAAGGCCATCAGTGTATCGACCCCGCATGGCGCGGACGGCGGCTCAGCCGCGCAGTTTATGGACAAACTGTTCGAGTTTGTACATATTCGGCCGCAGCACACGCATGAATTCGCCGGGCAGCTCCTCGACGTAGCCGTCGAAGCCCTGCTTGAACTCGAGCACGCCGCGGCCTTCGCTGTCCGGATCGGCGAAGACGCCGTCGATGCCATAGAAGTTGTAGCGCGTCACGCCGCGTTCGACGCACAGGTGCAGCATCGCCTCGTACTGGATCAATGCGCTCGCGTAGAACGGCTTGTACTCCTCGACGCTTCCGGAGAACAGGTAGACGGTCTCCTGCGGCACCGTCACGAACATCGACGCGGCCACCGGGATGTACGCGCCGCGTTCGAGCAATGCGACCGCCTCCTCGTAGCGTTTCGTGGCCGCGGCGAGGTTGTTCGACTCCTCGTTGTGGCGCCGACGCAGCTTCGTCGTCTCGCGCTGCGCGAGCTTGGCGTCGAGGTCGTCGACGAGCCGCTGCAGGTCGTCGCGTTTGCGCCGCATCGCGTCGTGGTGGGCCTGCGTGTCGATCCGCGCGACGAGGAAGTGCACGTCGTCGCCGAAGGCCTCGGCGAATCGGCGGAAGTACTGTTCGCCGCGGTATTCGAAATGGCGGCGTTCCGCCGTCTGCTGTTCGATCGACGCGAAGACGCCGAGTTCGTCGGGGCCGACGCGGCGCACTTCGACGCCCATCGACTGCGCGCGCTTGACGCTCCACTGCGTGCGTTTGCTGAAGGTCTTGAGCAGCGCCGCGCCGTCGTCGACGCCGTCGAGGTCCTTGAGGAAGCGCCAGCGCGGCACCGCCGTGTAGCCGCGTGTGAAGCCGCCGTGCGTCATGCCGGCCGCCTCGAGGTTCTCCATCATCGCCGTGTCGGGTGCGCCCTGCAGCCCGGGCAGCGCCTCGCCCTGCGCGTCGTGCAGTTGGTACGGCTGTTCGGGCGTGATGTCGAGATGCACGGCGTGGCGGCGGCGTTTCGCCATCGCGGCGATGCGATCGAGGAGGAAGACGGTGAGCTCGCGGTCGTCGAGGTCGCACAGCGGTCCGTCGGCGATCGTGCTGAAGGCGGTGGGGCCCGAGCCGTGCGTGGCGACGAGCGCGGCCGCGACGAGCGTGCCGTCCTCGCGAACGCCGACGTAGTCGATCGTCTGGCCTTGGGCGACCCGCAGATCGGCCATCATCACGGTCTGCTGGAAATTGCCGTGCCGGGCGTGCGCCGCGAAACCGGCGAACTCGTCACGGGTCAGATCGGCGAACTCGAACTGCCGCATCACAAAAACCTCCACTCATCGGCGCATCCGGGGCGCCGGGATGCGGCGCGCCGCATCCGTGAACGAACAACGAACAAAGAACGAACAAATCAAATGAATGCACGGCGCCGACGGACGATCCGGCGGCCATACATGCCCGGCGGGGCGTCGTGCGCGGACCGCGCACGCCCCGCACGGACGCTTAGAGCAGCGCCTCGATCGCCGGCACGAGCGCGCGCAGCGCCTTGCCGCGGTGCGAGATCGCGTTCTTCTGCTCCGGCGTCATCTGCGCGCTCGTGAGCAGCTCGCCGCTCGCGACCGCGTCGGCCGGCTGGTCGTCGGGCATGAAGATCGGGTCGTAGCCGAAGCCGTTCGCGCCATGCGGCGCGCGCACGATCGTGCCCGCCATCTCGCCGAGCACGACGGTCTCGCGCGCGTCCACGAGGCCGTCGCCGTCGGCGGCGTCGGGGTCGGCCACCGGCACGACGAGCGCGGCCGCACAGCGGAAGCGGGCGGTGCGGTCGTCGTCCGGAATGTCCTCGATCTGCGCGAGCAGCAGCCGGTTGTTGGCCTCGTCGTTGCCGTGTTCGCCGCTCCAGCGCGCCGAGAGAATGCCCGGCGCGTTGCCCATGACGTCGACGATCAGGCCCGAATCGTCGGCGATCGCCGGCAGCCCGGTGCGCAGCGCCACGAACCTCGCCTTGAGCAGCGCGTTCGCCTCGAAGGTGACGCCGGTCTCCACCGGATCGGGCAGCCCCAGCGCGCCTGCGGACACGAGTTCGATGCCGTCCGCACGCCCGCCGAGCCGTTCGGCGAGGATGGCGCGGATCTCCGTAAGTTTGCCTTCGTTATGTGTCGCCACGACGATCTTCATGGCGTTCCTTTCCCTAATGATGCCTTACGATGTCTCACGATGTTCGCCACGGCCGCGCAGGCCGGCGCTCACTTGGCGGTCTCGAGCTCCTCGAGCGCGGCGCGCTGCGCGGCCTGCAGCTCACGGTTGCCCTTCGTCGCCAGATCGAGCAGCACGTTGAGCTCGTCGCGGGAGAACGGGCGGTGCTCGGCGGTGCCCTGGATCTCGATGAACTCGCCCGAGCCGGTCATCGCGACGTTCATGTCGGTCATCGCGCGGCTGTCCTCGAGATACGGCAGGTCGAGCATCGGGCGCCCGTCGATGACGCCGACCGACACGGCGGAGACGCTGTCCTTGATCACGCGCTTCGCGTTGCGGATGCGGCGGTTCCTCTGCGCCCAGCGCAACGCGTCGACCATCGCCACGTACGCGCCGGTGATCGATGCGGTGCGTGTGCCGCCGTCGGCCTGCAGCACATCGCAGTCGAGCTGGATCTGGTTCTCGCCGAGCGCCTTCATGTCGACGACGCCGCGCAGGCAGCGGCCGATGAGGCGGCTGATCTCATGCGTGCGGCCGCCGACCTTGCCGCGCACCGACTCGCGGTCGGTGCGTTCGGCGGTCGCGCGCGGCAGCATCGAATACTCGGCCGTCACCCAGCCCAGGCCGCTGTCCTTGCGCCAGCGCGGCACGCCCTGCGTGAACGTGGCCGTGCACATGACGCGCGTGTTGCCGCATTCGATGAGCACCGAGCCTTCCGGGACGTCGGTGAACGCGCGCGTGATCCGCACCGGCCGCAGCTCGTCGCTCTGCCGCCCGTCGGGGCGGATGACGGTTGTCGAACTGATCATGTCCTTGATTTCCATGCTGTGGCTTCCTTCGGATTGCCGATGCCGCCATCGGCGCGCGGCGCGCGGCGACGTGTCTGCTGTTGCTTCGTTACCGATGATAGCCGCTCACGCTCCCGCCGATCACGCTCCGCCGCCGGCGAGCGCGCGCGCCGGCATCGCGCGGTCGATGATGCACACGAGCGCGCCGACGACGAGGAACGCGGCGACGATCTTGAGGCATGCGACGCCGAAGTTCGCCCAGCCGATCGCCGGCAGGTCGAGGAACTCGTACGGGTACGGGCTGCCGCCGGCGCCGGGGCCGACGCCCTGCGGCCACCACCATGCGCGCGCGAGCACGAAGACCAGATAGAGCGGCGGGTAGACGAGCCACAGCAGCGGATAGGTCGACTTGTAGCGGCGGTGGACGTCGAAGACGAGGAAATCGACGACGACCATGATCGGCACGATGCGGTGCAGCATCGTGTTCGTCATGATGCCGAAGATCTGCGGCACATAGCGCGGGTCGTCGGGAGGCAGCATGAAGAGCGCGACGAGCGCGACGACGACGGCGTAGGTCGTCGCCATCCCCTTGAGCCACGCCGGAGGCTGCTCGCCGTGCACGAGCGACGCGGCGCCCGCCCACAGCATGACGAAGGCGATGAGCGCGCCGGTCTGGAACGTGAAGTACACCCAACGGTTCGGCACCGTCCACGCCTCGGACGTGCCCATGATGCACAGCGCGGCGATCGCCAGCCGCCAGATTCCCGCAATGAAACGCATGTCCCCAGCATACCGGCTGCGCCGGGCCCGGCGACAGCCGCACGACGGCGAACGCGCGTGACACGCCTCACGATATGGGCGCGCGCCGGCCGTTGCCGCACCGCCCGACTACTGTGGTGCGCAACATGCGCCCGTTCGCGCCATTCGCGCGGGCATCCTGAAGGATCCAAGGAGTTTTTCCCATGGTCGACTACAACCCGGTCCTGATGACCGACATGTACGAGTACACGATGCTCGACGCGACGCTGCAGGACGGCACCGCGTCGCGCGACTGCGTGTTCGAGGTCTTCACGCGCCACCTCCCCGAAGGGCGCCGCTACGGCGTCGTCGCCGGCACCGGACGGCTGCTCGACGCGCTCGCCGACTTCCACTTCGCCGACGAGGACCTCAGGTTCCTGCGCGACCGGCGCATCGTCAACAAGGAGACCGTCGACTGGCTCGAGCGTTTCGAGTTCCACGGTTCGATCCGCGGCTACCGCGAAGGCGAGATGTACTTCCCGAACTCGCCGATCCTGCAGGTCGAGGGTTCGTTCGGCGAGTGCACATTGCTCGAGACGCTGATCCTGTCGATCCTCAACTACGATTCGGCGGTCGCCGCGGCCGCCTCGCGCATGACGTCGGCCGCGAAGAACCGCCCGTGCATGGACATGGGCGGCCGTCGCACGAACGAGTGGGCGGCCGTCGCCGCCGCGCGCGCGTCGATCGTCGGCGGCTTCCAGGGCACCGCGAATCTGCTCGCCGCGAAACTCTACGATCTGACGGCGATCGGCACGGCCGCGCACTGCTTCACGCTCGTGCACGACAGCGAGCGCGCCGCCTTCGAATCGCAGATCGACGCGCTCGGCAGGAACACG
Organism: Bifidobacterium castoris; assembly: GCF_003952025.1. Classification (GTDB taxonomy): domain Bacteria; phylum Actinomycetota; class Actinomycetes; order Actinomycetales; family Bifidobacteriaceae; genus Bifidobacterium; species Bifidobacterium castoris. The sequence continues at coordinate 446,338 of NZ_QXGI01000002.1, read as the reverse complement.
ACGCTGCTCGTCGACACCTACAACATCGAGGAGGCCGTGAAAACCGCGGTGGAGGTCGCCGGCCCCGAACTCGGCGGCGTGCGCATCGACTCGGGCGACCTCGCGGCGCTCGCCCAGCGCGTGCGCAACCAGCTCGACGCGCTCGGCGCCGTCAACACGAAGATCACGGTGACGAACGACCTCGACGAGTACGCGATCGCGTCGCTGCAGACGGCGCCGGTCGACTCGTACGGCGTCGGCACGCAGCTCGTGACCGGCTCCGGCGCGCCGACCTGCGCGATGGTGTACAAGCTCACCGAACGCGCAGGCGACGACGGCACGATGGTGCCGGTCGCGAAGAAGTCGACGAACAAGGCGACGGTGCCGGGCCGCAAGCTCGCGTTCCGCTCCTACGAATACGCGCTCGCCGACTGCGAGCACGTCATCGCCGGCGGCAAGGAGGAGCTCGACGCGTTCACGCCCGAGGAGGGATGGCAGGATCTGCTCGTCGACTTCGTCGACCACGGACGGATCGACGACCGCTGGCGCGGCCACGACGCGATCGTCGACGCGCGCACGCACCACGAGGAGGCGCTCAAGGCGCTGCCGATCACCGCGCAGTCGCTGATGCGCGGCGACCCGGTGATCCCGACGCAGACGCTCGTCCTGCCGCAGTAGGCGGTTGATACGGTGGCGGCGGTTGTGGTGAGTGTGGGTGTAAGTACGGCGGCATTCTGCAGGTGACCGCACCCACAAACAGCCGCCACCGCCTCCGTTAGAAACGGCATTCTCTAGGTGAGCGCACCTATAAACGGGCGCCGCCACAGCCGCAAACGGCGGTATTTGGGTGGACCCGCCCACGGAATGCCGCCGGCGCACGGGCGCCATGGGACGTCGCTACAATGGGTGCAGCCTTATCAACAAACAGCCAGACAGCGAGGTCACGATGTTCGAACCCACCGACGTCTATACACCCGATCCGACGCGCTACGAATCGATGGAGTACCGCCGCTGCGGCGTCAGCGGCCTCAAGCTGCCGCGCATCGCGCTCGGCCTGTGGCATAATTTCGGCGACGACACGCCGCTGGCGAACATGCGCGCCACGATCCGCACGGCCTTCGACAACGGCGTCACCTACTTCGATCTCGCCAACAACTACGGACCGGAACCCGGCGCCGCCGAGCGCAACTTCGGCCGCATCCTGCGCTCCGACCTGTCCGCTCACCGCGACGAACTCGTCATCGCGACGAAGGCCGGCTTCGAGATGTGGAACGGACCCTACGGCCGCGGCGGCAGCCGCAAATACCTGCTGAGCAGCCTCGACGCCTCGCTCGCCCGCCTCGGCCTCGACTACGTCGACGTCTTCTACCACCACTGCATGGACCCGGACACGCCTCTCAAGGAATCGATGGGCGCGCTCGCCACGGCCGTCAGCAGCGGCAAGGCGCTCTATGTGGGCCTGTCGAACTACGACGGCCCGACGATGGAACGCGCGATGGGCATCCTCGCCGACCTGCATGTGCCGTTCATCGTCAACCAGAACCGCTACAACATCTTCGACCGCACGATCGAGCGCAACGGGCTCAAGGAGACCGGCGCGCGCCTCGGCAAGGGCCTCGTCACCTTCTCTCCGCTCGACCAGGGCCTGCTCACCGACCGCTACCTCAACGGCATCCCCGCCGACAGCCGCATCGGGCGCGACGGCCGCTTCCTGCAGGCGAGCGCGCTCACCGACGACCGTCTGCGGCGCATCCGTGGGCTCAACGAGCTGGCGGCGCAGCGCGGCCAGTCGCTCGCCGAGATGTCGCTCGCATGGCTGCTGCACGATCCGGCGGTGACGACGGTGCTCGTCGGAGCCTCGCGCCCCGCCCAGCTACTCGACGACCTCGCCGCGCTCGCCAACACCGATTTCACCGACGACGAGCTCGCGCGCATCGACTCGCTGTCGCTATGACGGCCCTATGAAAAGCGGACGGTGCCCCCTTCCCGACGGCGATGACCGCGGCGATATGCCGACTCATCGCCGTCGGGAGGGGGCACCGTCCGGACATCGACCTTTGGAGCTTAGAACTGCGCTCCGCCGTATTCCGAGTAGATGCGCTTGCACTCAGGGCAGATCGGATAATCCGCCGGGTTGCGCTTCGGCACCCACACCTTGCCGCACAGCGCGACGACCGGCCTGCCGGTCAGCCGCGACTCCTCGATGCGCTCCCTGGAGACGTAATGCGCGAAGCGGTCGGCGTCGCCGTTGTCGCTGCGCTGAGTCTGCTCCTCTTCGACCGGCCGTTCGAGCACGGTCGTGCCGGCGCCCGTGTCCGGTTCGGTCTGCGTGAGCGGATCGGCCTCGCCGACTCCCCCCGCGTTCCTCGACTGTGCGAACTGTTCAAGCTGTTCGATTGCTGCTTCCATGATGTTCTCCGTTCCGCGGCGCGCCCATCCGCGTCCGCCCGCGCGGCGCGCCCATGACGCATCCGGTGCGCGCCCAGTGCCGTGTGCAGTGCGTCCATGATAGCGCATGCGCCCATGTGCATCGACGACATGCGCCTGCGCCCGTCCAACCGCGTGCGCCCCATGCGCATTCCCGTCGTCTTTTTCGTGAAACGCGGGCCGAACGCTTTACGTTTCGCTACTCTTATACGTATGACTATTGCTGTATGCCCCGGATCATATGATCCGATCACCGACGGCCACCTCGACGTCATCCGGCGCTGCGCGCGCCTGTTCGGCGAAGTGCACGTCGTCGTCGCCGTGAACGCCGCGAAGACGCCGCTGTTCACCGAGGAGGAACGCGTCGACATCATCCGCCACACCCTCGGGGACGAGGCGACGAACATCGTCGTGAGTTCCACCGACGGCCTGATCACCGACTACTGCAAGCGGGTCGGCGCGACCGTCATCGTCAAGGGGCTGCGGCAGAACGGCGATTACGAGGCCGAACTGGGCATGGCGCTCGTCAACCGCAAGCTCGCCGACATCGAGACGATGTTCCTGCCCGCCGACCCGGTGCTTGAGCACATCTCGAGCTCCGTCGTCAAGGACGTCGCACGGCACGGCGGCGACGTGCGCGGCATGGTCCCCGATTACGTCATCGAGAAGCTCAACGTCGCGCTCAGGACGGAGCGCGACTGACGGACGGCCGCGAACCCACGCATCGAGGAAGGACGAATATGACGGACGAGACACCGGTAGACGACACCGACGAGCACACGCCGGCGAATACGGGGGGCCATACGCCCTTCAACATGGGCGACCTGCCCGACCTGCGCGACAATCCGCACGCCGACGCACAGCAGCCGTCGCGCGAGCAGGAGGAGTTCACGACCGTCTACGACACGATCGACGCGATGGAGCGCACGCTCAACGAGGCGAAGGGCACGATGTTCTCGCCGACGCTCGTGAAGATCGACCGCGAGGACTTCCTTGACCAGCTGCAGTCGCTCAAGGCGATGCTGCCGGTGCAGCTCGAGCGCGCGTCCGCGCTGATGCGCGAGGCGGAACGCCGCCTCGAGGGCGCGCAGTCGCAGGCTAACGTGATCATCACCTCGGCGCAGAGCCGCGCCGCCGACATGATCCGTGACGCGAACGACCAGGTGCAGTTCCTGACGAGCCAGGAGAACATCACACAGCTGGCGCGCGAGAAGGCGACGCAGATGCTCAACAAGGCGCAGCACACCTCCGACCATCTGACGCAGGGCGCCGACCGCTACTGCATCGGCGTCATGAACGATCTGCAGGAGCAGCTCGACAAGCTCAAGCGGGATGTCGCCAGCGGCCTGCAGGTGCTCGAGGACCGCCAGCAGAAGGCCGCGCAGAACGTGCCGCACGTCTCCGACGACGACTACCCGCAGTCGTGACGGCCCGGCGGCCGGACGCCGCGGACCGCGCGCTGGAATAATCACCGCGGATCGGCGATTGGCCGGAACGGACGGATTCCGCCGATGACGGACAACGAAGACGGCGAAACCAAGGAAACCAAGGAAAAGAAAAGAAAAGAGGAACGCATGGCACGCGTGCAGTACACGGATTGGACGGTGCCGGTCGCGCAGGTCGGCTCCCACGCGGGGCAGCAGATGCCGCTCGACCGCACCTTCCCGGCCCCGTCGGGCATCGGCGACAGCATCGTCGGCATCAAGGAGGGCGCCGACGTCCACGTCGACGGACAATTCGACTCGATCGTCGACGGGCTCATCTTCACCGGCACCTTCACCGCGCCGGTGCACGCCGTGTGCTCGCGCTGCGACACGCCGCTCAACGACGACTGGAGCGAGCGGGTGACGGCGTTCTTCCCTTACGAGGAGCAGCAGACGGAGCCCAAAGGCGGCAAAGGCGGCGAGCAGGACGATGACGTCGAGATCATCGCCGGCGAGGACGAGGCCGAGGACGTCTATCCGCTGATGGACAACGGCTCCTTCGCCGACCTCGAGGCGCTGATCCGCGACACCTTCGTCGACGCGCTTCCGCTGCAGCCGCTGTGCCGCCCCGACTGCAAGGGTCTGTGCCCGCAGTGCGGCGTCGACCTCAACGAGCATCCCGACCACCATCACGAGACGACCGACATCCGCTTCGCCGGGCTCGAGGCGCTCAAGGCGCAGCTCGAAGCCGCCGAGGGCGATGCGGACGGGGACGTGCCGGCGGGCGAAAACTGAGCGGCCGCGCGGCCCGCGGCGGCCGCGCGCCGCGTTTGTACGGCCGATGCGTTAAACTTCTGAACGCTTAAGCTCAATTGTTCGATCGAATAGAGGAAACAAACTATGGCACTGCCAAAGTACAAGATGTCGCGCGCCAACACGCGTTCGCGCCGCGCTAACTGGAAGACCAAGGCCGTCCCGACGATCAGCTGCCCGAACTGCGGCGCTCCGACGATGGCTCACATGGCCTGCCCGACCTGCGGCTCCTACCGCGGTCGCGTCTATCGCGAGGCCATCCGCAGCACCTACTCTCGCTGAGTCGCGGATCTTCGATAACGCATATAACGGAAAACGCTCTGCCATCGACGGGTGGCGGGGCGTTTTTTCGTACGCCCCGCGCCCGGATGCGCCATCCGCCGCGCACCGCTCCGCACGCGCCGCCGACTACTATGGCAGACATGACCAACCATGTGACCGTAACCATCGACGACCCGAACCCCGCGCATCCGCTGCTTGAGGCACTCGGCACGACGCTGCAGCCAGACCTGCTCGTCGAGGCCCTCACCCACCGTTCCTTCTCCCATGAGCATCCCGACGCGAAGAACTACGAGCGTCTCGAGTTCCTCGGCGACGCCGTCCTCGAACTCGTCGTCACCGAGACGCTGTTCACCGCCCATCCGGACATGACCGAAGGGCAGCTCGCGAAGATCCGCGCGAAGGCCGTCTCCGAGGAGGCGCTGTCCGCGATCGCGCGCACGAAACTCGACGCGAGCCCGTACATCCTGCTCGGCCACGGCGAGATGGAGCACGGAGGAGCCGAGAAGAGCTCGATCCTATGCGACATCGTCGAATCGTTGATCGGCGCGACCTTCGTCGAATACGGCATCGACGGCGCACGCGAGGTCGTCCACCGCCTCATCGACGACACGCTCGCCGAGGTCGCAAGCGAGGGCCCGGCGCTCGATTGGAAGACGTCGCTCACCGTGAAGGCACATCAGCTGGGACTGGGCGAGCCGCGCTACCAGATGTCGGTCGGCGGCCCCGAATACGCGCAGCAGTTCACGGCGCGCGCGATGCTCGGCGACAGCGACGACGTCATCGGCATCGGCCGCGGCACGAGCAAGCGCAAGGCGCAGCTCGCCGCCGCCGAACAGGCGTGGAAGAACCTCGACGCCGCCACGGCCGACGCCGACGCCGAAGCTGAAGCCGACTGATCGCGCACCGGCGAACCGCGACGCCGGCGAACCGCGCGGGTGCAATCCACGGCGGTGGTGTTCGCGAACGGCGTCGTTCGCGAACATGACAGACGCGATCCGCACCCGCGACGATCGCCGGGCGACGCGCCCCCTCCCCGACTTCTCCGACTGTCCGAAAAAGCATTCATCATTCGGTCATGCCTGCGGTGACACTGCCGTCTTCCAGTAGGATGACGTGGACAACCAGCAGACACCACTTAGGAAAAAGGGAGGGATCAGCAGTGTCACCTACACCCCTGCAGGCGTTCAGCGGCGTGACGAAATCCGCCGCCGCCCACCAGAAGCATGCGGTCACTGAAGGCGAAAAGATGACGGGCGCTCAGGCGCTTGTCCGCACGCTTGAGGATCTGGGTGTCAAAGACGTCTTCGGCGTTCCCGGTGGCGCGATCCTGCCCGTCTACGACGCCATCAACGAGGACACCGGCTTCCGCTTCATCCTCGCGCGGCATGAGCAGGCGGCCGGCCATGCAGCCGAAGGCTACGCCGTCGCCACCGGCGAGGTCGGCGTGTGCATCGTCACGTCGGGTCCCGGCGCGACGAACGTCATCACGGCGATCGCCGACGCGAACATGGATTCGATCCCGATGATCGTCATCACCGGGCAGGTCGGCGTCAACTCGATCGGCACCGACGCGTTCCAGGAGGCGGACATCGTCGGCGCGACGTACCCGGTCTCCAAGCATTCGTATCTCGTCACGAGCGCGCAGGACGTGCCGCGCGTGCTCGCCGAGGCGCACTACATCGCGCGTTCCGGCCGCCCCGGCCCGGTCGTGGTCGACCTGACGAAGACCGCGCAGAACGAGGAGATGTACTACAGCTGGCCGCAGCGCATGATCCTGCCCGGCTACAATCCGACGACCGAAGCGCACGGCCGCGTGCTGACGACGGCCGCAAAGCTGTTCCAGCGCTCGTTCCGCCCGGTGCTCTACGTCGGCGGCGGCGCCATGCGTTCCGACGCGGGCGCCGAGATCAAGGCGCTCTCCGACCTCACCGGCGCGCCGATCGTCACGACGCTGCCGGCGCGCGGCATCGTCTCCGACGACGATCCGGCCGTGCTCGGCATGCTCGGCATGCACGGCACGATCGCGGCGACCGGCGCCGTGCAGCGCTCCGACCTGCTCGTAGCGATCGGCGCGCGCTTCGACGACCGCGTCACCGGCAAGCTCGACGCCTTCGCCCCCGGCGCGCGCGTCATCCACATCGACATCGACCCGGCGGAGATCGGCAAGAACCGCACCGCCGACGTGCCGATCGTCGGCGACGTGAAGACGGTGCTCCAGGCGCTGATCCCGCAGATCGAACAGCTGCACGCCGAATACGGCAAGCCCGACCTGAGCAGCTGGTGGAAGATGCTCGACAAGTGGGTCGAACAGTATCCGGTGCGCTACGAGGAGCCGACGGACGGCACGCTCGCGCCGCAGTGGGTCGTCGAGCAGCTCTCCGAGGCCGCCGATCCGAACACAATCTGGGTCTCCGGCGTCGGTCAGCATCAGATGTGGGCGACGCAGCTCATCAAGTTCCGCAAGCCGCATCAGTGGATCTCCTCGGGCGGTCTCGGCACGATGGGCTTCGGGCTGCCGGCGGCGATCGGCGCGGCGGTCGGCTCGCAGCGATACTTCAACGGCGACAAGCCGGTGTGGCTCATCGACGGCGACGGCTCGTTCCAGATGACGAGCGAGGAACTCGCGACGGCCTTCCTCGACGGCACGCCGATCAAGATCGCGCTGCTCAACAACTCGGTGTACGGCATGGTGCGCCAGTGGCAGACGCTGTTCTACGGCAAGCACTACTCGGCCACGATTCTGCACAAGGAGGACGAGACGGGTCTCGTCGGCTGCCCCGACTTCGTCAAGCTCGCCGAGGCCTACGGCTGCGTGGGTCTGCGCGCGCGCACGAAGGAAGAGGCCATCGAATGCATCCGCAAGGCCAATGAAATCAACGACCGTCCGGTGCTCATCGACTTCCATGTGTGGAAGGACGCGATGGTGTGGCCGATGGTCGCGGCCGGCGATTCGAACAACAACGTCACCTACATGCCGGGCATCAAGCCGCTGCTCAACCCGACCGGCGACGTGCGGCTGGATGACGCCGACGACACGGACGACGCAGCCGCAGCGACAGCCGACGAGAACGAAGAGAACTGAGAGGAGCACCGCCATGGCATCGTATCCAGCATCCCAGCCGGGATCCAAGCGCCACACCCTGTCCGTGCTCGTGGAGAACCGTCCGGGCGTGCTCGCGCGCATCGCCGGCTTGTTCGCGCGCCGCGCGTTCAACATCAATTCGCTGTCCGTCTCGCCGACGGAACGCCCCGACATCTCCCGCGTCACCGTGACGGCGGAAGTGGACGAGGTGCCGCTCGAGCAGATCATCAAGCAGCTCAACAAGCTGCTGCATGTGCTCAAGATCGTCGACCTCGATCCGGAGACGACGGTCGAACGCGAGCTCGTGCTCATCAAGGTCGCCGCCGACGAATCCAACCGCTCCGACGTCCTTGAGATCGTGCGCCTCTTCCGCGTGCGCGTCGTCGACGTCAACCCGGAGTCGCTGACGATCGAGGCCACCGGCGCCGGCGGCAAGATCGACGCGCTGCTCGGCCTGCTCGACCATTACGGCATCATCGAGCTTGTGCGTTCCGGCGCCGTCGCGATGAGCCGTGGGCCGCGCGCGATGAGCGAAAAGGTCATCGGCTCGGAGATCACCGGCCGCTGACACAACAGCTTCCCGATGTGGGGTGGAGGATCCGCGCGGATCCTCCACCCCACATCGCATATCCCGCGTCCCGCACCGCGCATCCGTACGCGCAGCGGGACACCAACCAGCTGTTCCACGTCCCACACCGCGCATCCGTACGCGCAACCGGACGCCAGCACACCGCCCCGCGTCCCGGACCGCGCATCCGTACGCGCAACCGGACGCCAGCACACCGCCCCGCGTCCCGGACCGCGCATCCGTACGCGCAACCGGACGCCAGCACACCGCCCCGCGTCCCGGACCGCGCACCCATACGCACAGCGGGACGCCGACGCACCGTACAGCGTCCCACGGTGCGCATATGTTCGCTGGCTGCGTCGCGCCGGCGCACACCGGCGCACACCGGCGCCATCCGTGCGCGCAGAACAACGCACAGCAGCGGCCTGCGCCGGCAAGTCAGGGCCGATGGCACAATGGGAGGCATGACACAACCGGAAGTCCTTATTCTGCAGCACGCTGCTTGGGAGAAGCCAGGACGCATCCAGACCGAACTTGAAGAGATCAATCTGCCGACCCAGACGTTAACCATCGCGAAGAAAAAGAAGCCGGACATGCCCGACTTCGATGAGGTCGCCGGCGTCGTCGTCATGGGCGGCCCGATGTCCGCGACCGACTACAACCACTACCCCGGGCTGAAGGCGGAAGGCAAGCTCGTGCGCGCCGCGATCAGCGTCGGCAAGCCGGTGCTCGGCGTGTGTCTCGGCCACCAGATCATCGCGACCGCGCTCGGCGCGAAGCTCAAGACGAACAACGACCCGGAGATCGGCGTGCGGCCGATCAAACGCGTCGAGCGCCACGACTACTTCGCGATGTGGAACAAGGAACTCGACGTGTTGCAATGGCACAACGACTGCGTCACACTGCCCGACGGCGCCACCCTGCTCGCCCGCTCCGGCGCCGCGAAAGTGCAGGCCTTCCGCTTCGGTTCCGCCCTGGGCATGCAGTTCCACCTCGAAGTGACGCCGCAGCTGCTCGAGGAATGGCTCGAAGAGCCGCTCATGGTCAAACAGCTCAAGGCGTCCGGCGGCTCGAAGTCGCAGGTGCGCGAACAGTACGCGGCCTGCAATCCGCAGCTGCAGCCGCTCGCCGAACAGGTCTTCTCCGGTTTCGCCGCCCGCTGCAACACCTATGCCTCCACATTGATGCGCTGAATACGCCGGACGACGTGCGCGGCGACGCCGACGACGGACCGCGCACCGCCGATTTACCGCGCCATCGTTACAGTGTTCCCTATGCCGACTTTTGATCTGGGACTGGAACACGTCTCCCTTTCCTTCGCAACGAAAACCATCTTCACCGACGTCACGCAGGGCGTCTTCGAAGGCGACCGCATCGGCATCGTCGGCCGCAACGGCGACGGCAAATCGACGCTGCTGCATCTGCTCGACGGCGAACAGACGCCCGACTCGGGCCGCGTGAGCCGCCGCAACGGCCTCACCCTTGGCGTCCTCGGGCAGCGCGACGAACTCGACGACGACGCGACGCTGCGCCAGGCCGCGCTCGAAGGCCGCGACGACTACGAATGGGCGGCGCAGACGCAGACGCGCGAAATCGTCGAGGCGTTGCTCGGCGGCCTCAACCTCGACGCGAAGATCGGCACGCTCTCCGGCGGCCAGCGCCGGCGCGCCGACCTCGCACGGCTGCTGCTCAAGGACTGGGACATCCTCGCGCTCGACGAACCGACGAACCACCTCGACGTCGTGACGATCCACTGGCTCGCCGAACATCTCAAGAACCGCTGGCCGAAAGGCACCGGCGCGCTGCTGCTCGTCACGCACGACCGCTGGTTCCTCGACGAGGTCTGCGAATCGATGTGGGAAGTGCATGACGGCGAGATCGAACCCTTCGAAGGCGGCTACAGCGCATACATGCTGCAGCGCGTCGAACGCGACCGTCAGGCCGACGTGCGCGAAACGAAACGCCGCAACCTCGCGCGCAAGGAGCTCGCATGGCTGTCGCGCGGCGCACGCGCGCGCTCGACGAAGCAGAAGTTCCATGTGAAGGCCGCACGCGAACTCATCGCCGACGTCCCGCCGATGCGCAACACGCTCGAGCTCAAGCAGATGGCGACATCCCGGCTCGGCAAGCAGGTCGTCGACCTCGTGGACGTCACGCAGATCTTCGACCGCGAGCAGGGCGCGTACGCGGACATCGACCCGGACGCGGCGGCGCTCGCGGCGAGCGCGAAGTCGGCGTCGACGGTGGATGTCGTCGAGCCGATGGTCAGCGAGCCGCAGGCCTTCGGCGAAGTGACGATCGCCGTCGACGACGCCGACGACCCGCGCCTGAAGTCGGCCTTCGGCTCGCGTGCGGCGCAGGTCGCCGCCGCGCATGGGCTCACGCACCGTGAGCCGGCCGGCGAGATCAATGCGCTGCGCGGCACGCGCGGCGAAACGAAGGACGAAACGGCGTCGGATGTGACGTCGGCGGCCGTCGAGCTGACGGTGAGCGGCCGCGAGATCCTCGACGACGTGACGTGGCTGATCGGCCCGGGCGACCGCTTCGGCATCGTCGGCGCGAACGGAGCCGGCAAATCGACGCTGCTCAAGATCCTCGACGGCACGTTGACGCCGACTGCCGGCCATGTGAACATCGGCAAGACCGTCAAGTTCGCGGTGCTTTCGCAGCGGCTCGACGAACTCGAGAAGCTCGGCAAGTACAAGGTCAAGGAAGTGCTCAGCCGCTACAAGCCGAGCTACATCGTCGACGGCAAGGAGGTCACGCCGGGGCAGCTGATGGAGCGGCTCGGCTTTGAGGCGGCGCAGCTGATGACGCCGATCCGCGATCTGTCCGGCGGCCAGAAGCGCCGCATGCAGCTGCTGCTGATCCTGCTCGACGAGCCGAACGTGCTCATCATGGACGAGCCGGGCAACGATCTGGACACCGACATGCTCGCCGTCATGGAGGATCTGCTGGACACGTGGCCGGGCACGCTCATCGTCGTCAGCCACGACCGCTATCTGCTCGAACGCGTCACCGACGAGCAGTTCGCATTGATCGGCGGCAAGATCCGGCATCTGCCCGGCGGCGTGCAGGATTATCTGGACATCGTCGACGCGCTGCGCCGCGGCGAGGATCCGCTCGGCATGAACACGGCCGCGGGCGCGGCCGATCCGACCGTCGACGTGGACACCGTCAAGGACGAGGATGCGGCCGCCGGCGCGGCGCCGAGCGAACCGAAGCTCAGCGGCAAGGCGTATGCGGACGCGGCGCGTCGCGTCGCGGCGATCGAACGCAAGCTCAAGAAGCTCGAAACGCAGAAGGAGGCACTTGAGCAGCAGATGGCGGCGCATAATCCAAGCGACTATGCCGGTCTCAACGAACTCAACGGGCAGCTGCAGGCATTGACGGCGGAATCGGACGGCCTCGAGGCCGAATGGCTCGACCTGTCCGAACAGATGGGCCAGTGACGGTGGTCTGCGTGGCTCCTTCGGACGGTCCAGGGTGCCACGCGGACGCTTCTCGGACGTCATCCGAGGGCATCCCGGCTTAGAAGGAGCATTTTCTCCGGAGGCGCCGGGTATACCTGCCGGCAGTTGGCCCTGTTCGGGCGGTATACCTGCCCATAACGGAGAAAATGCTCCTTCCCGGCCGAGATACCTTCACCGGAGGTTGTCTGACGCCCGTCCGCGCCCGCATGCCGCTTGTCTACAAAACGCAATACGCTCGAACCATGACCGAGCATTCCCACGAAGCAAGCAATGCCAATACTTCCGGCACTTTTCAGGACCCGCAGTTCACCGAGACGCTGATGGCCGGCGACGGCGGCGTCGCGAACGCGGCCGTCGACCTGAGGCTCTACGACACGGCGTCGCATGCGATCAGCCGTTTCGAGCCGATCCGACCGGGCAACGTGGGCATCTACGTATGCGGCGCGACGGTGCAGAGCTCGCCGCACATCGGCCACATCCGCGCCGGCGTCGCCTTCGACGTCATCCGCCGCTGGTTCCTCAAGCTCGGCTACCGTGTCACGTTCATCCGCAACGTCACCGACATCGACGACAAGATCCTCGACAAGGCGGCCGCCGCCGGCCAGCGCTGGTGGGCGCGCGCCTACCACTACGAGCAGGAGTTCACCGACGCGTACAACAGGCTCGGCGTCCTGCCGCCGACCTACGAACCGCGCGCGACCGGTCACATCATGGACATGATCCATCTGATCGAGCGCATCATCGACAACGGCCACGCCTACGTCATCCGCGACGAGCGCGGCGAGCTGACCGGCGACGTCTACTTCGACGTCGCGTCGTGGCCGCACTACGGCGAGCTGACGCACCAGAAGCAGACGACCGAGGTCGACGAGGCAGCCGCCGTCGCCGACCGCATGGGGCCGTCGGTCGACATGACCGGCGAGGACAAGTACAACCCGGTCGATCCGGCCGACCTGTCCGAAGACAAGCGCGACCCGCGCGATTTCGCGCTGTGGAAGCGTCCGAAGCCGACCGACCCCGCCGACGCGCGCTGGAAGACGCCGTTCGGCACCGGACGCCCCGGCTGGCATATCGAATGCTCGGCGATGAGCTACCGCTACCTCGACGGCATGTTCGACATCCACGGCGGCGGGCTCGACCTGCGCTTCCCGCACCATGAGAACGAGATGGCGCAGACGCGCGCCGCCGGCTACCGCACTGCGAACCGCTGGATGCATTCGGCGTGGGTGACGGCGAAGGGCGAGAAGATGAGCAAGTCGCTCGGCAACGGCCTTTCGGTGCCGGTCGTGCTCGCCGAGCACTCCGCATGGGTCGTGCGCTATGCGCTCGGCTCGGTCCAGTACCGTTCGATGCTCGAGTGGTCCGATCAGACGCTCGCCGAGGCGCAGGCCGCCTACGACCGCGTCATGAACTTCATCGAGCACGCCGGCGACGCGCTCGGCGAGCAGCCGTCGCGCGACGAGATCACGTCCGTGACCGCCGACGAGCTGCCGGTGGACTTCGTCGCCGCAATGAACGACGACATCAATGTTTCACGTGCAACCGCCGCCATCTTCACGCAGCTGCGCGCCGGAAACACGTTGATCGCCGATCTCGACGCCGACGGCCATAAGCGCGACGCGCTGCGCACGGCGCTCGTCAACGTGCGCGCGATGCTCGATACGCTCGGCCTCGACCCGCTCGCCGAACCGTGGATCGACGGCGGTGACGACAAGGCGCGCGCGACGCTCGACGCGTTGATCGACGCGCAGCTCGAGGCACGCACCGCCGCCCGCAAGGCGAAGGACTTCGCGACCGCGGACAAGATCCGCGACGACCTTGCAGCCCTCGGCATCACAATCGAAGACGGCCCCAACGGCTCGACCTGGTCCCTCGACTGACCGAACACACCATTTCTGCACCATACAGCGGCGGCACCCTCTCTGCCTGAGGGCGCCGCCGTTTGCTTCATTCCCGCAGCGACACTATTGTGATCATCTCTTTTATGGAATACGAATTGGTAGCACAATCTGTATACTAGGCATATGGAAAAGGGGTGAGCATCTTGAAAACGTCCCATCTGCTCGACAGTATTGTTCCGATTTCCACACTGAACCATGGAGGCGCAAGCCGAACCATCAATGCAGTGAAGAACGACCAACCGGCCATTATCATGCGCAACAACAAACCCGCGGCGGTCATCATCACACCAGAGGACTATACGCGTCTGCTCGAGATCGCAGAAGACTACGAGCTGTACATACTCGCAAAAGATCGTGTGGAGCACGACAACGGCAAGCGGTACACCATGGACGAAGCCTTCGGAGAGGATTATCGACCCGTTGATGATGGATACGAACCAGAATTCGAATGACTTGGACCATAACCTTCACCGATAAAGCTGTTCGCGATCTACGCAAAATCAAAGAACCGACTAAAAGCCACATCCACAAAGCACTTCGTAAAGGCGCCACCAATCCTCTCCCACAATAGGAAGGCGGCTATGGCAAACCCCTTGGACACCACAATGTCAGCGACCTCAGCGGCTTATTGAAAATCAAGCTACGCAACGACGGAGTGCGCGTGGTATATCGATTGGAGCGCACCGCCACGCAGATGATTGTCATCGTGATCGACATCCGTGACGATGGATATGTATATCAAGAGGCCGCCAAGCGCATGCATGACGATTAAGCCATCCACCTACAGTTCCGCCGTGTCCCAGCCGTCGGCGCGCGGGATGCGGCGGATGCGCGCACTGCACAGCACAACCGTGGTGGAGCACACAAGCGCGGCAAGAAACACCGCGACCGTGCCGCGGAATCCCAGCGCGGGCAGCAGTGTGCCTGCGCTCGCACTGGAGAATGCGGAGAGGGCCTGCGCAGGCACCGTGAGCGAGACGGCGATTCTGCCCTGCATCGATGTGGGAGCCTTCGCATACACAAACCCGAGCAGCAGCGCATCGATGATCGGGAACGGCAGGCCCATCACCGAATTCGCCACGAACACAAGCGCATACGATGCGCCACGCGATACGCCAGGTCCGTACGCGAACAGCATGGGCGCGATGCACGCGCACAGGAATATGAAGCCGGCGCATATACAGCCGCCGACCGGCACGCGGTCGCTCAACCGCGCGGCGGTGAATGCGCCGACGAGCATCATCGCGGCGATGCCGCTGCCTATGGCGCCGATGAGCGTCGCATTCGTGTTGAGCTGCATCAGATGCAGCTGAATCGCATATTCGACGCCGTTGACACCATAATTGAGCACCGCCGCCGCAATCATGACCGTCACAAGCAGCGGTTTGCGCAGCGACCACGACCATCCACCCACAAAGTCGCCGAAGAACGACGGCCGCGTGGCGGGCGCATGCGCCTTACGCGGCGTGCGTATGCGCCGCGCGGCCGCACCGGAAAGCGCATACAGGCACGCCGTCACAAGAAACGGCAACCAGGGCGCGACGCCGTAGAGGAATCCGCCGACGGGATTGCCGGCGATGTTGATTGTCGCATCGCGCCCGCGGTTGAGACTGAGCGCTTTCGGGTAGTCGCGCACGCCGATGATCGAGCGGAGCATCGCGTCGGTCGCACTACCAAGAAAGCCGCTGACCGCAGAACCAAGCGTGGCAATCACGAGCAGCAGCGGGTAGGTGAGCATGCGCGCCGCGAGCAGCGCCGCCACACTCCCCCATGCGCACACACCGATCGCCGCGTTGACGACGATCAGCGTGCGACGCTCATGGCGGTCGACGAACGTGCCGCCGAACACGCTCGCCGCCTGCTGCGCGATGAGCGCGGCAGTGCCGAGCCAGCCTGCGGCGGCCGTCGACCCGGAGACCGCGTATCCGGCGAGGCTCACGGCGAGCGCACGGAGCGACCCACCTGCGGCGGATGCCGTGTCCGCGGTGAACCAAGCGGCGTAATTCGGCGCGCGCCAGAACGAGCGGCGCATGGCGGGCGCCTCGGTCACGGCACCCATCGGAACACCTGCTGCACTACGGCGACCGGTTCAACGGCGGTATCGTCGTCTGCGTCGGCGCCAGCGTCACGTTCGATAGCCACTCTGCGGGCATCGCTCAACTGTTCCCATTTGCGCATCACCGCGTTGAGGTCTTCCACCATCGCACGTGTCTCCTCCGCGGTGAGCCGCAGCACGCGGTCGTTCGCACCGCACGTCTGCTCCCACTCCTGCGGCAGTGTGGGCAGCACGTCGAGGAACCGCTCATACGCCATTTGGTAGGTGAGCGCCGCCGTGCGGCTGAACGCGTCGATGACGTCTGCGTCCGCACTGTCCGGTCGCACATTTGTCGCATGATGGCATGATTTCCAGTAGCTTTTGCGTTTGTCTCCATCTGGCGACACCGCTTTTTCGACAAGCCCGACTTTCGCGAGCTGCGCAAGATGGTAACTCACCGCGCCCGGCGCCTCACCGGTGGCGGCGCTGAGCTCACCGACCGTCTGCACGCCACCGACCCGCAGTGCGCCGAGCAGCCGCATGCGAGCCGGATGCGCCATGCACTTGAGCGCCTCCTCCGACTCCGCGGGCGCCGGCCCGTCATCCACTTTCATTCGCTGTTCCGTCATCGCTTCTCCTTTCACGCAACCTCATTATACAAAATATTTGTACAAATGATTTGTGCTTCAAGAAAGCACCCAGATGGGACTGCAGAGCCCCTCCCCGCTACGGGCAGTGCCTCCTGAGCTACGGGTAGTGCATATTTATCGACTTACAACAAGCTTTGGGCCGTTTTCCACTACCCGTAGCAGAGAACGTGCCGTGTGGATGGCATGGCGTGTGTGGTCAGTATCAGACGCAGAAACACTACAGCGCACCGTCATAGCCGTCGATGGCTACCGGCTAGCAACACACAGCTGCAATGGGCCGCGGTGATGGATGTGCGTGGCTAGCGGCTAGCCACGCACATCCATCACAGCCCACCATCATGACCATTGACGTCTAGTGACTAGCCACGTACGTCCATGCGAGCGCACAAAAAAGGCTGTTGGCAGCTAGCACCTAGCCGCCAACAGCCACAAATCCAGCCGCGCCCCGCTTACTCGAACACGAAGTCCACGTTGACGATGTGCAGCTTCGGTTCGAGCGCCTTCTCGATCGCCCGCCGCGCGCCGACCAGCTCCTCCATCCGCACGCTGCCGTGCGTGCTGCCGATGAAGATGTCGACGTCGAAGTTCATGCCGGTCTTGAACACGTGGAGCTTCTCCATGACGATGCGCGCCGGCAGATGCGCCTCGACCTCGCGTGTGACGAACGCGGAGATCTCCTCGTCGTCGTGCGTGCCGCCGACGAGTTCGACGAAGGCGTCGCGCAGCACGACGACCGGTTCCTTGACCGTCAGCGCGACGATGATCGTCGTGATGAAGAAGTCGCCGGTGTAGTGCAGGAAATCGAGGGGCGTGCCGTCGGGCAGGAAAAACAGCAGCACGGCGACGACGCCGATGCCGAGCGAGATCATGCCGTCGATCCACGTGCCGTTCGCCTCCGCCTTGAGCATCAGGCTCGCGTCGCCGATCGAGCGATTGCGCGCGCGGTAGTACCACACGAGCACGAGGCAGACGCTGACGGCGGCGATCTGGTAGATGACGACCGGCCCGAAGCTCAGCCGCTCCCCTTCGCCGTACGCGAAGTAGTCGATCGCGACGCGCAGCACGTCGAGGAACGAGAACAGCAGCAGGCAGATCGTGAAGATCGATTTGCAGATCGCGTAGATCGGCTCGAGCGCGAACATGCCGTTCGGGAAGCGTTCGCTCACGCGCACCGTCTTCTTCGACAGATACGCCGCGACGCCGCCCGAGATCACCGAGATCACGGTGAACGACGCGTCGAGGAACATCGATTTGAGCCCGGTGATGAAGAACACGAAGAATCCGGCGACGACCATGACGATGTTGACGATGATGCCGACCTTCAATGCCTGCTGTTCGATTCTCTTCTGATGCATGTCGCCTCCTCGCTCCTCGTCGGGCCATATGGCGCCGCGTCGTCGTCGTACGCGCGACCGCCCTCACCTGTCGCGCTCCAACCAGTGTAGTGAACGCGCGCATGGCTGTGGGGTTCCGGTGCGCAAGCTGCACGATTTCCCCTCAACACGGTAGAATCGTAGCCATTATGGCAGCATTCAGTTCTCTTACAGACAGGCTCTCGAACGCGTTCAAGCATCTCAAGAGCAAAGGCAAGCTTTCCGAGGCCGACATCGACGGCACGATCCGCGAGATCCGCCGCGCGCTGCTCGACGCGGACGTCTCGCTCGACGTCGTGCGTTCGTTCACGGCGCGCGTGCGCGAGCGCGCGCTCGGCGCCGAGGTCTCCGAGGCGCTCAACCCGGCCCAGCAGGTCGTCAAGATCGTCAACGACGAGCTCACCGACATCCTCGGCCAGGGCGTCGACCGTCCGCTCAACTTCGCGAAGACGCCGCCGACGATCATCATGCTCGCGGGTCTGCAGGGCGCCGGCAAGACGACGCTCGCCGGCAAGCTCGGCTACTGGCTCAAGGAATCGGGCCATACGCCGCTGCTCGTCGCGGCCGATCTGCAGCGTCCGAACGCGGTGACGCAGCTCGAGGTCGTCGGCGAGCGCGCCGGCGTGCCGGTGTACGCGCCGGAGAAGGGCGTGCAGTCGGCCGGCGGCGAAGCGGTCTCCGCGCCGGGCGAGACGCACGGCGATCCGGTCAAGGTCGCGCGCGATTCGATCGAGTACGCGCGCCAGAAGCTCTACGACACCGTCATCATCGATACGGCGGGCCGTCTCGGCGTCGACGAGACGCTGATGAAGCAGGCGCGCGACATCCGCGACGCCGTGCAGCCGGACGAGATCCTCTTCGTCATCGACGCGATGATCGGCCAGGACGCGGTGCGCACCGCGCAGGCCTTCGACGAGGGCGTCGACTTCACCGGCGTCGTGCTTTCGAAGCTCGACGGCGACGCGCGCGGCGGCGCCGCATTGTCGGTCGCGTCGGTGACCGGCAAGCCGATCCTGTTCGCGTCGAACGGCGAGGGCCTCAAGGACTTCGAGGTCTTCCACCCGGACCGCATGGCCTCGCGCATCCTCGACATGGGCGACATCCTGACGCTCATCGAGCAGGCGCAGCGTGAGTTCGACGAGGAGCAGACGCGCAAGGCCGCCGAGAAGATGGCCGAGGGCGATTTCGGCCTCGACGATTTCCTCGCGCAGCTGCAGCAGGTGCGCAAGCTCGGTTCGATGAAGTCGCTGCTCGGCATGATCCCGGGCATGGCGCAGCACCGCAAGGAGCTCGAGCAGTTCGACGAGCGCGAGATCGACCGCACCGAGGCGATCATCCGTTCGATGACGCCCGAGGAGCGCCGCAATCCGAAGATCATCGACGGCTCGCGCCGCGCGCGCATCGCCTACGGCTCGGGCGTGACCGTCTCCGCCGTCAACGCGCTGCTGCAGCGTTTCGAGCAGGCCTCGAAGATGATGAAGCGCATGAGCAACAAGGCCGGCTTCGGTTCGATGGGCGGCTTCGGCGGCGGTTCGGCCCGCAAGAACGCCAAGAAGGGCAAGAAAGGCAAGAAGGGCGCGTCGAAGTCCGGCAATCCGATGAAGCGCGAGGCCGAGGAGCAGGCGTTGCGCGCACGGCTGTCCGGCAAGCCGAACGCCTCCGGCTCGGCCTTCGTCAAGAAGCCGAAGACGCCGCAGCTGCCCGACGAGCTGCAGGGGATGCTCGGCGGCGCCGACCTCCCGCCGAATCTCGGCGGCGGCCTCGGCGGCCTGCTCGGCGGCAACTGACCGTCCGCATGAGGGGCGGCTGCCAGTAGCAGCCGCCTTTTTCTTGACCGTGGCCCGACCGCCACGGCCTTTTCGATGTACCGCACATCCCCTACAGAAAGGTGCCTTCATGCTCATCGCGATGTGGATCGTGCTGATCGTGCTGATCGCATGGCTCGCGCTCACCGAGCTGCCCGCCGGCTGGGACGGCCACAAGCCGCTGCCCTATCTGATCGCGCTGACGCCTTTCCTGTGGATCCCCTTCACCGCGCTCGCGATCGTCAGCGTCTGTCTGCATGCGTGGCCGTTCGCGATCTGCGCCGTCGTCATGATCATCGCGTCGCTGATGCGCCAATCCGCCTATTGGCTCAACGGCATCAAGGCGCCGAACACGGCCGCCGCGCTCGCGCGACGTCTCGCCGAGCGCAAGGCGCGCGAGGACGGCGCAACGGCCAACGCTGACCGCCCGCGCAAATCGCATCCCGACCACGGCCAGTTCCGCGTGCTGACGCTCAACTGCCGATACGGCCATGCCGACGCCGAGAGGGTCGTCGGCCTTGTGCGCGACGAGGACGTCGCCGTCCTCGCGCTGCAGGAGCTCAGCGACGACCTCGTCGCGCGCCTCGACGCCGCCGGCCTCAACGCGCTGCTTCCCTACCATGAGCTCGGCGAGGCGCTGCCGACCGACAACGGCGGCTTCAACGGCGTCTGGATGCGCGTCGAGCCATCGGCGAGCACGCCGACCGGCGTGCCGATCCCGGCAGCCGACGTGCCGACGATGACGATCCCGTTCTCGTCGACGCGCGACATCACCTTCGCGTCCGCCCATCCGAAGTCGCCGATGCGCGGCTGCCGCGCATGGTCGGAGGGCATCATCGGCCTGCGTGCATTGATCGCGCATCCGAAGGACGAGCCTCGCGAAAAGTACCCGACGCTCGCCGCGATCGACGCGGCCAACCGTGCGGCGGCCGCGGCGGCCAAGAAGGACGGCTCCCGTGATGGCGTCCTCGTGCAGGCCGGCATCTCCGCGCATTCGGCGACGGCCGACCGCGCCGCCCGCCACGACGCCGCCGCCACGACCGCGGCGGACGCGCAGACCGCGCAGCCCTCCGCCGCGCAGCCGTCCGAACGTGAGACGATCTGCGTCGTCATGGGCGATTTCAACTCGGGCATCCCCCATCCGAGCTTCCGCAAACTGCTCGCCGCCGGCTTCCACGACGCGGCGCTCACCGACGCACGCGGGCTGCGCCCGACCTATCCACGTTGGATCAAGTGGCCGCGCATCGTGCTCGACCATGTGCTGTTCACCGACTATCTGACCGCCTCCGACGTGCGCGCGGTCGAAGTGCCCGGCACCGACCATCTCGCGCTCGCCGCGACGCTGACGATCATCGACCATCCGACGCCGCTCAACGCGGGCGCCGGCGAGACATGGCCGGATTCGCTGCCGCCGCTCGCCCGCGAGCGCGCACGCGACCGCATCCGCGCCGCACGCGACGACGGGGATGCCGAATGACGCCGCTCAGGCCGTCTGCGGCCGCAATGTGACGACGAAGCGGAAGCGCGCGTCGTCGAGCCGGTACTGCGGCAGCAGTTCGGGCCCGCAGCTGTTCGAGCCGATGCCCGACTGCATGTAGTCGACGCAGACGACGGTCATGCCGGCGCGCTTGAGTTCGAAGTCGTGCCGCGCCCGCGTCATCTCCTCGGCCGTGTATTCGAGCGCCTGGAAGTCGAAGCCGCGCGCCTCCTCGGCGCCGTCGCCGCGCAGGACGACCAATGCGACGCCGTCGCCGCCGACGCTCGCCCAGTCGCAGTCGTGATGGTTGCCGTTCTCCTGCGGCCTGATCTCGTGTTCGGCCAGCGTCTTCGGCGTCCCCTCGAAGATGCCGTGCCAGCCGGAGCGGTGCTTGTCGACGTAGCTTTCGTTCGGCCCGTAGCCGCAGTAGACGACGTTCCTCATCGACGCGGGCAGCATCATGCGGATGCCGAAGCGCGGCAGGAACGGGAACGCCGTGTCGCGCGCGACGTCCATCGCCAATGCGAGCGAGCCGTCGGCATGCACGGTCCAGACGGCGTCGACGTGCGCGATCGGCTGCACGCTCGGCGCGACGACGCCCATCGAGACGCGCAGCTCGACGGCGCTCGGCGCGAGACGCGCGTCGTCGGGGTCGACCTCGTTCGCGATCGCGCAGCCTTCCTCGGGTTGCGCGATGCCGCTCGACGCGACGGTGCGCACGGCCACGTCGTAGGCGCGCGCGCTCGCGTGGTCGTACTGCGCGCGCTCCCATGCGCGCCGGAGGTATTGGTCGTTGTCGGTCGGCGCGCGCCAGACGTCGATCCGCATCGGCTGCGCGAGCAGCGCGTGGTTGCGGTAGCTCATCCGTGAGAACAGGCCGGTGCGCACGTCGAGTTCGTAGCGCCAGTCGGCGCCTTCGAGCACGATCGACGTGCCTGCGCGCCGCAGCTGAATCGTCGCGCCGCGTTCATCGCCTGCGCGCATCTCCTCATGCTGGCGCGCGACCCACTGGTTGCGCGCGTCGCCGCCGGCCACGTCGACGGCGATCTCGTCGAAGCCGAGTTCGAAAAGCGGCGCCATCCCCCACATCGGCTCCTTCGTCAGATACCGCAGCACGATCGTGACCTTGCCGTCCATATCGCGCAGGTCGGGTATGCCCGGCAGCGTCAGCGTGCCTTCGGCGCCGGGGGCGATCGCCAGCGCGGCGGCGGTCGCCTCGTCGTCGCACAGCGCGTATCCCCGCATCGCTCCGTCGATGTACAGCTCCCACATGAGCTGCACACGGTCGGACAAGGTCGTGAAGTCGAGGTGGTTGCGCAGCGTCACCTGCACGTCGGCGCCGTCACGGGCGACGGCGACGACGCGTGCGGGGCGGAACACGTTCTTGAATTCGTCGAGGCCGGAGTGCGGAGTGCGGTCGGGCGAGACCATGCCGTCGACGCAGAAGTTGCCGTCGTTGAGCCGGTCGCCGAAGTCGCCGCCGTACAGGTATTCGCGTCTGCCCTGCGGCGTGCGGCCGGCGTCGACGGCGTGGTCGCACCATTCCCACACGTAGCCGCCGGCGAGTCCCGGATGCCGTTCGATCGCCTCGAAGTAGTCCTCGAGGTCGCCCGGCCCGTTGCCCATCGCATGGCAGAACTCGCACATCAGATACGGTTTGACGACGCCGCCGGCCTTCGTGCCGTCCTCGCCGTCCGCGCCGTCGCCGCGGGGGCCGTCGGCGCCGAAATAGGCGTCGATCTCGTCGATCGACGGATACATGCGGCTGTGCACGTCGATGGCGTCGTAGTCGTGGCGGTCATGGCCGTCGTGTTCGACGTAGCGTGCGCTTTCGTAATGCGTCAGCCGCGACGTGTCGTAGCGTTTGACCCATGCGGCGGCGCGTTCGAAGCCGACGCCGTACGCGGATTCGTTGCCGAGCGACCAGAACAGCACGCAGCCGTGGTTCTTGTCGCGTTCAACGCAGCGGCGCACGCGGTCGAGGATGGCCGGCGCGAAGTCCTCGTTGTCGGCGATGCGCGCGTTCCATCCTTCGAGCGCGGCCGTGTCGTCGACGCCGTCGCCGTCGTGCCCGTGCTGCAGCATGTAGGCGCCGTGCGCCTCGATGTCGGCCTCGTCGACGACGAGGAAGCCGAGTTCGGCGTACAGGTCGTAGCAGTACGGCGCGCTCGGGTAGTGGCTTGTGCGCACGCCGTTGACGTTGTGCTGCTTCATCAGCAGCAAATCCTCCTTGAAACGCTGCGGCGTGACGGCGTAGCCGGTGTCCGGGTCGGCGTCGTGGCGGTTCATGCCGTGGATCGTGATCGGCCGGCGGTTGAGCTCGATCCGCTCGTGCACGCCGTCGTCGCCGAGCGCGGCGCGCACCTCGCACACGCTCAGTGGCGACGTGATCGTCTCGTCGTCGGTGGCGATGACGAGACGGTAGCAGTAGGGCTCCTCGGGGTTCCACAGCCGCGCGGCGGGGATCGTCAGCCTCGCGCGTGCGCGGACGGTGAACACGTCGTCGTCGGCCGCATCGGCGTCGGCGGCGTCGACGACCTGCGCCTCGGCGGCGTCGACGGTCTCGCCGTCGGCGTCGAGGACCGCGACGGCCACATGCCCGGGCAGGCCGCCCGAGCCGGCGTCGAAGTCGACGGTCACCGCCGTGCGCCGGCCGCCGTCGAAGTCGATCGCCGTGTGCACGAAGTAGTCGCGGATCATCCGCGTCGGGCGTTTGAGCAGATAGACGTCGCGGAAGATGCCGCTCATGCGCAGCTTGTCCTGGTCCTCGAGGTAGCTGCCGTCGCACCATTTGAGCACGAGCACGGCGATCGTGTTCTCGCCGTCCTCGACCAGGTCGGTCACGTCGAACTCGCTCGTCGCGTGCGAGACCTGCGAATAGCCGACGAAGGCGCCATTGAGCCACAGGTAGAAGCAGCTGTCGACGCCTTCGAAGTTCAGATACGCGCGCGGCGCGGCCTCGTCGGGCTCGTAGTCGAAGGTCGTGCGGTAGACGGCGCACGGGTTGTCCTGCGGCACGAACGGCGGATCGAAGGGGAACGGGTAGCGGATGTTCGTGTACTGGTTGTGGTCGAAGCCGTGCATCTGCCAGACCGAGGGCACCGGGATCTGCGTGTAGTCGTCGCCGGGGTTGAACGCGACGTCGGTGAAGATCGGGTCGTAGGCGGCGCTCGCCGCGGCGACCTCGGCGTCGAGCTCGTGGATGCTCGCGTAATAGCGGAACGCCCAGTCGCCGTCGAGCAGCTGGAAACGGTCGGAGCATACGCGCCGGTCGAAGCTCGTGTCGACCGCCCCGCTCGCCGGAATGAAATACGCGCGGTTCGGCTCGCAGCCCACATGCAGCGTGGACGGGTCCTCGTAGTAGCGCGGAACGAACATCGCAGCCCTCCTTGTGATCGATCCTCGTCGATGTGCGGCGTGCGCCGCGGCTTTCGCGGCTCGCACGGCCACGGCGATGCCATCTCACACTATATAATCCGCCCACGGCGTGGTGCCGCGAGGCCCCGTTACGCCGTCGGCCGCCGCGGACGCCACCGATGACCATGGGTGGAGGTATCCTGACTTGGTTATTTGACGATGCGGGACCCTCTCATCACCCGTAGGCGTCAAGGAACGCGCGCGCCGGTCGAGCCGTGCCCCACACGGCGAAGCGCGGTGCGCAACCCTAGTTAACCAAGGAGAGCCGTTTTGGCAACCAAGATTCGTCTCAAGCGTATGGGCAAGAAGTTCTATGCCGTGTACCGCGTCGTCATCATGGATTCGCGCAACAAGCGCGACGGCCAGGCCATCGAGGAGATCGGCCTGTACAACCCGAACACGCAGCCTTCGACGATCGAGATCGATTCCGATCGCGCGCAGTACTGGCTGGGCGTCGGCGCGCAGCCGACCGACCAGGTCCGCAACCTGCTCAAGATCACCGGCGACTGGCAGAAGTTCAAGGGCCTCAAGGGCGCCGAGGGCACGCTGAAGACCGCCGCCGCGAAGCCGGATGCGGCCACGCTCATCGAAGAGGCCGACACGAAGGCGCAGAAGCTCAAGGCCGCGAAGGCCGAAGCCGAGCTCAAGGCCAACGAGGCCGCCACCGACCCGGACGCCGCTGCCGAGCAGAAGGCCGACGAGAAGGTCGAGTTCGCCGATCCTGAAGAGTCCGCTCCGGAAGCCGTCTGATCATGCTTGCTCAAGTCGTGGAACATCTGATTAGGAACATCGTCGATTTCCCTGACGACGTCTCGGTCAAGTCCCATGAGAACGCGCGTGGTGAGCTGATTCGCGTACGCGTCAATCCTGAGGACATCGGGCGTGTGATCGGCCGCAACGGCCGCACCGCCAACGCGATCCGCACCGTGGTGCAGGCGATGGCCGACCACAAGGTGCGCGTCGACATCATGGATGTGCGCAAGTGAATCATGAATCTTCACCGATGGACCCTCAACAGCCCGAGCTGCTGAGGGTCTGTCGTATCGGACGCGCGCAGGGACTCAAAGGCGAAGTGAGCGTGCAGCTGTTCACCGACGAACCCGAGGAGCGTTTCGCCCCCGGCTCGCCGCTGTTCACGAAGGACGCCGAGGACGAATACGTCGTCGAAGGCGCACGCACGTTCAGGAACCGCTGGTACATCAAGCTCGAAGGCATCGACGACCGCAACGCGGCCGAGGCGCTCAACGGCACGATCCTCTATGGGGAGCCGTGGGAGCTCGAGGAGGACGAGTTCTATCCGAAGGACATCGTCGGCCTCGAGGCGCGGCTCGCGCCGGACGGCCGTGTCCTCGGCAAGGTCGTCGACATGACCGAAGGCGCGCAGTGGCTGCTCAAGATCCGTCTGGCCGAGCCGGTCGGCGACGAGAAGACGGCGCTCGTGCCCTTCGTCATCGAACTCGTGCCCGACGTGGACCTCGAGGAGGGCTATCTGACGATCGATCCTCCCGGCGGCCTGATCCCGGGCATCTGACCCCCCCCCACTGTGCTTCGCATGCCCCGGCCGCGCCCATTACGGCCGGGGCATGCGAAGCTGTGATCCCGACACCGTGACCCAACACTGCAAGGAGCCATATGGACATCGACATCGTCTCCGTGTTCCCCGAGTACTTCGACGTGCTCAACCTGAGCCTGTTCGGCAAGGCGATGGAACGCGGGCTCGTCACGGTACGCGTGCACAACCTGCGCGACTGGACGCATGACGTGCACCAGTCGGTCGACGATACGCCGGTCGGCGGCGGCGCCGGCATGGTGATGAAGCCCGAGGTGTGGGCCGAATGCCTCGACGAGCTGCTCGACGTCCCGGTGGACGCTCCGGCGGACGCGGACGCCGCGCCCTCCCCCGGCTCCCCGGTGCTGATCTTCCCGAACCCGTCGGCGCCGCTGTTCACGCAGCAGTGCGCGACCGAGCTGTCGCACGCCGAACATCTCGTCTTCGGCTGCGGCCGCTACGAGGGCTATGACGCGCGCATCCCGCAGTACTACCGCGAGCGCGGCGTCGACGTGCGCGAGTATTCGATCGGCGACTACGTGCTCAACGGCGGCGAGGTCGCCGTCTCGGTGATGCTTGAGGCGATCACGCGGCTGCTGCCCGGATTCATGGGCAACGCCGACTCGATCGTCGAGGAGTCATACACCGGCGCGAACGCGCTGCTCGAGCACAGCCAGTACACGAAGCCGGCCACCTGGCGCGGCATGGCGGTGCCACCGGTGCTCATCTCCGGCGACCACGGCAAGGTCGACCGTTTCCGGCGCGACGAGGCGCTCGGGAAAACGTCGCGGCTCCGGCCTGATCTGATCGCGCGTCTTGACTGCGCGGCGCTCGGCAAGGCCGACCGCAAGACGCTGATGGCGCTCGGCTGGGAGGTCTCCGGCGCTCATCCGCGCCGACTCGGCTGAGCCATCCCGGCGCTGGGCCGCCTCAATCGGCGCGCTGTGCGTCGACGAGCCGTTCGTAGTCGTTTGAACGATACGTGTACACGGTCGTCTCGCCGTAGTCGCGCCGATCGTCCTCGACCCATCCGGCGGGCGGCGTCGGCGGCGCTGTGCGCTTCGAGCGTTCGAGGACGATCGCGCCGTACTGCCCCACCAATCCTCGCCCGACGAGGTCGTCGAGCAGCCGTGCGCAGTCGTTGGTCGCGAACATGTACGGCGGGTCGATGAGCACGAGGTCGAAGGGTGCGTCGACCTTCGCCTTCGCCGCGTAGCGTTCGGCCTTCGCGCGCACGACATGCGCGTCCATGCCCTCTTCCCATCCGTGGTGCCGCTTGAGCGCCGTCAACGTGCCGGCGATCAGTTTCGCCGCCTGCGCGTTCGCCTCGACGACGACGAGTTCGCGCGCGCCGCGGCTCAGCGCCTCGATGCCGAGCGCGCCGGTGCCGCCGAAGAGGTCGAGCACCCGCGCGTCCTGCAGCAGGCCGCGCGATTCGAGGCGTGAGAACAACGCCTCCTTCGTGCGGTCGGTCGTCGGTCGCGTCACGGAAAGCGGCGTCGTGAGCGGTGCGCCTTTGAATCTGCCGGTGATGACATGCATGGTTTCGAGCCTAGCGCCCCGCCCGCCCATCGCCATGCGGTCCATGCGCAGGAAGGCGTTCATGAAGTCGGCTGGCTGCACGGTCGGTTCGGCGTCGACGGGGATGCCGCCGCCTCCGAAGGTGTTCGTCATCGCAGGCGTCGTCGGATCGGGCGTATAGGCGTTGACGAAGCCGAGTTTGGTCGTCCCCGCTGCGTTCGATGTCGCCGGACGCGCCGTCATGGTCGACCGACGAGCCTGCGCCGCCGTGGGCCTGCCGGTTTGCGCCACCGTGGACTTCGCGCCGGCCGGCAGGCCGTGCACGGCCTGCCGTCTCGCCGCCCTTGAGTTTGAAGATCGAACCGTTCTTCACAGTGACCTTGCCGTCCGGTGATCGTCTTCTGGCATTCGCCGTGGGCGCCGCTCGCACTCAGTTGCTCGTCAGGAACCTCTCGTTGCCGCGCGTGAAATCGAGGACGGCGCCGGCGAGCTGCACATGCCCGTCGAGCGTCGGATCGGCGTCGAGCAGCCTCTGCGCGCGCTCACGCGCGTCGGCGATCATCGGCGCGTCCTTGACGACGCGCAGCAGCCTGAGGCTCGACTTGCCGCCCGACTGCGCGTCGCCGAGCACATCGCCGGCGCCGCGCAACTCGAGATCCTTGGCGGCGATGTCGGCTCCGTCAAGCGAATCGGCGATGACCTGCAGCCGCTCCTCGGCGATCGACCCCGCTTCGGCGCGCGAAACGAGGAACGCCCACGCGTCGGTTCCGCCTCGGCCGACGCGTCCGCGCAGCTGATGCAGCTGCGACAGGCCGTAGCGGTCGGCGTCGAAGATGACGATGCAGCTGGCCTGCGGCACGTCGACGCCGACCTCGATGACCGTCGTCGCGACCATGACCGGCGTCGCGCCGCCCGCGAACTCCTCCATGACGCGCTGCTTCGTCTTGTCGTCGTCGCGACCGGTGAGCGTGCAGATCGCGACGCCGCGGAACTGCGGCAGCGATTGCAATCGTTCACGGATCTCCTCCACCGAACGCAGCGGCGGGCGCGGATGGTCGGCGTCGTCACCGAGTTCGACGACCTGCATGTCATCGTCGGCGGCGGCCGCGCCGTCGTCCTCCGGCACGTCGATGCGCGGGCAGACGATGTACGCGCGCTCGCCGGCGTCGATGCGCGCACGCAGATGCCAGAACATGTCGGACATCAGCTTGCCGTCGTCCTCCGGCACGATGAAGGTGCGGATCGGCCGGCGGCCGCCCGGCAGTTCGGTCAGCCACGAGATGTCGAGGTCGCCGAACCACGTCATCGCCGCAGTGCGCGGAATCGGCGTCGCCGTCATGACGAGCAGATGCGGGTCGCGCTCCGACTTGCCGCGCAGGGTCTCGCGCTGCTCGACGCCGAAGCGGTGCTGCTCGTCGATGACGGCGAGCGCGAGGTTCGGCGCCTGGAACGACTTCGAGAACGCGGCGTGAGTCGCGACGACGATGCACGGCTCGCCGCTCGCGGCCTTCGCGAGCACGCGGCGGCGCGCGGCGAGCTTCATGCCGCCGGTGAGCAGCAGCACCGGCACATCGGCGTCCGACGCGCCGACCGACGCGGTGATCGACTGGTGGTGCTGTTCGGCGAGCACCTGCGTCGGCGCGACGAGCACGGCCTGATGGCCGGAGCCGACGGCCTGCAGCATCGCGGCGACGGCGACGACGGTCTTGCCGGAGCCGACCTCGCCCTGCAGCAGCCGCTGCATCGGATGGTCGGCGCGCATGTCCACGCCGATCCGGTCGATGACGTCACGCTGGCCATGGGTCAACGGGAACGGCAGCGCGGCGATGTAGTCGTCGCGCAACGCGACATCGCCGCAGGGGAAGGCCTCGCTCGCGCTCGCCGCGTCGCGCGCCATCAGCAGCGCGCACTGGCAGACGAAGGCCTCCTCGTAGCGCATCGTCCGGATCGCATGGCGGAAGTCGGCGACGGCGTCGGGGTCATGGATCGCGCAGAAGGCCTGCGCGCGGTGCATCAGATTGAGTTCGGCACGCACCTGTTCCGGCAGCACGTCCGGGATCGCCCGTTCGAGCGCGGCGCGCACACGGTCGCCGTCGTCCCACAGCGAGCGTACCGGCGCGTCATCGGAAGGTTCGGCGGCCGACTGCGGTTCCTCGCCGGCGAGCATATGCAGCAGCGCGAGGATCGTCTCATGGATGTGTTCGCTCGAAATGCGTGAGTTCGCATGGTAGACCGGGCGCGGACGGCAGACGCGGGCAAGGCCCTGCGCGACGGAGTCGACGTCGTATTTGAGCGTGCGTGCGGGCGTGTTGCGCGGACGGCCGGTACCGCGCGCGGGCGTCGGCTCGTCGAAGGCGAGCTGCGCCGGCGCGGGCGTCGGCTCGTCGGGGGCGACGGTCAGGATTTCGGGATGCGTGAACTGCAGGCGGTCGTTGAACACGCTCGGTTCACCGGCGATGACGATGCGCATGCCGGTCGTCAGCCGTGACGCCATCCAGTCGATGTACGACTTGCGGTGGGCGAAGAAGACGAGGTTGGCGGCGGCCGGGCGCTGCCGATGGTCGCGCGCGTAGTCGGCGTCGTCGACGAGCACCTCGAGGCGGTAGGAGCCGCGGGAGCTCATCGGCGCGACGCGTACGCCGCGCACGACGACCGGGCAGGCCATCCTCTCGCCGAAGCGCACGTCGCCGAGCGCACGCACCGGCACCGGCTCGGTCACGCGGAACGGATAGTAGCTGAGCGCCTCGCCGACCGTCGTGACGCCGAGCGCCTTGAGCGCGCTGACGCGCCGCTTGTTCGTCAGCAACGACGCCAGCGGTGATTCCACGGTCACGGTACTCATAGTCCCCCATTGTCGCACGCGCGCGGACGAGCCGCCACAGCGCGTCCCGCCGGGTCGTCCTGTTCCGGGCCAATCCATCGAACCAGCCGACGAGTCCACCCACGAACCGGACCGATTCCGTCCCAATCCGTCGGCACCGCCGACAGGCCGCCCCGCAGCGTCCTGATCCGCCGAGAGCGCCGACGAACCATCCCGCAAACCAGCCACTTTCCGTCCCGCACCATCGACATGCCCGACGAACCGCCCCCGCGAATTGGCCCGTTGCCGGAACAAACCATCAACGCCGCCGATGGAACGTGCCGCGGCGGCAGGGCGACCGGCATGCGGGGGCCGCGGCGCCCCACGCCCAATACACCAAGCAACGAGAAGCCCCGTCGGACGAGCTGGACTCTTCCGACGGGGCTCCCTCATGCGTTCCGCATGGTTCAATGCATATCAGTTGGCGCTCACACGCTGAACCTTGCCTGCCTTGAGGCATTTCGCGCACACGCGAAGGCGGACGTTCTGACCGTCCACGGTGGTGCGAACCGGCTGGAGGTTCGGCAGGAAGCGGCGCTTGTTACGAATATGCGAGTGCGACACGGAATAACCCGTACGCGGGCCCTTGCCACACACTGCACAACGAGCTGCCATAATGGACTCCCTATAAATTACTGTTGACTTGCAAGTCTGCGTGCGGCTGCGTGCATACAAGAACGTACGCCGTCACACACAACTTCCCAATGATACAACCAGATGCCGGACAACGCCACTTTCCCCGTGCTTCTTTCACAATTGCGCCGTGCATGCGTCCGCATCCGCACCGATCCGCGCGCCGTTCCCGCGCACAGCGTCTACAATCGTAACCAGAGCGTCTTCTCTGGGGGCCGCCGCCGACGCCGGCAGGCGTCGGGCAAGTACTGGGAGAGGGTACTGCAGGAGGAACGTGAGGAAGAGGCAGTGAGGCCGACGCGCATTCGCAATGCGGAAAACGTGCGGGGCCGCCAACGAGAAAGGAACCAGTCATGCTCAGTGACATCGTCAACAAGATCCGCGCGCAGCGCGACCATGAACCGACCGTCGTCTCCCTCGGCCAGACCTGGGTGGATATGCTGATGCGCGTGCCGGAGATGCCGCAGCCCGGCCGCTTCGTCGAGGCGGGCACCGTGTCCCGTTCGATCGGCGGCAGCTTCCAGGTGCTCGCCGCGGCGGGACGCATGGGCGCGCGCACCGAGTTGGCGAGCATGATGGGCACCGGCCCGTGGGCGGACTGCATCGCGGATGCGCTGCGCCGCGCGCACATCACCCATACCGGCCGCACATTGCCCAATCAGGACAACGGCATGCGCATCATCCTGTCCGACGGCGAGGCGAAATCCTATGTCGCGCATCACGGCGCCGAGTCGCGCGGCGACGCGGACGCCTACAGGAACGTCCATCCGCAGAAGGGCGACGTCGTCCACATCGGCAGCAACGCGCTGATGAACGACGGCGCGACCGCCGTCCACAAGTTCCTGTCGCGCCCCGAATGCCAGCCGCAGACGCGCGATTTCCGCATCGTGCTCAATTCGACGAGCGCGTTGCGTCTCGTCAACGCGCAGCTGCTCGAGACGCTGATCCTCGCGCGCCCGATCTGGTCGATGAACCGCCAGCAGGCGTATTCGCTCGCCGAACGGCTGTCGATCAGCATCGACGAGACGCCGACGCTGCGCGTCTCCGGCGGCTTCGACGAATCGATGCACGAACTGTGCACGGCGCTGAGCGACGTGCTGCACGCGCCGATCGTGCTGCGAGCCGGTTCGCGAGGCGCATGGATCCGCCAGCACGGCGAAGGCGTCATGCACATCGACGGCTTCCCGACGAAGGCGACGCATATCCGCTCAGCCGGCCCCGTGCACACCGGCGCGCTGTGCGCGCTGCTCGCCGAAGGCTGGGACCTCGAGGCGAGCGTGCAGATCGCGAACGCGGCCGCCGCGCTGTCGATCGCGCACAACGCGGACGGCGTGCCCGTCTGCCCGTCCTACGACGAGGCGACCGCGTTCATCAAGGAGCGCCTCGCCGATTGACCTTCCCTGAAAATCCACCCATGCAAGGAAGGCGGGCCGGGACCTGTGGTCCCCGCCCGCCTTCGTCTATCGGCGTCTCTCAGCGTCTATCGGCGCGTCACTCGCCGCGTTCGGCCGCGAGCACGTCGTCGGCGTTGAGCACGCCGTAGCGCAGGCATTGGCGCAGCAGCCGCAGCACGTCGCCTTCGACCGAGTTCGCGAGGATGCCGGCGGCCGCGTCGGCCGCGCACGGGAATCCGGCGTCGACGAGTCCCATCGCCGCCTCGGCGAGCACATCGAGAGCGCGCACCTGCGGGGCGACCGGGATGTCGACCTCCCGCAGCCTGGCGACCGCCTGGTCGTGGTCGGGCAGCTTGTCCCAGCCGAGCTGCGCGAGCAGCTGCGCGACCTCGCGGCGCGCGGACGGCGCATAGGAGGCGCTGTCGAGCGTGCGCATCGCATAGCAGGCGGCCGCCGATTCGCGATCGCCGGTATTCCACAACGCGTAGGCGAGGCGGTAGTATACGAAGTCGACGTCGTCGCGGTCGACGGCGATCGTCAGCGCGGACTTGAGCACGCGCGCCGCGGCCTCGTAGTCCTCGCTGTCGGCATGCACGACCGCCTCCTCGAAATACGCGGCCGCGCAGGTCGGCGCGATGCGTTCCATCGCCTGCGCCTGCGCGACGGCGGCCTGGTGATCGCCGTCGTCGCGGTAGATGTGCGTCAGTCCGACGCGCGCGTTGTACAGCGCGTCCGGAGCCTTCCAGTAGCGCGTGTCCGGGCCGTCGTCGACGAGGGAGACGAGCAGACGCTGCGTCGGGTTCTCGCAGTAGAGCGGCCGCTGGTTCGCCGGCGCCTGCTCGCTCATCTCGATCTGCATGATGACCGATTCGAGTTCGATCGACGTGCCGATCGGCGTGTCCTTCTCGTTGCCTTGACGCAGATCCATGACCTCCGATCCCTTGATCGAAGCGTCGTCATGCAGGATGTCGAGGTCCTGCGCGCGGTCGGCGCGCAGCAGCGAGCACAGTCGCGGCGGCAGCGGACGCGTGTCCGTCCATAGCGGCGTGCGGTTCGCCAGCAGCGACTGCGGCACCGGCAGCGGCGTGATGACGTCGAGGCCTCGACGCGCGTTGAAGGCGAGCGCGAAGGCCGTCGGTTCGAGCATCGGCAGGACGCGCGCCGGATCGTCGTCGAGCGCCGCGTCGTCGAAGACGCCGTCACGGTAGCGCGGCAGTACGTTCGTCGTGAAGCGCGCGCGATCGAAGCTCAACGAAAGCACCGGATCCTCGGTCTTGTACAGCGAGCCGCGGTAGCCGGTGACGGTGACGGCGTTGACGGACGGTCCGGCCGTGAATGCGATCTGCGCGAGCAATCCGGCGAGTTCGAGCGCGTACGTCGCGGCGTGCGCCGCGCGCATGGCGCGCACGTCGACGACATGGCCGTCGCGCCAGTCGCTCGACTGGAACTGCGTTTCGTCGGGGGCGGAGAAGATGATCGCCATCTCGCCGGTGTCCGTGTTGACGTCGGCGCGGTATTCGAAGCGGTGCGGCAGGATCAGCGATTCGCCGATTGTGATGAAGCGCGTCAGCGTGTCCCACATGCCGCCCGGCGCGGCCGCCGCGTCGTTGATCCGCGCGAAGCGGTTGTTGACGTCCGTGTAGTCGAGCACATGCTCGATGTGCTGCGACCAGACGTGGTCGCGACGGCGCACCGCGTCGTAGCATCCGGCCTCGTCGAGCGTCGTGACGAAGCCGTTCTCGTTGTCCCTCGCGTCGGCCACGCGGCGCACGGCGCCGAGGCGGTTGAGCGCGGATTCGATGGCGAGCACCGCGTGCCGGTCGGCGGTCGGCATGTCGCCGTTGAACACGGCCCAGAACAGGTTCGTGTCCTCGACGATGATGAAGCGCACCGATTCGCGCGCGCTGACCGGACGCAGCGCGGCCGCGCCCGCCTCGATGAGCTCGCGCGCGGCGAAACGGTCGGTAGGCGCCGCCGTGGCCGCGTTCACGGCGCCCTTCCAGACGATCGCGTCGACGGCGTCGGCGACCGGCTCGCGCGTCACCCGCATGAACTCGTCGAAGATGCGGCCGAGACCGGAGCCGGGACGGCGGCCGGCGAGCGTCGGGACATGGTACGCGAGCAGCCATCCCGCCGCGAGGACGACGGCCCGCGGGTGGGCGCCGCTCGTCAACGGGCCGAGGTCGAGCGCCGCCGCGAGGATCGTCACGTCGTCGTCCTGCCTGCGGTATTCGCCGAAGCTGACGCCATGGCCGGGCTCGAAGATGCTGCGCACGCGCATCGGTCCGGTGTAGTCGTCGTCGTCCGCATCCCATTTGTCGAAGTGCACGTCGGCGCGGTCGGCGCGCAGCGCGCCGGCGGAATCGTCGTCGAGGACGTCATCGGTCGTGAACACCTTCATGTCGTCGCGGATCCATGCGAGGACCCGCACTCCGCCGTCGACTTCCTCGACGACGTAGCCGAGGCCTTGCTCCGGCTGCGGCAGCGCGGTCGTCACCGCGTAGCGGCGCCCCTGCGGCTGTCCGGGCAGCGTCGGCAGCCGGTCGGTGCGTCCGCGGCCGTCCAGTTGATGGATCGGGTGCGCCGCATGCCGCGCGGACGTCGGCTGCTGCGGCTGCGGCGGCGCGGCCTGTTGCGGCGTCGGCATCGGCGGCGGCGTCGGGGCGCCGGATCCCGGCGCCGGCGGAATCGGTGGCACGGTGAAACCGTTCGTGCCGTTCATCTGCGTCATCGTTGCGTCCTTTGGTCGTTGCTGGGGTCGTTGCGGGTCTTGGTCGTCATGCGTCTTCGGCCGTCATGCGGCCGAAGGGCCGGCGCGGGCTCACTCGTCGCCGAGTTCGTCCTCGCCGTAGGTGCCGTGGAGCAATGTGCCGCCGAGCCAGTCGAGCGTGTCGTCGCGTTCGGCGGCCGCGAGCAGCCGGACGCCGATGCCGGCGGCCTTCGGGAAGCCGGCGTCCACGAGGTCGATCGTGTTGCGCGCGAGCAGATGCATCAGGCCGTGCGACGGCACGACCGGGATGCCGTTCGCGCGCAGCAGCTGCTTGGCGTCCTCGATCGCCGGCGCACGGTTCAGGTCGCCGTCGAGCAGCTCGCTCAGCTCCTCGAGCGCCGTGTCGCGCAGCCAGCGCACCGGTATCGTCAGCGTCATCGCGTAGCAGGCGGCGGACAGGTCGGCCTTGCCGAGGTTGCGCATCGCGTAGGCAAGGCGGTAGTAGAGCACGGCGACGTCGCAGGGCTCGACGGCGTACGGCAGCGCCTTCGTCAGCACGTCGGCGTCCTTGGCCCAGTCGGGTTCGGCGCCGTCCACATACATCGCCGATTCGCTGATGTACGGCGGGATCGACAGCTTGCCGATGTGGTGGACGCGCGCGAGCAGCTCCTTCGCCTTGTCGAACTGCCCGTTGGCGATGCTGATGCGCGCGAGTTCGGCCAGCGCGCGGAACAGCGCGTCCGGCACCTTGAAGTACCGGATCGCCGACGGGTCGACGCTCGGCCTGCCGTCCGCATGCGCCTGCGGATCGTCGTCGTCGGCGAGCGTGACGAGTTCGCGCTCGCCCTGGTTGTTGCAGTACAGCGGCCGGAACGCCGGCGTCTCCTGCGGCAGCGACTTCGACAGTTCCATGACGACCGATTCGAGTTCGATCGCGGCGGATACCGGCGAATCCTCGTTGTCGTTGATGATCTTCTCGACGTCGGCGATCGAGATCGGCGCGTCATCGTGCAGCACGTCGAGCTCGCACGCGCGATCGGCGCGCAGCCGAACGCCGAGGTCGGCGGGCAGTTCGCGCATGTCCTTCCACAGCGGCACGCGGTGCGCCTTGATCGCCTCCGGCAGCGGCAGCGGCGTGACGCCCCTGAAGCCGAGGTCGTCGCCGAGGTCTACGGCCTGCGCGGACGGCGCGAGCAGCCGCAGCAGCGCGGCCGGATCGAAGTCGAAGGCGTCGTCGTCGATGTCGCCGCCAAGATAGCGCGGCACCACGTCGCCGTAGAAGGCCATGCGCTCGAAACGCATCGACAGCACCGGCGTGCCGGTGAGCGTGCCGGCGCGCGCCGTGATCGTCACCGACGTCGTCGCGATGCTCGACGAGAAGCCGACATAGGCGAGCAGACCGGCGAGCCGCAGCACGTAGACGGAGGCCTGCGCACCGCGCGTGTCGCGCACGTCGCGCCAGACGCCGTCGTTGTCGACGCGCGAGGCCGGGAACCCCATCGCCGTCGGCGCGTTGAACGCGATCGCCATCACGCCGGACTCATTGTCGACGTCGACGCCGTACTGGAGGCGCAACGGCAGCCGCAGCCGTTCGGCGACGTTGCCGAATCGCGTCAGCGACTCCCATGCGCCGCCGCGCTTGGCGCGCGCGTCGTAGAGCTCCATGTACGGGTTGCGCGCGCCGATTTCTCCGCGCGTGAAGCGCGCATGCTCGCCCCAGTGGACGAAGGCGGAGCGGAACACGAAGCCGGTCGTGCGTTCGTCGAGCGTCGCAAGCAACGCGATGTCGTTGTCGCGGTGCGCGGCGGCGTTGCGCGCGTCGACGAGGCGGTTGAACGCGCCTTCGACGGCGATGACGAGATCGCGCTGCAGTCCCTGCACGGCGTTCTGGTCGAAGTTGATCCAGAACTGGCCGTTCGTGCCGAGGCGACGCAGGCCGAGCTCGGTGTTCGCGGCGATCGCGCGCAGCTGCGGCGCGCCGATCTCGACGAGCTGGCGCGCGAGCGCGCGCTCGATCTGCGTGACGCGGCCTGTGTTCGACGTGCCGCGGTGGATGATCATGTCGACCGCGTCGGGCAGCGGCATCTTCTCGATCTGGTCGAAGAGGTCGACGAAACGGCCCGAGCTCGTCGTGATCCGCTCGCCGCGCAGCGCCGGCAGGCGGCGCGCGAGCAGCCAGCATGCGGCGACCGCCTCGGCGCGCGGATGCGGCGTGCGCGCGTAGGCGCCGGCGTCGAAGGAGCACTGGGCGATCAGGACGGCGCCGTCGGCGTCGACCATGTATTCGCCGATGCAGATCGGGATGTCGGGGTCGTCGCCCTGGAAGCCATGCTCGGTGTCCCAGATGAAGATCGCGCCGATGCGGTCGTTGCCTTCGTTCCACGGGTCGAACTTGAGTTCGACGCCCGCCGTGGACGGTTTCTCGGCGAGCACGGTGGCGGTCGGATGCACGGCGTCGTCGTCGGCGATCCACGCGAGGATGTTCATCTGGCCGGCCGGCGTGAGCTCGACGATGTACCCCCGGCCGCCTTCGGGCTGCTCGAGCGCCTGCACGATGCCGACGCGCATGTCCTGCGGCTGCCCGGGCACCGGATCGATGAGCCGCACCGGGCCGTTCGTGTGGCCGTTCGCCGGGGCCGGCGGCGGCACCGCGGCGCCGCCCTGCGGCCGCGGCGGCTGCATGGGCTGCGCCGCGGCTTCGGCGCCGCGCTTCGCCTTGTCCTTCTTCCTGCCGAATCCAAACACGTCGCGTATGCTCCTTCCCGCCGGTCCATGTCCGGCCGTCGTCGTCTGCTGCGTCCGCGGCGCTCTCGACGTCCGTCACCGGACCGATCGTCTGCGAGACCTCGTCGCCCGCAGCACATGCCTCCCTCAGAGCGCATTGCGCCTGCGCCACCGCTGTGGCGCGCTTTCCATGGTTTCGTCAGTGTAGCGCAGTCGAGGTGCGCCTTCACCGCCGTCCCAGCACGTGAGAACCGCCGCCGCGGCGCACGATGCGCTACCGTGGTGTCCATGACGCACGTGATCCTCGCCTTCGACAAGGTCTTCCTGTGGTTCCTGCTGTACAGCTTCGTCGGCTGGCTGTGGGAGACCTGCCTCAACATCGTCATGAAGCGGCGCTTCGTCGACCGCGGCATCCTCAACGGGCCGCTGTGCCCGATCTACGGCTTCGGCGCGATGCTCGCGGTCTACGGGCTGCCCGGCGAGCACTCGTTCCTCGCCGTCTTCCTCAGCAGCGGCGTCCTCGCGTGCACGCTCGAATACCTCACGTCGTGGGGCATCGAGAAGCTGTTCCACATGCGGCTGTGGGACTATTCGGACAAACCGTTCAACATCAACGGCCGCGTCTATCTCAACGGCTTCATCTTCTTCGGCCTCGGCTGCACGGTCATCAAACTGTGGGTGCAGCCGCACGTCCTCGCCGCGCTCGACGGGGTTCCCCCGGCGACGCTGATCGCCGTCGCGACGACGCTGCTCGCGCTGACGCTCGTCGACGCCGTGATCACCTTCGCCGGCCTGATCAGCATGAACGGCCGTCTCGGCCGCGTCGAATCGGACATCAAGGCGCTCAAGCGGCGCGGCATCGCGAGGATCGACGTCGGCATCACGGCCGCCGACGAGCGCATCGAGGCCGCCGAGGCGCGCTTCAACGCGTCCACCAACGGCCTCGGCACGCGCGTCGGCGCGAAGGTGCGCGATGCCGGCGAGGCCGTCAAGGACACGAGCGAGCAGTTCTCGACGCATGTGCACGACCTGTTCAACCTGCAGCAGCGCCGCCTCATCGACGCCTACCCGCAGATGCGCACCGCGCACGACCCGCATGTGCTCAAGGAGGTCCGCGCGCAGTTCGCGAAGTACCGCGCGCGCCGCGCGTCGCGCTGAGCCGGCCGCCGGCGCAACGTGCGCGACATGACCGCGGCGTACGCTGGCCTCGTCCCCTTCCCGTCCGCTCCGAAAGGATCCCATGATCAACGACCGTTACAAGGACATGCTCAACGAGAAATCCGTCATCCGTTCGATCAGCGAACGCGCGAGCGCACGCAAGCGCGAGATCGGCGCGGACCACGTCTTCGACTTCTCGATCGGCAACCCGAACGTCCCGTGCCCGTCGCAGTTCACCGACGCGATGCTCGACCTCTACGCCACCGAGCCGCCGCACGTGCTGCACGGCTACAGCCCGTCGACGGGCATCCTGTCGGTGCGCCAGGCGATGGCCGATTCGCTCAACCGCCGCTTCGGCATGGACTACGAGGCCGCGCACCTGTTCCCGACCGCCGGCGCGACCGGCGCGCTCGCGCACGCGTTCCGCGCGGTGACGAAGCCGGGCGACGAGATCGTCACCTTCGCGCCATACTTCCCCGAATACCGGCCGTACGTCGAGGGCACCGGCGCCGCATTGACCGTCGTGCCGCCGGACACGGAGCGCTTCCAGATCGATTTCGACGCGTTCGAACGCGCGCTCAACCCGAAGGTCGCGGCCGTGCTCATCAATACGCCGAACAACCCGTCGGGCACCGTCTACTCCGCCGAGACGCTCGAGGCGCTCGCCGACATGCTGCGCGCCAAGCAGCGCGAGTTCGGCCATGACATCTTCCTGATCTCCGACGAGCCGTACCGCGAGATCGTCTTCGATGGCGCCGAGCAGCCGTATCCGGCGCGCTTCTACGACAACACGCTCACCTGCTACTCGTTCTCGAAGTCGCTGTCGCTGCCGGGCGAGCGCATCGGCTACGTCGCCGTCAACCCGCGCGCGAGCGACGCCGGCCTGCTTGTGCCGATGTTCGCGCAGATCAGCCGCACGATCGGCCACAACTGCCCGTCGTCGTCGATGCAGCTCGCCGTCGCGCGCGTGCTTGAGGACACGAGCGACCTGTCGATCTACGAGACGAACATGAACATCATCTACGACGTGCTCGTCGACCTCGGCTTCACGGTGCAGCGTCCCGGCGGCACCTTCTACATCTTCCCGAAGGCGCTCGAGGAGGACGCGAACGCGTTCGCGCGCAAGGCGATGGACTACGACCTGTACATGGTGCCCTCCGATTCCTTCGGCATGCCCGGCTATCTGCGCATCTCCTACTGCCTGGAGACCGACCAGGTGCGCCGCGGCGTCGAGCGGCTGCGCGAGTTCGTGTCCGAGGTCTACGGCGGCTGACTTCCGCCCGCCGCAATCGCGCGCCCGTCCGCGGCCGTCCGCCGTACAATGGGTTGGGGACGGCCGCGGCGGCACGTTCCGGGAAGGTCGGCATGGGTAGCATTCTCGACTACGCGCGCACGGAGACGCGGGATTTCTCCCAATGGCCGTTCCATACGGCCGACGCGCTCGTGTTCGCGTTGCTGAGCTACGACCGGATCCCCTCCGACGTGCCGACGCTCGCGGCGCTCGAACGGCGCTATGGAAGCCTGTCGAGGCGCCTGCGTTCCTTTGACTGGCACCGGCTCTCCCATTCGATGCGCGCGCTCGTGCGCGCCCCGTTCGACGGCCCCGCGCTGCGCCAGATCGAGCATGAGCTCGGCGAGTACGAGACCCTCCACCCGTACATCGCGAAGCACTCGGGTTTCGGCGACCCGCGCGAATCGCACGAGTTCTACCGTTCGACCGCCGCGAATCCGCGCTTCTCGGTCGTGCGTGTCTCGGCGGCGGAGGAACGTTTCGACGAGGCCGCGCAGACGCAGTTCGCCGCGCTGACGTTCCGGCTGCCGACCGGCGAGCTCGTCATCGCCTTCCGTGGCACCGACGATTCCCTCGTCGGCTGGAAGGAGGACTTCAACATGGCCTACCAGTATCCGGTGCCGGCGCAGAAGCAGGCGGCCGACTACCTTGAGAAGGTGGCCGCGCTGTGGGACGGCGACATCATCCTCACCGGGCATTCGAAGGGCGGCAACGTCTCCGTGTACGCGGCGATGAACGCGCGCGACGACGTCAAGGACCGCATCCGCCACATCTATTCCTTCGACGGCCCCGGATTCCCGTCCGACGTCGTGCACAGCTACGAGTACGGCACCGTCATCAACCGCATTACGAAGGTCGTCCCCGACTCGTCGATCATCGGCATGCTGCTCAACGAGTCGCCGAACGAGCGTCTCGTCGTCGTCAGGTCGGACGCGGACGGGCTGGCCCAGCATTCCTGCTACAGCTGGCGGATGCACGGAGACGACTTCGACATCGCCGAGGACGGCCTGTCCGAAAGCTCGAGGACCTTCAACGACGCCCTCAACTCGTGGCTGTCGGGCATGACGCAGCGCCAGCGCGAGCATGGCGTCGAAGCGCTGTTCCGCGTGCTGACGTCGAGCGGATACAAGAGCACGACCGAACTGATGAAGGCCGGCCCGCGCGTCATCCCCGGCATGCTCGGCCGGTATGTGGGTCTGACGAGCGAGGAGCGCCGGTACATCAACCAGGCGCTGTGGATGCTCGCCACCGCCACGTTCCACCATTGATCGCCGCCGGTCCGTTTTTTCCCCCGTTTTTCGCCAGCAGCCATCGCCCGGCCAGATCACGATCGCGTGCCTATACACTGGTAGACAACGAAGGAGCGCGGGGACCGTCCCGCGCGCCGTCTCGCACGCGACACATGGCCCCGAAAGGCACACGGTGCATGGGCCGCCGCATCGATCGACGCGATCGAACCAATCCGAAGGAGCGGAACGCATGTCTAGGCCTCGTCGTGATTCAGAGATCCTCCCCGCCAAGGATCGGCTCGAGAACGCCTTCTGGACGCTGCTCGAGGACCATGATTACGACAAGATCACGGTGACCGACGTCGTGCATACGGCGCAGGTGAACCGCAACTCCTTCTACTACCACTACTCCGGGTTGCCCGAACTGGCCGATTCGGCGATCCTGCACGAGGTGGAGCGGCTGCCGTTGCCGCTCTACACGCATCCGAACAACGACCCGAACGTCGAGTGGCGCCATTTCTGCGTCCGGTTGCTCAACGACCCCGAGCAGCTGCAGCATCTCAACCGTCTGTCGCTGCTCGTCGGCTCGCACAGCTCCGCCGAGCTTGTCGACTCGCTGCGCGACTTCCTGCGCATGACGCTGCTGACGATCGTCGGCTCCGACACGGTCTCGATCGATCCGAAGACGAGGATGCTCGTCGATTTCTGCGTCGGCGGCATCCTGTCGTTGTTGTACAACTGGCCGCAGCAACGCAACAACATCACCGTCGATGACCTGCTCGACAGCGACGTCGCGATCCTCGTGATGGGCCTGTTCCTGACGATGGCCGACGAGGATCCGATGTCCTACTGGCGGCGCATGGTGCTCGGCTACCACCGTGTCCACAGCCATGCGCCGAGCTTCATCGCGCCCGGCGACCGTTACCGCTGAGCCGGACGCCTGACCCTTCCGCGCGTGGCCCCGACGACCTGACCGGCGTCGGGGCCACGTTCGTCGCGGTTCCCGTGCTGCCGTTATGATGGCGGTGCCGCCGACCGGCGGCCACCGATCCGATTCTTCCGGGAGCGTCATGGACATCGTACTGGACTGGCTGCGCGCGAACAGCGGCAAAATCATCCTCGTCGTCATCGTGACCGTCGCCGCGATGATCGCGGCGCGAATTACGTCGCGCGTGCTCAATAAAGTGCTGCGTCGCTCGCAGATCCCGAACGCGTCGATCTTCATCAACCTCTCGCGCATCCTCATCTGGACGCTCGCCGTGACGATCGTGCTCAAACCGGTCTTCGGCGTCAACCCGGTCACCCTGTTCACGGCGCTCGGCATCGGCGGCTTCGCGATCTCGCTCGGCCTCAAGGATTCGATCGCGAACACGATCGGCGGCTTCCAGCTGATGTTCTCGCATGTGCTGCAGCCGGGCGACGTCGTCTCGATCTCCGGCGTGACCGGCACCGTCACCGACGTCACGTGGCGGCAGACCGTCGTGCGCGAGCGCAACGGCAACACGTTGATGATCCCGAATTCGGTGCTCAACACGACGGCGCTCGAGAAGTACCTGTCGACGAACGAATCGCAGGTGACGATCCCGTTCACGGCGAAGCCGGGCGTCGACATGGACAAGCTGACCGACGAGCTGCTCGGCAAAATCGACGAGTCGGCGCATGACCTGATCTGCGAGTCCCCCAAGCCGCTGATCCGTTTCACTGGTTTTTCGCCGGCAGGCACGACCGGCAACATCATCGCCTACGCGAAGCCGGGCGTCGCGCTGTCGGCGGTGACCGACGCGATCGCGCGCGACGTGAGCGCGTCGTCGATGTTCACCGATCTGGCCGCCTCCGGCTCGGTCGCCGCGAAGGACGCCGCCGCCCGCTGACGGGCCCGCGGCTACAGCAGCGTCATCGCAAGCGTGCCGGCGACGAGGAAGACGATGACGCCGGCGTTGCCGAAGAAGGCCGGCATCGCCGCACCGCGCGGCAGCTCGTCGGGCGCCGTGTAGAAGCGGAAGCGGCGTCGCCTGCGGATGAGCAGCACGAACCCGGCGATGACGCCGGCGAACATCAGCACGAGATACAGCGCCATGCCGACGATGAACAGGACGTCGCCGGTGTGCGGACGGCTCAGCAGGTCGGGTTTCGCGATGATGCGCTCGTAGCGGGCCAGCAACGACGTGCCGACGATGGCGCTGTTCGCGTTGATGGCCATATGCAGCGCGACGCTGTAGCGCAGCCGGCTCGTACGCGTGTAGACGTAGCCGAACAGCAGCCCCAGGCCGAAGGCGTAGAAGAACTGGTACAGGTTGAGGTGGAACAGGCCGAAGAACAACGCGGACAGGACGATCGCCGGTTTTTCGCCGTAGCGGCGCAGGCGGCCGATGATCTGCTTGCGGAACAGCCACTCCTCGACGAGCGGCGCGACGACGACGGTCGCGATCACCATGACGAACCAGTTCGATCCGCTCATCA
This sequence comes from Bifidobacterium castoris, assembly GCF_003952025.1. Taxonomy (GTDB): domain Bacteria; phylum Actinomycetota; class Actinomycetes; order Actinomycetales; family Bifidobacteriaceae; genus Bifidobacterium; species Bifidobacterium castoris. The sequence goes on along the minus strand of NZ_QXGI01000002.1, from coordinate 402,103 downwards.
TCTGCGTGATGCGGTTGTCGGCCTTCCCCGACGACAGCAGCGCGGACAGGGCGGTGCCGAGCAGGTTGCCGACCCAGATGATCGGCAGGCACATCAGCAGATAGACGAACCACTGCGAGAAGCGCAGGCCGAAGCGGCGCGGCGTCAGCAGCGGCGTGTTGCGCAGCAGCTGGTAGCCGATCGGGATCGCGCACACGCACAGCGCGAAATCGGAGATCGCGATCGCCATCCAGCCGGCCATGCTGCTGCGCAGCCACATGAATGCCGACTGCAGCAGCAGCGTGATCGCGCACCAGATGACGATGATGAACGTGAATCCGACACCGAGGGACGACGCGGCACGGCGCGCCTTCGCGATGCGCATATCCATCTGCGGCTGCGGCGTGCGCGGTTCCAGCGCATAGTACATCGGCTGCCGCGTCGGTTGCGGCGCCGGGGTCATCGGAGCGCTCATCGGCGCCCTCACTGCATGGTGGCGGCCGTGATGACGGTGCCGAAGATCACGAAGAACAGGATGATCGCGAGAATGCTCAGCGCGAGTGAGACGGCCGAGATGATGATGCCGGCGAGCGCGAAGTCGCCGCCGCGTTCGCCGCTCTTCTTCGTCTGCGAGTAGCCGATGATGCTCAGCACGAGGCCGATGAGCGAGAAGAAGAACGAGCAGACGAAGCCGGCGATCGCCATGCCGTTCCATTTCGACGACGGCGCGGCGTAGTACTGCGGCTGCTGCGGCTCGTAGTTCGGGTACTGCGGCTGCTGGTAGTTCGGCGCCGGCGCGCCGCCGCCCGCGTACGGGTTGTTCATATACGGGTTGTTCTGGCTCATCATCTCCTCGTTTCTCGCGCGCGTGCGCGTATCCCCGGCGCCGGTCGGCGCCACGCATCGTCTCCACAATAGACGGGAACGCCGCGTGGTGCACGCGGCGTTCCCATGTTCATCGACGTCCGTCGATTGTCATCGTCCTTCAATCGTTGTTGAGCAACGAGTCGTAGTCCTCGCTCGTCACCTTGCATTCCGACTGCGAACCGTAGGTCTCGTCGAGGATCTTCTTGCCGGTCGAATCCTCGAGGATGAACTCGACCTTCGCGTCCTTCAGATCGTACTGGTCCTCGAGCTGCTTGGCGAATTCGCTCATCGGCGAGCACATAAGGCCGTCCATCATCGTCGTGTAGATGCTGGCGTAGCCGTCATAGGACGAATCGGTGAAGCTGATCGCATAGACGAGCGTGTTGCCCTTCGCGGACACGTCGAACGCCATGCCCTCGGTGTCGCCGGAGGACTGCTCGATGGCCTCCTCGAGCTGCTTCTTGACCTGCGGGTTGGAGAAGGCCTGCTCGAGCGTCTTGCCGTTGCGCAGCTCCTGTTCGAGGACGTCGCTGCCGAGGCTGTTGCCGCTGAGCGGCTCATCGGGGTCGTCGGTCGGGTCATCGGTCGGGTCATCGAAGGGGTCGTCGGTCGGGTCATCGGTCGCCTTCGGCGATGTCGTCTGGCTGTATGTCGAACTTGGCGACTCGGCCGGCTTGCTGTCGTCGTCCTTGTTGAGCGCGATGACGGCGAAGACGATGCAGGCGATGAGCAGCACCGCGGCGATAATGCTGACGATGATGATCGGCGTCTTGCTGTTCTTCGGCGGCTGCTGGCCGTTGAACGGCGCGTTGGCGTCCGGCGGAATCTGCGGCGGCAACTGGCCGGGGGCCCCATAGGCGGCGGCCGGCTGCTGGCCGTAGCCGTTCGCCGGCGCATAGCCGTTGCCGCCGGCGTATTCGTTGCCGCCGGGGTATCCGCCGCCCTGCTGCTGCGTCGGGACCGGGGCCGGCGCGCCGTACGGCGACTGCGGCATCTGGCCATAGTCGAAGGCCTGCGTCGGCTGCGCCTGCGCGGCGCCGTCGAATTCGCTCGTGCGCGGCTGCTGGCCTTCAAACGGCGCAGCCTGCGGCTCCTGATAGGACGGCATCGGCTGCGTCTGGTTCACCTGCGGCGCGGACGGCGTATAGGCCTGCGTCTCGTCGTAGCTGCCATAGGCCATCGGTTCGGCTGCGGGCGCGCCATAGGCCTGCGTCGGCTCCTGGGCCGCCGAACGCGTGCTCTCGTAACCGGGGTGGTCGGGGGCCTGCGGATAGCCTTGATTGTTCTGCGGTTGTCCAGCCGGATCGTACGGCGAATTGGGGTTGCTCATCGTGTTTTCCCTTTCCTGGTCGGCCGGACGGCCGCCGTGTCTGGCGCGGCATGGCCGTCCCGTTGCGATGCCGGGGCATCGTCGACATCGTGGTTCGGCGGCGTTCGGCAATGGCCGCAACGAGCACGTCTCCCGGTAACGCACGCGAATAACAACAGTGTATCGGAACCCCGTCCACCGCAGGCGCCCATCCTGACCTATGAGATGTCACCGGTGCATACGGCGGCGCTGACACGCGCGCGGGGCGGCGTTCCCGCTCGTCGGGGTCCGCCCGCGGCGCCCCTCAGTTACCATCGTGCGAGTAGGCTGAAGACGTCGTAGATCCTGACTTTCCAGCACAGAGGTGACCATGTCCGAACCGACGTCCCAGCAAGCAACCGCCGACCGCACGCGCGTCGCCGTCATATACGGCGGCAAGGCGGATGAGCATTCGATCTCCTGCATCACGGCCGCCACGTTCCTGCGCGCGCTCGACCCGGAAAGGTTCGAACCCGTCCTCATCGGCATCATGAAGGACGGCGCATGGATCACCGACGGCGCCGATCCGCTCGACTGGGACCTCGCGCACGGCCTGCCGCAGGTCGAGCGCGTCGAAGGCTCACGTGACGTCGTCCTCAACATCGGACAGGGCTCCGACGGCTTCTGGGCATGCGGCTCCGACGGCACGCTCGCCTCGCTCGGCCACATCGACGTCGTCATCCCGGCATTGCACGGCCCATACGGCGAGGACGGCACGATCCAGGGGCTCTTCGAGATGATGGGCGTGCCCTATGTCGGCTGCGGCGTGCTCGCGTCGGCCGCCTGCATGGACAAGCATTACACGAAGGTGCTGCTCGACGCCGCCGGCATCCCGGTCGCACCGGGCATCACGATCGACACGCGCCGCTTCGACTCCTCCGACAGTTTCGGCGCCGACGGCGAGGCCTTCCTCGGGCTCGTCGACGAGGCCGGACTCGCCTACCCGCTGTTCGTCAAACCGTCGCGTGCCGGCTCCAGCTTCGGCGTCACGAAGGTCGAACGCGTCAACGATCCGGAGGCGCTCGCGGCCGCCGTGTATGAGGCGAGCCTGCATGACTGGCGCGTGCTCATCGAACAGGGCATCGACGCGCGCGAGATCGAATGCGGCGTCATCCGGCCGAAGCCGACCGATTCGGCGCGCGCGAGCCTGCCCGGCGAGGTCGTGCTCGACAAGCGCGAGGACGGCGACGACCAGTTCTACGATTTCGACAGCAAGTACATGGACTCGCAGGCGAGCCACACCGAAATCCCGCCGAAGCTGTCCGATGAGCTGATCGAGCGTGTCCGCGACACGGCGGTGCGCGCGTTCAACGCCGTCGACGGCACCGGTCTGAGCCGCGTCGACACCTTCGTGACGGCCGAAGGCGACGTCCTCGTCAACGAGATCAACACCTTCCCCGGCTGCACGTCGATCTCGCTGTTCCCGAAGGCGTGGGAGGCCACCGGCATCCCGTTCCCGGATATGGTCACGCTGCTCATCGAGGGCGCGTTGAATCACTGACGGCGTCCGCAGCCGCCGCGCGGATACGATCGGGGGCCGTGCACAGCATCCGTTGTGCACGGCCCCCGATCGTTCCGTTATCGATAATCGATCATTCGACGGTGATGTCCTTCGGGAACATCTCGGCGATCATCTGATCGAAGGAGATGCCGTCGTTGAGCACGCGCGTCACGGCCTTCGCGAGCGGCGTGTCCACACGGTACCTCTCGCCGAGCGCGACGACGGCGGATGCGGTGGCGACGCCTTCGGCGACGCCGTTGCTGGCCTTCGTCGCATCCTCGACGCTCATGCCCTTGCCGAGGTTGTAGCCGAAGGTGTAGTTGCGCGACAACGGCGAACCGCAGGTCGCGATGAGGTCGCCGACGCCGGCGAGGCCGTAGAAGGTCTCCGGCAGCGCGCCCGCCTCGGTGCCGACCTCCTTGATCTCGGTCAGGCCGCGCGTCTCGATCATCGCGGCCGTGTTCTCGCCGTAGCCGGCGCCGTGCGACATGCCGACGGCGAGCGCGACGACGTTCTTGAGCGACCCGCACAGTTCGAGGCCGATGACGTCGACCGTGATGAAGGCCTTGAAGTAGTCGGTCGTGCACATCTTCGCGAATGCGCGCGCGTTGTCGATGTCGGTGCAGCCGACGACGGCCGCGGCGGGCTCGCGCGCGGCGACCTGCTTGCTCAGGTTCGGTCCGGACAGGGCGAGGAAGCGGTTGGCCGGCAGCTCGAGCGCCTCTTCGACGACCTGGTCCATGCGCTTGCCGGTGTCCTTTTCGATGCCCTTCATCAGCGAGACGACGAGGGCCTCGTCCGGCAGCAGCCCGTTGAACTCCTCAAGCGCCTTGCGTGCGACCTGCGCGGCGATCGCGACGACGACGACGTCGGCATGCGCGACCGCTTCGGCGCGGTCGCCGGTCGCCGTCATCGTGTCCGGCAGCTTCTCGACGCTCGGCAGCCGCACCGGATTGCGGTGCTCGGTCTGGATCGCCTTGACGATCTCCGGCTCGATCGCCCACATCGTCACGTTGTTGCCCGCGTCCGCGAGGACCTGTCCGAAGGCCGTTCCCCAGGCGCCCGCGCCCAGAACCGTGATGTTCGCCATATCGTGCTCCTTCCGCCGCGCGTGCGCGCCGGCATCTGTCATTGCGGCGGAGCCGGGCATCGACCCGTCCCCGCGGATTCGTCTGCTCTCTATTGTTGCCGCTGTCGCGCCGCGATGTTCGATTTCGCTCTTGGCGCGTTATTCGTCCTTCGGCGCCGCCTCCGTGGTCTTGCCGAGCGCCTGCGCGTCGACGAGATGCGGATCGGTGAAGGGGGCGACCTCGGGGACCTCCTTCATGATGCGGTAGTCGTAGAACCCGTCCGGCGCCTTGACGCCGCGGATGTTCGCCATGACCTCCTTCATACGCACGCGCACGCGGCGTGCGAGTTCGTCGGCGAGCTCGACAGGCGGCTCATCGCCCCACTGGTCGGCGTGCGCGAGCAGATCGGCGTAGTCGAGCCGCACATCGTAGCACATGACGACGTTCTTGCGCGGCCACGGCCACCAGTGGTTGATGCTCGCGGCGCCCCATGTCACCGCGCAGTACAGCGGGATCTGATGGCCTACGCGTCGCGAGGCCTCGAGCGCGATGAAGCCGACGCCGTTCTTCATGCTCATCGGCCATTTCTTCGGGTCGCGCGTGACGGTGCCCTCCGGCCAGATCGTCAGCGCATGGCCGGAGGCGAGGATGTTGATCGACTCCTCCTCTATCTGGCGGGCCTTGCCGCTGCGGCGCGGCACGGGCTGCATGCCGACGGCGCGGAACCATTTGCCGATGATCGGCCACTTGCCCATCTCGGCCTTCGCCATGTAGCGCGGGCGCCGCCCCATCTGGAACATCGCGACCATCGGAACGAAGACGTCGAACTGCGTCACATGCGTGGCGGCCGTGATGTAGGCCCCTTCGACGGGCACGTTGTCAAGGCCCCATGCGCGCACCTTGCAGCTTGCGCGCAGCACCTTCGCCGCGCCTTCGAGCAGCCTGTGCGTGGTCTTCGGGTTGAGTTCGTCGATCTCCTTCTGGTTCGGGCGGATGCGACCGGTCGGGAACGGCCGGGTCGGGTCGACAAAATCGTATTCGGCCGCAAGCCTGGCGACCTGTTTATTGCTCAGCGGCTCGACCGCCGAGCGCGGGGAGGGTTTGCCTTTGGATGCCATGCCCCCCATTGTGCCCCGAGAACCGTACTTACCGCCACACCCACGTCCCGCCCCGCGCACGCATACGCACCCCAAGTCCTCAAGCCCCATCCTTGCGTCCCGCCCCGCGCACGCATACGCACCACCGGACGCCACCGCACCCCCACGCGTCCTGCACGGCGCACACATACGCACTCCAAGTCGCCAAGCCCCCTCCCCGAGCCCCGCATCGCGTACGCATACGCGCCGCCGGACATCAAGCCACACTCCACGCGTCCCACCCGGCGCACGCATGCGCACCCCAAGTCGCCAAGCCCCGCTCCAGCGTCCCGCACCGTGCACATATGCGAAAACCGGCCGGCTGGAGAGAAGAGCCAGCTGGCCGGTGGGGGAAAGAAAGAATGGTGGGCGTTGCGGTCGCGCGAATCAGTCGATCTGCGCGCCAAGCGCGTTGAGCTTGCCGCGGAAGTCCGCGTAGCCGCGGTCGATGAGGCTGATGCCGCGCACGTCGGAGGGTCCCTTCGCCGTGAGCGCCGCGATCAGGTGGCTGAATCCGCCGCGCAGATCCGGCACGTCGATGTCGCGCCCCTCGAGCGGCGTCGGCCCGAAGATGACGGCCGAATGCTTGTAGTTGCGCTGCTGGAACCGGCACGGCAGCGAACCGAGGCATTCGCGGTACAGCTGGATCGTCGCGCCCATCTGCACGAGCGGCTTCGTGAAACCGAAGCGGTTCTCGTAGACGGTCTCATGCACGATGCTCAGGCCGTTGGCCTGCGTGAGCGCCACGACAAGCGGCTGCTGCCAATCGGTCATGAAGCCCGGGTGCACGTCGGTCTCGATCGCGACCGGTTTGAGGTCGCCGCCCGGATGCCAGAAGCGGATGCCGCGGTCGGTGATGTCGAACTCGCCGCCGATCTTGCGGAACACGTTGAGGAAGGTCATCATCTCCGGCTGCGTGGCGCCCTTGACGAAGATGTCGCCATGCGTCGCGAGCGCCGCCGACGCCCAGCTCGCGGCCTCGATGCGGTCGGTGAGCGCCGTGTGCGTGTAGCCCTTGAGCTCCTTGACGCCTTCGATGCGGAACGTGCGGTCGACGTCCACCGAGATGATCGCACCCATCTTCTGCAGCACGGCCACGAGGTCCATGATCTCCGGCTCGGTCGCCGCGCCGGACAGCTCGGTCTTGCCGTCCGCGAGCACGGCGGCGAGCAGCGTCTGCTCGGTCGCGCCGACCGACGGGTACGGCAGGTGGATCTTCGCGCCGTGCAGGCCGTTCGGCGCCGTGATGTGGATGCCGTCCTTGTGTTCCTTGTCCACGTCGGCGCCGAGCTTGCGCAGCGTCTCGAGATGGAAGTCGATCGGGCGCCCGCCGATGTTGCAGCCGCCGAGCGCCGGGATGAAGGCCTCGCCGAGGCGGTGCAGCAGCGGGCCGGAGAACAGGATCGGGATGCGGCTCGATCCCGAGAGCGTGTCTACGTCGGCGACGTCGGCGAGCTGCACGTTCGTCGCGTCGATCGTCACGACGCCTTCGGAGCCGTCGACGTCCACGTTCACGCCATGCAGGCGCAGCAGGTCGGAGACAACGTGCACATCGCGGATCTCCGGCACGTTCTTGAGCACGCTTGTGCCCGGCGCGAGCAATGCGGCGACCATCGCCTTGCTGACGAAGTTCTTGGCTCCACGGACCTTGATCGTTCCGTTAAGCGGTTTGCCGCCAACGACGTGCAACACGTCATCCGTATGTTCGGCCACGTCTACCTCTTTCATGTCCTATCGTTGCCGCGGGAGACGCGATGCGGCGCCTTCCGAGTAGGTCCGTCCGTCTTTATGTATATCTACCCGCGCGCCGCCGTTTTTATTTCCGCGGCCGGCCGCGCCGTCACCCGTCAGCCTTTCATTGTGCCATAAGGCATGTAAGTCGCAAGGCCGCGCATGCGCACGGCGGACCGAACGGCCGACGTTATCGGCGTTGCGCGCAAAACCGCGCCCGCCCCGGCGTCTCGCACCTATCATCGGAGCCACCGGCCGGGCGCCGCGCGAAACGGATCGCCGGCCTTCCGCATGACCATCGAAGGAGACTCTCATGACCACTGTCGCGATCATCGGCTGCACCCACGCGGGCACCTTCGCCGCGTCGTCGATCCTCCATGCGCATCCGGACTGGGATGTGCACGTCTTCGAACGCAACGCCACGGTGTCGTTCCTCTCGTGCGGCATCGCGCTGTGGGTCGGCGACCACGTGTCCGATCCGAGGAAGATGTTCTACTCGTCGCCCGCGCAGCTCGAGGCGGCCGGCGCCACGATGCACATGCGCACCGACGTCACCGACGTGCATGTCGCCGCGAGGACGCTCGAATACCGCGATCTCGAGACCGGCGACACGGATACGCTGCCGTTCGACAAGCTCGTCGTGACGACCGGCTCGCGCCCGGTCGTGCCGTCGATCCCGGGCGTCGATTCGAAGCGCGTGCAGCTGTGCAAGAACTGGGACGACGCGATCGAGATCAAGGAGCGTTCGACGGACGCGAAGTCGGTCGTCGTCATCGGCGCCGGCTACATCGGCGCCGAACTGGCCGAGCAGTTCAGCGGCATCGGCGTCGAGACGACGCTCGTCGACGCCGCCGACCGCGTGCTCGCCAACAACTTCGACAAGCCGATCACCGATCAGGTCGAGGAACGCTACCGCGCGCACGGAGTGACGCTCGCGCTCGGCGAGAAGGTCGTCTCCTTGCGCGACAACGACGAGGACGGCACCGTCACCGTCGTCACCGACGGCGGCGAGTACACGGCGCAGTTCGCCGTGCTCGCGGTCGGCTTCCTGCCGAACACCGACCTCGTGCGCGGGCAGCTCGACATGATGGACAATGGCGCGATCGTCACGAACGAATACATGCAGACGTCGGTGCCCTACGTGTACGCGGCCGGCGACAGCGCGACCGTCCTGTACAACCCGACCGGAGCGCACGACTACATCCCGCTCGCGACGAACGCGGTGCGCCAGGGCATGCTCGTCGGCGCGAACATCGAACGGCCGACGCGCAAGTACATGGGCACGCAGGCGACAAGCGCCGTGCAGCTCTACGACCTGTCGCTCGCCGCGTCCGGCCTGACGCAGGGCGGCGCGAACCGCCGCGGCATGGATATCCGTTCGACCGAGCTCGTCGAGGACTACCGTCCCGCCTTCATGACGACGACGGCACCGGTCACGTCGATCCTGACCTGGGATCCGAACACGCGCCTCGTCAAAGGCGCGCAGTTCTGCTCGAGCGTCGACGTCTCCGGCGCCGCGAACGTCGTGTCGGTGGCGATCCAGGCGAGGTTCACGATCGACATGCTCGCCAACGTCGATTTCCTGTTCCAGCCGAACTTCGACCAGCCGGTCTACTACGTCGGCGCCGTCGCATCGAAGGCGGTTGCCGAGCAGGGCGACTGACGGCCGCATGCCCCTATGACGACGGCCCGGCGGCCGCATCCTACGTGCGCATGCACGGGACGCGGCCGCCGGGCCGTTATGCTCGACGTCATCCGGCGCCTGCGCGGCGCGATCAGTCGCCGCCGAGGTCGAAGGCAGCCTCCTCGTCCTCCTTCGAATACGTGCGGAAGGCCATCAGCGTCTGCGTGGCGGCGACGCCGTCCACCTTCGCGATGCCTTCGGGGATGATCTGCGCGAGGTCCTCGAAACGGTCAGCGGAGACGATGGCCACGAGGTCGACGTCACCCGCCACCGAGTAGACGTCGCGCACGCCGTCGAGCTCGACGATGCGCTTCGCGGCGTCGCCGACCATATCGCTGTCCGTCGTGATCAACACAATCGCATCCGCCATGGCTGCTCCTTCACCTTGTGACGACTCCGTTCGCGGCGCGGCCTGCGTCGCACCCGCCGCCCATTATACGGTCGCGGCCGTTCAGCGCGCGCCGATCGGGCCGGCCCAGTCGTCCTCCTGCGGATCGCGCGCCGATTCGATCGTCTGATCCGGCCCGTGCAACGCCGGGATCGTCTTCGGCTTGAACGGGAAGCGCTCGGCGCGCATCGCCTCGTAGGCGGCGATGTCGTCCTCGTGCTGCAGCGTCAGGTCGATGTCGTCGTAGCCGTTCATCAGACGCCAACGCACGTAGTCGTTGACCTCGAACGGCAGCACGACGTCGCCGCAGGCCACGGTGCGGTTCTCGAGGTCGACGGTCATCTGCCGGCCGGGCTCCTCCTCGAGGAGCTTCCACAGCAGCTCGACGCTCTCCTGCGGCATGATCGCCGCAAGGACGCCGTTCTTCGCCGTGTTGCCGTAGAAGATGTCGGCGAAGCGCGGCGCGATGACGACGCGGAATCCGTAGTCGTGCAGCGCCCAGACGGCGTGCTCGCGCGACGAGCCGATGCCGAAGTCGGGACCCGCCACGAGGATCTGGCCGTCGGCGTACTCCGGCTTGTTGAGCACGAAGTCGGGGTTGCGGCGCCACGCGTAGAACAGCGCGTCATCAAAGCCGGTGCGCGTCACGCGCTTGAGGAAGACGGCCGGGATGATCTGGTCGGTGTCGACGTTCGAGCGGCGCAGCGGGACGCCGGTTCCGGTCAGTGTTGTGAGTTTTTCCATCGAATCGTCCTTTTCTGGGATGCTTTACAGGTCGGCGGGCGTCGAGATCGTGCCGCGGATCGCCGTCGCGGCGGCCACGGCGGGCGACGCGAGATGCGTGCGCGAGCCCTTGCCCTGACGGCCTTCGAAGTTGCGGTTGGACGTGGAGATCGAACGTTCGCCGACGACGAGCTTGTCCGGGTTCATGCCCAGGCACATCGAACAGCCGGCGTTGCGCCATTCGGCGCCGAAGTCCTTGAAGATGCGGTCGAGGCCCTCCTCCTCCGCCTGCAGGCGGATGCGCGAGGACGCCGGCACGACGAGCACACGGTGGATCGAGTCGGCCTTCCTGCGGCCCTTCATGATCTCGGCGGCGATGCGCAGGTCCTCGATGCGGCCGTTCGTGCACGAGCCGATGAACACCGTGTCCACCGGGATGTCGCGGATTGGCGTGCCCGCCTCGAGTCCCATGTAGTCGAGCGCGCGTTCGGCGGCGGCGCGCTCGGTCGCGTCGGCGAAGTCCTCGGGGGCCGGGACGCTGCCGGAGATCGGCACGCCCTGACCGGGGTTCGTGCCCCAGGTGACGAAGGGTTCGAGGTCCTCGGCGCGCAGCGTGACCTCAGCGTCGAATCGCGCGTCGTCGTCGGTCTTCAGCGTCTTCCAATACTCGACCGCCTGGTCCCACAGTTCGCCCTGCGGCGCGTGCGGACGGCCCTTGAGATACGCGAAGGTCGTCTCGTCGGGGGCGATCATGCCGGCGCGGGCGCCCGCCTCGATGCTCATGTTGCAGATCGTCATGCGCGCGTCCATCGAAAGGTTCTCGATGGCCTTGCCGCGGTATTCGAGCACGTAGCCCTGGCCGCCGCCGGTGCCGATCTTCGCGATGATCGCGAGGATGATGTCCTTCGCGCTGACGTCGGCGGGCAGATCGCCCTCGATGTTGATCGCCATCGTCTTGAACGGCTTGAGGCTGAGCGTCTGCGTCGCCATGACGTGTTCGACCTCGGAGGTGCCGATGCCGAAGGCGAGCGCGCCGAACGCGCCGTGCGTCGACGTGTGCGAGTCGCCGCACACGATCGTCATGCCCGGTTGCGTCAGGCCGAGCATCGGCGCGAAGGCGTGGACGATGCCCTGGTCGGCGTCGCCGAGCGGGTGCAGGCGCACGCCGAACTCCTTGCAGTTCCTCTCGAGCGTCGTCAGCTGCGTCGCGCTCGTCTCGTCCGGGTTCGGCCTGTCGATGTCGACCGTGGGCGTGTTGTGGTCCTCGGTCGCGATGAGCTGGTCCACATGGCGCGGGGTGCGGCCGGCGAGGCGCAGCCCCTCGAAGGCCTGCGGGCTCGTCACCTCGTGCATGAGCATCAGGTCGATGTACAGCAGGTCGGGAGCGCCATCGTCGCCTTTGCGCACCAAATGATCAGCCCAGACCTTTTCGGCCAGTGTCATTCCCATGGTCGGTCTTCCTCCTACAAAAACTGGTTGCGCTTGTCAAGGGCGCGCTTCACACGTCCGTTCAGCTTATGAGTTCATCTTTCAAGACATTGCACGCACGTCACTATATGAGATATGGAGGTTCGGTGAACAGGTTGAGACAAAGGAAATCGTTGCCATTGCTACGTTTTGCGAGACTTGCGCCTCGCCGCCCCGGATTCGCCGGCAGGCTCCGCCCTCTTCGATTTGGCGTTTCATTATGTGAGATGGCATAATGTCGTCATGACTTCAAATACGCTATCCGCAAAAACCGAGCATCAGCTCGATGAGGCCGTGACAAAATCCGCCACCGCCATGACCGCCACCGAGACCGAGGCGACGCCTTCCGATGCCGCTGCAGGCGAGGCGAGGCGCCACAACCTCCACACGTCGATGACGGACGGATCCGTCGCCAATGACCATGAGATCCATTCCGGCGTCGGCGTGCTCGACAAGACCGTCAAGATCCTCGACGCGCTCGAGTCCGGTCCCGCCACGCTCGGCCAGCTCGTCAGCCAAACGAAGCTCGCGCGCCCGACCGCCCACCGCCTCGCGATCGCGCTTGAACGGCACCGTTTCGTGCTGCGCGACCAGCATGGCCGCTTCGTGCTCGGCTCGCGCTTCGCCGAACTCGCGGCCGCCGCCGGCGAGGACCGCCTGCTTGCGGCCGCCGGCCCGATCCTGCAGACGCTGCTCGACCGCACCGGCGAATCGGCGCAGATCTACCGCCGTCAAGGCGAACAGCGCGTCTGCATCGCCGCCGTCGAGCGCGCAAGCGGCCTGCGCGATTCGATTCCGGTCGGCGCGATGCTGTCGATGGAGGCCGGTTCCGCCGCGCAGATCCTGCTCGCCTGGGAGGATTCCGACCGCCTGCATCAGGGCCTGCGCCACGCCCGCTTCTCGGCCGCAAAGCTCGCCGCCGTCCGCAAGCGCGGCTGGGCCGAGTCGATCAACGAACGCGACGAGGGCGTGTGCTCGATCTCGGCGCCGATCCGCAACGCCTCCGGCCAGGTCATCGCCGCGATCTCGATCTCCGGCCCGAGCGGCCGCATGGGTTCGAATCCAGGCCACCGCTTCGCCCCGCTCGTCATGGGCGCCGGCAAATACCTGACCGATGCGCTGATCAAGGCGAGCATCAGCCGCTGAGCCACCACCCGCAGCCGCAGCCGCAAGCCACGTGCCGCGGACAGCGCCAAGGCCTATAGCCCCGAAGGCACCATCGAGGGGACCGCATCGCCGGTCCCCTCCGCCATATGTTGCGCTCATCCCCAAACCGCCATCGGCTGCCCCACACCAATGGCAATATTCGGGTGACCCCGCCCACAGAACGCCGTTGCAGCGCCCCCAATGGCATTCCGTAGGTAACCTCACCCATACACCGACACCAACCCACCCTTCCGGCGGCATTCCGCGCGTGACCACACCCCCAGAACGGCACGCGCGGTCTACCGGCCGAACAGGTTCTTCGCGATCGAATGGAGGATGCGGCTGAACGCCGTCGGCTTGTGCAGCAGGTTCACGCCTTCGCTCTTCGGCTTGGATTCGGCGATCATCCCGTACACGTAGGCCTTCTTCGAACTGGGTTTGCCCACGAGGTCGCCGAACGCGAGCAGCTGCGTGCGTGGTTCGTAGGGGTGGCGGATGTCGAACTCGAACAGCCGCGCCGCACGCCGCTGCGGCACCGGTCCGTAGGATCCGAACCCGCAGGTCGGCGACGCGATCATGCGCACGCCGTCGACGACGCCGTCGAAGGCGTTGCGGTGGTCATGGCCGGTCGAGATCGCGAAGTACGCATGCGTGTCCCGCAGGATCGCAAATTCGCCGCTGTCGTCGTCGGGGCAGCTGATGCCCTCGCCGAGATAGCCGCCGGGCGCCGTCTTCGCGTCGTCGAGCGTGTAGTACTGGCCGGAGAACATCCGATACCCCTCGACGGCGTGCGCGGCCGTCGCCGCGACCGGCTTGAGCAGCTGATAGTACTGCGGCACCGCCGTATGCTGGAAGACGATCGATTTCACGTGCGGCCCCAACACGGCCGGCAATGCGCGCAGGAACGCCAACGCGCGCGCATCCGGCGCACCGTAACCGCCCGTCGGCGCATAGTCACCGGAATCGACGAGCACGACGCCGAGGATCGTCTCGCCCTGTTCGTTCGCGACCGGCAGCGCGAAGGTGCCCGACTCGCACGCGTAGGCGACCTCGTCGGCGAGCGCCGGCACCGTCGTGCGCGCACACACGTCGGCGGCGTCAAGCGGCGCCGACGGGTCGTCGATGTGCATCTCCTGCTTCATATGCCCGGTGATGACGGGATTGAGGCAGCCTTTGAACTCGCGGTAGATCGCATCAAGCTGCGCGTTGCTCAGCCCGCACTGGAAATCATGGTTGCCGTAGGTGACGGCCCAGGGGACGCCGGCGTCCGCCATCGGCGTGACGAACTGGCGTATCGAAGAGCGCACCCGTTCGCGCGTCTGCTCGAGCTCGGCCTCGCGCCGCGCGGTCGGCAGCGGCTTCTTCCAGTGGCGTTTGCAGAAGGTGGCGGCGTAAGCGGGATCGTACCCGGCGATCTGGTTGCCGGAGAAGACGACGAGGTCGGGGCGCGCGCTCGCGAGCGCGGCTTCGATGAGGCTGATCGTGTCCGACGAGACCTTCGGACCATCCTGGATGTCGGTGAGCTGCAGGATGCGGAACTTGCCCGAACGATGGAACTGCAGCCGACCGAGGCGCTGCGACACCGACAGTGGTCCATCCATGGCCGAAGCCTGCTTGTTCGTTGCTCGTTCGCTCATACTTCCAACAGTAATGCACTTCGTGCGCGACATGGCGCGCGTCACGCGGATTCCCCCCGTTTTCCGCGCAAACGCTTCACCGAGGGCGCGCCTCGCGAAAACGACGAAACCCTCGCCGAAGCGAGGGTTTCGATTGGCTGGGATGCCTGGACTCGAACCAAGAATGGCTGAACCAGAATCAGCTGTGTTGCCAATTACACCACATCCCAATTGGCATGTTCATCACCGTGGTGGTGAACTTCGTACCCCCAACCGGATTTGAACCGGTGTTGGCGCCGTGAGAGGGCGTAGTCCTAGACCGCTAGACGATGGGGGCATCATCTCGCTGCTCCGTGAAGCAACAGAAAGAAAATATACTAGAGATCCCGCACTCATGCAAATCACGGCGTGTCGCCCATGATTCCAACGTTTTCACGCAACATCGACGCATGGCCCCGGCAAACAAAAACGGGGAACATCGGCAGATGTTCCCCGCTCGGCCGCAGTCATGCGTCCGTCCGGCGCATGACTGCGCCCCGAATCAGCCCTGAATCTCGTCGAGATGCGCGCGCAGGCCTTCGAGACGCTGCATCGTCAGCGGCTTGCCGACGATCTCCATCGACTCGAACAGCGGCGGCGAGACGCGGCGGCCGCTCATCGCGACGCGCACCGGCCCGAAGGCGACGCGCGGCTTGTAACCGCCCTCCTCGATGAGCGCCTTGTTGAGCGTCTCATGGAGATGATCGGTCTTCCATTCGTCCTCCGGCACCGCGTCGAGCGCAGCAATCGCCGCATCGAGCACTTCGCCGGCCGTCGCCTTGAGCTGCTTCTTCGCGTCGTCCTCCGGCGGGATGTACGCGTCGTCGGACAGCAGCGAGCCGACCATGCCGGCGACCTCGCCGAGCAGGCGCACGCGCGTCTGCACGAGCGGCGCGGCGGCGGTGAGCACCTCGCGCTCACGGTCGCCCAGCGCATCCCACGAATCGGCGGAGACGACGCCGGCGCGGAACAGGTACGGCACCGAACGGTCGAGGAAGTCCTGCGGCTCGAGCATGCGAATATGCTCGGCGTTGATCGCCGTCGCCTTGTCCAGATCGAAGCGCGCCGGGTTCGCCTTGACGTCGCGCACATCGAAGGCCTTGACCATCTCGTCCATCGTGAAGATGTCGCGGTCCGGGCCGATCGACCAGCCGAGCAGCGCGAGGTAGTTGAGCAGGCCTTCCTTGATGAAGCCGTGCTCGCGGTGCAGGAACAGGTTCGATTCCGGGTCGCGCTTGGAGAGCTTCTTGTTGCCCTGGCCCATGACGTAGGGCATGTGGCCGAACACCGGCGTCTCCTTGGCTACGCCCAGTTCGACGAGGTAGCGGTACAGCACGATCTGGCGCGGCGTCGAGCTGAGCAGGTCCTCGCCGCGCAGCACGACGTTGATGCGCATCAGCGCATCGTCGACCGGGTTCGTCAGCGTGTACAGCGGGTCGCCGTTCGGGCGCACGATCACGTAGTCCGGCACGGAGCCGGCCTTGAACGTGATCTCGCCGCGGATCAGGTCGTTGAACGTGATGTCCTCGTCGGGCATCCTGATGCGCAGCGCCGGCTGGCGGCCCTCGGCGCGGAACGCGGCCTTCTGCTCCTCGGTCAGGTCGCGGTCGTAGCCGTCGTAGCCGAACTCCTTGGGGCGGCCGGCGGCCACGTTGCGCGCCTCGATCTCCTCGGGGGTCGAGAACGATTCGTAGGCGTAGCCGGCGGCGAGCAGCTTCTTCGCGACGTCGTCGTAGATCGGTCCGCGTTCGCTCTGGCGGTACGGGCCGTCCGGGCCGCCGACGCGGATCCCTTCGTCCCAGTCGATGCCGAGCCAGTCGAGGGCCTCGATGATCTGGTTGAAGCTCTCCTCGGAGTCGCGCTGGGCGTCGGTGTCCTCGATGCGGAACACGAAGGTGCCACCCGTATGGCGCGCCTCGGCCCAGTTGAACAGGGCGGTGCGCACCATGCCCACATGCGGGATGCCGGTGGGCGACGGGCAGAAGCGCACGCGCACGTCCGCCGGCAGTTCCGGCTTGACGCGCTCGCGTTCCTTCATGTCTTCGACGGAGTCTTCTGGTTGTACGATTGCAGCATCAGTCATGCCGTCTATTGTGGCGCGCGCGGCCGACGTGACGGGGGCGGCCCTCCGCCCCCGCCGAGCGCGCCGCGCGCTTAGCGATCCGCCCGCTCCTGCGCCTCGTCCGCGGGGGCGTCCTCGGCCGCGATCGCGGCGACGTCCTCCAGCTGCGCGGCCGTCTCGTCTCCGTCGCCGATCGCGGCGTCGGTCGAGTCGACTTCGGTGAGCACCGGCGTCTGCGTGCTCACCTTGATCTGCTTGAAGCCGCACAGCGCGATCGCGAGCGAGACGAGCGCGAGCGCCGTAACGACGGCGAAGCCGCCGTGCGAGCCGGCATGGTCGATCGCGACGCCGGCGATCGCCGACCCGGCCGACCCTCCGATCGCGTTCATCGCGCCCATCCACGCCATGCCTTCGGTGAAGCGCGTCTGCGGCACGAGATGCAGCATCAGCTGGTTGCCGTTGATCCATGTCGGCGACTGGCACACGCCGATGAACAGGTAGATGACGGCGATGACCCACAGCTGCTTGGCGAACAGGAACGAGCCGATGCCGAGGTTGAGCACGGCGAGGCACACGTAGAAGCGCTTCCACAGCGGGATCGTCCAGTTCTTCGCGCCGTAGACGAGCGCGCCGAGCAGCGAGCTGATCGAGAAGCACGCGAACACGAATCCGGTGTACTGCTTCATGTCCGATTCGGTAGCGAACGAGACGATCGAGATGCCGGCGGCCGACTGGAACGCGCCGAGCCCGAACCAGGTGACGCATACGGCGATGAGGCCCGGACCCCAGATCGAGTCCTTCTTGCCGCTCATCGACCGCTCGTAGGCCGCCTTGCCGGCGGCGTCCACCTCGGCCGCGCTCCGCCCTTCCGACTTCGCCTGCGCGCGTGCGTCGCGTTCCGCCGTCCGCGCGCGCAGCAGCCGCGCCTTCTCGTCCTCGCGTGCACGGAACTCGCGCCGCGTGAGGCCTTCGGCGCGCGCGAGCCGCGTCTGGCTCGCCGGCTCCGTCGTCAGCTCGGTCAGGAACATCAGCGCGCCGATGAGGACGCACGCGCCGGTGAAGCTGAACGTGAGCACGCCGGAGATGACGGCCAGCGTCGAGGCGAGAGGATTGCCGATGACCCACATCGCTTCGTCGAAGACGCCGCACAGCGACAACGCGCGGTTGACGCCGACGCGGTCGTGCCTGAGCAGGTTCGTCCACCGCGCGCGGCTCATCGCGCCCCACGGCGGCACGGCGGCGAGGAACGGCACGATGCAGAACAGGATCCACGGCTGCACGTGCGCGAGCACGCATGAGACGAAGGCCGTCGCCGCGACCGTCCACACGGCGATGATCGGCACCGAGACCTGCCGCTGCCCGTAGCGGTCGACGAGCGTGCCGAACAGCGGCCCGACGGCGGCGCCGGCGATCGCCTGCACGGCCGTGAGCGCGCCGGCGAGCGAATAGTTGCCGTAGTACTGCTGCGTCATGATCGTCATCGTCATGCCGACCATCGGGAACGGCATGCACGCGACGACCGAGCCGACCGTGAACCTGGCCGTATGCGGGATCTTCAGCAGCTGCGCGTAGCCGCCGAACAACCGCCTGTTGACGTCCCTGATCCCTTTCGTCACCACGTGCTCCCTGTGTTGTGCCATGTGCCGCTCCTTTCTGCTCGCGGGGTGTGTGCCGCATGCGGCCGTCGCGCCGTTTGGCGTCACGGCTTGATTGTCGCCGCCTGCGGTTGGTTGTTGGTTGGGGTGGTCGTGTCGCGTTGCGATCCGGCTACGTCGTCGTCGAGCGACCGATCGGATTGTCCGCGCGCCGCACGCACCTCGCGCACGCGTTCGCGAACACGGCCACATTAGTCGCACCCTCCGGCGCGACACGCGGTACATTATTGAGGAGGAAGCGATTATCGTGAAATGTTCACATCAATCCGAAAGGGAGCGTCATGACGGCCACCACCATCAACTTCGTGCGGCACGGCAAGGTCCACAACCCGAACCACGTGCTCTACGAACGGCTTCCCGATTTCCATCTGTCCGAAGCCGGGCGGCGCATGGCGCAGGCGACCGGCCGCTACCTCGCCGCGAACCCGCAGACGAACACGGCCGTCGCCGTCTACTCGTCGCCGCTCGACCGTACGCGCGAGACCGCCGACGCGATCCTGCTCGAGCTCAACCGCCTGCGCGCCGACCGCGGCCAGCAGCGGCTGCAGCTGCTCACCGACCCCCGTCTCATCGAGGCGCGCAACGAGTTCCGCGGCAAGCGCATCGGCCACGGCGACGGCGCGCTGTGGCGCCCGGAGAACCTCAGGCTCGTGCGCAACCTGTGGCGTCCGAGCTGGGGCGAGAGCTACCGTTCGATCGCGAACCGTGTGCAGAATTTCGCCCTCGAAAAAGTCGACGAGCATCCCGGCGAGCAGATCGTCGTCGTCACGCACGAATCGCCGATCTGGTCGTACCGCCACATGCTCGAGACGGGACGCCCCGAACACAACATGCTGCTGCGCAAGACGGCGCTCGCGTCGGTGACGTCGATCACCTACGACAACGCGACGCACGACGTCCTGTCGATCACCTACGCCGACCCGGCGAAGGGCATCGCGTAGCCGCCGGCCATCCGTTTCCCGGACGCCGTGCGGCGTCCGCAACCATAAGGAGTCACGATGAATGCTGAACCCGACCAGGTCGTCGAGCGCATCGCCGCGCTGCCGAGCGTCCGCCAGGCCGCGCAGGAGGCGGCCGACCTCACCGAACTGTGGCCGCTGACGTCGGCGCTGCACATGGACAACGATGCGCGCTACTGCGAGAACCTGCAGGTGCGGCTGAGCCGTCTCGCCGCGCAGGTCATGACCGGCGAAACGATTCCGATGGCCGACGCCGAATTCGTCTACGAGGGCGCCGACGCGATCCCGGGGCGCCCGCAGTCGACGGTCGACGCGCTGAACGCCGCGAACGACGCGGTCGAGGCGCTCGAGGGCTTCATCTCGTCGCATGACGTGCATGGGCTGCTCGACGCCGCCGGCACGCTCGACGCCGGCTGGTCGGGCGCGACCTCCACCGCCGTCACGGCCGCCATCGGCGACCTCGAGGATTTCGTCGCCGCGCGCGCCGAGACGAAGGTCGAATCGCCCGCATGGCATTACGCCGTCGTCGTCGCACTGCTCAACGAACTGATGCGCGCCGCGACGACGCAGCTCGGAACCGAGGAGGCGACGGCCGGCGGCGCGCCCGAACAGCGCGTGCGCGGCCTTGAACGGCTCGCGCTGCCGTTCTTCCTGTTCATCAACGATTTCGCCGCGACGCTGCAGCTGCCGCAGATCTGCCTGACGGCCGAGCAGTTCCGTGGCGTCGTCGCCGCCTACGCCACGCCGAACGGCGACGACGACGCCACGGATGCCGCCACCGTGCTCGCGCAGGCGCTCGCGCCGATCGCCGGCGCCGAGTGGCGCAAGCACCGCGAGGACATCCTGTGGGACCCCAAGGAGGCGAAGGAACGCGCGCGCAAGGAGGACGAACGCAAGAACAAGGAGGCGCTCGCCGCGAAGTTCGCCCACGTCGAGGACGACCCGAACAAACCCGAGGTCGAACTGTAGGGCGGCCTCTTCCCCATCTCGCGCGGGCGCACAGGCACATAGCGCCGCAGCGCGGAGGGTGTTCCACCGTTCAGCCCCGCCCTCTCCGTGCGCCTGCGTGCGCATAGCTCGATATTTCGTGCAAACCATCGAGCTATGCGCACACCGCCGGCGAGCGCAGACGCTCCGGCGGCCCGGGCCATCAAAGGCGCACAATATCAACCATGCTGATCCCTCGACCACACATCCACCAACCCAAGCGCACATAATCACACACCCCAGCCATCCACTCGGGCGGCACGCAGCGCATATCCCCAGATTTCCCCTGAACTATCGAGCTATGCACGGGTGGAAACCTGGGGATATGCGCGACCCGGCGCAGCCGACCGGCGCCGACTGCGCCGCCGCGATGCAGGCACCGTCGCGCAGCTGCCGTTCGCATCATGGGCGAATACCCATCGAGCCAAGCGACGGCTGGCTCATACGCGTATCCCCCGCCACACCGCTCTACGCTGCCAGCGGCTTCGGACGGACCCCTTGTACACTGTTCGTGTGCGCAAACTCATTGAGCAGATCCTGAAATTCGGCATCGTCGGCATCATCGCGTTCCTGATCGACTGGGGCATCCTCAACCTCCTCGTCGGCGTGTTCCATATGCATAACGTCATCGCGGCGACGATCTCGTTCCTCATCTCGCTCGTCTTCAACTACTTCGCGAGCATGAAGTACGTCTTCAGGCACCGTCCGGATATGGCACGGTGGATGGAGATGGCGATCTTCCTGTTCTCGGCCGTCGTCGGCCTGTTCATCAACATGGTCATCATCTGGCTGTCCACCTACGGCATGAACAAGGACGCCTACATCAGCCAGCATGCGATGTACCTGCTGCGCACGAACATCGGCAAGCTCATCTCGGCGGTCGTCGTCGCGATCTGGAACTTCATCATCCGCAAATGGCTGCTCGACGACACGCACACAAATGCGATGAACCGTTTGCGCCGCGGCGACCACATCCTGTCCGAGGAGGAGCTCGAAGCGAAGTGGGAGCGGAGCTTCTCGCACCGTCTGGGCATGTGGTCGATCGAGCACACGCCCAAAGGCTGGAAGTGACGCGCCGACGCGGACGGGTCTCCCACCGGCCTCCGCTCAGCCGTCGGGTGCAACTCGGATGCGGTGCAGGGCGGTTGTCCTAGACTGGATGCTGTTGGCCGGTGACCGCCGATGCGGCCGCCGCCGTTCCATCATCCGTTCCATCAAGGAGGACCGATGCCAGTCATCCACACCCATGTCTCCATCCCGACGACGAAGGAGCAGCGCGACACGCTCAAGAACCTGTTCGGCCAGGCCATCCCCGCCGTCCCCGGCAAGTCCGAGGGCTGGCTCATGTGCATGTTCGAGGACAACGTGCCGATGTACTTCGGCGGCGACGATTCCGCGCCGGTCGCCTACGTTGAGGTGAACGTCTTCGGCTCGAACGTGCCGACGAGCGCCTGGAAGAATCTCACGCCGCAGATCATGGACGCGCTGCAGGACACGCTCGAGATCCCGGCCGACCGCACCTACATCCGCTACACCGCGACGCCCGACTGGGGCTGGAACGGCTCCAACTTCTGATCCGGGTTTTCCGCGCCGAGTTCCGCCGCCGACTACCGTGCGACGAACGCTCAGCGTATACGAGAGACGCCGCCGAATCCCCCCCGATTCGACGGCGTCTCTCTTCATTCATCTGAATCAGCGACCACGCGTCCCGGCGTGCGCGCCGGGTTTGCGGTTCTTCTGCGCGGCCACCGCCAGACACATGCCCGCCGCGATGAACGCGAATCCGAAGGCCGCGAAATGCGTCCCGAAGCCGCCCGCCGAAGGCAGCTCGACGCCGGGCTCCTCCTCCTTTTCGTTGCCGACGACGCGGATGCCGGTCGATCCGGCATCATCAACGACGAGCCACGGCAGATGGTCGCCCGTCCATGTCGTGTTGCCGTCATCATCAATCGTGAACCGATACGTCTCGTCCGACTTGATATACCCTATGCCTGCCCCACCGTCCGCACCTCCCCTTCGCCTTCAGCCCGAAACATGCGGGCCGCCGCGCGCGATCAGGCGCGTGGCGGCCCGGGAACAGACAGCCGTGTGGATCTCAGACGATCTTCGGCATCGGCGTCGTCAGCGACATCGTCAGGTTGACGTGGACTAGGCCGGCGCCGGAATGGACGTCGACCTTCTTGAGCGTCACCGTGCGTTCGTCGGCCGGCGCGGCGTCGTTGTCGGTCATCGTCGCCGGCGACTTCACGGCGACGAGCGCGAGGTCGTCGAAGACGACGCCGGCGTCCTCGGCGAGAGCGCGCGCGGCTTCGAGCGACTCCTCGAATCCGGGCTTCATGACGACGCGATCGGCCGGGACGCCATAGGCGTGCTCGCACACCCACTTGACGTTCTCTACAAGCGGCATGCCCTTGTGGCTCGTCGGCGTCTCCGGCGCATCCTCGGCGCTCACGGCCTCGGCGAAGGCGTCGAGCTGCGGGGCGAGCGCATCGCCGCCGTCACGGTACAGGTTGCCGACGATCGGCTCGCGGAAGCCGAGCTCGGCGGCCGTCTCGCGCAGCGCCGGAACCTGGTCGTCCTCGCCGTCCCACAGATTGATGAGCGGGAAGGTCGGAATGCCGAGGCCTTCGAGACGTTCGACGTGGAAGGGGTAGCGCCACTGCAGCGCCGGGTCGTCGCGCCAGGTGGAGGCGCGCGTCACGACGACGGCCGCGCTCGGCCACTGCGCCCCGTATTCGCGGCAGGCGATGTCGAGCCACTTCTGCGCGCCGGCATCGGCGCCGTAACCGGCCTCGACGATGACGACGTCATGCTGCGCGCACGCCATCTCGACGGATACGAGCGACGGGATGCCGATCGAGACGTTCGCGAAGGGACCGCCGTGCACATACACCGGCGAGCCGTTCTTCGTCTCGGTCTTCGCCGGCTTGACGGCGTCGGCGAGGATGTTCGTGACGCGCCACAGGTCGATGAACTCGCCGAAGGTCACGGCCTTGCCGTCCTTCGTGCCGGCGATCATCTTCGCGACGCGATCGGCGATCTCGTCCATCGAACGCGACAGCACGACGATCTGCATCAGCTCGCAGGTAGGCGTGAGCACGGTCTTCTCGCGCACGTCGTTCTTGCCGGCGTCGACGACGACGCTGCGCAGCGAACGCGACGGCACTTCGGAGACGCGCGGGACGAGCACCGTGTCGAGCAGACCGTCGTCGACGGCCTTCTCGGCGAAGGAGGCGAGCAGGTTCTGCGCCGCCTCGATCGCGCCCATTTCACCGCACAGACCCCAGTCGATGAGCTCGGGATGCGTCAGCGACGCCTTGCCGCCACCGGAGGCGCCGCCCTTCGAGCCGGCCGCCGTGATGCCCATGCTCGGCTGGCGCAGCACCGCGGCCGCGTCGATGCCGCGCGCGTTGAGCGCGTCGATGAGCGCGATCGTCGTCGTCGTCTTGCCTTCGCCGCGCGACGCCTTGAGCGGCGTGTCCGCGGTGACGAGGACGACCTTGCCGTGCTTGCGCGGAGCGTCGGGGTTGTTGTTGAGGGAGTCGAGATAACCGAATGCGTCGATCTTGTCGACCAATCCGTAAGGCTTGGTGAAATTCTCGATGAGCGACACTGCACGTTCCTTTCCGGTGGTTGAGCTGCCTGTTCCAACATATCAGCACGCTGCGGCCACGAGACGTCCCCCATCACGATGCGAACGGCGAAAGCCGGCGCACGCGGGCGGGCGGCCCATGCGCGCCGCCTTCGGATCATCGTGCGATGAACAGCGGCGATCAGTTGTCGGACATCGCGAAATGGTTTTTCATCGCGAGGCTCGACGTGTACAGCGCCGTGTCGAGCAGCTTCTCGGTCTCCCTCTTGAGCTGGCACGCGAGATCCTCGTTCGCCGTCGCGAGCACGCCGCGCACCTCGGGGTCGCGCACGGCCTCGATGATCCCGTCCGGCTCCATCGGCTGCACGTCCTCGACGAGGTCGTCCTCGGCGAATCCGTCGTCGTACTCGTGCTCGCGGGCGGCGGCCTCGAGCACGACGTCGCCGCCGAGGCGGTTCACCTGCTCGTCGGCGGCGCGCAGCATCGCGTGGCCGAGCGCGCCGACCCTCTGCTGGTAGTTCTCGACGGCGGACAATGTCTGCGCGTGCTGCGCGTCGCACAGCACGCCGATGATCCGGTTCACCCAGTAGAAGTTCTCCGAGGTCACGCGCGCCGTCGTGTCGCGCAGATAGGCGGGCGTATCGTCGACGTTCGGGAAGAACGGGACCATCGCGTTGAACGGGTTCGAGCCGTAGGCGATCCACTGCACGGCGCGGTTGACCTGCGGGCGGTACGGGCGAATCTGCATCGCGGCGAGATGGTTCGTGCGGTTGATGCCGATCGGGCGGAAGCGCGTGCGAGACGCGTCGTCGCCGCGTGTGCCGTAGGGGTCGTAGGGCGTCTCCTGGTAGTGGGAGCTCAGGATGTACTTGACGTCCTCCATCGTGATCTTGCGGTCCGGCTGGCGGCACCACGGGATGTCGTCGGCGTCCGGCTTGTGGTCGGCGTCCGGGCCGTCCCACACCTCGTCGAGCGGATTGAAGTAGCGCTGCATGTACCATGCGCGCGGCGTGTTGTAGACATGGTCGGAGTCGGAATGCGAACCGAAGGCGTCACGCGGCGAGAACGGCGACGCGCCCTCGACGGCGAGGCTCAGATGGTTGCGTTCGATGAACTCCCCGAGGTCGGCGGAGCACATGTAGTCGCGCTGGTCGCCGAGCGCGTCGTCGAGGTCGAACTCGTCGATGCCCAGCTGGTTCGGCATCGTCACATAGCAGTCGTCGGGCACGCGGCGCGCGATCCAATGGTGGCCGCCGACCGTCTCGAGCCACCAGATCTCGTTGACGTCGCTGAACGCGACGCCGTTCATCTCGTAGGTGCCGTACCGTTCGAGCAGCGCGCCGAGACGGGCGACGCCCTCACGCGCCGTCCTGATGTACGGCAGCACGATCGTGACGAAATCCTCCTCGCCGATGCCGCCGGCGACCTCGGGCTTGTAGTAGTCGTCGCCCGGCTTGCCGACCGCCGGCGCGAACTCGACGAGCGGGTCGGCTCCGAGCACGCGTGCGTTCGTCGTCAGCGTCTCGGTGGCGCTCATCGCGACGTTCGCCTCGTTGACGCCGGCCTCGCCCCAGATGCCGCTTTTGCGGATCGCGTTCGGCACGCTCGAATACTGCAGCGGGTCGTCGGGCAGCTCGATCTCGACGTGCGAAAGCACCGACTTGTAGTGACGCGGCTGATCCTCGGGCCTGACGATGACGAACCGCTTCGGGTCGAACTCGCCGTTGCAGCTGTCCTCGTTGCGCGCGATGATCGTCGATCCGTCGTAGCTTGCGTCCTTGCCGACGAGCAGGGTTGTACAGCTCATATCTCTCCCATGGTGTCAGATGATGCGGATGGTGCCGCCCGCGCCGTCTGCGCCGGCGTGCGGGCGGCCTCCACGGCCATTGTAGGAGGATAGGCCAATGCGCCGCATTCGTCCAACCATGATACGAAATACGCCGTCGGCATACGCATAGCGCTGCGTATGCCGACGGCGCATGGAGCATGGCGCGTACGGCGCGCGCCACGCACGGTCGGGCACGGTTTAGAAGTCGGCCATGCTGAACGCGTTCTTCATGTTGACGCTCGTCGCCTGCAGGCACTGCGCGATGATCGTCTGCGTCTGCGCTTTGAGCTGCGCGGCCATCGTCGTGTTCGCGGCCGTGAGCAGCTCGCGCGCCTTCGGGTTGCGCGTCGCGTCGGTGACGTCCTTCGGCTCCATCGGCTCGACGTCCGCCGGGATGCCGAGCTCCTCGTCCTTGACGCCGCGGGCGGCGGCGGCGCGCGTCGCGTCGACGCCGAGGCGGCCGAGCTGCTCGTCGGTCGCGAAGACCATCTGATGGCCGAGCGCCGCGACCGTCTGCTTGTAGTGCGCGATCTGCTCCGCGGTGCCGGCGTAGTCGGAGTCGCCGAGGACGGCGAGCAGACGGCTCGCCCAGTAGTAGCTGTCGAGCGTGACCTCGGACGTCGTGTCGCTCACATATGCCGGCATCGCGTCGACGTTCGCGAAGAACGGCACCGTCGCGTTGAACGGCGTCGACGCGAAGGTGATCCAGTGAATCGCACGGTCGACCTGCGGCGCGTACGGGCGAATCTGCATGATCGAGCGTTCGCAGGTGCGGTTGATGCCGGCCGGACGGTACAGGTGACGCGTCGCGTCGGTGCCGAGCTTGCCGTACGGATCGTACTTCGTGCCTTGGTAATGCAGAGACAGCGCGTAGTCGACGTCCTCGATCGTGATCTTCTTGTCCGGCTGACGGCACCACGGGATGTCGTCGTCGCTCGGGCGCACGTCGGCGTCCGGGCCGTCCCAGGTCTCGTCGAGCGGATTGAAGTACTTTTCGATCATCCACGCGCGCGGCGTGTTGTAGACGTGGTCCATGTCCGAATGGGAGCCGAAGGCGTCACGCGGGTCGAAGCGTCCCTCGAGCGCGAAGTCGACATCCAGATGGTGCAGGTCCATGAACTCGCGCAGGTCCTCGGAGCACATGTATTCCCGCTGCTCGCCGTAGGCGTCCTCGAAGTCGAAGTCGTCGATGCCCAGACGGTTCGGGTTGACGACGTAGCAGTCATCGGGCACGCGGCGCGCGATCCAATGATGGCCGCCGACCGTCTCGATCCACCACACTTCGTGCGCGTCCGAGAACCCGATGCCGTTGCTTTCGTACGTGCCGTACCTCTCCAGCAGCGCGCCGAGACGACGCACGCCCTCACGCGCGGTGCGGATGTACGGCAGCACGATCGTGACGAGGTCCTCTTCACCGATGCCGCCGGCCGATTCCGGCACATATCCGGCGTCGCCCGGCTTGCCGACCGCGGGCGTGTACGGGACGAGCGGATCGGCGCCGAGGACGCGCGCGTTCGACGTGATCGTCTCGGTCGCCGTCATCGCAACGTTCGCCTCGTTGATGCCGGCCTCCCCCCACACGCCGTCGCTCGTGAACGAATTCGGCGTCTCCGAATACTGCAGCGGATCGTCGGGGAGGTCGATCGTCAGATGCCCGTTGACGCTCGTGTAGGTGCGGGGCTGGGCCTCCGGCCTGACGATGATGAGCTTCTTGTTGTTGAACGATCCCGGTTCGTCGTCCTCGTTGCGCGCGATGATCGTCGATCCGTCATAGCTCGCGCCTTTGCCGACTAGAATGGTGGTGCATGCCATACGATGCCTCTTTTCCATGCATGGGGCACAGCCCATGGGGATGCGGCGCGGGACGCCGCCCTCCCATGCGCTCTGCTCGTGTTCCCACTTGTTCTACCGTTCTACCGCGTTTTGCGGCGCATGAGGCATCGGACCGGCAAATTACTCCATGGGTGGAGCGGGGTTTCAGCAGCTGCCGACGAGCGTGATGCCGCCGCCGTCGACGACCTGCGCATGCTCGAGGCCGTGCAGCATCGCATTGAGCCAGAAGCCCTGCTCGAGATCCGGGATCGGCTCGGTCGTGCCCCAGATCTGCAGCACATAGCGATGGTCCTGATCCGGCGGCTGCGGACCGGTGTATCGCGCGACGAGCTGCAGGTTCTGCTGGTCCTGGCCGTAGAGCGGCGACGCCTGCGAATTGCGCCCCTGCGCCGCCTCCGGGATCATCGCGTTGACTTTGCGCGAGAAATCGGCGGGAATCTGCAGCGCATGCGCGTCCGACGGATCGAACATGATCGCGTCGACCGGCAGGTTCGCCATCGTCCAGTGGATCCATTCGAATCCGCACACCGGAATCGAATCGGGATCGCTGAACTCCCAATGCAGGTATTTGACGGCCGGATTGAGATGGTCGATGTAGAAGGGGAAGGAGATGCACGGCACGCCGTCCACGCGGGCGTCATCGGGCGCCTGCTTGGCGTAAAGGTCCGGCACGGTGGTGAAATCTGCGGAAACTAGCATGACTCCAGTATCGCGCATCGGCGGCGCGCATGGCGACGCATGGCTGATATATCGCGTGTCGCGAATCGCCGTCGGCCGCTCACATATCGGCGAGCGCGCAAAACAGCGCTTCGATCACGAGCAGCGCGTTGCCGTTGCCGAGCAGACGCCGGCGCGCGACGTTGATCTCGTCGAGGCAGCCGATCGTCCGCTCCCTTCGCAGCCGAGCGCTCAGGTCGGCGATCGCGCGCCGGTTCTCGACGTTGACGAGGCCGACCGATTCCTCGGCGTCGTTCTGCAGCACGGCGACGTCGCGGTAGACGCTCGCGACCGAGTTGAGCGCGCGGTCGAGCACGTCGCGCGTACGGCGCGTCGTCTGGCGTTTGACGTCGTCGGTCTTCGTCAATGCGTTGTACGCGGGGCGCAGCGACGGCGGCACACGGTCGCCCTCCTGCAGGCCGTTGAGGCGCAGGAACTCGGCGCGCGCCTTGTCGCCGCGCTTGGCCACGTCGGCGGCGGCCTGCGCCTTCGCGCTGTCGAGCAGGGAGCCGGCGAGCAGGATCGCCTGCGACGTCCTGCGCAGCCCGAGGACGCCGACGACGAGCTCGTCGCGGTCGGCGAGCACCTGCGAGTCGGTCGCGTACAGCGTCGCGACGCCGATGTGCCCTTCGGCGAGCCGCGCGGCGCGCACGGCGAGGTTGTGGTCGACGCCATGCCGGTCCTCGAGGTACTGCGCGACCTGCGCGTCCGAAGGCACGCCGAGGTTGACGATGCGCGTGCGCGAACGGATCGTCGGCAGCACGTCCTGCGCGCTCGGCGCGCACAGCAGCCAGATCGTGCGCGGGCTCGGCTCCTCGATCTCCTTGAGCAGCACGTTCGTCGTGCGTTCGAGCATGCGGTCGACGTCCTCGATGATGATGATGCGCCACGGGCCGCTGCGCGGCATCTGCTCGGCCGTCGTCACGAGGTCGCGCACCTCGTCGATGCCGATCGTCACCTTGTCGGTCGTCAATGTCGTCACGTCCGGATGCGTGCCCGCGAACACCTCGCGCACGGCCTTCGTCGGCTCGTCGCCGAGGCCGTGGTCCGGGCTCTCCAACGCGGCCGCGAACGCGCGCGCCATGTTGGAGCGGCCCGAACCGGGAGGGCCGCAGATCAGCCATGACTGCGCCAGCATCTTCGGGTCGCCGCAGCTGACCGCGCGCAGCTGTTCGACGACGCGGTCCTGCCCCACCAAGGTGTCCCACACGCTCATGACGTCTCACCCAACCAGATTCGCGCTGTCTTGGCAAATCGTACGCGCGACGTCGTCGGCCGGCGCCGATGCGTCGACGACGAGGAAACGCTCCGGCTCGCGCCCGGCGAGGTCGAGGAACGCGCGGCGCGTGCGCCGTCGGAAGGCGTCGCCGGCCGATTCGATGCGGTCGTCGGCGTGCGTGAGCCGCGCATGCGCGAGCTCCGGATCGACGTCGAGCAGATAGGTGCGCCGCGGCAGCAGGCCGCCGGTCGCCCACATGCTCAGCCCGCGGATCTCGTCGGCCGTCAGTTCGCGGCCGCCCGCCTGATAGGCGAGTGACGAATCGAGGTACCGGTCGGTGATGACGATCGCGCCGCGTTCAAGCGCCGGGCGGATCGTCTCGGCGACGTGCTGAGCGCGGTCGGCGGCGAACAGCAGCGCCTCGGCGCGCGCCGCGATCGGTGCGTCGCCGTGCAGCAGCAGCCGCCGGATCTCGACGCCGAGCGACGTGCCGCCCGGCTCGCGCGTGACGACCACCTCCCTGCCCCGCGCGCGCCAATGGTCGGCGAGACGCTCAACCTGCGTCGTCTTGCCGGCGCCGTCGACGCCTTCGAAGGAGACGAACAATCCCTGTTGCGCCATCGTCATGCCGCCGCTCAGCGCCTCGACGCGACGGCCGGGCGCACGTAGCCGTCATGCTCGCTCAGATACTCGATGTCCGACTTGACGGTGGCGGGCGTCGAGCCGATCTCGCGCGCGATACGCGCGTTCGGCCATCCCTGGTCGGCGAATTCACGCACCTTTCTGCGGCGCTCCTCGCGGGCGGCCTGCGCGGCGCTCACCGGCTTCGTCTTCGCGGACCTCGACGATTTCGACGATTTCGCCGACGCCTTGCGGCCACGGCGCTTGGCCGGGCCGGCCGCGCGCTTCTCGGCGAGCAGACGGAACGCGTCCTCGGCGGAGATCGTCTTCGGATCGTACTGCTTGGGCAGCGAACGGTTCGTCTCGCCGTCGGTGATGTAGGCGCCGTAGAAGCCTTCCTTGATCGTCACCGGCTTGTTCGTCGTCGGATCGTTGCCGAGTTCGCGCAGCGGCGGCTTCGCGGCGCGGCGGCCGCGGCCGTACTTCGGCTGCGCGAACAGGTCGCGCGCCTGCTGCCCGGTCACCGTGAAGATCATGTCCTCGTTCTCGAGCGAACGCGTCTCGCTCGTGCCGTCGGCGCGTTCGCGCGTCAGATACGGGCCGTAGCGGCCGTTGTTCGCAAGGATCTTCGTCGTGCCCGTCTCGCCGGTCTTCTCGTCGGTCTCGTCGTAGGACGCGACGAGTCGCGGCAGGCTCAGCAATCTGAGCGCGTCGTCAAGCGTGATCGTCTCCGGCGTCATCGACTTGAACAGCGACGCCATCTTCGGACGCGCATCCGAGCCTTCCTCGACGAGCGCGATGTACGGGCCGAAACGGCCGTTGCGCAGCTCGACGGTGCCGCCGGTCGCCGGGTCGGCGCCGAGCACGCGCGGACCGCCGGCGTTCTCGTCGATGAGCTTGTGCGCCTCGGCGACGGTGAGCTCGTCCGGCGCGAGCGTCTCCGGGATCGACGCGTGCTTCGGATTGCCCTTGTCGTCGAGGTGCTTCATGTCCTCGAGATACGGGCCGTAGCGGCCGACACGCACATTGATGCCGTCGCCGATCTCAATCGTATTGATCGCGCGTGCGTCGATCTCGCCGAGCTGCGCGACCTGCTGCTGCAGTCCCTCATGCACTTCATCGGCGTTCCTCGCCGCGTCCTTGCCGGTGCCGAAATAGAAGGCGGTGAGCCAGTCGCGCCCGGTGTCCCTGCCGTGCGCGATCTCGTCGAGGCCGTTCTCCATATCCGCCGTGAACTGGTAGTCGACATACTTGGGGAACTTTGTCTCGAGCAGTTTCGTCACGGCGAACGCGAGCCACGACGGGATGAGCGCGCGGCCGCGCTCGTACACGTATTTCCTGTCGATGATCGTCGAGATGATGCTCGCGTAGGTGGACGGGCGGCCGATCTCCTTCGCCTCGAGCGTCTTGACGAGCGAGGCTTCGGTGTAGCGCGCCGGCGGCTGCGTCTCATGGCCGTCCGCCTTCACGTCCCGCGCGTGCAGCACGTCGCCCGGGCTCATCGGCGGCAGCGACGCCTCGTCGTCCTTCGCGCCCTTGCGGTGCTCGCCGAGCACGCGCAGGAAGCCGGGGAACTCGATGACGGTGCCCGAAGCCTGGAACGTCGTCTCGCCGCGGTCGCCGGCGCCGGCGGTGAAACGCGCTGTGGCCGTCGAACCGGTCGCGTCGGCCATCTGCGAGGCGAGCGTGCGCTGCCAGATGAGCGTGTACAGCTTGAGCTGGTCCGGCGGCAGCTTGCCGGCGAGCTGCGACGGATCGCGGAAGTGCGAGCCCGCCGGACGGATGCATTCGTGCGCCTCCTGCGCGCCCGCCGTCTTCGTCGCGTACTGCTTGGGGCTCTCGGACAGATACTGCTCGCCGAACTCGCGCGCGACCGATTCGCGCGCGGCGTGGATCGCCTCCTGGCTGAGCGTGACCGAATCGGTACGCATATAGGTGATGTAGCCGTTCTCGTACAGCATCTGCGCGGCGCGCATCGTCTGCCTCGACGACATGCCGAGACGGTTGCCGGCGGCCTGCTGCATCGTCGACGTCGTGAACGGCGGCTGCGGACGGCGCCGATACGGCTTCTTCTCGACGTCGGCGACGCTGAACGGCGCCTGCCCGAGCGCGGCGGCGATCGCGGCGGCGTCGGCCTGCCCCAGCTGGCGCACGCCGTCCTTGCGCGCGGCCTCGGTGAGTTCGCCGCGCGACGTGAAGTCCTTCGACCCGGCGACGCGATGGCCGTCGACGGCGACCAGACGCGCCTCGAAGGCCACGTCGGCGCCGAGCGCGTCCGGCGCCTGCAGCTGCGCGACGACGTCCCAGTACGGCGCGCGCACGAATGCCATGCGTTCGCGCTCGCGTTCGACGATCAGACGCGTGGCGACCGACTGCACGCGCCCCGCGGACAGTCCCGGGCCGACCTTGCGCCACAGCACCGGAGACAATTCGTAACCGTAGAGGCGGTCGAGCACGCGACGCGTCTCCTGCGCATCGACCATATGGCCGTCGACCTCGCGCGTATGCTCAAGCGACGCGCGGATCGCCTCCGGCGTGATCTCGTGGAACACCATGCGCTTGACCGGTACCTTCGGCTTGAGCGTCTGCACGAGATGCCATGCGATCGCCTCGCCTTCGCGATCCTCATCGGTCGCGAGGAAGAGCTCGTCGGCGTCCTTGAGCGCGGCGCGCAGCTCGGCGACGGTCTTCCTCTTGTCCGCGCCGACGATGTAGTAGGGTTTGAACCCGTCGTCCACATCGACGCCGAACTTGCCGAAGCGCGCCTTTTGGTCAGCGGGAACCTGACTCGGCTGGGCAAGGTCGCGAATATGCCCCACCGAAGCGAGCACGGTGTACCCGTCCCCGAGGTAGCCGCCGATCTTCTTGGCCTTCGCCGGGGATTCGACGATCACGAGCTTGCTGCCTGCAGTCATGATTTCTCCTTACATGCGGTATTCGCACGCCATATTACTCACGGGCTGCGCAATCGACTGCGCCGGCCCGGCGCGTCTCGGCGCCGATCGGGGCGTTTCGACGCCGTTCATTTCGCTTTGGGCGGCGCCGGCGGCGCGCCGATGAGCCCGAGCTTCGTCAACGGCGCGGCCGTCAGCTGGCGCATCATCAGCACCATGCCGTTGACGAACGCGGCGCATCCGAAGACGAGCGCCGTCGTCGCCGCGCACGATCCCGAGGCCGCCCAGCCCGCCGACGACACGAGCCCGGGCTGCACCTGCCAGACGACGTAGACGCCGTACGCGATCGCGCACAGCCCGAGCGTGATCAACGCGGTCGCGACGAGCTGGATCGACGGCGACGAGACGCGGTCGCCGGGACGGTCCATGCCCGAGGCGCGCGTGCACGCCAGCGTGAGCATCATCAGGCCGCCGGCGATGAACATCGCCATCAGCACGTCGCTCGGCCGGTGCCACTGGTCGAAGACGACCGATGCGCCGACGACGATCGTGCACACCGTCGACAGCACGGCGCACGCGGCACGCCATGCGTGCGGCACCGCGCACAGCAGCACGAGCCCCGCGGCCGCGGCGAGCATCGTGTGCCCCGACGGCGCGGAATTGTTGACCGACGATTCGACGTAGATGAGGAACGGCCTCGGCAGGTACGGCTTGAGCAGTCTCGCCGCGGCGAAGCAGACGGCGCCGTAAACAGCGAGCTGCCCGACGAGCCACCACCGCCGGCGCAGCGCGGCGACGACGAAGGCGGCGGCGCCGAAGGCGAGCGCGACGCCGATGATGATCGGCGACTGCAGATGGCCGAAGCCGAGCCACGACGGCATCGTCGACGCATAGTTGACGATCGCGAGGTCCTCGAAGGTCTGCCCGGCGACGGTGCGCACGCCGAGCCAGTAGACGGCGGCGGCGATCGCGAGGAAGACGACGCCGAAGACGACGCCCAGCACGACGCTCGACGGGCGCGGGCGCAACGTCAGCGGATCGAGCTGCGCGAGCTTGTCCTTCATGTCCTGCGCGAGGACGTCCTCCTCATTGGGCTTATCGGCGCCGCCCTGCGGCACCGGCAGCGGTGCGGGGCGCTGCGGCTTCTCGAGCGCGGACCAGTGCGTCGCGTCAGCGGAGGGCTGCGTCGCGCCGGCGTCGGGATGCGCGGACGGGGTGTCATGCATGTGCTCGGTCATGCTACCGACTGTAGCGCAAGTGGGGAAAAACCTCGTGAATACGGAAAAACCTCCGCGCACCCACCAGAGGCCACTTACCCTTGCTGCATTCCTGCCCTGGGGGGATTGGGTGACATAGTGCCACGCGGAGGCATTCATCAGTGTACACCATGCCCCGACACCGCAACACACGGCATGCCGCGGATATGACGAAAGCCGCCCACGCCACGGGGGCATGGGCGGCCTTCAGACAGCCGTCGAACGGCGACGCTTCGGGCTCAGGCCTTCCAGACGTCCTTGCCGTCGGCCTTCGCCTTGGCCACGTCGGCGTCGAGCTCGGCCTCGTTCGCCTCGACCTTGCCGGCGATGAACTCCTCGACGAGCTGGCGCGCCTCATTGTCCTCATGCTGCACGGCCGGGGACTTCATGAAGTAGGAGGACGGCGCGAGCACCGGGCCGGCGAGGCCGCGGTCGAGCGCGATCTTCGCGGCGCGCACGGCGTCGATGACGATGCCGGCCGAGTTCGGCGAATCCCACACCTCGAGCTTGTACTCGAGGCTCAACGGGACGTCGCCGAAGGTCGTGCCCTCGAGGCGGACGAACGCGAACTTGCGGTCGTCGAGCCATGCGACGTAGTCGGACGGGCCGATGTGGACGTTGTACGGGTCCATCTCGTGGGGGACGATCGACGTGACGGCGCGCGTCTTCGAGATCTTCTTCGATTCGAGGCGCGAACGCTGCAGCATGTTCATGAAGTCCATGTTGCCGCCGACGTTGAGCTGGTAGGTGCGGTCGAGATGCACGCCGCGGTCCTCGAACAGGCGGGCGAGCACTCGGTGCGTGATCGTCGCGCCGACCTGGCTCTTGATGTCGTCGCCGATGATCGGCACGCCGGCGTCACGGAACTTCTGCGCCCACTCCGGGTCGGAGGCGATGAACACCGGCAGGCAGTTGACGAACGCGCAGCCGGCGTCCATCGCGGCCTGCGCATACGCCTTGTCGGCCTCCTCGGAGCCGACCGGCAGATAGGAGACGAGGACGTCGACCTTGTTGTCGCGCAGCACCTGGGCCACGTCGACCGGTTCCTTGTCCGACTCCTCGATCATCTCGCGGTAGTACTCGCCCAGACCGTCGAGCGTCGGTCCACGCTGCACCTCGACGCCCAGATTCGGCACGTCGGAGAACTTGATCGTGTTGTTCTGCGACGAGAAGACCGCCTCGGACAGATCCTTGCCGACCTTGTCGGCGTCGACGTCGAACGCGGTGACAAACTCGATGTCGCGCACACGGTAGCCGCCGAAGTTGTTGTGCATCAGTCCAGGGATCTTATCCTCATCCTTGGTGTCCTTGTAATACTCGACACCCTGCACCAGTGACGAGGCGCAATTGCCCACACCGGCGATAGCCACGCGAATGCTCATGAAAAATGACTCCTCTAGTTGCGTGCGTTGTTCGCCTTTCAGCATACCGCGCATTGCCCGCGGTGGACTGCCGAAGGACCTTCAAGACACTAACGTTACCGTGTATGCAGGAAAAACCTACGCCGGCGTAGTCGGCGGCTCCGATGCGCCCTTCGGCGAAGCGACGGCGGTTTTTCAGGTACGCCGATTACCGTGGATGGCATGGCTTCACAGACACGTACCGTACGTTCGGGTGCGGCGGGCGGCGCGCACAGGGCGTCGTCCGGCTCCACGAACGCGAGAAAGACATCGGCAGGCCCCGACGGCGCGCGCAGGAACCATCGCGCGCCGAAGAACAAGAAGGACCCGAAGAAAAAGCACAAAGGCCTGTGGTGGAAGATCCTGCTCGGCGTCATCGGCGTCATCCTCGCCCTCGGCATCGGAGCGTTCGCCTATCTGTATGCGACGACGGACATCCCGCAGCCGGAGAAGGTCGCGCTCGCCGAGAAGACGACCGTCTACTACAGCGACGGCACGACGCCGATCGGCTCGTTCTCCGAACAGAACCGTGAGATCGTCAACTGCTCGACGCTGCCCGACTACGTCGGCAATGCGATCGTCGCCTCCGAGGACCGTTCATTCTGGACGAACAAGGGC
Source organism: Bifidobacterium castoris (assembly GCF_003952025.1). GTDB lineage: Bacteria > Actinomycetota > Actinomycetes > Actinomycetales > Bifidobacteriaceae > Bifidobacterium > Bifidobacterium castoris. The sequence continues at coordinate 365,767 of NZ_QXGI01000002.1, read as the reverse complement.
ATCGACATCACCGGCATGGCGCGCGCGCTGTACAACAACCTGACGAAGGGCACCCGCCAGGGCGGCTCGACGATCACGCAGCAGTACGCGGAACGCTACTATCTGGGCGAAACGACGTCCTACACCGGCAAGATCCGCGAGGCGATCCTCGCGATGAAGATCGCGAACTCGCAGGACAAGTCCGAAGTGCTGTGCAACTACATGAACACGATCTATCTGGGCCGCGGCGCCTACGGCATCCAGGCCGCCGCCCAGGCGTATTTCGGCAAGGACGCGAAGGACCTCACGCCCTCCGAGGCCGCGATGATCGCCGGCATCATCCCGGCGCCGAGCACCTGGGACCCGGCCGTCAGCCCGCAGCAGGCGCAGAAGCGCTTCGACCGCGTCGTCGACATCATGAAGAACGACGGCTACCTGACCGACCAGCAGGCGGCCGACGCGAAGTTCCCCGAAGTCAAGGAGTACGTCCCCAGCAACGACTACGAGGGGCCGACCGGCTACATCCTGTCGACGGTCGAGACGGAGCTGACGAACAACAAGGCCTTCACGAAGGACGAACTGGAGACCGGCGGCTACAAAGTCGTCACGACGCTCGACAAGGCGATGCAGGACCGCATGCAGCAGGTCGGCGACGAACGGCCCGAAGGCATGCCGGAAACGCTGCAGGTGGGCGGCATCGCCGTCGAGCAGAGCAGCGGCTCGGTGCGCGCGATGTACGCGGGACAGGACTACCTCAAGCAGCAGCTCAACAACGCGACGCAGGCAACGTTCCAGCCCGGATCGACGATGAAGCCCTTCGGCCTCATCGGCGCCGCGCAGGACGACGTGAGCTTCCAGACGCTGTTCAACGGCAATTCACCGGAACTCTTCGAGACGACGCCGGGCACCTTCGCCGAGGTGCCGAACGCGCTCGGCATCAGCTGGGGCACGATCAACCTCAACCAGGCGACGGCGAACTCGGTGAACACCGTATTCATGAACGTCAACGAGCATCTGACGCCGGAACGCTACGCGCAGATCGCGCATGACGCCGGCATCACCGGCGACATCCAGGAGGACACGCTCTACAACATCCTCGGCATCAACTCGCTGACCGTCTGGGATCTCGCGCAGGGTCATTCGACGATCGCGAACAACGGCACGAAGAACACGCTGCACATCGTCGACCACGTCACGAAGGACGACAAGGACATGTACAAGGCGAACCCGGAGCCGAAGAAGGTCTTCGACGAGAACGCCTGCGCGCTCACGCAGAACGCGATGCTCGGCACGACGACCTACGGCACCGCCGCCGGCGTCTCCTCGCAGCTCGGCCGTCCGGTCGCCGGCAAATCCGGCACCGCGAACGACGAGACGGCGGCGAGCTTCGTCGGCTACACGCCGCAGCTGATGAACGTGTGGGCGATCTGGAATCCGGGCGAGAACGGCGAGAACCTCGTCGTGCCGTCCTTCGCCGGCTACGGCGTCTCCTCGACCGGCTATCCGGCGCATCTGTTCGCCGAGTTCATGTCGACGGCCGTCGCCGACATGCCGGTCGAGCAGTTCCCGACCGCCGTCGACAATGGCAAGATCGGCGGCCCGGACGGCGACTGGGGCCTGGGCGGATCGCGCGCGCCGACGACGAATCAGGGGCAGAACACGATCACGCCGAGCGAATCGCCCAGCGAGTCGGCATCGCAGAGCGCGTCGCCGACGCAAAACGCATCGCCGTCACAGACAGCGAACGACAAGCCGACGAGCGAGCCGACGCAGACGGCACAACCGACCACCGAGCCGACGCAGACGGCACAACCGACCACCGAACCGACGCAACCGGCACAACCGACGCAACCGGATACGCAGCCGACCACTGAGCCGCAGCAGCAATCCGGCAATAGCGGATGAGCGGGCCGCGTCCGGCGCAGTTGACATGACCGCGTCGGACGGCAGACAAACAGGCGGACCGGGTGGGGGTGTCCTTTCGCATGTGCTTCGAAAGGACACCCCTGCCCGTTGTATGTACTCGTTGTATGTATATGGAATCGATGACGGGGACAGCGATTCGGCTCAATCAGGCATCGTCGAAGCGCCGTGCAGCGGCATTGACGCCTCGACGCACCACAACGCGCCGTCGCCGGCACCAGCCGCGAGCGCGCCGCCGCATTGTTCGAACAGTCGTCGGCAACCGGCGATGCCCGAGCCTGAGGACGCCGTCACGTTCGGCCGTGCGGCGCGCGTGTTGCACCACGACAGATACAGCATGTCCCCCTGAATGTTGACGGAGCAGACGAACGGATGTGCGGCGTCGGCGTATTTGACCAGATTGCCGAACAGTTCACGAATCAGCCCGTCAAGCGCGGCGATGCGGTCGGCGCCGGACGTGACGAAACGGGCGCCGTCGCTGACCGACGTCAATCCGTCGAAGCCGAGCTCGCGCACACGGCTATGCTGCCATTCGATCGCCGCAAGCACCGGCAGCGTACGACGACGCTCCGTGCGGTGTTCGTCGCCGTCGTCGGACGCGCGCAGCAGAAGGATGCCCGAACGCACCGATGCGAGCGCGTCTTCAACGGCGGCGCACACCTGCGCGAGGCGTTCGTGTTCCTCATCATCGTTGGTGCTCACTGTTTCGACCTGCGAACGGCGCAACGTCAGCAACGCATAGACGAGATCGTTGCACGCCTCGTCATGCAACCGCGCCGCGACGGCCATATGCTGCTGCTGCACGCGCCAACGGTCGCGTTCGCGCATGTTCCTGCGCACAATGCGCACGATGCAGCCGACGACGCCGGCGAACAGCATGTCAGCACACATCGTCAGCGCCGGCATGATCGCCAACGGCGCGACGAAATCGGCCATCAGCAGATGCGACACGTAATCCACCGCCATGAAGACAAACGCGAAAAGGATGGCCAGCGGCATGCCGAGGTATCCCAGCACGCCTACGGCCGTCAACCCCACATAGCCGAAAGCGGGCGGCACCGGAATCGGACTGACGAGGGACATGCACCACAGAATGGCGACCGGCACGACACCGACGAGAGGACGGCTCGCCAACAACCACAGGCAGGCGATTTCGACGCCGGCGATGCAGCAGGAGATCCATCGACTTTCCCCGACGAGCCGGCATGCGTCCAATACGAGCATCACCGTCCACAAGGCCGCGACACCGCGCAGCAACATGTACGGCATATGGCGGGCGCGCTCGCGCACGGCACTGGTGAAGTCAGTGGCACGAAGATCACAGCAGGCCATACCATCGCGCTTTCTCGATGGCTTCGGCACGGTTGCGCACGCCCAGTTTTCCGGAGGCGCGGTCGACGAAAGTGTAGATGGTGTTACGGGCGACGGCCATGACGCCGGCCACTTCGTCCGTCGTCTTGCCTTGCGCATACAACGCGAGCACCTCCCGTTCACGTGGGCTGAGTTCGTTGTCTCTGATGTCTTTGGCCGCCGGCGTCTGCGGGGATGCGCACAGGATTCGATGGGCCGCGTGCGCATCATGGAAGGTCTCAGGTTGGATGCTGCCGCCTTCGGCGAGGGGCGCAAGCCACGGCATCAGACCGGGGATGATGGACTGCTTGTCCATGATGCCTTGCGCGCCGGCCACAGCCAGATCGTCACGAAACAGTTCCGGATCGAAAGCGGTCATGCCGAGCACCGCCGGACGCGGCGAGTGCATGCGGATGGTCTTGCACAGGTTCGGACCGCTCATCGCGCCGAGCGCCATATCCACGAGCAGCACATCCACATCCGGTTTCCCGTACAGGCACCCGTGCACCGCCTGCGCACAGGATGTGGTGGCCCACGCCAATGTGCATTGCTGCGGTTGCGCCTTCAGCCACTGCGTGATCGTCTGCAATGCCCATGCATCGTTGTCGATGACGGCAAGCACTGGTATCGCCATATCTCCCCTCCCCATCCGAGACGTTCATCCTTCTCTCTCGGCGTTCATTGCCGAGTCGGCACGGCGCATCCGTCTGCGCGCGCCGCGTCTCAGCATTGTAGCTCATGCTCCTTCATCACCCCGCCGAATGCCCACAGAACAGCCATGTAGTGTTTTCTTTACATGGCTTTGGCGCCACGCTCCCACCCCAATACACTGAGGTATGTCCATTCATCGATTATTCGACGAAGAAGAAAACGATGTAAAGGAGTTGCCATGAAAAGCAAAAACCTGAGTCGCAAAGCAATCGCGTTGCTGGCCATCGCCGCATCCACGTTCTGCTTTGCCTTCCCTGCCCTTGCGGGCAATACGGCCAAGACCGGTTGGAGTGCCTACCTCACTAACTGGAACACCGCGGATACCCCAAATCGGCAGAAGCAGAACACTTCTGACGGATACATCTCGGCATCAAGCGTTTCCGGCAACCGAACCATCCGCGCATGGATGCTCGGCTATTCCAATGAGGACGTGCGCTCCGGTACCGTAACGCTGACCTCGGGATCCGTCGGATACGTTACCAATCAGACCTATCAGATTTACGGCCGCAAGCAAGTACATATGCGTCTGCAGAACACGCAGAACGTCGCCGGTACGGAAGCCGCAGGACTCTGGTCTCCTGATAACAAGTGATAGCCCTACTTGCAATAGGTCCATGGTGGTGAGGATCTTGCAGTTCTTCACCACCATGGACGCTAACCATCATCGGAGGCTCTATGAACGGATCCATCATTCGCCGCCAGCTGCGCAGCAATCTATTGAGCGGGCGCATGGCAATCATCATCGTGCTGTCAGTCGGCATGATCGTCGTGCAATGGTGGACGACTCACCAAGCCAGTTTTGTGCTGTACGATCATGAACCCACTTTCCTCGCGGACGTCATGCTGTTCAGCCAGTTCGGTAGCGGTGCCGGACTGTATCTGTTCCTGATGCCTTTTTTGGCGGCCCTGCTCGGCGGCAGCCTCGTCGCCGAAGAACGGCATTGGAAGCGTGCGCCTTTCGTCATCAGCCGCTGCGACCGCCCGATATTCCTGTGCTCGTCCCTCTGCGCAGGTTTTCTGCTCGGCGGCATTGGCGGTCTGATGCCGTTGGCACTCAACATGCTCGTGATGGGCATCGTCAATCCTCATATGAACTTCATCGAAGGCACCGAATGGGATGAAACCGGTTTGTACCTCAACCGCTATGTACTCGTTTCATCGAAATCATGGGCGTATCCACTATACGAGCGTAATCAGTGGTTATGCGTCGCCGTCATCTGCCTGCTTGTCTTCGTGATTTCCGGACTGTTCGCCACGCTGGCCATCTCCAGTTCGTTGTTCATCCGGCGTCGTCACATGGAATTGCTTGTGCCATTTACATTAAGCCTGCTGTGGTGGCTGTTCACAACCAGCGGGAAAGGCGGACGCGACCAATGGACGCACATCATATTCCTGAATTTCGCCCCAGCCACCGTGGACGAACTGCGCGCACAGAATTACGTAGGAATCGCCCTGTCCATCATCCTGCTGCTATTGGCAACCTCCATACCGCTGCTCATCAAAGGACAACGAGATGTCTCCTGATCGTCTTCATCGCCAATTACGCATGCGCCGTCCTCCAGTATCCCCCGTTGCGCTCACCATCGGCATCGTGATATGTTGCGGCTGCGCGGTAGGGATGCTCATGAATTATCTGACATGCACGCTGTATGGCTTTGAGCGTGACACCATCGGATTCCTTCGCGTAGGCGCGGCACAGCTCGTACTGCCCGCATCACTCACACTGGCATGCCTGCTGCGCGTGGAGTATCGCGCCTTCGCACTCGTCCGCCATGATCCCCGGACGCAACTGACTGCGAATCTGCGCCATATCATGCTCATTTCCCTGTCCACCGCCGTCTGCGGCGTGGCGTTATTCGCCCTCATCGTCTCCATTCGCGTAGGGTTGCCACGAGCGAATGACATTCCGCTGCTGCTCATCACTACGGTACTCACATCCATGATGAACATGTCATTGGCGTTGCTCAATATGCTGCTCGTCATCTGCGGCCTGCCTTGGGCATATGGGACCGCCATACTCATCGCGTTCTTCGTGCTGGCCCGTTGGATGTTGCTGCCACTCGGCGGCAACATCCAACGGTACGTATGCTTCTTCTGGTATCCGCTCAGTTTCGATTGGAACATCATCCTCGTTCAGCAGCTGCTGCCGTTCATCGGCTACTGCATCGTCATGATTCTGACGATTGTCACAGTCTTCGGGCATCGTGATCGATTGGAGACATGACATGCATGTCATATTCGGCCGACTGCGCGCGGCGTCCTGTGCACGTCTTAGCATGCGTTTGCTGTTGCTGACGCTGCTCGCCATCGTGACATACGCGTATTACTCATCGCCGCATGACCACGCCATATTCATCGGCATGGTACGCCCATCCGACGATCCGAGCGCGCCTGCGCTGCTGACGAATCTACTGCCCATCGCATTCATGACGACGGCCGTCGCGCTGCTGTTGAGCGGCCCTTTCGATTTCCTTGCGTCACCGGATTATCTGGTATATGTGCGCCGTCCACGCACCGTCGGTCATTTCGTCGCCTATCTGGTCATGCTCGTCCTCTATTGTGCGATGCTGTGCGGCGTAGAACTCGCCGTGGCGCTCGCCATACAGCCTACAGAGACGGCCACGCTGGTTCCCGGCGCCGCATGTGCGATGCTGACATCGCTGACGCTAATCCTCATCATCGACGCCGGCCATCTCGCCGAAGCCACCGCCTACGGGTATCTGGCGGCCATCACGCTGTATGCGATGGCCGCCACCGTCTCCCCCGTGCTTGCATGGTTCGCACAGCCATCTCACGGGTTACCGCTATGCGCATTGCTGGCCACGATCTTCTCAGGCGCCGTTCTGCTGCTGTTCAGCAGATTGGAAATACGCTGACGTACTCATCTCGAAAGGAGCATCCTCATGCATGTCGCAATCAATCATCTCTCAAAAATCATCAAACACAAGCCGATTCTGCGCGATGTCAACGCGCAGTTCGAGCACGGCGCCATCTACGGCATCGTCGGACCCAACGGGTCAGGCAAGACGATGCTGCTGCGAGCGATCTGCGGTTTCATTCGCCCTACTACCGGACAGGTGCTCATCAACAGCCAGCCGGTGGAGTTCAACCGCAGACTGCCCGAAGCGGTCGGCATCATCATCGAGGAACCGGGTTTCCTCCCCTATGAAACGGCAATGGACAATCTGCAGTATCTCGCCGGCATCAATCACGATTTCGATGCCGCAGAGACGGATAGGCTGCTCACATTGTTCGGTCTCAAAAGTCACGAGCGGGAAAAGGTGAAGTCGTATTCCCTGGGCATGCGCCAGAAATTGGCCATCGTGCAGGCGTTGATGGAACATCAGCGTCTCATCCTGCTCGACGAACCCACCAACGGTTTGGATGAACATTCAGTTCAGGTGTTCCTCGAGGAGATGACACGGCAGCGAGATAAGGGCAATACCGTCGTCATCGCAAGTCATCACAGCGACGAACTGCAGCAAATCGCCGACCACTTCTACCATATGGCCGACGGCATGCTCACCGAAGGATGACGCGTGATATGCGGACAGGCGGCCGCCGGGCTCAGAGCCCGGCGGCCGCCTGTCCGCATATCACGCCGTTCAGCGCGCCGAACGGTTGACGGCGGAGATGATCGCCTTGAGCGAGCTCGTCACAATCGACGAATCGATGCCGACGCCCCAGACGACGCTCGTCTCGCCGTCCTCGAGCGCAATCTCACATTCGACGTAGGAGGCGGCGCGCGCGTCGGTGCCGACCGACAGCGTATGCTCGGCGTAGTCGAGCACCGTCGCGTCGACGCCGAGCACCTTGACGGCGTCGAGGAACGCGTCGATCGGTCCGTTGCCGGTGCCGGAGATCTCGCGGGCCTCCTCCGGGTCGGTTCCGACATTCAGGCCGCGGTCGAGCACGGTCGCGTTGAGCGTCGTGTCCGAGCCGTCCGCACCGGAGGACAGACTCACCTTGAGCAGCTTGAGACGGCCCCACTGTTCAAGCGACATGTCCTGCTGGTCACCGACGACGGCGCCGGCCTCGGTCGTGCCGGCCTCCTCGACGGGCAGGTACTCGTCCTTGAACAGATGCCAGATGTCCTCGTCCTTGACTTCCTTCTTCGTCGCGTCCGCATGCTGCTGCACGACGCGCTCGAACTCGACCTGCAGCTTCTTCGGCAGATCGAGGTTGTGGTTCGCCTTGAGCAGGTAGGCCATGCCGCCCTTGCCGGACTGCGAGTTGACGCGGATGATCGCCTCGTAGGAACGGCCGATGTCCTTCGGGTCGATCGGCAGATACGGCACGAGCCACACGAAGTTGTCCAGCTCGGCGCCGGCCATGTCAGCGGCCACCTCGCGGGCCTCGAGCCCCTTCTTGATCGCGTCCTGATGCGAACCCGAGAACGCCGTGAACACGAAGTTGCCGGCGTAGGGGTGCCGCTCGGAGATCTTGATCTGGTTGCAGTATTCGACGGTGCGGCGGATCTGCGGGATGTCGGACAGGTCGATCTGCGGGTCGATGCCCTGCGTGAGGAGGTTGAGGCCGAGCGTGACGAGGTCGACGTTGCCGGTGCGCTCGCCGTTGCCGAGCAGGCAGCCTTCGATACGGTCCGCGCCGGCGAGGATGCCGAGCTCGGCCGCGGCGACGCCCATGCCCTCGTCGTTGTGCGGGTGCAGCGAAAGCACGATCGCGTCGCGGTCCTGCAGATTGTTCGAGACGTACTCCACCTCATCGGCGAAGACGTTCGGCGTCGTCATCTCGACGGTCGCCGGCAGGTTGATGATCATCGGATGCTCGGGAGTCGGCTTGATGACGTCGATGACGGCGTTGCACACCTCGACGGCGTACTCGGGCTCGGTGCCGGTGAAGGACTCCGGCGAGTACTCGTAGTAGAGGTCGACGCCCTCGGCGTCCGCCTCGAGCTCCTTGCACAGCACGGCCGCGTCGGTCGCGAGCTTCTTGATCGCGTCCTTCTCCTTGCGGAAGACGACCTCGCGCTGCAGCACCGAGACGGAGTTGTAGAAGTGCACGATCGCGCGCTTGACGCCCTTGAGGCATTCGTAGGTCTTGCGGATGAGGTGCTCGCGCGCCTGCGTGAGCACGACGATCGTCACATCGTCGGGGATGAGCTCACGTTCGATGAGCATGCGGATGAAGTCGTAGTCGGTTTCGGACGCGCTCGGGAAGCCGACCTCGATCTCCTTGTAGCCCATCTCGACGAGCATGTTCCAGAACCGCAGCTTGCGGTCGGAGTCCATCGGGTTGACGAGCGCCTGGTTGCCGTCGCGCAGGTCGACCGAGCACCAGCGGGGCGCACGGGTAAGTCGTTTGCCCGGCCACGTGCGCTCCGGGTAGTCAAACGGCACCTGCTTATCGTATGCGACGTACTTCGTGTACGGCATCGAGCTGGGCTTCTGCGGGGCGCCGATAAAACGTGCCGGAGGCAGCAGCGGGTCATTGTTCCCTCCGTTGGAAGCCGCGGCCACTGCGGCGAGATCAAACACGGACGAATGATCCTGACCCATCTCTCCTCCTTCTGTGAGTGTTTCGAAATTGTGAGTGCAGTCGTCCCACTATGCGTCCACGCATGAGTTCACATAGTGGTTATGCACAATCGTGCATATCGTCCTACCCTATAAAACCTACCGAAGAAGTCGCGAAGAAACGTCCACAATCCGGCCATTTTCCGCAACTTGTTTACATTCTTCAGGTATAAGCGGGGCGCGCGCCGTCCCTCCGGCCGATTCAGTTGATGAGGTTGACGCCGCGGCGGGCCATGCAATAGGCGTTGCCGAGCCATGTGTGCCGCGAATTCGGCCACACCGCGCCCAGACGCGGTGCGTTCTGGCTCATCCAGATGCTCGGGACGCGGCCGTCGGCGCTGCGTGAGCCGAGCAGATTAAAGCCGTTCTTCTCGAGCAGCCATTCCGGATGCTGCGTCGCGATCGCGAGCCCCTCCTCGAGCGTCAACGGGATGCGCTCGTCCGATTCGATGAGCTTGCGCGCGACATCGGGCTCGCGGTTGACGTAGCAGGTGCCGGTGTGCGGCTCGACGACGAGGTAGAACGGCCCCTCCGGCGGCTCGAAACCGTCGGTCGGCAGGAAACTGGCGATGTCGCGCGGCGGCATCGTCGTGAACCCGGCCATGCGGTTGATGCTCGTGCGTGCAATCAGCGATTCCGGGGAGACGAGCTCGCGCGTCGGCACCAGCAGGATGTCCTCGCCGAGGTCGCTGTCCTCGAGTGCGGCGATGAGCGGACGCGCGAGCGCGCGGAACGATTCGTCGCTCATGTCGGCGACGTCCGGATATCCGAGCGCGACGATGCGGTCCAACTGGTGCTGCGCGGTGATCGATGCCTTTGACATGCCTTCCAGCATAGCCCGCCGCCTGTTCGCGCATGGCGCGAGCGGTCGCGGGCCCGACGGCCGCGGCAACGAACTGCACGGTTACGCCATGCACCCGGGACGATCGCAACCGGAGCTCCCCCGCGAACGCATCCGACGCAGAGCGCACCTGAAACGATCGCTGCCGTTTTCCCAGTGATCATCACTGACGCATTAAGCACCCGCCATGATCGCAGACGCGCTTCTCAGCGAACGTCTCCGACGCGAACCGCCTCCGCGGCAACCACACCATCCGCGGACAAGACAGGAGAGGCGCACGCCATACGACGTGCGCCTCTCCTTCAGCCTTCAACTGCTTGTCAGAGCTGATCGGCGAAATGCTTGTTCGCGACGATCTCGGCGAGTTCGACGGCGTTGAGCGCCGCGCCCTTGCGCAGGTTGTCGTTCGTCACGAAGAACGCGAGGCCCTTGTTGCCGTCCACGGCCTGGTCCTGACGGATGCGGCCGACGAAGCTCGGCGTCTTGCCGGCGGCGAGCTGGGCGGTCGGGATGTCGACGAGTTCGACGGCGTCCGCCTGCTCGAGCACCTCACGCGCCTGCTCCGGCGTGACGTCCTGCTCGAATTCGGCGTTGACGCTCATGCCGTGCGACGTGAAGACGCCGACGCGCACGCAGGTGCACGAGGCCTTGAGGTCGGGCAGATGCAGGATCTTGCGGCTTTCGTTGCGCAGCTTCTGCTCCTCGTCGGTCTCCTCGGAGCCGTCGTCGACGATGTCGCCGATGAACGGGACCTCGTTGAACGCGATCGTGCGCGCGATCTTCGTCGGCTCCGGGAAGTCGATGGCGTCGGCGCCGAAGACGAGCTTGTCCGCGCCCTGCTCGACGGCGGCCTTCGCCTCGTTCATCAGCTGCTCGACGCCGGCGCGGCCCGCGCCGGAGACGGCCTGATAGGAGCTCACGATGAGACGCTTGAGGCCGAACGCGTCGGACAGCGGCTTGAGCACCGGCATGATCGCCATCGTCGTGCAGTTCGGGTTCGCGACGATGCCGGACGGGATCTCGTCGAGGTCGTCCGGATTGACTTCGGCGACGACGAGCGGCACATCGTCATGCATGCGCCACTGCGACGAGTTGTCGATGACGTAGGCGCCGGCCTCGGCGAACTTCGGCGCCCACATCTTCGACGTGCCGCCGCCGGCGGAGAAGATCGCGATGTCGATGCCGCTCAGGTCGGCGGTCGCCACGTCCTCGACGACGATGTCATGGCCACGCCAGTTGAGCACCTGACCCGCCGAATGCGCGGAAGCGAGGAAACGCAGGTCCTTGACCGGGAAGTCGCGTTCGTCGAGCACACGGCGCATGACCATGCCGACCTGTCCGGTCGCGCCGAGAACGGCCACGTTGACGCCACGTTCGTTGATTTGTACCATTTGCCGGCTCCTTAGTTATGCCGTAGTTTCTGCCGTTGGGGTTGTCCTGTACGACCATCGACGCCGTCAGCGGCCGGTGCCGCCGTAGACGACGGCCTCCACCTTCTGCGCGTCCAGCCCGTACGCCGTGTGCAGCGCCTTGACGGCCTCGTTGAGCTGGTCGAGCGGAACGAGCGCGGCGATGCGGATCTCGGAGGTCGAGATCATCAGCACGTTGATACCCTTCTCGCTGAGCGCCTTGAAGAAGCGCGCGGCGAGGCCGGAGTGCGTCTTCATGCCGACGCCGACGACGGCCACCTTGCCCACGTTCGGGTTGAGGTCGAAGGAGTTGTAGCCGAGGTTGTCCTGCTCCTGGATCAGCACCTCGCGCACGCGCTGCGCGTCCTTGCCCGGCACGGTGAACGAGATGTCGGCGGTGCCGGTCGAGGCGCCGGCCTGCACGATCATGTCGACGTTCACGCCGATCTCGGCGAGACGTTCGAACACGCGGGCGGCCATGCCCGGTTCGTCGGTGACGCCGCGGACGGTCGCCAGCGATTCGCTGCTGTCATGCGCGACGCCGGAGATGATCGGCGTCTCCTGGCCGAGGTCGGGAAACAGATCGCCCATCGACTTGTCTTCGTGCTCATTCATGGTTCTTTTGCTCTCCGTGGGTGTTGCGTGGTTGGATTGGTCGGAAGTCGGTCGCCGGCATCAGATGTTCGGCAGCGTGTTCGGATCGACGCCGTCGGGAACGACGAGCGTTCCGGAACGGTGGGAGAACGAGCTGCGCACATGCAGCGGCATCTTGAAACGCTGCGCGTATTCGACGCAGCGCAGCGCGAGCACCTTCGAGCCGCACGAGGACATCTCGAGAATCTCGTCGTAGCCGATCGACGGGATGCGGCGCGCGGTCGGCACGATGCGCGGATCGGCGGTGAAGATGCCGTCCACGTCGGTGTAGATCTCGCAGATGTCGGCGCCGAGGGCCACCGCGAGCGCGACGGCCGAGGTGTCCGAACCGCCTCGGCCGAGCGTAGTGGCGTCGCCGCGTTCGTTGCGTCCCTGGAAACCGGCGACGATCGCGACGCTGCCGAGGTCGAGCGCGCGGCGCACGCGGTCCGGATTGACGGCGCGGATGTGCGCGGCGCCGAACTGGGCGTCGGTCATGAATCCGGCCTGCGAGCCGGTGAACGAGTAGGCGTGGGAGCCGGCGGCGTGGATCGCCATCGCGAGCAGGCTCATCGAGATGCGCTCGCCGGCGGTCATCAGCATGTCCATTTCGCGGGCCGGCGGATCGGAGTCGATGCTCAGCGCCTGGTCGATGAGATCATCGGTCGTGTCGCCCATGGCGGAGACGACGACCGCCACATCGTTGCCGGCGTTCTTCGTTTCGATGATGCGTCGTGCCACGCGCTTGATCGAGTCGGCGTCGGCGACGGACGAACCACCGTATTTCTGCACGATAAGAGCCACAACTATCCAATCTTCTCTGTGTCTGTCTGTTGTACGCAATGGGACCCGCGACTGTGCCCAGTGTACGCAGGAAGCTCGATCATTATATGAATGCGCCCGCGCGACGCCGAGGCGCCTTCCCAGAATACGAAACGCCCGGGTTGGCGCTTGCGGGGAGGCCGTGTGCGGGCGGGGGCGCGTTCAGACCTCGCGGCGTCCTTCAAGCGCGCGCGACAACGTGATCTCGTCGGCGTATTCGAGATCGCCGCCGACGGGCAGTCCGCTCGCCAGCCGCGTCACCTTCACGTCGAGCGGCGTGAGCAGCCGGCTCAGATACGTCGTCGTCGCCTCGCCTTCGATGTTCGGGTTGAGCGCGACGATGATCTCCTTGACCTCGTCGGTCTGCAATCGGTTGAGCAGCTGCGCGATGTTGAGGTCGTTCGGGCCGACGTTGGCCATCGGGTTGATCGCGCCGCCGAGCACATGGTAGAGGCCGCGGTATTCGCGCGTACGCTCGATGCTCATGACGTCCTTCGGCTCTTCGACGACGCAGATCGTGCCGCGGTCGCGGCGGGGGTCGGCGCAGATCGCGCACGGGCTCGTCTCGCAGACGTTGCCGCACACGTCGCAGAACCGCACCTTCTGCTTGACCTCGGTGATTGATTCGACGAGCCGCTGCGCCTCCTCGTCCGGCGCGCCGAGCACGTAGAACGCGATGCGCTGCGCGCCCTTCGGCCCGATGCCGGGCAGACTCGAGAACGCGTCGATGAGGCGCTGGATCGCGCCGTCGTATGCCAATGCCATGCTGTCCCTCCTCGGCGTGCCGTTCAGTGCGCCCGCTGATTGCGCGGGTTCCTCGGATCATCCGCCGCGAACTCTTCAACAGACTTCACATCGAATAATTCCTTGACCTCGTCGACGCTCATCGTCTGGGACGAGGCCAGCGATTCGTCGTTGATCGAGTATTCGTCCTCCTCCGGATCGACCTGCGGGCGCGCAGGTTGCACGTCCTGGGCGGTCTCGGCCGGCACCGGCGCCGCATCGTCGAGATGCCCCCACGGATCGGCCGGGGCGGCCTGCTGGCCACGGCGGTCCTGTGCCGCCTCCTGTTCGATCGACGAGACGCGACTGAAATCGATATGCGCCGGTTCGTCGTCGTGGTAGGCCCAGGGGTCGATGCCGGCTTCGGCCATCGACGCGGCCGCGCCGCTCGGCGACGGCGCCGTCAGCGGCGCAGGCGCCGGAGCCGGCTGCGTGAACTGCGTTCGGCCGTCATATGCGTCCGCCGGCGGCGCGAAGGGCGCGGCCGCCGGTTTGGGATTCGCCCACGGGTCGTAGTCGCCGTCCGGATGCTGCGCAGGCGCGCCTCGGTGCACGGCGTCGTCGGCGGCCGCCGCGTCGTCGCCGTCGGCCGGCGACGACGCGGCCGGCTGCTCGGACGAAGCGCGGCCGAGCTGCGCCTTGAGCGTCGCCTGCAGGTTCTCCTTCGCCAGCTGCGCCTTGATGCGCTGCTGTTGGTCGGGCGGCAACTGCTTGAACGGGGGCGCCGTCTGGCCGTCCTCCATCGTCGGCGTCGGCGCGAGCCGCACATCGGTGCCGAAAACGCGGTGCACCTCGGCGCGCAGGATGTCGGTGACCTCGGTCCTGCCTTCGACGCTTTCCTTGCTCACGGCGAGCGCGAACGCGTACTTGTCCATCGGCGTGCCGAACTTGATCATCAGTTTGCGGCCGCCGGTGCGCCGGTCGGGGGCGAACTTGATGCGCGGCACCTTGGTGCGGTCCACATAGGTGCGCACATCGGCGGGCAGCGACGCCACCAGGCCGTCCCATAGCTCATCCGGCGTGCCGTTGAGCGGAGCAGGTCGCTGCTGCACGCCGGCCTCGGCGATCCGCTGCGCCTGGGAGGCCGCATGCATCGCCGCCGTGGCGGCGTCCATCGCATGCTGCTCCTTCGACTGATGCGCCTGCGCGCGCGGGTCCGGCGCCCCTTGGGCGGCCTGCTGCGCGGAAGACGTCGGCTGGGAGGGCTGCATCCTCGGCCGAGAGGACGGCTGCCCGCTCGCCGGCGCGGTCTGCGCTGGGCCTTGTCCGGCCGTCTGCGCGGGGGCTGCGTCCGTCCGCCCGCGCTTGGGCATGTCGTCTTCCGCATCGGCGCCGATGAATCCGCCGCCGGTCGCAGGCTTCGTCGGATCGGGCTGCGCGGCCGCGGACGGGCCGTCGCAGCCGAGCGCGGCGTATCCGGTCTCGCGTCCGGCGAGCAGGCGCGCGGCGAGCAGTTCCAGACGCATGCGCGGCGACGTCGCCCCCGCCATATGCGTCAACGCCTCGTCGGTCTCCTCGGCCATCGCCGTCAGCGTCGCCAGACCGAGCGCCGTCGCCTGCCGATGCAGGTCGTCGAGGTCCTCGGCGGCCGCGTCGTCGCTGAGTACACGTTCGGCGTGCTCGCCGCCGAGCGTGAGCACGAGCAGGTCGCGGATGCGCGCGAGCAGGTCCTCGACGAAGCGGCGCGCGTCGTAGCCGCCGACGATGACCTTCTGGATGACGTCGTACAGTTTCGCGCCGTCGTGGTCGATGACGGCGTCGATCGCCGCGCCGATGAGCACGTCCGGCGTGAAGCCGAGCAGCGCGACCGCGGAATCGTAGGTGATGTCGCCTTCGACGGCGCCGACCATGAGCTGGTCGAGCACGGACAGCGTGTCACGCACCGAACCCCCGCCGGCGCGCATCGCGAGCCGCAGCACACCCGGTTCCGTCTCGATACGCTCCTGCTCGCAGATCTGTTCGAGGTACGGCCCCATCGTCTCCGGCGGCACAAGACGGAACGGATAGTGGTGGGTGCGCGAACGGATCGTGCCGATGACCTTCTCCGGCTCGGTCGTCGCGAAGATGAACATGACATGCTCCGGCGGCTCCTCGACGATCTTGAGCAGCGCGTTGAAGCCCTGGGGCGTCACCATGTGCGCCTCGTCGAGGATGAAGATCTTGTAGCGGTCGCGGGCGGGCGCGAAGCCGGCGCGCTCGCGCAGCTCGCGCGCGTCGTCGACGCCGTTGTGGCTTGCGGCGTCGATCTCCACGACGTCGATCGACCCCGGGCCTCCGGTCGCCAGGTCGCGGCAGCTGTCGCACACGCCGCAGGGATGGGAGGTCGGCCCCTCGACGCAGTTCACGCAGCGCGCGAGGATGCGCGCCGAGCTCGTCTTGCCGCATCCACGCGGCCCCGAGAACAGGTACGCGTGCGTGAGCTTGTGCTCGTCGAGCGCGCGCATAAGCGGCACCGTCACCTGGTCCTGCCCGATGACGCCTTCGAACGTGTCCGGTCGATACCGGCGATAAAGCGCTAATGCCATGTTGCTTCCCGTTTCTTCATCGCGATTGCCTCGCTGTCCACTGCTTCTAAGGTACAGCCTGCTCACCCGAGCCGGCCGTCGGCCCCCCGCGCGCGACGCACGCCCGCGCCGACGCCCCGCGTGTTGCGGCCACGTGGGCGCGGCCGCCTCCACGCCAGAGCGTTCCGCCGATGATGAACCCCGCCGCCCCCCATTCCGGGGACGTCAGTTCGCGCAAGGCCGCGGCCCCGCCCTGGCGTCCGCCGTCACATGGTCGACGAAGGGCACGTCGGTCGGCACATGCACGCTGACGCTGACGTCGTCGCCGTCCACGTCGCAACGCTGCAGGTTCCCGGCGTTCGCGTCGCTCAGCCATGCCGCCACCGCGCATGGCGTGCCGTCGCCCCGCCACAGCGCGGACGCGGCGCCGAGCGCGGCCATGTCCGCCGCCGTGCGCGCCTGCGACTGCCGCAGCACGATGTTGCCGGCGGCGGCCAATACGCCGATGAGCACGGCCGCCGCGACGACGAGTGCGGCGCCGACGAGCGTCGCCGACCCCTCGTCCTCGCGCCTCGGCCGCACAGCATGGCGCCGCAGCCACGCGACGCACGACCGTCCGCATCCGTCCATCCTCATCACCGTTCCCGTCATCGTTCACCTTTTTCTTACATCCCCTTACACCGCATATCGCGAACGGACGCCACGTCACGCTCACACGTCCTGTTTCATGACGACGGCCCGTCCATGCACCGTCGTCGGCAGCACGCCGAGCGGATCGGCGAGCACACGGCAGGTCGTCGTGACCGTGATGTGGTCGCCGCCGTCGGTGACCGTCAGCTGCACGCCGGCGGGCGCGGACACGTCGTCGTCCCTGACGAGCGCGGCGCGGGCTGCGTCGGCCGCCGCGTCCTGGCATGAGATCTGTGTGACGCTCGCACGTGCGAGATACAGCAGCAGCGCGGCTGCGGCGACGACGACGGGCAGCACGACGGCGAACTCCGCCGTCGCCGCCCCGTCGTCGCCGCGCATCCATGCGCGCAGTCGTTTCCACGGACGTCGCATGCCGCACCGCTCAGACGCTCAGCGCCTTCTTGACGATGTTCGTCAGCAGCGTCTTGATTGCGTCCGACTTGAGCAGCGCGACGAGCACGGCCGCGAAACCGGTGGCCGCGACGAGCACAACCGCGTATTCGGCGGTCGCAGCGCCCTCCTCCGGCTGCGCCGTCAGCGTGCGCATCCTCGAGTCGAGCATGACGGCGGCGCGCGCCATGCGCCTGCCCAGGTCCTGCAACGGCCACCCGACATCCATCGCGTCGATGCCGATGCCGTCGTCGAGTGAGATCATGTTCTGCATTGTCAACTCCTTTGTTGTGTGTTGTGTTTGTTGTGTGTTCGTGTTGAGATGTTTGTTCGCGCTGACGCATTGCGATGCACAGACGCGTGTTCCACATGTTTCACATGAAACGCGCCGATCGCGCATCGCGGATCATCGGGCGAAGGAGATGATCGTCGGTATGACGGCGATGCACAGGAACGCCGGCAGGAAGCACAGCCCCATCGGCAGCAGCAGCCGCACCGAGAGCCGCGAGGCGGCCCTTTCGATCTCCATGCGCTCCGTCGTCTCGAGCTGTTCCATCGTCGCGCCGATCCGCGCGCCGGCGGCGACGCCTTCGTTCCACGGCTCGCGCAACGTCGCGCGCAACGTCGCGGCGATGGCGGCGATCCGCGGTTCATCGCGCGCACAGGTCCATGCGTCGTCCCAGGAGGCGCCGGCCGCCAGCTCGTCGCAGACGGCGGAGAACGCTTCGGCGCACGGGCCAGCGCAGCATGCGCCGACCGCGCGCAGCGCGCGTGGAATCGACACGCCGCTTTCCAACGCGGCGTCCAACAGCCGCAGCACGAGCGGCACGCTCGGCACCCAATCCTCACGCACCCGCCCGGGCAATGCGCGCAGCCGGAAGCCGACGTCATGCCCCGCGAGCGCCGCGGCCACCGCGAAGGCCGCGCAGACGGCCGCGCAGCAGGCCCATCCGATCGCATCATCCATACGCTGCTCCCGTCAGTCATCGTCCGCTCCCGTCCTCCGCATGAGCCGATGCATCCACACAGCGCCGAAGGCGTAGCAGACGACGCCGAGCCCCAGACAGCACATCCCCTGCCAGGAGCCGAAAAGGACGCCGATCGGGTCGGCGCCGAGCACTTCGCCGAGGACGACGGTGACGGCCGGAAGCCCGAGCAGCATCTTCACCGTCGATTGCGGCACGGCGAAGGCATTGCGCCTGAGCTCCTCGCGCATGTGGATGCGCGCATGCGCGGCGCGCACCGCCTCGACGCAGCGCGCCGTCGGGCATCCCAGACGCAGGCCGAGCCTGCAGGCGGCGCGAAGGCCGTGGGATGCATGCCGGACCTCGGCCGCGGTCTCCCCCGGCAGCGCGCCCACGCGCAACGCCTCGGCGAGCAGCTCGACGTCGACGTCGCCGTTGCAGTCGCTCATCACACCGGCCGTCATGCTCCGAGCCGGCCCTCGCAGCCCCGACGCCGCCCCGGCATCAACCCGGGCGCCGAAGCACCGGTCGAAGGCCGTGCGCACGTCACGCCCCGCGCGCAGCATGGCGGCGAGTCCGGCGATTTCGGCGCCGATGCCGACGCGCCGTCCGGCGTCGCGCGCAGCGCCATCCGCCGCGATGCGGACGCCTGGCGCAAGACCGCCGAGACGCGCATCAGCGCCTTCGTGAAGCGACACGGCGAGGAACACGCCCATCGCCGCCAGTATCGGCCACGGCATCGCACCACCTCCTTAGGAAATCGGGCCACGCCGGGCCGGTCACCGTCGCACCGGATCCGTCCCGCGAAACGACGCACCGTCCCCGCAACGCGCCGTCGCGGCAGTCGAGCATCCCGATCTGCGCGATACGGCGGCGACCGCCGATCCGTTCGAGATGGACGAGCACGTCGAAGGTGCCGTCGGCGAGCCGTTCGAGTGCGTCCGGGGCCACGCCGGCGAGCATGCCGAGCGAGACGAGACGGGACGGGACACGGTCCACACCGTCGGCGTGGATCGTGCTCAGCGAACCGCGATGCCCGGAATTGAGCGCCCTGAGCAGGTCGACGACCTCCTCGCCGCGCACCTCGCCGACGACGATCCGGTCGGGGCGCATACGCAGCGTGGCCTTGACGAGCTCGGGCAAGCCGACGCGTCCGGCGCCTTCGACGTTCGCGTCGCGTGCGACGAGCGACACGACGTGCGGATGCGGCACCGCGGCGAGTTCGCGCACCTCCTCCACCGTCACGATCCGCTCGTTCGGCGCGCAGCTCGCGAGCAGCGCCTTGAGCAAAGTCGTCTTGCCGGCGCCGGTCGCGCCCGAGACGAGCATGTTCGCCTTGGCGCGCACGAGCATGCGCAGCATCGGCGTCCATTGCGCCGGGAACATGCCGGCCACGGCGAGCGATTCCAGATCGGCGCGCGCACGGTCGGGGAAACGGATCGAGATCGACGCGCCATGCGGCACGATCGGCGCGATGACGGCGTGCACGCGCGTGCCGTCGTCGGCGGCCGCGTCTGCGATCGGCTGCGTCTCGTCGAGCCGCGCTCCCAGCTGCGCGCACAACCGCACGGCCAGGTCGCGCAGCACCGCCGGGTCGCCGAGCGGGATCGCCGTGTGCGCGAGCTGCATGCCGCGGCCGGCGTCGAACCAGACGGTGCCATCGCAGGTCACGACGACGTCGGTGACGCGCCTGTCGCCGCCAAGGGCGGCGAGCGGCCCCAGTTCGAGCGTCGTGCACGAAGCCAAGTCCATGGCGCCCTCCTCACCGCGGCGTCCCGCTGAGGTCGCAGACGCGCTCCACCTGCTGGGCGAGCCTGTCGATCACGAGCGCGTTGCGCTTCGGCACCGCACGCACGCCGAGTCCTTCGAGGATGTCCCCGCACAGCTTGGCGTCGTTGCGGATCGGACCGATGACGTCCTTGCCGAGGTAGGATTTCGCCTCCTTCACGTCGAGGACGCCGCGCAGCCGGGCCGGGCCATGCGGTTCCACACCGACGACGGCGACTACCTCGCCCGGCCGCTGCGCGACCGGCCGCGACGGCTGCCCGGGCCCCGGCGGCATCGTACGCCGGTCGACGCTCTCCCGGCCCTGCCGTTCGAGCCAGTCGAGATGGGCGCGGCCGCGCGCGAGCCCCAGCACCGACAGCTCCACAACGACGACGTGCGACGCCTCGATGAGCGCCGGGGACTCGGCGATCGTCCCGCCTTGTCCGGCATCCACGACGACGACCTCGTCGCAGGCGGCGAGCGCGTGGACGGCGGCGTCGAGTTCCCACGGCTTCGGCGCGTCGCCGTTCCACGGGTTGTAGGCGAGCACCTTCACGTCGCCCCATTTCGGCAGCTGGCGGTACAACGCGGAACCGCTCAGCTGTCCGAGCGGCGCATGCACGTCGTGCCAGCGCGAGCCATGCTCATGCTCGATGCCGAGCAGCACGTCGAGTCCGCCTGCGCACATGCGCACGTCGGCGTCGACGAGCGCCGCCGGCGCATGATGGTCGACGAGCGAGCGCGCCAGCAGCGCGGCGATCGTCGACGTGCCAGCGCCGCCGCTCGCCGACGACACCGTGATGACGTTGCCTCCGGACAGTTCGATCGCCTCATGATGCGCGTCGGTGCGGCGCATCGTCCCCTGCGGCCGCGGCCGGTACGGCCGCGCGCCGGTGCCTCCCCGCGGCGGCGTGTAGTACCGCTGCGGCTCGTTCGTGCTGCGGGATGCGCTGAACGCGGCCATCGGCCGGCCCATCGCCTCTCTTCCATCTGCATACGCAGGCATCATCGCCAATGTGTTCATGGCTCGATTGAACGACGCGCGCTCCGCGAGGCGCAATGCCGCCGGGGGTATGTGTACGGACGGACCGGTTATCCACATTCCCCCGAGCGTGAACGCAGGAATCACCCCACCGTGAACATCGGCCCGGCAGTAAGGCCGAAGGGGGTCGCGCACGCCGCGCATACTATCCCCCCGAACACGCTGAAACCGCCCACTTTTCGTCCGCGCCGACGCCGTCCCGGCGTGTCCCGATGCATACCCGCGGCGAGCGTCATCGGCCGGGTCGTCCTGCCGCTCCCATCGCCACACAGATCGGCGACCGGATCGCCGGACCCGACCCCGCGCCCCGCCATCGGCGGTCGGGCCCCTCAGGCATGCGGCCGCATCCGCGCTCCGCGCGGACACGGCGACACGCATGGAACATGAAAAAGGGACCCACCGAAGTGGGTCCCTCACAAGTCCAACTGCGCAGAATCTCTGCACAACCTCATCGTTGTAACGGTAAGTCTTTCCAATATCCGCCCAACGTAATAATCTTACTGATCATATACTTTTGTGGGTCTGCTATTCAGTTGTTCTTGTACTTGATAATTATGCTCGATTCATCCGACTTCGCAAGTCGGGACGGCCTCCATCCGACCAATGTTCACATTTTTGCCATTTTGTGCGCTGCACCGCCGAACGCAACACGAAAACGAGCCATATTGTCCATTCCAGACGCCCATATGTTCATTCGAACATCACTCCCGGCGTGTCGGGATTACGTCCGCGGCACATCGCGCCGGCATGCGCCGCACCCCGGTCATCCGCCGCGACGCCACGGTCAGGTAAAGTTTGTGCAACGAAAAACGGAATTTTTCGCCGTTCCCAGTGATTTCTCGGCCATCACCCCCTAGAGTAGTGAGCATGGCACAGATTTTTGACGCACCTTCGAAGGCGATTCTGCGCAGCCAGATCGCCGAACACATCGCAGAGACGGACAAGACCGACAAACGCGAGACGCTCAGCGGCGAGCAGCCGTTGCCGCCGGACCGCTTCTTCGACCGCGAGCTCAGCTGGCTCAAGTTCAACAAGCGCGTGCTCGAACTCGCCCAGGACGAGGACATCCCGATCATCGAGCGCGCCAACTTCGCGGCGATCTTCGCGAACAACCTCGACGAGTTCTTCATGGTCCGCGTCGCCGGCCTCAAGCGCCGCATCGACACCGGCATCGCCGTGACGAGCCCGTCGGGGCTGAGCCCGCGCCAGCAGATGCGCGCGATTTCCGAACAGGCGCACAAGCTGCAGGACGAGCATGCCCACTACGTCGTGGACCACATCCTGCCGGACCTCGCGAAGGAGAACATCAAGCTGCTGAGCTGGGACAAGCTCACGATCAGCGAGCAGGAGCGCCTGTCGCGCTACTTCCGCCAGCAGATCTTCCCGGTGCTCACGCCACTCGCCGTCGACCCCGCGCACCCGTTCCCGTACATCTCCGGCAACTCGCTCAACCTGGCGATCATCGTCGAGAACCCGGCATCCGGCAAGTCGCACTTCGCGCGCGTCAAGATCCCGGACAACATCAACCGGCTCGTCCCGGTCGACGACATGACCGAGGACGACTCCGACGAGGTGCGCTACGGTTTCATCACGATGGAGAACCTGATCATCGCGCATCTGGAGACGCTGTTCCCGGGCATGATCATCAAGGAGGCGCGTTCGTTCCGCGTGACGCGCAACGAGGACATCGAGGTCGAGGAGGACGACGCCGAGAACCTGCTCAACGCGATCGAGAAGGAGCTGCTGCGCCGCCGCTTCGGGCCGCCGATCCGTCTCGAGATCTCCGACGAGACCTCGCCGTTCCTCTCCCAGCTGCTCGCCGACCAGATGGGCGTCACGCCAGAGGAGGTCTACCGCCTGCCCGCGCCGCTCGACGCGACGGTGCTCTTCGAGCTCGGCGGCATCGACCGTCCGGACCTCAAGTTCCGTCCGTTCGTGCCGACGACGAACCGGCAGATCGCGCAGGTCGAATCGAGCCGCGCGCAGGACATCTTCGCCGCGATCCGCGAAGGCGACATCCTGCTGCACCATCCCTATGATTCGTTCTCGACGTCGGTGCAGGCGTTCCTCGCGCAGGCGGCCGCCGACCCGAAGGTCCTGGCGATCAAGCAGACGCTGTACCGCACGTCGAGCAACTCGCCGATCATCGACGCGCTCATCGACGCCGCGCACGCCGGCAAGCAGGTGCTCGCGCTCGTCGAGCTCAAGGCGCGCTTCGACGAGGACGCGAACATCGCGTGGGCGCGCAAGCTCGAACGCGCCGGCGTACACGTCGTCTACGGCATCGTCGGGCTCAAGACGCACTGCAAGCTCTCGCTCGTCGTGCGTCAGGAGGCGGACGGCCTCAAGCGCTACTGCCATGTGGGCACCGGCAACTACAACCCGAAGACGGCGCGCCTGTACACCGACCTCGGCCTGCTCACCTGCGATCCCGTCGTCGGCCAGGACATGGCGCGCCTGTTCAACCAGCTGAGCGGCTACGCGCCGAAGTCGAGCTTCCACCGTCTGCTCGTCGCGCCGCGCACCGTGCGTTCCGGCCTCATCCAGCGCATCCGCCGCGAGGAGGACGCCGCGCGAGCCGGCAAGGAGGCGTGGATCAAGATCAAGGTGAACTCGATCGTCGACGAGAAGACGATCGACGCCCTCTACCGCGCGAGCCAGGCGGGCGTGAAGATCGACATCGTCGAGCGCGGCATCTGCTCGCTCAAGCCGGGCGTGCCCGGACTGAGCGAGAACATCCGCGTGCGTTCGATCCTCGGCCGTTTCCTCGAGCACAGCCGCATCTACGCGTTCGCGAACTCCGACGGCCCGCAGATCGGCGAAGGTCCGATCTCCGGGCCGGAGGTGTGGATCGGCTCCGCCGACCTGATGCACCGCAACCTCGACCGCCGCGTCGAGGCGCTCGTGCGCATCACGGTGCCCGAGCAGATCGACGAGCTCATCAAGTACATCGATCTGCAGATGGCCGATTCCACGTCGAGCTGGCATATGCAGCCGGACGGCACCTACGTGCGCCACGCGAAGGACGCCGACGGCCGTCCGCTCGTCGACAGCCAGGAATACCTGATCCGCAAGCATCAGCGTCGCCCGAACGCGCACAACTGATACGCGGTCACGCCATCCATGGCCGCGGGCGGGGCCGGCGCACGTCGTGCACGTGCGCCGGCCCCGCCGTATGCGCCCGCACGGCCGCCCATCACGCACACCGTGAAAACGGACACCCCTCCTACAATGGGTCCCATGAGTAGCAAATGCAAGCATGTGGTCGAGGCGGCCGGCGGCATCCTCTACCGTCGCCGCGGCGACGCCCCGGACGGACCGATTGAGGTCTGCCTCGTGCACCGTCCGAAATACGACGACTGGAGCTGGCCGAAGGGCAAGCTCGAGAACAACGAATCGCACCGGCATGCGGCGGTGCGCGAGATCGGCGAAGAGACCGGGCAGTCCGTGACACTCGGACCGTATCTGGGCGAAGTCGAGTATCCGCTCTCCGCGGAGGGTCTCAAGTCGCGCAACAAGCGCAACGGCTCGGACAGCGGACAGCGCAAGCATGTGCTGTACTGGATGGCCGCCGTCATCGACCGTCCGCTCGCGCATCAGATGGCGCCCGCCTTCGGCCCCGTGCACCGCGCGGACGTCGGCGAGATCAACGACGTCGTCTGGCTGACCGTCCCCGAGGCGCGCAAGACGCTGACGCACTCCACCGACAAGGACATGCTCGCGTTGTTCGCCGACCGGCTCGAGGAGCACGCCGACGCCGCGCGCGCCGTGCTGCTCGTGCGCCATGCGAAGGCCGAGGCGCGCAAACAGTGGAAGGGCACCGACGCGGCCCGGCCGATCACGCCGCTCGGTGCGGCCGCCGCGTACGCGCTCGACCGCGAGCTCGCCTGCTACGCGCCGGCACGGCTCACGTCGTCGCCGTGGATGCGCTGCCAGCAGACGATGCAGATGCTGTCGTGGCAGACGGGCATGCCGGTCGAGTTCATCCCCGAACTCACCGAGGACGCGTTCGCGCGCGACGCGGACGGCGCATGGAAGGCGTTCCTCGCGCAGCTCGAGCGGACGGTGCACGGCGGCCAGGCGACGGCGATCTGCATGCATCGGCCGGTCATCGGCGGCATGTTCGAGCATCTGCGGCCGATGTGCGCCAACAAATCGCTGACGAAGAAACTCATCGCGAAGACCCCGTACATGCCCACCGGCAGCGCGCTCGCCCTCTTCCTCGTACCGACCGACGACGGCCTGCGCATCATCGACATCCAGAAAGTGGCCCCGATTGTCTACTAACGCGCAACGCAGCGGCTCCGGTTCAATCATCGCGAGCCGCTCCGCCTTCACGCACACCGGCTCCCCTCGCCCCCCACGTCCCGGGCAGCTCGATCAGGCGCTTGCCGAGAACATCGCCGGCGGCGCCGACCCCGAACAGCTGAGCGCCGTCAGCCACGCGACGGCGTGGGCGCTGCTCAGCCATGTGCACAAGACCGACGATCCGCAGGTCGTCGACCGTGTGCTCACGCTCGTCGACCATGAAGGCGTTGACGTCATCGCCGAACTGTGGAGCCACGCGGAGCCTGATTCGCTGCCCGGTGTGCTGTGGCGGCTGTATCTGCTGCGCACATGGATGCGCAGGCATCGTGATTCGATCGCGCGGCTGTGGCGTCTCGGCGAGCCGATCGTCACGTCGGCGTCGGCGATCGCCGGTGTGGACGCCGCGCCGACCGAGGAGGACATCGCGCGCACCGCCGACTCGATCCTCGCCGGCGCGTTCCGCGGCGACTTCGCCGTCGCGCTCGACCGCGCCGCGACCTTCGTCGAAGTCGTCGTCGCCGGCCTGCGCGTGCAGGCGAAGCGGCTCAACGCGCACGCGAGGGCGATGGCCGATGTGGGCTCCCCCGCCGTCGGCACGACAGAGGACATCCGCGCCGCGCACACGAAGGCCGCGCAACTGCTGCACACGGCCGCGAACCTGCACACGACAGCCGCCGACCTGCGCACCGGAGCCCATCTGTGGCGCCGCGGCCGTCTCGAGTAGCCCGTCCTGCGCCCCCCTTGCGGGTGGGCTCGTCGAGGTGGTCGACGATCCGACCCGCGAACCGGTCCATCTGCGTCCCGATCCGTCGACTTCATCGGCGAACCCACCCGCAAAGGTCACCGGCCGTCCCCGACTGATGACATGAGGTCAGCCCTTGAGCCCGCTCGAGCTGGTCCCCTGCACAAGTTGTTTCTGGAATACGGCGAAGATGAGGATCGACGGTATGAGCGAGACGCAGCACATCGCGATCATCGCGCCGTAATCGGATGTCGTCCCAGGATCGGTGAACAGCTTGAGCGCAAGCGACGCCGGATACCACTCCGTGTCGGAGACGTACATCAGCGCCGAAAGGAAGTCGTCCCAACGCCACATGAACGAGAAGATCGTGGCGGTCACGATGGCCGGTTTGAGCAAGGGCATGATCACCCGGAAGAAAATACCGTAGTACGAGCAACCGTCGAGTTTGGCCGCCTCATCGAGCGAACGGGGGATGTCGTTCATGAAACTCATGAACAGATAGACGAAGAACCCCTGGATCGCGAACCAGTACGGCACGATGAGCGGAAGATACGAGTTCGTCCATCCGAGCTTCTGATACCACAGATACTGCGGCACCAGAAGCACCTGGGCGGGGAGCATCATCGTGCCGAGCACCAGCACGAACAACAGCTTGCGCAGACGGAACCGCAGCCGGCTCAGCGCATAGGCCACAATCGCGCTAGACAGCACGGTGCCGACCGTCGCCACGACGGAGATGAACAACGAGTTCAGCAGGAACCGCCAGAAAGGCACACCCGAGAACCCCCTGAACCCGTTGGCATAGTTCGCCAGCGTCCACTGCCGCGGCACAAGCTCTCCCGCGGTGGAGAACACCGTGTTCGTAGGTTTGAACGAGCTGAACACCATCCAGATGATCGGGTACAGCATCAGGAATGAAGCCGCGAGCATCAGCGCATAATACGCCAGTCGCGCCACTCTGCCGCTCGGCCTGCGTATGGGCTCGAGCAATTCACGCTGCATCATGGAACGTCGCCTTGCCATCGTGGCCTCCACTCATTCGTTGCCTTCATACACCCAGAACCGCTTGGTCGCGAACAGCAGCCCGGTCATCGCGCCGATCACAAGCAGCATGACCCATGCCATGGCCGAGGCGTATCCGGCCTGGTAGTACGTGAAGGCCGTGTTGTACATGTAGACCATCGTGAACAAGGTGCTGTTGAGCGGTTTGCCCTGCGTGACGATGTAGCACTGGGTGAACGCGAGGAACCCGCTGATGACCTGCATGACCAGATTGAAGAAGATCGTGGGCGTAAGCATCGGCAGTGTGATCGAAACGAACTGGCGCCATGGGCCCGCCCCGTCCACGCTCGACGCCTCATAGAGCTGCGTGGGGATCTGTTTAAGCGCCGCCAGGAACACGAGCATCGCCGATCCGAACTGCCAGACCGAAAGCGCGATGAGCGTCCATATCGCCGTCGACGGCGAGCCCAACCACGAGAAATGTGTTTCGATTCCGAACATGCCCAATACGGCGTTGATGACGCCGTCCTGCGCGAACATGCGGCGCCACAGCACCGCCACGGCCACGGAACCCCCAAGGATCGAAGGCATGTAGAACGCCACGCGGAAAAAGCCCGTCAGCGGCGTCGGACGGTTGAGCAGCATGGCGACCACGAGCGCGAACGCCAGCCGCAGCGGCACCGAGACGCACGCGAACATGACGGTCACACCAAGCGACTGCCAGAACAACGGGTCGGCCGTGAACATCACCACGTAATTGCGCAGGCCCACCCACACCGGCGGCGCGACGATGCTGTAGTCGGTGAACGAATAGTACAGCGAGAGCGCCATGGGGATGAGCAGGAACACAACGAATCCGATGATGAACGGCAATGCGCATACCACGCCCGCCGTCGATTCGCGTTCCAGCAGATCCCTGCACCGCCGCCCGAGCGTGGACCGGCCGCTCTCCGACCCGATGGCCGCTTCCCCAAGCCCTTGTGGTTCCACTCGTCTCATCGCCTCCGCCTTTCTGCGCCCGTGCTCACTGCCGCATCGCATCGCGTGCCTGTTCCACGAACATGCGCGCCGCCTGCCGCGCGTCGATGCGCCGGTACAACAACTGCTCCTGGATGCCTGGCATGACCGCCGCGTTCACTTTGACCGCCTTTGCGGGCGACGGCGGGTTGATGGTCGAACTTGCAGGCTCGACCATCTCGCGCACATACACGATCGACTCCCGGTCGTCGGCGGAGAGCCGGTCCCAGACCGCATCCACCATGGTGCCGTTGATGGGCATCCCACGGTCCATACCCATGATCTCGTTGGCCTGTCGGTCGTTGACGTAGAAGTCGATCCACTGGGCCGCCAGCTCCGGATGCTCGCAATCGCGCGTAATGGCGAAGAACTGGGCCGGGTGGATGTAGTTCGAGGCCTCCACATCGTCGGATGGCCATGGCGCGAGCGCCAGATCGTCCCCATTCGCCATGAGCGACTGCATGCCGCTCAACGAATTGGACCATCCGAACGCGCACCACGAGCGGTGTGCGTTGTCGGTGTAGGAGACAAGCGGATCCTGGTTCATGACGCTCAGGTTGATTTCGGAGAACACGGTGGGCTCAAGGTGCCAGCCCTCCTCGATGCCGTTTTGGAACATCGCGAAATACGGTTCCACCGCCGCCGGATCGTCCACGTTGATCCCGTCTTCGGAGTACAGCCGCTCGTGCCGGGCGCGCAACAGGTATTCGAGTACGTTCGTGTCACGGTAGTAGCCCGCATTCGTCCTCGTGCCGGTGCGCGCATACACCTGCCTGCTGATACGCATGAAATCGTCGAGCGTCCAATCGGGGTCGATCGTGATGCCGAGCGAATCCAACAGGGTCTTGTCGTAGATGACCGCCGGCGCGTTCACGCCGGAGCTCATGGCGTAGATGCCGCCGTTCGCCGCGCCCGTGGCGAGCACCGCGTCGCTGACCTGGCTCACGTCGAGCGTGCCATCATCGATATACGGCGTCAGGTCGACGATGAGTCCATTGTCGATGTACTGGTTCATGTACGGCAGGTCCATCGCCACGATGTCGGGCATCTGCCGCCCGGCGGCGCCGGTCGCCAGTTTCTGCCAATAGTCCCCGTACTGCGAAAACTGGCCGTCGATCCGCATCCCCGGATGCCGTTGGATGAACAATTCGTTCACCTGCTGTTGTTTCTCGTTGCGGCCTTGCGAACCCCACCATGCGATCGTGAGTTGCTTCGACGCCGCTTCCGAAGGCGCCGCACCGCAGCCGGCCACCCCGCATACGAGCGCGCAGGCCGCGATCACCGCCAGTATGCGCTGCATCAGCTTCATCGCCGTCTCCCTGTCCGTTCCTGTCTTCCATGGTAAATGCCCGGCATGGGCGCCGCCATGCGCGTGTTACGCTGTGTATCATGCCAGAGCGTCACAGCGGGCTCACCGATCCCAGACCTCCCGTGTTCGTCAGTACGATGGCCTCGGACCGTTTCGAGGTGTTCCATTCCTTTGTGCATGTGGAGGATGGGCTGCGGCTCCACACCCATGACCATTACGAGATCAACTGCATCCTCGAGGGAACCGGGGAGTTCCAGATCGACGGCGAACCGGTCCGCAGCGAACCGGGCTCCGTGTTCATGATCAATCCCGGGGTGGTGCACAACGTCATCCGCCAGACAAGCGAACGCTACGAACGTGTGTATCTCCATGTTAACGCCGCGTTCCTGCGGTCGCTGTCCACCACCCTCACCGATCTCGAATCCTGCTTCCATACGCCGTCCGGTACGCCCATCAACCGTGTGCTCACCATGAATCCGTCCCAGCTGCGCGAACTCATGCAGCCCCTGTTGAGGCCTCCATCGACGTGTTTCGGTGATGATCTGCGCTACAACGAGCACTTTGTGGCGGCGATGATCCGCCTCAACGAACTCGTGCTTGCCGACCAAGGCGCGGCGATCACGCTGCCGGAGCCCGAATCCTGTTATGCGCCGGCCGTGGCCGCGGCGTTGCGGTACATCGACGAGCATCTTGCGGAGGAGCTGAGTCTGGACGTCATCGCAGACAGCTGCGCCACGAACAAATACCACCTTTCGCGCACGTTCAAGAAGGAGCTCGGCCTCACCATCGGTCGGTTCGTACAACGGCGGCGTCTGCAGCGCAGCAAACGGCTGCTTGCCCAGATCGGGTCGCCGAAGCGCATCTACCGTCAGTGCGGGTTCAAGTCATACACCCATTTCCTGCGTTGTTTCCAGCAGGAGTTCGGCATGACGACGAGCGCATACATCGAATGGAGCCATCAACCGCACGATCGGTCCTGATACCGGCATGGCCGATGCGCCGTCTGGGACGCACCGGCCGTGTCTGGGGGCGGCGCCGTCAGGACACCGTGACCTTGTTGACCTCCTTGAGCGTTTCGCTGATCTCATCGGTCTTCTTCTTGCCCAACGGATAGAGGAAGATGAGGATCAGGGCGCCGATCGCAAGCAGGATGCCCGGCAGCAGCGTGGCCGACATATACAGGCCATCGAGCACCCGCTGGGACTGTATCGTGTTGCCGGACGTGGTGGCTTTGTACCCGACCGCGGCGAGCAGCGTGCCGGTGACGATGCCCATGAGCGACTGCGCGACCTTGCGGCCGAACATGTTCACGGAGAAGACGGTGCCGTCCTCACGCTGGCCGCTGATGTACTGGTGGTAATCCACGACGTCGCCCATGAACGCCCACACCATCACATTGAACGCGGAGAAGCACAGTGTGGCGAGGAACGTGAGCAGCAGGTAGACCCAGGGGTTGCTCAGGTGCAGGAAGTAGATGACCAGATAGATCGCCGCCGCGCACAGCAGCATCGTGGAGACGGACTCCTTTTTGCCGAAGCGCTTCGTGGCCTTGCGCGCGACCGGGGCGAGCAGCAATGTGGTCGCGTAGTTGAACAGCAGCGCGACGGACAGGGCCTGCGTGTTGTTGAACACCGAGGTGTACATGTACGAGGTCATGAAGCTGATGATGCTCGTCGCGCAGACGATGACGACCTCGGCCAGCAGGAACGTGAGCAGCGCGCGGTTGTGGAACAGCGAATGGAGCAGCTCCTTGACCGGCACATCGTCCTGCTTGTCCACGATGACGCGCTCGGTCGTCAGACGGTACATGAGTTCCATGAGGACCATCGCGATGACGCAGCAGACGATCGTGCAAATGAAGAGCGTATTGCCCTGCAGCACCTTGTTGCCTTGGGCATCGGTCGTATACACGATGAGCGGCAGCACGAAACCGACGCCACCGGCGCCGAATGCGGAACCGATGTTACGGAACACGGACAACGTGGTGCGGTCGTCCGGGTCCGCGCTCAACGTCGCGGCCATCGAACCATACGGCATGTTGTAGGCGGAGAGCATCGCCGCGTAGCAGAACGCCGCCACGAACAGATAAGCCACGCGGCCGCCCATCGGGATGCCGGCGACGAACGGGCACATGCACATGAGGATCGTGATCGCCAGAGGCCACTTCATCACATGGACCCAGGGGTGGAAGCGGCCCTTCCTGCCAAGCTTGGACTTGTCGACGAGCCGTCCGGCGGTCACGTCGGTGAAGGCGCCGACGATCGTGGTGAAGGTGAGGATGACGCCGACGAGCGCCGGTTCGATGCCGAGCACGTTCGTATAGAAGATGGACTGGAACGAGGCGAGCACGCCCATCATCATGGTGGTGCCGAAGTCGCCGAGCGCATACCCGATCTTGTCCTTGATGCCGAAGGGCATCACCTTTCCGCCGTTGAGCTTTTCGGCCAGACTCTCCGCGTTTTCCTCCGCGAAGTCGTATTCGGCCAATGATGCAGACATGAGATTCTCCTTTGAATGTATCTTCTGTTCTTCATATGGTTTGGGATGCGTGGGCGCCCCGTGGCCAATGCCGGGCGCCCGCGCACGGTCTATTTGGCGAATCGCAGCAGCGCGCACGCGAACGGGGCGAGTTCAAACGTGCCCGGGGCGACCGGCATGCCGTCGAGGTCGGTCGCGGGCTTGGCGACATCGATGGAGGCGGGCGCGCCTCCCATGTTGGCGATGTGGAAGTCGGCGTACCGCTCGTTGTCGCGGCGGAACTTCAGCACGGCCCCGCCCGCGCGCACAAACGCACGATCGTCGTCGAACGGGGCGATGTCGTGTGCGACAAGCGCATCCCAGAACGCGCTGCCGTCCGCCTGCGCCGGGATGCCTCCGATGTACACGGCCCCGTCGCGGCGCGCGACGGCCGTGCGGCCGGCTGCGACGTCGCTCGTGACGGTCATGTAATCCAACGGGCGTTCCGCGCGGAACATAGTGACGAGACCACCGAGCGCATCGTGCGCCTTACCGACCGAGACGACCGCCTCGGTGCGCGGATCCGCCGACAGATACTGCACGACGTCACTCACGCCCATCCACTCACCGAGTTCGCCCAGACCATTGCCATCGGCGGTGTTCCAAGCCATATCGGCCGTCCGGTCGCCGGTCATGGGCCCGAGGACCAGCTTGCCGCCCTGCTCCACGTATTGGCGGCACTTGGCCAACAACCGTGCATCCACACACCGGACGAACGGCATGAGCACGCACCGGTATCGGGTGAAGTCGGCGTTTTCCGGAATCAGCTCCGGATCGACTCCACGCGAGGAAAGCGCGTGATAGTAGTCGGTGACCATCGTCTTGAAGTTGTAGATGCCGCCCGACTCCACGTTGTATGCGCGGCGTGCCTCGTCGGAATACACCATGGCCACGCTTGAACGGACCACCTCCGTCTCTTCGAGGAACGGCGACTGGCGGCTCAGCAGCCGCTGCGACGCCAGCACATCGTCGTAGCCGATGTCGGGGGTGCCGGCGGCCGTCACCACCGCCCCATGCGGCTGCTCCACACCATGCTTCTGGCCGCGGTACAGCCAATACAGGAACGACCTGAGTCCGGAAGCATACCCGAGGAACACCTCGGTTTCGAGGAAACCGGTCGGATGCGGCAGCATGTAGTTGCCGGTATACCCGACATGCGAGGAGCAGGTCTCGAGCAGCAGCACATCATCGTTGGGGATCAGATTGCGCCACAGACCCAGGTTCATGGGGAACATCCACGGCGTCAGCGAATTGGGGTAGGTGTCGAAACCCACGATGTCGAGCTGGTCGAACAGATCGTAGTTGCGCAGGTTGAAGTTCGTGGACGTATTGTGCGTCAACGGAATGGACGTGGCCTCCACAAGGATCTGCGCCAGGCCGGATGCGAACTGGGTGAGGGTGTCGGCCGTGAAGGTGCGGAACGCGTAGTCAAGCGATGAGTTGTGCGCGAACGGAGTCGCCTCGGGCATCACCACATCGGCGAAGGAATCATACCGTTCACTCCATATGCCGGTGCCCCAGGCCGCATTGAGCGTCTCGATGTCGCCGTACTTCGATTGCAGCCATTGCGGCCACAACCGACGGCAGGTCTCACAGAAGCACATGTCCACATGGCACTTGAACTCGTTGTCGAGCTGGATCGCCACGACGTTCGGGTACCGCGACGCGACCTCGCCGATGCGCCGTGTGAGTTGATACGCCTTGCGGCGGTAGTCGGGATTGTTCGTGCATACATGCTGGCGGGAGCCATGCCGCATCACGCGCCCATCGGCGTCGACGACGCATGATTGCGGGTATGCAAGCGTGAACCAACGCGGCGGGGTCGGGGTGGGGACGCCGAGCACGACCTTCAGGCCGCGCGCGCGGTACCGGTCGAGCAGGCCTTCAAGATAGGCCATGTCATAATGCCCCTCCTCGGGCTCCAGCTTGCTCCAGAAGAACTCGCCGATGCGCACCGCGTTCATGCCGATGTCATGCGCATGGTTCATGTCTTCGTCATTGGTCTCCTCGCTCCACATCTCCGGGTACATGGACGCTCCGTATAGGCGGTCCGTTATGTGGCCGCGGCTGAAGTAGCGACGCACGACCCACCGCGCGACGAACGATGTGACCATGGTCGCGGCGGCGCCCGAGAGACGGCGGCCGCCCTCGACCGGTTCGAGCAGCTGGGCACGCTCGCTTTCGTATTCGCGCATGTACCAGGACATGGCGTAGGCGAATAGATCCAATACGTGCAAACGACGTTCACGCGCCACGTCGCGCACCGCCATGTCGACGGCAGTGGGATAAGCCGCATCCGGGACATCGGTCCTGAACACCGGGAGTTTCGTGGCGAGAGCGAGGCGCACACCCAGTTTCTCGCAGCGATCGGCGATGCCGTGCAGGCAATCGTCGTCTTGCGCGCACATGCCGTAGACGATCACGATATCGCCGTCAGCCAATGACAGGGTGGAGAACTCATCATGCCCAATGAGCTCACAGCCGATGGCGGGGACGTCGTCGGTTTCGGCAACCGCATTACGGATCCTGCATGCGAGCTGCTGGCGGTCAAGAGGAAGCGCCGTGTCGTCCGAGACAATGAAAATGTTCATTTCAGTGACCTTTTCTGACTGCTTTGTCGGAAGATTCCGAGGAATCTTGCTGATGACCTCAGCTTAAAACGACAAAACCGCACAAAATCGGCATACCGAATATCTCAGATTGACTTTTGACTATCCCATGTTGACCAAAGCCGTGCCGCGCCATTCAATGGTGCCGCGCACACTTCGTCCCAACCCGTCGGGCCCATCGATAACCCCACCCGCGAACTAGCCCGTTTGCGGCCCGACCCGTCGGCCCCGCCGATGAACCGGGACGCTCCGGACCGACCCGTCAACCACCTCGACGAACCCACCCGCGAACTAGCCCATTTGCGGCCCGTTCCGTCGACCCCACCGACGAACCGGGACGCTCCGGACCGACCCGTCAACCACCTCGACGAACCCACCCCGCTCGCGGCCGACCCGCGCAACAGCCGCAAGCGCCGATAGACGCAAACGGACGGACGCCCCGACCTGGGAGCGCCCGTCCGTATGAATCCGTTATCCGGCCTGATCAGTCGACGACGCCGTAGAGGCGGTCGCCCGCGTCGCCGAGTCCCGGCACGATGTAGCTGCGGTCGTTGAGGCCTTCATCCACACCGCAGACGACGACGCGGAAATCGATGCTCGGATCGATGTTGTCCTCGACGAACTTGATGCCTTCCGGAGCCGCGATGATGCAGATCGCCGTCACGTCCTTCGCGCCCTTCTCGGCGAGGTAGTGCGTCGCGGCGACGAGCGTGCCGCCGGTCGCGAGCATCGGGTCGATGAGGAAGCACTGGCGGCCCGAAAGATCGTCGGGCAGCCGGTTCGCGTAGGTGATCTGCTGCGTCGGATGCTCCTCGTCGCGCTTCATGCCGAGGAAGCCGACTTCGGCGGACGGCATCATGCGCGTCATGCCGTCGAGCATGCCGAGTCCTGCGCGCAGCACAGGCACGATGATCGGCCTCGGCTTGGCGATCGCCTTGCCGACCATCGGCGCGACCGGCGTCTCGATCGGCTTGTCCACGACGGCGAGGTTGCGCGTGGCTTCGTACGCCTCGAGCGAGACGAGCTCGGAGACGAGCTCGCGGAACGTCGAGGAAGGGGTGTTCTTGTCGCGCAGCACGGTGAGCTTGTGCTCGACGAGCGGATGATTCAGTACATGCAATTCCATACCCCCAGCATAACCCCCGGTCCCTGCCGAAAGACCGCGTCACACCGTCCATCCGCACCCCTCCCCCCATATTATGCTCACAGAGTATGCACGCCGCGTCATCGCAGATGCTCCCATGCCCGTCTCAGCAGGTGGATACGCCGCCGTCCCGCATGCCGCCGGCCGCTACACTGGTGGGCGGTGTGCCCCCGCGGGGGGTGGGACGCGGCGCTCACAGGGCGACTACAACATGAAGAGAGGGGTCGGGGCATGACACGCAGCATCCTCGTCACGGGTGGGACGATTTTCGTAAGCCGTTTCATCGCCAGGTATTTCGTGGAGCTGGGTGACGACGTCACCGTGCTCAACCGCGGCTCGCACCCGCCTGTCGCCGGTGTGCGCACGCTCGTCGCTGACCGCCATGACCTGGGGCATCTGCTCAACGGGGAACGCTTCGACGCCGTCATCGACGTGACCGCCTACGACGCCCGCGACGTGCTCGACCTTGCGCACGCGCTCGAACATGCGCGTGTCGGCTCGACGATCATGATCAGTTCGAGCGCCGTCTACCCCGAGACGAATCTGCAACCCTTCGCCGAGGGCGTGCGGCTCGGCCGCAACATGTTCTGGGGCGATTACGGCACCGGCAAGATCGAGGCGGAACGCGCGCTGCTGCAATGCGTGGACGGCGCTTACATCGTCCGGCCGCCGTACCTGTACGGGCCGATGAACAACCTGTACCGCGAGGCCTTCGTCTTCGACTGCGCGCGCGAGGACCGCCGGTTCTATCTGCCGCACGACGGCCATATGCGGTTGCAGTTCTTCCATGTGCGCGACCTGTGCCGTTTCCTCGAGCGGATCATCGACGAGCAGCCCGCGCAGCATGTGTTCAACGTCGGCAATCCGGACAGCGTCACCGTGCGCGAATGGGTCGACTTGTGCTACGCCGCCGTCGGCAAGACGCCGACCTATGCGAGCGTCGACGATGTGGAGCCGCGCAACTTCTTCCCGTTCCACGATTACGAATACAGCCTCGACGTGCACGCCCAGCAGGAGATCATGCCCGACGTCACGCCGTTGGACAAAGGCCTGTGCGAGTCCTACGACTGGTACCGCACCCACGTCGATCAGGTGAACACGCATCCGTACACGCAGTACATCGATCTGCATCTGGCGCCGACAGCCCAGAAGCTGCAGCCGGTGCACTGACCGGGGCATGCAGCCGCCAAGTCGGAGAAAATATCGGGATAGAAGAAAATGCGCCGGACCGCGAAAGCGCCATGTCGGCGCAAAGGCCGCTCGCAGCGGCAAAAAATGGAGCCCGGGGCTATGCACGGCCCGACGCGGATACCATTGTACATGCTTTCGCCGGATTCACATCCGGCGCGTCGCCATGTCCCCGCAGGTGCAAGTCGATCGCCGATTCCTTGCGGCCTCTGCACAATCTGAAAACGGCGGCGATGACCGCCCCCGGTCATGCACCGCCGCATATCAGCACACGCACCGCGGCTTACAGCTGCAGCGCGCTCGCCGGGGTCTCGCCCGGGACGAAGGCTTCGAAGATGAAGCGGTCGAAGTACGGCAGGCACGCATTGAGCTCCTGCTCGCTGCGCACCGTCCAAGCGACCGCCTGCGCGCCCATGCGCCGCGCGAACGCGAGCGCCTTGCTGCTGCCGTTGCGGTAATCGTAGGCGATGAAGTCGGGGCGGCTCATCCAGTTGAACGCGAGCTT
Organism: Bifidobacterium castoris; assembly: GCF_003952025.1. GTDB lineage: Bacteria > Actinomycetota > Actinomycetes > Actinomycetales > Bifidobacteriaceae > Bifidobacterium > Bifidobacterium castoris. Next base: position 328,080 of record NZ_QXGI01000002.1, on the reverse strand, counting down.
GCCCGCGGCCCACACGACCGGGTCGGTGCCGCCGAAGGGCGCATCCTCGGCGAGCTGTCCGCGCGACGTGTTCGGATGGTTCTCCTTGTACCAGTGCATCGCCGCCGGGTTGAACGACTCCACGGCGTAGACGCCCTTGTACGCGTCGAGCAGATCGGCGGCCTGCTGCATCAACGCGTCGTCGCGGCTGCCCCAGTCGCGCACGTTCTCGAACTTGAACTCGACGATGATCGGCACGCGACCGTCCACGACTCGCAGCACGTCGGCGAGCAGCGGCACATGCTGGTAGTACCCCGTCGGCGCCTCGTCCGGCGTCCTGACGAGCGTCGGGTCCTCGGCCGTCGCGCCCGGCAGCAGCGGCGACGTCTCGGCGCCCGGCGCCGCCGTCGGGAACAGCGCGATCCGCATCAGCTCGTCATAGGTCAGGTCGGCGATCCTGCGCGGGTCGCCGGCGACGCGCAACAGATCGGGGTCGTGCGCGACGACGACCTTGTTGTCGAGCGTGAGCTGCACGTCGAGTTCGATGCCGTATCCGGCCTCGGCGGCGGCCGCGAAGGCCGCGAGCGAGTTCTCCGGCGCGATCGGGCCGACTTCGCTCGGCGTGCCGTAGCCGGCCTGCATCGCCATGCGCCGCGCGAGCGCCACGTATTCTCCGCTCTCGCCCGCGTACTGCTGGCTGAGCCCCGAGCCGGCGTCGTGCAGGCCCCGATGCGCGTACATGACCTCCGGCAGCGACGACACGTAGTTCTTCCTGCGGTTGCCGAAGCTGCGCGGCGCCGTCGCCCACACCGCGGCGCCCGCGGTGAGCGCCGCGCCGATGACGATGTTCCTCAACGTCTTTGCCATGGTTCCTCCTTGGTTCCTTCCTTCGAGCCTAGTGCACGCTGCGGCGCCGCCACGCGCTGTCAGCGAACTGACGCCGCCGATATCCTACTTGCGTTTCCGGCGCCGCCGCTCGCGCCCTTTGAGATAGATGTCGATGACGATCCAGCACGACAGCACGAACGCGGCCACGTATCCGACGAAGCCGACGAGCGGTATGCCGAATATGATCGGCTTCATGCCTGCGTAGTAGACGATCGACGATCCGATGAACAGTCCGACGACGATGAGCGCCATTGTGAGCCTGTTGACCATGTCCGACAGCTGCCGCAACGGCTCCTCGGAGCCGACGAGCTCGAAGTTCGTCCGCAGTTCGCCGCGCGTGAGCATGTGGAGCGCGACGTTCGCCTCGCTCATCGACCTGAGCGCGCCGTGCAGCGCCTCATGGCCTTCGAGCGCGAGTTTCCTGACCTCGTCCTTGGCGGCCTGCGTCTTCGTCTTCGAGTGTTCGATGTGCTCGGAGATGATCTCGATCATGTTGACGTGGGGGATGAACTTGTCGAGCAGCCCTTCGAGCGTCACGAGCGCGCGGCCGACCGTCGTGATCGAGCTGGGGATCTCGATGCCGTGGCGCCGCGCCATCTGCGTGAGCGACGTGAGGAACTGCGCAAGGTCGAGGTCCTGCAGGTTCACGGTGCCGAATTCCTCGATGATGCCGTCGAGGTCGGCGAGCAGCGACGGATAGTCGGCGTGGTCGGACTCGGTGCCGGCGAAGCGCAGCAGCGCGTCGGCGAGCTGCGCCGAATCCTGCTTGGCGACGGCGAAGAGCATCTGCTTGAGCGCGGCGCGCGTCGACGCGTTGAGCCGTCCGGTCATGCCGAGGTCGAGCAGCACGATCTGGCCGCCGCGGATCTCGATGTTGCCCGGGTGGGGGTCGGCGTGGAAGAAGCCGGCGTCGAGGATCTGGCACGCGTAGTTGTCGACGAGCTTCGTGCCGATCTCCTTGAGCGAATAGCCGTCGTCGATCAGCTCGCGCGTGTGCGAGATCGGGATGCCGTCGACGTATTCCATGACGAGCACATGCTCGGTGCACAGTTCGACGTACGGCGTCGGGCAGTCCATGTACGCGAAGTCGTCGCAGAAGCGTTTGAAGGCGCTCAGGTTGCGCGCCTCGTTGAGGAAGTTCGTCTCCTCGTCGAAGGTGTCCCACAGTTCCTCGACGACGCCCTGGAAGTCGACGACCTGCGCGTTGTGCATGATCTTCGTCGCGCCGCGCGCGAGCGAACGCATGATCGAGACGTCCTCGGCCATCGTCACGCGCACGCCGGGGCGCTGCACCTTGACGGCGACGTCCTCGCCGCTGAGCAGCGTCGCGCGGTGCACCTGCGCGAGCGACGCCGAACCGAGCGGCGTCGGGTCGATCGTGCGGAACACCTCGCCGAGCGGGCGGCGGTATTCGGATTCAAGCGTTTCGAGCACGATCGAATACGGCATCGGGTCGGCGTCGGCGCGCAGCTTGGACAGTTCGTCGCAGAACGACTGCGGCAGGATCTCGGAACGCATCGACAGGATCTGGCCGACCTTGACGAAGGTCGGTCCGAGCGCCTCGAACATCAGGCGCATCTTGACCGGCGTCAGTCCCTTGAGCGCGTCGAACTGCATCGCGATCTTGCCGATCTGGCGAAGTCGTTTGAGTTTGCTGCGGCGCGTCAGATGGTACTGGTCGGCGAAGGAGCGGCGGTGCGCGCCGAACAGTCCGATCGTCTCGGGGTCCTTCGATGCCTTCGGCAGTTCGTCGCGCAGTTCGATGATGCGCGCGGCCTCCTGCGTCTCCTCGGCGTCGAGGAGACGTTCCTGCTGCGGCTGATGCGCCGCTGGGCCGTCGGCGTGCGCCTCCTGGTCCTGCAGCTTCGCGTCGAGGTCGACGATTTTCGACGTGTCCACGCGCGCCTTATGGCGCCGTTCGCGAGCGGCGCGCGCCTGCTCGCGCTCCTCATGGCGCGCCTCATGGGCCTCGTCGCGCAGTTCATGGCGCTCCTGCCTCGCGAAGCGGCGCAACTCGTCGGGCGGCACCGCGCCGTCCGGCGGCATGGCGCCATGCTGGTCTGGATGCTGGTTCACGGGCATGCCGATGCACCGCCTTCGGTTTGGCGCCTCAGGCGGCGCATTGAGTCATGGCGCGCATCGGCGCGCCGGGGATTGGCGTTCCGGGGACTCACTTATCCGAGTCGTCGGCGGCGGCCGTGTCGTCGTCCTTGTCGGTCAGGTCGTCGACGGCCTTCGAGGCCTGGCTGCGCAGCCCGGCGGCGGCGTCCTGCACCGTCTGCGACGCCTGCGCGGCCTTCTCCTTGAGCGAGTCCTTCTTGTCGCCGGCCTTGCGCGCGAGTTCGCTGTTGAGCTGCTTGCCCTGCTCGACGGTCAGTTCGCCGCGTTCGACGAGACGGTTGACGAGCTCCTGGCCCTTTTCGGCGGTCGTGGCGATCGCGCCGACGCCCGCGAGGAAGATCTTGCGCAGGCCTTCGCCGAAGTCCGGGATGTTGTTGTTCGAATCGGTCATGATGCCTCCCAGCTCATACCCTGTTGGAGTAAGTATCGGTCAGTGCCAACTCTACACGTTCCGCCGCGTCGGCCGCGTTCAGCGTGGGCGTAGTCGCGCGACCTCGCGCGCCCGTTGCGCGATGCGGTCGATGCGCGAGAGCTCCTCGCGCTGCGCCGGCGCGGACTCCGGGCGGAAACCGCCGTAGCGGCGTTCGACGGCCGCGCGGATCAGGAAATCGCTGATTGCCGGGTTCTTCGGCAGCAGCGAACCGTGCATGTAGGTGCCGATGACGTTGTGCACGCGCGCGCCTTCGGTGTGGTCCTCGCCGTTGTTGCCCATGCCGTCGTGGGCGACGGTGCCGAACGGGCGTACGCCGTCGCTGAGGAAGGTCTGCCCCGAATGGTTCTCGTAGCCGATGACGTCGCCGAAGTCGTCGCTGTGCTCGACGAGGTTGCCGATCATGCGCACGTCGCGGCCGACGGTATGCGCGCCGATGATCGAGATGCCTTCGAGCCGCGCGCCGTCGACCGTCTCGAAGTAGTCGCCGAACAGCTGGTACAGGCCGCAGATCATCAGCATCGGCACGCCGTCGTCGGCGAGCGCGCGCAACGTGTCGGCGCGCGCGTAGAGGTCGTCGATGATCTTCTTCTGGCAGGTGTCCTGGCCGCCGCCGCCGAGGATGAGGTCGGCGTGGTCGGGCCATGGGTCGCGCTGGTTGACGGCGTGTACGCGCGGCTCGTAGCCGTAGAGCGCGAGACGGCGTTCGATCGTCAGGACGTTGCCGGAATCGCCGTAGATGTTCATGTCCTTCGGATACAGCGAGACGATGTCGATCGGTCTGGCCATGCGTCGCTCCTTCACTTGCCCACGCCGGCGTCGGCGACGTCGGCGATCTTCGACAGATACGCGCGCACGGCGAGCATCGCCGTGTACGTGCAGTAGATGTGCTTGCGGCGCCCGGGGTTGCGCGCCGTGAAGGCCATGACGGCCTGTTCGAGATCGGTCTCGACGCCGCCGACCTCGACGTCGTCGTAGGCGAGGCGCAGCGCCATGTCCCAGGCGCGCACGCCGGAGACGGTGTCGACGCCGCCGGCCTTGAGGCTCGTGAAGTCGACGTCCCACAGCCAGCTCATGTCGCGGCCGTCCGCGTATTCGTCGTTGATGCAGATCATCGTGTCGGCATCGTCCGGCGGGAACGAAGCGAGCGCAAGGCGGAATCCCATCGGGTTCTTGACGAGCAGCAGTTCCGTCGGCGAGCCGTGCACGTCGATGATTTCGCCGCGGCCGAAGGCGGGCGTGACCTGCGCGAGCGCGTCGAGCAGCTGCGCCGTGTGCGCGCCGGCGAAGCGCTGCGCGCGCATGACGAATCCGTCGCGGCGCGACCGCGGCAGCGTCGACGCGGCCTTTGCAATCATGTCGGGGCCGCACAGGTCCTGCTGGACGGCGCGCACGACGGCGAGCGCGGCCGCCGCGTTGTAGAGGTTGTAGACGCCTTCGAGCTTGACCTCCGACTCGTATTCCTGGCCGTCGATGACCATCTGCGCGCGGTGGTCGCCGACCGCCGTGAGCATGACGTCGGCGGGCGTGACGTGCGCGGCGGCCGCGGTCGGCTCCCCCGGCGCGTCGGCGGCGGCGAGAGCGACCGTCGTCGCCATGTCGTCGTCGGTCGGGAAGTAGCGGCGCAGCGCGCGCGACAGGCCGAAGTACGACGCGCGCGCGTCGGCCGGCGCGAGGCCGGCGAGCGCGGCGATGCGCGGGTCCTCGCGGTTGAGGACGACGGCGCGCGTCGTCGCCTCGGCCACGCGCGCGAGCAGCCGCGCCGTGTTGTCGATCTCGCCGAAGCGGTCGAGCTGGTCGCGCATGACGTTGAGCAGCAGCGCATACTGCGGCCTGACCTGCGCGACGAATTGCACGGCGTAGGCCTCGTCGAGTTCGAGGACGGCGATGTCGGCGTCGATGCGGCCGCCCATCGTGACCTCGTTGAGCAGCGCGGAGACGACGCCGCGCGTGAAGTTGGAGCCGGTCGGGTTCGTGAAGACGCGCAGTCCCAATGATTCGAGCATCATCGCGACCATGCGGGTCGTCGTCGTCTTGCCGTTCGTGCCGGAGACGAGGACGACGCCGAGCGGCAGCTGCGCGAGCGTGCGGCGCAGGAACGTCGGGTCGACGCGTTCGACGACCTTGCCGGGGAACGCGCTGCCGCCGTGACGGGTGACGCGCGACGCCCAGCGCACCGTCTTGCCGAGCAGCGGCGTCGCGAAAGCGCACCATGGTTTGCGTGGCGGCGTGTTCGGCGCCGCGCCTGTTGACGTTGTCGTCATGTCAGACTCCCTGCTGATAGTCCTGGGGCATGTCCTGGAACTTAGAATACTGTCCGCGGAACGCGAGGTTGAAGGTCGCCGTCGGTCCGTTGCGGTGCTTCGCCATGATGATGTCGGCCTCGCCGGGACGGTCCTCCTTGTCGTAGGCGTCGGGGCGGTGCACGAGGAAGACGACGTCGGCGTCCTGCTCGATCGAGCCGGATTCGCGCAGGTCGGACAGCTGCGGCTTCTTGTCGTTGCGCATCTCTGGGCCTCGGTTGAGCTGCGAGAGCGCGACGACCGGCACTTCGAGCTCCTTCGCGAGCAGCTTGAGCGCGCGGGAGAACTCGGAGACCTCCTGCTGGCGGCTTTCGACCTGCTTGCCGGAGCTCATCAGCTGCAGGTAGTCGATGACGACGAGTTTGAGGTCGTCGCTCTGCTTGAGCTGGCGGCATTTCGCGCGGATCTCCATCAGGCTCATGTTCGGCGAATCATCGATGAACAGCGGCGCGTCCTTGAGTTTGATGAAGAAGTTGTTGAGCACGTTCCAGCGGCCCGGGTCGATGTCCTCGGCGTTGCGCATCGCCGAGAGCGGGATGTTCGTCTCGGCGGAGATGATGCGCTGGGACAGTTCGATCTGGCTCATCTCGAGACTGAAGATGACGGTCGTCAGATGCTGGTGAAGCGCGGCGGCGCGCGCGAAGTCGACGCCGAGCGTCGACTTGCCCATCGCGGGGCGTCCCGCGACGACGACCATCTGGCCCGGCTGCAGGCCCTTCGTCACCGAGTCGATGTCGCGGAAGCCGGTGAGGATGCCGGATTCGATCTCGCCTTTCTGGATGCGGTCGATCTGCTTGAGCGTCGCCTCGACGGCGCTGGAGATCGGCGCGTAGTCCTGATGCACCTTGCCCATGCTCATCTCGTAGATCTCGGCCTGGGCGAGGTTGACGACCTCCTGCGCCTGCGAGCCTTCGGCGTTGTAGCCGAGCTGCGTGATCTTCGTGCCCGCGGCGATGACGTTGCGCAGGATCGCGCGCTGGTGCACGATCGTCGCGTAGTACACGGCGTTCGCGGCCGTCGGCACCGAGCCGATGAGGTCGTGCAGGTAGTCGACGCCGCCCACCTTCTCGAGGTCGCCGGCGTCGTCGAGGCGGTTCGCGACGGTCACGACGTCGGCCGGGTCGCCGGCGGAGAACAGGTCGATGATCGCCTTGTAGATCGTCTGGTGCTTCGGCTGGTAGAAGTCGGCCTCCTCGAGCGTCTGCGTCACCTCGCCGATCGCGTCCTTCGCCATCAGCATGCCGCCGAGCGTCGCCATCTCGGCGTCGTCGTCGTGCGGCGGCACGCGATCGAACAACGCCATGTCGTTCTTGTCGTTCCTGTCGAATCCTTCAGCCATAACAGTCGATTATATGGAAGGCCGACGTACCGCAGGAGACCCCTCACGGCGACACTCCGCGCGAAGGCCGCGCATGAACGCGTGTCGGGTCTTCGCACGGAGTGTCGCGGCCGGTCGGGGTGTCCGGGACCGTCGGGTTCAGCAGGCCTCGCCGATCGTTCCGGGCAGTTCGAGCTCCCGTTCGAGCCGCGGCAGCACGGCGCGCGAGAAGGCGAGCGTCGACGGTCCGAACAGTTCGAGCGTGGCCTCGCGCAGCGTCGGATCGTCCTTCCACGGCATGCGTGCGAGCCATATGGCCACGGCGGCGTCGCGAATCGAGCAGTAGCGGCGCAGCATCTGCGTCTGCTCCTGGCGCGACGCGTCGTGCAGCCGCTCGTAGTCGATTTCATGCTCGTCGATGAGCAGCATCGGCATCGCGAGCGTGCCGATGTCGCGCATCATCGCGCAGATCGAGTCGAGGCTCCTGAGCGAGGTCCGCAGCAGCTCCTCGTCATGCGTCGCGAGCGCGCCCATCAGCTGGTTGCGCATCATCGCGCCGAGCAGCGACCCGGCGACGTCGTTGAGGTAGAGCATGTTGCGCCACAGCGGTTTGCGCATCTCCTCCTCGCGCGCCTGCGCCGACGCGAAAAGCGCTTCGACGAGCGCGGGCCTGTCCTCCCACAACTCCTCGACGGCCCGCCGCAGCCGCTGCGCGTCGTACAGGAACCGCCGGTCGATGCGCTGCTCGAGCGCGGAGACGCACGGCTTGGCCTGCACGTACCGTTCGATGTCCTCCTCGCGCCACGCCTCGCCGGCCCGGGCGCGGGCGAGCGCCTGCGCGATGCCGACGTGGTAGGCGAAATACTGGTAGGACGTGCATATGATGTCCTCGTCGTCGCTCGTGCGGTTCGGCATCGCGACGTTCACGTCGCCGCGGGCGAGCGCCTGCTCGTATTCGGCGTCGGCCTGCAGCCGCAACCCTTCGATCGTGCGCAGGATGTCCATCGCGTCCTCGTGCGCGCGCCGCTGCGCCTCGTTGCGGAACCGGTGCTCCGGCGTCGTGTCCTGCAGCAGCAGTTCGCCGCCGATCGTGCCGTCGGTGAGCAATGTGTAGGCGACGCGCGCCGCGGGCATCCCCGGCGCGCCCCAGCGGATGACGCTGCGCGACGCCATCGAACGCGTCATGCGGTAGTACTCGAAGCCGTCCTCGCAACGCTGCTTCTTCGTGCCGAAGCGGCGCTTGTCGCGGCCTCCGAAGCGTTTGGCCAGACCTTTGGCGTCGGTCGCGCGGATGTGCAGCGGCAGTTCGTCGACCGGCCGGTCCGTGGCGAAGGCCATGCGCGCCTGCTCCATGCGCTCGTACAGCCAGTAGCCGAGGCCGCGGCGGCGCACGACGTATTCGCAATGCGTCAGGAAGGCCCTGCAGTGGTCGATGAAGGCGCCGTCGCCCATCTCGGCCGCCGAGCACAGTTCGACGGGCCAGCAGGACGCGCCGAAGAGATCCTCGCCGAGCTCCAGCAGGCGTTCGGGAGCCGGAGGCATGATCGTGCTCAGCATACGCCCCTGCGGCGTGTCCTTCTCGTCGACGACGATGCGTTCGGCGTTGACGATGTGGTCGTCGAACAATGTGCGCAGTTCGACGAGCTCCTCGAGGAACCCCTGCGAGTCGAGTGCGAGCGTCGCGCCGTCGGCGCCCGGGTCTGCTGTTGTGGACATATGTCCTCCTTGTCCGTGGAATCTCGTTGGTCCGCACCGGTGTTGCAGCCACTGTGCCGCATCGGCCGCGCGGACGCCAACGGCCTGCGAAACTTTGTGGAAATGTGGAAAGCCCGCGCGTGTTCCACCGCTCCCCCGCCGATGTGGACGGCCGATCGCGCTCCGGACGCATCGGCCGATACGCCCGACGTTCCCGCCGCGCCCCCGTCGCCGCCAACTTCGGCGGCCGCCCCATCGATGCCGTCGGGTCCCGGAGCGGCGCCGCTCCCGTTTTGCCTGCGCCCATAATCGTCGCCGCCGACGTTCAGCGGGCAGTGGAACGACTCGCGAGGAACGACATTGTGGACAACTTCTTCACGGCGCACCCCCACTTATCCACATTTTGGGGATAACCATGTGGATTGCGGTGGATTATCGTTCCGATTATCCACATTCGGTGGATAAGTCTGTGGATAACTTGGGGATACGAGCGCGATCACCTTTTGATGCACGCTCTTTCGATTTGCAGACGCCAACGATCTGTGCTATGCATTGCCTTTTCCCCGCAGGCAGCCACGGACCGTCCAACCCGTTCAGCCGCGCCCGACGATCGCCGCATGCGCGTTCGCCGCCATCGCCGTGACGAGCTGCGCGCTCCATCGGCTCCATCCGACCTGCCCGGAGATCCGCTCGCCGGAGGTCGCCCCGAGTGACGACATGTCTGCCTTCGTCAGGTCGAACAGCATGTCGAGCAGCGTCGGATCGCCCTCCACGCGCGCCGCGAGCTCCTCGCCGGCCTTCGGATCATTGGGGTTGCGCGAGGTCGAGAACTCGGACAGACTCAGATGCTCACGCACGAGCAGCGTCGCCATATGCACGATCGGCCCGGCGAAGCCCATCCGTTCGAGCACGGCGCGCGCATGCCGCCCGCCTTCGCGGGCGTGATCGGCGACGCGCGGCCGCTTGCCGATGTCGTGCAGCAGCCCGGCGAGCAGCAGCGCCGCATAGTGGCCGTCGTCGTACGAGCCGCGTTCGAGCTGCGACGTCACGGCGATCATATGGCGGTCGATCGTGTACCGGTGCGCCGCCGACGCGCTCGGCCGGTTGCGGATCGCCGCCCATTCGGGCATCCAGCGGTTCGGGATGCCGACGAAGTCGATCTCCTCCCAGACGCCGAGCAGACGGTCGCCGCTCGCGAGCAGGCGGATGAAGTCGGCGCGCGAGCCGTCGTCCCAGTCGGTGTAGCGGATGGGCGACTTCGCGAGGTTCGCAAGCGTCGACGTGTTGATCGGCAGTCCCCGTTCGGCGGCGGCCGCGGCCACCCGCAGCGGCAGTCCGCCGTCCTTCGACGCGTCGACGCCGGGCGCGAGCACGACCTCCTGCTCGTGCAACGCGACGCCGGGCGCGAGCAGCTCGAACTTCGGCGCCTCGCGCTTGCCGCCGGCGCGCGGATGCATGATCTGGAAGAACGAGAACCGCGGCTGCTCATGGACGAGCGTATGCTCGGCGCGCGCGGCCGTCGCGTCGAGCGAGAACGCGATCGCACGGCCGAGCCGGGCGAGCAATGTGAGCAGGTCGTCGATCGAGTTCGCCGCGCGCTCGTCCTCGGGCAGCGTCGGGTCGGCGAGGCCGAGCATCGCCGCGACAGGCGCCTGATACGGCGCGAGCAGCAGATTCGTGTCCCTATGCGCGGCCAGATGGATGCAGTCGCGCACGTCGAGCAGCCGTTCGACGGCTGCGTCGTAGCGGCCGTGCGGACGGTCGGCGAGCCACGACGCGGACAGCGCGGCCGTGAGCACGACGTCGCGTAGGCCGCCGCGCGACTCCTTGACGTCGGGTTGGTTGACGTAGGGCATGCGGCCGAAACGCTCGAGGCGCGCCTTCGCCGAATCGAGCAGCTCCGGCAGCCGTTTGCGCGCGGCCTTGCGCCACCTTTCGAGGATCGAGACGGCGGTGCCGCCGATCAGCGCGGCGTCGCCGGCGACCGGCCGCACGTCGAGCCAGCCCATCGCCGCCGGCAGGTCGGCGTCGGTCACCGATTCGCATTGCGCGCGTGTGCGCACCGAGTGGTCGAGGTCGAGGCCGGCGTCCCACAGCGGATACCACAGCCTGTTCGCGAATTCGTTGAGCCGCGCGCCGGTGAGCGCCCGGCCGTCGTGGATGAGCACGAGGTCGAGGTCGGAGCACGGTCCGAGCTGGCCGCGCGCGAGCGAGCCGACCGCCGCGAGTCCGATGCCGTGGGACGGCACGTCGAAGGGCACCGCCGCGCACGCCTCGTCCCACAGCCGCGCGAGCGCGTCCATCGCGAGCGCCGTGCGCTCCACACGTTTGCCCGCGCCGCCGCGCAGCACGCCGTCCCCGTCGGGCGCGCTCAGCGCGAGCATCCGTTCCTTGAGACCGTCGACCGCCGTCGTCATCGTCGATTCCTCCTGGCTGCGTTGTGCAGTCGCCGTGGGACTGCGGATGTTGCGATACGGGGACGGCCTCCGCGCACGTCGTGCAGCGGAGGCCGTCCCTTGGGTGTCACATGGTTCGTCGTCGGGTTCAGATGGCCGCGGATCCCGTTTCGCCGGTGCGCACGCGGGCGACCATGTCAAGCGGGGCGACCCAGACCTTGCCGTCGCCGATCGTGCCGGATCCGGCGGATTTGATGATGACGTCGACGAGCGTTTCGGCGTCGGCGTCGTCGCACAGGACCTCGACGCGGATCTTCGGGATCAGGTCGACCGTGTATTCGGCGCCGCGGTAGATCTCTGTGTGTCCGCGCTGGCGGCCGTAGCCGTTCGCCTCGGAGACGGTGAGGCCGTGGACGCCGGCGGCCGCGAGGGCCTCCTTGACGTCGTCGAGCTTGAACGGCTGGATGATTGCGGTGATGAGCTTCATGACTCACATCTCCTTGATGACGGAGCTGGCGGTGCCAGCGAAATCGTATGCGCGTTCGCCCTGATCGGCCAGATCGATGCCGCCGATCTCCTGGGCCTGGGTCACGCGCCAGCCGACGGTCTTCTCTAGGCCGAAGGCGATGATCGTGGTGATGACGGCGGAGAAGGCCATCGCGACGAGGGCGATGACGATCTGCACGACGAGCTGACGCCAGTCGCCGCCGCAGAACAGGCCGGTGTCCTGCATGAAGAAGCCGAGCGCGACGGTGCCGATGAGGCCGCCGACGCCGTGGACGCCGACGACGTCGAGCGAATCGTCATAGCCGAGCTTGTACTTGAGCGAGCAGGCGAAGCAGGTCACGATGCCGGCGATCGCGCCGAGCACGATGGACCAGATCGGGGAGACGACGTCGGCGGCCGGCGTGATCGCGACGAGGCCGGCGACGATGCCCGAGGCGGCGCCGATCGCCGTATAGTGGCCGGTGCGGATCTTCTCGGTGAAGCCCCAGCCCAGCATCGCGGCGCCGGCGGCGAGCGACGTGGAGACCCAGGCGTAGCCGGCGGTGCCGTTCGCGGCGAAGGCGGAGCCGGCGTTGAAACCGAACCAGCCGAACCACAGCAGGAATGCGCCGAGCATGACGAAGGGGACGTTGTGCGGGCGCATCGGCTCGGTGCCGAAGCCCTTGCGCTTGCCGATGATCAGCACGATGATCAGCGCCGCGACGGCGGCGTTGATGTGGACGACGGTGCCGCCCGCGAAGTCGTGCGCGGCCGCGCCGATCGCCTGAGAGATCGGGCCGTCGGCGGACAGCAGGCCGCCGTTCCAGACCATGTGCGCCATCGGCGCGTAGTCGAAGGTGACCCACAGCGCGACGAAGATCATCCATGTGCTGTACTTGACGCGTTCGGCGATCGCGCCGCAGATGAGCGCGACGGTGATCATCGCGAAGGCGGCCTGGAAGCCGACGTCGACGGAAGCCGGATAGTTGTTCGAGTTCATGCTCGCCGACGTGAAGACGCCGTCCTGCGCGACCATCGTGTCACGCAGCAGGAAACCGGTCGCCGGATCGCCGAAGACGCCGCCGATCGAATGGCCGGCGTAGGCGATCGACCAGCCCCACAGGCCCCAGATGATGATCGTGACGGACAGCGCCGCCGCCTCCATCATCATCATGTTCAGTACGGCCTTGGCGCGGACCATGCCGCCGTAGAAGAATGCAACACCGGGTGTCATAAGGAACACCAAGCACGCGCTCGTCAATATCCACGCGGCATTACCGGAATCAAGCTGTCCCATACGGCCACCTCCCTCTCATGTGTATTGTCTTGCCTTGTCCGCCGATGCAACCGGCGGCCGACTCTCTTGCGTTGCAGCCCCTTGCGGAGCTCACACGCCATATGGAACGCCCCGCGGATGTTGAGCATGTTTCGCCGCGTTACGAAAGTGTAAAACGCCGTAGGACGGCGAAACGGGGCATGAACCGTACGGTTCATGCCCCGTTTCGCCGTCGTCGAACGCGTGCGCCGGCTATTCGCCGAGGATGCCGTCGACGAAGGATTCCGGGTCGAAGGGCGCGAGGTCGTCCGGCCCTTCGCCGACGCCGACGAGCTTGACCGGCACGCCGAGCTCCTTCTGCACCGAGATGACGATGCCGCCCTTCGCCGAGCCGTCGAGCTTCGTGAGCACGACGCCGGTGATGCCGATCGCCTCGGCGAACACCTTCGCCTGCGTCATGCCGTTCTGCCCGGTCGTCGCGTCGAGCACGAGCAGCACCTCGGCCACCGGCAGGTTCTTCTCTGTGACGCGGCGGATCTTGCCGAGCTCGTCCATCAGGTTCGCCTTGTTCTGCAGACGGCCGGCCGTGTCGATGATGAGCACGTCCATGCCGGTCTCCTTCGCCTTCGCCGAAGCCTCGAAGGCAACCGACGCCGGGTCCGCGCCGTCCTTGTCCGAACGCACGACCGGCACGCCGACCTTCGCACCCCAGGTCTCGAGCTGGTCCGCGGCGGCCGCGCGGAACGTGTCCGCGGCGCCGAGCATGACCTTCCTGTCCTCGGAGACGAACAGACGCGCGAGCTTGCCGGTCGTCGTCGTCTTGCCGGTGCCGTTGACGCCGACCATGATGATGACGCTCGGCGTGCTCGCGACGGGCTTCTCCGCCTCGAGGCGGCGGTCGACGTCGGTGCCGACAAGGTTGAGCAGTTCGGCGCGCAGCGCCTCACGCAGCTGCGTCGGGTCGGTCTCGCCGGTCACGCGCACGTCGCGGCGCAGCTGTTCGACGAGCTCCTCGCTCGCCTCGGCGCCGACGTCGGCGAGCAGCAGCGTGTCCTCGACGTCCTCCCAATCCGTCTCGGACAGATGGTCCTTCGCGAGGATGTTGAACAGCGCCTTGCCGAAGGGGTTGCTCGACTTGGAGAGCCGTTCGCGCAGCCGCTGCAGGCGTCCCTTCTTGCCGACCGGCTTCTCCGGCTGCTCCTCGGGGGGCGCCGGAACCTCCTCGACGATCGTCTCGTCGACGACGGCGGGTTCGGCCTCCTCTTCCTCGGCCGTCTCCTCTTCGGCTTCGATGGCCAGCTCCTCGGCGACCGTTTCCTCAGTGGCCGGCCCCGATTCAACCGTCTCCTCGACGGCCGTCTCGTGCAATCCCTCAACGGCCGACTTGGCGGATTCCCCAGCCGCCTCTTCAGTGGATTCCTCAGGCTCGGGGACCTTCTTCGGCTGCGGATGCTCGGGTTTCGCGGCCTGCTTGGCCGGCGCCTCGACGGCGGCCTTGCGCGCCCGCTCGCGTTCGGCGGCGAGGCGTGCGTCGGCCTTCGCCTTGGCTTCCTCCTGCGCCTTGTTGATTCTCTTCTTGCGTGACCGATCGGCCCAGATGCCGCCCACGATGAACAGCACGGCGATGACCACGACGGCGATGATGCCGTACACGGTGTTCGTATCCATAGCCTCAGCCTAAAAAACTCAACGGACACGGCCAATCAAGAGGACGTGAAAGAATACGCGGTATGGCAAACGCTTCCAGAATGTCGTCGTATCAGCGCCGCGAACAGCTCATCCGCATCGGCCGTTCGCTGTTCGCGTCCAAGGGTTTCGAAGCGGTCAGCGTCGAGGAGATCGCCGCGACCGCCAAGGTAAGCAAACCGATCGTCTATGAGCATTTCGGTGGCAAGGAGGGACTGTACGCCGTCGTCGTCGACCGCGAGATGCGCGCGCTCAACGACGCGCTGTTCCAGGCGCTGTCGGGCGAGAACGTCCATCCGCGCCAGATCGTCGAACGCACGACGCTCGCGCTGCTCACCTACATCGAGGAGAACGCGGAAGGCTTCCAGGTGCTTGTGCGCGATTCGCCGACGACCGATCCGACGAGTTCGTTCTCGTCGCTGCTCGGCGACGTCTCCACGCGCGTCGGCGAGATCCTCGAGGAATGGTTCAAGCGGCAAAAGCTGCCGGCGAAGCACGCGCCGTACTATGCGCAGATGCTCGTGGGCATGACCGTGTACACCGGCCAGTACTGGGCCGACCAGCGCAAGCTCAGCAAGGAGCAGCTCGCCGCGCTCATCGTGAACCTCGCGTGGAACGGCCTGTCACGCATGGAGGCGAAGCCGGCGCTGCGCTTCGAAGGCGAGAAGGCGCGCAAGGAACGCGAGCGCGCCGCGAAGGACGAACCGCAATCGGCGCCGACATCCGAGGAATCCGAGGACGACGGCGCCGACGGCGCGGTCACTGCATCCAGTGATCCGACATCCTGAACGCGTTGTGCATCAGGTTGCTTGACGTGTACAGCACCTGGTCGAGCAGCGTCTGCGTGCGTCCGCGCAGCCACGTCGCCATCGCCCCGTTCGCGTCGGCGAGCGCGAGCCGCACGGCCGCGCGTCGTCCGTCGGCGCCGTCGTCGGCGAGCGCGTCCGCGTCCTCGGCGAGCGAGGCGTCGGTGTGCTCGACGAGGTTGAGGCCGTAGGACAGCACGTCCTCGATGTACTGTTCGATCTCGCCGTTCGTGTCGTACCAGTGGGCGTCGGCGATGACGGCGATGAGGCGGTTCATCCAGTACAGCGAATCGGTCGACGCGTGCACCGGCTCGGTGTCGCGCAGGAACGGCGGCGTATCGAGCACGTTCGCGTAGAACGGCGCCGGCGCCGTGAACGTGCCGCAGCCGTAGGAGATCCACATGAGCGCGCGGTTCGCCTCGGGCACGTAGGGGCGGATCTGCATGCACACCATGTGGCCGGTGCGGTTGACGCCGATCGGGCGGTAGCGGTGGCGGCTTTCCGCCGTGCCGGTCGTGCCGTAAGGGTCGTAGGGTGTGCCGTCGAAATGAGAGCCCATCAGGAAGGCCACATCCTCGACGCTCACCTTGCGCTCCGGTTCGCGGCACCACGGCAGGTCCTGCGAGTCCGGCCGGTATTCGGCGTCCGGGCCGTCCCAATCATGCGACGGGTTGAGGCGGCGCTGCATGTACCACGCGCGCGGCGTGTTGTAGATCGCGTCCTTCGACGTGGCCGTGCCGAAGGCGCCTCGCGTGTCGAAATGCGCGGGGCTGTTGTTCTCGGACGCCATCGCGCGGTTGAGATGGTGGGCGTCGATGAACTCGCGCAGATCGGCGCTGCACATGTTGTTGCGCCGTTCGCTCAACGCGTCGTCGAAGTCGAGGGCGTCGATGCCGAGCTGGTTCGGTACCGCCGCGTAGCAGTCGTCGGGCACGCGGCGCGCGATCCAATGGTGGCCGCCGATCGTCTCGACGTACCAGATCTCGTCCACGTCGCTGATGATGATGCCGTTCGACTCGTAGGTGCCGTAGGCCTCGAGCAGCGCGCCGAGCCGTTCGACGCCCTCGCGCGCCGTCGTGACGTACGGCAATACAAGCGTGATGACGTCCTCCTCGCCGAATCCGCTGACCTGTTCGCCGACGCCGTCCTTGTCCGCCTTGACATAGGGGTCGGCGGCGAGGACGCGCGGGTTGACGCTGATCGTCTCCGTCGCGCTCATCGCCACGTTGTGCTCGTTGACGCCGGCCTCGGCGAGGATGCCGCGGTTGTCGCGCACGTTCGGCACGATGCTGTAGCGGCACGGGTCGTCGGGCAGCTCGATGCGGAAGGTCCCGGCCACGTTCGAGTACCGCCGCGGCTGGTCCTCGGGGGCCACGACGACGAAGCGCTTCGGATCGTAGGCGCCGCTGCCCGAGTCGTCGTTGCGCGCGATGATCGTGGAGCCGTCGATGCTGGCTGATTTTCCGACTAACAATGTGGTGCAAGACATGATGACCACGTTAGCGCGCCGGCGGACCAGCACAACGATTTGCGAAATCAATCCGGCAATGTATAATTGCACGTTGTTGCCCCTCTAGCTCAACGGTTAGAGCAGCGTCCTTTTAAGTCGTGGGTTCAGGGTTCGAATCCCTGGGGGGGCACCGGCGAAAGGCCCTGAACCCTTGAGATCCCAAGGGTTCAGGGCCTTTACGATATCCGGCGAGCGCCGTCCCCTGTCTCCGCCATCCCCACCGCCGCATAGCTCGCTGTTTTCCTCAAACTACCGAATCATGCGCCCAAACCGCGATCCGACCGGCGGCCCCATGATGCATAACCGCACAGCATCAACCATAGCCCCGGCCCAACAGCACACTCTTGCACAAGACCCGCACACCAACGCGCATCGTGCCCCATCCGGCGCCGGACACCCGGGCATATCTCGATAGTTCCCGGGAACCATCGAGATATGCGCACAGCAGATGGGCGCATGCGCACGCGCTATCCGAAGGCGGCGCGCGTTCGTCCACCGCGCACCGTCCAACAGTCGAATGGCTCGAGCGCGGCGGCAAGGCCCGCTTCGCCGCGCCGCGATCGATCGACCCGTGACGCCGACGCGATCGCACGGCTCTGGGCGCGCAGATCGCCGACCGAGGCGCATCCATAGGTGCCGCGATTGTGAAGAAACGGTGTTTTCAGAGGATTTTCAGCGATTGTGAAGCCGATTGCAACCGGATGCCAAGCCGGGTCCAATGACCGTCGACTGAAATGGTTCCATTAGCAGATTCACGCGTCGCGCAGGACGCGCATCGATCAAGCAGAGGAACATCATGACGAACCACGATCACGACATCCACGCCGCCGCGACGAACGCGGACGAGACGCCGACGGTAGCGCAGCAGCCGGTCGCCGGCTCTCCGCAGCAGCCCGATTCGACGAAAGCGTACGACTACGACTTCGCGCGCCGTCCGCACACTCCGATGTATACAGCGAACCCGATGCCGGCTCCGACCGGCGCGACCGCGCGCGTCCACGACAAGCTGAGCGGCAAGATGACGGCCTTCGTCGTCGGCATCAGCCTCGCGTGCGGCCTCGGCGCCGGCGTCGCCGGAAGCGCGATCGCGAATGCGCTCAACGACTCCGGACGCACGCGCCATACGGCGCCGTTCGCATACAGCACCGACGAGCAGCTCGAGCAGCTGATGCCCGAAGACGGCCGCGGCGACTTGAGCGACATGGACATGCAGGACTTCGGCGGCGGACGTCGCGGCGACCGCTGGCAGCGCGCCGAAGGAGACGCCCCCGACCGTTCCGGGGACGCGCAGCAGCCCGACGATTCGAAGGATCCGGAAGGCTCGGACGCATCCGGTGATTCCGGCGCCGAGAAGGAGAGCCAGTACTTCCTGCAGTACGGCGACCTGCTCGCCCTGTGAGTCGGACCGCGCCATTCATTCGAACATGACGAGCTCGTCGCACCATGTCGCGGCGAGCTCGTCGTCATGCGTGATGACGATGACGGCGACGCCGCGGTCGGCGAGCGCACGCAGCAGCGCGCCGACTCGCATCATGTGATGCAGGTCGAGACCGCTCGTCGGCTCGTCGAGCACGACGAAACGCTTGTCCGCCATCAGCGCGGTGCCGATCGCGAGCCGCTGCCGTTGGCCTCCGGACAGGTTCATCGGATGGCGGTCGGCGACGTCGAGCAATCCGAGCTCCCCGAGGATCATGTCGCATCGCATCCGCAGCCGCTGCGGATCGGCCTCGCCGGCGCCCGTCGCGTCGAGCATGAGCTCGCCGCGCACACTGTCCGCGAACAGCTGGTAGTGCACGTCCTGCATGACCATGGCCGCGGCGCGCGTGAGCGCCTTGCCGTTCGCCGCCTTCCCGTCGAGTTCGACGGCGCCGCCGAGCGGCCGCTGCAGCCCGCAGACCGTGCGCGCGAACGTGCTTTTGCCGGCGCCGTTGCGCCCCATGAGACCGACGATTCTGCCGGCGTGGAATTCGAGGTCCGGCACGTCGCGCGCGAAGTCCGGCGTCTTCGCGCCGAACAGCGACGGCCGCCGGTATCCGACGCGCAGGCCGCGCGTCCTGAGCACCGGCGCGCCGTCGCGGGGGCCGGCGGATCGCCGGCGGCTCTCGTCGATCTTCTCGCGCACCCGCGCGCGGGCGCCGCCCATGTCGAGCGCGCGCAGCCCCCACGAGCGCAACCGTTCGGCGGGGAGCTGCAGGAACGACTGCGCGTCGTAGTCGCCGACGACGGCGCCGCTCTCGAGCACGACGTAGCGGTCGGCGAGGTCGGCGCACCAGGCGAGCCGGTGTTCGGCCGCCACGATCGTCACGCCGTCCTTCTTGAGCCGCGCGAGCATGTCGTGCAATGCGCGCATCGCGTCGGCGTCGAGATTGCCCGTCGGCTCGTCGAGCACGAGCACGGCGGGGTCGAGCATCGTCGCGGCGGCCACGGCGAGCCGCTGCTGCTGCCCTCCGGACAGTTCGATGATGGATCGGTCGAGCAACGCCTCGATGCCGAAGCGCCGCGCCGCGCGCGCGATGCGTGCGCGGATCTCGCCGCTCGGCATGCCGGCGTTCTCGCAGGCGAATGCGAGTTCGTCGGTCGAGTTCCCCTGAAAGTACTGGGTTTTCGGATTCTGGAACACGCTGCCGACGACGCGCGCGTAGTCGCCGACGGACGCCTGCCCGGCGGCGAGGCCGGCTGTGCGCGCCTCGCCGGCGAGCGTGCCGGCGACGTGTCCCGGCGCCAGTCCGTTGAGCAGCCGCGTCAGCGTCGTCTTGCCGCAGCCGCTGCGGCCGGCGAGTACGACGAACTCGCCGCGCGCCGCCTGCAGCCCCACGTCGCGCACGGCGGCCGCATCGGCGAGCGCGTAGGTGAAGGTGCACGCGCGCAGCATGCACATCGCCGTATCCTGACCGTTCATGGCCTCCCCCGCCCTTTCGTCATCCGAGCATGGCGCCGGCGACCGGCAGCGCGACGACCGCGGCGAGCACGGCCCAATCGGCGGCTCGCATGCGAGGCTCGTTCAGGCTCGTCGGCCGCGCATGCGAGCCGAGCCCTTTCGTCAGCCCCGCGACCGTCAGATCGTCGGCGACGCGCGTCGCGTTCATCAGCAGCGGCACGATGACGTATTCGAACGACCGCAGCGGATGGCGCAGCATCGAGTGGCCGCGCAGCCGCATGCTGCGCCGGATCATGCGGCAGTCGTGCCGGATCGTCGGAAAGAACCGCATCGCGACGACGACCGGGATGACGATGGCGTCCGGCATATGCAGCCGCCGCATCGTGCATACGAGATCGCCGATGCGCGTCGTGCCGAACGCGGACGCCCCCGCCGCCAGGCACGGCATCATCATCGCGATGCCGCTCGCCGTGAACCCCACGACGTGCAGCCACGGCATCCGCGTCACACCGGCCGCGGCGACCGCCTGCACCGCGCACAGCAGCGCATAGCATGCGAGCATCCGCGCGCCGGCCCGCGCCTTGCCGGCCATGAACAGCGGCATCGTGAACACCATGACGGCGACCGCCTGCACGACGGGGCCGACGTGCATGACCATGAGCGCATTGGCGGCGACGACCATCGAGAGCTTGACGCGCGGGTCGAGCGCCACGCCCCCGGCCGCCGGCCGTTCGGCGGCCTGCGTCACGCGAGCACCCCAGCCTTCGCGAAGTGCCGCGTCATCATCCGCAGCCCGAAGGCGCCGCCGGCGAGCGCGCAGACGACGAGCGCGGCCATCGCCGCGCCGAAGGTCGCACCGTTGACATGGCTGAGGACGAGGTCGATGTACGCGGCGTCCTTGCCTTTGCGCTCGAGGCTCGCCACATAGGCGTCCTTCATCATCCACATCGGCAGGATCGGGCCGACGCAGCCGAAGGAGAACACGACATAGCCGGCGAGCAGCGCCGCCTTGTTGCGGTAGGCGCCGGCCTTCGCGATGAGGTCGGCGAGCAGCGGGAACACGATGCCGGTGGCGAGCGAGGTCACGAAGTGCCCGGAGACGACGAGGAACAGCCCGAGGACGGCGCCCATGACGGTGATCGCGCCGAATTTGCGCACACGGGCGGCAAGCAGCATGTAGACGGGTCCGGCGAGCAGCGCGACGATCGCGGGCAGGAAGATGTTGCCGGCGACGGTGAGCACGATGTTGCAGAACAACGCGCACAGCGCCACGAGCACGAAATACACGGCGGTGAACACGCCGGTCGTGATGAGGTCGGGCACCGCAAGCCTGCGGCTCGCCGCCGCCGTCATCTGCTGGGTCATACTGGTCTCCTGTCCTTGATCCATCGATACATCCCAAGTTCGATCCCGCTTCGCCGGACCACGCGCGGACCACGCCCGGCGCGCATCGCGGGGCGCCTGCCCCACAATATGGGCAAAGCGCCGCGCGCACAATACCCGCGGACGAACTTCCCCGAAAAAGTTCACAATTCGGACCGCCCGTGGACACCCACCGACCCGTACGCCGTTCATCTTGGGCAAAAGCGCCATCGCATGCCGCCGCACAATGGGAGCGGCCCCGCACATGGCTTCGAGGACGCCGACGACCATGCGAAACGCCGTATCCGCTACTGACCGCGTAGCGCTACGTACACCGTATCGTTTATCGTGGCCGTATCGCATGGGCGGCCGGGAGGCGGCCGCCGACCGCACATCCGCCACACGACGAGAGGAGCACGAGCCGCGCATGCGCAACATATGGTTCATTCTCGGAAGGGACCTCAAGCGTCTCCTGCGCGTCCCCACCGCCTGGGTCATCCTCTTCGGGCTGACCTTCATACCGCCGCTGTACGCATGGTTCAACATCGCCGGCTTCTGGAACCCCTACGGCAACACGAGCGGCATCCGCGTCGCCGTCGCCAACGAGGACAAGGGCGCCGACAGCGACCTGATGGGCAAGCTCGAACTCGGCGACCAGATCGAGGACACGCTCAAGAAGAACCACCAGCTCGGATGGGATTTCATGAGCCGCGCCGAGGCGATGGAATGCGTCGAATCCGCTCGATGCTACGCGGCGATCGTCATCCCGTCCGATTTCAGCGACCGGATCGCCAACGTGCTCACTGACGCCACCAACCGCCCGCAGATCGACTACTACGTCAACGAGAAGGCGAACCCGGTCGCGCCGAAGATCACCGGCGTCGGCGCCACGACCGTCGACCGCCAGATCAACGGCACCTTCGTCTCCACAGTCAGCGGCGTCATCGGCGACATCGTCAACAAGACGAACACGAAGATCAAGGACGACTCCACCACGACGGTCGCGAAGACGACCGCGCAGCTGAACAAGACGAAATCCAAGCTCGAGGACGCGCGCACGACGATCGCGCAGCTGCGCGAGACGCTCGGCACGACGAAATCGAAGACAGCGGCGGCACGCGAGGCTCTCGACGACGTCACGGCGGCGTCGACGAACGCGAGCGACGGCCTGACGACGGCGAACGACCTGCTGACGAAATCGCAGGGCTCGATCAACACCTTCGCCGGGAACGCGTCGAACCAGTTGGACAAGGGCGGCAACCTGATGCTGCAGGCGACCGGCCGCGCGTCGAGCGACGCGACGCGCATCGCCAACGGCGTCCTCACGGCGAGCGGCGCGACCGGAGCCGCCCTCAACAACATGACGTCGGTAAACGAGGACACGGCGAAGATCCTCGACGACCTGAAGAACCTGCCCGACAACCCGCTGTCCGAACAGATCAACGAAATCGTGACGCTGCTCGAGCAGGAGAACCGCAAATCCGCGCAGACGCTCGCGTCGCTCACCGAGCTGAACCAGTCGACGCAGCAGGCCGCGACGAACTCGCTGTCCACGATCAACCAGTTCTCGACGACGTCGACATCGACGATCGACTCGCTCGCCGGCGCACGCTCGACGATCAACTCATCGGCGCTACCGCAGCTCAACGCCGGCCTGAGCTCGCTCGCCGGCACAAGCGGCGCGCTCGCCGGATCGCTCAACGGCCAGGCGTCGCTGTCCGCGCAGGCGAAGCTCGTGCTCGACCAGATCGACTCGATCAGCGAGGACGCCGACTCGTCGCTCGCGAGCACGGACGGGCTGCTCAAGACCTTCATCGACCGCCTCGACACGACGTCGACCGATCTGGGAGCGCTCGCGAACACCGATCTGCTCGCACAGCTCACCGGCGCCGACGGCGACGTCGACGTCTCGCGCATCGCGAACTTCATGCTGTCGCCGACCGTGCTCAAGACGCACACGCTCTACCCGGTCGACACCTACGGCTCGGCGATGGCGCCGCTGTTCACCAGCCTGGCGCTATGGGTCGGCGCGTTCATGCTGATGGTGCTCATCCGCCTCGAGGTCGATCACGAAGGGCTCGAGGACCGCGATCCGAAGATGTGGCAGACCTATCTCGCGCGCTTCCTGCTGCTCGCGCTCATCGCCAGCCTGCAGGGCGTCGTCGTCGCGATCGGCGACATCGTCATCGGCGTGCAGATGAAGAGCGCCGCGCTGTTCGTCTTCACCGCATGGTTCACGTCGATCGTCTACGTCTCGATCGCCTACGCGCTGTCCGCGACCTTCATGCATGTCGGCAAGGCGCTCGTCGTCGCGCTCATCATGGTGCAGATCCCCGGCGCCTCCGGCCTGTACCCGATCGAGATGATGCCGGCCTTCTACCGCGCGCTGTACCCGCTGTTCCCCTTCACCTATTCGATCGGCGCGTTCCGCGAGACGATCGGCGGCTTCTACGACGGCCACTGGGCGAAGGACATGCTGATGCTCCTGCTGTTCATGGCGCTCGCCTTCGCGATCGGGCTGGGGCTGCGCCCGCTCATGTCGAACTTCAACCATCTGTTCTCCCGCGAACTCAACGAAGCGGACATGGTCAACAGCGAACGCGTCTACACGCCGACGCACAAGTTCAGCCTGCGCCAGGCGGTTGCCATCCTCGCGAACCAGGAGGACTACCGCAAGCGGGTGGAGGCCCGCGCCACGAAGTTCGCACGCCTCTACCCGAAGCTGATGCGCGGCGCGCTCATCGCCGGATTCGTCGTGCCGATCGCGCTGTTCGTCACGTTCTCGTTCACGAACGGCACGAAGCTCGTGGCGCTCGCGACGTGGATCGTCTGGATCCTGTGCATCATCACCTTCCTGATGGTCGTCGAATCGATCCGCAACAGCCTGCGCCGCGAAGCCGAACTCGGCACGCTCGACAAGGACGCGCTGCGCGACCTCGTGCTCAGCCGCGGCATCATCACGATGCCGTCGGCGCCGAAGTTCGCGAAGACCTACGCGAAGGCCGCGAAGACGATCGCCGACTCCGATGATGATGACGACGATGACGAGGAAGAGGAGGAAGAGGCCGACATGGGCGACCTCGAAGACACGCTCGACCTCGATCTGCACGAGCTGCGCGAGCGGCTGACGAAGGGCGTGCACGGCCTGCGCCAGCGCCATGGGCAGCATGATGGGAGGCATTCGGCATGAAGATGGTAGGCAGGATCTTCGTCGATGACGTGAAACGGCTGACAAGCAACATCGCGTCGATCATCATCGTCATCGGACTGACGGTCATCCCCGGCCTGTTCACATGGTTCAACGTGGCCGCCTGCTGGGACCCCTTCGCGAACACGAAGAACCTGCAGTTCGCGATCGCGAACGAGGACGAGGGATACAAGGGCGACCTGCTGCCGATGCGCATCAACATCGGCGACGAGGTCGTCAACACGCTGCGCGCGAACACGCAGCTCGACTGGAACTTCACGAAGACGAAGCAGGAGGCGATCGACGGCACGAAGTCCGGCGAATACTACGCCGCCGTCATCATCCCGAAGGACTTCAGCAAGACGATGCTGACGTTCTTCTCGACCGACGCGGACCACGCGGTGCTCGACTACTACGACAACGAGAAGCTCAACGCGCTCGCGCCGAAGGTCACCGGGCAGGGCGCCGACACGATCGCGGCGTCGATCAACGAGATGTTCGCGAAGACGATCACCGACACTGCGCTCAACGTCGCCTCGTCGATGGTCGACATGCTTGACAAACCGGAGGCGAAGGACCGGCTGAGCAATTTCAACGCGACGGTCGACGACCTGTCCACGACGCTCGCCGACAGCGCGACGACGCTGCGCTCGTACAGCCAGCTCACGGGTTCCGCGCAGACATTGATGGCGAGTTCGAAGGACCTCGTCGCGCAGACGAAGTCTGGCGTCGAGGACGCCGTCGGAGAGCTGTCCGACGCGAAGCAGTCGGTCGCCGACCTCTCCGGCGCGCTCGGCACGTCGACGGACGCGCTGCAGCAGGCGCTCAATGCGAGCTCGACGAGCATGGAATCGCTCGCCGGCAGCGTCGACACATTGTTCGACAGCGTCGATGGCCAGGCGAACGCGGCGGCCGCCTCCATCACAAACATCTCGGGGAACGTCGCCGGCGAGGCGAAGGACTATGCGACGACGCGCGACCGGCTGCAGGATCTGCTCGACAAGTCGTCGCTGCCGCAGGACGGCGCCGTGCGCGCACGCATCCAGTCGCTCATCGACCGTCTCGACGCCGCATCCACGACGCTTTCGCAGCTGTCCTCGCGGCTCGACGCGGCGGCAGCCGACATCAGCGACCATGTGAAGGTCAACGGCGAGACGCGGCAGTCGATCAAGGATCTGGCGGCGCAGGCGAAGTCGGCGGTCGGCGGCATCTCCACCGATTTCGACGCGTCGATCAAGCCGGACCTCGAGCGGATGAACACATCGTTCACGAACGCCTCGGAGCAGCTGGCGACAAGCGTGACGACGCTCAAGGACGCGCTCGGCGACCTCGACGGCTCGACGGCGACGGCCGACGAGCAGATCGCCAAAGTGCGCGGGCTGCTCGACGACGCCGCCGACGAGCTCGACGCGGCGGCCACGAAGCTCGCCGACTTCAGCGGGCAGCTGACGAAGGCGCTCGACACCGGGGACATGGGCGCCGTCAAACAGGTGCTCTCCGGCAATTCGTCGACGCTCGCAAGCACATTGTCGGCGCCGGTCGAGCTCAAGACGAAGGCGCTGTTCCCGGTGGAGAACTTCGGCACGTCGTTGACGCCGTTCTACACCTTCCTGCCGCTGTGGGTGGGCGCGATCCTGACGGCGGTGACGCTCAAGGTGAACCTGTCGAGGAAACGGCAGCTCGAACTGGGCGATCCGAAGCCGTGGCAGCAGTTCCTCGGCCATTACCTCGTGTTCGGCGTCATCGTGCTGATGCAGGCGACGTTCTCGCTCGCCGGCACGCTGCTGTTCCTGCGCGTGCAGGCCGTGCACCCGTGGCTGTTCATGCTCGACGGCTGGTTCAGCGCGATCGTCTATTCGTTCTTCACGTACACGCTCATCGCGAGCTTCGGCAACGTCGGCAAGGCGATCGCCGTGCTGTTCCTCGTCATGCAGATCTCCGGCTCGGGCGCCGCCTATCCGCTCGCGATCCTGCCGCACTTCCTCAGCGACGTCAGCCCGTGGCTGCCGGTCACCTATTCGACGGCCGCGCTGCGCAGCGCAATCGCCGGCATCTATCAGAACGATTATTGGATCGCGATGGGCAAGCTCGCGCTCTTCCTCGTACCGCTGCTCATCATCGGCTTCGGGCTGCGTCGCGGGCTCATCCGCTTCAACCTGTGGTATGAGCGCAAGGTCGAAAGCACGAAGCTCATCAGCTGACGGCGGCATCCGCATCCGTTTTCGTCACCGAGCATCCGAGGGGAAGTCCATGAACTCAACAGCACAGCCGACCGACCAGGCACGGCATACCGAACGGCATGAGCAGCGCCGCGAGCGCACCGACGGCAAGATCATGCGCGCGGCGCTGGAGATCCTCATCGCGCAGGGCATCGGCGCGGTCACAATCGAGGCGGTCGCGCGCAAGTCCGGCGTCGCGAAGACGACGATCTACCGGCGCTTCGCGAACAGCGACGACCTCATCCAACAACTGACGCATACGCTCGTGCTGCCGATCGACCTCGACGGCATCGAGCCGGGCCGCGACGGCCTCACGGCGGCGCTGCGGCGCATCGTCGACCGCTTCGACGAGAAGATCGGCCTGACGGCCGTCGGCATCGTATTGTCGTCGAGCAACGACCGGCTACGCGAGGTCGCCGACAACGTCATCCGTCCGGTCTGCGAACGTTTCACCGAGTTCCTCGCGCGCGGCGCCGAACGCGGCGTCTACCGCCAAGGACTGGACGCGCCGTTCCTGTTCCGCACGGCGCTCGGCTCGATGCTCGCATGCAAGGCGCTCGGCGCGCCCGGCAACGGCTCACACGACGCCTGGGCCTCGCATATGGCCGCGCTGCTGTGGCCGTCGATCCGCGCCTGACGGCAGGCGATCACCGATTTTCAGCAACTTCACAGCATGTTCCAGCGTTGCTTCAAGATACCGGTGGTTATATTGAAGTCATCAACCGCAAGGTTGACATAATCGAAAACCCTTCTTTCTTCTCTTTCCTCTCTCTCGGAGGCCCGGCTTCTTCCCTTCGGCCGGGCCTCTTTCTTTATACGGCAGAACGGTTTTGCAGCGCGCACGCCCCCTATCAACACGACACCTACACCATGTTGATGTAATGAAAACTTAATGAAAACGCAGATGCGGACAGACGCTGCCGCGCCGCCTATCGGCGCCGGCGCCGGCCGAAGCGCTGCGCGAGCCAGTAGCCGCCCAATGCGCCGCCGACGAACAGCAGCACCGGCGCCATAGACGCGAGCGTCGCGAGCGCGCCGCCCGCCTCACCCGTGATCCCCCCGGTCGCATTGCCGATGATGCCGCCGATCGTCCCGTCGTTGACGATGTTGTGGAAGTATCCGTACAGCATCGGCGCCGTCGTCCCCGCGGCCATCGCGAGCACATACCACCACATCGCGCGCCGCGAGCGCTGCCGGTACAGCAACGCGCCGCCCGCCGCCGGCGAGAGGATGAAGGATCCCACGCCGCTGAGCGGCGTGTACAGCGCGTCCGCGTCGGGCATCAGCGGCACACGCCCGACGAGCGCCATCGCCGCCGCGAACAAGGCCGCCGACGTGACCGCCGTTCGATGCCGTCGGTAGAATCTTCTCACGCTGCGCCACGCACTCACGCCCGTTCCTCGCTTTCACTCATCCGAACATCTGTTCGACGTCCTCCTCATTATGCCCACCGCGCCATCGGAGCGCAAATCCCCGTCCGCGCCTTCGCCGTATCCTTGTGGCATGCAAATCTGCGATCCCGCAATCCATGAGTCCCGAGAGACCCAAACGGACCAAGCGTCCTTCCTGCGCCGCCGCGGCTGGCAGATCGTCGGCGTCCTCGCCGTCTGCGGCGCGACGGCCTTGGGCGTCGCCGTGCTGCTAGCGCACGGCGGGCCGCTGCCGATGGACACGGCGGTCTATGCGTGGCTGTCCGCGCATGTCATCTCGCCGTCATTGACGCCCGCCGTCGTCGCGTTCACGCATATGTCCGGCGCCGCGACGCTCATCGGGCTCACCGTCGTCATCCTCGGCGCCGCATGCGCGCTGCGACGTTGGCGCATCGGCGTCGCGGCGGCCGTCAACCTCGCCGTCGAGGCGACGCTCAACGAGATCCTCAAACGCATCGTCGCACGCCCGCGGCCGCCGATCGAGCACCGTCTGATCGCCGAACAGGGCTTCAGCTTCCCCTCCGGCCATGCGATGGCGTCGACGGCGTTCTACGGTTTCCTCATCTACCTCGTCTACCGCTATTGGCGGCGCGCGATCAAATGGGTCGCGATCGTGCTGCTCGCGCTCATCCCGCCGATCGTCATGGCCACGCGCGTCTATCTGGGCGTCCACTACGCGAGCGACGTGCTCGCCGGCTGCCTGTACTCGATCGCCTATCTGACGCTGCTGTCGATCCCGATCATGAGACTCACGTTGCTGCCCGCGTCCTCCGACTCCCCCGAGCGTGCATGACTTGCATCGGCCGTACATGCAGAGCGCGCGAATCGGCGCAACCGACTGCCGCCGCGCCGCGCATATGGCCATCGACGCCGCATGATCCATCATCGAGCATGACGCAGCCCATCGCATAACTCGATAGTTCGCGGCGACTGTCGGGTTATGCGTCGGCGCCCTTAGCCATACGCTCCCGCCATGTGCGATTGCGATCGATGATGTGACCGATTCCCAATCCCCTGTGCGCTTTTGTGACATCTCCGCCCCACGCCACCTCCTCCGGTCGGCGCCGCGCGCGCATCACTCGACAGTTCGCCCGAACAACCGAGTTATGCGCAGGCGCGACTAGCCATAATACCGCCGCACCAACTATCCGCATCTGCTGTTTATATCATCCGAAGCCTTGCATCGATTCCGCGCGCAATGGATATACACTGGTATACAACTATGCAATCGCAACAATGGGAGTACTGAGGGGGGGCACTATGAGCGACGACTCTTCCGACCACCGCAACGACCAACCCGACCAACTCGTTGCAGACGCCGATTTTTTCGACGCGGCGACCAAAACGGCCGCCAGCCCATCCCCCCATCGCCGTCGCAACATGATCCTCACACTTGTAGCGGCATTCGTTGTCATCGCCGGCGTGCTCGCGGCGATCATCACCCCGATTATCGGCGCCTACCACCGCCGTCAGCAGCAGGCGCACGCGACCGCCCTCACCGACTGCACAGCCGCGCAACGCGAGTTCGCCACACTCAACACCACCTACACGACGACAATCTCGTCCGCAGGCAAGCTCGCGGACGGCGATGAGGCGAAGACGGTCAGCGAGGAGCATGCCACGGCGCTCACGAGCAAGATCGACCACATCGACGACACCCATACCGTCTCCTCACTGACCGCGGCGAACTGCGCAGCGGATATGAGCACCGACGCGCTCACCGACCTCTCCGGCAGGTTCACGATCGCTAACACGAGCATGGTGAACCGCATGCGCGACGTGCAGACCGACGCCGACACGTTGAAACAGCTCGTCGAAGGCGCACGCAACGCCGACCGCCGCGGCGAGCTGCAGAAGGAGCTCACCTTCGCTAACACGGTCTATGCGCGCTCCGAGAACAACGCGCCCGCCGATCTGCGCGCGGGGCTGCAGGTGCAGATCGAGCAGGCGAAGGCCGTGCTAGAACCGGCCGCCACGGCGACGAACGCACAGATCAACGACGCGCTCGCCGCGTTGACTAAAGCCGCCGACGCTGTCGTCGCCGCGATGCCGCTTGACTGCGAGCTGTCTGCGTGCGTCGCGCTCACCTTCGACGACGGCCCGAACAAGCAGGTGACGCCACAATTGCTCGCCGCGCTCAAACAGGCGGATGTCCCGGCCACGTTCTTCGTGCAGGGACAGTTCGTTTCGGGCAGCAACAAGCAGCTGCTCGCGACGATGGCCGCGCAGGGCCACGAAATCGGTTCGATGAGCTGGAGGCACAAGCAGCTGCACACATTGTCCGCCGACGAGCTCACCAGATGGTTCCATGACACCGATGAGGTCATCGAAGACGCCGGCGTGGCCAAGCCGACATTGTTCCGGCCGCCGGACGGCGCATGGAGCGAGGCCGTCGTCGAAACCGCGCGCGCCGACGGCCAATCGGTGATCCTGTGGAACGTCGACGCGCGCGACTGGGACGCGAAGACGAGCGCCGCAGACATCGCCGACAACGTATTGGACAGTGCATCTTCCGGCGCGATCATCGCGTTGCATGACGGCAACGAACGCACCGTCGAGGCGATCCCGCAGATCGTCAGCGGCCTACGTGAGCGCGGCTTCCATCTCGTCACCGTCTCCCAACTGCTCACCGATGAGCTCGACCCCGGCACCGTGTTCTACGCGCGCGGCGACACCGCCCAGGACAGCCTGCCGTCCAACGGCGGCGAGCCCACGCGCTGACGGCTACGAAAACGGGGACGCGGTTCAGAACCGCGTCCCCGTCGTTCTACTCCCCCTGCTTCGAGGTGCCGCACAGCCACCACAGCCAGGTCGGGCAGTCGAACATCGGCTGCCCGGCGTTCACGCCGTCCGCATCCCCGGCGGTGTCCGCAGGCGCCGCGAACGCCATCTGCGGAGCGAGCAACAGCAGAGCCGCGCAGACGGCGGCGGCCTTCTTCTTCATGGGCATCATCCCTTCCTTTCTCTCGACGTGCGCTCCTGCGCACGCTGGATCTGGGCGAGCATGCGCGCCGCAGCCTCCTGCTGCGTCGGACGCTTCGTGTGATGCAGCCGCATCGTGACGGTCATCATCGCGACGGCCTCGCCCTGTTCCATTGTCGCATGGACACGCAGACGCCGATGCCATGGGATACGCGGAGGCGTCAGCGCCGGGCCTCCGGTCTGGATCTGCAGGATCGAGACCTGCGTGCCGCCGACCGTGATCGACAGTTCGTACCATGCGGGATGCGTGAGCCGTATCCGTTCGTAGATGCCGCCGATGAGCTGGTCGAGCGCGCACATGTCGTCGTCGCGCAATGTGCCGAACCCCTGTTCGGCTGCGACGATGACGGAACGTCCATCGATGCCGTCGGCTGCCATCGCCTTGTCATGCGCGTCGAGCGCCGCGCGGATGCGCCGGCGCTGCGTCCGTTCCTCGTCGCTTTCGCCGTATTCGGCGAGCAGCAGGTCGACGATGCCGCCCACGTTGTCCTTGGCTTCGCCGATCTCCTCATGGATCCGCCGATAATCGTCGCGCGCCGCGGCGGAGACGCCCTCGCCCTCGCATCGCCGCAGCAGCAGTTCCGCCTTCGTCAACGAACCGGAGACCGCGTCGTGCAGCTCCATCGCCGTCGTGCAGATGCCTACGCGCATCGCAAGCATCGTCTGCTGCTGGCGATGCACACGTTCCATCAGATGGCGCGCACCGCTGCACGCAAGCCCGACGACGGCGTACAACGCGATGAACAGGATGATCGAGGAGACGCCACCCTGCGCGTGGGAGCTGACGGCAAGCCATATCCACTGGTAGGCGCTCAACGCGACGAATGCGAGCGCCACGCACACGTCGTTCGTCCAATATGCGAGCAGGCCGAACGCGGCGAGCTGCGCGTTCATGCCGTAGGCGCTGTATTGGGGGAACATGCAGTCCCCGATCATCGACAGCACGAGGATGAGGGCGAGCGTGACGACGAGCAGGTTCCTCGACGCGCGTATCCAGTACGACAGCATGAACAGCGCGATCTGCATGACGACGATCGCGATGACCGGCAGCGACGGCGTATGCGGCATCACCGTATGCCATGCCATCACGACGCCGACCAGAACGATGACGCACGCCGCACAGATGTTACGTGAGTCCCGTGTGGTCCAGGCGGACTGCGCAGTCAGTCCAGGTTGAAGGTCTGCCGGAACCGCGTCCATTGCGCTATCGCCTCCTGAATCGTCGACACGTTGAGCCGGTTGAAGATGTTCTGCCTGTGTTTGCGCACCGTGGCCGGCGAGCAGTGCAGCCGCCGCGCGATCTCGTCGAGGTCGTAGCCGGCGGCGATCAGTTCGAGCACGTTGGTCTGCGCATTGGTGAGCACGCTCATCGGGGACTTGCTGCTGCGGATGCGCGCGGCCGCCATCATCGGGGATTCGTAGCCCGGGCACGGCCGGCCCTGCCGCAGGTTGCGCAACGCCGACGCGATCTGCGCGATGTTCGATTTCGGCAGCAGACCCTGCATGCCGGCGGCGACGGCCGCGTTGCAGTAGTGCGAGAGCGGCAGCGACGTGATGCCGAGGATCGGCGTCAGGCTGCCGGCGTGGCGCAGCCGCCATGCGACGGCCGGGCCGTCCACGTCACCCAGATGCATATCGGTCAGCAGGACGTCGGCCGATTGCGGACGCCGCAGACAGTATTGGACGGCGTCGAGGCCGCCGAAGAGGGTCTCGACGATGCGCAGATCGGGCATCGCCTGCCCGAGCAGGTATCGCAGCGGCTGCCGCACGAGCGCATCGTTCTCCACGAGCACGACGCGCAGATTCGCGCCATCGGCGGAGCGATCCGTGGACGAGGACGAGACATCCGTCGCATCGCACGCACTCATACCATCACCAGTCTTTTGCTCACATTCGCGCACAGGCCTACCATCTATGAACCTACCATGTGCGGAGCACGCATCCCGGACGCACCCGCCTCTTGGGCGTTTACGCCGCGGCGCGCACCGCAACCGTCACTGCGCGAGCGTGAACTGGGCGTTGTAGATGTCGGCGTAGAAGCCACCGCGCGCGAGCAGCTCGTCATGCGTGCCGCGTTCGACGATGTCGCCGTCCTTCATAACGAGGATCATGTCGGCGTCCCGGATCGTGGAGAGACGATGCGCGATGACGAAGCTCGTGCGCCCTTCGGTGAGTCTGTCCATCGCCGTCTGGATAAGCTCCTCAGTACGCGTATCGACCGAACTCGTCGCCTCGTCGAGGATCAGGATCGGCGAATCCTGCACCATCGCGCGTGCGATCGTCAGCAGCTGTTTCTGGCCCTGCGAGAGCGTCGCCGACTCGTCGAGCACGGTGTCGTAGCCGTCCGGCAGCGACATGATGTAGCGGTGCAGTCCGACGGCCTTGCACGCCGCGATGACCCGCCCGTCGTCCACGCCCTCCTTCGCGTAAACGATGTTCTCGCGCACGGTGCCCTGGAACACCCACGTATCCTGCAGCACCATCGAGAACTGGTCGTGCACGTTCCAGCGCGGCACGTCCTTCGTGTCGATGCCGTCGATCAGGATCCTGCCGCCGTTGATCTCGTAGAACCGCATGAGCAGGTTGACCATCGTCGTCTTGCCCGCACCCGTCGGCCCGACGATCGCGACCTTCTGCCCCGGCTGCACATCCGCGGAGAAATCGTGGATGATCATCCGGTCGGCGTCATAGCCGAATTTGACGTGCTCGAAACTGACACGGCCCTCGACCGGCGTGATCTCGCCGTCGCTGCCCATCCCGAGCAGCGGCTGCTTGGAGGATTCGTCGGCGAGCTCCGGCTCGTTCAGGAACGCGAACACGCGCTCGGCGCCGGCCGCGCAACGCTGCAGGTTCTGGAAGGCCTGCGCGAACTGCGAAAGCGGTTGCGTGAAGAAGCGGATGTACATCATGAACGCCACGATGACGCCGAACTCGATGCGCCCGTCCATCGCGAGCCATGCGCCGACGACGCACACCACCACGTAGCCGAGATTGCCGACGAGGTTCATCATCGGCATCATCAGACCGGAGAGGAACTGGCTCTTCCAACCCGATTCGTACAGGTCGTTGTTGTAGCGTTCGAACCGGCGGATCGCGTCGGCCTCGCCGCCGAAGGCCTTGACGACGGTGTGCCCGCTGTACATCTCCTCGACATGGCCGTTGACGTCGCCGAGCGCGACCTGCTGTTTGACGAAGTAGCGCTGCGAGACCCGCATGACGACGAGCATGAGCACCATGCCCACGAGGCTCGCCGCGATCGCGCACAGCGCGAGCAGCCAGTTGTTCGCGAACATCATGACGAGCGCGCCGAAGAACAGCGTGACCGAGGTGATGAGCGCGCCGAGCGACTGGCCGAGCGTCTGCCCCACGGCGTCCACGTCGTTCGTGATGCGGCTCATCACGTCGCCGTTGCTGTGCTCGTCGAAGTATTTGAGCGGCAGTTTGTTCATCTTCACGTCGATCGCCGCGCGCAGGCGTTGCGCCGTGCGCTGCGTGACGGTCGCCATCATCCAGCTCTGCACATACGAGCACAGCGCATATGCGACGTACAGCGCCACAAGCGTCCATGCGATGCGCGTGACGGCGCCCATGTCGATGGAGCCTAGCACCGGCTTGCCGTTGATGAGCGCCGGCAGCCCCTTCGTGATCTCGTCGGTCATGTCGCCCAGATAATCAGGGCCGATGATCTGGCAGACCGTGCCGCCGACGCCGAGGATCAACGCGACGACGATCGCCGGGATGTATTTGCGGCTGAACCGCATCAGGTCTTTGAGCGCGCCGCCGAGGTCATCCGCTTTTTCGACGGGCGCGCCGCCGTGCGGGCCACGCGGCCCCATTGCACCTGGCATGATTGGTTTCCTTCCGTTCAAACGACTGTTTCACATGAAACCTGCGACATGGCCATCGCAGGTTCAGGCGCCGAGCTCCTCCTCGCTCAGCTGCGATTTCGCGATCTGCCGATACACCTCGCACGACTCGAGCAGTTCGCGGTGCGTGCCTTTGCCGACAAGCCGGCCGTCGTCGAGCACGAGGATGCAGTCCGCGTCCATGATCGTGCCGACGCGCTGCGCGACGATGATCTTCGTAGCGTCCTTCGCATACTCCTTGAGCGCGTCACGCACCACGCGGTCGGTCTTGAAGTCGAGCGCCGAGAACGAATCATCGAAGATCAGGATCTCCGGATTGCGGTAGACGGCGCGCGCGATCGACAGGCGCTGCCGCTGGCCGCCGGACACGTTGGTGCCGCCCTGCGCGATCGACGCGTCGAACGCGCCGCGCATCTTCCCGACGAACTCGGTGGCCTGCGCCACATCGCACGCCTCTTCGACGCGGTTCTCCTCCTGCGCGGTGAGCGTGCGGCCCTCATCCGCCTTGAGCATCTCGCGTTCCGCCTTGCGGCCGCTCGCGCGCGAGGCGTCGAGCATCGGCACGTCCTCGGGCTCGCCGGGACGGTCGCCGTAGCTGACATTCGATTTCACCGTGCCTTTGAACAGGAACGACTGCTGCGGCACATAGCCGATCTTGTCGCGCAGCGTCTTCAGATCGTATTCGCGCACATCCACGCCGTCGACGAGCACCTGTCCGTCGGTCGCATCGTAGAAGCGCGGCACGAGGTTGATGAGCGACGACTTGCCCGAGCCGGTCGAACCGATGATCGCAACGGTGTCGCCCTGATCCGCCGTGAAGCTGATGCCTTCAAGCATCGCCTCGCGCGAATCGGGGTAGGTGAAGCTCACGTCGCGGAACTCGATCCGGCCGGCGAGCTCGAGGTCGTCACGGTAGTCGGCGGCGTTCGCGGCGTCGATGACGCCGGCCCGCTTCGCCTCGGCCACGGTCAGGCCGCGGTCGCGCGTGCCGGACGTGACGAGGGGTTCGGTGTTGATCACTTCCATCACGCGGTGCGCGGAGACGTCGGCGCGCGGCCAGAGCACGAACACCATGCTCATCAGCAGGAAGCTCATGATCACCTGCACGGCGTAGCTCGAGAAGACGATCATGTTCGAGAACAGCGTGAGTTTCTCGGTCGCGCCGGCGTCTTCGATCAAATAGGCGCCGATCCAGTAGATCGCGAGCGACAGGCCGTTCATGATCGTGCTCATCAGCGGCATCATGACGCTCATCGCGCGGTTCGTGAACAGCTGCGTGTCGGTGAGCGCGGTGTTCGCGTCCTCGAACTTCGACTCCTGGTAGCCCTGGGCGTTGTAGGCGCGCACGACGCGCATACCGGTGAGGTTCTCGCGCGCCACGAGGTTGATGCCGTCGGTCAGACGCTGCATCGCCTTGAATTTCGGCATCACGAAGGCCATGAGCAACGCCACGGCTCCGAGCAGCACCACGACGGCGATGCCGGTCGCGAGCGTCCATTCGAAACCGTCGCCCGCGATCTTGCACACGGCCCACACGGCCATGATCGGCGATTTGATGAGCATCTGCAGGCCCATCGTGATGAACATCTGGATCTGCGTGACGTCATTCGTCGAACGCGTGATGAGGCTCGCCGTGGAGAAGCGGTGCATTTCGGACGGCCCGAACGATTCCACCTTGCGGAACTCGAGAGAGCGCAGCCGTTGCCCGAAGGACGCGGCGACGCGTGCGGCGAAGTAGCCGGTGATGACGGCGCAGACGAGCGAGCCGAAGGAGACGAGCAGCATCTTGCCGCCGGCGATCCAGATGTCGTGCATCTGGCTGCCCGGCGTTTCGACGAGCGTGGTGATCTGAGACATGTAGCTCGGCAGCTCGAGATCGAAGTACACCTGCCCGACGATAGTGACCAGCGAGATGAGCAGCTGGCCGATCTCCGTCTTGGAGAGGTATTTCATGATTCGTAACATCGTTTTTCCTTATAGTGTAAGGTTTTTCATGCCCATATGAGGTATTGACGCAATCGTTGGGGGATTGGAAGTCAGCGTACGGCGGGACCTTCCCGTCCGGCATCGGAGGTCGCCTCCGATGCGAACCTCGGACGGGGCGGATTGCCCAACGCGCAACCACGCCCCCCGTCACGCACCATCTCGACCATCCGTTCATGCAGCCTGCGGTTGCGCTCGACGGCCTCCCGCACCTGCTCGGCCGTGGGCGGCCCGCCTTCCGGGTCGCAGATCGACAGATAGGTCATGAATTCGCCCAACAGGCCGACGAAATCGCGCGTACGCCGTTCGCCCATCTGGGAGAACACCCATTCAAGCCGCGCGACGAGCTCGTCGCCATGGTCTTTGAAAGCGCGACGCCCATCGCCGGACAGTTCGACGACGACGCTGCGACGGTCCGCCGGGTCGCCGGTGCGCACGATCCAGCCCTTCCCGCTCAGGCGTGACAGAATCGACGAGATCCGTCCCGAGGTCGCCCCCATCGCATCGGCGAGCTGCGTCGGCGTGCGCGGCCCTTGGAACGCCAACTCGCGCAGCACGAACATCTCGCCCTGCGTACCACGCTCGAACGCGCGCGTCGCCCGCGAGCGCGACGCCCACATCGCGAACATCACCTCATGCACGGCTTCCAATGTGTAGTCCACCATCACCTCCATGATCATCGAGAATCGATTATCTTACACCGCAAATTACTTACACTGTAAGACAATGGACGTGGACAGAGGGATGAAGGTGTGGATGGATAGCCTGCGGAGGCCGCTGATGGCATTCCGTGCGCATCCCCCACAATGATGCCATCGTCGGCACCAAAAATGGCCGTCTGTAGGTGTGCCCACCCGCAAACGGCCATCGGGCCGGCGGTCTGTGAGTAAGTGCACTCACAGACCGCCGTTTTTGAAGATCAGCGCTTCAGCGCCCCACGCAGACCGCGGCTGGAATAGCGCTCATGCAGCAGGCAGTATCCGCCGAAGACGACGAGCCATACGAGCCCGGCGATCGCCGGGCCGCGCGTGTCGGCGCCGATGAACAGCGTCGCGTAGATGAACACGAAGAAGGCGATCGTCAATGGATTGAGCACACGGTAGGCCGGCATCAGGAATCCGTCGGCCATGAACTGCGGCGAATTGCGGTATCGGTAGTGCGCGACCATCGTCAGGATGTAGATGAAGATGAACACGGCCGAGGCCGCCGACGAGAACAGCACGAAGGCGCTGGACGCGCCCGGCAGCGCCGCGATCGCCGGCGACAGCA
Organism: Bifidobacterium castoris; assembly: GCF_003952025.1. GTDB lineage: Bacteria > Actinomycetota > Actinomycetes > Actinomycetales > Bifidobacteriaceae > Bifidobacterium > Bifidobacterium castoris. Next base: position 290,010 of record NZ_QXGI01000002.1, on the reverse strand, counting down.
GGATCAGCGCGCCGGAGACGACGATCGCACGTGCCGGCACCTTCGTCTTCGAGACGACGCCCAATCGCCCCAGCACAGGCGAGTTCGCCTCCTCGCCGATCTGGAACAGATGGCGTCCCGCCGAATAGAGCAGCGAGTTGAGAGACGACGCGGCGGCGGTCAGCACGACGAAGAAGACGACGGCGGCCGCCCAATGCAGGCCGGCGAATTCGAACACCATGATGAACGGGGACGAGAACTGGTTGCCGTTGTCGCTCGTCATGAAGTTGCGCCACGGCACGATCGCCATGATCGCGAGCAGCGCGCCCACATAGAAGACGAGCACGCGCAGGATGATGCCGTTGATCGCCTTCGGCAGCACCTTGCGCGGGTTCTTCGTCTCGGATACGGTCACGCCGACGAATTCGATCATCGTGTAGGCGAAGAAGACCATCTGGAAACTCATCAGCATCTGCGTCCAGCCGTTCGGCGCGAAGGAGAAGCCGTCGGCGATGTTCGCAAGCGACGCCTGCCCGCCCGGATACGTCTGGTCGGAGCCCGGCAATTTCGTCGCGCCGTATCGGTATCCGGCGACGACCATGATGACCGACGTGACGATGAGCGCGAGGATCAGGAAGATCTTGATCATCGAGAACCAGAACTCCGTCTCGCCGAACAGCTTGACGGCGATCAGGTTCACACCCACCAGCGCGACGAGGAACAGCAGTTCGATGAGCCACTGCCATGACTTGAGCTCGAAGCCGAGCGTCTGGAAGAACGTCACGCAGTACTGCCCGACCGCCGACAACTCGGTCATGCCGGTCAGGATCAGCACGAGCCAGTACGTCCACAGCGCGAATTTGCCGGTACCGGCGCCCAGATACATGCGGATGAAGTTGATGAAGGTGTGCTGGCTCGGGTCCCGGTACATCAGTTCGCCGATCGCACGCATCATCAGGAACATGACGCTGCCGACGAGGATGTAGACGAGCACGATGCTCGGCCCGTCGAGCGCGATCGACTTGCCCGACCCGAGGAACAGGCCGGTGCCGATCGCGCCGCCGATCGCGATGAACTGCACATGGCGGTTCGTCAGCCCGCGTTCCATCTCGTTGTCCTTGTCGACGGTCTCGAGCGAGGCGTTCACGGCCTTCTCCCGGTCGAGGCCGGAGGGGCCGTCAGGTTGTTGCATATTCGACATAATACATTCGACTGTAGCCGCCATCTGTTGCGCGCCGTTCGCACTGCGCATATTGCGGCGGCTGCACGGCGCGCGACCGCCGTGCAGCCGCCGCATGCGCAAGGCCTATTCGACCGACTTGAGCGAACTGACCGGATCGATGCGGTCGAGGACGGGGTCTACGAACAACTGCACGAGCAACGTGAAGGCGAGCGTCGCCACGACAGTGACGACGTAGCTCCACCAGAAGATGTGCACCTCGAAGTACAGTCCCGGCATGTTGAGCACGCCGGTGAGCAGCCCGGCGACCCACCGCCCGAGCGGCAGACCGATGACGAGGCCGATGAGCGTCAGCACCATCATCTCGCGGTTCACATAGCGATGCACTTCCTTGTCATAGAAGCCGAGCACCTTGAGCGTGGCCATCTCGCGCATGCGTTCCGACACATTCGTATGCGCGAGCGTGAACAGCACGACGAGAGCGAGGCTGCCGGCGAGCGCGACGATCAGCGCGACGACGGCCCCCATCAGGTCGAACTTGAAATGCTCGGCCTGATAGGCGGTGGAACTGGCGCTCAGCACGATCGCGTCGTCCTCGAGCCGCTGCACGTACTTGACCTGCGCGTCGTCGTCGCCTTTGAGCTTGGCGTAGACGGCGTTCCAAGTGATCGCCGGCTGCGCGTCCACACCGTCCCCGGCCGTCGACGACGGGAACATCCGGTGGTACAGGTCCTCCGCAATGAAGACCTCGGCGCCGATGAGGCTGCGCGTGACCGCACTCACCTTGACCCGGTGCGGCTGCCTGCCGTCCGCGCGCAGCATGATCTCGTCGCCGGCCTTCACGCCGAGCGACTGCGCGGCCGACTGCGCGACGATGACGCCGTCGTCGCCCAACGTGACCGGCTGGTCGTTGCCACGGCCGTGCAGCCATCCGAGGATCGACTCGCCGCGCGCCGGCTCAAGCCTGAACATCGTGTTGAGTTCGCCGAGCTGGCCTTGCGGCACGATCGTCAGCTGCACCGACGTGCTGCTGCCGCCGCCGTTCGTGATCTCGCCGTTTTCGACGCGCGTCTGCATGATGGCCGTCGTCTCGCCGTCCTGCACGAGCCTGTCGCGCAATGACTGTTCCTCGCCGTCGTTGGCCATCGCGAACATGTCGTACTGGTCGACGCCACGGTACTGGTCGGGGCCGAGCGCGGCGACCGTGTCGTTGATGGCCAGAGCGCATAGGATCAGCGCGGCGCATCCGGCCACGCCGCCGACCGTCATGATGAGTCGCGACTTGAAGCGGAAGATGTTACGCGCCGTCACCTTGTTGAGGAAGCTCATGCGCCGCCACAACGGGCGGATGCGTTCGAGCAGGATGCGCGACCCCGCCTTCGGCGCCTTCGGGCGCATCAACGCGGCGGGCATCTGACGCATGTCGCGGATCGACGCGAACAACGCCGCGCCGAGCACACCGACGACGAAGAGCAGGACGCCCATCGACCCGTACAGCCAGTCGTATTCGATCCGCAGGTCGGGGATCGCATACAGTCCGTGGATGACGACGAGCAGGAAGGCCGGAATGCCGAGGAAGCCGATGAGCAATCCCAATCCGCCACCGAGCAGGCCCGCCAGCAGCGCGAACAGCGCATAGCGCGCCGTGATCGCCGCGCGGCCGTAGCCGAGACCGAGGTAGGCGCCGATGAGCCCGCGGTCCTCTTCGACGAGACGGCTCATCGTCGTCAGGCTCATCATGACGGCCACGACGAGGAACACGATCGGGAACGCGTTGCCGAGCGACCTGATCGAGCTGATGTCCGATTTGAGCGAGCTGAATCCGCTCAATGCGCTGCGCGACTGCACATACCAGCGCGGCGCAATGTCATCGACCTGCTGCTGCTCGGCGGCGAAGCGGTCGCCGGCGCCGTTGCGCTGCGTGTCGATCCGCTGCTGCGCCTCCTTGAGCTGCGCATCGGCCTGCGCCCATTGCCGCTGCGCCTCGGCGAGACGCGTCGGCATCGGCATGCCCACCGGCACCTGCGCGGCCTGTGCGTCAAGCAGTTTGAGCTGCCCGTCGAGCTGCGTGCGCTGCGCATCGAGCTGCGCCTGCGCCTCGTTGATCTGCGCGTACGCCTGCTCCTTCGCCTTGTCGAGCTCGTCCTGGGCGCTTTGCTGCAACGCCTTGCGCCGCGACTCCTCGCGCTCGGGCTGCACGGTGCGCTCGATCTCGGACATCGTCGAGGATACGAGCGCGTCGTAGTCGTCGGCGAACGCGTCCTTGTTCTCGGCGTCGGTCAGACGCAACACGACGGCGCCGTACACGTCGTCATCAGCGCCGAAGGTCTTCTCCAGCGCACCCGGCGCCACGTAGACGGTGTAGTCGTTGGCGACCGCCGTGCGGAACGCGGATCCCGAATACCCGTCCGGGTTCGACAGATCCGACGGATCGGTGACGACGCCGACGATCTTCAGCTTGTGCACCGCGTCGTCATCGCCGTCATCGCCACCCGTACCGTCGCCGTCATCGGCGGCGGTCACGTCGATGACGTCGCCGAGTTTGCGGTGCGTGTCATGCGTGAACTGCGCGGTGACGGCCACCTCGTCGGCGGCCTTCGGCAGTCGCCCCTCGCGCACATAGGGCGCATCGACCGCCGACCCGCCGTCCGACGGCTCGCGCAGCGTCGCGTTGAGCCGACGGCCGGCATCGCCGTCGAAGGTCACCCGTTCCATACGCACGCCGATGGCGGAGTCGACGCCGTCAACGCGCCGCAGCGCGTCCACGTCCTCGTCGGTCAGCCCCATCGTCGAGACGATCTGGACATCATGCAGCCCCTGCTGCTCGTAGAAGCGGTTCGCCGCGATGAGCGCGTCGCGACAACCCGCGTAGATGCCGGTGAGCACGGCCACGCCGAGCATCGAGATGATCAGAATCGAAAGGAACGACTTCCATGCATGCAGCCACGAGCGCCACGTATCCAGCAGGAAGGCCGAGCCGAGCGTTTTCGCGCCGCCGCGGTCGCGCTTGCCACGTCCAGCCATCATCGTCACCTCACCATTCGATCTCGCCGATCGGCGTCGGATGGTCGTTGGTCTCCTGGCTGACGACCTTGCCGGAACGGAAGCGGATGACCTTATGCGCCATCGGCGCGAGCGCCGAGTTGTGCGTGACGATGAGCACGGTCATGCGCTCATCACGGCAGATGTCCTGCAGCAGCTGCAGCACCTCCTTGCCGGTCTCGTAGTCGAGCGCACCGGTCGGCTCGTCGCACAACAGCAGCTTCGGCTTCTTCGCAACGGCGCGCGCGATCGAGACGCGCTGCTGCTCGCCTCCGGACAGCTGCGCCGGGAAGTTGTCGAGCCGGTCCGCCAGACCGACCTTCTCCAACGTCTGCGCCGGGTCGAAATGGTCGGCGCAGATCTGCGAGGCCAGCTCCACGTTCTCAAGCGCCGTGAGGTTGGGGATGAGGTTGTAGAACTGGAAGACGAAGCCGATGTCGTTGCGCCGGTAGGTGATCAGGTCGTGGTGGTTGAGGTCGGTGATGTCGCGTCCGCCGACAACGACCTTGCCCGACGTGGCCGTATCCATGCCACCGAGGATGTTGAGCGCCGTCGTCTTGCCGGCGCCGGACTGCCCGAGGATGACGCTCAGTTCGCCTTCATCGGCCGTGAAATTCGCGTCGTCGAGCGCACGAATCGTGGAGTCGCCGGCCGGGTACCCCTTGACCACATCATTGAATTCGATGTACGCCATCGCCTGCTCCTTCCGCTGCGGTGCGGTCCTCGTGGCGAGGTCCATCGCCCCGGCGCCCGGCGTTGAACCGCCGCACGCCTTCCGTGGCATTGTGCTGTACACTAGTAAATCAACACGGTGTTGTTTTCGCAACCATCAGTTGGATAGCGTGTCGTCGCACGGACGGACGCGAAGGAGGATGAAGACCATGGCAAAGGCGCTGACGGAGAGCCGCCGCACACGGTACACGCGCACGGTCATCGAGGATTCGCTCATCGACCTGCTGCGAGAGAAGCCCCTGAACGCCATCACCGTAAGCGAACTGTGCGCCAAGGCGGACGTCAACCGCTCCACGTTCTACGCCCATTACGACGACCTGACGGATCTGTTGGGCACGATTGAGAACGAGACCTTCTCGTGGCTGTCCGCCACCTTCGACGACATGCTCGAGCAGGCCGAACGGCAGGGCGCCCGGCATGACGGCCCCGAACGGCAGAAGGCCATCGACGCCGGGCTCGACAACGCGATCGTGCAGATCTGCCGGTACATCGCGCAGAACAGACGCCATCTGCAGGTCCTCCTGAGCCCCCGCGCCGACGTCGACTTCCAACGGCGCCTCGTCGGCCTGATCTACGCACGCTACGACCGCATCGTCGCGACATCGCCCAGCTCGCCAAGCGCCCTCGAGAATGTCATGCGCACGCAGTTCGCCATCCACGGCAGCCTCGGCCTCATCCAATACTGGCTGGAGACGGATCTGCAGGCCACCCCGGAGGATATCGCCCGCACCATCATCACCATGAGCATGCCCCGCGAGACCACGGCCGACGCATAGACGCGTTGGCCGCCGTCATCGCCGGTTTCCGTTGGAATTCCGCCATTGGACAGCAGTGTCGCATGTCCGCTCACCGGTCAGCGCCCGAGTTCTCGGGCTGCATCTGACGATCGCGTGCGCGTCGCCGCCGACGCGATGCGATGCTGATGCCCGAAAGCACTCCACGACCGCCGAAAGAAAAGGCACGATGAACCAGAAGCATATCGGGACGTTCCTCAGGGAGCTCCGGCTCGAGCACGAGTGGACGCAGCAGCAGCTCGCGGACCGGATCGACGAACCCCGACCTTTCGTTGCTCGTGACGTTTTCGGAACTCCATGGCATCAGCGTCGACGGGATCCTCGACGGCGGGGAGGAACGGCGACGACATGATCGACAACACAACGATGGGCCAGATGGCGCGGTCGCCGGCCACCTGGCATTGCGCGCATATCGTCGAGCCGCCCGTCGCATATCTCGGTATTTCCTCAACCATCACGAGATATGCGGCGGTCGGCTCGGCGGCTGCGTCGCCAGAGGCGATTCAATTGAGCTATTCCGATTGATTCCGGGCGAATACGTGCGCATGATCGGCCACGATGTGCGTATCCGTGCGGTTCTTCGGGCATATCGCCCATCCCGACGCCACGTGCGGCGCATCACTCAGCAAAACCGCCGAAAACGCGAGTTATGCGGCAAGAGCCTGGTTCACGACCACCGCCCCCTCCGGCTACACGCCGCCGGCAGAGGGCGGCCGCCGCCGGCAGAGGGCGCCCGCCGCATAGCAGGCCGTCAGCGCTCCTTCGCCGCCTTCCGGCGCCGTTCGCCGCCCTTCGATGTGAACGCATAGGCGGCGAACAGCACGGCGAGCCAGATCACGCCGGCGATCAGCGCGATGCGATAGCTCGGCGAGAAGCACATCAGCACAGCCACCATCGCCAGGAACGCGATGATCAGATACGGCGTCCAACGCCACCCCGGCAACTTGAACTGGATCCGCTCGAGCGCCTCGTCGCCATGCAGTCCCCGCAACTCCCCCGGACCATCGCCGGCGGCCACATGGCGCCGGAACAGCATCTCGGTGACCATGATCATCGTCCAGTTGATGATCGCGGCGATCGTCGCAATCGACATCAGATAGTTGAACGCGAATTGCGGCCACAGGAACACGACGACGACGGCGACGACGGTGACGGCGGCGCTCGTGAGCACGGCCGCCACCGGCACGCCGCGCTTGTTCACGCTGCCGAGATACGCCGGCGCATTGCCTTGGCGCGCAAGCGAATACAGCATGCGCGAGTTCGAATACAACGCGGAGTTGTAGACGCTCATGACCGCCGTCAGACACACGAAGTTGAGGATGCCGGCGGCCACCGGCACGCCGACGGAATCGAAGATCTGCACGAAGGGGCTCATCTGGCCGTCGATGCGGTCCCACGGCACAACGGCCATGATGACGCCGAGCGCAGCCACGTAGAAGACGAGGATGCGCCAGATGATGCCGTTCGTCGCCTTCGGGATCGTCCTGCGCGGATCCTCGACCTCGCCGGCCGTGACGCCGATGAGCTCGGTGCCGCCGAAGCTGAACATGACGACGACGAGCGCCATCAGCAGACCCATCCAGTGGCCGTCCGCGGCGCGCGACATCACACCGTTCGGAAGGAAGCCGCCGTCGACCGTGAACCAGTTCGCGAAGGACGCGCGCACGCCCGAGTCGGTCGGCAGGTTCATGACGATGACGGCGATGCCGCCCGCGATCATCGCGATGACGGCGACGATCTTGATCAGCGCGAACCAGAACTCGAACTCGCCGAATTCACTGACGCCGAACAGGTTGAGGATCGTGATGCACACGAGGAAGAACGCGGCCGACGCCCATTGCGGAATGTTCGGGAACCAGTAGTTGACGAAGGAGCCGACGACGGCGAGTTCGACCATCGAGACGAGCACATAGTTGAACCAGTAGTTCCATCCGGAGATGAACCCCGCGCGCTTCGACCAGTACCGCGACGCGTAGTAGCTGAACGCACCCGCCTTCGGGTCCTCGACGCTCATCTCGCCCAGCGCGCGCACGATCATGAAGATCGCGGCGCCGCCGATGATATAGGCGAGCAGGATGGATGGGCCGGCAAGCGAAATCGATTCGCTTGAGCCGTAGAACAGGCCGGTGCCGATCGCGCCGCCGAGCGCGATGAGCTGGATGTGCCTGTTCTTCAACGATTTGCGCAGCTGTTGCGGCTGCTCACTCACTTCGGATGTGGAGGCCATGATCGTCCTTTGTATCGCGATGCCGCGAACGGCCGTCCACGGCATGGAAAGGCCGCGCCACGCGCACATGCATGGACGGCTGACGCCCATTCTACGGACACGTTGTTACGGCGAGCCGCGCCGACGCGAGTCGGACGCCGCAGCCACAGCCGCGGCGCCCGGCGATGCGTGACAAGCGCCGCAGGGGCATGCGGCGCTTGTCACGCATTCAGGGCGAGGTTTCCCCGGCCGACCTTCAGTCGAGGCCCTCCTCGATGCCCTTCTTCGTCGCCGGGGCGATCGAGAGCGCCGGGTCGCGCAGCGGGATCATCATCGCCTGCGTCGCGTGGTACAGGTCGGACTTGCCCGGCCAGACCGTGTCGATGACCTCGTTCCTGCGGTTGAGCTGATGGAACCATGAGCCGTGCTTGTGGTCCATCAGATAGGTGTCGATGTATTCGAGGAAGGTCGCGTACCAGTCCGCATATTCCTGCTTGCCGGTGACGTGGTAGAGCGTCGCGGCCGTGTTGACGCCTTCGGCGAGCGTCCAGTGCATGCGGTCGTGCACGACCGGCCTGCCTTCCCAGTCGGTCGTGTAGACGACGCCCGGCGCACCGTCGGCGTCCCACGCGTCCTCGACCGCACGGTTGAACAGATGCTCGGCCGCGTCGAGGTACTTGCGGCCATCGCCGTCCAGCACGCCGTCCTTGCCGTACACCGACAACGCGTACTGCGTGATCAGGCGCGCCCATTCGATGCCGTGGCCCGGCGTCGCGCCGTAGGGCTTGAACTGGTCGTCCGGCTTGTCCGCGTTGAACTCGAGCTGCGCCATCCAGTCGGCGGTGAAGTGCTCCGGGATGCGCCAGTCGTTCTCCTCGGCCCATGTGAGCACATGGCCGATGATGCGGCCGGCGCGTTCACGCCAGCTTTCGTCGCCGGTGACGTCGGCGACGGCGAGGCACGCCTCGACCGAGTGCATGTTCGCGTTGAGACCGCGGTAGGTGTCGAGTTCGGTGAACTCGGTGTTCCAGGTGTCGACGCTCAGGCCGATCTCGTCGTCCCAGAACTTCGTCAGATAGACGTGCTCGGCCTGCTCGAGCAGCTCCTTCGCGCCCGGGCGGCCGGCGAGCAGCGCCGATGACGCCGCGAGCAGCACGAAGGCGTGCGCATAGGCCTGCTTCGTCGGCATATGGCAGATGTCCGGCGTGATCTCGGCGTACCAGCCGTCGTTCTCCTCGTCATGCAGCACGCCGCGCAAGCCGCGGATGCCGTTGTCGACGAGTTCGGCGGCGCCGTCGACGCCGAGCAGCGTCGCGAGCGAGTAGACATGCGTCATGCGGCACGTGATCCAGGTGGCGCGGTTGCGGTCCTTCCACGGCGCGCCGTCGTCGCCGAGCCAGTACGAGCTGCCGTCGACCGCCGGGAAACGGCGTCCGAACGCGATGAGGTTGTCGCGGGAGATGTCGAGGAACTTCTTGTTCTCCGGCGTCCCGATCTGATACTTCGCATTGGTGGTGGTCATCGTCTTCCTTCCGATTGTCGTCCGTCGTCTTCGTTGACCCGCCCGACCCTGATGGCCGGCGCTATCGTGTGCGTACGATGTCGAGCGTATCACTGAAGCGCTTAAGTGGCAAGTTTCACCGCACTTCCCGAATGTCGAGCACAATCGCCTGCAGCGGCCACAGCGGCGGGATCTGCAGGCCGACGCGTTTCAGCAGCGCGCCGCCGACCTCGAAGCCGTCCTCACCTCGGGCGTCGCGCATCCACGCCGGCGTGTTCCATCCCCAGCGTGACTCGCCGATCTCCTGACGCATGCGCACGCGGTAGACGCGATCGTCGCGCACCCCGTTCAGGCGCAGCCGTTCGGTGACGACGTCACGCAGATTCGTGACGGTCGCGACGACCCAGATCGCGCGTGAACCATCATCGCTGACGACGCCGCGCGCACGCAGCGCCGGATCGTGGAAGTCGGCATGGTGCACGGAGCCGGAGTGCAGGACGCCGCGCAGCTCCTTGACGAGGGCGACGAATCCGGTGATCTGCCGGAGCTCCTCGGGCGTGCGTTCGAGGATGTTCCATTCGAAGCCGGAGCATCCCTCGAGCGACATCGCCGCACGGTAGGACAGGTCGGTCGCGCGCCATGTGGAGTGCGCCGGGCTCGGTCCGACGTGCGCGCCGATCATCTCCGGCGGCACGATGAGTTCGGTGTAGCGCTGGATGTCCGCACGGTCGCGCGGATCGTTCGAATCGGAGGCCCATATGCGGTCGGCGTGCTGCAGCATGCCGGCGTCGGTGCGGCCGCCGCCCGAGGCGCAGCTTTCGATCTCCAGTCCGGGGAACTCGCGCTTGAGCTCGTCGAACAGGCGGTAGCAGGCCTCGGTCTGCGCATGCAGCCCGTAATGGCCGGCGTGCACCGGCTCGGTCACGTCGCGGTTGTGGTCCCACTTGATGTAGTCGATGCCGAGTTCGCCGATAAGATCGGCCATCCGGTCATGCACATGGCGATAGGCGTCCGGATTGGCCAGATCGAGCACGTACTGCGTGCGGTACGAGACGTCGGCGCGGCACGGCACCGCCTCGGGCGCCGCGAGGATCCAATCGGGGTGCTCGCGCGCGCAGTCGGAGTCGAGATTGATCATCTCCGGCTCGAACCACAGGCCGAACTGCATGCCGAGGCCGCGCACGTGCCTTGCGAGCGCGTTGAGCCCGTTCGGCCACACGGCCGGGTCGACGATCCAGTCGCCGAGCCCCTTCGTGTCGTCGCGGCGCAGATGGAACCAGCCGTCGTCGAGCACGAAGCGTTCGACGCCCACCTTCGCGGCGAGGTCGGCGAGCCTGATCAGCGTCGTCTCGTCGTGGTCGAAGTAGACGGCCTCCCAGGTGTTGAGCGTCACCGGACGGTCGCCGCGCACATGCCGCGGCAGCGCGCGCAGCCAACGGTGGAAGCGGCTCGCGGCGCCGTCGAGGCCGACGTCGGAGTAGGAGAAGCACACCTGCGGCGTCGTATAGGCCGCGCCGGCGGAGAGGCGGATCTCCCCCGGTCCGAGCAGCTCGCCGGCGCCGAGCAGCGCCTCGTGCTGCGGCAGGTTGTCGATCCGGTAGGTCTGGTTGCCGCTCCATGCGAGATGGCACGTCCACACCTCGCCGGCGGAGAACTTCGGCTCGCCGTCGGATGCGATGAACATCCACGGGCTTTCATGGCTCGTCTTGCCGTGGCGGCAATCGCGGGTGACGGAGCCGACCGGCAGCGCCGTCGTCGCCGGCTGTTTTTCGAGCGGCCAGCGGCCGGTGAACTGCGTCAGATGGTCGGCACGGCGCGGAATCGGCATCGTCAGGTCGAGCCAGTTGACGACGAGCGGCTCGGCGCCCTCGCCGATATTCTTCACCGCGGCCTTCGCGAGCAGCAGACCGCCTTCGGCGAGTTCGAGGCGCATGTCGAGCGCGACGTCGTTGACGCCGTCCTCGGCGTGCACGTCGAGGACATCGACGGCATCCGCCGGCGCGCCGTCGTGCGCGCCGGCCGTCGTCGCCACCGACGTCCAACGCACGAACACCGGAGCCCCGCCGCGGTGCGCCTCAAGCCCCGGGCGGCCCGCGAAGGCCTCGGCGCCCTGCGGCAGCAGCGACGGGCGCAGCGCCGCGTCCGGCTTCTCGTCCGGCGGCGTCACCTTGAGCGTCATCGCGTCGAGCATCGCCAGCATGTCCTCGGCTTCCGGCATGCCGAAATCACGTCCCCAGTACTCGACCTGCGGCATCTCGCCGTCCGGCGTCTTGAGCACGACGCACACGTCGTCGCGGCGCAGCACCACATGGTTTCCGTTGTCGAACATCGTTGTCTCCTTCGCACAACCGCGGCGCGACCGCCGCGCGTTCAGTCCCCGTAAGTTCCGCCGTCGGCACCACACCGGGGATTGACTTTTTCGCTCAATCAGTATAAATTAAGCGGTTAAGTAACGCAAACAGAACATGGCTGAGGTTCACTTCGACACGCCGACGTGCCGCCCTCAGGCGGCCGGCGAACGCATCGCGACGCGCACCGCGGCCGCCGGCGACGCCGCCGGAACATATGACGAGAGGATGGGCGCCATGGCAGCAGACAGGCATTCGTCGGACGATCGCCTCACCGAATCCCAGCGCGCGGCCGTGGACTCGCTCACGCAGGCGCCGCGGTACGCCGGCAAATCGAAGCTGTACGTGTTCACGAAACTGCCGATGGGCCAGAAGGGCGCCTACTTCCGCGAGCATTTCCTGATCCCGTGCGTCGCCGCCGTCATCGTCATCGCGCTGTGCGCGTTCGTCATCGTCCGTTTCGTCTCGCCTCGCGAACGCCCCGCGCTGTATGCGGCCGTCGTCGACAGCACGCTCCCGCTCGGCGAATCCGCGAAGCTGCAGGAGCAGTACACGAAGACGCTCGGGCAGGACGTCATCATCGACGACTACTTCGACACGAAGAAGGACGGCCTCTCCAAGCTGCAGACGATGATCTCGAGCGAGCAGATCGACGTCGTCATCGCACCGCCGGCCGTCTTCCGCGAACTCGCCGGCTACGGCTACTTCACGAATCTCAAGTCGACGCTGACGGCCGACGAATACGGCGACCTGCACGCCTACGCCGAGGACTTCCACGGCTTCGACGACTCCGCGCTCAGCGACGACGTCGACGATTCCGGCAGCGGCAAAGGCAAGGCGGAGCCTTACGGCCTCAGACTCGACGACGCGAAACGATGGCACGAGTTCGCGACCGATGACGCCGCGATCATCGGCGTCGTCGCGAACACGAAGCAGACCGGCAATGCGCAGCGGTTCATCGCATACCTGTACCGCTGAACGCCCCTCGACCTCGACCCGAACATCATCCGCAACCCAAAAGAGGAGACATCGTCATGAGTTCCAGCCTGTTCCGTCAGGACAATCCCTTCAACGTCGTCATGGGCCGCATCGGCGACCTCGCGATGCTGTCCGTCGCATGGTTCGTCTGTTCGATCCCGATCGTGACGATCGGCCCGGCCACCGCCGCCGCCTGCGAGGTCTCGCGTGAGATCGTCGAGGACACCGACGAAGGCGTCCTGCGCACTTTCTGGCGAGCGATCAAACGCCGTTTCGGCGTGAACATGCTGTTCTCGCTGCTGTTCATCGTCCTCTTCGCGATCGGCGCCGTCGACCTGTGGTACATCTCACGGCAGTCCGGCGACGCGGCGTCCGTCATCTACGGCGTCACGCTCGGCGCACTCGTCATCATCGCGATGATGCTGTCCTTCGTGCTGCCGCTGTCCGGCCGCAGCAAGCTGTCCTGGTGGGAGCAGATCCGCCAGTCGACCCGTCTGTCGCTGATGAAGCCGCTGCTGGCGCTCGGCAACGTCGCGCTCATCGCGCTGCCGTTCGTACTGATGTGGTTCGTGCCCGGCGCGGTCGTCTGGGTGCCGATCCTGTGGTGCGTCCTCGGCGCCGGCGTCTCGATGTGGGCGGTCATGCGCTGGACCTGCAAGGCCTTCCGACTCAAGCCGCGCGACACTCCCGCAGATCACGACGCCTGACCGCATGGATTAGCGCAGCATGATCTCCTCGAGCGCCGCCATCACGCCGTCCGGCACATACGCCTCACCCTCGTCTTCTGCGCCCGCCCCGCCGTAGGCGCGCAAGGTGGCCAGACCAAGCTTCCCCTGACGCATCAGGGCATCATATGCCAGATCCTTGCCGACGTTCGACATCTGCGCCGACATCAGCAGGCCACGCACATCCTCCTCGACGGGGTTGTCCGCAAGCGAAATCAGACTGCTGGGGATATGCAGCCACAGCATATCGGAACTCGGCACATCACGCACGGCCACGCTCAAGGACAGCGTGGCCCTGTCGTACGCCACCGTCGCAGGGCAGGGAAGGCCGCCCAGTCGAACCGTGACATGATCGGCTTGCCCGCGCCGATCGGGCACGCCGGATTCCGCAAACTCCACCCCCCGCAGCACGATGGTCCAATCCCGGTATGGCGGCGCCGTGCGCGCCGCCCCGCAGACGGCATCGACGATGAAGAACACGCCGCCGTCCTCATCCCAGATCTGCTCCATCCGGGTCGACGCGACATGCCCGTCCTGCGCCGTCTCCCAATCGCCGCGGTCCTCAATCATGACGAACTCGCCGTCACCGGGGAATGCAAGCACACGAAGACGGCGCGGATTATCCGTCGAATTCCACGCACGCCGCCCCGTTCCGTCCGGGACGCATTGCATGGGAACGATGGCGCCGGATCTCGCGAACACCGGGTAATGATCAAGCGACCGCCATACCGACAGACGCCGTCCGTCCGCCTCGTCGGCACGGTAGCGCCGGCCATCGAAGAAATCGAACCAATCGCCGTGCGGAAGCCACAGATCGGTCCGCGAGCGCGCACAGGCCTTCTCGATACGCCGCGTCGCGGGGGCCACGACCAGTTCGCTGCCGAACCGGTACTCGTTCGCATAATCGTATGCGGCATCGCATTGCGGATATTCCCAGTACATCGGTTCGACCAGCGGACGCGATTCGAAGGCGGCGCGGTAATTCATCGAATGCAGATACGGGATGAGCGCGTGCCGCAGCCGCAACGCCCCGGTCATGACGGATCGCGCGGGTTGCGCGAAATTCCACGGCTCCTTGCCTCCGAACATCGAGCAGCTCGAATGAAGTCTGCATATCGGGCTGAACGCCCCGTACTGGTACCAACGCGCCTCGAGCTCGTCGTCACGGACGCCGTACATATGGCCGCCGATGTCATGGCTCCACCATCCATACCCTATATTCGACGCGGTCGCCGTGAACCGGGGCTGGAAGTCCAGTGACTGCCACGACACGACGGTATCCCCGGAGAACCCTATCGGATAGCGATGCGAGCCGATTCCCGCATAACGGCTGAACGTCAACGGCCAACGTCCGGACTGCGTCGAAGCGAGGTATTGCATATGGTTGAGCATCCAGAGCGGATCGAGCCCGGGCTGACGGGTCACCGCGCCCTGCTGCCAATCAATCCACCAGAAGTCCACGCCATCCGCGGCGATGCGGTCATGCATGCGCAGATAGGCGTCCATGAACCGCGGGTTCGCCGGATCGAAGTTCACCGCGGCGCCGGAGGAGGGGTCGACGCCCATGTCCCGCGCCATCGGGACATATTCATCCTCGAATGCGCGGATGCCATCGCGCGGATGCTCATTGAGCGTCACCTTCAGCCCACGTCGATGCAGATCGACCAACAGCCGCCCCGGGTCGGGGAACAGCTCGCGGTTCCATGTGTAGCCGGTCCAGCCGGAACCGTATTCCGCGTCCACGTCGGTTATGTGCCAGTCCATATCCAGCACCGCGACGGTGAACGGCATGCCCTCATCCCGAAAACGATCCATCAACGTGAGATATTCGGACTGCGTATACCGGTGGAAGCGGCTCCACCAGTTGCCGAGCGCCCATCGGGGCAGCAACGGCACCGGCCCTGTGAGCCGGTGGAAGTCGTCGATCGCCTCGATGAAACGCAGCCCATAGCCGAAGAAGTACAGGTCGGTCTGGGGATGCTCACGCCTCATCGGCCATGTGCCGAAGACGTTGGGCTGTCCGTTCACCTCATCGACGCTCCGCAGCACATTGCCGGACGAATCGTCCAGCACGCTCCATCCGTCACGCGACAGGATCCCTTCGCCAAGGTCGACACCGCCGTCGGCTCCGTCCAACGTCCGGGCGGTGCCCTTGAGGTTCCCGCGCGGGACATCCCCATAATGCCAGGTGTTATGCTGGCTCCCCGGTACGCCTTTGACGACGATGGACAGTCCTTCCCGGCTGAACGGGGCGCCATCGTATTCAAGCCGCAGCGCGGACGTCTCGACGACGACGCCGTCGCCCCGCCGCGTGATCTGCGCCTGAACGGCTCTGCCCAGATCGCGGTTGACCACCATCTGGGTCGCGCCGTCCTCGAAGACGCCGTCCCGCGACCATTCGAGGCGGATGAGCGCATCGGTGAGCACGCTCACGCGCCACCCTTCGCCCATCACGATGCGGTCGCTCGGCGGTATCAGGCGCGATCCCTCCGTGAGATTCCGGAACGCTTCGTATGCCATGTCTTCTCCACAGTTTGTATATAGACGTTCTTTATGCCTGGCCGTCGTGGACGCTCATGCCGGGAAGGCCTCCCCACGCATAGACCGCGGCCATGATGGCGAAGATCGGCACGGCGACGCCCAAGGCCGCCGCGAGTCCGGGCCACGTATAGTATGCGAAACCGATGGTGATGAGCAGCAGCACGATGAACAGCGAACACAGCGGCCGTGCGACCACCATCGATGCGGACATACGGACGACCCAGCCGATCCGTTCGGCGTAATGCGAGCGCACCGCCCAACCCACACACGTCATGAGCAGATACACCAGGTTGACCACGAACAGCACCCCTGAGGCCACGATCCCCGGCTGCCCCAAGTCGTTATGCTGCACGAACCAGTATTCCCAGAGCAGCAGCAGCCCGGGTATGGCCAGCAGCCAGCCGAACATATTGGCCGCCCGCAGGTCGGTGCGCCAGGCGGCATGGAAAGCGGCCCAGATCTGGCGTATGCCCCACGAACGGTCCTCGGACATGAGCCATCGGCGATAGGTGGCGAAGGCGGCTCCGATCGACGGGAACAGCCCGAACGCCACCAGACCGCAGATCGTATACGCGAGGACGGCCACATGCACCACGGCGACGAGCATGACCACCCTGGCGAGGCGCTCATATCCGAGAGCGAATCGTTGCATCGGACCACCCGTTCCCATCCGTCGGAGGCATCGCCGTCATCCCTTGACCGCCCCGATCATCACGCCCTTGTTGAAGTACTTCTGCAGGAACGGGTAGATGACCATGAGCGGCAGCGTGGATACGATGATGATGCCGAATTTGATCTGATCCGCGAAGTTCTGCGACTGCAGTGCGGACATGGAGGCGCCTCCATGCTCCGTCTGGTTCGCCAGCAGAATCATCTGCAGGATGTTCTGCAGCGGCTGCTTGTCCTGATCGCGGATGTAGATCAGACCGGTGAAGTAATCGTTCCAATGCCCCACGAAGCAGTACAGCGCGATCACGGCGATGATGGCACTCGACAACGGCAACACGATGCGGAAGAAGAAGCCGAAGTAGGATGTGCCGTCCACACGCGCCGAATCATACAGTTCCTCGGGGATGGAGCTTTCGAAGAAGGATCTGGCGATGATCATGTTGTAGACGCCGAAGGCCCCCGGCAGGATGAACACCCAGATGCTGTTGAGCAGCCCCAGCTGCTTCATCAGCAGATAGCTGGGGATCAGGCCGCCGCTGAAGAACATCGTGAAGGCGAACAGGAACATGATGATGCGCCTCGGCTTGAATTCGCGCCTCGACATGGCGAATGCAGCCGGAATGGTGACCGCCAGGTTGACGGCCGTGCCCAACAGCGTATAGATGATGGTATTGCGATAGCCGATCCAGATGCGGGTGTCCGCGAGGATCTTCGCATAGCCGCCCAGACTGAATCCTTTCGGCAGCAGCGTCACCTGCCCGGTCGCCACGGCGGCTGGATCGGAGAACGATGCGATGATGACGAACCACAGCGGATAGAGGATCACCAGAAGAATCACCACGATGATGATGGCGAGCACCACTTCGAACACCACGTCCGACGGCGTCTTCTTCTGGCGTTTGGGATGGCTGGCGGATACGCCTTTATGCCTTGTGAATGCCATGCGGGTCCTCCTAGAAGATACTGGTGTCGCTGGTGCGCCGCGCGATGGCGTTGGCTATCACCAGGAAGACGAAGTTCACCACCGAATTGAACAGACCGATCGCGGTGGAATACGAGAACTGGTTGTCAAGGATGCCTATGCGGTATGTATAGGTGGAAATCACCTCGGACGCCGTGATGTTCAGCGTGTTCTGCATCAGCCACACCTTCTCGAATCCGACGCCCAACACGGAACCCATGTTCAGGATGAGCAGCACGCCGACGGTGGGCATGATCGTCGGGATGTCGACGTAGCGAATCAGCTGCAGACGGTTTGCGCCATCGATCTTCGCGGCCTCGTACAGCGCCAGGTCCACGGAGGACAATGCGGCGAGGTAGATGATGCAGTTCCATCCCATATGCTGCCACACCTCGGAGATCCAGTAGATCTGCGCGAAGGCCTTCGGATTGCCCATCATGCTTTCACGGCCGAGGAATCGTCCAAGCAGGCCATTGCCTGGCTGCAGGAAGATCTGGATCATCGAGACCATGACCACGGTGGAGATGAAGTGTGGCATGTAGGTGATGGTCTGCACGAATCCCTTGATCTTCGCACCACCGATCTGGTTGATGAGCAACGCCAGCAGGATCGGCGCGATGAACCCCATCGTCAGCGTCCATAGACTGATGCGGAACGTGTTCGTGATGATCTCGCCGAACAGCGGATCATTGAAGAACTGCCTGAAGTATTGGAATCCCACCCACTGGCCGCCGGTCAGGCCCTTCGTGATGTCGTATCGGCGGAACGCGAGCTGCACGCCGTACATCGGTATGTAGGCGAACACCACAATGAACACAATCGCGGGCAGCACCAACGCCCACAGCTGCCAATACAGCTGGAAATGTCTTCGCAGCCTCCTCCACAAAGGCGCCTTCCTGCGCTCCTCCACGTTGTCGACGACCATCGGCCGGCCACTTGCGCTCGCACTCATACGTTCCTCGTTTCATTGAAAATCCCATGTCCCAGCCGCTTGCTGAAGACCGTCAGGGCGGCTGGAGCGCAGACGGGGCGTCCTGTCCGGGCCGCCCCGTCTGCGTCGGACGCATCATTCAGACTGCGCCGTCTTCTCCGCGCGACTGTTCAGGTTGACTTTGATCATGCCCATGTTCTTCTTGAACGCGTCGTAGACCTGCTGCTCGATTTCGATGTTCTCGTCGAGCTTGTTCTTCTTCAGGTTTTCGACGTAGGCATCCCATTCCTGTTCCACGCCTCCCTTGGTCACCCATTGCGCGAACTTGCTCATCGCGCCCTGTGTGATACCGGTGTTGTTCGCGTTCATCCTGCTGGTCTGTTCGGGCGTCATCGGCATGTTCGAATACAGGATGTCGTTGTCGAAATCCACATGGCTGTAGTCCTCGTCGTAGACCGCGTCCACCGGCACCACTTCGGTGTGGATGGAGGGAAGACCGAGTTTCATGTCATCGCTGAGCCATCCCGGCGCGCCATCCGCCAACGACTGGTAGAACTGCCAGTCAGCCGCGTTGTCATGGCCTTCCGGCGGATCGAGGATCGTGTAGTCGTTCTCCCCATTGCGCCGCACGGCGGTGCCGAAGGTTCCGAAACGCGCCTGGACGGAGATATCGGGGCTGTAGAACGCATCGACGAACTTCAGCGCCGCATCCTTGTTCGAGACCTTGGCGGAGACGACGATACGGTCCGCCTGATAGGCGAGGTCGTCGCCGTTATAGGCCCATACCGGCGGTTCCTTCTGGTCCGCATGCTGCTTGAGCGACGGAATCGTGATGTATTGATCGCCGAGTTCCGGCCCGAAGATATCCGACGGCGTCCACATCCATGTGAATCCGACGATTGCGGTCTTGCCTTCGCCCTTGGCGGTACCGGTGTACTTGGACCAGTCATGCGTGAACGCGTCAGAGGAGATCACGCCCGCCGCCCACAGTTCATGCAGATACACGATTAGATCGCGATAGCGCGTATCGGTCAGGTAGTTGTGTACCTTCCCGTCCTTGACGTACATGCCGAGAGGGCCGTTCGGCACCGTGATGCCGGAGCTCGCCAACAACACGTTCGGCTGGAACAGGCCGAAGCCGCCGGTGCTCGGAGCGTTGAAATCCATGGGGATCTCATCGGCCTTCCCGTTGCCGTTGGGATCGCGGTCCTTGAACGCCTTGAGCACGTCGGCGAGTTCATCCCATGTGGTGGGGACGCTCAGCCCCAGTTTGTCCAGCCACTGCTTGTTGATGAACATGTGGTTGCTGGTTCTGGCGGCGCCGCGCGCGACGCTCGGTCCGCCGAGGATCTTGCCGTCGGTGGTCGTGGAGATGGCGCGGGCGTACGGCTCCGCCTCGAACAGCTTGCTCATGTTCGGCATCTTGTCCATCTCCGGTTTCAGATCCAGGAACAGACTGCCGTATTCCCCCATGTCCCCCGAGCCAAAGCCGCTGATGGTCACATCGGCGACCTCTCCCGCGGCGAGCGATGCCTGACGCTGCTGGTCCCAGGAGGACGCGGCGACGTCCTGCCATTGGATGGAGCAGCCGCAGGCCTTTTCCAGATCCTTCGTCCAGCCCATCTCGGACATCTTGATCGCGCGAGCGTCCTTGACCACCTGAACGGTGAGGATCGGCTTGCCGTCGGCGGTGGTATTGGAGCCGCCGCCGCATGCGGACAGCGGCATCAGCAACGCGCATGTCAGCGCCGTTGCCTTCAGTACTTTGTTTTTACCGAACATCCGAAGCATCCTCCTTGATTCTTCGTCCCGTATACGTTCCCCGCACAGCCATCCGGAAGGCCCCAGCTCCGTGCGGGTGCTCCCAACTATAACATCTTTCGAAAGATTTCCTTAATCTTTCAAAGTGTTTCACTCTTGTCGAACAAGGCGAGGACGCCGGCGTAATACACTTTGTTAGGTCATCACATCCAACGTCTCATCGAGATCCGGCACGGATGGAGAATCCTCATGGGCACTACACTTGCCGACATCGCATCCCGCGCGGGGGTAAGCCCCGCGACGGTCTCCCGCGTCATCAACTCGAAGCCCGGAGTCTCCGAAGAACTACGCGAGAACGTCGTGAACGCGATTCGCGAGCTCGGCATGTCTCTAGACAGATTGCAGCGAAATGGCAAAAAACCCGTCGCCATCATCTCCCCCGATCTCGCGAACCCCATCTTCCCCGAATACGTCACGATGCTCACCACACTGCTGGCACAGCGCGACCTGCTCGCCTTCTCCTGCAGCTACACGCTCGCCGGCGTCTCCGAGGAGCAATACATCACGATGCTGCAGGACCAGCCCCTCACCGGCGCCATCTTCCTCGCCGGAAGCTACGACACGCTGGGCTCCCCGTCGGACACCTACAACCCCCTTCTCTCCAGGAACGTACCGCTCGTCTTCCTCAACGGCGCCCACCGCGAGATGAAGGGCGTCTATCTGGGCACCAACGACGCCAAGGCGATGACGATGGCGCTGCGGCACCTGTCCGACCTGGGGCATCAACGCATCGGCCTGCTGCTGGGCGACCGCAAACACCACCCGTCGGTGCAGAAATACGAGGCGGCCAAGCGTTTCTTCCAGACGAACCACATCGACCACCCCGACGACATGACCATCTGGACCACATACGGGTTCGAGTCCGGACAGGTGGCGGCCATGGAGCTGATCAGACAGGGGGCCACCGCGATCGCCTGCGCCAATGACCAACTGGCCCTGGGGTCCATCCGCGCCGCCTCCGTCCTCGGCCTGCGCATCCCGGAGGACATCTCCATCATCGGCTTCGACGACTCCCCTTCGATGAAATACATGACGCCATCGTTGACGACGATCCGCCAGCCGCTCCCCCAGATCTGCCGGGCCGCGGTCAACAGCCTGCTCGATCCACCCAGCAGCGCGACCTCCGGCAACCGACGCAACGAACTGCTGTTCGATCCGGAGCTCATCGTCAGGGAATCGACGGGCCGCAATCGCAGCGCATGACACCTTCGGGCATTTTGCCTGAAAGCCATCTGAAACGTTTCGCAATTCCTTTCTCCCTTTGATACACTGGCTCATCGACGGACGACGGCGTCCGTCGATACCACACTCAAAGGAGAGCACAGCATGACCCAACGTTTCGACAGCCGCGGAGACGACGAGAGCCCCGGAATCCCCCTCGATCGCCGGCGGCGACGCCCATGGGCGAACACGGTCGCCGCGGCATGCGCCATCGTCACGTTCGCCGCGGCCTCGGCATGGGCACCGGCCGTCGCATCCGCCCAGGAAGCGCCATCGGACACGCCCAACACGGCGGACACATCCGATCTGCATACCTGGTGGCACGACAGGACGGATGCCAACGCCACCGGCGCGGTCGGCGACGACGTCGTACGGCGCTCCCCCTTCTATTCCACGACCGTCCGCCCCGCCAGCCGGCCGCAGGCCCGATACGATTCCTTCACCTACCTGAGCGTTCCGCGCAGCGGCGAAGGCAAGCGCGGATACACGGGCGAAGATGGCGCTGACTTCGCCGCCGACAACAATCTGACGATGTCCTGGTCGACCTTCGAGTACGCCACCGACGTCGACATCGACGTCAGCCTCGACACCGGCCAGACCATCGCTTCGGCGGATCAGGTCACGATCCGCCCCACGACGCTGGGATTCACGACCACGCTCATCGACGACCATACGGTCCGCGTCCACGTCCCCTACAGCGCGGACGGCTACCGCTTCTCCGTCGAGTTCGCCCCGCAGCTCATCACCACCTACAACGACGCCTCGCCCGGCACGGGCAGACTGACCACGGATCCGGCCAGCGGGCAGACCATCGGCACCGAGCCGCGCAACGCCATGCTGGTGTTCGCACAGCCCATGAGACGGAACAACGCCGGCGCCACGGCCGATCCGGGGGTCCCACCGGATCTGAGCGATCCGCATGTGCGCCAGGTCACGCCCGGAGCAGTCAACGACCTCGACGACGCCTCGGACATCACGACGCTGTACTTCGGCCCCGGCACCTACTGGATGGGGTCGCGCTACCACGCCAAGCTGCCGAGCAACATCACGCGCGTCCATCTGGCCGCCGGCGCCTACGTCAAAGGCGCCTTCCAGTTCCTCACCCACGGCTCCTCGCTGGAGGTCAGCGGACATGGCGTATTGTCCGGAGAGCAGTATCCGTATGAGGCGGACACCAACAACGGATACGAGCATCGCTCCGAGCAGAACGCCAACTGCCATGGATCATGCGTGAAAATGCTGCAGTTCGAATCGACCGGCGCCCCGCAGACGCTCACGCTGGACGGCGTCACCGTCGCCAATCCGCCATATCACAGCTTCGTCATGTATGGCGTCGAGGACGGCCCGTTCGCGATGCGGGTCAACAACTACCAGCAGGTCGGCGGATGGTACTGGCAGACCGACGGCCTGGAGCTGTATCGGGGGACCACGTTGGCCAATTCGTTCTTCCACGCCAACGACGATGCGATCAAGCTCTACCATTCCCATGTGCGCGTGCGCAACACCGTAGTGTGGAAGAACGAGAACGGGCCGGTGTTCCAATGGGGCTGGACTCCGCGGAACGTGGAGGACGTCGTCGTCGACGGCACCAGCGTCATCCACAACCGCATGTACTGGAACGACCAGAAACGCAACACCTGCATCATCAATTCGGCATCGTCCTACATCGACGGGAACGCATCGAACACCGCCGACGTCACCCACACGATACGCGACATGACCATCTCCAACACGCATGTGGAAGGCATGGCGAACTGCGCGATACGCATCTACCCGCTGCAGAACCTCGAACGGATCACGATAGACGGCTTGCACATCGAATCGTGGAACGGACTGACGATGCCGGCGCAGGAAAGCTTCTTCGACCGGTTCACCGACGCGGAAGGCACGCCTGTGCGCATCGGCAACCAGACGACCGATGGCGAAGGCCTGCTGCTGCACAACTACACGGTGGGCGGCGTCCCGGTCATCAAGGCGGGCGACAACTGGGCGCACAACGAGCTGGGACGGCTCAACTTCGATCCGCGATTGTATGACAACTGGGACGCGACCACCGACGGCCAGCCACAGGGCGCCACGCCGACGCTCACCGTCGAGGGGCTCACGGACGGCGAGACCGCCACGCAGCGCGCCGTCACGGTGCGGGGAACGACCGACGCCGCAACGGTGCGCATCAGCGTCAACGGAGGCGAGGAACAGCGGCAGGCCGTCGCGGATGGCGCGTTCACAGCCGCGATCACGTTGCCCGACGTGAGCAACAGCGTACGCGTCTGCGCCGTTGGCACCGACGGCGTCATGAACGTCAAACGGTATACCGTCTATGCGCTAGGCGAACGGATTGGCGGACTTACCGACCCGCAGGGCGACGACAACGGTCCGGGCAGCTATGTCTACCCCGCTGACGGCTCCTTCAATCCGGGCGGCTTCGATCTGCGGACCTTCGACGCATACAGCGATGGGGACGTCATACGGTTCGCCACCTCCGTGCAGACCCCCATCACCAACCCATGGGGCGGCAACCATATGAGCACGCAGCGCTTCACCATCCTGCTGTCCGACGCCGCGGACGCGGACGGAGCCGCGGGGGACGGCGCACCCACGCCCCAACTGCCCGGCACAAATACATTCACCCGCGGCGCATGGCGCAAGGCGGTCGTCGTGGACGGCCGCAACGACGGCGCACGGTACGGCAGCGGCGTCTACGACGCCGATCCGGACATAAGCCGCATCGCCGACGTCTCACTCGATCTGATTCGACGCAACACCATCGTGGCGTCGGTCCCGCGCACCGCATTCGCCGACCTCGACCTCGGCAGGGCGGGATATCAGGTCTCCGTCTTCAGCAGCGCCGAGGATTCGGAAGGCATCGGCAACGTCCGGCCCGTTTATTCAACCGCATGCTGGGACGGCGGCGAGAGCTGCCCCGATTACGTCCATCAATTCCGGTTCGGCGGAGGTCTCGGCGTCCCCGACGACAGTCCCGCGCATGACAGCGTCACCACAGACAGCAACGCGATTGACGCGTTCACCGGAAAGGAAAGCCAGGCCACATTGATGGATCTCCGTCAGCCTCAGGTGACCTTCCCGTTCCTGCGGCTGGACACCGCCAACGACGACCGGCCGCAGGACCCCAAGAATCCGGCCAATGGCGCCGCACCTCCCACGCAACCGACGCAGACGCGGCAGCCGGAGCAGACGCAGCAGACCACCCGGTCTCCGCAGTCCTCTTCCGAGCGACCGCCCTCGGACATGCGGCTGTCCGCCAGCGGATCGGCGACGCTACCGGCGCTGGCCGCGGCAATCTCCGCGGCGGCGGTCGGCGCGCTGACGGCCGCCGCCATCCGCCGCCGCGGAGGGAACAGACGGCCCCACTAGTCCCGCTGCGGAGCCGGGCCAGTGGATTCGCGCACGCGCAGCTCGTACGGCGGCTCCTCGACGACGTCCACTTCCTCGCCGTCGATGAGCTTGAGCATCAGCGACGCCGCGATGCGGCCCGATTCGACGATGTCGCGGTTGAGCGCCGTGATGCCGGGGTGCGCGGCCTCGCACATGAACGAGTCGTCCCAGCTCATGATCGACAGCTCCTGGGGCACCTTGACGCCGCCCACGGCCGCGACGCCTTCCGCGGCGAGCGCCATCACGTCGTTGTCGTATATGATCGCCGTCGGCGCCGGATTGACGCTGAGCAACCGCTTCGTTGCGTCGGCGCCGGCGGCCGGCGTGTAGTCGGTGTGCAGGCAGCGGTAGCGCACGCCGAGTTCGGCGGTCACCTCCGAGAACGCGGCGTCACGGATGTACGAGTGGCCGAGCTCCTCGGGGCCGGCGACGCGCGCGATGTTGCGGTGCCCCAGATCGTACAGGTGGCGCACGGCGAGCCCGACCGCGGCGGCGTCGTCGCTTGCAAGCGTCGGCAGTCCCGCGGTGAGCGAGGCGTCGGCGACGGCGAGCACCGGCATCTGCGGATTCTGCTTCATCAGTTCGATGCGCGGATCGCCGATCTCCAGATTGAGCAGCAGCATCGCGTCGACGTTGCTCGTCGCGACCCAGTCCTCGATGATCGAGTCTTCGTCGTCGCTGTCCATCGACATGCGTACAAGCAGCGAGTAGTCCTTCTCCTCGAGCTCCGCGCCGAGGCCGGAGATGAGGCTCATCATGTACGGCTCGACGGCGAGCAGCTGCGGATCGTAGCCGAGGACCAGGCCGATGCGCCTCGTCTTGGCCTGCGCGAGCGACTGCGCGGCGCCGTTCGGCTTCCAGCCAAGTTCCCTGGCGACCTGCAGCACCTTCGCGCGCGTCGTGTCGGAGACACCCGGCTTCCCGTTCAACGCGTAGGACACGGCGCTGCTCGACACCCCCGATGCCTTCGCCACGTCGAAGATCGTGACCTTCGTCTTCTGTGCCGCCATGTCATCGTCTCCCGTCCCGTCACGCTGCGCGCACGCCGCTGTGCCGCTGCGCTCCGTGGCCGCCGCCCGCTTCCGGACGGCATGCGTTGTGCTGTTGGTGCCCCGCGATCCCCGCCACGCCCCGCGATGGAGCCGTCACTGAATCGCTTCAGAACCATTGTATACGGTAGCGCCGGCCGACACATCCCGTCGGCCGACTTGCCCACCATGAATACGCCATTGCGCCCCCCCTG
The DNA here is from genome assembly GCF_003952025.1 of Bifidobacterium castoris. GTDB lineage: Bacteria > Actinomycetota > Actinomycetes > Actinomycetales > Bifidobacteriaceae > Bifidobacterium > Bifidobacterium castoris. The sequence goes on along the minus strand of NZ_QXGI01000002.1, from coordinate 263,742 downwards.
CATCGCCTGAAGACCATTCGAACGATCGGGACAATGGCTTAAGCGGCCATCAGTTGCCGTGGTACTGATGGCCGCTTAAATCATCACTTCGCTTCGCGCTTGAGGTCGTTCGCGCTGCGCAGCACGTTCGCCGCCGTGAAGGCCTGCGGGTCGTCCGCGTCCGTCGTGATGTGGAACGTGACCGATTCACCCGGCAGCAGCGAGACGAGGCCCTCCTCGACGGCGCCCTTTGCGTCCACCTTGTCGACCATGACGAACAGGTCGCGCACGTAGTCCTTCGCCGTCACCGTGAGCTCGACGCCGCCGTCGACCTTCCTCGCATCGGCGGTGAAGGCCTCCGCAGGCGCGGCGAGCGACTGGTCGACGACTTCGGCCGGATTGTGGACGACGCGCGCGAAAGAGCCGTCGGACGACGTCGCGACGATGAGCTCGGCGTTCGGATCGTCGTAGTCGACGATGGCGTCGTCGAGCGTGTAGCCCTTGTGCGACGTCGCGTCGAGGTCGACGTCGATCGTCTGCGTCGCGAGCACGTTGCCGCCGAGCGTCACGCGCTGCACCGTCCACGTGTCCTTGACGGGCTCGCGGGTGTCGTTGAGGACGATGAGCTCGAAGTGGTCGGCGCCCACCTTGACGCCTTCCCAGCTGTGCGTCCGACGGTACTCCTCGGACGTACGCGGCTGGATCGTCGCGAGGCGCGGTGCGAAGAAGTCGCGCGACGCGTACCACACCGGCTTGCGATGACCGTTGAAGTCGACGGCCGCCCAGGACACGACGGGCCAGTCGTCGTTGAGCTGCCAGATGAGCGCGCCCGCGTTGACCGGCGCAAGCGAACGCATATGCTCGACGCCGAACTTCATCGCATGCGCCTGCTGCAGCTGGCACGCCCAGTGCCAGTCCTGGATGTCGTCCCAGTCGTCGGTCGGGATGAGCCAGCTGTGCGCGCCGTCGCTCGGTTTGCCGTTGACGACGCCGCCGAAGCTCACGTCGTCGAGATGGCCGGGCGTCAGATGCGAGCGCATGCCGCGGGCGAGCTTGTAGTTGCCGCCCATCGCCTTCTGGTGCACGAGCATCTGCTCGCCGAAGGGCTCGAGCTTCTCGTCGTGCACGGCGCCGACGAGCGTGCTCCACGCCGGAGGCGCCTGATAGCCGAATTCGTCGGCGAAGCGCGGCGTGTACTCGGCGTAGATGCGGTAGTCCTTGCGGTTCCACGCATCCCAGATGTGCATCGTGCCATCGGTGTCCCAGTTCGCGTTCGTGAACTTCGTGAAGCTCATCGGCGAGCTCGGCAGATACACGTGCGTCGGGTCGAGTTCGGCGAGCAGCTGCGGGAAGAGCTCCGAGTAGTAGTAGTCGCCCCACCCCTTCTCGCCGTAGCCGTATTCGTTCGCCGGCAGGTCGTCGTCACGCACGGCCTGCTTGTAGCCGCCCCATTCGGCGTAGGCCACGTAGTTCTCGTTCGAGCCGTTCCAGACGATGAGGCTCGGATGGCTCGACAGACGGATGATGGCCTCGCGCGCTTCGGCCTCGACCTCCTCCTTCGTCTCCGGGTCCTCCGGGTAGGCGGCGCAGGCGAGCATGAAGTCCTGCCAGACCATGACGCCATATTCGTCGCACAGATCGTAGAATTCGTCGGCCTCGTAGATGCCGCCGCCCCAGACGCGGACCATGTTCGAATTCGATTCGACGAGGTCGCGGATGCCGCGCTCGTAGTCCTTCTTCGTCACGCGCGCGATGAACGCGTCGTCGGGGATCCAGTTGTAGCCGCGCGCGTGCACCGCCACGTCGTTGACGTAGATCTGGAACGGACGGCCCAGCTCGTCGGCGCGGGTGTCCACATGCGTTGTGCGGAAGCCGACGCGGCCCTTCCACACGGCCTGCAGGTCGGCGCCGGCCTTGACGTCGACGGCGTAGAGCGGCTGGTCGCCGTAGCCGAGCGGCCACCACAGCTTCGCGTCCGGCACGGCGATCGTGATCGTCGTCTCGTCGCGGCCCTGATCCACCGATCCGTCGGCCTCGAGCATCGTGCCGTAACCTTCGAGCGTCACATGGACCGGGACCGGCGTCTGGAACCTGTGGGCGTCCATCGGGTTCATGATGCGGCCGTGGCCTTCGCGTTCGACCCTGACGTGCACATTGAGGACGCCGGTGCCGTCGGAGGCCACGTCGACGAGCGGCCGGACCTCAGCCAGGCGCACGCCGCTCCACGAGTCGATGCCGATCTCGCGCCAGATGCCGGCGTTCGCCACATCGATGCCCCAGTCCCATCCGAAGGAGTAGCTCGGCTTGCGAATCTGGTTGAAGGCGTGGTGCTCGGTGTGCGGGTAGTAGCCGCGGCGCTGCTCCTCGGCGTCGGAGTAACGCACCGGGGACATGAAGGTGACGGTGAGCACGTTCTCGCCGTCCCTGAGCAGTTCGCGGACGTCCCAGCGGTAGGAGCGGTGGCAGTTCTCGGTCTGCGCGATCGGGTCGCCGTTGAGCTCGATCGTCGCGACGGTGTCGAGGCCGTAGGCGACGAGGTCGTGGCGCGTGTTGCCGGCGTCATGCCAGTCGAAGGTGCAGGTGAAGCGCCAGTCGACGTCGCCGGTCCACTGCAGCTTGTTCTCGTTGTCGCCGTCGAAGGGATCGGGGATGAGGCCGGCGTTGAGCAGGTCGAGCGTCGCCTCGCCCGGGACGGTCGCCGGGATGCCGGCGGCCAGCGTCTCGCGAAGGTCGGCGGGCACGACCTCCGGATTCATCGCGGTGACGGTCCAGCCGCTCGTCAGCGGGGCGAAGGTGGAAGGGGTGTTGGTCATGGTATATGCTCCTAGTGGTTGATGCCGGCGCGTGCCGCGCACGGAAGCGGAACGGTGGCGGGGATGGCGACCGGAGGCGACCGCCGAAGAAGGGAAGGGAGCTGTGCCGCACGCAACTCGCTCGGCACGGCTCCCGATGGTGAGGAAAGGGGAAGGGTAAGTCTGAGATCATCACTCCTTGACCGCGCCGGCTGCGACGCCGTTGTAGATCTGCTTCTGGAAGATCAGGAACAGGATCAGGGCGGGCAGCAGCGTCACGATGACGCCTGCGCAGATCAGGTTGTACTTCGAGCCCTGCGGGCCGGTGAAGGCATACAGCGAGATGGCCACGGTGCCGAGCTTCTGTTTGTCCTGCAGGTAGAGGTTGGCCGCGTAGTACTCGTTGTAGATGCCGACGCCCTTGAGGATGAGGGCCGTGACGATCGCCGGCTTGAGCAGCGGCAGCAGGATGCGGCCGTAGATCGTGAAGTAGCTCGCGCCGTCGATCATCGCCGCCTCGTCAAGCGAGATCGGCAGGTTTTCGAAGTACTGGATGAAGATGTAGATCGAGATGACATCGGTGCCCATCGACATGATGATGTAGCCCCACAGGGAGTTGATCATGCCGAGGCTGCCCATGATCTTGTAGACCGCGACCTGCATCGCGATGCCCGGCAGCAGCGCCGCGATCGTGAAGGCGCCGCGGATGAACGCGTTGCCCGGGAACTGGAAGCGGCTCAGGACGTAGGCGAGCTGTGTGCCGATGATCGTCGTCATGAAGCAGACGCACACGAGGACGATGAAGGAGTTGCGGAACGCGACGGCCATGTTCGACAGCTTGAACGCGTCCACATAGTTCTGGAAGTTGAACCAGTTGTGCGGCATCGCCATGACGTCGCCGGTCCTGTATTCGGTATCGGTCTTCGCGGCCGTCCACACGCAGGACGCGAGCGGCAGCAGGACGCAGAACGTGATGAAGACGAGGCTGAAGTACTTGAGGAAGGAGAGCACCCAGCGGCGCATGTGATACCAGACGCTCACCTTTTCGACGGAGGCTTCCATGGCCTTTCCTTTCTGCGAGTTCGTTTGCATATCCGGGGTGATCGTTTCGCTTGACATCGTGCTCACGCCTCGGCTTCCTTGTTGGCTCCGTTCCTGAAGAGCGGGGCGTTGCCGGCCTTGACCTTGTTGGACCGGCGCAGCGCCTTCCTGCGCTGCTTCTCGACCTTCTGCGCATGCCTGCGGGCCTTGGCCGTGCCGTCGTCCGCGTCGCGGAACAGCCAGCCCATGACGATCTTCTGCAGCAGCGCGCAGATCATGATGATGACGAGCAGGACGACGGCCATCGCGGAGGCGAGGCCCACCTTCTGGTCGGAATGCGCGATCTTGTCCATCTGGACGAAGAAGGTGCCGGTGCCGTTCGCGCCGGAGGTGATGACGTACGGCGCCTCGAAGGCGGAGAGCGAACCGGTGATCGACAGGATGATGTTCAGGACGAGGATCGTCTGGATGCCCGGCAGGATGATGTGCTTGAACTGCTGCCACTTGTTCGCGCCGTCGATCTCCGCCGCCTCGTAGAGAGAGCCGTCGATCGACATGATCGCGCCGATGAACAGGATCATCGTCTGGCCCAGGTACCTCCAAACCGAGGAGGCGACGAGCGACCAGTTGTTGACCTTCTGATCACGCAGCCAGTACGGCAGGTTGTCGAGGCTGAACCCGCACCACTGGAGCACCGAATCGAGCACGTAGCCGCGGGTGTAGAAGAACTTGAAGATGAAGCCGATCGCGATGCCGTTGATCAGGTAGGGGAAGAACATCGCGCCCTTGAAGAACGCGCCGCCCTTGACCTTGAACGCGAGGACCGTGGCCAGGTACAGCGCGAGGGCCACCTGAATGAGCGCGCCGACCATGTAGTAGAGCGAAAGCTTGAGCGTGGCGAGCAGGTCGGGGCGGGTGAAGATGTCGGCGTAGTTCTTCAGGCCGATGTACTTCGGCGTGCCGATGTACTTCATCCTGTAGAGGCTGTACCCGCACATCTGGAAGAACGGCAGATACGTGAAGACGACGAGGAGCGCGACCGGCAGAAGGCAGAAGAGGACGATGATGCCCGCCTTCTTCCAATCCCTGCGATGCTTGTTGAACGGGATATCCGCGGCGGACCGCTCCGCGACCGCTACGTTCGGCTGTGTGGTAGTCATGATGGTCTCTGTTCCTTCCTTATCCTTCCGCCGGCGCCGGAGCGCCTGCGTTTCCTCCCGACTCTGCAATGAGCCTTTAGGAATACCCACCTCAGGCTTCTCTGCCTGCCTGTGATAAGTGATGACACTCAATATAACCTTGTGTTTTCAGTTTGTCAAGCGCTTAAGTTGGTCCGTGTCGTATGACGAACGACATCCATACCCCTTCCCTCACTCCCCCCTCCACACCGCATCGCGGATGGAGCCTGTTTCCCCTATCGTTCCAAGGTTTACGGACATACACAACACCCAAGCGCGACATTGGGGCAACAGCCGGCCCGATGCTTCCCGACATGGCGCCCTCCACCGTTCTTCACTCGATAAGCTGTGCGATTCAGCACGCCCCTGCAATGGCGTCATCGATGCCCAGTATACGATTTCCCTTGATTTTCCAACGATTTCAGCGCTTCATAGGCGCATGGCCCACGGCCGCCGCAGATACTTAAGCGCATAACTATATCATTCCCCCAACGGCGAGTTTCCATGCACCCACGACTCGCCCAACGATGCGTGCATGAGCGTGCGCGTCACAACACCCCCCCCGGCGCCCGACAAAGTGTCATGACGCCCCATGCGCCGACCGCCGCCCATAGGGCGGCGACCCTGGCGTACACCGCACAGCAGCCCATCGGACATCGCTCCGCGTTCCCGCAGGCCCTTTCCCCTATAACGACGATGGGGCCGGAACGGCAACGTTCCGGCCCCATCGAGGAAAGAAAGGGAAAGGAGGTAGAGGTAAAGGAGGTAGTGGCGTGCGACAGGGACGGAGCGTCAGCGCCCGCCCAGGACGCCGACGCTCATCGGATCAGCTCTCGGATTCGACGGCCGCGCCCCACTTCTCATCCCATTCGCCCATGATCTGGTCGATGGTCTTGGTCTTGTTGGCGGCATCGGTCACGATGTCCTGGATCTTCTTGCCGTTGCCGTTGTTGATACCAAGCTCGGAATCCGAGTTGATGTCGGCGAAGAGGTCCTCCTCGCCTTCCTTCGCCGGATCGTCGACGATCAGCTCGACGTCCTTGAAGTGCTCGTAGGTGTCCGGGTAGGAGTCATCGTCCTTGATGATCGGGATGCCCCCTTCGTTCTTCGCGTAGCCCGACTTCTCGGTCATCCACTTGACGAAGATCATCGCGGCCTTCTGGCGGTCGGCGTCGGAGTTCTTGTTGATGCCCATCGAGTAGTTGCCCGCGAGCGTCGCGTACTGCTTGCCGTCGACGGTGATCGGGAACGGCATGTACTGCACGTCGTCCGGGTGGTCGCCGGCCTGCTTCATCTGCGGCACGGCCCAGGCGCCGAGCACCATCGTCGCGATCTCGCCGTTGTTGATCTTGCCCTTCGAGGACTCCCAATCGGTGGTCGAGTAATCCTCTTCGGTGTAGCCGTTGGCGACCGCGTCGTACAGCGTCTTGTAGACGGCGTACGGGTGGGTGTCGGGAGCCTTGTCGTCCTTCGCGAACGGCGTCTTGTCGTGCGGCATGACCTGGTTCATGAACTTCGGATCACCGGTCGCGTTGCCGCCGATGTAGGCGTCCCACGCCCCCATCGCCCAATCCTCGGCGAAGTTCGTGTACAGCGGGATCGCCTTCGTCTTCTCCTTGATGAGCTTGAGATCCGCCTGGAACTCCTCCGGCGTCTTCGGCAGCTCCTTGATGCCGGCCTCCTCGAAGACCTTGGCGTTGTAGACGATGCCCGAGGTCTGGCCGTCGGTCGCGATGCCGTAGGTCTGGCCGTCATAGGCCTTCTCGTTCGCGAGCTTGATCTCCTTGTCCATGTCCTCGGTCTTGCCGTAGGACACGAAGTAGTTCGAGAACTCGGAGCGGTCGACCGCCGGGATCATCATGATGTCCCACGAGTCGTTGTTCGCCTGCAGGCGGGTGAGCGCGGAATCCGCGTAGTTCGAATCGGTCTGGACATTGACCTTGATGTTCGGGTACATCTCGTTGAAGTCCTTCATGTAGGACTCCCAGTTCTTGCCCGGGTACGAGGCGAGGCCCATGTCGGTGCGCCCGTTGAAGAACGTGATCTCTGCCTTGAGGTCCTTGTCGGTCTCGCCGAGCTTGATCTCCGGATAGGTGATGCCGGCCTTGTTGTTGCCGTCCGCGGAGCTGCCGTTGTTGCCGCCGCACGCAGCGACGCTGACGAGACATGCCGCCGCGATACCGGCCGCCGCGATCTTCTTGACGTTCATTCTTGTGTCCTTCCTGGTCTCTTGGGCGTCGTCGCCGACGCCCGGCTCAGCGATGAGCCTGGGCCACCTCTCGGCTTCTCTGCCTGCCTGAGGTGAACGATGGAATCAATATAACCGACTTTTTCCAGTTTGTCAAGCGCTTAAGTAATTTAGTCGCCGTCATCGGCCGTCAGCATAATGACCATCTCCCACCGGCGCTGTCATAAAGCGTTCAGATTTTCCAATGTTTCCAATGTTTTACCGTTGCACAAACCTTCCACGCGTCTTGATGTCATACCACCTCACAACGGCACCTGCAACGCTTTCAGCCATTAAGCGCTTCATAGCTCCGGCGTGTCTTCCGATGTCTCCAACACACAACACAACGGGAGGGCGCCGACCCATATGGGTCGGCGCCCTCCCATGCCGTGATCGTCCGACGGCGCTCAGCGCGCGCTGTGCCCGGCGATGAAGTCGCGGTACCACATGAAGCTGTCCTTGCGGATGCGATCCTGCGTCTCGTAGTCCACATAGGTCAGACCGAAGCGCTTGCTGTAGCCGAAGGCCCACTCGAAGTTGTCCATCAGCGACCATGCGAAGTAGCCGCGCACGTCGGTGCCTTCCCGGATTGCGCGGTAGACGGCATCCAGATGCCGGCGCAGATAGTCGATGCGTTCGGCGTCATGCACCATCTTGACGCCGTCGGGGCCGACCTCGACCTTGTCCGGGCACGCCATGCCGTTCTCGGTGACGACGAGCGGCATGCCGGGATAGTCGTCGTTGAGCCGCACGAGCGTGTCGTACAGCGCATCGGGATCGATATTCCATCCCATCTCGGTATGCGGTCCGGCGGTGGGCAGCCAGTCGACGTCGCTCGCGCCCGGCGCCGTCGAGGCGGCCGTGCTCTGCGGGAACTGCGGACGGTCGCTCATCTTGACGAGGTTCGTCGAGTAGTAGTTGAGACCGAGCACGTCGATCGGCTGGTGGATCAGCGCGAGGTCGCCGTCACGGATGAAGTCCCAGTCGCAGATGCCCTTCGTGATCGCGAAGAGCTCCTGCGGGTAGCGCCCGCGCAGCATCGGGTCGAGGAACGCGCGGTTCGCGATCAGGTCGAGGCGGTGCACGGCGTCCGCGTCACCGCGGCAGACCTGCAGATTGCACGTGACGGACAGCTCCGGCTTGCCGCCCGCCTCGGCGCGCACGGCCTGGCACATCAGTCCGTGCGCGAGGTTGATGTGATGCACGGTGCGGAACGCGAGCGGGCCGGCCCCAAGCCCCGGCGCCTGTTCGGTGCCGCCATAGCTCAGGTAGGTCGCGCACCACGGCTCGTTGAGCGTCGTGTAGGTGTGCACGCGGTCGCCGAGGCGCTTGGCGACGATGCCGGCGTAGTCGGCGATCCTGTATGCGGTGTCGCGTTCGAGCCATCCGCCCTCACGGCCGTCCTCGGAGGCCATGTACTGCGGCAGATCCCAATGGTAGAGCGTCACGATCGGCTTGATGCCGTATTCGAGCAGACGGTCGACGATCCGCTCATAGAAGTCGAGGCCCTTCTCATTCGGCTTGCCGTCCGGCGTCGGGACGATGCGCGGGACGCCGATCGAGAAGCGGTATGCGTTGACGCCGAGGTCGCGCAGCAGCTTGAGGTCGTCCTCCCAACGGTGGTAGAAATCGTCGGCGACGTCGCCGGTGTCGCCGTTCAGCGTGTGGCCGGTGTGGGAGAAGGTATCCCAGATCGACGGGGTGCGGCCATCCTCGTCCGCCGCGCCTTCGATCTGGTACGCCGCCGTCGCCGTACCGAACAGGAATCCCTTCGGGAACCGCTCTTCCATCGCTTCGTCCTTTCGTTGACGTACCGCCGACGCCATCCGCGTCGACCGGTCCAGTGGTGTGGCCGCCGCCCGCTGCTTCTTGGGCGGGGCCTGCGCTTCAGCGGATCGCGGAAGGCCGCCGTCGGCGTTCCGCGCCGCTGATAAGTGTATCAATATATAATTGAAGTCGCAGAAAAACTTTAGCGCTTCAGCATGTCGCGGTCGATGCCGTGATTATCATCGGAACACAGCGGACAACGAAGACGTGATACCTGCCTCCGCACAGCGGCGGCGTCACATCGGCACGATGCATACGAAGGAGTGTCATGCGGCTCATCGCCTATACGAATCAAGCTTTTCAGCACCAAGGACGCACCGAACGGACCGAGGACGGCCTGTTGTGGGTGTTCCCGTATACGCAGGCGCGCTTCCGCTTCACCGGCACCACACTGAGCGTGCGGCTGCGCAATCACTGGAACTACGGAGACATCCGCCTCGGCGTCATCATCGACGACACGCAGTACAGCGTGCGCGTGCCGTCGCCTGCCGAACCGCAGCTGCCGCCCTATGCCGAGGAGGACGAAGGCGTGCTGACGCTGCGCATCGCCGACCATCTGCCGGACATCGAGCATCGGGCGGTCGTCTTCAAGCGTCAGGACGGTGGCATGCACTACATGGAGTTCGTCGGCGTCGGCATCGACGACGACGCGCATATCATGGCGCCGCTCGACGCTCCGAGCGAACGGCGCATCGAGATCTACGGCGATTCGGTCAGCTGCGGCGAGCGCAACGAGGCCGTGCTCTACACCGGCAAACCCGATCCGGACGTCGATCTGTCCTCATACAGCAACGCGTGGTATTCGTATGGCGCGATCGCCGCACGCGCGCTCGGCGCCGAGCTGCGCATCATCGCGCAGGGCGGCGCACCGCTGCTCGACGGCATCGGCTGGTTCAACGCGCCTGACTACATCGGCATGGAGAGTATCTGGAACCGCGCGGCGTACAATCCCGCGCTCGGCGAGCCGATCATGTGGGATTTCCACGACTACACCCCGCATGTCGTCGTCATTGCGCTCGGGCAGAACGATTCGCATCCCGATGACTTCATGGCGCGCGACTACACCGGCGAGACCGCGGTGCATTGGCGCGCGCGGTACGCCGACTTCATCCACGCCCTGCGCGCGCAATACCCCGACGCGCACATCGTGTGCACCACGACGGTGCTCGAGCATGACGCGAATTGGGACCGCGCGATCAGCGAGGTGGTGGCGGAGTGCAACGACCCGCAGGTCACGCATTTTGCGTATTCACGCGCGGGAACCGGCACGCCCGGGCACCCGCGCATCGCCGAGGACGAGGAGATGGCGCGCGAACTGTGCGCGTACCTCGAGTCGTTCGGCGCGGAGCTGTGGGAGCGGTGACGCGCGCGTAAGCGTTGGAATTACTGAGATTAAGGGAGCGGAGGAGCAACAGCATGGTCACAGTGACGGGAATCGCGCCCGGGGCGAGCGGGGTCGCGGACGGCGGGGCGCGCGCAAGCGGCGCGGCGGAACGCACACGCAACGGCTCGCTGCGTGTGGCCGCCGTGTTCAGCGACCATATGGTGCTGCAGCGCGAGACGCCGGTCGCCGTGTTCGGCACGGCACCGGCCGGCGGGCGTGTGGTGGTCGATCTGATGGATGCCCAAGGTGTGACCGTCGCGCAGACGATGTCCGTGGCGCAGGCGTACGGAGAGCATGAGACGGAGGCCCCGTGGCTCGCGATCCTGCCCGCACTGCCAGCGAGCGGACCGTATACGCTGCGTGTTTCACATGAAACAAACCGGCTGGAGTTCGTGGATGTGATGATCGGCGAGGTCTGGCTTGCCGGCGGCCAAAGCAACATGGAGCTCGAGCTGCACACGAGCGAACACGGCGACGAGGCGATCGCCGCGGCGGACGACCCACTCCTGCGCTTCTACAACACACCCAAGGTCGGGCGTATCGACGAATCGGCCGAGGCGGCATCCGGCTGGAAGACTGCGCTCGCGCCGCAAGTCGCCGGCATGTCCGCCATCGCCTATCATTTCGGGGCGCGGTTGCGCGCACAGCTTGGCGCGGATGTGGCCGTCGGCATCATCGACTGCTACATCGGCGGCACATCGATTACCAGCTGGATGAGCCGTGCCACACTGATCGGCTCCGACGCCGGCCGCCCGTACGTCGAGCGGTACGAAGCGGCGATCGCCGGCAAGACCGAGGAACAGATGCGCGCCGAGGCGGATGAGTGGCAGACGGTGTTCGACCAGTGGAACAACAACGTGGCGGCGATGAAAGAGGCCCATCCGGGCATCACCCAACCGCAGATCGACGCGGAAATCGGCCCCTGCCCGTGGCCGCCGCCGGTCACGCCGTTCTCCGAACGCCGTGTGAGCGCGCCGTACGAGGCGATGGTGCGCCGTGTGGCGCCATACACATTGCGCGGATTCCTCTGGTACCAAGGCGAGGAGGACGAGGCGCAGTGCGAGTCGTACCGTGAGCTGCTCGGACTGCTCATCGAGGAATGGCGCACCTTGTGGAATCTCGCCGGGTATGAGGAGCCGGAGGTCGGGTATCAGGCTGATGCCGCGGCGCGCGCGCTGCCATTCATCGTGGTGCAGTTGCCGCAGTGGATCGACGGCCACATGGCCGCTCGCGGCGAGGATCCGCTGCACTGGCCCGTCATCCGCGCGGCGCAGCTCGACGCGAGCGAGACGCTCGAGGACGTGCTGCTCGTGTGCACGATGGACTGCGGCGAGTTCGACAACATCCATCCACTCGACAAGACGACCGTCGGCACGCGCATCGCGGACATGGCGTTGCGCGGGGTGTACGGACGCGCGGATATCGAGGCGGAAAGCCCGCGCGTGGCGGGCGTGGCGCCGGCAACGGGCGGCGCGCTCGACGTGACGTTCACCAACGCGCGTGGGCTGCACTGGCGCGGTACGACGCCGGATACGATGCGCACGGCAGCCGGTGAGACCGGAGCGCGCGATGCCGGCGAATCGGGATTCGAGGTTGCCGGTGCGGACGGCAAGTATGCGGAGGCGGCCGCGCGGATCCTGCCAGGCACCAGCGGCGATGCCACCGACCGTATGACGGTGCGCGTGACCGCACCCCAGGTTCCCTCCCCCACCGCCGTGCGGTATGCGTGGAAGAGCTGGGGCCCGGCGCCATTGCTCAACGGCGCCGAACTGCCGGCGCTGCCGTATGCGGGGTAGTGCGCGGCTTACCGGCTAGGCCTGCTGGGCAAGATATGTCTCAACGATGCTGGCGATCGGCGCATAGTGCTCGATGACCGCAGCCCGGTACCCATCCACATCACCATCCATCGCGGTGACGGCCATGTCACGGTGCGCCTGCGCGCTACGTACAAGGTCGTCGCTCACCGAAAGATCGAGTTGCGGCAAGATCGCCATGTGCACGAGCCACATGCTGTTCGCCAGCTGCGACAGCACCTGGTTACCCGCCGAGCGCAGCAGGATCGAATGGAATTCGATGTCGTCGTCCATGAACTGCCGGCCTTGGCGAGCCGCCTCCATCATGCGGTCCGTGAGCTCAAGCAGGCGAGGTTGGTCAGTGCCGCGCATCGCCGCGCACACGGCCCCCGCTGCGCCGAGGTCGAGGATGCGCCGCACTTCGATCACGTCAAGCAGGTTCGAAAGATCGTTTTTGCCGTCCGTCATTGCACGGAAGCTCAGTGTTTCCACAAGCGGTTCGAGCGACATGTCGCCCACGAACATGCCTTTGCCATGCGCCACCGAAACGATGCGCAACGCCTCAAGCTTGCGGATCGCCTCACGCACCGATGAGCGTGACACCCCAAGCTCGTCGCACAATGTCGCTTCGTTGGGCAGCGGCTCTCCCGACTTGAGCCCTTTGCGGATGATATACGATTTGATGGCATCCATGGCCACCTCGCATCGACTCGACGCCTGGGCGACCGCCGCGCGCTGTGCTGTCTGTGCGGTATCGACCGGAGCGCCAATCGATACGATACGAGACTGAATATCGTCGATAGTCATCGTCATTGCAATCCCTGCCTACGTCGTATGTCGTTTGGTGCAGCTTCACCTTCGCAGTCGCCATCCCATACAATCCCTGCAGCGATTCAGCGACTCTTGTCAGACATCATACCACATGTATGTTGTCTGACCTCGACTCTTCTTTCAGCGTACCTTGATATTCGAAGTGCATAATAATGCTCAAGGTTATCTGTTGTCTGATGAATTTTGAATGGTTCACGTCACCGAAGGAGGAGCGATGACCAGTCCACATTACATTGTCGGCGCCTACGCCTCACTGCCGGCCGACCGCGACGAACAATCCCTGTATTATGCATTGCTTGGCGAGCAAGTGTGGATCGATGGGGCGGAACTGCCATACCCCGGCGATCTTGCCGACCCTGCAACGCGTGGTGTTCTCGCGCGGAACATCCCGGAACATTGGAAGCACAACACAGTCACACTCATCCCGGGGACAATGCAACGCGTGGGCGCCGATGCCGACTTCGGCTTGGCGAGCCCCGACCCCGACGGACGCAGGGCGGCGCTTGCATTCGCGCGTCACGCCCATGATGCGATTGCGGATTTCGTGGATTCCCGCGGATCCAACGATATGGCTTATCTTGAAATCCACTCAGCCCCCACCTCGCGCGCGGACGCCGCGGCGATGCGGCAATCCGTGGAGGAACTGCTCACATGGGACTGGTGCGGCACAGCACTGGTGATTGAACATTGCGACGCCTGCGTCAAAGGACAACCACCGGAAAAGGGTTTCCTTTCCCTTGACGAAGAGATCGACGTGTGCGATTCGACCGGAATCGGATTGACGATCAATTGGGGCCGCAGCTGCTTGGAAGCGCGCGATCCGGCCGCCCCTGAAGCGCATGTGCGCAAGGCCGCGGCCGCCGGCGTGCTCACAGGGCTCATGTTCTCCGGAGCCTCCGGCCAAGCAACCGAATTCGGAGGCGTCTGGGCGGACGGCCATCTGCCCATGTGGCCCGATGAACCGGCGTCGCTTATGAACGCCGAGCGCATAGCCTCCTGCGTGCAATGCGCGCTGGAGTGCCCCACGCTTGCCTATCTTGGCGCGAAAGTCTGCGTACCCGCCTCGGATTCCCTGCCCGCCCGCGTGGACCGGCTGGCACGCATCCGCGAAGCGAGCGATCTGGAACGCTTCGGCGTAACGGGGAGGGCGGTGTGATGGCCAGCGACATGCATATCCTCGCCTTTGACCTGGGCGGCACGAAAATTGCGTCCGGCATGGTCACGTTCGCCGCCGACGGCACGCTTGCCGGCGGCGCGCCGCAAAACACCTCGGTGCCCACGAACTCCACCGAAGGCGGACCGGCGGTGCTGCAGCGGCTTGTGGACCTTGCCTCAAGCCAGCTTGCGGAACTGGGGGCGGTCGACGCCATTGGCGTCGGCTCGGCGGGCGTGGTGGACAGCGCACAGGGCATAATCGTGTCGTCGACCGACCTCATTCCCGGCTGGACCGGCCAACGACTTGCCGACGCGCTGCACAAGGTGCAGGCGGCGCCCGTGACCGTCGTGAACGACGTCGTGGCCCACGGTTTGGGCGAAGCGCACTATGGGGCAGGCGTCGGCTACTCCCGCGTGCTTTCCGTGGGCGTAGGCACCGGCATTGGCGGCGCGCTCATCGTGGATGGTCAGCCGGTTTTCGGCGCACACGACGTGGCGGGCCACATCGGGCACGTCATGCACCCCCTCGGGCGTGGCGTGCCATGTTCCTGCGGCACTGCCTGCGGCCACATCGAGCCGGTGGCCTCCGGCACCGGACTGGCCACACTGTATGCCATGCGGTGCGGGGACGCCACAACGACCATCGCGAACGGACGCGACGTGTGCGAACTGGCCGAAGCCGGCGAACCGCTTGCGATCAGCGTGCTCACCGAGGCGGGCCGCGCGCTCGGCGAAGCATTGGGCGGCGCCGCAAATCTGATCGACCCCGACGTCATCGTCGTCTCAGGATCCGTCACGAACGCCGGGGCAGTGTGGTGGGAGGCGTTGCGCGCCGGATTCGAAGACAGCGCACTGCAACTCACCCGCACAATCCCGCTCGTCGAAGGCGTGCTCGGCGGCAATGCGCCACTCATCGGCGCGGCCGTAGCCGCTCGCCAACACCTGCACAATCACCACTAGGAGGAACCCATGCACCATATCATCGAACAACTCAAAGGCGGCCTCATCGTGAGCTGCCAGGCCTACCCCGGCGAACCGATGCGCCACCCGGAGACCATGGCCCAAATGGCAATGGCGGCGGAAATCGGCGGCGCGCGCGGCATCCGCTGTCAGGGATTGGCCGACATCGCAGCAATCAAAGGTCAAGTGAAAGTGCCCGTGATCGGCATTTGGAAAGAAGGCGACGAAGGCGTCTACATCACGCCCACATTGCGCCACGCCCGTTGCTGCGCCAATGCGGGAGCGGACATCGTCGCGCTCGACGCCACGCGCCGCCCGCGCCCCGACGACCGCACCTACACTGAGACCGTGGCCGCACTGCACGACGACGGCATCATCGTCATGGCCGACTGCGGCAGTCTCGCGGACGCCCGCCAGGCGGTCGACGCGGGGACGGACATCATCTCCACGACACTCGCCGGCTACACGGGGGAACGCGCGAAAACCGATGGCCCCGACCTCGAATTGCTCAGCGCCATGGTGCAGGAATTCCCCGATGTGCCGGTGATCTGCGAAGGCCGCATCCACACGCCCGCCCAGTTGGGTGAGGTCATGGAGCTCGGCGCCTGGGCGGCCGTTGTGGGCACGGCGATCACCCACCCGACCTCGATCACCGGCTGGTTCCGCGACGCCCTGCCCTCGCCAGACGCGCAATAGCGCACAGGGCCCAAAGGAGGAACGATGAACCTACTGCACATTCCCGTGGGCGAAGCGAATGCCGCGCTCGATTGCTATCTGCTTGACAATTCGTCCGAAATCGACGCGCACCGCACACGCCCATGCATCATCGTCGTGCCCGGAGGCGGTTACCTGGAGACATCCGACCGTGAAGCGGAACCCATCGCGGTCCGCATGCTCGCCTATGGGTACCAAGCGTGCGTGCTGCGCTACTCGACCTATCCGGCCCACTACCCCACCGCCCTGCTTGAGTTGGCGCAAGCGATGGCCACCATACGCGCAAACGCCGAAGACTGGCATATCGACCCTGACCAGCTGTTCGTGGCGGGATTTTCCGCCGGAGGCCATTTAACCGCCAGTCTGGGCGCCAGTTGGAGCACGGAAATGCCCGAACAGTACGGCTTCGACGCCGGGCAGATCCGGCCCAACGGGCTCCTGCTCGGATACCCGGTGATTTCCTCCGGCGAGTTCGCGCACCGCCCGAGTTTCGACCGGCTGCTCGGCGATCGCAGCACCGACCGCAACGCACTCGCCCATG
The DNA here is from genome assembly GCF_003952025.1 of Bifidobacterium castoris. Lineage (GTDB taxonomy): Bacteria > Actinomycetota > Actinomycetes > Actinomycetales > Bifidobacteriaceae > Bifidobacterium > Bifidobacterium castoris. Next base: position 247,320 of record NZ_QXGI01000002.1, on the reverse strand, counting down.
TGTCGATCGAGACGCGCGTCACCCCTGATTTTCCGCCGACGTTCCTGTTCCACACCCTCACCGATTCCACCGTTCCCATAGAGAACAGCCTGCTGCTCATCGCCGCGCTCCGGCGCGCGGGCGTGAGTGTCGAGGCGCATCTGTTCCCGTCAGGCCGGCATGGGGTGAGCCTGGGGACCGTGGAATCCATGTACGCCGACGGCTCCGGCGTGGAGGAATGCGTGCAGGCCTGGCCCGAGCTGTTCCGGCGATGGCTCGACAGTCGCACGCAGGAGGCACAGGCGCTGTACCCCCCCCCACGAAACCGGCAGTAACGACAACGTAATACGGAACGACGAGCCTGAGAATCGAAGAGATTCCAAGGGGAAACCGCAGTGATGGAAAGCTTCGGCTTGAGATCCTGCGGTTTTTCTATATGTCACATGTGGATGAGGGGTGGTTTTCCGCAGAGCGCTGAATTGCAATCAGATGTCTGATGTCTTACGATTTAATCAGCTTCGAAACACCTCGTTTCATCAAAGCATTGCGAGTTACCACTCCAAGCAGGTATAACCCTCCAAGCAGTAAGGACAGCAATGAAAAGAACAAGGCTATTGACGAAGGCCACGGCGATCGCCGTGATCTCGACCTTCGCGTTGAGCGGCTGCGGCAACACACAGAACGCCACCGGCCCCTCGGTTCCAGACACCATCACGGCGGAAGTGGCATACGCCAGCCGAGACTTCAACCCCAACTCAACATCGAGCGCAATGACCATGGCCGCCAACTGGTACGTCGTCGAACCGCTCTACGCATTCAACTACTCCGACTATTCGATGTACAACGCGCTCGCCAAGGGTGAGCCGGTCAAGGTTTCCGACACCGAATACACCGTATCGTTGCGCGATGGCGCGAAGTTCTCCGACGGGAAACCGGTCACGGCGAATGATGTGGTGAAATCATACGAGCGCTCCAACAAAGAGGGAGGCCTGTACGCCCCCATGATCAGCTTCATCGATTCCGTTGAAGCGAAAAACGACCAGGAAGTCACGTTCAACCTCAAATACCCATTCCCCGCGTTCAAGGAACGCCTCGCACTCATCAAGGTCGCGCCGGCATCGATGAGCAATGACGAGCTCACTGCGCAGCCCATCGGCTCCGGCCCGTGGAAGTACGCCAACATCACCGATCAAAAGGTCACGTTCGTGAAGAACGACCTCTACAACGGCGATTACCCGGCACAGTGCAAGAACATGGTCTGGAATGTCGCAGTCGACGACACGGCGCGAGTCACCGCAATGCAGACCGGTAAAGTCGATGTCATGGAGCTCGTGCCCACCCTTGCGTTCGACGTGCTGCAGAAGAAGGCCGAGCTCAAGACGGTGCAATCGTTCAACGCCCCGTACATCATGTTCAACACGAAGCAGAAGCCCTTCGACGATCCGCGTGTGCGTCAGGCCGTGTTCTATGCGATCGACGCCAAGCAACTGATCGACAACCAGATGGCCGGCCAAGCCACACCCACCACAAGCTACCTGATCGAAGAATACCCCGCATACCACAAGGCGTCCACGGTGTTCGAACACAATGTGGGCAAAGCCAAGCAACTGCTCAAGGAAGCCGGCGTCCAAACACCCATCAAGTTCACGCTGTACTCCACCGATCAATCGTGGATCACGCAACTCGCTCCGCAGATCAAGAACAACCTGGCCGAAATCGGCATGGACGTGGACCTGCAGTCGATGGCCTCGTCCGCCCTCTACCCGAATATCACCGATCGCGATGACGCCGACTTCTCCATGGCACTCGTCGCAGGCGACCCCTCGGTGTTCGGCAATGACGCCGACCTGCTGATGAACTGGTTCTACGGCGACAACACCTGGACCCATCAGCGCACGTTCTGGTACGGCTCCGACGGCTACAAGCAGCTCCACGAACTCATGGACAAGGCCATCGCCGCCCCAAGCGACAACGAACGGCAGGATTACTGGGACCAGTGCTTCGACCTGCTGTCCGAACAGGTTCCGATCTACCCGCTCTTCCACCGCAAGACCACCACCGCCTTCAAAAAAGGCGTCTTCTCCAAGACCGAAGCCATCGGCACCACCGGCCTTGACCTGCTGCAAGCCAAACTCAACCGCTGACCGCAACCCCTGGTCCATTCACATCCAAGGAGCATCTCATGAACAATCTCCTGCGAATCCTGGGCAAGCGCATCATCGCCCTCCCATTCATGGCCTTCGGCGTCACCTTGCTCGTCTTCTTCCTGATGTCGTTCTCCAAGTACGATCCGGCCGTCGCCGCACTCGGCGAAAGCGCCACCCCACAGGCCCTGGAAGCCTTCCGCCACGAAATGGGCTACGACCGCCCGTGGTGGCAGCAATTCTGGTCATACATCGGCGGCATGTTCCAAGGCAAGCTTGGCGTGTACGGCGTGAACAAGGACTCGGTTGCCGAGCGCATCGCCACCTCGTTCCCGTTGACCCTCCAGCTCACGTTTATCGGTCTGGCCATCGCCTTGGTGATTTCCGTGGTGTTCGGTGTGCTGGCTGCCCTCTACCGCGACACGTGGGTCGACCAGGCGATTCGCGTCATCTCAATCATCGAGATCGCCACCCCATGCTTCTGGCTCGGCGTGCTGCTCATCTACTTCCTGCAGATCAAGCTCGACTGGCTCCCCGGCGCAGGCGACCTTGTACCGTTCACGCAGAACCCCGGAGAGTATATGCGCCGCATGGCCATGCCGTGCTTCGCCCTGGCGATGCCGGTGGCAGGTTCGATGACCCGCATCATCCGCACATCGATGGTTGAGGAGCTCGACAAAGACTATGTGCGCACCGCTTTGGGCGCCGGCATCCCGAAACCTGTCGTCATCGCCCGCAATGTGCTGCGCAATGCGCTCATCACCCCGGTCACCGTGCTCGGCATGAAGATCGGTTACCTCATGGGCGGCGCCATCGTCATCGAGGTCATCTTCGCACTCCCAGGCATGGGCACCGCGATGTTCGACGGCATCAACAACAACCAGCCGATGCTCGTGCAAGGTGTCGTGCTTGTTGTGGCCCTCGCCTTCATCATCATCAACATCGTCGTTGATCTGCTCTATGTCCTTATCAACCCACGAATCAGGAATGTGTGATCACCATGTTGTTCAGCAAGACCCTCTCCGCGAAGAACGTCGACAAAGCCAATGGCAAACTGGTGCTCAAGCGCTGGTCCAAGATGTCGATCGGCACCAAGATCTCCGTCATCTTCATCCTCGCGCTCATCGTATGTGCGGTGTTCGCCCCGCTCATTGCCCCGCATGACCCCAGCGAGATCACACTCAACTACCGCACTCCCTCGGGTGACCATCCATTCGGCACCGACAATCTGGGGCGCGACGTGCTCTCCCGTGTGCTCTACGGCGCGCGATACTCGCTCGTCATCGGCCTGTCGTCCATCGCCTTCGCGTTGATCGCCGGTGCGCTGATCGGCGCAGTGGCCGCCGTGTCACGCACATGGATCTCTGAAGTGATCATGCGCTGCATCGACATCATCATGTCCATCCCGGGCATCGCGCTGGCCGCCGTGTTCGTGTCGATCCTGGGACAGTCGATGATCGGCATCGTCATCTCGATCGGCATCCTCTACGTGCCGCAGATTGCACGCATCGTCCGCGCCAATATCATCAGCGAATACGGCAAGGATTATGTGCGCGCCGGCATTGTGAGCGGCGCACGCGCCCCGTGGCTGCTCATCAAGCACGTCACGCGCAACATCGCCGCACCGGTCATGGTGTTCACCACGCTTTCGGTGGCCGACGCGATTGTGTTCGAGGCTTCGCTCTCATTCATCAACGCCGGCATTCCTGAGCCCACGCCCACCTGGGGCAACATCCTCTCCTCCGCGAAGGAAGGCGTCATCTACGGGTTCTGGTGGCAGGCGCTCTTCCCGGGTCTGGCGATCATGCTCACCGTGCTGTGTCTCAACATCCTGTCCGAAGGCATCACCGATGCGATGGTGGCGGCCCCGACCGCCCCAATCGAGCAGAACGAGAACGAGAAGGACCTCAAGCGCGAAGAGGACCGCATCCTCGTGGATCCGGTGGCCGCCTATGCCGCCCAGGCCGAAACGCTCGAGGCCTCGCTCATGGCCCTCAAGGAGGCCGAAGCGAAGCGCACCGACCGCCTGACCCCCCACAGCACCGCCGAGCCGGTCATCGAGGTGAAGGACCTGTGCATCAAGTTCCCGCGCCACGGCGATGTGAACGTGGTGGACCACCTGAACTTCGCGGTGCGCCCCGGCGAAACGATGGGCCTTGTGGGCGAATCCGGCTGCGGCAAGTCGATCACCTCGCTTGCGATCATGGGCCTGCTGGATCCGAAGGCGCAAATCAGTGGTGAGATCCTGTTTGAAGGCGAGAACATCGTCGGCATCAGCCAAAAGCGGTACAACGCCTTGCGCGGCCACGAGATCGCCATGATCTACCAGGACGCGCTCTCCTCGCTCAACCCGTCGATGCTCATCAAGGCGCAGATGAAGCAGCTCATCTCCCGCGGCGGCACCCGCACGGCCGAGGAACTCCTCGAGCTCGTGGGCCTCGACCCGCAGCGCGTGCTCGAATCGTACCCGCATGAGCTTTCCGGCGGCCAGCGCCAGCGCGTGCTGATTGCGATGGCCCTCACACGCGACCCGAAGCTCATCATCGCGGACGAACCGACGACCGCACTTGACGTAACGGTGCAGAAGCAGGTGATTGACCTGCTCAACGACCTGCGTGAAAAGCTCGGTTTCGCCATGATCTTCGTGAGCCATGACCTTGCTCTCGTGGCCAAGGTCGCCCACTCGATCACGGTCATGTACGCGGGCCAGGTGGTCGAGCAGGGATCCACAACCGAGATCCTCACCGACCCCCACCACGAGTACACGCGCGGCCTACTGGGATCCGTCACCTCAATCGAAGCCGGCTCCGGACGCCTGCACCAAGTGCCCGGCACCGTGCCCAGCCCCGCCGACTTCCCCAAGGGCGACCGCTTTGCACCACGCTCGTCGCGCCCGACCCGCGGCCTGGACGTGCGCCCTGTGATGAAGCAAGTGCCCGGCACCCTGCACTACTACGCAGTGCACCCTGATGACCTCGACAAAGACGACGGCATTGATCGAACCTACTCCAAAGTCGACGCCTCCATCGAGGAGACTCTGAACGGTTACGATGCACTCGTCGACAGCGAACAGGCGATCGCCCGCGCCGCCACCAAATTCCAGGCATCCGCAACGCCAACCCCAACACGCACGCAGCCCAAGCCGGTTCGTGTTACCGCCAAGGAGGAAGCACGATGAACACCCCAGCCACCCCCATCATCGAGCTCAAAGACGTCGAAGTCGAATTCAAGACCCGCGCTGGTTCCATCTTCCGCCCGAAGAAGGTCAAAGCCGTGGACCACGTGAGTCTGAAGCTCATGCCCGGCCGCACAATCGGCATCGTTGGCGAATCCGGCTGCGGCAAGTCCACCACCGCGAATGTGATGTGTGGATTGCAGACTGTCACCTCCGGCCATGTGATGTTCAAAGGGCAGGACGTGACCCACCGCAACGCCAAGGACCGCATGCGCATCGGACGCGTCGTCTCCGTCGTGTTCCAGGACCCGGCGACCGCGCTCAATGCCCGTATGAGCGTGCAGGATCAGCTCATGGACCCGCTCATCGTGCACAGTTTGGGCAATAAAGAGGAACGCATTCGCCGCGCTTATGAGCTCATCAACATGGTGGGCCTGCCGAAATCCGCGCTCAACGCCCTTCCCGGTCAGCTTTCCGGCGGACAGAGGCAACGCGTGGCCATCGCCCGGGCACTTTCGCTCAAACCCGACGCGATCATCGCCGACGAACCCACATCCGCTCTGGACGTCTCGGTCCGCGCGCAGATCCTGAACCTGCTTTCCGACCTCAAGAAGGAGCTCGGCCTCTCGATGGTCTTCATCAGCCACGACATCCAAACCGTGCGGTATGTCTCCGACGAAATCATCGTGATGAACCACGGCACAATCGTGGAACATGGGGAGGCAAAGCAAGTGCTGAACAATCCGCAGGACCCCTATACGCGACTTCTGCTCGGCGCAGCGCCATCGCTGCTGCATCCAACAGCGGCGGAATGCGCGCCCATAGCCTGACCAACCACAATCCGCAACCCATCTGTCCATCTATCTATTTGCGTTTCGCATATGCCCATCGCCGGCATGCATCAAAACAAGGAGAATATCATGAACCAGCAGTTCCGTGGCGTCATCCCGCCGGTCGTAACACCGCTCACCGCCGACCAGAAGCTCGATCGCGAGAGCTTCACACGTTCCATCAACCGTCTCATCGACGCAGGCGTTGACGGGCTTTTCTTCCTCGGGTCGTCGGGCGAAGTCGCGTTCAGCACTGACGAACGGCGCCGGGAAATCATCGAAACGGCGATCGCCGCCGTGGACCACCGCGTGCCGGTGCTTGTGGGATGCATCGACACCGAGACGAACCGCGTGATCGAGCACGCGAAAGTCGCGCATGAACTGGGCGCCGACGCGATTGTGGCGACAGCGCCTTTCTACGCGCTCGGCGGCCTGCCCGAAATCGAACGTCACTTCCGCCTAATCCACGAAGCCGTTGATTTGCCGTTGTTCGCCTACGACATCCCCGTGTGCGTGCACGTGAAGCTTCCGGGGGATCTGCTCATCAAGCTCGGACTCGACGGCGTGCTCGCCGGCGTCAAGGATTCATCGAACGACGATGTGGCGTTCAGGTTCCTGTGCGACGACAACCGCAAGGCCGGCCACCCGCTCACCGTGCTCACCGGCCAGGAGGTGGTCGTCGACGGCGCCTACATGGCCGGGGCGGATGGCAGCGTGCCAGGCTTGGGCAACGTGGAGTGCACGGGCTATGTGCGCATGTGGAAGGCCGCTGAAGCCGGTGATTGGAAGACGGTGCGCGAGGAACAGGACAAGCTGGCCGCGCTTATGCGCATTGTCACCGTGACGAACGGCGTTTCGGGCTTCGGCGCCGGTGTGGGCGCGTTCAAGACGGCAATGGCACTGCTCGGGATCTTCGACACGAACCAGATGCCGAACCCGGTCGCCCCACTGCAAGGCGCGAACGTCGAGGCAGTCGATGCCGTGCTGCGCGAATGCGGTCTTACACCCGTGCGCACGCCCGAGGAAGTCACGCTTTCCACACAGTGAGCGCACAACACCGCCAATCACAAGAATACAGGGAAGTAATGCAACATGGCTGAAGTCATTATTGTGAACAACGAAGAGGCCGCGGGGCGCATCTATGCACAGTGCGTGGCGGACCTGATCCGATCCAAGCCCGACTGCGTACTGGGATTGGCCACCGGCTCAAGCCCGCTGGCCGCCTACCAGGCCTTGGCGCACAAGGTGAAGGACGACCATCTCGATGTGTCTCACGTGCGCGGATTCGCGCTTGATGAGTATGCGGGGCTCGACCCGAGCCATCCACAGTCATATCGTTCCACGATCACGCGCACGGTAGTGGAACCACTGGGACTCACGCCCGACTTGGTGCACGTGCCCAATGGGGCCCTCGACACAATCCGTACGGCAGGGCACGAATACGACCGCATGATCGAGGCGGAGGGCGGCGTCGATGTGCAGATCCTCGGCATCGGCACCGACGGGCACATCGGGTTCAACGAACCGGGTTCGTCGCTCGCGTCGGGCACGCGCATCAAAACACTCACCGAGCAGACGCGAGAAGACAACGCGCGCTTCTTCGACAATGACATCGATCAAGTGCCCACGCACTGCATCACGCAAGGCATCGGTACAATCATGAAGGCGCGGCACCTCATCCTGCTGGCGTTTGGCGACAGCAAGGCCGAGGCCATCGCCGAAACAGTGGAGGGCGGGGTGTCGTCGTTCTGCCCGGCGAGCGCGCTGCAGCTGCATCCGCACGCGACCGTGATCATCGACGAGGCAGCTGCATCATGGCTCCGCCACAAGGACTACTACCGCTACGCCTACGAACACAAGCCCGAGTGGCAGGGCATCTGAACCCCGCCGGCAATCCAAGCAAGAGGTCATCATGAACGCGAACCACATCACCACCGCACAGTCAGTCACGAATTCCCTTATGCGAGAGCCGCGTCCCTTCGCCATACGCAATGCGCGTGTCGTCGACGCGCGCGGTGTGCAAGAACAGGGATGGGTTGTGACGGATGGTGAGACCATCGCGGCGACCGGCACGTCCAGCGACGAACTGGAGTCTGCATGCGCCCGCTTTGGCGTCGATGAGAGTGGCGTCATCGACGCCAAGGGGCGCAACCTGACCCCCGGATATCTCGATATCCACACCCACGGCGGTTGGGGCGTCGCGTTCGATGACGGCGCGGAGGCGATCAGCATCGCGCGCGCGTGCCACATGACCCATGGCACCACACGCCAGATATTGAGCCTCATCACCAATCCACTCGATGTGATGGCCCGGAACATCCGAGTGGTGCGGGAGGCAATGGACACGCGCCCCGATATTCTGGGATCACATCTGGAAGGGCCATTCCTGGCACTGGCGCGCAAAGGCGCGCACAACCCGGACTGCCTGTGCGATCCAGTGCAGGAATCCGTGCGCACACTGCTCGACGCAGCCGATGGGTCAATGAGGCAGATCACCATCGCACCCGAACGGGCTCATGGCGTGGAAGCCATCCGCATGCTCCGAGCCTCCGGCGTGGTGCCCGCCATCGGCCATTGTAACGCCGACTATGCCATGGCGTGCAAGGCCATCGACGCCGGCGCCGGCTTGATGACACACATGTTCAACGCAATGAACGGCCTCCACCACCGCGAACCCGGCCCGATTCCCGCGGTTGTGGAAGACCGCCGCGTCACCATCGAGCTCATCGCCGATGGGTTCCATGTACAGGATCCCATGCTGCGGCTTGCCTTCGAACTGGCACCTCACCGCATCGCGCTCGTCACCGACGCCATGGCCGCCACCGGCTGCCCCGATGGCCATTACAAACTGGGCGCGCTGGACGTCAATGTGGTGGACGGCCACGCGCGACTCGTCAGCAACAATGCCATCGCCGGATCCACACTTGTGCTTGAAGAAGCTGTGGCGCATGCCATCAACCGCTTGGGAATCAGCCCTCAGGACGCGGTTGAAGCGGCCACGCTCACTCCGGCGAAAACCTTCGGATTCCATATGCCCAATCCCATCACGAAGGCCCCGCTTGGATTGGTCGCCCCCGGATTCGCCGCTGACTTGCTGCTGTCTGACCCCCAGACTTGGCAGGTCGAGTGCGTGTGGTGTGCAGGGCGTATCATGCCTTCGTGATGGCTCATGTAGGGTACTGCAGCAATCAGCGCTAGCGCGTGGACATCGATCCGCAGCAATTCAGATCAACGTCCACGCAATGCCGCTGTCCACTATGCCCTCTTTGCCCTGCAGGTCCTACGCTCAAGCCATGCTTCAATTGCGGATTTGGTATACAACGCCCCCTGCGCCGTCTCGATAACAGGCTTCGGAAAATCCACGATTTTCGGGAACATACGCGCACGCTGTCTTGTCACACCAGCCAATCGGGCAATTTCGGCGTACCCTACGACTTCGGGGTACAGAGGATCATGAAGATGTTCGACAGCCTTCCCCCACTCCGTCACTTCCAGATTGTTCGGCGTGAGCTTGCAGTCCGGCAGCGCCTGGCCAGTGTATTCCAATCCTTGTCGGGCCGCCTCAATCACATCCTCCGCATCGACACACATGACGATGCTTCCTTGTGTACCACCCAGCTCAAAAGACGGAACTGCTCCAAGCTCTCCTAGCCGTTCACTGACATCAAAAGCCATCTCTTCGGAGAGTTTTGTATCGGATTCAAAGTCAATCAATACCTGCCAAGCAGCCACGTCATTCCCGCTTTCTCCAGATTTCAGCGGATGAAAGTGGGGCGACGGTCGAACAGCCGCCGCCCCGCCCCGCTCATGCTCGGAACCCGCTTCGACGCAACAGTCGCAGGCACGATTCGAACCAATGACTGTCCGATGGTGTCTTATGAATAGCCACCGCGGTCTTCGTCTTATCGGGTGGATAGCACAACCATCCTTTTTTAGTAGAATGGATGCGCCATCCTTGTTCCTCGAGCTGTTCGAGGAGCGGGACGATGCGTTTGTCTTTGATCGGAAGACAACCTTTCATCGCTGTTGTCAATGATGTTTTCATTGACAACAGCAACCTATCATATTGGTGTTGTCGTCGTCAACAGCATTATGGACGCGTGTCGCCTGCAACACCCAAGCGAGGCGCCTCCCACCGCCTGTCGACCCGCAGCAGCCACACGCCGAACGGGACCGTCAGCACACCACCCAGCACGAAAATCACGCGTACGTCGATCACATCAGCGAGCGGACCGAACACGAGCATGCCGAGAGGCGTGCCGAAACCAGAGAACGTGGTGAGCAGACCGAACACACGCCCGCGCATGTCGGGCGTGCTCTCCTGCTGCAGCAGCGTGAACGTCGGCGACGAACCGAGCGATGTGCACAATCCCACAAGAAAATCGACGCACAGATACACGAGCAACGTCGGCGACAGCCCGAGCCCGGCGGTGCACACGCCCATGCCGATGAACGCACACGCGAGCAGCACCATGTTGTTGCGGAAGACGCGCGCGCCGAACGCGGCGAGCAGCGCGCCGCCGACGACCATGCCGATGCTCCACGCCATCTCGTTCGCCGCGAGCTTGTCTGCCGCGGTCGACAGCACGGTGAAACCGAGGTCGAGCCGCTGGCCGTTGAATCCGCGGTTCATCAGAATCAACGTGAGGTTCATCGGCGCGATGTTGATGAAGCAGACGAACGCATACGCGATGAGCACACTGCGGATGCGCGGATAACGCCACGCATACCGCAGGCCGGTACGCATGTCGGCGAACACCGAGACGGCGGGCGCGGCGCCCGATTCGCCTTCGCGCGCCACGCGGATCAGCGCGACGAACGCGATGCCCACCGCTGCCGTCGTCACATCGACGTACAGGATCGCCCACAGCGGCATGATGTTGATGAGCACGGCGGCGACCGCGGGCGCGGCAATCATATTGACCGACTGGATCGTGCCGTTGATCGAGTTCACCCGCAGCAGCTTCTCCTCCGGCGTGATTTGCGGAATGAACGACTGCACGGCCGGCGTCTGCACGCCCGCACCGGCCGAGCGAACCGCAAGCACGACGAAGAACAGCGCGAGCCCGGCGGCACCGCGCGCAATCGAGACAGACAGTACCACGGTGACGACGGCGATGAGCGCGTCGGGCAGGATGATGAGCGCCTTTTTGTTCCAGCGGTCCGCCCACGCGCCACCGAACAGCGAGACGACGGCCTGCGGCACGCATGCGCAGAGCATCGCGACCGTCATCGTGACGCCCGAGTCGGTCTGCATGATGAGATACCAGAAAACCGCGTACTGTACGATGCTCGACCCGACGAGCGAGAGCGCCTGGCCGGTGAGCAACAGCGCGACCGGCAGATGCCAGCCGGGCGGGGCGCCGATTGCATCCGGATACGGCTTCGTATGATTGCGCATGATGTCTCCTTCGCTTGGATTCGCGCAGGAGGGCATAGGGTCGTTCGACCCATGTACGGCTTATCTATTCCAGCCTGTTCCAGATGGTGGATGCGGATATGCCGAACGACCGCCACGTAGCGGGCCCCTGCGCGATGGTGTTATGAAATCCGATTGAATTCAAGAGGATCTGCGTTGACACGCGGTCAGATATCCCACGCGATCATCGACATCATTGCAATTCCACACATACCGCGTCAGCATATCACCAATCGTCCCGATCCGTCGACCCGGGTCGATGAAGTCACCCACGAACGCGCCCGCTTGCGTCCCGGTTCGTCGACATGGCTGAAGAGTCGGAACGCAGACGACAAAAGGGGGCGCAGTTCGCGATGAACTGCGCCCCACCGTAGCAGTGCGATTCAGCCGGGCGTCACCGCGCCGGCCGATTCAATCACTCAGCGTCCTGGACCTGGGCGCGGGCGATCTTGCCGGTGAAGGAGTTGGCCTCATCGGCGTCCTTCGTGGCCTCGTTGTTCCAGGAGAACATCGCGCGGAGCTTCGGGCCGACCTCTTCGATGCGGACGTTCGAGTACTCCTCCTGGAGCTGCTTGAACTTCGGGGCGCCGGCGGCCTGATCGTCCATGAACTCCTTCGCGAAGGAGCCGTCCTGGATGCGCTTGAGGTGGTACTCCATGCGCTCACGGGCATGCTCATCGATGACGGTGTTGACGTAGTCGCCGTACTGGGCGGTGTCGGAGCAGGACCAACGATCCTTGTTCAGGCCGCCTTCGTTCATCAGGTCGACGATCATCTTGAGCTCGTGGCAGACCTCGAAGTAGGCGATCTCCGGCTGATAGCCGGCGTCGGTGAGGACCTCGAAGCCCATCTCGACGAGCTTGTTGACGCCGCCGAGGAGCACGTTCTGCTCACCGAAGAGATCGGTCTCGGTCTCCTCCTTGAAGGTCGTCTTGATGGCGCCGGCGCGCAACGCGCCGAGTGCCTTGGCATAGGCGAGGGCGAGATCCCAGCCGTCGCCGCGCGGATCCTGCTCGACGGCGGTCACGACCGGGACGCCACGGCCGGCCGCGTACTCACGGCGGACGATGTGGCCCGGGCCCTTCGGTGCGACCATGAAGACCGGGTGGTCCTCGGATGGCTTGATGTAGCCGTAGTGGATGTTGAAGCCGTGCGCGAAGGCCAGTGCGGCGCCTTCCTTGATGTTCGGCTCGATGTCGTTGTCCCAGATGCCTTTCTGATACTGGTCGGGAGCCAGAATCATGATGACGTCGGCTTCCGCGGCAGCCTCCGGAACGCTCTTGACCTCAAGGCCCTGGTCCTTCGCGAACTGGACGGACTTCGAGTTCGGGCGCAGGCCGACGACGACGTCCACACCGGAATCACGCAGGTTGAGCGCGTGAGCGTGGCCCTGCGAGCCGTAACCGATGATCGCGACCTTCTTGCCGTCGAGAACCGAGAGATCGCCGTCGTCTTCGTACCAGATCTGTGCTGCCATATTGGCACACTCCTTTGTTGTCTTTTGCTGCGCACCGCGGGCATTGTAGTGGTCCGCGACGCCTATGTTGTTCTTGTGCCTGATTCATGAACCGCGCGTCCCATGGTCCGGAACGGCCGATCCACGTAGGCAGGCTTCCCGCTGTGTCGGAGATTTTGTCTCCAAAACTGAGTCCTCATATTACCGAAATCCGCAAGCGCCTCCTTGCCAAGTCCATCTTTTGGATACCGTTGGCATCTCGTTTTGGAATACGCGCGGTTTCTTCTGGAAAATAGCGCCAATCCACCATCGCTTGCCGGAAATCAACAATATGTTTCGTCCATATAATGGACGTCTTGCTCTTCTGTGCGGCCTGCGTCGCCGCCAAGCCTCTCCTTACCTGACGCATCGTTCACTGACGGATCACCCGCGAGTCACCGCATGTAATCCACGTCCTTGGTCTCATGGCACGTCAGGATCGCCGCAAGGCAGCCCAACGCCATGACGCCCAGATACAGACCGACCGAGCCGACGCCCCAATGCGACGAGAGCCATGTGGCCACCGACGGCACGAACGCCGCGCCGACGATCGCCGCGAGATTGTAGCCGATACCGGATCCGGTGTAGCGCACATTGACGCTGAACAGCTCAGGCAGCAGCGCGCCGATCGGCCCGAACGCGATGCCCATCAACGCAAATCCAAGGCACAGGAACAGCATCGTGGCAGCCGTGTTGTGCACACCGACGACGGCTTTGTTCATTAGCAGCGGGAACACCGCCGCGAACACGACCAGCGCGACCGACGACCCGATGATCACGCGGCGACGTCCCAGCCGATCCGCAAACACGCATGAGAGCACGATGAACACGGCGAACACGCATACCGAGGCCATCAGCATCGTCATGTACTCCTGCGTGGAGAAACCAAGGCCGCCACCACCCTGCGCATCCGTTTTCGTGGCCCATGCAAGCGACCATGTGGCGAGAGTGTAGAACAGCGTGTAGGTGACGGCGACGAGGAAGGTCGCCTGCAGCACCTGCCGCCAGCTCGTACGGAACACCTCGACAGCCGGAGCCTTGACGACGCGCTGGCTTTGCTGCGCGGCGCGGAACGCCGGCGTCTCCTCCATATGGACACGCACGAGCAGTCCCACGACCACCAGCAGCGACGACAGCAGGAACGGCACGCGCCATCCCCATGCGAGCATCGCCGCGTCATCGTTGAACATCTCAAGCACCACGTAGGTGCCGTTGCACAGGAAGAAGCCGACCGGCGCGCCGAGTTCGGGGAACGAACCATAGAGCGCGCGCTTGTCGGCAGGTGCGTTCTCGGTGGCCACAAGCGCGGCGCCGGACCATTCGCCGCCGAGGCCGATGCCCTGCACAAAGCGGCACACGCACAGCATGATCACCGCCCATACGCCCCACATGTCATATCCGGGCAGGCAGCCGATGAGAAAAGTGGCGACGCCCATCGTCATCAGCGAGACGACGAGCGTCGCCTTGCGTCCGATCGAGTCGCCGAAATGCCCGAAGATCAACGAACCGACCGGGCGCGCGAGGAACGCGACGGCGAACGTGACGAGCGAGAGCAGCAGCGCAACGGTCGGGTTCGTCCGGTCGGAGAAGAACACGCGCGGAAAGTAGTTCGCGGCGGCCGTGCCGTACGCGTAGAAATCGTAGAATTCAATCGTCGTGCCCACCATGGATGCGGCGATGATCGTGCCCACCGACGAGCGCGCTGCGCGCGACGCCGGTCGGGCGAGAGTGGCCGTGGCGGATTCCGCCTCTGCTTCGGCTGCGGTCATGAAAACCTCCTGATAGTTTGCCTGCATTCATGGCTTGGGTACAAACGCAAAAACCCCGCGCATATGGCGGGGTCCGAGGTAGTTCACGATCCGTCCCCGCCACCATCGGCGGGGCTGGATTCAGATATACGAATCAGCTCGCCGATGGCGAGATAATAATTCGTACGATCTGCAGTCGTGCGACCATGGTCTCACTCATCGCGAGCCTCCTTTCCGCATATCCATTTGCACTGCTGTGCACGGCGCGCGCTTGCCGCGGTGCCGTGTTGGGCTAGAACCTACTCCCCGCCTTGCGACCAATCGGGCACAGTGTCCATATAGTGAGATTTACGACTTTGGGCAGCAAGCTAATATACGACTTTTCCGCTCTCAGTGCACAAACATAACCAGCTGTATCGTCCAACGGTATCATCGACGCTCACAGTCGGGGCGGCACACGCACCATGGCTCCAAGCAATCGGCGGCGTTCACTATGCCTGCACAACGAACACAGCGAACGCCACCTCACCTACCAACGCCTCA
Organism: Bifidobacterium castoris; assembly: GCF_003952025.1. Classification (GTDB taxonomy): domain Bacteria; phylum Actinomycetota; class Actinomycetes; order Actinomycetales; family Bifidobacteriaceae; genus Bifidobacterium; species Bifidobacterium castoris. Next base: position 231,987 of record NZ_QXGI01000002.1, on the reverse strand, counting down.
CCTATCAGCGTTTGGGCGGGTACGCGATCGCGGCGGCGGCGCACGCGCCGGCGCACGCGAACATGATCGCCGCCCACAGGAAGACGTTCGAGAAGACGGTCACATAAGCGAAGACGAATCCGCCGACGACGGCGCCGACCAGACGGCCCGCCGTCGCGCTCGTGTTGAACACGGCGAGGTATCCGGCGGCGCGGTCGAGCTGCGGCACCGAAGCCACGGCGAGCGACTGCAGCGCGTCATCGATCATATGGATGGCGAATCCGCCGATGCCGGCGAACACATACAATCCGGCGGTCGTGTAGCTGACGAGCGGCACGACGACGGCCACGATCGCCAATGCGACGCCGATCATCAGCACGAGCCGATCGTTGTCGAACGACGCGCGCAACAGATCGGCGACGCCCTCGCTCAGCAGCGCCATCGCGCACGCCAGCAGACCCATGAGCGCGACCATCACCATCGTCGCGCGCAGATCGAAACCGGCGTCGACCCCCCGGCGGTACCGCACGACGAACCAGACGTAGGCGGTCGCAAGCATGACGCCTGCGGACGAGAACAGCCTCGTCAGGCAGATCGTGCGCCACATGGCCGTCGGGTGGCCGACGCGCAGCGTGACGAGCAGATCGGCGGTCTCCATCGGCTTCGCGCGCGAATAGACCGTCGAAGATTCGCGGGGGACGACAAGAAGCCCCAGAATGCCGGCAGCGAGCACGCCGACGGCGCACAGGTCCATGCCGACGCCCGGCTCCGACGCCATCAGCACGCCGAACCAGATGCCGAACACGAGGCCCGCGAGCACACCCACCGTGCGCCATTTGCCGACGGCGTCACGGAACTTGTCGGGCACGCGCTCGCCGATCGACGCATGCAGCGAGCACAACATCGCCGCCAGACCGATCTGCAGCAACGCCCAGACGATGCCGACCGCCGTCGGCGTATGGCAGGCGCTCAGCGAGAACGCGAAGATGACGGCGACGAGCGTGCCGCCGGCGAACCACGGCGTGCGCCTGCCGAGAGGCGTGCGCGTGTGGTCGGACAACGGCAGGAAGAAGATCGTCGCGACGAGCGAGCACAGAATGCCGGCGCCGAGCACCCAGGACAGCGCAACGGCGCCGCCGACCGGGCCGCTCAACACATCGAGCTCCTGCGGCACGAGCGTGATGTTGAGCGCGGCGAGCGCGAACGCGAGGAAGAACGCCGTGCACGCGAAGCCGATCTTCATGCGCAGCACCTCCCCCTTCGTCGGGCGGTAGCCGTTCGCGTCCACCATCGGGTCGCGCATGTCGAGGAACGCGGATTCGAGGTCGGGCACCGGCTCATCGGCGCCGCCGACCGGCATGTTGACGCCCATCGCGGCGGCCTGCACCTCCGGCTGGTCGGCGGCCGCCGGCGGCGTCTTCGGCTTCTGACGCACGGCGAGGCGCGCGACGGCCGCCTTGTCCTCATCGGTGAGCGCCTTATCGAGGTCCGGACGGTCATCGATGCCCGGACGCACATAATCGGAATTCGGGAATGGACGCGGCGCGGGGCGCCCGGCGCCGTCCGCATCCTGCTGTGGAGACTGATCGTTCATAAGCACAACGATAACCGCAGCCGCGCGGCGGCCGACACGTTACCGCCATGCGCGCAGATGAATTCACGCGGATGGCATGGACCGTCGACGCTCCTCTCATAGCCGTCATCGGTCGCCGTAATGCGTACGGCACTGTACGATCTCAAGACACAACGACCGCCCACCACCCGCAACGCGATACACCAGACGATTCTTCTGATCGATGCGACGCGACCAGTATCCCGACAGGTTGCCCCGCAGCGGCTCCGGCATCCCCAGCCCCCCTCCATTTCGCCCATCCTTGACCAACCATGAGCGAAAAACTCAGATACCTTGAGCCGCATCGTCATAGATAGCAGAATTAATAGTAGATAGATTGGCCCATACGCCCGTGAACGACCGAGAGGAGCGATGACGACCACCTCAACCGTCAGCGTAAGCGTAGACGCCATGATGTCCGACGACGAAGTACGCGAAACGACGAGGAACCGCCATGCCCCATGCGACCGCGCCGCATTCCAACGGTCCACCGTGCGCTGGATGAGCTCCGACGAATATCTGCGCCTCTTCGCGCGGTGAGCGCGACGCGTATGGAAAAGGCCGGCGACATGAACGTCGCCGGCCTTGGCAATGTGATGAAAGAAAAGCGTCACTTGACGTTGCGGATGCGCATGATGAGCGCGGCCGCGATGAGCACGACGGCGATCGCGACGACGAACACCCACGCATAGGCGGCCGCCGGCGTGCCCGGCGCATGCATCGCCGACTTCGCGATCGAGACGACGATCGACGTCATCATCGTGCCGATGACCGTCGAAAGCGTGTTCGCGAGGTTGAGGATGCCCAGATCCTTGCCCGCCTCCTTAGGATTCGGCAGCACGGCCACGTTGAGCGCCTGGTCGATCGCGTTGTAGACGCCGTAGCCGAGACCGGCGATCGCCGCGAACAGATACATGCCCATCGGCGAACGGAACAGCAGCGGCATCGCGGCGCCGACGGCGAACAGGCAGCTTGCGAGCGCGACCGGCAGTTTGCGCCTGCCGATGCGGTCGGTGATCGGCCCGGCGGTGACCGCGGCGATCAACGAGACGACGAGCGTGATGACGCCCATCGTCGCGATGATCGCGGCCGCCTTGTCGATGGCGTGCGGATCACCGGCGTAGATGTAGTCCTGCGCGATGTACAACTGGTAGGTCGTGATCATCCAGTAGCCGCCCATCATCAATGTGCGGCCTACGAGCGCGTAGTAGAAGTCGGGTGCGTGGCGCGGCGGACGGAAGTTGCGCAGGATCGCCTTCGCGCTCATCGCCTCGCCGTCCGCTTCGAATCTGCTCGACTTCTCGCGCGGCCACACGACGACGACGAAGACGCCGACGAGCGAGAAGATGGCGAGGCCCATCATCCACGCCTGGAAGATGCCCGATGCGCCGTGCGTGAGGAACGCGGCGCCGACGACCGAGCCGAGCGTCTGACCGACGGCGATGCCGGCGCCGTAGAATCCGGAGATTGTGCCGCGCACCTTGTCCGGGACGCGGTCGGACATGACGGCGACGTACGGCGCGAGCATCATGTTGTAGCCCATCTGCGCGAGGCACCACAGCGTCACGATGAGCGCCTCGGAGCGCGTGAACGCGATTGCGCCGATGCTCAGGCCGGTGATGAGGCCGCCGACCACGATCCACGGCGTGCGCTTGCCGAAGCGCGAGCGCGTCTGGTCGGAGAGCGTGCCGAAGACGATGTTCGCGACGAGGGCGACGAACGCGCCGATGGAGTTGACGAGGCCGAGCATGAACACCTTGCTGCCCGCATCGATCTGCTCGAACACGCGCGGCAGGATGACGGTGCTCAACGCGACCCATGGAATCGCGCAGGCGACCGCGGAGACGGTGAAACCGATACCCAGTCGCACGATTTCGGCCTTGGTCGGGCGGTGGCCGTCGGCCGAGACCATCGGGTCGCGCATGTCCATGAACGCGGACGCCTCGTCCGGGACCGCCGTGTCGACGGCGGCGAGCGCGGCCATGCCGGAACCGTGGACCTGCGAATCGGTGGCGAGTTTGACGCCCTGCGTCTGCTCGTCGTCGACGCTGCGTTCCGCAGCGCGTCTCTTCGGCATCGGTGCGGTCAGACGCGCGATGTTCTCCTTGTCCTCGGCGCTCAGCGCCTTGTCCAGGTCGGGTCGGTCATCGACGCCCGGACGGATGTAGCCGTTGGCCGTCGGCTTGCCGCCGGCGTTCTGTTCGTCCACCATGATCTGCCTCTTTCTTTTCTACTTCGTTGTCCGCTCGCGGGAGGCTCGCTCAGTCCATGTGCACGACCGGCGGGGTCGCGATCAGGTCGTCGCTGACATGTTCGCCCGCGGCGTCCTTCCAGACGAGCGTCGCCACCGGCTGCGCGTTGTCGGCGCCGACGCCCTTCGACGGCGTGAAGGCCAGCGTCGCCGACGTGTCATCATCGTTCCACGTGAAACTGATCGTCGCGCCGTCGTCGCTCGTCGCGTAGTCGAAGTCGCCGTCGAACGCGGACAGCTCGTTGCGGAAGCGCGCGAGCGCGTTGAGCGCCTGCACGACCGGACGCTCGAGGTCCGCGTCGATCTCGGCGGTCGTGTAGTAGTGGCGGTTGATGTCGCGGCCGACGTTCGTGCGCTTGAGCAGCGCCATGTCGTTCCTGCCGGCGAGCGCGCCGACGTAGTACACCTGCGGCACGCCGGGCAGGAAGAACTGCACGGCGCGCGCGGCGATGTAGTGCTGGTCGTTGCAGCCGAGCGCCGAATAGTAGGTGGAGTTCACCTGGTAGAGGTCGAGGTTCGACGCGGCGGCGCCGGTCGCCTCCTTCGATTCGCCGTGCGTGTTCCTCGCGATCGTCTCGACCATCGCGTCGACGTCCTCGTCGGGGACGAGTCCCTTGAGCGAGCGATCGAGCTGGTCGGAGCCGATGTCGATGACGCCGATGCCGTCATGCGTATCGAGGACGGTGACGGCGTTGTTCGGACGGATGTCGGTCCAGTGCGCGAGCGCGTCCACCTTGCCGGTGAACAACGAGTGCAGCAGCAGCGGCGGCAGCGCGAAGTCGTAGACGCGGTCCACCTTCGCGGCGATCTCCACCTGCTTCTTGTAGTACGAGTGGACTTCGATGAGGATCTCGAGGCCGCGCTTGGCGCCCTCCTCGCGCAGCCGCGAGATCAACTCGAAGGTCTTAGGCGTCATGAAGCAGCTTGTGCCGGCTTCCTTCGCGCCGTAGCCGACGGCGTCGAGGCGGATGTACTTGACGTGCGACTTGCCCATCTGGTCGAAGATCGACATCAGGTAGTCCCAGCCTTCAGTGGAGTCGGTGTCGATGTCCACCTGCTGCGGCGTGAACGTGACCCACACGAGTCGCGTCTTGCCGGCGAAGCTGTAGTGCGTGAACGGCAGGCCCGGGCGCGGACGGTAGATGCCGGCGAGCTCCTCCTCGGTCGCCCCGTCCGGGAACACCGAGCTCATCGTCAGGAACATCGGATAGTACTCAGAGTCCTCGCCGCGCTTGAGCACGTCCTGGAACTGGCGCGACTGCCAGCTCATGTGGTTGACGATCGCGTCGACCATGATGTCGTGCGTCTTCGCGAGTTCGGCGACGTCGTCCCAGTCGCCGAGACGCGGGTCGACCTGCGTATGGTCGATCGGGTCGAAGCCGGCGTCGGCGCCGTCGAAGGGCGTGAAGAACGGCAGGATGTGCACGCCTTCGTAGACGCCGTCGAAACGGGTGCGCAGGATGTCGGTCAGCGAGGCGAGGTTGCCGTCGCCGAGACGATTCGCATAGGTGATGAGCTGTACTTTGTTTTTCACAGGTTCCTCCTCGTCGAGTCAGGTATGGTCGGTCAATCACCCCGTTGGGATTAATCGGTCGGGCCGAAGCCCGGGACCGGATCGACGGTGTTGTATCGAACCGGTTCGATACTGACGATTATGACACCGGTCCGACGGTTGCGCAACATGATTGCCCGCTCGGCGTGTCGAACCGGTTCGATACAACAGGCAGGCGGCCAGCGCTATCCACCCATCGACCGCAGACGACCATCGCGGCTGCCACCACGGCGGTCACCGGTCGCGCCATGACCGGCACCGGAGCGCGCCACATCTACAATGGGATTCGCCGAACCGGCGCGACACGAGCGGGCGCCAGCCCCGCGGATACGCGTCGGACCGGCATCGGCAACACCATGGCATACCAGACAGGAGGCACGGATGGTCGGCATGCGCGACGTCGCGAAACGCGCGGGAGTCTCGGTGAGCAGCGTCTCACTCGTCATCAACGGCACCGGATACGTGTCGCAGGACATGCGCGCGAAGGTCGAGCAGGCGATGAGCGACCTCAACTACGTCCCCAACGAGCTCGCCCGCCACTTCTACCACGGCCGCACCGGCATCGTCGGCGTCATCGTCCCGACGATTCGCCATCCGTTCTTCGCGACGCTTACGTCTCAGCTGCAGCGCGAGTTCTCCGCGCGCGGACTGCGCACGATGCTGTGCTCGACCGTCGATTCCGCGAACGGCGAGGCGCAGTACGTCGACATGCTGCGCCAGCGCAGCCTCGACGCGCTCGTCGTCGCCGCGCATACGACGCACGATCCCGACTACTGGGCGTCGATCGGCCGCCCGATCGTCGCCTTCGACCGCAATCTCGGGGCGCGCATCGCCCAGGTGAGCTCGGACCATGCGCACGGCGGTGAATTGATCGCCGATCTGTTGATGCGCACGCACGCACGGCGCGTGGTCATGGTAGGCGGTCCGCGCGCGCAGTTCGGCGATCTCGGCGAAGGCCGCACCACATTCCCCACCGTCCGATATGTCACCACACTGGAAAACCATCTCAATGAATCACATATCGCGCACGCGTACATCGAATCCGGCGAGGTGTTCGAACTCGCGGGCATGTGCAGCGCGGTGCGCCGCGCGTTCGACGAGCACGCCGACATGGACGCGTTCGTCGGCTCCGACCTCGCCGCCGCATTCGCCGTGCAGGAGGCTCGCGCGCGCGGAATCGCCGTACCCGAGCGACTGCAGATCATTGCGTACGATGGCACGATCATCACCGACTGCGCGGGACTGCCGCTCACTTCGGTGGTGCAGGATTTCACCCGGATTGCGCACACGATCGCCGAGCAGGTGGAGCGCGAGATCGAGAATTGCGTGCGCACAGAGAACAGTGTGACCGACGATTCCTCCGTCGATTCCCACGCGCAGAACGAATCGACTGAGTCGATCATTCCGGTGACGCTGCATGAGCGTGCCACCACGCGTCGGTGAGTGCACCTCGTGAGCCAGCACGTTGACGGCGAAGACGCACTTCGGAGTGTGCACCGAATGTTGATGTCGGCGTATCTCGCTTAACGGCTGACATCAAGGGCTCATTTGGCGGGATCAGTCGCCGGAAATCCTTGGAAATCCGTCACCTGCATGCATGACTATGCGTCTTAGTGTCATCCGTTAGGCGAGATACCCTGCCGTCATCATTTGGCACGCAACCCATTGTTTGGAACGACCACTCGCGTATGCCAGATTGTTCCGTTGAGCTCGCAGATCACACTGCCACCGCATGCCTCCACTGCCTGCCGCAGTGAATCCAGACCGGTGCCGGAGGCCGGGACACCGTTGTTCCGCACCGAATTATGCGAGTCGATGCATACGTGTTCCGCAATATCGAGCGTCATATCGTATGGCGCAGGTTCGCCGTGCCGCATGATGTTCGCGCCGAGTTCATGAACCGCGCGATGCGCGAGCGCAAACACAGCAACCGGAATGCCACCCGCGTCACCGGTCAGCTTGATCGAGCCGGAGAATCCCAGATTGCGCAGCCTCGATTCCACGCGGTGAATCTCTTCGGCGAGGACCGCGGATTGATTGGCACGCTGTTGTGCTCGCAGCGCCCCATCATGATGTGCAGGAGCGAGCTCGTGTACGAGATCGCGCACGCTGCACAACGCATCTGAGGCACTCTGTGCCATCGTCGCGAACTCGGCGCGCGCATGGTCGTCAAACCGCGGATCGGCGGCATCTTTGCGCATGTGCAGCATGAGATACGACATCTCGGCACTCAGTGCATCGTGAATCTGCGCGGCAAGCCGCTCCTGCTGTGCGAGCTGACGCTGGCGCTGACGCGAACGATTGCGTTGCCTGGTGATCTGCACAAGCTCGCCGATCATCCATGCGGCCCAATAGGTGACGGCGATCATGAGACTGCTACTCACTGGCTGGTCGCGCACCACGGAACGCTCGCAGAACGTGGAGACAGTGCAGATCAGCGGCAACAGCGCGGTAAGAGTGCTCGCGGATTGCGCCGCCGTGATGCCGAACGCCGCCCACAGACCCCATAATTGAGTGGTTCCCGCATCGCCATGCGTCATGAACATCCACACGACGTGCAGCGCGACCATGAGACCCGTGCATGCCACCGGCGACCAGATCGTTCCGACAAGCAACAGGCAGTGCACGAGCGTGAACAGCGTACCGACCCACGGATGCGTAGGCAACAGGGACCATTCAAGCGCCGTGAGCAGCAGCGCGACGATCATGACGGCAACGACGGTTGGAGAGGGGCGGCGCAACTTGGACATCGCCACCATCAGATGAGCCCCTTGCGTATGCACATGGCAATGAGATGCGCGCGCGTATGCACGCCGAACTTGCCCATGGCACGTTTGACGTGCTCGTTGACGCTCGATTCGCGAATGTCGAGCATGCGCGCGATCTCCGCAGTGCTCAAACCGTCGGCGCACATGCGAATGATCGTGCATTGCATGGCTGACAATGCCGGTATTGTTGCAGTCGGCTGGCTGAGCAGATTCGCGTGCGACTGCTCGCACGTGGGGAATCGACTGTCCACGGGAAGACCTTGCGCAGCAAGTCGAACCGCGTCGAGCAGCTCCTCATTCGAGGAATCCTTGTAGACGAGTCCTTGCGCGCCGGATTGTGCGGCCATCTCAATGGATTGCGATGTCGTGAACGCGGTGATGAGCAGAATCCCCATGTGCGAGGTGACGTGACGAATGGCACGGGCCACGTCGATGCCGCCCATCACAGGCATCTCCAGATCGGAGATCAGCACGTCGGGCAGTCGCCCCTCCTCAAGCAATGCCATGCAGGAGTCGACGGCCTCCTCCCCTGTGCGCCAGCAATAGTCGGTGATCATGTGTGGGTCGAGCATGGCCAGCAGTTCTCCGAGCATGCGGCCGACCATGGCATCGTTGTCCACAATCGCAATGTGAATCTCAGCAGTCTCATCTGTTCCCGCCATCGCTCCAGAGACCCCCTCCTTCTCTTATGCTTGCGGCGAAACGTCCACCAAATAGGGGACTTCTTTCTCTCATCTCCACCGTAGCAAACGTTTTAGATTTATGAATGCCCCTAACCACAAAGCGAGAAAAGAGAAAGGAGACACCATGCTGCACAACGATGAGGAGTCCTTGCTGAGTGCATTCGCTTCAGACACACAGCTGGTAGAACTGGCCGACCAAGACGATCTTGGGTATTTCGTGACGGCCGGAACCATCTTCCATTGGTAAACAAAAGACTTGGAGCAAATATTTAGTATGACTACAATCGGTGTTGTAATCGATCAAAAATGCAATATTAGATGTGCTCATTGCTGCTTTGCTTCAAGTCCTCAAAGCGAGCTGCATCTATCAGATGATGAGGTACTTCGCATTGTTGATGGTGCGGCTCGCAATATTAATGTCGACACGATAGCAATCAGTGGCGGCGAAGCACTTCTAAGATTCCCACTCATTCTCAAATGTGCACAGATCGCTAAAAGCAATAACAAAAAATGCACAGTCATGACCAATGGGTTTTGGGGTATTACTTCAATATCCGCAGATGCCAAAGTACGTGCATTACAGAAAGCCGGGATTAGTTCGCTAGGATTCAGCGTAGATGATTTTCACGAAGCACACATTCCCATCTCAAGAATCCAAAACTGCCTGAACGCCTGTCGGGAAAATAGGATGCAATGCTCCATAGATATGGTCGTTACCAAAAATCATACGGGAGCATCACTTCTAGAAGCACTAGGCGAGGCGGTTCTCGGTGTGCCTATTTTTCGCTATCCATTGCAACGAGTGGGTCGCGCAGTCAGCATCCCCAGCACAGACCTATTCCGTCCAGAAGACTCTTCCGCCAACTTGCATTGCCCAGGGTTTCAGGTGACTTATCACTTCGATGGAAAAGTGTACCCATGTTGTTCTCCATCAGCATTTCAGGAAACGTACTCTCTTGGCTCAACGAAAGAAATAGATGTCAACAAGGCCTTGCATACCGTGCAATACAACCGTCTATTTTCACTCATGAGGAAAGAGGGTTTTGGCTGGTTAATGGATCATGCTCGGCTTGATGGAGTACCTGGCCTTCCAGACCCGCCATACATTAATGTATGCGAAGTCTGCAATCAACTCTTTTCTAATGCCGAATTCTTGAAGTGGCTGACCACATCGGAGACTATTAAAAATGAAAAGTAGCTCTTACTTCCGTATTAAAGAGAGTGGATGCGAAATTTTTTCATTTAACAATGTCTGCATATTAAAGCAATCAGACACCGGCAAAGTCTACCAAACCACCAACAAAGAATTAGTCGCTCTCGCACAAACGAAAGGAACTCCTGAGAATGAAGCAATAAGTGACAGATCGTGGTGGGCTTACGTAATTGTGCTTTCCGTATCGGTCTTCTCTGCATGCCTACTAACAATGTACATCGCCTTCACCTATAAAATATACATCACATGGAATATTCTTTGGAAGGTAGGAGCGTATAGCCTTTCCCAGATGTTCCTTCACGAAGGCGCACATTACCTCGCTCTTCGCCTATTTGGCAGAAAACCCGATTGCGCGGGAATAAAAATCAACTACTACATATTTCCTGCATTTTATATTAGAATGAACGACGTAAATCTCCTCCACAAAAGGCAAAAGTTTACTGTTCACAGCTCTGGAGTACTAGCAAACTGCATCACAAACAATATTGTCTTAGCATATGCCATGCATCAGCAATCATGGAACCTAATAGTAGTTGCCTGCTGGTTTGGCATCGGAATCCTCTGGAATGCGATTCCGCTACTTGACTCCGATGGCTATAAGGCACTGCTTGCAATCCTATCTGAACAGCAAACTAAAGACAAGAGAAACAACTGCCAAATAATTAAGACAATAAATACAATAAATATCATTGTTGTAATTATATATATCCTTTATTATTTAATACTTCTAGCGAGAATGATGTAATCGTATGAATAATGTCAATGCTTCTATCCGTTGCCGAGACATCAGCAAGGTATTCCGCGATGGCCATGGCACTGTGCGAATTCTCAACGGTGTGAGTCTCGAGATCCACGCCGGTGAGATGGTGGCGATCATGGGGCGTTCGGGGGCGGGAAAGTCGACGTTGCTGTCATGTCTGGCAGGGCTGGAGAACGTGGATTCGGGAACCATCGAGCTGCTCGGGAACGATATGCGAGGCCTCTCGCTGTCCAAACGCGCGAAACTACGCCGTACCGACGTAGGATTCGTGTTCCAGCAATACCAGCTCGTGCCGTATCTGACGGCCTCGCAGAATGTGGCACTGCCTCTCCAGCTCGGGCACCGGCACATCACGAAGTCTCAGATTCGCGAGGTGTTGGCAGCGGTTGGCATGGATCAGTATGCCAACGAGCGTACAAGCAACCTGTCGGGCGGAGAGCAGCAGCGCGTAGCATTGGCACGCGTGCTCGCACAACAGCCACGCATCGTGCTGGCCGACGAACCCACAGGGGCGCTCGACACCGCGATGGTTGCCACGGTGATGCGACTGCTGCGCGCATGTGCCGGCACAGACCCGAACGCATCGCGTGGGAGTGTGCTCATCGTCACGCACGATCCGCTCGTCGCAGCGCAATGCGACCGGATTCTCATGCTGCAGGACGGGCGCATCGTCCGCGAGCTGCAGACGCAGGACGTGGCCGTGGTGGCTGGAGCGTTGACCACGGTGGTGGGCGCATGAGCGGGGTGGTCAGCGGGGGCGCAGCAGGCGCATTCCTTAGACTCGTCGTGCGAGACACCGCGCATTCCATACGCGTCTGGCTCTCCGCAGCCGTTGTGTTTCTAACCCTCGGATTCAGCACAGCCGTGCTGTGCCTCATGTGCACAGCGATTGCCGATGCACAGTCCATCGGCAGCATCGGCGCCGAGTCAGCGTCAGGCCTATGGTCCATATGGGGCATGCATGTGTTTTTGACTGTGGTGGTGGGCTTCACCGCAGTCAGTGGCACGTTGCGGCAGGTATTCGACGCACGCTCGGAGATTCTCGCCCGGCTTTCGCTCGCCGGCGCGTCCCCCGCGCAATGCGCGCTCATATTCGCCATGCAGATCGCCGCAGCCATTCTCGTCGGCATGGGGATTGGGATTGCCGTCGCATGGCCGCTGATGGGTGTGGCATGCCAATGGATCATGACGCATGTCGCCGGATTGCACGGCGTATTGACTCCCCGCTATTCACATACGGCCATACTCGTTGCCATGCTGTGCCTGCTCGGCATCTCATTCGCCGCCACCGCGGTCAGGGCACGCCGCCAGCTTCGCGTCACCCCCGCGCAACAGGTGCAGCTGTGGCGCAATCCGCAAGCACGAACATCGTGGATTCGTCTGGCGTTCGCCATAGCCCTCGCCGGTGGTCTGGTCGGTCTTGTCTGGCCAACCGTCGGGGCCGCACGCAGCGGCCGCATGGTCATGAGCGCCGATTCATTCGTCCCCGCCGGCATGGGGGTTTCCGCGCTCGCCGCCATAGTATGCGTGGTCGCCGGCCCATACTGCGCCTTGGGAATCGTACGCGCATGCACGCGGCTGCTCCCCCATTCGGCCGTCGGTCGTTTGGCGCTCTGTGCCTTCACGGACCGGCCGGCGCAGGCACTTGCCGCCATCAATCCAATGACGCTATGCGTGGCATTGCCTCTCGGTGTGATTGCGCCGGCATGGACGCTTGCTTCCGCGCTCAACGCACACACAGGGGGTGGTTCCAGCGTGCGGGCCGATATGAGTTCCTTGTTCACACTGTGCGCACTGCCACTGCTCATTGCACTCAGCACTGCACTGGCATCGTTGATCATGGAGGGTAGGAGGCAACGCGAGTCCATGATTCTCAGCGCCTTGGCCGGAGCCACCCCCGTTCAGCAGGTCATGCAGCAGGTATTGCAGGCGATCATTGCAGTCTGCGCGGCGAGTGTACAGGCGGCCTTCTGCATATGGTTGGGCTCGTGGTGGACCGCACAGGTCATGGCACCGACATTCGGAGCAGTGCCTGCAGTCTTCCCTCTCAAGTGGTGGCTGCTCTCATCAGTCCTGCTGCTCGGCGCATGCGCACTAATCGAACTCGTGATCACAGTACCGCACATTATGAAGCCTTAACCCCATATGCGGTCGGCATCAGCTTCTCAAAACAATCAACAAACATTAGAATGAAACAATTATACCAAAAACTATCCCATTATTAGACATGCATGGTCTCACCTCAGTAAAAAAGAATACCTGGATTTAGGGTTGAATCATGGCGCATCTTCTTTCTCTTCCCGGAATCACATGGTACGGATTGCTCGCTGCAGCCATTCTGGTGATCAATGTGCCTGTGCAGCTGTATTCCCTTGTGGCCATACTGATGTACCCGCAGTACCTGAGGAAACGGCATCTCGCCTGCCTGGCCGTTTCAGTCGCGGCAGGATTCGTCGCATATTTCCTTTTCGTCAGGAATCCGGCGGGTCCGACAGGAGGCACGTGCATCGGAACACCCATCTTTGATTTGGGGATGGAACACAGTTACACATACCAGCAGAGCGCATGGGACGGATCAGCCGACCATGGGCTTGATTGTGCGGTACGATCAGTACAGCACTATGCATGGGGATGCGTCGCACTCCTGCTGTCCTGCTCATGCACAGGCTGGTGCCTGCATCAGTGCCGTCGCGCGCGCATGAAGAAAAAACAGTTGGAATCAGGAAAGAAAGATGACGATGCCGCACAAACCAGCGTGGAATCATAATTCTCATTTTCTTCATGAAACCCACTGAGTAATCGGCCTGAAACAAAACAGTTGAGACTCAGCCGAAACCTGCCACCGAGAATCTGTCAGTGACAGAAAACGACTGGGTCTCAACTGTTTTGCGCCACTGACACTCCCCCGGAAAAGAAAACCGCCGAGGCCCAACCGGAAACTCTCGCAAGATGAGGAAAGAGAAGCAGTTACCGTGCGCACTAGTGGCCGAAGGAGACGAGCCACCAGCCGAGGATCACGGCGAGGAACGGCACGACGAGCGTGGTGAGGAAGTAGAACGCAGCCACGGTGAATTGACGCGTGCGCGTGAGCGAGACCATTTCGTTGATCGCCGTGGAGAACGTGGAGAAGCCGCCGAGGAAGCCGGCCACGAACAACAGGTACGTGGAATAGCTGACGGTCTGGTAGAAATAGGCGCCGGCGGCCATGCCGGCGAGCATGGCCGCGATGATGTTGATGATGAACGTCGAAAGCGGGTAGGCTCGGTTCCACCAGCGCTGGATTGACGTGTTGAGCACGAAACGGGCGACGGCGCCAAGGCCTCCGCATATGCAGACGAGCAGGAACGCGCCCATCACTTCACCTCCCCGGTCAGCGGATCGGCGTGGACGACCGGGATCTCGTCGGTCTGCGGATTGGCGTCGTCGTATGGCATCGCATCGGCGGCAGCGGCATCGGTCGGCACGCGCACGCCGATCGCCGGCTTCGGCTGCTCCTGATTGCGCAACGCGTCGGCCACGGCGAGGCTGGCCGAGCGCACCGCCGTGAGTTTGAGCCCGAGCCACGAGCCGAACCAGGCGACGATGATGCCCGCGATGAAGCTCAGCACCGTGTAGATGATGAAGCTCAGATAGCCGCTGTTGTGCAGCGCCGTGATGTCCTCGATCATCATCGCGGACAACGTCGAGAAGCCGCCGCACATGCCCATGCCGACGCCGCGGCTCGCAAGCTGTCGCACCCGTTTGCGCAACCAGATCGCTTGGGACATGTAGGACGTGAGCAGCGCAAAGATGAAGCAGGCGATCATGTTCGCGAGGAAGGTGGCCGGATGGAACGCCATCCACAGCGGGGAGTCGGAACCCGGATACGGCAATGCGAGCCACAGCCCGTAACGCAGCGCGGTGCCGACGCAGCCGCCGAGGAACACGACGAGATAGACCATGCCGTCGGCGAGCGGATTGAAGCGCGCCTGCATGCGCTTCATCGGCGCCAACGGGACGCTCGGCGGCTTGCGCGCGGCGGCGGCCCCGGTCGGATGGGGCTGCATCAGCTCCTTGCGAAGGTCGCCGGTGTCCTCGGCCGTCATCGGCGCCGCCGACGCCGATGACGGTCCGGGTTTTTCGGACTCCGCGGTCTGCGACGCCGGTTGTTCGGACTCGTTGTGTTGCGTGTTCATACGAAAATCACCGCCTCAATACAGCTCTGGGTTTCGGCGTGTGCTGACATGATAACCCGTGGAACATGGAAGGGCGCCGGACGGTCCTCGTCATGGACGGCCCGGCGCCCGTTGAGCAATAGCGTGCAACGGATGGATACGGATGGATTCAGTCGATGAGCGAGTGGATCTGGATGATGTGGTCGCGCTGCGGACCGGTGCCGATCACCGAGATCCGGCAGCCGGACAGCTCCTCGAGCCGCTTCACATAGGCCTGGCAGTTCGCCGGGAGGTCCTCGAAGCGATGCACCTGCGAGATGTCCTCGGTCCAGCCCGGCATCGTCTCGTAGATCGGCTTCGCGGCGGCGAACGCGAACTGGTCGGTCGGCATGTCGTCGTAGCGCACGCCGTCCACGTCGTAGGCGACGCAGATCGGGATCTCCTCAAGGCCGGTGAGCACATCGAGCTTCGTCAGCACGATGTCGGTCAGACCGTTCACCTGCGTCGCATAGCGGTTGACGACGGCGTCGAACCAACCGCAGCGGCGCGGACGACCGGTCGTCACGCCGTATTCATGGCCCTGGGCGCGCAGCCAGTCGCCCCACTCGTCGAACAGCTCGGTCGGGAACGGGCCTTCGCCGACGCGCGTCACGTACGCCTTCGAGACGCCGATGACGCGGTCGATCTTCGTCGGGCCGACGCCGGTGCCGGTGCACGCGCCGCCCGCCGTCGGATTCGACGACGTGACGAAGGGGTAGGTGCCGTGGTCGATGTCGAGCATCGTCGCCTGGCCGCCTTCGAACAGCACGGTCTTGCCGTCGTCGAGCGCCTGGTTGAGCACGAGCGACGTGTTCGCCACGTACGGCTTGAGCCGCTCCCCGAGCTCGAGCAGCTCCTCGACGGTCGCGTCGACGTCCACCGGGCGGCGGTTGTACAGTTTGACGAGCATCTGGTTCTTCTGGCGCAACGCGTTCTCGACCTTGTCGCGCAGATGCCCCTCGTCGAAGAGGTCGGCCACGCGGATGCCGATGCGGTTGATCTTGTCCGCATACGCAGGGCCGATGCCGCGGCCGGTCGTGCCGATCTTCTTCTTGCCGGCGAAACGTTCGGTGACCTTGTCGATCATGCGGTGGTACGGGGCGATGACGTTCGCCGACTCGCTGACAAGCAGGCGTGAGCAGTCGATGCCGCGGCTTTCCAGGCCGTCGATCTCCTCGAAGAGCACCTCCGGATCGACGACGACGCCATTGCCGATGACCGGGGTCGCGTTCGGGCTGATGATGCCGGACGGCAGCAGATGCAGCGCATACGATTCGTCGCCGACGACGACGGTGTGCCCGGCGTTGTTGCCGCCGTTGAAACGCGCTACGTAATCGACCTTCGTTCCAATCAGGTCGGTCGCCTTGCCTTTACCCTCGTCGCCCCATTGGGCGCCGATCAAGACGATTCCTGGCATGCTCCACCTCCGCTGGTTCTCCGGATCCGCCGAGGACAGATTACCGTAGCCCCTCTACGCGGGCCTTGCAGCCCACGTAGAGGAACTCCCCCAACACGGGTTCCCCAACGATCGCGTAGGCGCCGCGCTACCTGAGCGCGCGCCCGGCCGAACCGAGCTGGCGGCACGCCTCGACGACGCGCGCCGCCATCGACGCCTCGGCCTCCTTGCCCCACGAACGCGGATCGTACTTCTTCTTGTCGCCGACCTCGCCGTCCACTTTGAGCACCCCGTCGTAGTGGCGGAACATGTGGTCGGCGATCGCGCGTGTGAACGCGTACTGCGTATCGGTGTCGATGTTCATCTTGACGACGCCGTACGAGACGGCTTCGGCGATCTCCTGCGGCGTCGAGCCGGAGCCGCCGTGGAACACGAGCTCGAAGGGTTTGCCGTCGGGCACGTTCGCGTCGAGCGCCACGCCGATCTCGCCAGCGGCCGCGCGGTCCCACACGCCGTGCTGGATCTGCTGCAGCAGCTGCGGGCGCAGCTTGACGACGCCCGGCTTGTACGCGCCGTGCACGTTGCCGAAGGTGAAGGCGGCCATGTAGCGGCCGCGTTCGCCGAGCCCGAGCGCCCGGGCGACGGCGACGCCGTCCTCGACGCTCGAATACAGCTTCTCGTTGATTTCGGCGCTGTGGCCGTCCTCCTCACCGCCGACGGCGCCGATCTCGATCTCGAGCACCGTGTGCGCGCGCACCGACTTGTCGAGCAGTTCGCGCGCGATCTCGAGGTTCTCGGCGAGCGGCACCGTCGAGCCGTCCCACATATGCGACTGGAACATCGGCTCGCGTCCGTGCGCGACCTCGTCGATCTCGATGTCGAGCAGCGGGCGCACCCATTCGTCGAGATACTGCTTGGCGCAGTGGTCGGTGTGCAGCGCGACGGTGATGTTCGGGTATTTCCTCGCGACCTCGTGCGCGAAGGCAGCGAAGGCGAGCGAACCGGTGACGCGGTCGAGTACACGCTGGCCGGAGAAGTAGGCCGCACCGCCCACCGACACCTGGATGATGCCGTCCGATTCCGCTTCGGCGAGCCCCTGCAGCGCGGCGTTGAGCGTCTGCGAGCTGGTGACATTGATCGCAGGGTACGCATAGCCCCCCTGCCGCGCGGCGTCGAGCATCTGCGCGTAACGTTCCGGAGTTGCGATAGTCATGCCTCCTATCTTATGGCGTGTGCGCATGCACCGTGCCGCAGCCGACCGCGAAACGCGATGCTAAGCTGGGCTGCAGCACAAAGGCGGCCTCCGCGGCCGCGACCGGCAGCGCACGGGGAGGGCGGTTCACGGTGTCGCACAACAGGGACGGACATACCGACGGGGACGGCTACGACGAGGATCTGCAATCGCTGGACATCGACGGCAACGACGACGAAGAGGAGGAGGACGTCGCCGCCGTCGAGGAGATCGATTTCCAGGGCAGCGCGAAGCCGCCGAAACGGCCGCACGGGACGATGGGCCCGGTGGCGGCCGCCGTCGTCACCGTGCTCGTCGCGCTCGTCGTCGTCGCGCTCGGTGCGGGCGCATGGTGGATGTGGCGATTCCATTGGCGCTCCGTCGACGTGAACGTCGACGGCGAGACGGTGGCGGCGCGCGCGGACACGACGATCGCCCGCTTCCTCGATGAGCACGACGATTTCGGCCGCGCGCGCGGCCGTCTGCTGTCGCTCAAGGGGAAGGTGCTCGACAAGGACGGCGGCGAGCAGGTCGCCGTCAGCATCAACGGCGCGGCGGTGCCGGCCGCCGACTACGGCACGACGACGATCGCCGACGCCGGGACTATGACGGTCACGCCCGGCAAGGACGTCACCGAGGCGCATACGAGTGAGACGCGCACGAAGCGCTACGGCACCGACATCAATCTCAACAACGGCCCGATCCAGGTCGTCACGCAGCAGGGCGAGGACGGCCGGGAGGAGGTCTGGATCGGCGAACGCTCGAAGGAGGAGGTCGTCCACAAGGAGATCAAGCCGGCGAAGAAGCTCACCGTGCAGTCGTTCGCGCCGCAGCCGGCCGGGAGGAAGGTCATCGCGCTCACCTTCGACGACGGTCCGAGCCAGTACACCGGGCCGATCCTCGACATCCTCAGGAAGAAGAAGGTGAAAGCCACGTTCTTCGACCTCGGCGAGGAGGCGCTCGCCTATCCGAAGCTCGAGCGGCGGATGGTCGAGGAGGGCCACCAGGTGGCGTCGCACAGCGTCAGCCATCCGTACATGCCGGACATGTCGCGCGACGACCTGCGCAAGGAGATCCTCACCGGCTTCGCCGACCTCGAACAGGCGAGCGGCACGAAGACGCGCGTGCTGCGCGCGCCGTACGGCGCCTTCGGCGTGCAGCAGTGGAAGGACGCGGCCGACATCGTCGACATGAACGTGCTGTGGAGCATCGACACGCTCGACTGGAAACGCCCCGGAAAGAAGGCGATCCACGACGAGGTGCTCAGGAACGCATACAACGGCGCGATCGCGCTGATGCACGACGGCGGCGGCGACCGCACGCAGGACATCGAGGCGCTGCCTGGCATCATCGACGATCTGAAACAGCAGGGCTATTCCTTCGTCACGATCGACGAACTGTGTGCGATGGGCGGCGTGCCGAAGCCGGCGCGGGGCGGCGCATAGACGATCCGCGCGCGGCGGCCGCAAGTCACAGCACGATCGCGCGCAGCTGCTGCAGGAACGCCTGCGAGGCGCGCGACAGCTCGCGGTCCTTGCGCCAGATGACGCTCACACGGATGCGCAGCTCCGGTTCGAGCGGCTTCCAGACGAGTCCGGCGTCCTCCCCCTCCTCGATGAGATGGTCGAGCGTCAGGATGTAGCCGAACCCCTCGCGCACGAAGCGCGACGCGTTGAACGGCAGGTTCATCGTGCCGACGATGTTGAGCGGCGCCGGCAACGCGTACCATCCGGACAGGTCGCGCCGTTCGATCGTGCCGGAGGAGACGATGAGCGGCATGTCCTTGAGCAGCTCGTTCGTGACGCCGGCGCGGCCGGCGAGCGGATCGTCGGCGCGCATGCCGACGCCGAGCCGGTCCTGGCCGGGCAACGCGAGATGATCGAAGCGCGCCATGTCGGTCGGCTGGACGACGACGGCGAAGTCGGCGAGGCCGTTGTTGAGCCGTTCCACGTTGTTCGGGCCGTTGTCGTCGTGCAGGTCGAAGCTCACATGCGGGTACAGCAGCCGCGTCTGCGCGGCGGCGCGGCCGACGTAGTCCATCGCCGAGGTCTGCGCGGCCGTGATGTGCACGAC
Source organism: Bifidobacterium castoris (assembly GCF_003952025.1). Classification (GTDB taxonomy): domain Bacteria; phylum Actinomycetota; class Actinomycetes; order Actinomycetales; family Bifidobacteriaceae; genus Bifidobacterium; species Bifidobacterium castoris. The sequence continues at coordinate 212,276 of NZ_QXGI01000002.1, read as the reverse complement.
GCCCTCGACCTCGTCGTGCATGTGCACTTCTGCGCGGGCGCGGTCGGCGAGCTCGATGATCTGCCGCGCGCGCCGGTAGAACACCTGCCCTTCCTTCGTCAGCGAGATCGTGCGGCCACGGTTGCCGCGGTCGAAGAGCCGCACGCCGAGATCCTTCTCGAGCTCCTTCATCTGCCGCGACAACGCCGGCTGGCTCATGCGCAGCGCGTCGGCGGCCGCGGAGATGCCTTCCTCCTGCACGACGGCGACGAAATGACGCAGCAGTCGAATATCCATGATCGTTCCTCCGATTACTTCTTACATTCTTTTCCTGCATATGATTATATCTGAGTTCTGTATTTGTAATAGATTCAACATCCCTCTACCGTAGCCTATGACGAACCGGTTCGATATCGCAGACCGGACCGACCAGACGACGATGGAGGCACATATGACCGATGCGACCAAGGACACGACCGCGACGATGAAGGCCGCGGTGTTCGTGGAACCCGAACATATGGAGGTGCGCGAGGTGCCGCGCCCGGGAATCGAGAAGCCGACCGACGCGATCGTGCGCGTCCTCAAGGCCTGCGTGTGCGGATCCGACCTGTGGTGGTTCCGCGGCATCAACGAACGCGAGCACGGTTCGCTCGTCGGCCATGAGGCGATCGGCGTCATCGACGAGGTCGGCCCCGACGTGCACGACATGAAGCCCGGCGACTTCGTCATCGTCCCCTTCACCCACGCCTGCGGCCACTGCGTGCCGTGCGAGAAGGGCTACGACGGCAACTGCCTCAATCAGGAGCCCGGCGGCAACGCCGGTTATCAGGCCGAATACATGCGCGCGACGTGGGCGGACACGGCGCTCGTCAAGATCCCCGGATCGCCGGCCGACTACAGCGACGAGCGGATCGCGTCGCTGCTGGCGCTCTCCGACGTGATGGCGACCGGCTACCACGCCGCATGGAGCGCGCGCATCGAACCCGGCGACACCGTCGTCGTCTACGGCGACGGCGCGGTCGGCCTGTGCGCGGTCATCGGCGCGAAGCTGCTCGGCGCCGGCCGCATCATCGCGATGAGCCGCCACGAGGACCGCGCGAAGCTCGCCCGCGAGTTCGGCGCGACCGACATCGTGGCCGAACGCGGCGACGAAGCGGTCGCGCGCATCATGGAGATGACGGACGGCGCCGGAGCCGACCGAGTCCTCGAATGCGTCGGCTCCGAGCAGAGCATCGAATCGGCGGTGCGCAGCGGACGGCCGGGCGCCTATGTGAGCCGCGTCGGCGTGCCGCATACGAGCGACATTGACGTCAACGCGCTGTTCTGGCGCAACGTCACGCTCACCGGCGGCATCGCGTCGGTCGCGGCGCACGACAGGTCGACGCTGCTCAAGGCCGTGCTCGACGGCCGCATCGACCCGGGCAAGGTCTTCACGGCACGCTTCGACCTCGACCATGTGCAGGACGCGTACAAGGCGATGGACGAACGCCGCGCGATCAAGTCGATGATCGACATCGCCGAGGCGTGAGCGCGCACACGGACGCGACATCCATGCGAGCCGCGTCGGGGACGAAAGGATCGATGATCATATGAGGCCGACCCATGTGTTGTTCGTCGGCGCGAGCGGCAGCGTCGGACGCTACGCGGTGCGCGAAGGCGTCGCGCGGGGATACCGGGTGCGCGCGCTCGTGCGCGACGCGTCGCGCGAATGCTTCGGGCCGAACGTCGAGATCTGCGAAGGCGATCTCAAGAACGTCGACGACATGCGCCGCGCGCTCGACGGCATCGACGGCATCGTGTTCACGATGGGCGCGAACGGCGGTCCCACGCTGAACGAGGACGTCGACTACGGCGCCGTGAAGAACGCGCTCGACGCGCTCGACGGCCGCAGGGCGCGCATCGCACTGATGACGGCGATCGGGCTCGCCGCGGACATGGACACCGAGTACAACCGGGCGACGCAGGCGCACGACTGGAAGCGCCGCAGCGAGCGCCTCGTGCGCGCCTCCGGCAACGAATACACGATCGTGCGGCCCGGCTGGTTCGACATGGAAGGCGCCGACGAGCACCATCTGCGCTTCCGGCAGGACCAGAGGCATGTCCCGACGGGGCCGGCCGACGGATCGGTCGCGCGCCGGCAGATCGCGCAGACGCTCGTCGCCGCACTCGGCTGCGAGGAGGCGGACCGCAAGACCTTCAACCTCGTCGACGAACTCGGCCAGCCGCAAAGCGACGCCGAAATCGCCCCGATGTTCGCGGCCCTCGAGGCCGATCCGCGCGATGCGCCGTTCGACGGCTACGACGATCCGGACAACTTCCCGCTGCACGCGCAGCCGAAGCGCGTGCGCGAGGAGCTCGCCTACGTCGAGACGATGGCTCACGCAACCGCAACGATGACGCACGCGCGATGCTGAGCGCACGGGCGACCATCATCGCGATCACAGCATCCTCAGCATTCACGAAAGGAAATCGACATGACGAACAAACTGGTCGTCTACATCACCGGAACCGGCAACACGCGCCGCGTCGCCGAGCATCTCGCCGACGCGATCGGCGCGGATCTGCGTCAGATCGTCCCCGCCCCGCCGTTCACCGACGCCGATCTGGACTGGACGAACCCGGACAGCCGCAGCTCGAAGCAGCATGAGGACCGCTCGATGCGCCCGGCCCTCGCCGAGGATCCGTCGACCGACGGCTACGACGAGATCTTCCTCGGCTACCCGCTGTGGTGGGACACGGCGCCGCGCGAGGTGCGCACATGGCTCGAGGCGCATGACCTCGCCGGCAAGAAGCTCACGACCTTCGCGACGTCGTCGTCGAGCACACGCGGCGCGCTCGGCACGCAGCTGCACGGTTCGGCGCCCGACGCGCAGTGGATCGACGGGCGTCGTTTCGACGTCGACGCGAGCGAGGGCGAACTGCGCGGCTGGGCCGATTCGCTCGGCATGTGAGCGTCACAGCAACACCACGACCAACGGCAAGGAGCACCCCATGCAATACACCACCCTCGGCCCGAGCGACCTCGAAGTCTCACGCATCTGCCTCGGATGCATGAGCTTCGGCGATCCGAACGACGGGCAGCACAGCTGGACGCTCGACGAGGACGCCTCGCGCGCAATCGTGCGGCAGGCGCTCGACTCGGGCATCAACTTCTTCGACACGGCGATCGTCTACCAGCACGGCGCCTCCGAGGCGTATCTGGGACGCGCGCTCGCATCGATGGCGTCACGCGACAGCGTCGTCGTCGCCACGAAATTCCTGCCACGCACCGACGAGGAGATCGCACACGGCGTCAGCGGGCAACAGCACGTGCGCGACAACCTCGACGCAAGCCTGCGGCACCTCGGCATGGACCATGTGGACCTGTACATCTACCACATGTGGGACTGGCGCACGCCGATCGAAGCGATCATGGAAGGCCTCGCCGACGCCGTGGCCTCCGGCAAGACGCGGTACATCGGCGCGGCGAACATCGCGGCATGGCAGCTGGAGAAGGCGAACGCCATCGCGCGCGAACACGGTTGGCCGCAGTTCATCTCCGTACAGAACCATATGAATCTGCTGTTTCGCGAGGACGAACGGGAGATGCTGCCATGCGCAAGCGAGGAGGGCATCGCGCTGACGCCGTACAGCGCGCTCGCGAGCGGACGACTGAGCCGTCAACCCGGCGAGACGAGCCGACGGCTGCGCGAGGACGCCTTCGCCCAAGGCAAATACAACGCCGCGGCGGCGATGGACGCCGACATCATCGACGAGGTCATGCGCATCGCCGACGAGCACGGCGTGACGATGACGACGGTCGCGCTCGCATGGCTGCTCACCAAGGCGACGGCGCCGATCATCGGCGCGACGAAACCGCATCATCTCGACGGCGCCGTCGCGGCCGTCGATTTCGAGCTCAGCGACGATGACATCGCCGCGCTCGAGCGCCCATACCGTCCGCATCCGATCGTCGGCGTCATGGCGCAGAACACCAAGGAGAACGCGGCCGTCGCCAAGAGCTGGGGCAAATGACCGCCACCGCCGCCCCCGCGCCGCGTAGGATGGAACGCGCATGACGAACGACCACGGCACGGGAACGGAGACGACGGATGACGAACAGGGATCGACACGACGGCGGGCGCACCGACACGACGGCCGCCACACGGCCGCGGGCGGCGCTCGCCGTCGTCGCCGCGCTCATCGTCCTTGGATACGTCCTCGTCGCGCCGGTACTGCTGTCGTCCTTCGACGGCGCGCCGAACGACGCGATCGGCGCGTGGCTCGACCGTTCGACGACGAACGTGTGGCTGCTCGTCGCGGGTACGATCGCCGGACTCGGCTGCTGGATCGGCGCCGCGGTCGTCGAGAAGCGGCACCGCCCGCAGGGTCGGATGAGCGGCTGGAAGTCGCTCATCCGCCCGGTCGTGACGATCGTGACCGGTCTGTGCGGCTTCTGCGTGTGCTTCTCGCTGCCGATGCTGTGCCTGCTGCATCTGGGCTGACGTCCACCATTATTCCCCGCCGGAGGTTGTATCAGGACGGCTTGTGCGTCTACACTCGAAGAGGACCCGTGCAACGCCGCATGGGCGGCATGACGGAGAGGAACCACGATGACCGACAACATGCACCCGCAGATCCCGATGCCGGCATTGCCGCCGCGCCCGGACGAGACCGGCGCGGCGCCGCAACCCGCATCGTCGCAGGCGCCCTATCCGGGCACATCGGCGGCGACGCCACAAGCGCAGCCGCAGCAGCCGTATCCGGACTACCCGGCCTATCCTGAGCAGCCGGCACAGCCGTATGAGCAGCCGGCGGCCACGGCGTACATGTCGACACCGGCCGACGCGGCGGGCACGACGCCTCCCTACGGCGGCGCGAACATCCCGCCGTCGACGCCGGCGGACGGCGCGCCGACGCCGAACGGATACGGGCCGCAGCAGCCGATCCCGGTGACCGTCGTGCAGCAGGCCCCCGCGTACAAGCTCAAGACGAACCGCGGCCTGCTCAAATACATCCTGCTCGGCCTGATCACGCTCGGCATCTACGACATCGTCGTCATGTACGACGTGACCGAATCGACGAACATGGTCGCCACCCCGCATGACGGCCGCAAATCGACGAACTACCTGCTCATGTTCTTCCTGTTCGGATGGCTGTCGCTCGGCATCGCCTGGCTCGTCTGGTACAGCAACCTGTCGGACCGCATCGGCAACGAACTGCAGCGCCGCGGCATGCCGCGCGAAGTGAGCATGGCCGATTTCTGGCTGTGGAACATCCTCGGTGCGCTGATCATCGTCGGGCCGTTCATCTACCTGTACAAGCTGCTCAAAGCCACGAACATGATGTGCGAGGACTACAACGCGCGCGGCTGATCCGCAGGCGCGTCGTTCGGCTGCGCGGGCGACGCCTCGCGCAGCTGGCGCACGAACCGTTCGGCGATCGGGCTGAGCGGGCGGTTGCGCCGCCACACCAGATGCAGTTTCGTGTCGAGTTCCGGCCGCAGCGGACGGAATACAAGCCCCGAGTCCGCGCTGGTGTCGACGATGCGGTCGAAGCTCAGCAGCACGCCGAGCCCTTCGCGCGCGAAGACGGCGGCATTGTAGGCGAGGCCGAAGGTCGCCTCAAGCCGCAGATCGGGCATGCGCGACCCGGCCCAACGCGCGATCTCGTATTTCCAGCCCTGCTGCGAGCAGAACAGCGGTTCGCCGACGAGATCGTCGATGCCGATGGTGCTGCGAGACGCCAATCGATGGCCGGCGGGCACGATGACGCCCCACCGATCGACGTCGGGGAACGTCAGCGCCTCGTATTTCGTGAGATCGGGGTCCTGCGCGAGCACCGCGAAATCGAGCGTGCCCTGGTCGAGATGCTCGAGCACCTGCGCGGAGACGCCGCTCTCGACGTGGTAGCGCAAATCGACGCATCGCTCACGCAGCCGTCTGATCTGCTGCGCGAGGTAGCGGATCTGATACGACTCCGCGAGACCGAAATACAACGTGCCGCCGGTGATGCCGCCGAGTGACGCGAATTCGTCCTCGATGCGGTCCGCCATGCCGACGAGGTCGCGTGCGCGCTCACGCAGCACCTGCCCTTCCTTCGTCAGCGTCAGCCCGAAGCTGCGGCGTACGAACAGCTTCATGCCGAGCTCATGCTCAAGCGATCGGATGAGCTTCGACAACGACGGCTGCGACATGTGCAGATTGGCTGCGGCACGGGTCATGTTCTCTTCACGCGAAACTTCGAGGAACGCGCGCAACGCCCGGATCTCCATCGGCTTCCTTTCGCAACATTATTCTTCTAATGAATAATGATTATACTAATCCACTATTTGCGTTATAGCGCTGCGGGGACGATACTGACGATCACAAGACATCAACGCAATGCATCCGCCGCGCATCATCGCACATGACGCGCGGCCTTACGAAGGAGATCACCGATGACGGCACTTGAGCTGACTCCGGCCTGGGACAAGGTGTTCCCGCACAGCGACAAGGTCGAACACAGCAAAATCACATTCCACAACCGCTACGGCATCGAACTGGCCGCCGACGTCTACACACCGAAGCACGCGCCGGCGAACGGCAGATTCAAGGCGATCGCCGTCTCCGGCCCCTTCGGCGCCGTCAAGGAGCAGGCGAGCGGCCTGTACGCGCAGACGCTCGCCGAACGCGGATTCCTCACGATCGCGTTCGACCCGTCGTTCACCGGCGAGTCGGGCGGTTCGCCGCGCGCCGTCGCCTCCCCGGACATCAACACCGAGGATTTCTCGGCTGCCGTCGATTACCTCGCGAACTGCCGCGACGTCGACCCCGACGGCATCGGCGTCGTCGGCATCTGCGGCTTCGGCGGCATGGCGCTCAACGCGGCCGCGAACGACCCGCGCATCAAGGCGACCGTCGCCTCGACGATGTACGACATGAGCCGCGTCACCGCGAACGGCTATTTCGACGCCGACGATTCGCCCGCCAAACGCAACGAGACGCGCGCACAGCTGGGCAAACAGCGCACCGAGGACTACGCGAACGGCGACTACGCGCGCGCCGGCGGCGTCGTCGACCCGCTGCCGGACGACGCCCCGCAGTTCGTCAAGGACTACCACGCCTACTACAGGACGCCGCGCGGCTACCATGCGCGCTCGGTGAACTCGAACGACGGCTGGAACATGACCTCCGCGCTGTCGTTCATGAACATGCCGTTGCTGAGCTACATCGACGAGATCGAGAACCCTGTGCTGCTCATCCACGGCGAGAAGGCGCATTCGCTGTATTTCTCGAAGGCCGCATATGAGGCGCTCGAGCACGGTGTGAACCCGGCGAACAAGGAACTGATGATCATCCCGGGCGCCAACCACACCGATCTGTACGACAATCTCAACGCGATTCCGTTCGACGCGATTGAGCGGTTCTTCGGCCGCAACCTCTAGGCCCCATATGTTCGGCCGCGCATCATGCATGCACAGCCGAACATATACGCAACCGAATGCATGCAGAACGATTATGCATGACATGCGATTTCACTATTTGCCGCATATCACGATCGGCCCCATACTATGAACCGGCAGCGCATGGGCACTACGAGGTGAAGAGGGCCCGCCCACGCGCAATGACGGCAGATGGAGGCTTCATCATGAACAACTATCCGATTCCGGTCGGCGTTCCGACCGCATACGCGCAGTCGCTGATGTTCCCGGTGGGCGCACCGAACGACGCCTACGCGCAGTACTTCACCGGCAAGAGCTGGCTCGCGCCGATCTCCGGCGAGCAGGTCAGCATGGCCAACGTCACCTTCGAGCCCGGCTGCATCAACCATTGGCACATCCACCACGCCACGAAGGGCGGCGGTCAGATGCTCATCTGCGTCGGCGGCCACGGCTACGCGCAGATCGACGGCCAGGAGCCGATCGCGATGACGCCGGGCACCGTCGTGCACATCCCGGCGAACACGAAGCACTGGCACGGCGCAGCTCCGGGCAGCTGGTTCTCGCACATCGCCATCGACGTGCCGGGCGAAGGCAAGAGCAACGAGTGGCTCGAGCCGGTGGACGAGGCCGAGTACGGCAAGCTCGCCTGAGCGATGGCCATACCACGCGCCGGGCACGCCGCCTTTGCGCAGACGTGCCCCCGCTCCCCCATCCGGCGGGTCGCGACCTTCGACGCGAGCCGCCTTTCCCCTTTGATCCCATCCGCATGTTTCATCCGATCCCCCACGAAACCAGGTCATCATGACGCATACCCAGATCGATCACGACCGCGATCCAAACGACGAGCTCATCCGCACCGACCCTCATTTCGTTGACCGTCTGCTGCACTTCGCCGACGAGGAGGTGGCGCAGGATCCGGACACGAGGCTCGATCCCGAAACGCGCTACCTCGCGATCCTCGCGACATTGCTCGGATGCCAGGGCGTCGACGAGTTCCGCATCCAGCTGACGCGCGCACTCGACGCCGGCCTTTCGCCGATCGAGGTGAAGGAAGTCGTCTATCAGGCCGTCGACTATCTCGGCCTGGGACGCGTGCGCCCGTTCCTCGACGTCACGAACGATGTGCTTGAAGCGCGTGGCGTGAGGCTGCCGTTGCCCGACCAGACCACGACGACGATGGACGACCGCCTCGAAGCCGGCAACGCGAAGCAGGTGGAGCTGTTCGGCGAAGGCATGGACAAGAGCTACGAACGCGGCAAGATCAACTACTGGCTCGCCGACAACTGCTTCGGCGACTACTACACACGCACCGGCCTGACGGACCTGCAGCGTGAGATGATCACGTTCTGCTATCTGTCCGCCCAAGGCGGCGTCGAACCGCAGCTCACCGCGCATGCGAAGGCGAACATCGCCTTGGGCAACGACGCCGGTTTCCTGCGCAAGGTCACGCTCCAGTGCCTGCCGTATATCGGCTATCCGCGTACCCTCAACACGCTGCGCATCGTCGACGAAGCCGACAAGGCGCTGCATTCCGCGCAAACCGGCGGTCGTTGATTACGCAGAATCGGTGAGCATTCACGTCGTGCCGACGCACGCCATCCGGCCGCCTTCTATAATCATGGCAGCATACGTATCAAGGAGGAGGACGCCATGCAGGGATTCGCGACGTATATGGGCACCTATGGTCCTGTGAGGATCGATTGGCAGGACGACGCGGTCACCGGACTGCGCATCGTCACCCGGGACGACCACGAACTCGACGGCGACGGCACGCCCACGACGCTCACCGACAGGACCTTCGACGAACTCGAACGGTACTTCGCCGGCGAGCTGCGTGAGTTCACCGTGCCGGTCGCATTCACGTTCGGAACCCCGTTCCAGCGCGCCGTATGGCATGCGCTGCAGCAGATCCCGTACGGGCAGACGCGCACCTACACGCAGATCGCACAGGCCGTGGGACGCCCGAAGGCGGTGCGTGCGGTGGGATCGGCGAACAACCGCAACCCGATTCCGTTCATCGTGCCGTGCCATCGCGTGATCGGCGCGAACGGCAATCTCGTCGGGTATGCCTACGGCGTGGAGATGAAGCGTTCGCTGCTGCTGATGGAGATGCACGCCCTCGGGCAGTGACACGAAGCTGCTCGGCACCAAAGTATATAAAGACCATCCGCTCGTTGGAAACTGGCGCAGGTACCGCGAAACACACCTCGAAAGCGATTGGCCGCTCATCTACCGCATAGAAAAGCACGAGCTCCAATTGGTGTTGACACGCACCGGCTCGCATAATGACCTCTTCCGAACGGCAATCGTCACTCACACCAAAGCGCTACCGGTCGAACAGCCAGCCCATGATCTGCGAATCGTGGGAGAACAGCCGCGCGCCCTCGGAGAACGCGAAGGAGCTTGGGCTGCTTGCCCGTCAGACGATCCGCACGCGCCGGCGCCCCAGATCATTGCGATTGCGAGCGCCAGCGCACCCCCACGCCGCAGGTTTCGCATGGTCATATGGCATCACTCCAATCGGCAGCAAGGTCATACGTGTTCGGCATATGATAGTCCGCGCTACGAGGAGTCGCTACCGGCAGTCCGCGCATACAGTATTCGCACCGGCCAAGCAACACATAAGGAGATTCCATGGGTATTCTGTTCATCAATGGCGGCGAGATCAGCGGCAACACTGCACACCTCGGCCACGCATTCCTCGAAGGCCGCGATTTCACGCAGATTGATCTCGCCTCGCTCAAGGTGTACGACTACGGCACCCATTTCGCCGACGACCAGTTCGACGAGGTGTTGGACGCCATGAAGGCGGCCGACACAATCGTAATCGGCTCGCCGGTGTACTGGCATGACATGAGCGGCATGACGCGCTGCCTGCTCGACCGCTGCTATGGTCCGGTCTCCACCGACGACCTCGCCGGCAAACGCCTCTTCTTCCTGTTCCAGGGCGGCACGCCAACGCAGCAGATGTACGAGCGCGGCGAATACACCATCCGCCGTTTCGCCGGTCTGTACGGCATGGAGTACATGGGCATGGCTCGCAATGCGAGCGAGGCGCACGCACTCACCGCCAAGCTGTGATCACATACCCTTGTTTCGCGATCTGCCCGCAGATTCGCACATAGCCGACGCAATATGCGCAGGGGTTTCGCCATCTCGTTGCTGACTCACGAGCAGACGACGAAACCCATGCGCATAGCTTGCAGCCCCTCGCTCAGGCACGCACCTGGACCACGTCGATCAGGCGGATGCTCTCTGGGTGGCATCGGGGAATCCACACGCCGCGGCGCGCCAACGTCGCTCCGCTGGCCACTTGGGCGCCAAGGGGACCTGCCTGGTCGAGCGGCTCCAACGCGGCCTCGGCCGGGGCAGGTCCGGTCCAGCTCAGGCGATAGGTGGCATCGGGGTCGAGATGCGGAATACGCAGATGCACGCCTCGGTTCGAGTCTGATTCCCGTAGTTGCGCATGCGCGATGATCGCATGGGAGCCGTCCCCGTCGATCACACCGTAGGCGAATACCGCCGGATCGTCTACGTCGAGCCGCATGGCGTCACCGGAATGCAGGAAATCGCGGTGCTCCTTATACCACGTAATCCACTGTTCCAATTGGGCCAGATCGCCGGACGAGGCTTTGCGAATGTCCCACTCGATGCCGAACGCGTAGAACACCGCCGTCGCCGCTCGGAAATCCAGCGAGAATGTGCGCCGGGTCTGATGCGACGTCGGCGCCGACACATGGGCGCCGATGTATTCAGGAGCGACGTTCTGCAGCGTCCAGCGTTGAATGTGCTGGCGGCTCAATGCATCGGTGACATCGGATGCCCAGAAGCGGCAGACGCGCTCCACCACACCCATGTCGATGCGACCGCCACCCGATGCGCATGACTCCCATTCCACCTTCGGGAACCGTGCGCGCAATTCGTCGAGCAACCGGTAGAACGCCAGCGTCTGTTCGTGCACTACGGGCGCGCCATACACGCGGTTGCCTCCGGCTTCCAACAGGTCCCGGTTATGGTCCCATTTCACATAGTCGATCGGGTACTGTTCGAAAATCGCGCACATCTGGCCAAACACATGCCGGAAAGCCTCGGGGTGCGTCAAATCTAGCACCTGCTGATGCCTATGCGGCAATGGGGTGCGGTCATCCGTCTGCAGGATCCAGTCGGGGTGCGCGCGAAACACATCGGAATCCTGATTGACCATCTCCGGCTCGAACCACAATCCGAATTGCATGCCAAGGCCATGCACCATATCGACGAGGGGCCCAAGCCCTTCAGGCCATACTTCGGGATCGACCCACCAGTCGCCCAATCCCGCTCGGTCGTCGCGACGCAGATGGAACCATCCATCGTCCAACACGAACCGTTCCACACCGATGGCGCCCGCGCGTCGGGCGATGTCGGCGAGGACCTCGAACGAATGGTCCATATACACGGCCTCCCACACATTGAGCGTGACCGGTTGCACGGCAGGATGTGCAGGCAGGCTGCGCTGCCAGCGGTGCACACTGTGCGCCGCACCATCGAGGCCATGGTTCGATGCCGTCACGACAACCCATGGGGTTTCATACCATTTGCCGTTCCCCAAGGCGATTTCACCGGGGAGCAGCAATTCACCGGCATGGACCGCCGCGGAGTCCTCACAGTCGCGGTCCACAGCCAACATGGTGTTGCCGCTCCATGCAGGTTGCACCTCGAGCACAGACCCTTGCGAGAACGTGAAGCCCTGTGTGCCGGCAATCAGCGTCGTACCTTCGAAAGACGGCTTGCCGCGCCGGCCCTCCCTGATCCATGTGCCATCGGCAATGTGGTGGCGTTGCGGCGTACGTTCGCGTTCATGGCGACCGGTGAAATCGAGGATTTCGGTGAAATCATCGGGCAATGGCAGTCGCGCTTCAACCGATTCGACAAGATACATACCGTCGCACTGATTGCCGAGGCGATACCGCATGCGCAGGGCTCCGCCCGGCAACGCCTCGCATTCAAACACCAGCCTCAGCCCGGCTGCGGCATCCTCCATCTCGATGCGCATCTGGTTGTCATCCACAATCGGCGGTGCCGATATGCGGAACAGCGGGGACCAGTCCCGTCCAGCACACAGCTTCGGTCCTCCGTCTTCTGCGACGACGCGGTGCCCTCTCACGGACGGACGAGCGAAGGAACCCGACCACTGGCCATTCACCAATGCCGGCAACCGCCAAGACGGGGATGCGCTGACAAGGGACGACGGGCGTTCCATCAGCGCGCCGTCCGATACAGGTCCTTCCGCGGCGAATACCCCCAATACGGCATGCAGAGGTTCGCCCACTTCGGCGTCGGCAAGCATCAGATACGTCTGTTCGCCTCCATTCGAACCGGGTTTTCCGGGGAATAGCATGCGATTGCTCCTTTCATGATGTCATCGCATATGGTGTGTTTGGCTGTGGTCGCTTGGTGGCATCGTTACTTTTCCGAGCCTGCCACCATGCCTTCGATGAAGTACCGCTGCAGGAACAGGTAGGCCACGACAACCGGCAGAGCTGCGATGAGCGCCGCCGCGGCGCCAGTGCCAAGGTTGCTGCTCTGTGCGGCGAAGAACGAGGCGACGCGCGGCGCGATCGTCTGCATCGACTGGTCGGTGAGCAGGTAACTCGACAGCGCATACTCGTTCCACACGCCGATGCCGGTCATGATGATGACGGTCGCGGTCACCGGCTTGAGCAGCGGCAGAATAAGCCTGAAGAAGATGCGCATCGGGCTTGCGCCATCCACCATGCCGGCTTCGTCGATGACCACCGGAATCGACCTGATGAATGCGGTGTACAGGAAGATGGCGAGCGGCAGATTGCCCGTGCCGAGCACGAGGATGGTCCCCCAGTAGGAGTTCACGCCGCCGATGCGCACCAGGAAGGTGTACAGCGGCACGAGAATACTCAGCGGCGGGATCATCATCAGCGCCAGGATTGCGGCAGAGACGAACTGTTGCCCCGGGTCCTCCTGCGGGCCAGGGGATAGGCCGCCATCGCTCCGATGACGCAGGTCAGGACCGTTGCGCCAAACGTCACGATCACGCTGTTGACGATAGCGCGCAAAATGCCGCCTTCGTTGATCGCATCACTGAAATTGCTCCATTGCACATCGTGCAACCTCGGCACAATCGTCGAGGAAAGATCGGTCGACGGTTTGGTAGACTGGCAAACCGCGAGCCAGAACGGCAACAGCTGTACAAGGCACACAATGGCGAGGAACAGGTAAATGGCCCACTTGCCACGCCGGTGCCGTTTCGCCCCGACAACATCGTCTTGACTGTAGTCCTGTGTTGAAACACTCATTTGTTCACATCCCTTTCGCGAATGCTTCGATCATGATTCCCAGTCGAGCTTGCCAAGCCCCTTGTTGAGCAACGTTGTGATTGCGGCGATAATCAGGAACAGCACAACACCCATGGCCGCCGCATATCCGGCATTCTGATTATCGAAGTACTGAATGCTGATATACGTGGAAACAGAATTCGTGGAATAGCCGGGGCCTCCTCCAGTCAACACCTTGATCACATCGAAAAGCTTGAGACCGCCAATGAGGTTGAGCACCACACTCGTGGTGAACGCCGGCATCAACATCGGCATGGTGATGTTGATGAACTTCGTCCACCCGGTTGCACCGTCCAGACTCGCCGCTTCGACCACCGAACGATCCATTCCCTGAAGCCCAGCCAGGTAGATAATCATTGAGGTGCCCACGAATTGCAATGAGTTGACGAGCACGATGATCAGCACGGCACGATGCGGGTCCTGGAACCAGACCACACGATCCAGCCCGAATGCCACAAGAATCGCATTCAACGCGCCCTGCTGGTACTGGAAGATGAAGTAATACATTGTGCCCATGATGACCGCGGACACAAGCGCCGGCAGATAGATGACGGCGCGCATAAGCGTGCGTCCCCTGATCTTCGCATTGAGCAACAACGCAAGGCCGAGGCCCAGAACCTGTTGGATGATTGTCGAACCGATGCCGTAGATCAGCGTGTTAATCAACGTCATGCGGAAATTCGCGTCATGCAGCATCGTCACGTAATTGGAGAGTCCGACGAACAGCCGCTCCGGATTGTATCCATCCCAGCTTGTCAGCGAGATGGCGAATCCCGAAACGAGCGGGTACAACAGGAACAATGCGAGCAGAACAAGCGCCGGCACATAGAAAAGATTGATGTTCGCACCATGGAAACGTTCCCTGAGCGACCGCGTCTGCGGCTGATCAACTGATTGCTTCTTTGCCATTTCTGTATTCTCCTGCCTGCCGCTATGCCTTTTTGCGGTACAAACTGACGAATGATGTTGATATCTGGCTGACTGCCTGCGCTGGGTCGATCTGCCCGGAAATCAACCCATCCGCCGTGGTGGTCATCGTGCTCCACATGCCATTGGGCAAGTACACCCTGTCGAAAATCGGGATGGCCTGCGTATGTTTCTGCGTGACCCAATAGTCATAGCTGCTTTCCATCATGCCCAGCGTTGGCTTGACGTCCTTGAACGCAGAGGCATTATTGGTCACCGCAGTGAAGCGTTCCATATTTCCGGGCTCGGCAAGGTAGTCCAGGAATTCAAGCGCCAGTTGCTTGCGTGGACTGTCCTTGGCTACTCCGAGGGCATAGTCCTCGCCACTGACGAGATATTGTTCGCCCGTATCCGAGGGAAAGGCAATGAAGCCCAGATTGACCTGTGGATTGTATTGCTGCGCGGTCTGAACAAATCCATTGGACTGGAACACGAACGCGATCTTATTGAGCGCCACCGAACGGGCAACGTCGTCGTTCGTCGCCGAGACATAGTCCACATTGAAGAACTTGCTCCTCGCCCATCCGGACACCATATCCGCCATCTTTCTGAATGGCGCATCCTCGAAGTCGCCTTGCTGCAGGGCATCAAGCTGGGCTTGCGTGAACATCCCGGGCGCAGTGTAATCGAGTAGGTTGCCGCCGGTCCACGTCTCTTTGCCGGCGGCACCTATGCACGAATCTCCGTTGGCGGTCACGGCGCGACATGCCCGATCAAAGTCATCCCAACTGTTGATTGACCGCGCATCGACACCGGCCCTTTGCAATACATCCTGGTTGTAGACGATGCCCGTCACTGCGACGTCAAGGGGCAGCGCATAGAACTCTCCGCCATTGGTGCGCATCGAGATGTCCATAAGAGAGTTGAGCCGGGATGCCCATGGCTGGTTATTCAGGGGCTCAAGGAAGTTCGCATACCGGTCTCTTGACCAACCATGCGTATTCCATATATCCGGAGGATTCCTGCCAGCCAGCCTCACGCGAATGTCCTGTTCGTATGAACTGGTGCCCGGCAAGAGGTTGATGTGCGCCCCGGGATGCGTCTGTTCGAATCCTTTTGCGAGTTCCTGCATGACTTTGAGCTGCTCGGAACCGGTGGCCATGCCCGTCATGACCTCAAGCGTGTTCGAATCCCCGCTGGAACCGCAGGATGCCAGACCAACGAATGACACGCAGCACAATACGGCCGCTATAGTACGTCGAATAGAGTTCATGTTGCACCCATCGTCGTTGATTAGATTCACATTCGTCATCAGCATTGCAATGCGATGACAACTCTTAGTTTACACGAGTAAACCAATTCGTCGGACAGGCGTGTCGCATCTAGATTGCTCCGTGGCACACCTGCCCATATAGGTGCGGCGCTATCATGTGGAGCATATGGTCAACGACATGGAGGACGGCGTATGAAGGGCGACACCCCTGCACGAAAACGACCCACACGCGCCGACGTGGCCAAGCTCGCCGGCGTCTCCGTCGCCACCGTGAGCTTCGCGTTGAACCACGACCCGCGAATCTCGCCCCCCACCACACAACGTGTGGTAGAGGCGGCGTCGCAATTGGGCTACCGCCCGAATACACTCGCCAAATCCTTGCAAAGCGGCATCACCCATACACTCGGTCTGGTCATGCCCGACATCTCCAACCCGTATTTCGGCGCCCTCGCCGAACAATTGGAACAAGTGGCGATCGAACGCGGGTGCACCTTGCTCGTCAATCTCTCCCACGGCGATCCGGGACTGGAACGCACCCGCATCGACGAGCTGCTCAACCGGCAGGTCGACGCCATCTTCATCTCATCCGCACAAAGCGACAGCGAGCTCGAAAAGCTCTCACGAACAGGGCACCACATTGTGCTGCTCGACCGATGTCAACCGGTGGGAGGGTTGCGGTCCGTGTCATCCGACCTGCATCAGGCCGCCTATGATGCCACCATGCATCTCTTCGAGCATGGCAGGCGCACCATCGCACTGCTTGCCGGCAGCGACAACCCGGCAGACATGCGTACCGTCGGCTGGCGTGACGCCTGCCGTAACGCGGGCGTCCCCGCAGGCCCGTTGGTGAGTTCCGGCTTCACCGCCCAAGATGGGTATCTGTCCACACTGAACATGCTCGACGAGACACAAAACCACATCGACGCCATTTTCGCCTCTTCGGACCTAGTGTGTGTCGGCGCCCTGCGGGCGGTGCGCGAACGCGGGTTGCGCGTGCCGGATGACATCGCAATGATCAGTCTGGACGGCACGTTCATCACCGAGTACACCGACCCGCCGATGACGGTGATCCGGCAGGACACCGCCGCCATCGCCCATCACGCGGTCGCCGCGGCGCTCGACGCCGACGCCCCGCTCACCCAGATCATCGACACGACCCTGATATTGCGACGGTCGTGCGGCTGCCCGAATCTCTAGTAATTCATTCCGCACTGAACAGTTCAGGTCCATCACGGTGCGCCGATGCGATTCACATGACGCGACAACCTATCCGCGCGGCGCTCAGTCCCCTCAGACCGCCGCCACATCGGCTATGGTGTTGGGCTTCGAGCGGTCCGCATTGCACTCGACCTTGCCCGTAGCCGGCCCCTCCGTACAGTTGAAATCCGCTGCATTGGGGCCAGATTTTACCCGTCCTTGGAGCAGGCGTCCACATGTGCTTCGTGAGAAACCGGAAATACCGCGCAAACCGCATATGCTCAGGCGCGCAGCAGATTCGCGTCACGACCGCGCCGCTCATACCGTGCCGAGTAGAGCACGAGCAGCAGCACGGCGAACGCGGCGAACGGAACGCCGCTCAGAGCGGGGTAATGGTAGTTCATATGCGAGGCGTCCAGCATGCCACCGCCCACCATCGAGCCCACGGCGTTGCCGAGGTTGAAGGCGATCTGCACGGCGGCGCCGCCGATCAGGCCGCCGCATTCGGCCATGATGAGCTGCTGCGGCGCGGAGACGAAGAACAAGCCGAAGGAGATCACGAAGGTGAGCACCGCCGTGCTCACGCGCGAACCGGGAATCAGGAAGACGGCGAGCAGCCCCACGCAGGCGACGAACTGCCCGAGCGCCGATGTGGAGCCCGGATTCCACCGGTCGCATATGCGGCCTCCGATCAAGCCGCCGACGACCATGCCGAAGCCGGCGAGCATCATCAACGCGGAGACCATCGCGTTCGGCCAGCCGCCCACACGCTGCAGCCATGGGCTGACATAGCTCCACCAGCAGAAGATGCCCACGTTGCCGACGAAGACGGCGGCGAGCACCATCCACGGTCCGGGCTTGCGCAGGAATGCGAACTGTCCGGCCAGACCCGCATCATCGGCGGCCGCGACGAACGGCACCCATACGCGTACAAGGACGCCGGTGACGACGGCGCAGGCGGCGAGCGCCACGAACGCGAGATGCCAGGACAGATGCTCGGCAAGCAGCGTCCCCGCCGGCACGCCGAGCATGTTTGCCACCGTCTGCCCGGTGACCATCGACGCCACGGCCTGCGCCTCCTTCCCGCGCCGCGCGAGCAGTTTGGCGATGAGCGTGGCCGTGCCGAAGAACGCGCCGTGAGGGAAACCCGCGATGAAGCGCGCGGCGATCATCATCGGCGCGTTGACGGCGACCGCGCTCAACGCGTTGCCGGCGAATGCGATGATCATGAACAGGATGATGAGCGAGCGCGGCGGGATCCTGCGTCCGAAGATCAGCAGCAACGCGCCCACGCACACGCCGATCGCGTATGCCGAGATGAAGTTGCCGGCGAAGGGGATGCTCACCCGCAGCGCCTGCGCGACCTGCGGCAGGATGCCCATCATGACGAACTCGGCCGCGCCGAACACGAATGCACCGGCGGCGAGCGCGAACAGACCGAGACCGTGGCCCCGTCCTTCGTTGCCCGTCGTCGGTCCGTTCGATGAATTGACTATTGTGCTCGCCATCTGCCCACCTCGCCTGTGCACCATGTCTGCGTCGTTATCGACCGTGAGTGTTTCACATGAAACGCCTAACAGCATAACGGACTCCCTGACCGCACGACGCTCACCCGGCGAGCGTCGGCGCCGGAGCGGCCTGTTCCCTGAGGAAAGCGAACGCGCCGTCGACGATGTCGTAGGAGAACACCGCCTCCACGACCGCTCCGTCCGGCGCATAATCGGCGTCCTCGCCCTGCCCTATCGCGAGATAGGCGACGCCATCCTCCACCCATGTACGCGTCGGCGTATCGAACGGGTTGTAGCCCAGCCTGCTCTCCAAGCCGGGTTCCTCGGGGACCCCCAGTGCACGCCATGTGGCGCCGGAGTCCGAGGAGATGTGCAGCGACCCCGTCTGCCCGACGCATATCGTGACGTCATCCATCCATCCCGCCATCGTCAGGTTCGACGGATACTGCATATACAGCGGAACGTTTCGCCATGCAGCCGCCGGATCCGCACGCAGGTCGGTCAGCGTGGACACGACCATCGCATAGCCGACCGATCCGAGCGCGTCTCCATATCCGTATGCCACCGCGATGCGGTCGCCGAGCATGGCGATGTACGACGACGCCTGCACGCCTCTCCCCAACGGCGACGTGAGCCACGTCGAACCGGTATCCCATGAATAGACGAGTTCCGCCATGTCCGCCTCATCGTCGTATCCCACAAACGCCGTGAACTGCGGCGTGATCACATACCGCGTCGGCTCAAGCCACAGCGCGGTATCAGCGTGGACGCCGCCGATGACGCGCGCGACGCCATCGGGCACCTCATGCCATGTCGCTCCTCCGTCGTAGGTCACCTCCAGCCGTTCCGCGGACAGACGGTATCCGTTGCGGCCATCGAGGACCGGGGCCGTCGGATCCGGCTGCGTCTTCTCGAACTGCTCCGGATACGCCAGCCGCTGATAGGCGATCGGTTCCATCACCTGCGCGATGCGATAGCCGCCCGATTGCGGCTCAAGCGCGAACACGCATGATGCACTGACCGCCGAATCCGCACGGTACGTCTGGCATCCCTCCACGTCGGTGATCCGTTCAATCGACATGAACCGCGGCCGCAGCGTCGCGTCCAACTGCACGTAGACGTTTCGCCCGTCGGACTTGTCATATCGCGAGGAGACGCCCGGCAGCCGCTGCACGTCACGCACCCGCACCGATTCCAGCTGGTACTGCGGCGCGACGCCGATCTCCCGCTGCCGGCCCATCCACTGCACATACCATTGCGCGAGGTCCTCGGCCACCGCGTCGTCAGCGTCTGCCGCGGATGCGCTCGCGATCGTCTGCCCCGCCATCGATGGCACCGTGTAGGCGCGCCACCATGTGACCAGTCGCACGCCTACGCCGATCAGCACGGCGACCACGACGGCACACACGACGACGATGACATGCGCACATCGGGAATCGAACCGATGTGCGCCTTGCGTGCGCGTTCCGTGTCCCATACGTTCAATCTATCGCAGCACGGTCTCCATCGGCGAGCGCTACCCCACTTCATGCGCGGCGAGCGGCACGGCGGAACGGTCTGCGAGGCGCATGTACCGCGGCCCGAGCCACGTCGTCAGCTCGGTCGGATGCAGGATGAGCGGCATGCGCGGATGCACCGGCGCCATCGCGGCGTTCGCGTGCGTCGTGATCATCGAATACTCGTCGCCGCGACGTATGCCGCCGATGAACATGATCGGCATACCGGGAACCGTGAACGCGTACTGCTGCTTGACGACGCGTCCGGTGCGCCCGCTGACGCGCGTCTCGGTCCCGCTGAATTCATAGAACCGACGGCAGGCGATGACGCAGCGGTCGTGTTCCATCGACGCCCGCCAGATCGGTTTGTCCGCGCTTTCGATGCGTGTGTTGAAGATCGGCTGCGGATTCCACTGCGTGCGGTATCCCCACGACAGCTCCGCGCGTTCCAATGCGCCGGGCGTCAGTTCGCCGACGCCGGCCGCCGTGTCGAAGGTCGGCACGATCACCGGCGACACCGTCTTCGGATACACGTCGATCCATCGGCGTTCCCGCTCCTCGCGCAGGCTCACCGACGACCGCCGCTCCGACTGCGGATAGTCGAGCTCGCGCTGTTCGTACTGCGGCGCCGCGGCTTCCGCGGGACTCGACTCGGGTCTCTCCGGCCGTTCCCCGCTCAACTGCTCGACCAGCCGATCGACTTCCTCATCCGACAATCCCAGATAATGCGCGCACATGCCTTCACCGTACATCCCGACGGCCCTGCCGGCGCTACCGTCCCCTGACAGCGTCACATTGCGCGAGTCTCCGGCCCGTGACGCGAACGTTTCCGCCGCGCGCAGCTCACCCCTGACGATCGCCTGCGCCGGCCTTTGCGAACGCCATGCGTACCCTCCGCACCTACAACGATCGCAACAGGTACCGTATGCGAACGCGGCATACGCGTCCCGCACCCGAAGTGGTTTCGGTGTGTGGTCACGCCCGACGCGCCCCGTGCGCGCCGCCTGATACGGCTGCGCATACACCTGATACATGCTACGCGACACGTTGATAGATGCTAGTGCTTCCAATGGGTTTCTATTGCCTTTCACTGCCTACAATTTGCTTGTAGTACTGCAAGCCCGTATAGTGATGGCCATCAACCACAAGCACCGAAGGAGGTGAGAAAAATGGGACTAGCCGAGCTGCGAAAAGCAAAAAACTGACGCAGCGCGAACTCGCTGAGAGGGCGAGCGTGCCGCATGTGAGTATAGCCAATATCGAGCGGGGGGCTCGCGCCCCTAGCGATATGACGTTAGGCACTGCCGTCCGGTTAGCTGACGCGCTCAAGCTCAAGGACTTGAGGAAACTCTTGGAGCCGTGAGGCTCTGGCGCCAGCGGGGTTTGGCCCTACCGGATCATAACCGGACTGGCGCGCGCTGCCGCCACTGTGGTGGCGGCCGGTTGCCCATGCCGTTCATGGGCGTGTATGGCATGGCTGCCGGGTATGAAAAATGCCCGGCATGTGCAAGATGCCGGGCATTGAGTTACCTGAGCGGCTAACGCCGGAAAGGGTAACCTATGAAATTAGCTACCGAGTATAGCTATACTGAGTATAGCACAGACCACGGAAAAGAGGTTATCTCTAACCGTGAGTATGTGTGGGAAACGCTGACCCATCGGCGGTGGTGCGGCAGCGAGATGCGGCCACGGGTTTACCGGTCACGATTACCTGTCATGCTGACAACCAATCGTAATCGTTGGTATTGCAACGTTTTTGACGTCCGGCTGGTTGCGACACGCCCGGATTATGCGCGGGGTCGTCTATGTATTACTGGTGACAAGCGAACAGTAAAGCCCTGAAACCCAAGCGGCAGTAGGGCTCCGATTACTTGTCACTTGTGTTTGAGTGACTAGTGAACATGCGTGTGCGAAAAGTGAACATGGGTGGTGGATGGTGCCGGGAACTTATTCCAGATTTATTCCAATTCGCCACGATCCACCTTGATTCCACTCACTCCAGCAATCTTAAGAATCCAATGTTTCCAAGAGTTTCGGGCGGAATCGTTGATACGTATGAGAGCGGATGACGGGAGTCGAACCCGCCTCTAAAGCTTGGGAAGCTTTCGTTCTACCGATGAACTACATCCGCGTGCGGCCGCTGCGGCGTCCGCATCAGCTACCTTACCACAGCCGCCGGCCACACCGACGGCCGTGTCCACCCTACACCCGTCCGCCGCGCGCGACCTGCGCGAGACGGTCGGCGTCCGCGATACCCGGCGCGCCCATATCCGCCGCCATCTGCTGCAGGCGCGCGATGCGGTCCTCGGTCGGCGGATGCGTCGAGAACAGCCGCGAGATGCCCTTCGCCAAGAACGGCGACTCGATCATCATCGCCGCCGTCGACCGGTCGGTCGCCGTCGCCGGCATCGGGTTTTGCGCGATGCCGTATTGGATCTTGTACAGCGCGCTTGCGAGCGCGTTCGGATCCCCGGTCAGGACACTGCCGTCCTCGTCGGCGTCGTATTCGCGCGTGCGCGAGATCGCCATCTGGATCAGCGACGCCGCGATCGGCGCGAGGATCATGCTGAGCAGCGCGCCGAACGCGCCGAGCGCGCCCGCGCCGTTGTCGGAGTCGCGGTCGTTGCGCGTGGAGTTGCCGAAGTACATCAGCGAGTAGCCGAGGTAGGTGATGACGGTGGCCATTGCGCCGGCGATCGCCGATGTGCGGATGTCGCGGTTGTACACGTGCATCAGTTCGTGGCCGAGCACGCCGCGCATCTCCCGGTAGTCGAGGATGCGCATGATGCCCTGCGTGCAGCACACGGCCGCGTGCCGTTCGTTGCGCCCGGTCGCGAACGCGTTCGGCGTCTCGGTCGGGGCGATGTAGATGCGCGGCATCGGCTTGCCCGCCGTCTGCGACAGTTCGCGCACGATCGCGTACAGCTGCGGCGCCTCCTGTTCGCTGACCGGCTGCGCGTGCATCGATGCGAGCGCGAGCTTGTCGGAGAACCAGTAGGAGACGAAGGACATGCCCAAGCCGATCATCACGTAGTAGACGAGCGTGTCCACGTACGCGCCAGTCGCCCACCAGATGACCATGATGATCGCCCACATGACGGCGAACAGTATCGCCGTCTTCAACCCGTTGTAATGGTTGTGCATCCGCAGTTTCCCGTTCATAGGCAACAGTGTACCGACGATCCCCATCCGTCCCGCATTCCCCCTTCCGCCGTTCGCGCATATCGGCTACGCTAGTATGCCGTGATTAATGATTCTGAACTTCGTATTGCCGTCATCGGCGCCGGCCCGGCCGGCGTGTATTCCTCCGACATCTTCCTGCGTCAGCTCGCCAAACTCGGCGACGAGCTCGGGCTGGGCACGGACGCGCGCATCGACCTGTTCGAGAAGCTGCCGGTGCCTTTCGGCCTGGTGCGCTACGGCGTCGCCCCCGACCATCCGTCGATCAAGTTCATCGCGTCCGCGCTCGAGAAGACGCTCGACAATCCGGACATCCATCTGTACTGCGACGTGGAGTTCGGCAAGGACGTGACGATCGACGACCTGCTCGAACGCTACGACGCCGTGCTCTTCGCGACCGGTGCGATCAAGGACAAGCCGCTCAATCTGCCGGGAGCCGACTATGACGGCGTCTACGGCGCAGCCAAGTTCGTCGAGTGGTACGACGGCTATCCGACCGGCGTGCGCGAGTGGCCGCTGCAGGCCGAGGAGGTCGCCGTCATCGGCGGCGGCAACGTCGCGATGGACGTCGCCCGCGAGCTGATGCGCAACGCCGACGACCTGCGCGCGCGCACCGACATCCCGGACAACGTGTACGAGGGCATCCTGCGCAACGAGGCGAAGACGCTGCATCTGTTCATCCGCCGTGGCGTCGCGCAGGCGAAGTTCTCCGTCCAGGAGCTGCGTGAGATGGAGAAGCTGCCCGGCGTCCAGCTGATCATCGACGAGGACGACTTCGAGCTCGACGACGACACGATCGAGGAGGCCGGCAAGGACAAGCTGACCCGTCAGATGGTCGAGGAGCTGTTCGCGATCCGCGAGATGGCCGAGGACATGGAGGACGACGGCGACGTCGACTTCGAAGGCAACCCGGCGGACCGCAAATACTACATCCACTTCAACTCCGCGCCGGTCGAGATCCTCGGAGAGGACGGCAAGGTCTGCGGCATCCGCGTCGAACGCACCGAGACCTCGGCGGACGGCAGGATGACGCGCACCGGCGAATTCACCGACTATCCGGTGCAGGCCGTCTACCATGCGATCGGCTACAAGCCGGAGTCCGTGCCGGGCATCGCCTATGACGAGCAGGGCGCGCATCTGGCGAACGCGAACGGCGACGGCCGCATCACCGTCGACGCCGCCGACGGCGAGGTGCGCGACCGCCTGTACGCGACCGGCTGGGCGAAGCGCGGACCGGTCGGCCTGATCGGCTCGACGAAGTCGGATGCGCTGATGATCGTCACGGCGATGCTCGAGGATCTGGCGAAGAACAAGGAGAACGCGCGTCTGGCTCCGGACCGCGACCCCGAATCGATCGACCGCCTGCTCGCCGAACGCGGCGTCAAGCCGATCGACTTCGCCGGCTGGAAGCGCGTCGACGCCTTCGAACGCTCCGAAGGTGCGAAGGAAGGCCGCGAGCACAAGAAGGTCATCGACCCCGACGAGTTCCGTCGCCTCGCCCACGGCGAGTGACGCGGTCGGCGCGCAACGGGGCGGACGGCCGCAGGTCGCCCGCCCCGTTGCGCGCCGACCCCCTGTCGCCCTGTGCCGATGCCGAAGGGTCGCCCTATAGTTTTCCTTGGAAAAGCGTGGGCATACGTGAGAAACGGGTGCGGTGGGATGCAGAAGAAGACGAGACGCGGCACGATTCCCAAATGGCGTGACGTGCCGCTGACCGACACGCAGTTCGACATCGCGATCGCCAGCCATCGCAGATCGATCGCCAAATGGAGGGGCATCGCGATCGCCTCGTCGGTCGTCGCGATGTGCAGCATGCTCAGCGCAGGCGCCGTCGGCGTCTTCGGCGACGGACTCGCGAACGCCGCTCATCCCGTCGCATCCGCCACGCGGACGGCGCCGTCACCGGCGAGCTCCGCGTCGACCGCCGCCGAGGCGCCGTCCGACGGTATCGAAACGACGATCGTGACGCCCGACCTTGACGACGTCGTGGCCACCGCGTTCGCGAATCTGCGTTCGACTGACACGGACGCTGCCGTATCGGCCGCCGGCGTCACGCTGAGCAGCGCCGAATCCGCCCAGCTGCAGCACGCGATCAGCGCCTACCATGAGCAGGGCTTCGAGGTCTCCTTCGCCGTCGTCGACATGCGCACCGGCGCCGTCATCACATCCTTCGCAAACGTGCCGCGGTATTCGGCATCGTCGATCAAGGCCCCGTACATCCTGTCGCTCGCGCAGACGGGCGCGATCGACCTCGACGCCGTCTCGACGAGCGTCGACGCCGACGCCGCCTATCTCAACCAGCTGATCACGGCGACGCTCACCGTCTCCGACAACGACTCCTACGACTCGCTGTACCGACGCTACGGCACGTCGCCGTTCACGGCATGGACGGCCGGATACACCTTCGACGCGCCTCTCAGCGGCTACTACGAGTTCCTGACGGCGAGCGACCTGGCGCGGCTGTGGGTGCTCGGCTACCAATACCTGTTCTCGGACACGGCGCCGGCGAAGGCGGACGGCGCGGAGCCCGCGTCGCAGCAGGCGCGCGCATGGCTCGCGCAACAGATGCGCGGCTCGCTCAATTCGTCGATCCAGATGGCGCACGCCGAAAGCGAGGAGGTGTACACGAAAGCCGGCTGGATCTACGGCGAGGGCGATCTCTACGCGCTCAACGACGCCGGCATCGTGCTGCCGGCGGGCGCGCACGACCTGCAGACGCATCCGCAGGGCTATGTGCTCGCGATCCTGTCGGACGCGTGCGGCCGCAACGATCTGCTGAGCGAACTGGCGACGGCCGTCGACGACGTCATCGCCGACCTGCACGGCGAATCGTGAAGCCCGACGGATGCAAGAGGAGCCGTCCCGGTCGGCGACGACACCGGCCGGGACGGCTCCGTGACGGCCGCACGGCGACCTGACGAGCCGGACGCTACCTGCGGTCGAACAACGCCGTCAACGCCCACAGGATCGAGACGACGTCAATCGCCTCCTGCAGGAACGCGCCGGCGACGACCGGGATGAGGTTGAACGCCGCGCACACCATGCCGACGATCGCGAGCGCGATGCCGACGAGCACAGCCTGCAGCATGCGCTGCTTCGTCTGCCGCGCGATCCTGACGCCCTTCGGCACGGCGCCGATGTCGTCGTTCATGATGACGACCTCCGCTGATTCCGAGGCCGCCGTCGACGTGCCGTCGGTCATCGCCATGCCGATGTCGGCGACGGCGAGCACCGGCGAATCGTTGACGCCGTCGCCGACCATCATCGTCACGTCGCGGTGGATCGGCTCGCCGAGCAGCTTCGCGGCCGCGCGCTCCCACCACGTCTCGGCGCCGCTCCTCTCCTCCTGCGAAGCCTGGCGCACGGCCTCCACCTTGTCCTGCGGTAGCAGTTCGTAGCGCACGTCGGTGATGCCGACCTCGTTCGCGATGATCATCGCCGACGACTTCTTGTCGCCGGTGAGCATCGTCTCCTCCTTGACGCCGAGGTCGCGCAGCTCCCGGACCGACTGCTTCGCGTTGTAGCGCGGGATGTCGCGCAGCACGATGCGTGCCGCGAGATGTCCGTCGATGGCGATGTAGGTGGCCATCTCGTCGGGCTCGAGCTCGTCGGGCCACAGCTTGGCGGCCTCGCGGTCGGCGGCCTCCATCGCCTTCTCGTTGCGTTCCTCCTCAGCCGCGTTGCGGACCTTCTGGCTGGCGATGCCCTGCCCGGTCACGAAGGCATAGCGTCCGACCTCCACCTTGTGACCGTCCACGGTGCCGCGCACGCCCTTGCCGGGGATCTCGGAGACGTTGCCGACGACCGGATAGTTCTCGTTCGGGTTCGGCAGCGCGCGGTGGGAGGCGTCCACATGGTCGTCGGAGGCCTTCTTGCCGCTCGAGCTCGGCAAGCGCCCGAGCCGTTCCATCGCGCTGCGCCCGGCCTCGACGATGCCTTTGGCGAGCACGTGCACCGAGAAGCCCTCGACGACGCCCGCCATCATCAGGATCTCGTCCTCGGAGACGTCCGCCGGCACGCCGTCGGCCTTCTCGACGCGCACGACCTGCGGCTGCTTGACGGTGAGCGTGCCGGTCTTGTCGAAGAAGACATGCGTGACGCGGCCGAGGTTCTCGAGCACGTCCTGCGACTTGACGAGGATCTTGTGCTTGGCGAGGCGCGCGGTACCTGCGACGTAGGCGACGGGCGCGGCGATGAGCAGCGGGCACGGCGTCGCGAGCACGAGCACCTGCGCGAAGCGCAGACCGGTGCCGGAGACGATCCATGCGACGATCGCGATCGCGAAGGAGACGATCGTGAACGGCACGGCGAGCATGTCCGCCGTGCGCACGACGGCCGCGCGCGACTCCTCGGCGGAGGAGACGAGCTTGAGGATCTGCTGGTACTGGGAGTCGGCGGCGAGCGACGTCGTGCGGATCATCATCGTCGTCGAGCCGTTGATCGAACCGGAGAGCACCTTCGCGCCGGCGAAGATCGTGCGCGGCACCGGTTCGCCGTTGATGTTGCTCAGGTCGACGCTCGCCGTGCCGCTCAGCAGCAGGCCGTCGACCGGCACGATCTCGCCGGGCAGCACGAGCAGCACCGAGCCGAGCCTGACGTCGTTGACCGGCACCGTCTCGAAGTGGCCGTTGCCTGCGTTAAGCGGCTTGCCTTCGCGCTGCGCGTCCTCGACGGCCTGCTGCACCTTGCGGAAGCCTTCGTCGGTCATGTCCGCCTCACCGGAGGCGTCCGCGCCCGGCAGCGTGACGACGTGTGCCTGCTGCGGCGCGGCCTTGATCAGCGCGGCGAGGTTGCCCTTCGCCTTGTTCTGTGCATACGATTCAATCGCCTCGCCGGAGGCGACCATGAGCACGACGGCCCACGACGCCCAGTACTGCTGCACGCAGACGGTGGAGACGAGCGCGACGATCGCGAGCAGGTCGACGCCCACATGGCCGTGCCTGATGCTGTCGATCATCTCGCGGATGCTCGTGTAGATCGTCCAGGCGACGAACAGGATGATGATCCATTCTCCGACGCCGGGGTCGAAGGCGGGGTGGATGCGCCCCCATGGGCGCCACTGCGGGATGAGCGCCAGCGGGATCGCCGCCAGCAGCGTGAGAGGAAG
Organism: Bifidobacterium castoris; assembly: GCF_003952025.1. Classification (GTDB taxonomy): domain Bacteria; phylum Actinomycetota; class Actinomycetes; order Actinomycetales; family Bifidobacteriaceae; genus Bifidobacterium; species Bifidobacterium castoris. The sequence goes on along the minus strand of NZ_QXGI01000002.1, from coordinate 183,878 downwards.
AAGCGGCACTTCCTTGCAAAGATCGATGATTCTCCTCATCGCATCTCCTTACGGTCGGTATCGTCTTCCCGCCCCGCGCGTGGCCGCGCAGCGGGTGCGCGATTCCGGCGGGTCCGGGAATGTCAGCTTCACGCCTTGTTAGCCCATCGAACACGGCGCCCGGCTTGGCGCGCTTACGACACACGGCGTAAAAAGATTGCTAGATCATCTTCAGTTATCGGTTCGCGGACATGGCATCCCACGGCGCGAACGTGCTTCACTGTAACAAAGAACGCCGGACAGTGCGAATCGCACTGTCCGGCGTCATCCGAGGATGCCGTCCGAGCCGGGGCCGAACCGCTTCAGCACCGACCCGGATGTTCGCAGGGGTTTACCACAGGCCGAAGGGGTCGAAGACACCACCGCCGTTGCCGCCGTTGCGCTGCTCCTGCTGCTCCTGCTGCTGCTGCTGGCGCTGCTGCTCCTGCTGCTCGCTGTCGCTGCCCGACGAACCGTTGACGTCCGACTCGGCCTTGTCGAGCTTGACGTCGACGTCCATGACCTTGCCGTCGCGCACGATGGTCAGCTTGGCCGTCGAGTCCATCGCCGCCGCACGCACGAAGCCGAGCAGCGAATAGTTGTTCGTCACCGCGAGGCCGTCGTAGGCGACGATGACATCGCCCTTGACGATGCCGGCCTTCTCGGCGGGGCCGCCCGAGACGAGCGACTGCACTTCGACGCCGGCGCGCGTCACGCCGTCCGCGGTCACCGTCGTGTTCTTGATCGTGACGCCGAGCGCGACATGCTCGACCTTGCCGTTCTTGATGATCTCGTTCGCGACGCGCTTGACGAGGTTCGACGGGATCGCGAAGCCGATGCCAATCGATCCGGCGGTCTCCTCGCTGCTCGCCGTCGATGCGATCGACGAGTTGATGCCGATGACCTGGCCGGCCGCGTTGAAGGTCGGGCCGCCCGAGTTGCCCGGGTTGACGGCCGCATCGATCTGGATCGCGTTCGTCACGATCGTCTGGTTGTCCTCGTCCATCACCGAGACCGGTCGGTTGAGCGCGGAGACGATGCCGGTCGTCGCCGTGTCGTCGTAGCCGAGCGGGTTGCCGATCGCCATGATCGGCTCGCCGACGGCCACCTTTGCGGAATCGGCGAACTCGACCGCCGTCAGATCGGACGGCGGGTTCTTGAGCTGGATGACGGCGAGATCGGTCGTCGAATCGGTGCCGACGACATCGGCCTCGTACAGATCGCCGTTCGTCAGCGTCACGACGATGCTCTTCGCGCCGGAGACGACGTGGTTGTTCGTGACGATGTGGCCGTCCTTGTCGATGATCGCACCGGAACCCTTCGCCGTGCCTCCGTCGACGGTCGTCGAGATCGAGACGACGGCGTTCGAGACCTTCGACGAGACCGCCGTCCAATTCGGCGCCTCGCCGCCCTCGACGACGGCGCTGCCTTCAGAACTGCCCTGATTGGAGGAGATGGATGATATCGACGACGAGGTCGGCACCTTCACCCAGCCGTAGGCGAGCGCCGTCCAGCCGACGCCGAGGCACAGGATCGCGGTCACGACGGCGGCGACGACGCCGATGAGCACGCCGTGCGACTTCGTCTCCTCGCGGCCGATGTCGGTGTACGGGTTGTGCGGATCGCCGTCGCCGAACGGCGCGCCCGGCGACGTCGGGGCGCCCGGCGCGCCGGCGCCGCCGTCGTTGTTGCCCGCGCCGCTGTTCGCGGCGTCGAGGGGGACGTACGGCGAACGGCCGGCATGCGGCTGCTGGTTCGCGCCGGGTATGTTCTGGTTCTGGAACGGCAGCGCGAACGGCGACGTCGGCTGCGTCTGCTGATGGTCGGGCTGCTGCGTCGGCTGCGTCGGCTGCGGGTTCGGCGTCGTCGGCGCGTACGCCCCGTACAGCGGCGCCGAACGGTATCCCTGCGACGCCGGCTGCTGCGCGGGCTGCGCGCCGGCGGACGGGATCGGCGTCGTATGCGCGTCGTCGGCGTTCGGCGTCGCCGGCTGCAGCGGCGGCAGCGTATGCGTCGGCGCATCGTCCGAGGACGCGGACGCGTCCGGCTGCCGCGCCGGCGCCGCGTCGTCCGCCGGCGCATCGTTCGTATGTGCGGTGTTCGGCTGCGCGCCGTCGGAATCGCTCGTCTCCCACGGGTAACGGTTCTCGTCACTCATCTGTCTCTCCGTTCGTCACTCGGTGCATTGTCTACGTTCGTCACCGGTCATCGTAGTGCGCGGGCGGCGTGGCGCGCGGCGCTGTTCATCACCGGTAGAGGAATCTCTATCCACATAGTTAAAACGCGGCCGCTTGATGTTTCCTGAACGTCCGCTGAAAACTCGATTGCGCTTTGTCGAAAGATTCTTGAATCGGACGTCCTTTAGACATCGCGGCGGAGGATGCCCCGTAACCGTACGCCGAGCACGATATGGCACACGGCGGGCGAATCCACTCGCTACAGTGACGGCAACACGTCGTCCGTCTGACCGAATCGGCACGGGCGAACCATCCGGAGAAGGACGATGACGAACCATCCGGAGAAGGACAATGGCGATCCATCAAGGGAAGGATAATACTCATGGTGAGCAGATCAGGCCACACCGCGCAATCGCGGCGGCTACAACACAACACGACCGGCTTCGGCCGCATGCTCATGGTGCTCGTCGCGGTGCTCGCATCGGCGGCGATGGCGCTGCCCGCCGCGCTCATGTCCGCGATTCCAGCGGACGCCAAGGAGGTCTCGGGGCAGATCGAGACGCACGCGACGCTGTCCGAACACACCATCCAGGACACCGTCGCCGTGCAGCTCAACCTTGATTTCACGATTCCGAACCACACCGTGCACGCCGGTGACACAGCCACGCTCACGTGGCCGTCCGGATACGTGTCGTACACGACCGAACGCTTCGACGTGAAGGACGATGACGGAGGCGTCGTGGCCGTCGGCACATGCCAGCGCGGTGATTCGAAGGTCATCTTCACGTTCACCGACTATGTGGACAGCCACTCCAACATCACCGGCAACGTGGCGCTCGCGTTCATGGTGGACCAGGGGCACAAGCCGGAGAAAGGCAAGCAGCCGTTCAACCTCCAGTTCGGCGGACGGACGATTACCGGCGGCGATCTCGAATACATCGACATGTCACACGACGACAAGAACGAAAAGTTCGCCAAATACGGCTGGCAGCTTCCGGACACCCGGGACACGATCCAGTATGCGCTGCGCATCAACGGCGCAGGCGTGCCGACGATGAACAATCTGACGGTCACGGACACGCTCGGCACCCCGGGCACCTCGTATATCCGCGACAGCTTCCAGGTGCAGCGGGGCCATTTCATCATCGATGACGCCGGGCAGTTCGACCTCGACGGCGCGACCGACGTGACGGACCAATATCCGAAGCCGCAGTTCTCGGCGGACGGCAAGAGCTTCACGATGCAGCTGGGGAACCTCACCGACGGCGAAGGCCTGCTCGTGCTGTACCGGGTGCAGGCGAACTACACGCCGGCGAACGGCGAGGTGTTCGAGAACTCCGCGACGGCCACCTATGACGGCGACGAGGACGTCCCGCGCAGCTGGACCGTCAAATGGCAGTCCGCAAGCGGCATGGCCAACGGATACAACTACGCGATCGACCTGTCCAAATACGACGAGGACGGCGCCGCGCTCGCCGGCGCGCAGTTCACGGTGACGCGCGACCGCACGGGCGTCGTCGAGGGCACGATGACCACGGATGCGCAGGGCCACGCCAGCATCGGGAAGCTGCTCGCCGACGACTATACGATCACCGAGACCAAGGCCCCGGAAGGATATGACACGGCGGATCCAGTCCATGTGACCGAGGCCGATCTGCAGCATGCGCCGGCGAAGACCTTCGCCGTGCGGGTGACCGACAGGAGGACGGCGTACGCGATCCATCTGACCAAAGTCGACGCAGCCGATGCGAACACGAAGCTTGCGGGCGCCACATTCACGGTGACCGACGGCACGGGCTCCGTCGTGGGCACGATGGTCACCGGAGCCGACGGCACCGCATCATTGTCCGGATTGGCGTTGGACGACTACACGCTGACCGAGTCCAAGGCTCCGGAAGGATACAATCTGGACACCAAGCCGATCAGAGTGACGAAGGAGCAGCTGCGCAACGACGCACGCACCGCCGAAGTGACCGTGACGAACGCCAAGACGCCTACGGAGCCGACGCAGCCGACCGAACCGGACACACCGGATACGCCGGATACGCCGACCGAGCCCACGACTCCGACGAAACCGACCGTTCCCGCAACCCCGGCACAGCCGACTACGCCGACGCAGCCTCGCGCAGCGACGCCGACGCAATCACCACTGGCCAAGACCGGCGCAGGCATCGCCGCCATCATGGCAGCGGCGCTGGCGCTCGCGGCGGCCAGCGGCATCCTCTACCTGATCGCGCTGCGCAAACGCATCAGGTAACCCGCACCGAATGACGGATGTGGCCACGGTGGGCGCCGCCCACCGTGGCCACATCCGTATTCGCGCATACGACTATGCGGATTTTCCGGACGCGAGTCTCCTCGATACGCCGATCGATCAGGTCGATCCGGCGCACTGCGACGCGCGCACCGTATTCAATTCATGATGGTCTTCTACGCGGTGCGATACGAACGGTTCCGCACCGCCCTTCTCAACGGCTTGCTGCGGGGCGGGAACTCCAGCGCCGGCCGCGACGCCTCAAGCAGCTGAATGACGAGCGGATGGGCGCATAGAACGTTGCCCACGAGGATGCAGGCCCCTCATCCCGGTATCGCATCCGGCCAATCGGCGGCCCTCCCCTTTTCATCAAAGAAAAGATAGGAATGGTTTCGTCATGCAATCCTCCACGGCAAAACATCATCGACGATGAGATGGACGATGGGTCGAAACATCGGCCAGAGCGTATAACCCATGCCGATGGACAACCGCAGGCCCTAGAATTGCACGCATGACCAGCACGAGCATTCCAGCAGACAATACGATCACGAGCGCGCCGGCACCTCAGCTCGTCGAGCATCCGCGCGGCGCCGAAGCGGGCAAGCCGGGCGACCGCAGCGCCTTCCACTTCGAGCAGCTCACACGGCTGCCCGACGCCCCCGACGGCAAAGGCAAGGGCGGCGCGCGCTACGGACGCACCGGCATCCTGCACACGCCGCACGGCGACATCAGGACGCCCGCCTTCGTGCCGGTCGCCACGCAAGGCGCGATGAAGGCCGTGCTGCCCGAATCAATGGTCGATCTCGGCGCGCAGTGCCTGCTGTCGAACGCATTCCACCTGTACGAGCGCCCCGGCGAGGACGTGCTCGACGAGGCGGGCGGACTTGCGAAGTTCATGAACTGGAACGGCCCCACCTTCACCGATTCCGGCGGCTTCCAGGTGCTTTCGCTCGGCGCGGGCTTCAAGAAGACGCTCGCGATGGACGTGAAAGGCATGAAATCGGACGACGTCATCGCCGCAGGCAAGGAACGCATGGCCTTCGTCGACGAGGACGGCGTGACCTTCAAATCGCCGCTCAACGGTTCGCTGCACCGCTTCTCGGCGGAGATATCGATGAACATCCAGCACAAGATCGGCGCCGACATCATGTTCGCCTTCGACGAGCTGACGACGCTGATGAACACGCGCCGCTATCAGGAGAACTCGGTCGAACGCACCTACCGCTGGGCGCAGCGCTGCGTCGCCGAGCATGAACGGCTCACGGCGGAACGCGTCGGCAAACCCTATCAGGCGCTCTATGGCGTCGTGCAGGGCGCGAACTACGAGGATCTGCGGCGTCACGCGGCGCAGCAGATCGCGTCGCTCGACTTCGACGGCGTCGGCATCGGCGGCGCAATGGAGAAACGCATCATCGGCGACATCTGCGCATGGATCTGCGACGAGATGCCGCAAAGCCGCCCGCGCCATGTGCTCGGCATCGCCGCGGTGGACGACATCTTCGCATGCGTCGAGAACGGCGGCGACACCTTCGACTGCGTGGCGCCGGCGCGCTGCGGCCGCAACGGCGCGATCTTCACGCGCGACGGCCGCTACAACATCAAGCGCGCGCAGTTCAAGCACGACTTCGGCCCGCTCGAGGAGGGCTGCGGCTGCTACACGTGCACGCACTACTCGCGCGCCTACGTCGACCATCTGCTGCGTTCGCACGAGATGAACGGGTTCACGCTCGCGACGATCCACAACGAGTACTTCTTCGTGCATCTGCTCGACGACATCCGCGCATCGATCGACGGCGGCTACTTCGACGAGTTCCGCGACGAGACGCTCGCCCGCTTCTACGCGAACGGATCGCGCGGATGAACGCGAAGGCACGCACATCTATGAACCCCTTCGAAAAGGTCATGGCCACCATCGAGGGCGCCTGGGCGAAACGTCATGTGCATCTGATGCCCGAGCCCCCGGGCGAGCGCGTGGGCGACGCGTTCGCACATGCCGACGCCGAACCCAGCGCGGAAACGAGGCCGGCCAGCGACGATGACACGCTGAAGCTCATCGTCGTAGGCGATTCGATGGTGGCCGGATGCGGCGTCCCCGAACAGTCGCAGGGTTTCCCGGCGCAGCTGGCACGCGCGATGGCCAAGGCGAGCGGCAGGCACGTGCATTGGGCGGCCTACGGCAAGCTGGGGGCGACGATGCGCCGCGTGCGCTACCGTCTGCTGCCCCAGGTCAAGGCCGACGGCGGACGCGCGGACATCCTCGTGCTCTGCGCCGGGTCGAACGACATCATGGCGATGCGCAGCGGCAAGGAATGGGAAGCCGACCTGCGCGCCGCCGTGGCGGAGGCGAAGCAGCTCGCCGATCACGTCGTGACCCTGAGTTCGGGACAACCGCACAATTCACCGGTGCTCGGCAATGCGCTCAAGAAGGCGCTGCGCATACGCATCGCCGATCAGACGCGCATCAGCAGGCATGTGTGCGCCGACGAACATGTGCCCTACATCGCGCTCGCGTTCGCCCCGATCGGCGACCCCAAGGTCTTCTGGTCGCATGACGGCTTCCATCCGTCGGCGAGGGGATACGCAGTGATGGTGGGATACATCGTATCGGCGATGCGGCGGAACGGACTGCTATAGCCACAGCGGATATGGTCAGATACAGCGAATCCGCGTCCGGGCGGCGCAAAGCTTATCGCCCGGACGCGGATTCACGGATGCGACGAATCGGCCCGCCTTACTTGCTCACGAGGGAGATGCGCTCGCGGATGTGCGGATGGTCGGCGACGATTTCGTCGACGATGCCGATCGCGTAGTCGGCGTAGCTGATCTCGCTCTCACCGTTGGCGTTCAGCGTGAGGTCATCCCCGGCGAGCCGGTATTCGCCGGTGCGCTCACCATCGGCGACGAAGTCGGCGGCCGGGCTCACATAGGTCCACTCAACGTCGTCTCGCGAGCGCAGGCCGGCGAGCGCCTTGCCGTGCGCCGCCGAAACGCCCTTGTACGCTTCGGGGAAATCAGGCGTGTCCTCGAGCGCGATCTTCCTGCCGTCCGCGTCCACGAGCAGGCTGCCCGCGCCGCCGACGACGATGAAGCGCGCATCGGTGCCGGCGAGCAGATCGGCGACATGCGCGATCTCATGCGGCAGCTCGTCGAAGGTCTCCGGAGTCCACGTGCCGAAGGCGTTGACGACGACGTCGAATCCCTTCAGATCGTCCTTCGTCAGATCGAAGGCGTCCTTGATGATGGCGTGTGGCGCGGTCGTCTTGTTCTCGCCGCGCACGATGGCCGTCACGTCGAGGCCGCGGTCGACCGCCTCCTCGACAATCAGACGTCCTTCTTTGCCATTCGCCGCGATGACCGCAATCTTCTGTGCCATGATGATGTCCTTTCCAGCATTGACGTGCTTGCGTTCCCAGTTGTAACTTTATTTGTTACAACATGTTGATTGACAGTCAACCACCACTGTGATGTAATGTCAACTGTTACAACAACGCCCGGCGCGTCGCCAAGCGCCGCAACGATCGCCGAGAGCATCGAGGCACGAACGCCGACGACCGCGGACACAGGAAAGGAAACGGCCATGAGGGGAAACGGCATGCGGATATCGTCACGATTCCCGATCGCCGTGCACGTCATGCTGTGCATCGCGCATTTCGGGGCGACAAGCAAGGTGACGTCATCGTTCATCGCCGACAGCGTCAACGTCAATCCGGTGATCATCCGCCAGGTCATCGGCAAGCTCAAGGACGCCGGCCTCGTCACCGTGGACGCCGGTATCGGCGGGGCGCATGTCGCGCGGCCGCTGGAATCGATCACGCTGCTGGACGTCTACCGCGCGATCGAAGGCCCGGGCCGGCAACTGTTCGGATTCCACGACAACCCCAACCCGCAATGCCCGGTGGGCCGCAACATCCACACTCTGCTCGACGGCGAGCTTGACGCGGCGCAACACGCACTCGAAACGCAACTGGGGCAGACGACACTGGCCCAGCTCAACGACCGTCTCGATACGCTGACCAAGGAATGACCCCAAGGCGACGCACCCCGCAACACGCCGAGTTGCGCACATGCGACGCATGGTGTAAATTCGATGTTTGTCTGCGAGCGTGGCGGAATGGTAGACGCGCTGTCTTCAGGTGGCAGTGAGCTCATGCTCGTGCGGGTTCAAGTCCCGCCGCTCGCACTCTTCTTTTTCTCTGATTTCACGGTATTTTTCCAGTGTTCCAACGGTTTTCGCGGCACATCGAAGTTCACGATGAATCACGATAGATCATCGTCGTTCACTCGATTTGTGGGCAAGAGATGGGCACGGAACACAGTACACGGCTGTTGAACGCAAAAATCGCCCGGCTCTGCCCATCTGCTCAAGATAGGCAGAGCCGGGGGTATAGACCGGAAAGGGCACCTTGGCGCGCTGGCGTGGAATTCGTTCCAACCGATGCTGTTGAACGGGGACCAGATCCGGATCGCACTTCAGGTTTCGCAGGCGCCAATGCATACCCCCGCCCGCCGAATGCATAACTCAGCTTTTCACCCAACAAGACGAGTTATGCGGCCACGGGACCGGCCATGTCTCCGCCCATCCCCCAGATCAGCACAAATGCGCACACACCCGCCGCATATGCGCGCATGACCTTTCAATACGGACCAAAACCGCTCATTGCCACCATGCATCCATAACCCAGACCAATATCCGCCGCCTCATAAGTCGGTTGCTTGGACGAACAATCGACTTATGCGGGCGGCGGGATGCCGATACAGCGGCGCGCACGGCAATGCAAGCGTCGGCGAGGATGGCCATACGAACCGAGACGCGCACGGCCATGCAGCAGCCGACATGCATGGCCGCCGCGAACGAGCCATCGCCCCGCGCGGCGCACGCATCACGCGAATCCGGCCACTTCCAAGACCCGCCCCATACTCCCTGACCCCCTCCGCAGTTACGATGGCGGCATGAATCCTGCGAAAATCGCGCGCTTCGGCGACAGTGAACGGTACTTCATCTGTCCGATCTGCCACGACGCGCTGCACCTGGACGGCACAAGCCTGCGCTGCGCCGACCGCCACACCTTCGACATCGCGAAACAGGGCTACGTCAACCTCATGCCCGCCGCGAAACAGTCGCCGTTCTACAACAAGGAATCGTTCGCGAACCGCGCGCGCATCCTCGAAGCCGGCTACTACGACCATATCCGCGACGCCGTGCTCGACGCCATCCCCTCCGCCGCGGACTTCGCCGGCCCATACAGCGGCGAGCGCCCCGCGATCCTGGACGTCGGCTGCGGCGAGGGCTTCTACTCACGCGCCGTGCAGCGCGCAAACCCGCAAGTCGACGTGCTCGCCTTCGACATCTCGAAGGATTCGATCCAGCAGGCGGCACGCGAGGACACGGGCATGGCCGTCAAATGGTTCGTCGGCAACCTTGCCGACCTTCCGGTGCGCGACGGCGCAATCGACTGCGTCCTTGATGTCTTCTCCCCGATAAACACCGCGGAATTCCACCGTGTCATGAAGGACGACGCCGTCGTGGTCAAAGTGGTCCCCGGCACGCATCACGATGAACAATTACGCGAGCTCGCGCGCGAACAGCTGCGGAACACCGACTATTCAAACGAACACGTAATCGAACAGTTCTGCGGGCATTTCGACGTGCTGAGCATGCGCACCGTCTCGCAGACCCTCGCAATGCCACCCGCCGACGTGAGAACCTTCGCTCATATGACCCCGCTGCTGTTCAACGCCGACATTGACGCGCTTGATCTCACACAGATCAGCGAACTGACGATTGAAGCACGCATAATAGTCGCGAGGAAATAATTTTCCCAAATCGCGCGTGTGTTATTTTCGCTTCCCCTATGATGGATTTTGCTGTTAGAGAAGAACAGCGGCGACGTCAGCCGCCACACAAAGACCACTGAAGGGGGTCCATATGACACAGGGAAAGCATGCGCGTCCGCGCGGCAAAGAGCAGAACAACCCGTTCCCGACGATGAAGGCGGTGAACGGCACGGTGGCCACGATGGCCGCCATCGCCACGCTCGGCGCGCCGATGGTCGCCATGGCCGACGAGCCCTCGGCGCCGCAGCAGCCGGAAAACCAGACACAACAGCAAGCTGCGACCAGCGCGGTGCAGCAGGCGCAGGCGGCCGTGGACGCCGCCAAGGAAGGCGTGATTCAGGCGCAGGAAACGCAGAAGAACGCCGAAGGCGCCGTCTCGGACGCGAACGGCGAGGTCGATCAGGCGAATGCGGCGGTGCAGGACGCGCAGCAGGCCGTCGACGACGCGATCGCCAACGATCCGAACACGGCCGCCGCACAGGACGCGCTCGACGAAGCCAACACCAAGCTCGGCGAAGCCTCCGACCATCTGCAGAACGCCATGGCCGTGCAGACGCAGACGACGGATGCGCTCAAGCAGGCGCAGGACACGGAAACGGCGGCCAAGGCGGACGAGTCGGCGGCACAGGATGCCGTGGACGAACAGCAGACGAAGGTGGACGGACTGCAGCAGCAGGTGGATGCCACCGATATGGACGCGCTCGAGCAGGATGCGGACGGCACCGCGACGGCGGCGACGGCGGCGAATGACGCAAGCGCGGACGCCGCCAAGCAGGCCGCAGCGGCGCAGCAGAAGACCGACGCCGCCAAGCAGCAGCTCGACGAAGCGGAGCAGATCGCCGGCGACGCCACGGATCCGGCGAAGGTGGAGCAGGCGAAGCAGGACGCCGCCAGCACGGTCGTGAAGTACGACGAGGCGCTCAAGCAGGCGCAGGAGGCGAGTTCGCAGGCCGATCAGGCCAACGCCGAACTCAGCGACGCGAACCACACCTATCAGAACGCCCACAACGCTCTGCTGGATGCACGCAATGACGCAAACGCCGCCAAGCAGGAACTCGACAAGGCGAACGCGACGCTCGCCGCCGCCGAACGCGACGAGTCCACGACGGCGCAGGCGCTCGCCGACGCCGCAGCCGCGAAGAGCGACGCCGAGCAGAAGGTGGCGGCCGCCGAGCAGCAGATGAAGGACACGCAGGCGGCAGCCGACAAGGCCGCACAGGACAAGGTGGCGGCCCAGCAGAAGCTCGAGGCCGCGCAGAAGGCCGTGGACGACGCGACCAAGGCGGCGGCCGCCGCGACCGAGCTCGAGCAGAAAGGTGCGCTCGGCTGGTTCGAGTATCGCAACGCGACGCTCGCACAGCAGGTGCTGCTGGATCCGGCGCTGAGCACCAAGAACCCGAACAAGCCGACCGAGATCGCGCCGGCTGACGGCGGATCGTGGCTGCAGTACACGCAAATCGGGAATCCGAAGGACGCCACGAGCCTGGACAACATGCTTCAGGCCGTGGCGCTCATTCAGGAACTCAACCAGCTGCGCGCCGGCGAAGGTCTTGCACCGCTGAAGATCTCGGATGCCGCAATGGCCGCCGCGATGGTACAGGCGAATGCGGCGACGAAACTCGTCATGCAGCATAACCAGGTACTGACGGACAACCTCTCGCTCTCCGAGAATCTGGCGTGGGGGTACCGCGATCCCCTTGCCGGCTGGTGGACTGAGGAGAAAGCCATCTATGAGGACGCCCTCGCCAGCGGCAAGTATCCGGGTCTCGAATCGATGACCCCGTATCAAATCAGCATAACGTACCCTGATCTCTACCCCACCATCGGCCACTACCTCAACTGCTCGAATCCCAATGCAGTCGCCACCGGCATGGGCATCAGCCAGTATCCGGCCAATGGCGCCATGGTGCCGACCTCCGCCATGGAGAACAGCAGCTCCAACATCATCCGCTATGACGGCGTCGACGACACGACGCCCACCGATGCGGACGTCTACCAGCAGGAGCTGCAGGAGTACGTCGACTCCATCCGCAACGCGCAGCAGAAGCTCAAGGACGCGCAGGATGCGCTCGCGAGTGCGCAGGAAGCCGTGGAGGCCGCGAACAAGGCGGCCGATGCGGCGGATCAGGCCAGCAGGCAGGCGGCCGCCGACCTCCAGACGGCGCAGAGCGCGCAGTCGGACGCCGAACAGGCCTACGACAGCGCGCTGACGAAGCACACCGATGCGCAGCAGGCCAAGGCGGACGCACAGAAGGACGCGGCCGAGCAGGAAGCCAAGTACACGCAGGCCTCCGAAGCGCTCGATGCCGCACAGACGGCCTACGATGCCGCCGAAGCCGCGTTCGCCGCCGCACAACGCAAGGCGGACGACGCCTCGAAGGCGCTCGACCAGGCGAACCAGAACGCCGACGCGGCCAAGACCGCCAAGGATGATGCGGCGAACAAGTACGCCGCGATGCAGGACGCCAAGGCGAATCTGGACAAGGCGCAAACGGCCTACGACGCGGCGAAGCAGGCAAGCGACGCGGCGGCCGCCCAAGCGGCCGACAAGGCCGCCGAGGCGGCGCAGGCGCAGCAGGCGGCCGACGCGGCGGCCGCGAAACTCGCGGACGCCAAGCAGACGGTCGCCGATCTGCAGGAGGCCAAGGACGAGCTCGCCAGGCGCAATCAGGCGCTCGCGGACGCCACGGACACCGTCGCGAAGGCCGGCGAAGCGGTCGCCGCGGCCCAGCAGGACGCCGACGCAGCCAAGGCCGCCGTCGATGACGCCCAGCAGGCCAAGGATGCCGCCGATGCGGCCGTCAAGGCCGCCGAGTCCGCGCTTGACGAAGCCCGGAAGAACGTGGGCAACACACCCGCCGTCCAGGAGGCGCAGGCCAAGCTCGACGAGGCCAAGCAGGCGGCCGCGGACGCCCAGGCCCGGCTCGACGCGGCACAGGCCTCGCTTGCCGACGCCCAGCAGGCGCTCAAGGACCGTCAGGAAGACCTCCGCCTCGCCGAGATCGCGCTCGAAGCCGCGGTCAAGGCCGAGCAGCAGCCGACGACGCCGACCGACCCGTCGAATCCGACGACTCCGACCGCGCCGGCGACTCCCGGCGCGGCAGTCTCCACCGGCAGCACCGGCACCACCGGCAGCACCATCACAGCCGCTGCGACGTCCGACGCGACATCCCGGGCGCCGCAGTCGGTGCAGGTCGCGAACGCCGCCAGCGGCAAGCTCGCCGCCACCGGCGCAAGCACCGGCGCCGTGCTCATCACGGCGTTCACGCTCGCGTTCGTCGGCGGTGTCGCCACGCTGAGCGCACGTCGCCGCGAGGAGTGAAGACGCATGATCGTCCGCGCTGACGGCGAGCGTAACGCGCCATCAGCGACGCGTATCGAATGAGCCGAATAAAGCGAGTGGCGGCCGGAATCCATGGAGATTCCGGCCGCCACTCGCTTATGTCCGGCGTCATCGATGCACGCGGTGACGCGTCGGCGCATCAGTCGTGCGGGCGCGTGTTGAGGCGATGATAGTAGAAGATCGCCGCGCAGCAGCACACGAGGGACGCCACATTCGTCACGAGTTCGATCCACCACAGCACCTGCGTCCAGCCGTTGCTGAGCGGGCCGAAGATGCCCGGCAGCGTCACGAGCCAGCTGACGATGATGAACACGAACACCCAGATGCCCCATTGCTGACCCTTCTGCTGGTCGTAGAGGTGCTCCGGCGTCAGCTCGAAATTCGGTTTGTTGTTGTACACGGCGAACACGCCGAACACGAGCAACGCGATCAATACGATCACATTGAGCACGGTCATCGTCACGTTCTGCGCCGTCGAGAGCATAATCGATCCTTTCTCTGCAGTCCCGCCCTCAGGCCGCCTCGCCCGCAGGCCTTCGGCACGCCTCAGGCAATCGTCCACGATTGTATGGCCGCGCGCACGGCGACGACCCTCGATTATGCAACCGGCACACCCATGAGCGCGACGGCCGCTACCGCACGAGGAACGACATCACGATGATGAGCGCGAAGCCGACCCAATCGGTGCCGGAGAACACGGCGCCGGTCCACATGACGGCCGTGATCGTCGCCATGACCGGCTCGATCGTGCCGAGCATCGTCGCGCGCATCGAGCCGATGCGCACGACGCCGGCCATGTACAGCCAGAACGCGACGAAGGTGCCGACGACGATCGTGAACAGCAGCAGCCCCCACCCGCGCGCGTCGAGCTGCGGCACGTCCTTCCACGGCTGCACGAAGGGCGTGAGCAGCAGCCCGGACAGCAGGAACGTGATGCCGTTGACGACGAAGTTGCCGTACTTCGCGATGAGCATGACCGGGATGATCGCGAGGCACGCGCACGAGAACGCGTCCGCAAGCCCCCACAGCAACCCCGGCAGCGGCAACGCGAGCGAGCTGACGTTGCCACCGGTCGCGAGCAGCCACACGCCTGCGAACGCGAGCGTCACGCCGACGATCTCCTTGGCCGTCGGCCTGCGTCTGCCGCGCACGCACACGTAGACGAGCACCATCAGCAGGTTCACCGTCTGCAGCACCGTCGCCGTGCCCGCGTTCGTCCAATGGATCGAGAACAGGTACGCGACCTGCACGAGCGTGACGCAGGTGAGCGCCGTGACCAGATACATCGGGTATTCGCGCACGCTTTTCACGGCTTCGACGAGCGCATGCCGCGACCCGACCGCCGCGCAGCCGAGGAAGATGAGCCCGGCGACGATCTCCCTGACGCAGGCGAGCCACAGCGGCGCGATGTGGTACCCCTCCATCAGGATCTTCGACACCGACCCGTTGACGCCCCACAAGGCGCCCCCGAGCAACGTGCACAGCACGCCGGTCATCATCCGCCGCGGCGTCTGCTCGAGGGACCGCGTGGCGACCGTCTCGTCGGCGAGCGTCTGCGCGGCGTCGGCGCATTCCTCATGCGCCGACCGGCTCAGCAGGTCCTGCACCTGCTCCTGCGCGCTGCGGCCACCGCCGGCCGCGCCGCCGGCGCCGTCCCGATCACCATGTGCGTTCCGCGTCACTGTACGCCCCGCTTTTATGCTCATGCGCGGCCGTCGCCGACGCGCGCGCCGCTGTTTCCGAGGCGATTCTAACGCATCTGGCGGCCGGCGGCGCTACGGCAGCACCGTCACCGTCTCCTCCGACTGCAGCCAACGGAAGATCCGCTGCAGATACGGCGCCACGACGGCGTTCGGCATCGAGAAGATCTCATGGACCGAATCCTCGATGCGCACCTTGCTGATGCGGCCGCTGTCACGTCCCACACGCTGCACGAAGGCGTCCTGCGCCGGATTGCTGACCCAGTGGTCGCGTCCCGACTGGAACAGCAGCACCGGCACGTCGATGCGTTCGCACATGTCCGGATCAAGGATGGCGCGCGAGATGCGCACGGCCTGACGCACCCATTCGTTCGCGGCCGCCGTCGTCCGGTAGTGCGTGTCCGCGATGCGCAGCTCCTTGTACCATTCGAGCCGCCCGGCGCACGCCCCCTGCTCGTCGCGCCAATCGATGACCGGCGTGAACCCGTGCTGCCCCGGCGCCATCGACTTCGCGCGCCCGAGGTCGCACGCCGCGCCGCACACGGCGGCAGCAAGCCAGTTCGGCGCGCCGGTGTTCGCCTTGATCATCGGCGACGAGAGCACGGCCCTGGCCACGATGTTCGGACAGCGTTCGAGCATCGCCGCCGCGATGCCGGCGCCCATCGAATGCGCGAACAGCGTGGGCCGTCCGCCGCGCGCGTAGGCGCCGCCCACCTCCTTCGTGAACTTCGCGAGATCGGCGACGTAGCGGCGCCAATCGTCGATGTAGACGATCTGGTCGTCTTCCACGTCGCGCGCCGAATAGCCGTGCCCGCGGTGCTCGAGCACGCAGACCGAGAAGCCTGCGAGCAGGAAGTACCACACGAGCTCGCCGTATTTGGCCGCGAATTCAGAGAAGCCATGGGAGAACACGACGGCGCCGTGGTTCTCGCGCGACGCGCCGGGGATGCCGAGCCGGTGGAACTCGTCCACGTCGTAGCACACGTAATGCAGCCTGCCGAACCTGCGCAGCCGCGGCAAAGGGCGCCCCGCCCAATCCTCGTGCGCCGGTTCCATGTATCCCTCATGCGCGCATGTGCCCGTGGCGGGAAGCACCGTCCTCGCCATCGCCTGCCGCACATGCCGTTCGTCGACCATCGCGATTTCCATACCGACCATCCTAAGCACCGCCGCCGCACGCCCGGACGCGTTCACGCGCTCGACGTACCGCGCGGCCGGTCGCGCATCCCCCGATTGTGCGTTCCCTACAAAGCACGGCCGGCGTGTGTTGTCGATTCATACGACGCGCACGTTCCCTACGGTACCGTAGGATGGCCGATGCGGCCGCGAAAGCCGCCTGAACAAGGCCGATACGAAGGATTCCCCCATGCTCACCGAGTACACGACGCCGGGCCATGCGCTCACCGTACGCGACAATGAAACGATCTACACGTTGCTGACCGACCGCCTCGAGCGTTCCGGCGCCGATTCCCCGCTCACCGAGAACAAGGAGCCCGACGGCTCGTGGAGCACGCTCACCGCCGGCCGGTTCAACGACGAGGTCCGCGCGATCGCGAAGGGCCTGATCCAGTTCGGCGTCGCGAAGGGCGACGCCGTCACGATCTTCTCAGCGACGCGCGTGGAATGGGGTCTGCTCGACTTCGCGCTCGCCGCCGTCGGCGCCGTGACGGTGCCGATCTACGACACCGATTCGGCGATCCAGGCCGAGCGCATCCTCAACGATTCCGATGTGAAGCTGGCGATCGCCGACAATCAGGAGCGATTCGACCGCCTCGACTCCGTCTTCGACCATTGCCCGGGCCTCGAACGCATCCTGATGCTCGACGCGGACGCGATCGCCGCGCTCAAAGGCCTCGGCGTCATGGTCTCCGACGAGGAGCTCGACGAGCGCATCGCCGGCGTCGGCGCCGACGACCTGGCGACGATCGTCTATACGTCGGGCTCCACCGGCGCGCCGAAGGGCGCCGAGCTGACGCACCGCAACTTCGTGAGCATCACGCGCGCGGCCGCGGAATGCGTCCCGGAGATGCTCGAAGGCGACGCGCGCCTGCTGCTGTTCCTGCCGCTCGCCCACTGCTTCGCCCGCTTCATCCAGTACTTCGTGTTCACCTCCGACGCCGGCGTCATCGGCTATCTGCCGAGCACGAAGACGCTGCCGCACGACATGCGGGTGTTCGAGCCGACCTTCGTGCTGTCGGTGCCGCGCGTGTTCGAGAAGGTCTACAATGCGGCGTCGCGCAAAGCCGGCACCGGCTTCAAGGGCCGCATCTTCGCGAAGGCGGCCGAGTCGGCGCGCGACTGGAGCGAGATGGCGCAGCAGGGCGCAACGCCGGACGCGAAGCAGCGCGCCGAGCATGCGCTCTACGAACGTCTCGTCTACAGTTCGATCCGCGGCGCCTTCGGCCCGCGCATCAAGTACCTCGCATGCGGCGGCGCGCCGCTCGACCGCCGTCTGGCCACGTTCTTCAACGGCATCGGCCTGACGATGATCCAGGGCTACGGCCTGACCGAGACGGCGGCGCCCTTCGCGTTCACGCGTGTCCACGACAACGTCATCGGCACCGTCGGGCAGCCGGTGCCCGGATCGTCGGTGCGCATCTCGCCTACCGGCGAACTCGAGGTCAAGGGCCAGAACGTCTTCCGCGGCTACCACAACCTCCCCGGGAAGACGGCCGAGACCTTCGCCTCCGACGGCTGGCTGAGGACCGGCGATCTGGCGACGCTCGACGACGAAGGACACATCACGTTGACCGGCCGCGCGAAGGACATCATCATCACGGCCGGCGGCAAGAACGTCGCGCCGATCCCGATGGAGCAGGAGATCGCCACCTGCCCGATCGTCGAACACGCCGTCATTGTCGGCGACAACCGCCCGTTCGTCGGCGCCGTCGTCACGCTCGACAAGGAAGGCTTGGAGGGCTGGCTGCCGACGCAGAAGCTGCCGGCGGACCTCACTCTCGAACAGGCCGCGGGGCTGCCGGAGGTCGCCGCCGAGATCCAGAGGTACGTCGACCGCGCGAACGCCGAGGTCTCCCGCGCCGAGTCGGTGCGCAGGTTCATCGTGCTGCCGGTCACGTTCACGCAGGACAACAAGTGCCTGACGCCGTCGATGAAGGTCGTGCGCCCGAAGGTCAACGAGGTCTTCGCCGAGGCGATCGCCACCGGCATCTACGGCGCCGGGCGCTGAGCCGCGCGTCCCTCAGCGCCCGAGCGAGCGCTTGAGGAAGTCGCGCTGGAGCAGCAGCAGGTTGCGCGCGACGGTCGGGTCGTTCGTCATATGCGTGATGCCGGTCAGCGGCAGGAAGGTGTGGTCGCGCCCGGCCGCCATCAGCGCGTGGCTCAGCCGCAGCGAATGCGCGATCGTCACGTTGTCGTCGGCGAAGCCGTGGATGAGCATCAGCGGACGGCGCAACGCCGGCGCGTCCGCGATGATGCCGTTGCGCGCGTAGTCGGCCTCGTCGAGGCCGAGGTAGCGCTCGGTGTAGCAGGTGTCGTACAACGTCCAGTCGGTCGGAGGAGCGCCGGCGCACGCGGCCGCGAAGACGTCCGGCGCGTCGAGCACGGCGAGCGCGGACAGGAAGCCGCCGTACGACCATCCGATCATCGCGACGCGGTCGAGTTCGGGACGCGGCAGCCCATGCGCGCGGGCGCCCGACGCATGCCTGCCGTAGGCGGACGCGTCGTTGATGCGGCGCACCGCGTCGTCGAGCGCGTGCACGGCGTCGACCTGATCCTCCAACGTGACCTGTTTCAGCGCCTTGTACACCTCACGGTCCCACGACGGCCCGCGGCCCGTCGTGCCGCGGCCGTCGACGATGACGACGAGGTAGCCCTGCTCGGCCCACCATTGCGCGTCCCAGTACGCGGACTGGCTCATCGTGACCTCCTGGAAGCCGGGGCCGCCGTAGGGATGCATGAGCACCGGCAACGTGCGCGCGTCCGCGTATTGCGCGCCGGTAGGCGCGACGATCGCCGCATGCAGCCCGCGTTCGCCGAGCCGCACGAAGCGCACGTTGATGTCGAGCCCCGGCGTCGCCGCGTTGTTGGCGACGGCGACGGCCTCGCCGCGGTAGTAGTGCGTCATCCGCGCACGCGGATCGGCCATGTCGCGGCCGGTGACGACGAGGCCGTCGCCGGCGCGCGTCGCGCTCCACACGCCCGGTTCGTCGGTGACCGGGTACACGTTGCCGTCGTAGTCGAAGGCGACCACGTCGAAGCTGCGGGCGTCGTGGTCGGCGGCCGTCGGCATCCACTGCTTCGGCACATCGGGCGCCTGTTCGGGCGAGCGCTGCACGATGCACATGACCGTCTCGTCGTCGGCGTCGAGCACGGAGCGCACCTGCCAGCCAACCGGCGTGAACGGGCGGCCGTCGATGGTCAGGCGGTTCGTGTCGTTCGCCATGTCGTTGATCGAGCAGATTAGCGCGCCGGACGGCGTGTAGGCGGGAGTGCCGCCGATGAGGTCGATCCACTGGCCGTTGCTGTGCGTCTCGAGCACGGTGACCGGCATCAGCGGCACGACGCCGTCCTCGAGGGGCGCCAAGCGTTTCCAGTCCTGTTCCTTCGGCACGTCGACGCGCAGGATCTGCTCGTGCTGCTGAAGGCGGTCGAGGACGCGCAGCAGCGGCATATGGCCGATGTCCCAACGCACGACGGCCAGATATTCGTAGGTGTCGTTGTCCCAGTCGACGAGCGCCGTGCGTTCCGTGTTCAGCCGGTCGCCGTCCAGATGCACGGCGTAGAGCTCGACGATCGCGTTGCGCGTGAGCGCGCGCGGATAGCGATGGTCGATCCCGCGGCGCTCCGGATGGGCCGGGTCGCTGATCGTCCACAGCGGCTCAGGCGAGGCGTCGAAGCGTTCGACGAGCAATGTGCGCGAATCGGGCCCCCACCAGAAGCCGTCATAACGGTCCATCTCCTCGGCCGCGGCGAACTCGGCGACGCCGGCGCGCACGTCAGCGCGCTCGCCCCGCGGCACCGCATAGGCGACGCCCGCCTCGCCGGTGGCGACGTCGACGACGATGACGGCCGCGCCGGTCGAATAGGCGACGCGCGTGCCGTCGGGGCTCACATGCGGGTTGAGGATCGGACGGAGCGGCTCGTCGGCGGAGCCATGCACGTCGAGCGCATGGGTGTCGGCGGCCGCGGCATCGGCGTTGAGCGCGGAGACGAACAGCTGGTCGTTGATCGTGAAGACGACGACGCGGCCGGCCGCGTCGACCGAGTAGGAGACGATGCCGCTGCCGCCTTCACGCGCGCGTTCGCGACGGGCGCGTTCGGCCGCGGGAACGTCCTCGTCGTCGGCGTCGGCGAGCAGCGCGCGCGGATCGGCGAGCAGCGTCTCGGTGCCGTCGGCCTCGCCCATCCACAGCGACGTCACCGTGTCCTCGGCGCCGTCGGAGCGCAGGAACAGCATGCGGGAGCCGTCGCCCAGCAGCTGCGGCGAGCGCGGGGCGCCGCAGCTGAAGCGCAATGTGCGCGCCTTCGCGGCGGCGTAGTCGGGGATCGAGGAATCGGCGGACAGGGCGTCATTCGTGTGCACAGTGGTTTGCGTCATACCGCCTTACGCTAGCACCGTAACCCTGCGCATTGGCTGAACGCGCGCCGGCGCGCATGACGGACCGGATGCGCGCCGGCCGCGTAGGTCATCGCATATCCGTATAAAGGATGGGAACAGACGTATTCATATATCATGAGTCATATGCGACCCATGGCGCACGGCGCGCCATGCGGTGCTGTCCACGGCGACGTCCGACGCGGCGGCCGCTCGCCCGGTGGCCGCAGAAGCCGGCACGGTTTGCGACCAAGCGTAGGATGGGACAGGAATAAGAAAGGGACTACTATGAGCGTTCTTGACCGTTTTGAGAAAAGCGTGGAAGGCGCGGTCAACGGAGTGTTCGCGAAGTTCGGCTCCAAGGACCTGCAGCCCGTCGACCTGACGAGCGCACTCGAACGCGAGATCGACGAATCGGCGATGCCGGTGGGTCGTGAGCGCACGGTCGCGCCGAACGAGTATCGCTTCAAGCTGAGCACCCCCGATTTCGACCGCATCGAGCAGTGGGGCTCGGAGGCGCTCGCCAACGAACTCGCCGACAACCTCACGAAGTACGCGAAGAGCCAGCATTACGCGTTCGTAGGCCCCGTCGTCGTCGTGTTCGAGGAGGACCTCGAACTGTCGAAGGGCAACTTCAAGCTCACGAGCGAATCCGTGCAGGGCAACGCCGTCCCGGTCACGACCGACGCGCAGGCCGAGGACTGCCCGATGCTCGAGGTGAACAACAGCCAGTACCTGCTCACGAAGAGCAAGACGATCCTTGGACGGGGCTCCGGCTGCGACATCGTCATCGACGATCCGGGCATCTCCCGCAAGCATCTGGAGATCGACATCACCGACAACGGCGTCATCGCGCGCGATCTCGGCTCGACGAACGGCACCTACGTCGAAGGCCACCAGGTGCCGGCGGCCACGCTGCTCGACGGCAATACGATCACGATCGGCCGTACGCGCATCCTCTACTGGGCGTCGTCGCAAGACCAGGAGTGAACCGGGACACCGATTGCCGTTATGATTACCGAACTTACCTTCGCGGTACTGAAATACGCATTCCTGATTCTGCTGTGGGTGTTCGTCTGGAGCATCGCCCGCTCGCTGTACCGCGACGTGGCCTCCTACAGCCCGCGCAAGTCACGCGCGCGCCGCAAAAAGGAACGTGAGGTCCGCAGGAAGGCCGACGCGCCGGTCGCGGCCACCCCCGCCAGCTCGACGCCGAACCATCCGACGGCGGACGCGACGCCGGCGGTCGCCGACAAGCAGCCGACGCTGCTCGTCATCATCGACGGCCCGCTCGCCGGCACGTCGGTGCCGTTGAACTCAGCCGTCATCACGTTGGGGCGCGCGGCCTCGAACACCGTCGTGCTCGACGACGAATTCGTCTCGTCGCACCATGCGCGCGTCTACCCCGACGAGCGCTCGCACCAGTGGGCCATCGAGGACCTGCACAGCACGAACGGAACCGTGGTCAACCAGCAGCGCATCACCGCGCCCACGATCCTCGCGCCGCGCATCCCCGTGCGCATCGGCGCGACCACCTTCGAACTGAGGTGAGCCGATGACCTCCGCAGAGCACAGCACGCTGTACATGTATTCGACGACCGTCTCGGACGTCGGCACCGTCCGTTCCAACAACCAGGACTCGTCGTTCGCGGGCGCTCATCTCGTCGCGATCTGCGACGGCATGGGCGGCCATGCCGGCGGCGACACCGCGTCGACGATCGCGATCCGCTCGCTCGCGCACATCGAGCAGGACAGCGCTGAAGGCGACGTCGCGCGAGCGACCGCGATCATGGAGACGTCGACGCTCGCCGCGCACGACGCGATCGTCGGCAAGGCGAAGCGCGAACGCAAGCTCGCCGGCATGGGCACGACGATCACGGCGATCACATTGGTCTCCGGCTACTGGGTCCTCGCGCACATCGGCGACTCACGCGCGTATCTGCTGCGCGACGGCGCGCTGATGCGCCTGACAAGCGACCACAGCTACGTCCAGCATCTCATCGACACGAAACGCATCAGCGAATCCGAAGCGCGCAACCATCCGCAACGCAACGTCGTCATGCGCGTGCTCGGCGACTTCGACATCGACGCGCGCCCCGACATCTCGATCCGCGTCGCCCACGCCGGCGACCGCCTGCTGCTGTGCTCCGACGGCCTGTGCGGCGTGCTCGAGGATTCGACGATCGAGGAGACGATGCTCGCGGCGAGCGATCCGGAGGAGTGCGCGCAGCGGCTCGTCTCGATGGCGTTGCGCGCCGGCAGCACCGACAACGTGACAGCCGTCATCGCCGACGCGACGCTCGCGCTCAACGCCGACTCCTTCGACGTCCCCCACCAGACGCCGCTCATCGGCGGCGCAGCGAGCGCATCGCTCGACGCAATCGCCGACATCGTCAACGAACCGGTCTCCGCCGCGCCCGCGCTCATCGCGAAATCGTCGCCGGCGGAACGCGCGGCCGCGCTCATCCAGCCGCGTCCCTCCGACGACGACCAGGCGGACGGCGGCGCACCGGCGAAGCCGAGCGTCGGCCACACGAGCGAGGTGCGCGAGGAGACCGGCGAGCTGCAGGATCCGGACACCGGCGAGATCCCGGTCGTGCGCAAGAGCAACGGCCGCTACAGCGCCGATCCGAACGACCCGGAGGTCGCGGCCGCGATCCACCACGAGCAGCTCGAGAAGAAGAAGGCGGCGCGCTCGCGACGCTTCCGCGGACGCGTCGCCGCGGTGATCGTCGTCGCCCTCGCCGCGCTCGCGCTGTGCGGCATCGCCGGCGGTGCGTACGCGTGGAGCCAAAGGCAGTACTTTCTCGCGAAGGACGGTGACACGATCGCGATCTACCAGGGCGTGCCCACCAACATCTTCGGCATCAAACTGTCGCATCCGGTAGAACAGACGGACCTGAAGTTCAGCGAACTGCCGGAGGGATGGCAGAACCAGCTCGAAAGCGGCATCAACGTCGACGACTACGACGCCGCCGTCGCGAAGGCGGATCAGATCGAGCAGGAGCTCGAGAAGACGAAGCAGCAGCAGAAGGATGAGGAGGAGCGCCGCAAGGCCGCCGCGCAGGCGCAGCAGGAAGCGCTCGAGAAGGCGAAGAAGGAGACCGCCTCGCCATCGCCGTCCGCTTCGTCGTCGGCTTCGTCGTCGGCTTCGTCGTCGCCGTCCGCCACGGCCCAGGAGAAGGATTCGAAGTGACGAAGACCCGGATACGCTATCTGCTGCAGATCCTCTTCGCGTTCGTCATCACCGCCATCGGCGTCTTCCAGATGTTCGCGAGGACCGAGGGGCAGCCGCCGACGAACGCGCTCGTGCTGATGGGCGTCATCGCCGTGCTGTTCATCGTCACGTGGGCGCTCATCTGCAGGTTCCAGCCTTACGCGAACCAGTCGATCATGGCGTGCGTGCTCATGCTCACGTCGATCGGCATCCTCATGATCGCACGCTGCGACGCGGCGATAGACGCCCATGTCGCGACGCGGCAGATGATCTGGCTGTGCCTCGCACTCGTCTGCTGCGACCTGCTGTTCGTGTTCATGCACGACTACCGTGTGCTGCGGCGCTTCTCCTATGTGAGCATGGTCATAGGCCTCGCGCTGCTGCTGTCGCCGATGGTCCCCGGCCTCGGCCGCGAAATCGGCGGCGCGCGCATCTGGATCGGGATCGGACCGTATTCGCTGCAGCCGGGCGAGTTCGCGAAGCTGTTCCTCGCGTTCTTCTTCGCGTCCTATCTGTTCAACCACCGGGACCAGCTCGCCGTCGGCGGCAAGAAGCTCGGCCCGCTGCAGCTGCCGCGCCTGAAGGACCTCGGCCCGATCATCATCGTCTGGGTCGCGTCGATGGGCGTGCTCATCGTGCAGCACGACCTCGGCACGTCGCTGATGTTCTTCGCGATGTTCGTCGCGATGCTGTACGTCGCGACCGGCCGCGTGAGCTGGGTCGTCATCGGCTTCCTCGCCTTCGCCGCCGGCTGCGTCGTCGCCGCGCGCATCTTCGCGCATGTCGGCTACCGCGTCGACGCCTGGCTGCATCCCTTCGATCCGGTGATCTAC
Organism: Bifidobacterium castoris; assembly: GCF_003952025.1. Classification (GTDB taxonomy): domain Bacteria; phylum Actinomycetota; class Actinomycetes; order Actinomycetales; family Bifidobacteriaceae; genus Bifidobacterium; species Bifidobacterium castoris. The sequence continues at coordinate 158,947 of NZ_QXGI01000002.1, read as the reverse complement.
AGCCGCTATCCGGGAGGTTCGAGCCAGATCGTGCAGGGCCTGTTCGGCCTCGCCTCGGGCGGTCTGATGGGCACCGGCCTCGGTCAGGGGTACCCGACCGTCACACCGCTGGCGAACTCCGACTTCATCTACGCGTCGACCGGCGAGGAACTCGGCCTTGTAGGCCTGTTCGCCGTGCTCATGCTCTACCTGCTCATCATCGCGGCCGGCATGATCATTGCGATGAAAATCAAGGACGGCTTCGGCAAGCTGCTGTCCTCGGGACTCGTGTTCACGATGGCGTTCCAGGTCTTCACCGTCGTCGGCGGCATCACGCTCGTCATCCCGCTCACCGGCCTGACGATGCCGTATATGGCGGCCGGCGGCTCGTCGCTCGTCGCGAACTACCTGCTCGCCGCGCTGCTCGTCATCATCTCGAACGCGGCGAACAAGCCGCAGTCCGACGAACTGAGCGACACCTTCCGCATGGAGGCGCTCTCGGTACTGCGCAGCCGCCAGCAGGCCGAGGCGCGCACCGCCTCGAACGACGCCCGCCACGTCCCCGCCGCGGATGGCGACGACGGCCCGGTCACGCAGATCGTCGCGCCGATCAACACCCATTCCTACGTCAACCTGCCGCGGCGCGCGGGCGGCGGCGCACACCCGGGAGGTGAGGCCTGATGAACAAAACGCTACGTCAGCTGTTCACCGCCGTCCTCGTGCTGTTCGTCATCCTCGGCCTCTCATCGTCGCTGATCATGACGGTGCGTTCGAACGCGCTCGCCAGCGACTCGCGCAACGTGCGCACGCTCTACTACACGAACAGCGCGGCACGCGGCGCGATCCTCGCCTCCGACGGCACGATCCTCGCCAAATCGGACGCGTCGCAGGACGAGTACAAGTACCAGCGCTCCTACGCCGACGGCGCCCTCTACGCGCCGGTCACCGGCTATTTCTCGGTCACGCAGAAGGCCGACCGCGGCATCGAGGCGTCCGAGGACACGCTGCTGACCGGCAAATCCGACGCGATGTTCTGGCAGCGGCTCAAGGGCCTGTTCACCGGCGAGGAGAACCGCGGCGCCTCAATCGAGACGTCGATCGACACGAAGCTGCAGAAGGCCGCCTACGACGCGCTCGGAGACGACGACGGCGCCGTCGTCGCGATCGAGCCGAGCACCGGCCGCATCCTCGCGATGGTGAGCAAGCCGAGCTACGACCCGAACCTGCTCGCGACGCACGACGGCGGCGAGGCGAACAAGAACTACGCCGAGCTGAGCCAGGGAGCGGCCAGCCCGATGATCAACCGCGCGACGAGCCAGCTGTACCCGCCCGGGTCCACGTTCAAGACCGTCGTCGCGGCCGCCGCGATCAACTCGGGCAAATACAACATCAACTCGCAGATCCCGGCCGGCGCGAGCTACACGCTGCCGGGCACCGAGACGGAGCTGACGAACTCATCGTCGGCCGGCGACGGCGTCGACGGCAAGATCTCGCTGAAGGACGCGATAGCGTATTCGTCGAACACGGCCTTCGCGCAGCTCGGCGTCGCGCTCGGAGACGATACGATCTCCGACATGGCGAAGAAGCTCGGCTTCGATTCGACGATCACGATCGACGGATCCGCCGCCGACGGCACGCCGATGCGCGCCGTCGCGTCCCGCTTCCCGCAGCAGGTCACTCCGGACCGTCTCGCGCTGGCGTCGATCGGGCAGGGCGACACGCTCGTCACGCCGCTGCAGAACGCGATGGTCGCCGCGGCCGTCGCAAACAAGGGCAAGGTCATGAAGCCGACGCTCGTCGACCGCGTGCGCTTCAGCGACCTGTCGGTGCTGCCGGACACGAAGCCGCAGGTCATGAGCACGGCGTTCAGCGAAGACACGGCGAAGCAGCTCACCGAGGGCATGGAGGCCGTCGTCACCGACGAGAACACGAACCTGGAGATCCCCGGCATCCGCGTCGCCGCGAAGACCGGCACCGCGCAGATCGGCGCCGACAACGATTCGATCGACGGCTGGGTCATCGGCTTCGCGCCGGCCGACGATCCGAAGATCGCCGTCGCCGTCGTCGTGCACAACGTCGACCTCTACGGCTCGTTCGCGGCGGGACCGGTCATGACCGCAGTAATGAAGGAGGCGCTTACCCAATGAGACTCATCGAAGGACAGCTCATTCGCCGGCGTTACCGCCTCGATTCACGTCTCGCACAGGGAGGCATGGGCGAGGTCTGGAAAGGCTACGACATCCAGCTCGGCCGCCCGGTCGCGATCAAGGCGCTGCGCACCGACACGACGAACCAGGAGTCGAAGCTGCGCAGGCTGCGCGCCGAAGCGCGCAATTCGGCGAATCTCGCGCACCCGAACATCGCCGCGCTGTTCGAGTACTACGAGCATGACGGCATCGGCTTCCTGATCATGGAATACGTGCCGAGCAAATCGCTCGCCGACCTGTTCCATGAGATCGACGGCCCGATGGAGCCGACGCAGCTGCTGCCGGCCCTCGTCCAGACGGCGCGCGGCCTCTTCGTCGCGCACTCGCATGGCGTCATCCACCGCGACGTCAAGCCGGCCAACATCATGGTCTCGGCCAACGGCGAGGTCAAGATCACCGATTTCGGCGTCTCCTATTCGACGAACCAGGAGCAGATCACGCAGGACGGCATGGTCGTCGGCACCGCGCAGTACATCTCCCCCGAGCAGGCGCAGGGGCAGCACGCCACGCCGCAGTCGGACATCTACTCACTCGGCGTCGTCGCCTACGAAGGCCTGTGCGGGCACCGTCCGTTCACCGGCGCAACGCCTGTCGACATCGCCGCAGCGCATGTCAACAACCCGGTGCCGCCGCTGCCGGCGACCGTCGACTTCCAACTGTCTCAATTCGTCATGTCGATGCTCGCGAAGGACCCGCTCGACCGTCCGCAGGACGCGCTGACGGTGGCCCGCGTCCTGTCGCGCATCGAACGCCGGCTGCTCGACCAGCAGACGATCGCCGTCGACGCGACGATGGTCACATCCGGAAAGAGGGTGCCGCGGCGCGTCGCGAGCGCGCCGCACCACGATCCGGCCACGAACACGATCCCTCCGTTCGCGCAGGCGGCGCAGACGGATTCCCCACGACACAACCACTTCGCGGTGCAAGGCGGAAGGAGCAGCAATGAGTAGCATGCCTACGACACTGGATGGTGGTCGCTACCAGCTCGGCCAGCTCATCGGACGAGGCGGCATGGCGGAGGTCCATGTGGCCGTCGATACGCGTCTCGGTCGCACCGTCGCCATCAAGATCATGCGCCCCGACCTCGCCCATGACGAGATCTTCCTGACGCGCTTCCAGCGCGAGGCGCATTCGGTCGCGCAGATGAACAACCCGAACATCGTCAACATCTACGATTCGGGCGAGGAGGTCATCACCTTCGAGAACGGCCAGACCGAGCATCTGCCGTATCTGGTCATGGAATACGTCAAGGGCCAGACGCTCAGGGACATCATCAAGGCGAACGGCCCGCTTTCGCAGCGCGACGCCGAGCACGTGATGATCGGCGTGCTCAGCGCGCTCGAGTATTCGCACCGGATGGGCATCATCCACCGCGACATCAAGCCCGGCAACATCATGATCTCCGAGCAGGGCATCGTCAAGGTCATGGACTTCGGCATCGCCCGCGCGCTCGACGATTCGGCGACGACGATGACGAAGTCGCAGGGCGTCGTCGGCACCGCGCAGTACCTCTCCCCCGAGCAGGCGCGCGGCGAGACCGTCGACATGCGCTCCGACCTGTATTCGGCCGGCTGCGTGCTCTACGAGATGCTCACCGGACGTCCGCCCTTCACCGGCGATTCGGCTGTCGCGATCGCCTACCAGCATGTCTCCGAGGTGGCCGTGCGTCCGAGCACGATCGTGCCGGGACTGCCGACGGCGTGGGATTCGATCTGCGCGAAGGCGATGGCGAAGGACCGCCAGAACCGTTACGCGACGGCCGCCGAATTCAAGAGCGACATCATCGCGCTCATGAACGGCGGCGTGCCGACGGCGACCGCATTCAACCCGCTGACCGACCTGTCGACGACGAAGACGCAACAACAGCAGCGTCCCCCGCAGCCGGTGCCGGCCCAGCAGGGACCGGCCACGCAGGTGTTCAATCCGGTCACCGGCCAGTTCGAACAGGTCAATCCGGACGGTTCGGCCGGTTCGCTCAAGACGCGCGCGGATCGTCGCGCCGAGATCGCGAAGAAGAAGCACAAGCGCAACGTCGTCATCGCGTCCGTCGCCGCGGCCATCGTCATCCTCGGCATCGCGATCGGCGGATGGCTGTGGTGGGACCACGCGCAGAACGCGACGAAGTACGTGACGGTTCCGACCTTCAACGAGACGACGACCGAAGCGCGCGCACGCAAGCAGCTCAGCGACCTCGGGCTCAACATCAACGTCAAGCAGGACGCCGATTCGACGAAGCCGGAGGGCATGTTCACGAAGCAGACCCCGGCCGGCGGCCAGCGCGTCGCCGAGGGCAGCACCGTCGAGGTGTGGTTCTCGACCGGCCCCCGTTCGATCAAGATCCCGGACGTGACCGGCTATACGCAGGAGCAGGCGAGGTCGACGCTCGAGGACGCCGGATTCGTCGTCGAGTCGAGCGTGCAGACCGAGGACAGCGCGACGATCGCGAAGGACCATGTGACGCGCACCGACCCGGCCTACGGCACCTCGCAGCTCAAAGGATCCACGATCAGCCTGTGGGTGTCGTCGGGCATGACGAAGGTGCCGGACGGCATCGTCGGCCAGCCGCAGGACCAGGCACTGGCCGCGCTCTCCCAGATGGGGCTGACGGTCACCGTCATGCAGGAGTCGTCGGACACCGTCGCCAAGGGCTCGGTCATCCGCGTCTCGCCGGAGGTCGGCACGTCGGTCGCGCAGAACAGCACGGTGACGGTGTGGGTGTCGACGGGCCGTGAACAGGTGAACGTGCCGTCCGTCGCCGCAGGCGAGTCGCTCGCGAGCGCACGCGCCGTCCTCGAGGCGGCCGGACTGAGCGTCAAGGTGGAAGGCGATTCGTCGGACGACGCGACCGTCGAATCGATCAGCCCCGCCGCCGGCACGAGCGTGGACAAGGGGTCCGAGGTCACCGTCAAGACGAAGGCCCCGTCGTCGCCGTCACCGTCGCCGTCGGATTCCCCCTCCTCCTCGCCGTCGCCTTCCGAGTCGGGGCAGAACGGCGATGACCACAACCAGCCCTGACAGGCGCGGCGCTTAGCCGGCGGAAGCATCGCAATGGGCGGGGCCCGGATCCATGAACGATCCGGGCCCCGCCCATTGGGATGTGTGCGGCGGGAGCGCGCTCAGCGCATGCTCAACGCGCGAGTTTCGGCTGCAGTCCCAGGCTCTTGTCCACCGCGTCCGGCTGGCCGCAGATGGCGAGCCAGTTCGCGAACAGGCGGTAGCCGTCCTGCGTGAGCACCGATTCGGGATGGAACTGCACGGCGTACAGCGGCAGCTCGCGGTGCTTGATGCCCTGCACGATGTGGTCGTCGACGGTCCACGCCGTAACCTCGAGCGCATCGGCCGGCACCGAGTCGGGCTCGACGGCGAGCGAATGGTAGCGCGTGGCCGTCATCGGGTTCGCGACGCCGGCGAAGATCTCATCGTCGATGTGCTCGACGAGGCTCGTCTTGCCGTGCATGATCGACGGCGCATGGCTCACCGTGCAGCCGAACACCTCGGCGAGCGCCTGCATGCCGAGGCAGACGCCGAACATCGGCGTGCGCGTCGCCGCGCACACTCGGATCATGTCCTCGCTGACGCCCGCATCGGCCGGCGCGCCCGGCCCCGGCGAGATCAGGACGCCGTTGTAGCCGTCGAGGACGGCCTCGTCGGCCGGGTCGAGCGCGTCGTTGCGCACAACCGTCACGGTCGCGCCGAGCGTCTTGAGATAGCCGACGATTGTGTAGACGAAGGAATCGTAGTTGTCCACGACGAGGATATGCGCGGAATCGGTCATGAAAGGTCCTCTCGCTGGCGTGTGGGCTTGTACTCGCCCACCAGTGTAGTGCAAAGCCGGTGTAGCGGGCGCGCGGCGCGCTACACGGCCACATAGTTGGACATCTGCTGCAGGAACGGGACGTTCGCGGCCGCCCATGGGAAGCCCCACTGGAACAGCGCGGCCGCGGCGGCGAAGACGAGCAGCAGCATCAGCAGGCAGCGGATCGGCGCGGCGCCGGGCTGGTGGCGCAGCAGCCAGCCGTAGATGTCCGCGTCCGGCAACGGCTTGCCCCCCTCACGAATCGCGCGCAGCGCCGGCCAGCGCCAGGCGACGGCCGCCGCGAGGAACACGACCAGATACACGACGAGCGCGCCCCACACCCACGGCGCGAGCGATGTGATCGACGACGCGAACGACTGCCGCTCGTTGTTGATGAATTCGACGGCGCCGCTGGAATCGGTCTTCGCCAGTTCCTCCGGGATGCCGTCCGAGACCTTCGCCCAGTACGCGAACTCGCCGAAGCTCACCCAGCGGTGCGTCGGCGACGTGTATTTCGGTTCGCAGGTCGTCATCGTGATGAGCCGTTTCGTCGGCGGCTCCCCCGGATGCTCGGGGTTCGCGCCGATGACCCATCCTTCGTCCGGCGTCACGATCGTGTAGTTCGTATAGTGGTAGACGTACCAGTAGTCCTTCGAGCGGATGACGATCGCGTCGCCCTTCTCGAGCTTGTCGACGTCGCCGAGCGGCTGCCCGTAGCCGTTGCGGTGCCCGGCGATCGCGAAGTTGCCGACCTGCCCGGCCATCTGCGAGTCCACATAGTGGCCCAGACCGTGCTGGTTGAGCTCGGCGAGGTCGGTGCCCTGCACGAGGTTGCGTTCCCACTGGTCGCCGAAGCGCGGGATGTAGACGCGGGCGATGAGCTCGCCGACGAGCGCCTCCTGCGGCTGCACCGGCGGATCGCCCTCCTGCGGCTGCGCGATCGTCAATGTGCCGCCGTCGTTCGGCTGCGCCCATGCGACCTGCGCGCGCGTCTCCTGCTGGACATGGTCCGACTGCACGCCGGTCCACCACTGCATCCACGCCACGTACAGACCGCAGATCGCGGCGAAGGTGAGCAGCAGCTCCGCGATGATCGTGACGATCGCGCGTCCGACGCTGCGTGTGCGGCGCGGCGCCGCATGCTGACTGTGTTCCATGGTGGTGTCTTCCCCCGTTCTTCATGACCGGTCGTCCCGGACGGCCGTCGCCGGCCATGTCCGCGGACCGCATCAAGAATCGTACTCTATTGGTCACCGCCGCCCGCTTGCTCGCCGCCGCCCGCGGCATCATCGGTATCGTTGCCCGACTTGTTCGGCTGTTGCAGCACATGCGCGTACTGCAGCGGCTGCAGCAGCATCGTCGTGCTGTCGAAGTGGAGTTCGCTTTCCGTGCGCACGTCGTAGCCGAGGCCGTACGCGTCCACGTACTGCCGGTAGATCTGCACGGCGCGCGAATCGTCGAGTGCCTGGATCATCAGCGTCGGCGGCCCGATCGCGGAGATCGTGAACGGCGGCGAGTACTTGCGGCCCTGCAGCAGCAGCACGTTGCCCGAGCAGATGATCGCCGACGTTGACAGCACGCGCTGGTCCATGATCTGCATCGACTCCGCGCCGCCCGCCCACAGCGCGTCGACGACCGCCTCGACGTCCTGCTGGTGCACGACGTACTTGTCGTTGTCCACCGCCGACCCCGACGAATCGACGGCGTTCTTCCACATCGACGAATCGTTGAGCGTCACCGTGACGCCCGGACCCTCGACGGCGGGCAGCATCGTGCTGGAGCCGGCGTCCTCGGACGACCGCGACTGGTCGGACTGCACACGCGCGCTCAGCTTGTCGACCTGCGCCGACAGCTCCTTCACATCGGCCTGCAGCTCGTCCACCTTGCGCACACGGTTCTCGACGAGCTCGGCGGCATCGGAGGAGACGGTCGTCGTGCGGTTGACGCGCATGTTCGTGATGAGCAGGAAGCCGGCGAAGGTGACGACGAGCAGCACGGAGACGCTGCCGATGAACGACTTGCCGGTGCCATGCTTCGGTCTGTGCCTGGCCATATCCGTCTCCTTACGAACTCCGCCGCCGAACCATATGGCCCACCTTCGCGGCGACGCGCGAAAATATGATGATTTTGCTCATGATGGCCGCCTCTGGTGGCCGCTTTCGCGAGCAACCACTATGATACCTAATTAGCCTATGCAAGGAGATTAGACAAATGGCTGACGAAGAGCTGCACAAAACACCCACGGATGGCCAGGTCGACGAACACGGTACCGCCGAGAAGTCGAACGACGAGCCGCATATGCAGGACGACGGGGCGGAGAAGGCGCCGATGGATCTGGCGCAGGCCGCAACCTACGTCGAGAACGACGAGATCCCGGTCGGCCGCATCCAGGAGATCCTCAACCAGACCGTCGACGAGAAGGACATGACGCCGCAGATGCGCCGCATGATGCAGCGTCAGCGTGAGAACACGAAGCGCGTCGAGGAGAGCATCAAGGGCACGAAGGCGAATCCGGGTTGGTTCGTGCCGGTGTTCTGCACGCTGATGATCATCGGCCTCATCTGGGCCGTCGTCTTCTATCTGACGAACTACACATATCCGATTCCGTCGATCGGCTCCTGGAACCTTCTGATCGCGTTCGCGTTCTTGATCGCCGGCTTCATCATGATGGTCTGGTGGCGCTGACATCGTGGCACATGACTGATCAGGGCGCCCTCCGGTGCCCTTTTTTGTTGCCCGCGATCGGCTTTAGGTAGTCCATGCGTGACCACACCTATAAGCCGCCGCCTACAACCTCCCACACGGCATTCCTTGCGTGGCCTCACCCATACGCTGCCATCCGCAGCCCATCAAATGGCAGTCCATGCGTGACCACACCCACATATGGCCATCCACACCCTGGGCGTCTCGTCCTCAGTCGCGCTTGTGCGCGCGGATCAGGATGTGGCGGCCGTCTGCGTCCGTCGTCGCGAAGACGTACACGTCGCCGCCATCGGCCAGCTTGAGCTTCTTCGCGAGCTGAGCGGCCGTGAGTGGGAAATTGCGCACGGCGACGTTCGCCTTGCGTTCGCCTTCGAGCAGCCGCCGGACGTCCTTCTTGTTCATCGTGCCGATGCCGTCGATCACGAAGGCGCGCCCGGGGAAATCGTCGAACCACTGATCGGCGACGAACAGATGGCTGTTGACGCCGATCTGCGTCGCCGGCCAACGCCGTTGCAGCGTCGCGAATGCGCCGCCCTTCATGATCGCCGCGTTCGGTTCGTAGAGGAAACGCATATCGGACAGCGTCGATGACGGCGCGATGGTCGGCCGTTCGTCGTCGCCGGCGAGGAACTCGACGCATGCGCCGTCGTCCACGCATCGGATCAGCGGCCGCTCGGTGCGCCCCCTGCCGAGCACGACGAGGATCTCCTTGCATTCGTTGTGCACGGCGACGATGTCGAGACGACGCACCGCGCCGCCGAAATCGTCGATCGTCTGCCGCCAATCGAGCATCGGCGACAGTTTGACGACGACGAACGGCGCTTTGGCGAGCAACGCGTCGCGCGACGCGAGCACGTCGGGCGTGCAGTCGGAGATCGCGACGGTACGCGCTCCATGCGCGTCGCGCCGCGCCGGATCGACGTAGATGAGCGTCGCCGGAGGCATCGTCGCCAGCGTCGCGACGCCGTCGGCGCAGACGACGCGCGCGTTCCCGACGCCGAGCTCACGCAGATTGTGCATCGCGAGCACGCACAGCCGCGGTTGCCTTTCGACGTAGACGGCCTCGTCGAATACTCGTGCCATGAAGGAGAAGTCAACGCCGAAACCGCCTGTGAGATCGACAAGCGTCGTCGGATGCGGCTGCCCGGCGATGAGTTCGGCCGCCAGCCGCGCCTTGTATTCGGCCGCAGGCTGCGACGAGCACTGCTCCATCGGCACATGCGGCGGATAGATGATGCCGTCGGTCGCCGCCCAACGCGGCAGTTTCGACCGGGCGGTGCGCCGACCGGCGATCTGGTCGAGCGCGAAAGGCACGTCCACGCCATCGTCCCGTTTCGCGTGGAGCGCGACGTCGCGCACATCCTCGTCCTGATGCGCCGCGATGAACGCGCGCGTCGCCTCGTCGACGCGCGGCGAGATGCACCCGCCGACGCAAATGGCATTATCGTCGTTGTCCATAAGCCGCATTGTAGCGGCGTGCCGCCCGCAGGCCGTCCAGAACCATACGGATACGCGCCGACGCGTGGGGCGGACTGCCCCGTCGTCGCAACCGTCCTCTGACACCGTCCTCATCCGGCCCTCGCATGCCGACGAGTCCCGCACTTTCTTGCGCGACCTCGATGATCGATTCATCCGGCCCACGCGCGCCGACGAGTTTGACAGCTCGACCGGTCCGCCGTCGGCGGCCGCATCCGAGCCACGCACGCCGGCGAGGCCTGCGGATCCGCGACTGCAAGCGCGGCCGCGTACCCAAATTGGGTAGAGCGGTTGACACCGCTTTGAAGCCGACAGGATAATCGTCTATAGGTCTTTCCACGGTCCGCTCCGGCTCCGCCACCCGTTCCGGGAACATGCTCAGAGACCGAACGACGTTCCTCTGCATGACTGCGAACCCATTGCCTCAGGGCAAATCGATCGACCTGACGAACGGCCGTTGTATTCGACGCACGATACCGGCCCTACGGGGTGGGAGTCCTTGAGGAGGAAAACAGTGGCAGGGGATGTCCACTGTGTTTCGATTTCTGACATAACGTGAAATGTGGATAACTTTTGATGCCCTACATATAGGGACACCCCATTGCAAAATCCCTATTTATGGCTTGATTCCAACGGTTCAGCAAGGATGTGGATAACTCTTATCCACATCCTCCACCAGTGAGGAAACCTCGGATATCAACATTTGTGGATATCTATGTGGATAACTTCGAGTGGTTTCCTCACCCTATCCCCGAGTTATCCACAACGTTTTCCACATCCTGTGGAAAACTACACCGCTGTAAGTTGCAGCACGCCGTCGGCTTGCAACCAAGCGTCCATCCGACACCGCCGATGCGCGCTTGCGGAACACCACGCTCATAGGGCCATCGCGTAGATGTTGCTCTGGTCGCACACGATGACGATGACCGCTTCGAGCAGCAGCAACGCACCGCCGTAGATCAACGTGCGCGCCAATGTCGACCTGCGCCGCAGCGCGCGCGGGCCGTCCACGACGAGCAACGTGAGCAGACCGCCGAAGACGAAGCCTCCGACATGCGCCTGCCATGCGATATTCGGCACGACGAGCGGCATCGCGAAGTTGATCGCCATCCATACGAGCATCGAACGCATATCCGAGCCGGCCTTCCGGTATACGACGAGGCACGCGGCGAACAGGCCGAACAACGCGCCGGATGCGCCATAGGAGTAAGTGAGCCAAGCGGAGGGGTCATGGCCGAAGGCCGCCCACATCTCCATGCCGACGCCGCCCCCGATGCCCGCGATCAGATACAGCATCAGATACGGCCAGTGCCCCATGAGCCGCTCCAGGAACGGCCCCACGCACCACAGCGTCAGCATGTTGAACAGGATATGGAAGATCGACGTCGGCGCATGCAGGAACATCGACGTGACGAACATCCACGGTTCGCGCGCCGCACGGTAGGGCTGCATCGCGCCATACTGCAGCAGCTGCACGAGCGCCGGGCGGCCCACCAGATTGAGGACGAACTCGACGATCCACAGCGCGACGCACACGACGATGATCGCCAACGTGACGACCGGCTCGCCGTTGCGCCACCGGTAGCGCAGCGACCGCAGCGAGAACACCTGCCTCATCGACGGGGAGTCGGGAAACAACGAAAAACGATTGTTGGGCATAGGTCACACTGTAGCGCAGGATCGCGCGCCACCGTGCGCCGCCGTTTTCGCGTTGCGATGCAAGGACTTGCCATGAGCACAACCGAAGTCGCGCGAACGCGGCGAAAGTCCTATGATGGTGAACAGAGTTGTCTGGGGAAACCAGCCGACCACGTAATCGGAAAGGAGCCGTCATGAAGGAAAACAAGTCCTCTAGCGGTTGGAAATTCTTCGCGCTGCTCTTCGGCGCACTGCTCGCGGCAGTCGTCGGAGTCTACGTCTACAAGCAGCAGAACCCGGACTATGATCCGTGGGAGGAGCCGTGGGAGAACAGCTCGTCGCCCGTCGACCTCACGCTCGCGAAGGACAAGACCGAGGACGACGTCGATAAGGTCGCTCCGGCCGCCGACGCGGCTTGAGCATATGCGCCGCACTGCGTTGTGCGGCGACGAAGCGCGCGAAGCGCGCATTGTCGACATCAGAGGACCGCGGTGCGCACGATTGTTGGAACGTGTACACCGCGGTTTTTATATGGATGACGATATCACCGCCGATATCACCGTATATCCTCGCGTATGCGGCATCCACTCGCGCTGCGACGCCGATGCCGCCGCCGTCCATGAGACGAGGATCCGCGCATACCGGCGGCCGATTGATCGCGATATATACAGACGAACGGCGGGCGACACCCGAAGGTGCCGCCCGCCGTTCGTCTTATGCCGCGGTCAGCGTGACGACCGTGTGAATCACTTCTCGGTCGGCAGCGGGCCGGTCATCCAGACGCGCTCGAGGTAATCCTCGATCGAGCGATCCGAGCTGAAGTAACCGGAGTTGGCGACGTTGAGGATCGCCTTGCGGTTCCATTCGAGCTGATCGGCGTACAGCGTCTCGATCTGGGACTGGATGTCGTGGTACGCCGTGAAGTCGGCGAGCGTCATGAACCAGTCCTTCGTCAGCCAATCGGAGACGAGCGGAGCATAGGTCTCCTTGTCGCCGTTGGAGAAGGTGCCGTCCGCGACCATGTCGATCGCGGTCTTGAGGCGCGGATCCGCTTCGTAGAACTTCGCCGGATCGTAGTTGCCCTCGTACATCTTGTCCACCTCGTCGACGGTCATGCCGAAGAGGAAGAAGTTGTCGGCGCCGACGCGTTCGCGGATCTCGACGTTCGCGCCGTCGAGCGTGCCGACGGTGAGCGCGCCGTTGAGGGCGAACTTCATGTTCGAGGTGCCGGACGCTTCCTTGCCCGCCTGCGAGATCTGCTCGTCGAGCTCGGTCGCCGGGATCAGCATCTGCGCGACGCGGATGTTGTAGTTCCACGGGAACACGACCTTGAGCTTGCCCTTGACGTCCGGATCGTTGTCGATGACCTTGGCGACGTTGTTGATGAGCTGGATCGTCATCTTGGCGAGGTAGTAGCCCGGGGCGGCCTTCGCACCGAAGATGACGGTGCGCGGCGTGATGTCCTCGGCCTTGACCTTGCCGGACTTGATGTCCGCGTAGGTGGCGATGACCTCGAGGATCTTGAGGGCCTGGCGCTTGTACTCGTGCAGACGCTTGATCATCGTGTCGAACATCGTCGTCGGGTCGAGTTCGAAGCCGTACTCGGCCTTCGCGAAGTCGGCGAAACGGACCTTGTTGTCGTACTTGACCTTCGCGAACTTCTTGACGAACTCGTCGTCCGCGGCGAGCGGCTCGAGGTTCTTGAGCAGCTCGAGGTCCTCGAGCCACTTGTCGGTGCCGAGGCCTTCGGTGATGAGCGCGGACAGACCCGGGTTCGCGAGCTTCATGAAGCGACGCGGGGTGACGCCGTTGGTGACGTTCGTGAACTTCGCCGGATAGATGTCCGAGAAGTCGCGCAGCGTCACGTCCTTGAGCAGCTGCGAATGCAGCTCGGCGACGCCGTTGACGTGCGAGCCGGCGTAGGAGGCGAGGTACGCCATGCGCACCGACGGGTTCTCGCCCGCGGTGAGGATGCGCATACGCTCGATCTTCGCCTCGTCGTCGGTGCGGTCGGCGAGCTCGTGCATGAACTGGTCGTTGATCTTCTCGATGATCTCGAGATGACGCGGCAGCAGCTTGCCGATGAGCGACGCCGGCCACACTTCGAGCGCTTCCGGAAGCAGCGTGTGGCACGTGTAGTTGAAGGTCTTCGTCGTGATGTCCCACGCGGTATCCCAGTCGTAGCCGTACTCATCGATGAGGATGCGCATGAGCTCCGGGATGCCGATGACCGGGTGGGTGTCGTTGAGCTGGAACGTGATCTTGTCCGGGAAGGTCGTCAGATCCGGCTTCTCGGCGTCGCCGTAGAAGACGCGGATCGCGTCGTGCAGCGAAGCGGAAGCGAAGAAGTACTGCTGCTCGAGGCGCAGTTCCTTGCCGACCTCCGTCGAATCCTCCGGGTAGAGGATCTTGGAGATGTTCTCGGCCTCGACCTGCGGCTTGACCGCGTCGAGGTACTCGGACTTGTTGAAGGTGAGCAGGTCGAACTCGTCGTACGCGCGGGCCTGCCACAGGCGCAGCGTGTTGACGCGGCCGGATTCGTAGCCCGGAACCATGTAGTCGACCGGGATCGCGCGGACAGCCCACGCCGGCTTCCACACGCGCTTACCGTCCTCTTCGACGACTTCGCCGCCGAAGTTGACGCGCTGGTCGCGCGCGTAGTCGATGTGGCCCCACGGATCCTCGTTGGCCAGCCAGTAGTCAGGACGCTCGACCTGACGGCCGTCCTCGTCGAATTCCTGACGGAAGATGCCGTAACGGTACTGGATGCCGTAGCCGAAGGCCGGAACGCCCAGCGACGCGAGGGAATCGATGAAGCAGGCGGCGAGACGGCCGAGGCCGCCGTTGCCGAGGCCCGGCTCGTATTCGGCGTCGATGACTTCCTGGGCGTCGAAGCCCAGCTCCTTGACGGCCGCGTAGAACTGATCGGTGAGGCCTGAGTTGAGCAGCGCGTTGCGCAGCTGCTTGCCCATGAGGAACTCAGCGGACAGGTAGCCGACGGCCTTGGTGTTGCCGTTGACCATGTCCTGCTGGGTCTTCATCCAAGAATCCATAAGGTGCTTGCGCACAGCGGTGGCCGTGGCGACGTAGACGTCGGCCGGCTTCGCCTGTTCAGGCGTAACGCCCTGCGTGTACTTGAGCTCGTTGCGGATCTCGTCCGCGAACTGGGCTGCGGTAACCGAGGACTTCGGTGCTGTAAGTTCGGTCATATCTATGACTCCTCTGAACATTATCTTCACTATGAACGTCCACGGGCAAAAGCTCCTGTCCCATCGGGAATCCGCGCCACAAGCTCTTCCGTCCGTTTTTGCATACGTTCTCAAACAGAAAATCATAGCATAAGGTCCACTTTGTCAACGCCTGCGTCTGCGTTCACGCGCTTTTTGTACTGCGACCTCCACA
The DNA here is from genome assembly GCF_003952025.1 of Bifidobacterium castoris. Classification (GTDB taxonomy): domain Bacteria; phylum Actinomycetota; class Actinomycetes; order Actinomycetales; family Bifidobacteriaceae; genus Bifidobacterium; species Bifidobacterium castoris. Next base: position 143,746 of record NZ_QXGI01000002.1, on the reverse strand, counting down.
TCGCGGAAGCGCTTCAGCCGTCGTAAGCAGTCGCCAAAGCCCCTCGCGCATCCTCTGCGGACACCAACGGCGCGCGTGTCACGTGTGTCGTTCAGTGGCGATTTCAGTTCGCTGCGTGCCCACCGAACATCTTCCGGCGCATTCCCCACCCGTCCCGACCGCCACCGCCGCGTCCCGCACCCGCAACGATCGGAGATACATAAATATATTGACTTATCGCAACGTGCGCGCACAATACGAAGCATGGCTGCTATCCACAAGAAGGACATCCCCGCCGGCATGGACGCCTACGACGCATGGTGCGACGCCGCGCATGCGCTCGTCGGCGTCGAAACGGCGACCGACATCGCCCCCGCGCTGCCGCGCCCGACGATGGCGCTCGCCGTCCGGTATTCGCTGCACATGCTCGAGCTGAAGGCGCCGGGACCCGGCGTCGAGGTGCGCGTCGCGCCATGGGGCGCCGTGAAGATCCTTGACGGCCCCGCCTCGGATCCGCACAATCTCACACCGCCGGACGTCATCGAGCTCGAGCCGGCGGTCTGGCTGCGTGTCGCCAGCGGCATCACCAGCTGGGACGAGGAGCGCGAGGCCGGCCACATCAGCGCGGTCGGCGAGCGCGACGACCTTTCGGCGATACTTCCGCTCGGATAGCCCGTACGAACGCCGCATCCGCGACCGCCGCTCCACCAAAAACCGTATGCAAAAACCGTGTGCGTGTGCGCGAACACCGCGGTTCACGCACACGCACACGGTTCGGATTGCGTTGCGATTCAGCCGACCGATGGACTCTTACCGCTATCGTTCGGAGTCCGCACGATCGGCATGCTTGAAGGCGCCCGGCACTGGCATCGGAATCGGCTTGTGCGGCTTGGGCGCTGGCGTCACCGGCATCTCTCCGCTTGTGGCCTTCGCGGCGGCCTCGGCCGCCCACTGCGCATAGTCATCAAGATCGTCCTCGGATGCAGCGGACACGACGGTCTCCTCATCCTCGAACTCGTCAACATCCGCGTCTTGGGCGTACTTCGCCTCCACATCGGCAAACGGATCGAATGAACCGGATCCTGGTTCCTGCGCTCCCAGCTCCTTCGCAAGCTCGTCATAATCCGTGTCAGTGGTCAGGTACTTGAGCTTCCTAGCTATCTTCTGCTGCTTGGCTTTTTGACGTCCGCGGCCCATCTGACCCCCTGGATTAACTGTTTGCTATCAATTCATCACATAAGAGAGTACCACCTCCGTGGCCCTCTTTTGTTGTCTGCTCAGATTTCTACGATGAAAACCACCGAAAACCAACGATTCGAACGGCACAAGGATTACGTATGGCTGAAGAACAAGAGGCGCGCCTGACCGCGGCCGGCAACGAAATGAGCGCAAGTTTCCTCGCTGCGAGAAAGCGTTCCGAAGAGACGCTCAGGAAGCTCGAGGAGAATCCGGGCAAGTTCACGATGCTCACCGGCGACCGTCCGACCGGCCGCCTCCACCTTGGCCATTTCTTCGGCTCGATCAAGGAACGCGTCGCGATGCAGAACCGCGGCGTCAACACGAACATCATCATCGCCGACTATCAGGTGATCACCGACCGCGACACAACCGAGCACATCGACGACAACGTCCTCAACCTCGTCCTCGACTACATGGCCGCCGGCATCGACCCGGAGAAGACGATGATCTTCACGCATTCGGCGATCCCGGCCGAGAACCAGCTGATGCTGCCGTTCCTGTCCCTCGTCACCGAGGCCGAGCTGCACCGCAACCCCACCGTGAAGTCGGAGATGGAATCCTCCGGCCACGCGCTCACCGGCCTGCTGCTCACCTACCCGGTGCATCAGGCCTGCGACATCCTGTTCTGCAAGGCGAACGTCGTGCCGATCGGCAAGGACAACCTGCCGCACGTCGAGATCACGCGCACGATCGCGCGCCGATTCAACGAACGCTACGCGAAGAAGCACCCGATCTTCCCGGAGCCGGCCGCGATCCTGTCGGACGCCCCGGAGATCCCGGGACTCGACGGCCGCAAGATGAGCAAATCCTACGGCAACTCGATCATGCTCGGCGCGACCGCCGAGGAGACGGCGAAGCTCATCAAGAAGAGCCCGACCGATTCCGAACGCATGATCACCTTCGACCCGGAGCACCGCCCGCAGGTCGCGGCGCTGCTGACGACCGCCGGCCTCGTCACCGGCCGCGACCCGCAGGAGATCGCCGAGGAGATCGGCAACGCCGGCGCCGGCGCGCTCAAGCAGTACGTGACCGAATCGGTCAACGGGTTCCTCGCGCCGCACCGCGAACGCCGCGCAAAGCTCGCTCAGGACATGGACACGATCCGCGACATCCTGCATGAGGGCAACCGCCGCGCGAACGCGATCGCCAACGAGACGCTCGACGAGGTCCGCGAGGCGATGGGCATGCGCTACGACCGCTGACGCGGTCGCGCGCAGGCAGGACGCACATCGGGAAAACGCTGCGGGGCGGCGCTTGGATTTCCAAGCGCCGCCCCGCAGCCATATGGACGACGTCCACCGTCACACGTCGTACCGCCATGATTTGTCGGTGATGACGCGCGCCATCGCCAAGCCGATCGGCAGGCAGATGATGACCATGAACGCGCGGAACGCCCAGTCGAGCGCGAGCAGCGTCTCGAACTGCCCCAGATGGAACATCGCCTGATACATATACATGCCCGGCACCATGATGACGATCGACGGCACCGTCAGACAGATGCGCGGATAGCCCAGATGCGGCGGCAGCAGGCGGTGACGCACCGCCGAACGCCACGCCGAGGCGAGCAGGCCGGCGAGCATCGCGCCGAGGAACGCGCCCGCCTCCGGGGGCAATCCGCAATCGACGAATTCAAGACGCAGCGTGTCGGTGATCGTGCCGATCGTCGCTGCCACGAGGCACATGCGCTGCGGCGAGTTGAACATCATCGAGAAACCCCATACACCGATGAACGCGAACAGCGCGCGCAGGCAGCCGTTCACCCACGGGTCGAGATGCGAGAATTCGAATCCCTGCGGATTGAGCTGCACGAGCGACGCGACCATCCATCCGGCGAGCGTCGCCATCAGGATGATGCACATGACGTACATCACGCGTTGCACGCCGGACGGAAAATCGATCTTCGCCATGTCGAGGCCGCCGGTGATGAGCGGGAATCCCGGGATGACGAACAGCATCGCGCCGATGTACGCCGTGTCGTGCTGCAACGCCACCGGATTGAACAGGCCGATTAGACGCAAGGTGCCGACGCACGCGAAGGCCGCCACGGCCACGCAGACGAAGGTCACGAAGAACTGGTTGAGATGATGCGCGAACAGCCGTCGCCGCAGCCATTGGCCAAGCCCGGCGCCGACGAACGCGCCGATCATGTCGTACGGCGCGCCGCCGAGCAGGAACACGAAGGACGCGCACGCGCAGGCGGACGCGAGTCCCGATAGCGCCGGCGAATACAGCGGCTTGCGGCGTTCGATCATATCGAGCCGCCGATGCACGTCGCGCACCGTGATCTCATGCGTCTTGCGTGCGGCGGAACCGTCACCGACATGGTCGAAATGCTTGGCGTAGCCGTTCTTCGGCGGATGCTGCGAACGTTCACGCCAAGCGCGCGTGCGCTCGCCGGCGGCCGCGCGCAACCGCGTCCGCGGCGTACGCGGCATCGCCAGCTGTTCGGCGCTGCCACGCGCACCGTCGCCATGGCCGTCGGCCTTGACGAGCGCGTCGATGACGGTTTCGCCGACTTCCGGCGCCGCGCCGTCCTCCGACCGCATCGCGGCATCGCCCGTCGTGGCCGCCGCGACGTCGGCGGCGTTGCCGGCGAGCGCGGCCTCGTGGTCCTCGACCGCCGCGTCGGAGGCGGCGGCGCGTTCGGCCACGCGTGTCTGATGCCGCTCCTCACGCAGCCGTTTCGCCATATCCGCGGAGACCTGCGAAGCGTCCCGCATGTCGAGATGCTGCATGAGACCGTCGGAGACCTTCGTCTCGCGGTGGTACATCGAACCGGTGCCGAGATTGACGCTGAACCAGTCGGCGAAATGTTCGAGGAGCCAGATGCGTTCGGTGTTGACACCCGTTGTCGGCAGATTGACGACTTCGGTGATGCGTCCGGACCCGTCGGTGCATGCGGCTTCGATGTCGGTGAGATTGACGTCGGCGCGCACGTGCACGCCGAGTGGGTAGGCGATGCGGTGCATCATCTCGCGCACGCGGAAACTGCCGGTTCCGGCGCCGAGGTCGAGCATGCCGACGCGCACGATGACGCTCGCCTTCGCGGCGATGCCGGCGTCCTGGATCGGCTTGTCCCAGTCGCGCTCGATGTCCTCCATGTCCAGCGGAATCGAATGGGAATGGTATTTCCCGGCGGCCGTGGCGCCGCTCGTAGGCGGGCCGCCATGGTGGTGAGGATGGTCGGCGTTGGCTCCCCGGAAGCGATCGTGGAGGCCTGCACCTCTCCCCTGCGTCTGCTCATTGCTCATGGCTTCCATTAACGTGCGGGCGCTGGACGTGGGCCGCCGTGCACGCCTGTGCGCCGCCCACCGTGCGCGCCGCCCAAACGACCCGGAAACCTGCGCGGCCAAAAGCCGCCGAAACCATGAAATCTGCCGGTCGTGGCCGTCCATGTCCCTCTATGTACCGCGCGCGCGAGACCGTGTACGGCAGCCGTCTCATATCATGGCCCTTTCGGCCCCCAAACGGCCGCACTGTCGATTCCCCGCGCCTACAATGGGCGTGCAACCGAAGAGAACTTAAGGCTGTGGGCTCGCAACGTCCGATCAACACAACCGCGGAGGAGCCGCGGATGAGCGGAAGACCGAGCAACCTGATGTTCTTAGAAGGAGGTCAATGTGACTGATAACGAACAGATCACGCCTGCGGATGCGGCCATCGTCACGTCCGGTCTGGGGACCAAGGCCCCCGAGGAGCGTGAGCTTCCCCCCACACTGCACGAAGACATGGATCTGTGTCTCGAGATTCTGCGTGGAGTGCTTTCCGAATACGACGAATCGCTGCTCAACACCTTCGACACCGTGCGCCAGTACGCCGTCGACGCGAGCGCGGAACGTTTCTCGGGCGTGCTCACCGACACCCATCCCGAGCGCGACGACCTTGAAATGGCCGTCAAGACGATCGACGCGATGAACCTGCACGACGCGCAGCTGCTCGCGCGCGCGTTCACCACGTACTTCCATCTCGCGAACCTGTGCGAGGAGAACTACCGCGTCTCCGTGCTGCATGACCGCGAGGCGAAGGTGGATGATTCCCAGGCGATCGACCCGGTCAACGAGATGACGAAGGCCTACCACCAGCTCATCGCCGAGATGGGTCCGGCCAAGGCGAAGGAGCTGCTCGACCGTCTCGAGTTCCATCCGGTCTTCACCGCGCATCCGACCGAGGCGCGGCGCAAGGCCGTGGAAGGCAAGATCCGCCGCATCTCCGACCAGCTCGCCGCATACCGCATGCTGGGCGGATCGGACAAGAAGGAATGCTACCGCCGTCTCTACAACGAGATCGACGCGCTATTCCGCACGTCCCCGATTGCGCTCAAGAAGCCGACGCCGGTCGAGGAAGCCGACACGATCCTCGACATCTTCGACAACACGCTGTTCGACACGATCCCGATGGTCTACCGTCGCTTCGACGACTGGGTGCTCGGCGACAAGGCCGGCACCGTCGAACCGGCGTGCCCCGCGTTCTTCCATCCGGGCAGCTGGATCGGTTCCGACCGCGACGGCAACCCGAACGTCACCGCGAAGGTGAGCCGTCAGGTGGCGCGCAAGTTCTCCGACCATGTGCTCGCAGCCCTCGAAGAGGCGACTCGCAACGTCGGCCGGAACCTGACGGTGGAAGCGGAGACGACGCCGCCGAGCGACGAGCTGCATACGCTGTGGAACCAGCAGAGGGAGATCAGTGAGCGGCTCACGAGCAAGGCGTCGCTCATCTCGACGAAGGAGCTGCACCGCGCCGTCATGCTCGTCCTGGCCGACCGTCTGCACTACACGATCAAGCGCGACGCCGACCTGATGTACCACAGCGCCGACGACTTCCTCGCCGACCTGCGCGTCGTGCAGCGCTCGCTCGCCGAAGCCGGCGACAAGCGCGCTGCCTACGGCCCGCTGCAGGATCTCATCTGGCAGACGGAGACCTTCGGCTTCCACATGGTCGAGATGGAGTTCCGCCAGCATTCGGTCGTGCACGCCCGCGCACTCGACGACATCCGCGAGCATGGCCTGCATGGCGAACGCGGCGAACTGCAGCCGATGACGGTCGAGGTGCTCGACACCTTCCGCGCGCTCGGCGCGATCCAGAAGCGCAACGGCATCAAGGCCGCGCGCCGCTACATCATCTCGTTCACGAAGAGCGCGAAGAACGTGCGCGACGTCTACGAGCTCAACCGTCTCGCGTTCTCGAATCCGGACGATGCGCCGGTCATCGACGTCATCCCGCTGTTCGAGCAGCTTGAGGATCTCGAGAACTCGGTGAGCGTGCTCGACGAAATGATCAAGATCCCCGAGGTGCAGGCACGGCTCAAGCAGACCGGCCGCAAGCTCGAGGTCATGCTCGGCTACTCCGATTCGTCGAAGGACGCCGGTCCGACCTCCGCGACGCTCGCGCTGCATTCCGCGCAGGAGCGGATCGCCACGTGGGCCGAGGCGAACGACATCGACCTGACGCTGTTCCATGGCCGCGGCGGCGCCGTCGGCCGCGGCGGCGGCCCGGCGAACCGCGCCGTGCTCGCGCAGCCGAAGGGCTCCGTCAAGTGTCGCTTCAAGCTCACCGAGCAGGGCGAGGTCATCTTCGCCCGCTACGGCAACCCGGTACTCGCGATCCGCCACGTCGAATCCGTGGCCGCCGCGACGCTGCTGCAGTCCGCTCCGAGCGTCGAGAAGACGAACACTGAGATGACCGATGCGTTCGCGCCAATGGCGAAGAAGCTCGACGAGGTCTCCCACGCGACGTATCTCGACCTGCTCAACACGCCGGACTTCGCGCCATGGTTCTCCACGGTCACGCCGCTGACCGAAATCGGCCTGATGCCGATCGGCTCGCGTCCGGCGAAGCGCGGTCTGGGCGCGAAGTCGCTCGACGATCTGCGTACGATCCCATGGATCTTCTCGTGGGCGCAGGCGCGCATCAACCTCGCCGCATGGTACGGTCTGGGCTCCGCGTGCGAGGCCTTCGGCGACCTCGAGACGATGCGCAAGGCGTATCAGGAGTGGCCGCTGTTCTCGACGTTCATCGACAACATCGAGATGTCGCTCGCGAAGACCGACGAACGCATCGCGAAGATGTACCTCGCGCTCGGCGACCGCGACGATCTGCGCGACAAGGTCCTGCACGAGATGGAGCTGACGCGCCGTTGGGTGCTGCGCATCGTCGGCGACGAATGGCCGCTGCAGCACCGCCATGTGCTCGGCCAGGCGATCCGCATCCGCTCCCCGTACGTGGACGCGCTGTCGGTCACCCAGGTGCTCGCGCTGCGTTCGCTGCGTAAGAAGGTGGACAAGGAGGAGCTCTCGAAGAGCCAGCAGGCGGGCTTCATCTACCTGATCCTGTGCACCGTTTCGGGAGTCGCCGCCGGCCTGCAGAACACCGGCTGATACCAAGGATCCGACCTCTTCAATGAGTGGGGGCCGTGACGCGGGAAATCATCCCGCGTCACGGCCCCCACTCATTACCGTCATTGCGCCGGCACATGGCTGACGGCGCTCCGCGGGAATCATGCCACTGCGGGGCATCGCACCACGAAATAGCTCAAATCTCAGGCATCCCCTCTAGATTCACTCCATCGCCGGAGCAACGGAACATCAGCGGACGCCGCTTCGTATACTCGACAAGTCCGGCCTCTTCAAGCTCTTTGACCACTTTGCGCGCGCTCTGCTTCGACAGACCAAGATGCCGGGCGGCCTCATCGAGCGTCATCGACCGCCAGCCGCCGAACTCCTGCTCTTGCATAAGCGCGAACAGCACCTCGCCCGCATGGGAGGAAAGCGCGTGCATATCCGTCAGCTGGTCGCATCGACGCCTAAGCCCTTTCACGCCGTTCATCAACTGCGTCAGATATTCGACGAGGTCATGCTGCGACTCCATGATCAAATCGAGCAGCGTCATCACGAAGAAGGTCAACTCGCCATGGTTCAGCGCATCCTCCACCTGCGTGAACGCCCTGTAATACTGCGGCCTGTTGTGTGCGATGACACGGGACAGCGAAAGGATCGTGGGGGTCGCAAGCGCGGATCGCAGATTGAGCGCGAACAGGAATCGGCCGGTACGGCCGTTGCCGTCGTAGAACGGGTGCGTGTATTCGAAGAGGAAATGCGCGGCGGCCGCAGCCAGCAGCGTCGGCATCGTTTCGGAACGCATGAGTCCCAGCATCTGCTCCAACAGCGTCTCAATCCGCTCCTGCGAATGCGCGCCCGTGTGGACGACACGGGCGCCGTTGCCGATGATCTGCCCACCTTTGGCACGGAACAATCGCCCGTCGGGCACATCCTCGGCTGCGATTTCCTCGCCGACGACATCGTCGTAGATGCGCCGCAGATCCTTCAACGAATGCGGCAGCTCAACCTGATCGTCGGTCAACCCAAGATAGAGTTTGGCGAACTCGCTGAATCGAAGGGTCCGATACGGGTCGCGGCGGGGACTCTTGGCCGCCGTCACTGCATCGTCCTCTCGCTCCTGCGCGGCGGCCACCGCGAGTTCCACCTCCCTGCGGGTGCTGTGTACCCCTTCGATCTCGTTCGTCGAGAGGATCTCGTCGCCAATCGCCCGGTCGATGTAGTTCCGTTTCATGATCTGCGGAAGCCGGTCCCACAGCAGCGCCACTTTGCGGTCCTGAACGAGCACGTCGTTGATTCTGACGGTTAGCTCGCGCGGCATCGCGACGAACAGCTCGCCCAGCCTGGTGGTGATGCCGGTGCGGAAGGTCGAATCGGATTCCAGCCGCTCACGCGCGGCATGCTCAAGTTTGGTCTTCGCCTCCGCGCTCGCATCCATATGGAACAGCGTGGAAAGCCGCCGGTACGTATCACCCATGCCGCATCCTCCGGTCTCGATATTGATACTGATGAGCATAATCAGAAGACTGCACTATCGAATTGACGTCGTAAATGATAGAAAGTATCAATTAGAGCGCGCATCTCGGCACGCAACAGGCCGTAAATGATAGAAAGTATCATTTGCGCAGACGACGGATGCTGGCGCGGAGACCATCCAAAACGCACATCATCACCGTTACACCGGCAGCGGAAGTTCCGCACGCGCGCTGACCGGCGCGTTTACGATGTCACCTGAACGATTGCACGGCGCGCATCATATCAGGCGCGCACAACAGGAAGGATGAGACATGGCGGAAACGACCGAAGACATGACCCGCACCGGCGAAGCGCTGTATCAGTGGTATCAGGTGCTGTTCGAGAACAAGCCGATCGCCGATTTCCAGGATAATCTCGACGCGCTGCACGGACTGTCCGAGATGAAGGACACCGACAACAACCGCGACGAGCTCATCGTCGCCGCATCGCGCATCGGGCTGCCCGAAGTCACCGTGAACGTGCTCAATGAATGGGTGAACGCCGACCGCGTGAAGTCGGATCACTTCCCGGCAGACAAGGGCTTCTTCTCCAAGGACACCCGCGATCTGATGACCACCGACCTCAACGTCTTCGAAGCGGAAAACTGACCGCCACCGACACACGTCACACCCTCACCGATCCGGCTTCATGCGTTGGCACACCGCTCGCGCAACGATGCACGCCGACCATCCGAAGGCACAGACACGCACCCTGTGGGCAATTCACACGCGCTGGAAGACGCTCATCTGGCCTACTTCGCGATTCGCCCATGCATAATACGGCACGAGTGTGAGCCCGGTGGGGGTGCTCTCGCGCGGACCCGTCATCCGCTCATACAGCGGCGCATGCGTGGAATCCTCGTCCTCGCGGTCGGCCGGCACGCTCACGGTGTTGACGCCGCCGAGCAAATCGTCGTCGAAACGCAGCTGCGCGCGCTGCAATGCATCGTCCAAATGCATCCTGTAGCCCCACAGGTTCCCCGGGTTGTCGGCCTGCTCGGCGCAGAACACGATCGGCCCCGCGGTGAACGCCACACGTCCCGCATCGGCGCTCACATGCGAGTTCGCGCGCATCACATGCACCGAATAATCGAAGTCGAGCTCAATTCGATGCCGTGTTCCACGTGCAACATTCACCGCGAAGAACCCGTCTACCACGGCCACCTTTCGCTTGGTGCCGTCAATGGACACCTGCCAATCGTCACGCGACCACTCCGGTACACGCACAAGCAGATCCACCGACTCCAACCCGGTATCCTCGGGCATCGACGCCTCCAGCGTCACACAGCCGTTCCATGGGAATCCCGACTCCTCATGTACACGCAGGCCGGAGTCGAAGCGCGCCTCGTTCGACACGAACTGATGCGCCAACACCGTGCGTCCATCGTCCTTCTCCGTGTACACATATTGGTCCATCGACGCGATGAGCCGCGCGATGTTCGCCGGGCAGCACGCGCAGCCCCCATCGTTCATGCGTAGGTGAAGGTCATCGGATCATGGCCGGCGCGCGTCGGGCCGTCGAGCGCGTCGATCTGCGCATGCTCCTGCGGCGTCAGCGCGAAACCAAACAGATCGAGGTTCTCACGCTGGCGTTCGGCATGCACGGACTTGGGAATGATGATCGTGCCGTTCTCGATATGCCAACGCAAGATAACCTGCGCGGGGCTCACCCCATGTGCGGCGGCGATATGCTCGACGACGCCGTTCGCCAGATCGGCGCCGCGCGCCATCGGCGAATACGCCTCCACTGCGATGTCGTGCGCACGGCAATAGTCCACGACATCACGCTGCTGCCATGTGGGGTGCAGTTCAATCTGGTTGACGGTCGGGTACTCCCCCGTTTCATCGAACAGCCGGTCGAGATGCTCGGGCATGAAATTGCAGACGCCGAGTGTGCGCACACGGCCATCTTCGCGCAGTTCGCGCAGCGCCTTCCACGTCTCGCCGCTGCGCCAATCGAAGGGCGTGGGCCAGTGGATCATATACATGTCCACGTAGTCAAGCTGCAGCAGTTCAAGCGAGCGGTCGAAGGCGCGCATCGCGGAATCGCACCCCTGCTCGGAATCACGCAGTTTCGTGGTCATCCACAACGATGCACGCTTCTCGCCCGTGTTGTAGCCGGTCGCGGCGAGCGCGCGGCCCACGCCCTCCTCGTTGTTGTAGCCGGCGGCGCCGTCGATGTGCCGATAGCCGGCTTCAAGCGCCGATTCGACGACCGGAGCGACGCCTTCGTCATCGATGCGCAGCACACCCAGTCCGATTTGAGGAATCCTCGTGCCGTCGTGCAGCGTGACGAGGGGGATGTGCGAGGTCTGATCAGCGAGCGTGCTCATAAGTGCGCCTTTCTGTATATCTACGACTGATGCTAGCACTGCGCATGCAGCTGACTCCCGCGCCCAACGCGACCAGAACGATACCGGCGCATAAGCCCGCACGCCACGCCGGAACCATTGCTTTCCGACACTCCGATGTTATACTCGTAAATACTCAGATCGTCAGCAATGCCGATCTCCAACCGCCGGGGTTATCCCCGGCATTTTTCTTATCGGGGAGCAGGATGAGGGAATGTTCAATCTTCGTGGATGAAACAGGCGAGACTGGAAGAGACGCCAGACAGTCGGAGTATTTCGGTGTCTCCTTGGTGTTTCACGAACAAGATGATGCCGTTCTTCCACTTTTTGATGCCTATCAAGAAACACTTGCCAATAAGCATCTCCCCGACATCCCCCTGCACACCGAACCGCTGCTGAATGGCAATGGCCCGTATCGCTCATTGCCACCCTCAGAACGTCAGCAACTATTGCGGTCATTTCTGCTCATGGTTCGAAAGCTGCCGGTATCCTATGTGACATTCATGTATGAGAAATCCGATTTCCGCAACCGGAGCACCAACTCATTCGATTCCCCCAGACTCCGCAGTCGGCTTACCCGTGACATTGCAACTTATTTGCAAAATCATCTGCTCTATTTCCAACAGTTCGATAAGATCAAACGCTATTACGACAACGGGCAAAAGCTGGTGGTGTGCGCCCTCGATGACGCCATCCACGATGTCATCTCCACAGAGGCGATAGAAGCGCGCCTCGCTTCTCAGGTGGATTATCGGCTGGCCCAAGTGGCGGATTTCATTTGCACAGTCGAACTGACCGCACGTAAATACCGGACATCACACCAGACACAGACGGACATCAGATTCTTCGGTTCCGAGAAAGAGTTCAGGAAAAACTACTATCGAATCGTCAGCCGTCTCCAGATGCCGGAGGCATAACCCTCCGCACCGTGCGCACAGTATGGCAAGGTGCGGAAAACCGTGCGCCGGCACCCGATGGGCACCGGCGCACGGCGGGGGAAAGGAAAGGGAGGGGAAGTCGTGATGGATCAGTGGCGGTTGCTGAGCTCGTGGTACATGTCTTCGATCTCGAGCTCGCGTGCGAACGCACGAGGCGTGGTCTCGGCGTCGATCGTCGCGAGTTCGACGCCGGCGATGCGCGCGAAGTCCTCCCACGCCTCACGGCCGACCGATGTGGTCATGCAGGTGTGGTGGGAGCCTCCGGCCCGCAGCCAGCATTCGGCGGAGACCTCGAGATTCGGCTCCGGCTTCCACAGGGCACGCGCGCACGGCAGCTTGGCAAGCGAACCGAGCGGTTCGACCACGTCCACGACGTTCATCAGCATGCGGAACCGAGTACGAACGTCGGCGAGCGAGACGACGACCGCATCCTGCTTCGGCGCCACCGTGAACACGAGGCGCACAGGATCGGCCTTGCCACCGATGCCGAGCGGGTGGATCTCGAGACGCGGCTTGGCGATTGCGCCCACCGCCGGCGAGACCTCAAGCATGTGCGACCCCATGATCATCTCGTTGCCCGGGGTGAAGTTATAGGAATAGTCCTCCATGAGCGACGCGCCGCCTTCGAGGCCGTAGCCCATCACCGCGCCGATGCGCACAAGCACCGCCGTCTTCCAGTCACCTTCGGCCGAGAAGCCCCAGCCGTATTCGGACGGGAAACGCTGCGGGCCGACGCCCGGCAGCTGCGGCAGCGCGCCGAGGTCCTCGAAGTTGTCGACGCCGGCCGTGCAGCCATTGGCTCGCATCATGTTCACCATCGCGCATTCCTCGCGTGCCGCGATGAACAGCGAATCATAGTCCTTGTCCAACAGTTCGGGCGCGATCTCGTACTTCGCCTTGTAGTCTTCGATGAGATCCTTGACCTGATCCTCCTTGACCGCATCATAGGCGGCGACAAGCTCGTTGACGGCCCATGTGTTAATCGAGGCCCCAAACACGCGCTCCGCTTCGGTCTTGTCGCCTTCGGTCACGGCCACATTGCGCATGTTGTCGCCCCAGCGCATCACGTTCATCGTGTTCGACGCCTGCCAGCCGGCGCATGCACGAGCCCACACGCCGATCTTGTCGGCGACCGCCGGATCGGTGTAGTGCCCGACGACGATCTTGCGCGGGATGCCCAGACGCGTGACGATATACCCATATTCACGGTCGCCGTGCGCGGCCTGGTTGAGGTTCATGAAGTCCATGTCGATGCTGTCCCACGGAATCTCGAAGTGGTGCTGCGTGTTGAGCTGCAGCAGCGGCTTCTTGAGCGATTCGAGGCCGCGGATCCACATTTTCGCCGGCGAGAAGGTATGCATCCACGTGATCACGCCGATGCAGTTGTCGTCCGCGGAGGCGTCGACCATGAACCGGCGCACGCCGTCCGACGATTTCAGCGTCGGCTTGAGCACGAGCTTGACGGGGATGCGGCCGCTCGCATTGAGCGCATCGACGATCTCGGTGGACTGCCGCGCCACCTGATGCAGCGCCTCCTCGCCGTACAGGTCCTGCGAGCCGACGCCGAACCAGATTTCCTTGCCTTCGAATGGATTCTCCAATGCCATGATATTGTTCCTCACTTCACTGTGATATCCGTTGTTGTTGGGGGTGTGGGTCTCGTTGCGGACGGCATGGCTCAGTGCTGGCCGTACACGTTCTGGTAGCGGTCATTGAGCCTGTCGATGTCTTCCTGGGAAATGGGGATGATGTCGCCGAGCTGGCGCGCCGCCCACATTGTGTGCGCGACCTCTTCGGTCATCGCCGCCGCCTTGACCGCCGCTTCCGCGTCCTTGCCGATGGTGAATGGCCCGTGGTTCTGCATGAGCACAGCGGGGGACCTCGGATATGCCTTGAGGGTCTCGACCACGCCTTCACCGATCGCCTCGGACCCGATCAGGCGGAACGGCCCGACCGGCACATCGCCGCCGAACTCATCGCCCATCATCGTCAGGCCACAGGGAATGTTCTGCCCTGTCGCGGCCCAGGCGGTCGCATATGTGGAATGCGTGTGCACCACGCCGTACACCTCCGGCATATGGCGGTAGATATAGGCGTGTGAAGCGGTGTCGGACGACGGCGATTCGGCGCCGTCCACCACATTGCCGTCCAGATCGCACACGACCATCGAGCTCGGCGTCAGGTATTCGTACCGCAGGCCGGACGGTTTGATCACCATCAGGTCCGCCGTGTGCAGCCGTTGCGAGACATTGCCGGCCGTCCACACCACCAGATTCCACTTGATGAGCTGCTCGTGCAGCGAGGCAACCACCTCGCGCACCTGCTTGGCTTCCGCGCGGACTTCCGGCCCATACTCTGCAAGCGTTGCCATTGTCATTCCTTTCCGTATTGACTCGTATTGATCCGGTCAGTCGCTTTGACCGCCGCCGATCGGCATGCATTCGGCCGCCGTACGTTCGATCGGCAGCGCCTGTGTGAACCGCGCGAAGAACTCGCGGAACCCCGCCGCATCGGTCGGTCGCGGCGTCTCCGTCACGGACTGCGCGTGCGCAAACACCATGCCGTCGAGATAATCGGCGAGCGGCATATCCGCATGACGCAGATAGTCGGCGAGGACGGCCATGCCCCACGCGCCGCCCTCAGACGCCGTCGTCATGATGCGGATCGGCGTATTGAACGCGGCGGCGAGGATGCGCTGCGCCACAACGGGTGTGGCGAAGATTCCGCCATGCCCCACGAGCGAATCAATCCGCACACCTTCGTCGTGCGTCATCACATCCATGCCGATCGTGACGGGCGAGAACGCGCCGAACAATTGCGCGCGCATGAAGTTCGCAAGGTTGAACCGCGCCTCTGGTTCGCGCACGACCAGCGGACGCCCTTCGGCTAGGCCGGCCAGGAATTCGCCAGTGCGGAACGGGTAGGCGAGCATGCCGCCGGCGTCCGGATCGGCGCGCTCGCTGACGGCGCTGCGGAACAGCTCGCCGTACAGCTCGGCGTCGTCGACCGAGCATCCCCTCAGCTTCGCGAATTCGCGGAACAGGTTGATCCACGCGTTCAGGTCGGCGGTGAAGTTGTTGGCATGGCTCATGCCGGCCAGATCGCCTGCCGGAGTGGTCACCAGATCGACTTCCGGGCGCAGCGTGGACAACTTGTGCTCAAGCACGACAGTGGCGAAGATCGACGTACCAGCGGAGACGTTGCCGGTACGGCGGCGCACGGAATTCGTGGCCACCATGCCGGTGCCAGCGTCACCTTCCGGCGGCGCGAGCACCACCCCCGGCTGCAATACGCCCGAGGGATCGAGCAGCGCCGCTCCTTCCGGCGTAAGCGTGCCAGCGGCCGTGCCCGCGACGAGCGGTTCGGGCAGCAGATCCTCGAGTCTCCACGGTTGCACGGCCACTTCGGGCAGCGCATCGAACCGTTCGATGAACCCCTGCTCATAGGTCTTGGTGTCCGGATCGATCGGGAACATGCCGGAGGCGTCCCCGATGCCCAGCACCTTGCGGCCGGTGAGCTTCCAGTGTACGTAGCCGGCGAGCGTGGTGAAGTAACGTACGGAGCCGATGTGCGGTTCATCGTCGAGCACCGCCTGGTACAGGTGTGCGATCGACCAGCGTTCCGGGATGTTGTACTGGAAGAGCTTGGAGAGCTTCTCATGGGCCTCCCCTGTGTTGGTGTTCTGCCATGTCCTGAACGGCACGAGCAACTCGCCATCCGCGTCGAAGGCCAGATAGCCGTGCATCATCGCGGAGAAACCGATCTGTCCGATGTGCGCGAGCTTGAGCCCATAGTCGGCTTCCACACGGTCGGCGATATCCGCGTAGACGCTTTGCAGACCGCGCCAGATCTTGTCCGCGTCATACGACCACAAGCCGCCCACAAGGTGCGACTGCCATCCGTAATCGCCGGTGGCGATCGTATTGCACTCGTCGTCGATGAGCACCGCCTTGATGCGCGTGGAACCGAACTCGATGCCAAGGGACGTGCGTCCGCCACGGATCTTCTCGGCGATCTTGTCTTGCGAATCCGCCATGATTCCTCCTGTGTGAGCGTTCACATCATTGTAGGACACCTTTATGTTAGCGCTCACGTAATCGAGAACACGCCGGCAAGGCAAAACCGCGCTCGCCCTGAGCGAACACGACCACATCAACACACCGAGCAAACGGCGTCATTCCAATCGTTGACCAACCCACACTGCCCCTTTGACGCTACAAACTAAATGTGAGCGGTAACATGAAGTACAAGGTTGTACTGACCCAACCTTCGAACCCAACCCCAACCCTTCTTCGACGACGAAGAACCATTGCGCAAAAGAACAACGTTGTACTTAGTGCGACACAGAGGAATAGGAGGAACCATGGCCGAGCCTACCCAAGCACATGCCAGACTCGTGGCGGATGACGAATTCAAGGTCGGCCCGGTGCACGACCGCATGTTCGGGTCGTTCGTCGAGCATCTGGGCCGCTGCGTATACACCGGCATCTACGAACCCGGGCACCCCACCGCCGACGAGGAGGGGTTCCGGCAGGATGTGATCGACCTGGTCAAGGAGCTCGGCGCCACAACCATCCGCTACCCGGGCGGTAACTTCGTGTCCGGCTACAACTGGGAAGACGGCGTGGGCCCGCGGCAGGACCGCCCCCGCCGCCTCGACCTGGCCTGGCATTCCACCGAGACCAACCAATTCGGCCTGCACGAAATGGCCTCGTGGCTGCGCAAGGCCGGCGGCAACGAGCTGATGGAGGCCGTCAACCTCGGCACCCGCGGACTTGCCGAGGCACTGGACCTGCTGGAATACGCGAATGTCCCCGGCGGCACGGCCCGGTCCGAGGAACGCATCCGCAACGGCGCCGCCGACCCGTTCAACATCCGCATGTGGTGCCTGGGCAACGAGATGGACGGACCTTGGCAAACGGGTCACAAAAGAGCCGAGGACTACGGCAAGCTCGCCGCATCGGTCGCGGCCGGCATGCGCATGATCGACCCGGACCTCGAGCTGGTGGTCTGCGGTTCGTCGAGTCACACGATGGACACGTTCGGCGCATGGGAGGAGACCGTGCTCGGACAGACCTTCGACAAGGTGGACTTCGTCTCCGCACATGCCTATTACTTCCCGCGGGTCATGCCCGACGGCTCTCGCGACATGGCGTCGTTCCTCGCCTCCGGCGTGGATATGGACGGCTTCATCAAAGATGTGGGCGCCGCCATCGACGCCACCCGTTCGCGGCTCAAGAGCGACCACAACGTGTACATCTCGTTCGACGAATGGAACGTATGGTATCAGGAAGAGGAACCAAGCAAGAATCCCGAGGGCATCGGCAACTGGCCGGTGGCCCCGCGTCTGCTGGAAGACGTCTATTCGCTTGCCGACGCCGTGGTGGTGGGCGACCTGCTGATCACACTGCTACAGAACGCCGACCGCGTGCACGCCGCCTCGCTCGCCCAGCTCGTCAACGTGATCGCACCGATCATGACCGAACCCAACGGCCCGGCATGGAGGCAGACCACGTTCTACCCGTTCTCGCTCACAGCCGCCTGGTCCAAGGGTGGCAGCGTGCTGGAACCCAAGATCGAATCCCCCCGATACCACACCGACCGCTACGGCGACGTGGCCTCCACGAACGCCGTCGCCGTGCGCGGCGCGGACGGCTCGGTTTCCGTGTTCGTCACCAACCGCTCGCCGGCCGACGAATGCACGTTCGACATCAAACTGCCGGAAGGCTTCACACCGCATGAGATCGAGGCCCGCACCCTCCATGACGACGACATCCTCGCCGCCAACACGCTCCACGACCAGAACCGTGTGGAACCGTATACCAACGATTCGACCTCAGTGCACGATGGCGGCGTCTCCGTGGTGCTGCCGCCGGTGAGCTGGACCGCCATCCATATGCGTTGAAACGAAAAGAACAGGAGAACATCATGAACAAGGCAAACAAAGCGTTCGCCGTGCTGGCGGCGGCGATGACCGTTTCCATCGCGGCCTGCGGCGGCGGATCGCCAGAAGGCGGGGCCGCGGCCGTGCATACGGATAAAACGGCCAACGATAACGCTGAATGCCAGAACACCATTCCGAAGAAGGGCGTGCAGAAAGTGACCGTGTGGGCATGGTACCCCGCCATCGAAAAGGTGGTGGACCTGTACAACGAGACCCACGATGACCTGCAGGTCTGCTGGACGAACGCCGGCCAAGGCGGCCCCGAATACACGAAGTTCAACAACACGATCAAAGCGAAGACAGGCGCCGCCGACGTGATCCAGCTCGAGTACGAGGCGATGCCCCAGTTCGTGGCCGGCAAGGAGAAGCACCTTGTGGATCTCAAGCAGTTCGGTTTCGACGAGCACAAGGCGGATTACACCGAAGGCGTCTGGAACGGCGTGACGATGGACAGCGATACCGGCATCTACGGCGTGCCCGTGGATCTGGGTCCCTTTGTGATGTATGTGCGCCAGGACGTGTTCGACAAATACAACGTCAAGGTGCCCACCACATGGGACGAATTCGCGCAGGCCGGCCGCGACCTGAAGGCCGCGGGCTATGACGGCTATCTGAGCGACTGGGCGCCGAACGGCACTGCCGTGAACCTGGCGCTCTTCGCGCAAAAGGGCGCGAACGTGTACCAGTACTCCGCTTCCGAGCCGGACAAGGTGGGCATCGACTTCAACTCGAAGGGGGTGCAGGACGTGCTCCGGTTCTGGCAGGGACTCGTCAAGGAAGGCCTTGTCGACACGACGGACGCGAATACGACCGACTGGAACACGAACATGCTGTCGGGCAAATACGCGTGCTATGTGCAGGCTTCGTGGCTCACCGGCTACATCCAAGGACTTGATGGTTCCGACACCGGCGCTTTCCGCATGTACAAGGCACCTGTCTGGGACGATGCTACGCCCGATGTGAACCAAGGTGGTTCCGCTTGGGCCGTGACGGACCAGGCCAAAGACACGGAAGCCGCTTACAAAGTGGCCCGCGAGCTCTTCGGCAGCAAGGAAGCGCAGCAGATCGGCGTGACCGATGGCGGTCTCTTCCCCGCATGGACTGACATGCTCCAGTCCGATGCCTTCAAGGACATGGCCGACTCCTTCATGGGCGGCCAGAAGGTCAACGAGATCACGATTCCGGTGGCGGAAGGATACAGGGGATACTCGTTCCTCCCCTTCCAGACCTACGCCTACGACGAGCAGGTGAAGGCCTTCTCCAAGATCGTCAAGGACGGCGGCGCCATTGAGGACAACCTCAATTCGCTCGACGACACCCTCGACAAATACGCCAAGCAGCAGGGCTTCACGGTCGAATAAACCGTGATTCCATGGGGCGGCCCACACGCGACCGCATGGGCCGCCCCGCCTTCTTTCGAGGGAGGAGATTCAAATGACTACGACAGCACAAGCAACGCAACAGGACATCGACAAGGCACGTCGCAAAGCCGGCCGCCGGCAAAGCATGTGGGGTTGGTTCTTCACCGCCCCCTTCGGCATCGTGTTCCTCATCTTCCTGGTGATCCCGCTGGCATACGCCTTCTATCTCTCGCTGTTCACCTACTCGCAGGTGTTCGGCGAACGCTTCACCGGCCTGAGCAACTATGCACGCGTATTCACCGACCCGATCTTCCTGACGGGCATGGGGCGCGTGGTCCTCTACACGGTGGTCATGGTGCCCATCCAGCTGGGGCTGGCCTTGTTCTTCGCGCTGCTGCTGGACACGATGAAGAACCGTTTTGGCTCCGCTTCACGCCTGTGCATCTTCCTGCCGTATGCGATCCCCGGCGTGATCGGCGCACTGATGTGGGGATTCATGTATTCGAAGAACATGGGCCCGTTCACTTCGATCTTCGAACTGTTCGGCATGCAGACCCCGAACTTCCTGTCGCCCAACGGCATCTTCGGCGCCCTCGTGAACGTGGTCACATGGCAGTGGACCGGCTACTACATGGTCATCCTCTACTCGGCGCTGCAGTCGATTCCCACCGAACTCTACGAATCCGCGCGCATCGACGGCGCCGGCGAATTCCGCATCGCCACCCGCATCAAGATCCCCATGATCTCCGGATCGATGGTCATGGTCACGATCTTCTCGCTCATCGGCACCCTGCAGTTCTATACCGAGCCCACCGTGCTGCGCAATCAGGCGCCCACCGTCATCCCGCCCGAATACACGCCGAACATGTATGCGCAGGCGCTCGCCTTCAATTACAACGACACGAACTATTCGGCGACCGTGTCGTTCGCACTCGGTCTCATCGTCGTCATCTTCAGCGTGATCTTCATGAAGCTCACGAGCAAGCAATCCGGATTGGAGGATTGACATGGCAACCGCAACCAAGGCCAACCGCGCACATGCGATCAAGGGGTCGCCGCGCGTGTTCACCACCGTCGTGCTGATCCTGGCATGCATCTACTTCCTTGTGCCGGTGTGGTGGCTCATCGTGGCGGCCACAAAAAGCAATTCCGGCCTGTTCTTTGGATCGAACGGCCCAATGTGGTTCGACAAGAACTTCGCCCTGTGGAGCAATATCAAGCAGCTCTCCGGCTATCAGGACGGCATATACTGGCGGTGGATCGCCAACTCGTTCGTCTACGCGCTCGGGGGCGGCTTCCTGGCCACCGCCATCGCCGTCATGGCCGGCTATGGCTTCTCGAAGTTCCAATTCCGCGGCAAGAGGGCGTACTTCAACATCGTGCTCGGCGCGTTGATGATCCCCGCCACCGCACTGGTCATCCCGATTTTCCTGCTCATGAGCAATGTCGGCATGACGAACACGGCCTGGGCCGTGCTGCTGCCTACGCTGCTCAATCCCATGGGCGTCTACCTGATGCGCATCTACTGCATGCAGTCGCTGCCCGACGAGATGTTGGAAGCCGCCCGTGTGGACGGCGCCGGAGAGCTGCGCACGTTCTTCAAAGTATCGCTTCCCATCATGACCCCCGCCATCACCACGGTATTCCTCCTTTCCGTGGTGGGCGCCTGGAACAACTTCTTCCTGCCGCAGGTGGTACTCACCAACCAACGGCTCTTCCCCATCACCGTCGGGCTCACCGCATGGCAGGTCAAGTCGCAGGCAGGCGCCGCATCTGAGCAAATCTGGAATCTCGTCACCTCCGGCGCGTTCCTCTCGATCATCCCGATGGTGCTTGCGTTCCTGTTCTTGCAACGCTATTGGGTGGGCGGCCTCGCCACAGGCGCGGTCAAATCCTGACATTCATCGGAACGGGGGAGCCACGGCGCCCACGGCCCCTTGGGACGTGGGCGCCCATCCATGCCATCCAGTGGATCGCCGCCAATATAATCAAAACCACGACGAATGCCCATATGCGGCAGCCGGCGTACCATCCACTAGAGGCACGGGCACTGCCAAGCAAACCGGAGGTGCATCATGGCAAGAGGTGTGACCATCAAAGATGTCGCCGCAGAAGCCGGTGTTTCGTTCAAAACGGTTTCGAACGTGATCAACGGCACCGGCAGCATGCGCGAATCGACACGTGAACGCGTGCTCGCCGCGATGGACAAACTGAACTATGCCGTCAACCTGTCCGCACGGTCCTTGAAAACCGGCACGACCGGCCTGCTCGGACTGGCGGTGTTCGACTTCTCCCAGCCCTTCGCCTCATACCTGGCGGATCAGGTCATCGACTACGCCCGCGAATACCACTATGGCGTCATCATCAACACATACGGGCAGACGGAGCATGGGCTGGCCCGCGCAATGCGACAGGCGAACAACCTGGCCGCCGACGGGTGGATCGTGTTCGCCGACCATGCCTTCGAACAGCATGGCAAGCTCCTCGAGCAGAACTATCCGCTTGTGCTCGCCGGTGATTGGAGCGCCTACGGCAAAGTGGACCAGGTCACCATGCCGAACGCGGACGCGATTAGGTACGCCACCAACCGCCTGCTCGACGCGGGCTGCCGCTCCATTGCGTTATTCGGCGCGGACGGCTCGCTCGGCGTCGAGCATTACCGTAAGGCCACCGAAGGCACCCAGGCGCTGCGCATGCAGGGATATATGCAGGCCCATCAGGAGCATGGACTCGAAGTCGATATAGGCATGCTGTTCTCATGGGGATTGCTCATGAGCGACAGCGGCGTGCACGCCGTGGACCTGATGCTTGAACGCGGCGTGCACCCCGATGCGATCATCTGCCTCAACGACGCGATGGCGCTCGGCGCGCTCCACCAACTGCAGGTGCGCGGGCTGCGGGTGCCCGGCGACGTGCAGGTGATCGGTTTCGACAATGTGCCAGAAACGAAGTATGCGAACCCTTCATTGACCACAATCGACCCGCATGTGGACAGCTATGTGCGGCATGCGGTCGACATGCTCATCGAGCGCATCCAAGGCTATGGCGGCCCTCCGCGCGTCTACACCTCCGATTTCACCTTGGTGGAGCGCGCCTCGACCAGACTCTGAACACGCCCTTCAGCGCTTCTTCGGCTTCGCCTTGCGCAGCGGCGACCGCGGTTCGGCCGGCTTGAGCATAGGGAACCACGCCAGCAGCATGCGCCGCACCGCCGGGATACGGCAGACGCCCGCCCCCACGGCGAGCGCCGCGATGGCGACCCACGACGCGGTGCCCATGCCCAGCAGCATCAGGATCACCACGAGACCGCACGCGAGCAAGCCGCCCAATTGCTGGTATTTGTTCTGTTCTTCAGTGATCTGGTCACGCTTGAGCGGCATCGACCCCAGGAACATGCCCAGCGCGCAGCAGCCAAGGCCGACGACAATGGAAACAATGAGTTCCGCAGTGTTCATGTGTGTACCTCCCTTAGTCGGGCCGGGAACCGCATCATTGCCGTTCCCCGAAAACTACTCCGCTCCGCCCGCACACGGCATGGACGTCCGCGAGGCCCGGGCGCGCATGCGGTTGGCCACGGCCCCTTTGCTCACGCCCGAGATCTCCGCGATCACCTCTTCATACGTGGTGTCGGCGGTAGCGTGCACGGCGCATACCGTGCCGTGCCGCATGACGACGATGCGGTCCGCGACCGCGAACACATTCGGCAGGTCATGGCAGACCATGATCACGCTGCGGCCGGCCGACCTGAGCCGCACGATGTAATCGAGCACCTCGGCCGTCTGCGTCACCGAGAGCGAGGAGGTCGGCTCGTCGAGCACGATCAGGCTCGGGTTGTTGAGCAGTGTGCGCGCGATGGCGACGGTCTGCCGTTGGCCGCCCGAAAGCGAGGCGATGCTCTGCCCCGCACGCACCGGCGTGGAGAGTGTGTTGAGCACTTCGCGCGCCTTAGCGTACATGCCCGCGTCATCGCGCATCGACAGCCCTTGGCGCATCTCGCGTCCCAGGAAGATGTTCGCGGAGACGTCGAGGTTCTCGCAGAACTGCGGCTGCTGGAACGCCGAGGCGATGCCGAGCTCGACCGCCTTCGCCACACTGTCGAGCTTCACCGTCTCGCCGCGCACCGCGATGCTGCCGGCATCGGGCTGCACGAGCCCGGCCAGAACATGCACGAGCGTGGATTTTCCGGCGCCGCTGTCGCCCACCACGGCCACGATCTGCCGCGTCTGCACCACAAGATTGACGTCGCGCAGCGCTTCGACGTTCCCATACCGTTTCGAAATCCCGCGCAGTTCAATCAACGTTGACTGATGGCACATCGTCTTCCCCCTGCTTGCCCTTATGGGAACGGCCACCGTTCAAGGCCTCCCGTTCCACGTTCTCCATCGCCATGATTCCGGCCCCCAGCGCACTGTTGACCTTCGGCAGCTTCGCCTCGAGCACCGCGATCGGCGTCAACGCATCGGGAAAGAGCAGCCGCTGCAGCGCCTCGCGGAACGGGTCGAGGAACACCTCGCCCGACTGCGCCAGCTCGCCGCCCACCACCACGAGCTCGGGGTCGACCGAAATGCACAACGTGGACGCCACATTGCCGATACGCACCGCGGCGTCGGCGATCACGCGCCGGCAGCCGGGGTCGCCTTCGTTCGCCTTCAGCACCAGGTCGTTGAGAGTGAGATCGCCATGGGTCACCGAAAGCAGCGACGCCAGCCGCCGCTCATCCACAATCGTATTGAGGCAGCCACGGTTGCCGCATTGGCATATGGCGCCCAAAGGGTCCACCTGGATGTGTCCGATCTCGCCGGCAAGGCCGGTCACGCCATGGTGCACTTCGCCGCCGCGCACGATGCCGGCGCCCACGCCATCGCTTGCATTCACATACACGAAATCCTCGACGCCGTTGCCCGCCCCCACACGTGCCTCGCAGAACGCGCTCATGTTCGCATCGTTGTCCACGCTCACCGGCACACCGAACATGCGGCGGAACACCGCGGTGATGTCCACATCCTCCCAGCCGGGCAGCAGCCCGGGCACCGCGAGCATATGCGTGCGTTTGTCGACCGGCGCGCCCAGCGCGATGCCGACCGCGAGCAGTTCGTCGACCCCCGTGCCCATCTGCTCGAGCGATTCGCGGATCATACGGGCCGCGACGTCGAGCGTCGTATCGGGCAGATGGTTGCGCGCGAGCGGGTAATGGTGCTCCATGTACGGCGTGCGCGTGTCGTCGCATAATACGATGCGCAGACCCCGGCGCGTGATGTGCACGCCGGCGGCCAGACCGCTGTGATGTGCAAGCGTGACAAGCTGTGCACGCCGCCTGTTGCGCACGGTGCCGTGCGTCTCAAGCTGGCCCTCGTCAACCAGCTGGTGCACGAGCGCGGAGATCGTGGCTGTGGAGACGCCCATGATTTCGGCGAGTTCCACCTGGGTCATCGCGCCGAATTTATGGATCGAGTCCAACAGGTTGGCGCGATTCGCCTCACGCAGCGAGCTCTGCGAGCCCAGCTTCTTCTTCGAGAATCGTCCTGCCATACACACCAGCATAGAGGGCGCGCACCTGAAATCAGTCTTGAATACACGAAAACCGTGGAAAACATGCAGAAAATCCCCATATTGGATTCAGAGTATGAACTCAACATGACAAAACACGGCGTTTTGAGTTTGACAACTTAACGCAAAGGCGTATGCTGACGGTAGATCTCATCGAGATCGCAGCAGAGACGCTGTACATTCCGTCAAAGGAGATGGAGCAGATGAAACGCATCACCAAGATAGCCGCATTCATCAGCAGTCTGGCGATATGCGCCGGCGTGAGCGCATGCGGATCCACCCGTTCCGGATTCGAGCAGACCGGTGGCACCCAGAAACTCGAAAAAGGCGCGACAATCGGCATTTCCATGCCGACCAAATCCGAGGAGCGTTGGAACAAAGACGGCAACAACCTCAAGAACAAGCTTGAGAAGGCTGGCTACAAGGTGGTCCTCAACTACGCGGACGACAAACCGGCGCAACAGAACGCGGACATCGAGAACATGGTGAACCAGAACGCCAAGATCCTCGTCGTCGCGTCCAAGGACGGATCGGCCGTCGGGCCCGCCGTGGAAAAGGCCCGCGACGCCGGCGCCACCGTGATCGCCTACGACCGGCTGATCATGAACACCGACGCCGTGGACTACTACGCCACATTCCAGCTTGAGCAGGTGGGCAAACTGGAGGCCGAATACCTGGTCGACCAGCTGGGGCTCAACGATGGCGACACCGGTCCGTTCAACATGGAGCTGTTCACCGGCTCGCCCGACGACAACAACGCCAAATACTTCTTCAAAGGCGCATGGGACATCCTGCAGCCATACTTTGAAAAGGGCGTGCTCGTCTGCCCGTCCAACCACGGCGGCGGCGTGACGAAGGACTTCACCGTCGACGACTGGCAGAAGATCTCGGTGCAGTCATGGAAGACCGAGCAGGCGCAGAAGGACATGGAGTCGATCCTCGATTCCACCTATGCCAGCGGCCGGAAACTCGACGCCGTGCTCACCCCATACGACGGCATCGCGCAAGGCGTGATTAACGCGATCGAATCCAAGCGCCCGGACATGAAGCCTGGCACCGAATCCTGGCCGCCGATCACCGGCCAGGACGCCATGGAGATCGCGGTGTCCAACATCGCGGCCGGCAAGCAGGGCGAGACCGTGTTCAAGAACGTGGATGAGCTGGCCGACGCCGTGTACGACATGATCATCGAGATCGCCGAAGGCAAGAAGGTCACCGGCATCAACGGCGAGTTCAACAACAACAACGTCGACGTGCCGTCCAAGCTGCTCGACCCGCAGAACATCACCGTGGAGAACCTCGACGACCTGGTCAAGGCGAAGTACCTCACGCAGGACCGCTTCGACAAGCTCACGAAGGGCGAAGCCGTCCGCTAGCGGGCGGCGCACCTGAAGGGGAAGGAGATCGGCATGCCAAGCAACAGCACGATTCTGACGATGAACGACATCGTCAAGACCTTCGGTCCGGTCAAAGCGCTCTCCGGCGTCGATCTGTCGGTGGAACGCGGCGAGATACATGCGATCTGCGGCGAAAACGGCGCAGGCAAGTCCACACTGATGAACGTGCTTTCGGGCGTCTACCCGCATGGCACGTATTCAGGCACCATCACCTTCGAAGGCAAGGAGTGCAAGTACCGCACCATCAAGGATTCCGAGGCCGATGGCATCGTCATCATCCACCAGGAGCTCGCGCTCAGTCCGTTCCTTTCGATCGCCGAGAACATCTTCATCGGCAACGAACAGGCGAAGGGCGGCGTGATCGACTGGGACAAGACGCGCGCCAAGGCGTCGCAGCTGCTCAAGCGCGTGGGCCTGCCGGAGAACCCCGACACCAAGATCATGGACATCGGCGTGGGCAAGCAGCAGCTCGTGGAGATCGCCAAGGCGTTGTCGAAGAACGTCAAACTGCTGATCCTCGACGAGCCGACCGCCGCGCTCAACGACGAGGATTCCGCCCACCTGCTCGACCTGGTGCGCCAGCTGCGCGACGAGCAGGGCGTGACGAGCATCATCATCAGCCACAAACTCAACGAAATCGCCGCCGTCGCGGACAATGTGACGATCATCCGCGACGGCGCGACGGTGGGCACGATGTTCGTCACCCCGGAAACGCCGCTGGATCAGGACGAGCTGATCCGCAAGATGGTGGGACGCTCGCTCACCAACCTCTACCCCAACCACGAGTCCAACGTGCCGGGCGAGGAATACCTGCGCCTCGAGGACTGGACCGTCCACCATCCGCTCGACCAGAACCGTGTGATCGTGGACCACGCCAACATCAACGTGCATTCCGGTGAAATCGTGGGTCTTGCGGGGCTCATGGGCGCCGGACGCACCGAAATGGCGATGAGCCTCTTCGGGCACTCGTACGGCTCCAGGATCTCGGGCAAGGTGTTCGTCAAAGGCAAGGAGGTGCACCTGCCCAACGTGCAGGCGGCAATCCGCGCGGGACTGGCCTACGCCACCGAGGACCGCAAGGCCTACGGCCTGAACCTGCTGCAGAACATCCGCGAGAACGCCTCCCTGGCGTCACTGGAGAAGATGAGCTCGCACGGCATCATGAACGACGGCGCCGAACAGAGCGAAGTCGAGGAATACCGCCGCGACTTCCGCATCAAATGCAACAGCATTGACGTGAATGTCGGCACGCTTTCCGGCGGCAACCAGCAGAAAGTCGTGCTCGCGAAATGGGTCATCTCCGACCCCGACATCTTGATTCTCGACGAACCGACGCGAGGCATCGACGTCGGGGCGAAATACGAGATCTACGAGATTATCAACCAGCTGGCCGACGCCGGCAAGGCCGTGATCGTCATCTCGTCGGAGCTGCCGGAACTCATCGGCATCTGCGACCGCATCTACACCGTCAGCCAAGGCGTCGTCACCGATGACGTGCGCAAGAACGGCTTCACCCAGGAATATCTCATGAAAGGCATGACCAAGGAGAAGGAGGTGGTTGCATCATGAGCACCGTCAATGCAGCCCCGGCAGAAAAGAAGGACGCGGGACTCCTCGCGACACTGGCCAACAATTCAAAGCAATACGGCATCGTGGGCGCGCTCGTCGTGATCGTACTCGTCTTCGAGATCCTCACCAAAGGCGTGCTGCTCAAGCCCAACAGCTTCGTTTCGCTGATCCAGCAGAACGCCTACGTAATCATCCTCGCCATCGGCATGGTCATGGTCATCATCGCCACGCACATCGATCTGTCCGTCGGCTCAATCGTGGCGTTCGTAGGCGGTGTATGCGCCATATTGATGGAACGGCAGGGCGTCAACTGGATGCTCGCGATCCTCATCTCGCTCATCGTGGGCCTGATCATCGGTTGCTGGCAAGGCTTCTGGGTGGCCTACGTGGGCATCCCCGGCTTCATCACCACCCTGGCGGGCATGCTCATCTTCCGAGGACTGGCCACCGTGATCGTCGGCGAATCCGTGCCGATCACCTCGCCGCAGTTCCGCGGCATCGCCCGCAACTACCTGCCGCAGCTGCTTGGATGGTGGGGGCCGTTCGACGGCTTGACCATAGTGGTCGGCATCGCATGCATCGCGCTCTTCGCGTGGAGTCAGCTGCGCCGCCGCGGCAAAGTGTCCAAGGCAGGTCTCACGCCCGAGCCCATGGCGCTCACCGTGACCAAGATCGTCATCGCCACGCTGCTCATCGGCTTCGTCACCTATCTGCTGGCCCTCTCCGGCAACGCCGACCAAGGCGGCATCCCGATCATGCTCGTCATTCTGGGCGTGCTCGTCTTCATCTACAACTTCATCCTCACCCGCACGGTGTTCGGCCGCCATGTGTACGCGGTGGGCGGCAACCGCAAGGCGGCCATCCTCTCCGGCATCAACACCAGGCGCGTCGACTTCACGCTCTTTGTACACATGGGTCTCCTTTCGGCCATCGCCGCGGTCTGCGTACTCTCACGGCTCTCCTCCGCCACCGCACAGGCCGGTATGGAATTCGAAATGGACGCCATCGCGGCCTGCTTCATCGGTGGCACGGCCGTCACCGGCGGCGTCGGAACCATTCCTGGCGCCGTGGTCGGCGCACTCGTCATGGGTGTGATCAATCAGGGCCTGTCCATCATGGGCGTCGACACCGCAGTCGTGAAGACGATCAAGGGCCTCGTGCTGCTGGGCGCCGTGGCCGTCGACATCCTCTCGAAGCGCAAGAAGAGCTGAACCCCGCCGCACCATCAACGAAAGAGGCATATCATGAACATCACACCGACGGCACGCGCCCGGCTCTACGCTCTGACCGCAACGGCCTGCGCGATCTGGCTCGTCCAGACATGCGTGGAAGCGAACAATGCAGGCGAGCTCTTCAGCTGGTCGAATGTCATCTTCAGCATCTGCCTCATCATCGTCACCGGGTACTGCGCGGTAAACGCGGTGCTCGGCTGGAAGACGAAGGAGGTGCGGCCCCCACACAACACGAACGAACGCGCCGAATGAGCATGATGCGGCGACCCGAGCGGTGATGTTCCGTGGTCCACGGGGCATCACCGCCTATTCATGCATCACCTGTGCGGGGCCGCACGCACCGACTGACGCACGATCAGGTCGGCGGACACCAACCCCACGCCATGGTACGAAGCCGGATAACCGGGCTCATCGCCGTCGCCCATCAAAAAAAGCGCCTCCTTCATGGCCATCATGCCCAGATCATCGAAATCCTGACGCACCGTGGTCAGCGGCGGGTACATGTTGCTCATGCCGGGAATGTCGTCGAAACCGGTCACACTCATGTCGTCGGGCACACGCACGCCGTGCTCATGCAGCGCACGGATCACACCGATCGCCATCACGTCGTTCGAGCACACCGCGCATGTGGGCAAGCGGCCGCCGTTCGACCCGATATTGTCGAGAATATGGTTCATGCGGCGGTATGCATCGGCAGATTCCCAGTCGCCGCACTGCACCGTCACCGAATTCATCTTGTTCTCCGCGCACAGCTTGTTCCACGCCAGCAGACGCGTGCGCGCATCGCGCCACTGGCCCGGGCCCGCGAAAAACAGCACATTACGGTGGCCGTATTTACGGATCAGCCGCATCACCGAAGCCATGCCGCCCCACTGATCCACGCCCACAAGCGAAACACGGCGGCGGCCGCGCGCGTCGAGCATGCGCATCCCCTCGCCCACGCTCACGCCGCCGTGCGTGGATGTGATGATCACGCACGGTTGCGGCACCTTCGCACGGCACGCCATCTGGAACATCTCATCGGTGGGGGTCAGGAAAATGAACGCATCCACACCCTGCTGCATGAACATGCCGCACAGGTCATCGAACTCCTGCTGAGTGCACTCCGCCTCATGCACCATCGCCACCGAAACGAACATCGCGTGGGCGCGGGCGACCGCCTCAACCGACGCCAATGCGGTCACCGGGCCGTAAAACCGCTGGCCGCCCGCGATCATGCCGATCGTGCGCGTGCGGTTCGACGCCAGCGAGCGCGCGGAATTACTGGGCCGGTACCCCAATTCCGCGATCGCGCGCTCCACCTTCTCGCGAGTGGCCGGCGAGACATTGGGAGAAGCGTTGATCACACGCGAGACGGTCTGATGACTCACGCCCGCAAGCTTCGCCACTTCAAAAATCGAAGGGCGCTTCGCCCCCTTGCGGTCGACCATCGCCACCTCCTGCAATTGCGCGCACCGGAACGCGCGCTGTATTCAAAACTTCCATGATGTACCTTAACGCATGACCCCGCGGCGGCCGACGGAGTCCGCCCTCCGTCACCCAACTGCGGGGGTGAAGCTCCCCCGAGGCACCAATGCGGCCGAAATCAGCAGATGATGACGGCAGGTGCGATTGCGCGCGATTGCGTCCTTGAGCGTCTCCAACCCCGCATACACCAGCTCGTGCCGGTCGATGTCGAAAGTGGTCAGCGGAGGCGCAGTATACTGCGCGATCGGCAGATTGTTCACGCTGATGACAGCGATATCGTCCGGCACCTTCACCCCTGCGCTCGCGAACGTCTGCAGCACGCCGACCGCCATCGGGTCGGTCGCCACGATGATGGCGTCCGGACGGTCGCCTTCGGGGTGTTCCTCCAGCATGCGCTCGGCCAACGCCCGTCCGTTGTCCACGGTGACCGGCCCATGGGCGTAGACGAGATCGCGATTATCGAGCCCCAGCCGCTCGCTCCAATCGACGAACGCCATCGAGCGGATGTCCTCCTTGTAGCTGTGCAGGCCCATGAGCAGCCCGCGGCCGCCGATGAACCCGATGCGCCGACGCCCCGCATCGATGAAGGCGTCCAACGCGTCCAGCATGCATTGGCTCAGATCAGGTTGGACCGAATCGAACCAGGCCGGAGCCGGATTCGTGTCCATGAACACCCCGTACGGCAACGATTCATGCAACCGCTCCAGGTCCTCGGGCTCGATCAGTCCCGGACCGATTGCGAGGAATCCGTCATAATCATCGGCTCCGGCGACGAGCTGCGCCGCATCCTCGAAGTAGGTGAGCGTCATCCCCTGATTGCGCGCCACCTGCTCCACCTCCTTGCGCAGCGCTTGGAAATACTCGTCTTCGAGTCCTTCCACCTGTGGATGCACGTCAAGCACGGCGATGGTGCGCATCGGCACATTGGCGAACCCCAGTTGGGCCGCCGCCCGCATGATGCGCCGTCGAGTCTCCGGCTTGATCTTGAACGAGGCGTCCCCGTTCAGCACACGGGACACCGTGGCCTGCGACACTCCCGCCAATGCAGCGATCTCCTTACGTGTCGCCATCGTCACCTCACTCCGCTCGGCATCCCTGATTAGTAAACTACTTTACCAATCATAGCGCCTCGGCATCGATGACCGGTGGCGGCTGCGGCCCATGCGTCGCACCCGCCACCGGTCATCGATGCCGGCGCCACCGCACCGATCAGCGGCGGATCACGATCGCGCCGTTGGGTCGCAGCACCGCCGTGGCGCCGTTCGATTCCGCACGGTACATGACCGCCGCCTCGCCGCGCGGCATATCGACGGTGACCGCCTCACGCCGACGGTTGAACACGAATTCGTATGCCCTGCCGTCCGCCTGCGCGCGCGTCACACGCAGCACGTCGCCGTCCGCCGCAGCGGCGTCCGGGAACACGTCCATCGCGGCGAACAGCTGCGGCAGGCTCGCCGCGATGCCGTCCTTGCCGAACCGTCCGCCCACATAGCCCGTCCTGCCGTCGCCATACGGATGGACGGTGATGGCGGGGCGCCCGTCCATGCCGGTCACGGCATCGGCCTCGAAGGTCGCAAGCACCTGCGTGTCGGGGGCGACCGACGTGATGACATCGGCGAGGTCATGCACGACGGCGCCATTGCTGACATCCAGATGGTCGAGCGCACCGGCGAACCGATCGCCCAACGGGCAGTGCTCCTCGACGCGCACGCCGGCCACATCGCCGATGAGTCCGGGCCATCCTCCCAGGAACAGACGATCGTGCTCGTCGGCGATCGCACTGTAATAGGTCACGATCGCCTTGCCGCCCTGCGCCACGAAGTCGCGCAGACGCGAGGCGGTTTCATCGCCGAACAGATAGACGCACGGGATGACGACCACCTCATGCGTGTCCCAATCGCCATGCACCGGCGTCACGTCGGCGCGGATGCCGTATTCCGCGAACGCGCCGAACCAGTCCAAAGGCTCGCTCCACCCCTGCACCGCTTGGTTCGGCACCGTCGCGTGCTCAGCAGCCCATACCGATTCGACGTCGTAGACGATGGCGACCGGCGAATCGGTCACCTTCGATCCGACGACGTCCGCCAGATCGTGCAGATAGGAGCCGAGCTCGCACACATCGCGGTAGATCCGCGAATCCTCGCCTGCGACCGGCAGCATCGCCGAATGGAATTTCTCGGCCCCGGCGCGCGATTGCCGCCACTGGAAGTAGCAGATCGCATCCGCGCCCATCGCCAGATGGAGCAGCGAATCGCGCACCAGCTGTCCCGGCTCCTTGCGCGGGTTGAGCCCGCGCCAATTGACGGCGGACGTGGACTGCTCCATCAGGAACCACGGTTCCTTGCGTGAGATGCCGTCCACGTGCGACGACGAATACGCCATCTCGTCGAGATGCCATGAGCCCGGCGTGAAGTAATGGTCGTTCGAGACGAAATCGACTTCGCGGCCCCAATCGTCATAGTCCATCGTGCTCTGCGACGAGTTGACCATGAAGTTCGTCGTGATCGGGATGTCCGGCGTGATCGAAGCCAGCACGTCGCGCTCGGCGCGGAAGAACTCCTTGAGCGCGTCCGAGCTGAAGCGCTTGTAGTCGAGCAGACGCCCCGGATTCGTGAAGTTGCCGTCGCCGATGTAGCGCGGCGGCAGGATCTCGTCGAACCCGTTGAGGCGCTGCGACCAGAAGTTCGCGCCCCATGCCTCGTTGACCCGCTCGATCGCGCCGTACTTCGCGCGGCACCAATCCTGAAACGCGCGCATCGCGTCATCCGAATAGTCGAAACGGTTATGGCAGCCGTACTCGTTGCTCACATGCCAGGAGACGATGGCGGGGTTGTCGCGGTAATGGTCGGCCATCTGCCGGCACAGACGCAGCGCATACTCGCGGAACACCGGGCTCGTCGGGCGCCAGTGCTGGCGCGCGCCGGGCCAGACGACGTCGCCGCGCTCGTCGCGAGGCAGCACTTCGGGATGCTTGGCGGTCAGCCACATCGGCGGCGAGGCCGTGCCCGACGCCAAATCGACGGCGATGCCGGCCGCATAGAGCTTCGCGATGATGCGATCGAGCCAGTCGAAGGTGAAGACGCCGTCCTCGGGCTCGATGTTGGCCCACGAGAAGATCGCCAGCGAAACGATGTTGACGCCGGCCTGCGTCATC
Organism: Bifidobacterium castoris; assembly: GCF_003952025.1. Lineage (GTDB taxonomy): Bacteria > Actinomycetota > Actinomycetes > Actinomycetales > Bifidobacteriaceae > Bifidobacterium > Bifidobacterium castoris. The sequence continues at coordinate 109,722 of NZ_QXGI01000002.1, read as the reverse complement.
AGGCGCACATCCTCGTCCCAGTATTCCTCCGGCCACTGGTCGGGATTGTAGTCGGCGCCGTACCAGATCCGTACGTCGTCGCCGGGCAGTGGCTGCGGCCAACGATGGACGCGGCGCGGCTTGGTGGCGATCGGGCTTTCGCATGCGGTCATGATTGTTCCTTTCTGATCGGTATCGGATATCGGACGTCAGGCGTTGACGTCGCCGTTCTCGGCGAATTCGGCCTCGAGCCGCTCGACGATCTCCCCATGCTTCTTCTCGTCGATGCGGACGGTGAGCAGGAAGACGAGCAGGCTGAGCACAATGCCCACGGACGGGATGATGTACGCCCAGGTCGTGAAGGTATGGATGTTCGAGGGGGTCATGTCCGAGGCGGACACGGTGCCGACCATGCCGGCGGCGACGGCCACGAAGCCGACGATGCCGTTGGAGCATGCGCCCGCGATCTTATCGAGCATCGGACGCACGCTCAAGGTGACCGCCTCGTTGCGGCGGCCGGTCTTGAGCTGGCCGTATTCGATGGAATCGGTCATCGTCAGAATCGCGGTCATCTGGATGGTCTGCTGGGGCAGATAGAACAGGCACAGCGCGACGAGCACGACCGCAAGGTTGCGCGGCGCCATGATGAACATCGCATACGCGGCGATCATCAGCGCCATGCCGGCGGCATACAGCCAGCGGCGGGGAATGCGCCGGTTCAGGATCGGATAGAGCGGCGTCGTGACAAGACCGGTGACGACCGGGATGACGCCGGCGATCGCGAAGCGCTCGGGAGTGCCGAGCACATAGGTGAACTGGTAGAACAGCACGCCGGTCGTGGCGACATTGGCGACGGCGTACAGCAGGTAGCTCAGCGCGGTCCACAGCAGCTGGTCGTTGCGCCCGATGGCCTTGAACGCGTCAAGCGGACCGCAATGCTCCTCCTTCGTACGCAGGTTGCTTGAGCTTTCGCGGGTGCCGAACGCGACGGACCAGGCGGTGAGCAGACCGAGCACGGCGATGATGACGGCGAAGGCGGTCCATCCGGACTGTCCCTGCACGTGCTCGCCGGTGAACCGGTAGGTGAAGTAGCTGACGATCGGAATGACGATGACGGTGACGCCGTTGTAGCCGATCGAGCCGGTCAGCGAGCCGAGCGACGTGTACACCGCGCGCTCATGCGAGTTGCTGGACAGCGCCGGAATCATGCCCCAGTAGGAGATGTCACGCGCCGAATAGAAGACGTCGAGCGTGACGAAGGTGATGATGAACAGCGTGATGAACCATGTGGTGTTCACGTTGACGAGTCCGAACAGACCGCTGAAGACCACGACGAGCAGCACGGACGGCACGATGCCGCCGATGAACTGCCAGACACGGAAACGGCCCCACTTCGTGCGCGTGTTGTCGACGATGTTGCCGATGATCGGGTCGAGGAAGATCTCCGCGATGCGGATGACGACGACCAACGACGTGATCAGCGCGATCATGCGGGCCGCGACGCCCTTGTCCACGCGCACGAACAGCGCGGTCGTGACGTAGGTCATGAAGAAGGTGCTCATCGCGTTGTAGAACGCGGACTGGCCGAGGTTGCCGAGGGCGAAGCAGATCTTCTGGCGGCGCGCGCGGCGCCGCTGCGCTCGCGCCTGCGGACCGGTTCCCATCGCGCTGTGCATGGCGCTCCCCTTGATGGACGTTGCTGACATTGCCGGCGGCTTCGGCGCCGTCTCGCTGGATGCACTCATCATGTTGTTCTCTCCATTGCGATATCGACGTTATGTCTGGCGTGAGCCGTGGCGTCATTCCTGATGTCATGCCCGATGCCGTTCTGGGTGGTTGGCGTGATCGGCACTGCGCTGCACCGGTCATGTCACGTACTCTACCATTTACCAACTTTACTAAACAAATTTAGGCGTGTCGGAAAATCATTGCCTCGCCGGTGCAAAACCACAGCCGCTCAGAGACACGGCGCGCACGAGCATGCCGATCGCCGAAGGAGGCCCACGAGTCCGGTCGCGCCGGACCCCGCAACACCGTTTCAGTAACCAACGACCGCCTGCCATACGGAATGAAGGCATCACACGCCGCCCCCTGTGGCAGGCAAGTACGTTCACCGCACCGCGGCATATGGCCTTGAGGCACGCCCATACGGCAACGCGCAGGCGCCGATTGCGCACGGTGAACAATCCATCGATCCCAAAGATTCTATGATTTACCGTAACGCACGAACCGCAACGACCAGAGGAGACACGATGACCGAGCACACCGAAGAGACGACCGCGAACAGCACATGGAGCCGCATGCTCGCCGGCAACCGGCGCTTCGCGGAAGGCAACGCCACGCATCCGTGGCAGGACAAGCAGACGCGCGAATCGCTCATCGACGCGCAGAATCCGGACGCGGCGGTGCTCAGCTGCTCGGATTCGCGCGTGCCGCCGGAGATCATCTTCGACGCCGGTCTGGGCGACATGTTCACGGTGCGCACGGCCGGGCAGATCATCGACGACGCCGTGCTGCAGTCGCTTGAATACGCGGTCGGCGCGATGCATGTGAGCCTGCTCGTCGTGCTCGGCCATCAGCATTGCGCCGCCGTCGAGCAGGGCGTCAAGGAACTCGACGCACTGGTGAAGAAGCTGTCCAAGGAGGACAAGCACGAATCGCCGGCCGTGCGCGAACAGCTGATGGAGGACCTCGACGAGATCATCCTCTCGTCCGATTCGCAGTTCCTCAAGAACGTGGGCCTGTCCGTCTGGCAGGCGCGAATGGCCGGCCTCGACTCGAACGAGGATTACGAGCAGGTCAACATCGCGCGCACGATCGAACATCTGGTGACGCATTCGGAGATCATCCGCGATGCGCTCGCCCATGAGCGGCTGATGATCGTGGGCGCCCGCTACCGCCTGGATTCCGGTCTGGTGGAGGTGCTCAGCTTCTGAGCGCCGAGATCAGCCGCCAATCGGCTGTATCGGCGATTTTGGGGTGGGTCATCTCGGAGACGATGCCCCTAAACGTGCCGTTCTTATCACTTTTGTTCGCATATGGTGGGTTTAGAGGCAGTTGGAGAAGGGGCCTCATGGATGACGCACCCCAAAATCGCAAATAGGGTCCGGACGGATGCTCACAGCCAGCGTTTCCAAGCAGCTTCCGGAGCACGGCGGCCATCGGCGAGCTGTTCCACGGCCAATGGAGCACGCACACGGACCTTCCGCCCCAATCGGATGCCGATATGTTGTGCGACGCGCATCGCCAACGCATGCCGATCACCTTCGGTACGCATATCAGCGGCGGTGACCTGGATGACATCCCAGCCTAGTTCGTCAAGGATCCGGCGGCGTTCCACATCTGCCTCCCACTGATCAGCATGAAACCGGCCATCGTATTCGACGGCGATCTTCAGTTCCGGATATGCCATATCCAGATACAGCATCCGTCCGGTAATCGGATGCACCACAGGATGGTTCACATTCGGAACACCAAGGCCGTATTGATCGAGCGTGACGCGCACGCGGCTCTCCATCGATGAATCCGTATTTTCGCGAATCAGCTTCAGGGCTTTGCAGCATGCCCGGAATCCCTTGACTTTGGTCCTTTTGCATCGTTCCCGCAATTGGTCAAGATACTGCTCGAATCCAGCGATCGATGTACGTTTGAGCGCGGCATCGCGCCGCATCATGCTGTCACCTAGCACCACCAATTCCAACATGCTCAGCACCGGTGCCATCATCACCCACGTGCATTCGGCCGTCGTACAACACACCGCATCCGCCACCACCTGTGTTTGGATCAATCCGCTCCATTGCACATCATGGATACCGGCAAGCGCATGATGCGCATTCTGACCTGCGACCACCCGTTCCGGGCGCATATCCCCATCACTTCCCGAACAACGCATCAAACGGGGCAACTCGACTTCCAACAACCCCAACGCCGTCATCCGGCAGAAAACCGGAGGAAACCGGAGCTTCGACTGCGCCTCAACGCATCTGCGCAACATTGCGTCGCGCACCTCCCGCAATTGCTTGGCTTGATTCGATTCGGTCATACCGGCAACCCAAGCATGCCATTCGGCCCAATGCCACCAATGGCGGTAAATCTGTGGAAATGTGGATAACTGAACCATTTCCCACAGTGTTCCACAACCGTTTTATGACCGCTTCGGTTCTCGCCGTCACTCCTTCAAGGCCGGTCATCGTAACACTTCAAGGCGCTCGGCCGTATCTGCGATTTTGGGGTGGGTCCTCCGTGAGACATCTCCCCAAACACCCGCTAAACCCACCATATACGAACAAAAGCGATAAAGATGGCACATCTAGGGGCCCGGTCTCTCGGATGACCCACCCCAAAATCGCAGATAGGCTTTTGCCGCCCGATTGCCCTGCCGGTGACATACGCTTGAGTCATGTCTTTAGGTTTGAACATTCTGCTCATCTTCGTCTTCCTGCTGCTCGGCGCCGTCTTCGCTGGCACCGAGCTCGCGCTCGTCTCGCTGCGCGGCTCGCAGATCGACCAGATGGAGCAGGAGGACGCGCGTGGCGCCCGCGTCGCGAAGATCGCGCGCGACCCGAACACGTTCCTTTCGACCGTGCAGATCGGCGTGACGCTTTCCGGCTTCCTGTCCGCATCCTTCGGCGAGTCGTCGATCTCCCCGTTCATCGTGCCGGTCGTAGAGAGCTGGGGCGTGCCCGGCAATGTGGCCGCGCCGCTCACGACGATCGCGCTCACGCTCATCATCTCCTACTGCTCGATCGTCATCTCCGAAATGGTGCCGAAACGCATCGCGATGCAGCGCAACGAGCAGATCGCCCGCGCCGTCGTCCCCGCGATCTCCGCGTTCGCGAAGGTATGCAAGCCGATCATCTGGCTCATCGGCAAGAACACGAACGGCATCGTCCGCCTGCTCGGCTTCGACCCGAATGAAACCGAATCGGAAGTCTCCGACGAGGAGCTGCGCGTCCTCGTCAGCTCGAACTCGAACCTATCGAACGACGAACGCACGATCCTCGACGACGTCTTCGACGCGTCCGAGAAGATCGTCGCCGAGGTCATGCGCCCACGCGCCGACGTCGCGTTCCTCAACGCGGACATGCCGCTCGCCGAGGCCGCCGCCTTCGTCCGCGACATGCCGTATTCCCGCTACCCCGTCTCCGGCAAGGACTTTGACGACATCCTCGGCTTCGTCCATGTGCGCGATCTGCTCGACGTGCAGAATCCGGACGGCATGACCGTCGCCGACGTGACGCGCGAGGGCATCGCGCTGCCCGGCACGTCGAAACTGCTGCCGAGTCTGGCGCTGCTGCGCAAACGCGGCATCCATCTGGCCACCGTCATCGACGAATACGGCGGCACCGACGGCATCGTCACGCTCGAGGACATGACCGAGGAGCTCGTCGGCGACATCCGCGACGAGTACGACCTTCCCGAGGACCACGCAAAGACCGGCGGCAACGGCACCGTGTTCGTCAACGGCGTCGCCACAGTGGATGGCAGCATGACGATCGAGGATTTCGCCGATCTCACCGGCATCGAACTGAGCGACGGCCCCTACGAGACGGTCGCAGGATACTTCCTCGCGCACACCGGCAAAATGGGCGAGGTCGGAGACACCTACACCTCCGAGGACGGCGGCTATACGATGACCGTCACGAAGATCGACGGCCGCAGGATCGAAACGATCGAAGTGCGCAAACAGGACGATCAGGAATCCGCAGCGACCGAAGAGGACGAGGGGAACAGAGGTTAGGCCGACAGCTCACGTCCAGCCAACACACTGCAACGGCACGTAAGCTCGGAACTAGAATACTCATCAATCATCAGAAAGGAACGAACAATGGCACTGTCATTCATCATCCCGGGCCTCGACGAGGCCTCCTCGGAGAAGATCATCGGCATCCTGCAGGAGCGGCTGAGCCAGGAGCAGGAGGCAGCGCTCGTGCTCAAGCATGCGCATTGGAACGTCGCCGGCCCGAACTTCATCGCCGTCCACGAGATGCTTGACCCGCAGGTCGACGAAGTGCTCGCGATGGCCGACGAGACGGCGGAACGCATCGCCGCGCTCGGCGGTTCGCCCTCCGGCCGCCCCGACGACATCGTGCGCTACCGCACCTGGGACAAGTTCGAACTCGACGGCCGCCAGAACACGCTCGACTATCTGCGCGCGCTCGACAAGTACTACGACTCGTTCATCAAGGCCGACCGCACCGCCGTCGCCGAACTCGACGACCTCGACTTCGTGAGCAGCAACATCATCCAGGACCATGTACAGAAGCTCGAGCAGTTCCAGTGGTTCATGCGCTCGTTCCTCATCGACTGATCCATCGGTTCAGACGGCGGGGATGCGATGTTTCACATGGAACATCGCAATAGACGCCACCGGTGAATGGGTGCGGCCCGGACGTCTTCCCATGAAGACGTCCGGGCCGCACCCATTCACCCTGAACTCAGGCCATCCAAGCCAAACGAACGCGACGCGTCCGGGTGGTAACGGCTCAGTCGAAACTCAACGGAAGGTCGGAGCCGCCCATTCGGTGCCGGGTTCGCCGATGCCGAGGCTTTCACGATGGTAGTCCTGCTTGCCAGTCAGCAGCTCGGCCGCGAACTTGGCCACGGCCTCGCGGGTGATCTGCGCGTCCTTGAACGGTTCGCCCTTGCGCGTCACATCCACGTCGATCTTGGCCGGGTTGTCGTACAGCCACGTCGTGCGCAGGATCACATAGTCGAGATCGGAGTTCTCGATCGCGTTGACGGTGTCGACGTAGTTGGTCTTCCACACCAGGCCGGTGTGCTCACGGTACCACGCCTGGAACGTGCCGGCCACCTCCTGATAGACGTCCGGCACGGACATCGCGATGAAGCGCTTGACGCCGGTCTCATCGAGATCCTTGATGAGCGGCACCATGATGTCCGGCGTCGCCACATAGGCGAGGAACACGCCGTCGGAGCCGCGCACCGCGTCCTTGACCGCTGACGAGTCCTTCAGATCGCCGTCGACGAAGCGCACGCGCGGACCGGCGAACGCGCTCAGACGTTCGGCGGCGTCATGCCCGAACAGCACGAGGTCCGCATCACCGTGCTCAAGCAGATACTGCGTGGTCATACGGCCGATCCGGCCGGTCGCCGCAAGAATCGTATATGTTGCCATAGTTGTTGTTGATCCGTCCTTCCGAAAACAATCACAGTTTTTCGTGCGCCCGCGCATCCGCGCGGGCGCACCGTTCACGAACGCAACGCGCGCAGGCTCTGTCCGAAGATGTTCACAATGGCCGTCGGGTCGCGGTGGTCGAAGAACTGGCTCTCGTGCTTGTCGAGGTCGGCGATCGTCGTCATATCCTCGCCGTTGAGCTCGAAGTCGAAGACGTCGAAGTTCTCCTCCATGCGCTCCTTGTGCACCGACTTCGGAATCGCGACGATGCCGCGCTGCAGCAGCCAGCGCAGGATCACCTGGCCGTTTGACTTGCCGTACTTCGCGCCGATCTGCGCGATCGTCGGATCGGTGAAGATGTGATGCTTGCCCTCGGCGAACGGCGCCCAGGCCTCGACCTGCACATCCTGCTCCTGCGCGAAACGCACCTCATCCTTCTGCTGATGCCACGGGGAGACCTCGATCTGGTTGATGGCGGGCTTCACGTTGCTCATCAGCTCGAGGTTGATCAGCTGGTCCGGCGCGAAGTTGGAGACGCCGATCGAGCGGATCTTGCCGGCCTGCTGCGCCTCCTCAAGCGCGCGCCACGCACCGGCAACGTCGCCGTACGGCTGATGCAGCAGATACAGGTCGAGGTAGTCGAGACCGATCTTGCGCAGCGAATCGTCGATGCCCTGCTTCGCCTTCTCGTAGGTGAAGTGGTCGACCCACAGCTTGGAGGTCACGAAGATGTCCTCGCGCGCCACCGGGCTCTTCGCGATCGCCGCACCGACCGCCTCCTCGTTCATATATGCGGCCGCCGTGTCGATCAGCCGGTAGCCGGTCGCGAGCGCGTCGGAGACCGCCTGCTCGCACACCGCGAGGTCCGGCACCTGGAACACGCCGAAGCCGAGCTGCGGCATCGTGTTGCCATCATTCAACGTCACATACTGCATGATCGTTCCCCATTTCGCCTTATGTTGTCTTATGCGGATCCGTCGTCCGTTTCCGCGTTCACCCAGCATCGTAAAGCCCTCGTTCCGCGAAGTACAATGCCTATCATTGATGCTGTTATGCGTCCGGTGCATAGTGCGTCCGGCGCCTGCGGAAAAGGACCGGGGAGGCGCCGACGATTCCTCAGGGAGGCGGCGATCATGATCGAAATGGAGGCATTGCGCGAACTCGTCGCGTTCCACCGCTATGGCACATTGAGCGCAGCCGCCGACGAACTGCGCATCACGCAGCCGACGATGACGCGCGCGATGCGCAAGCTCGAGCGCGACCTCGGCGTCACGTTGTTCGACCGCAGCGCCAGGAACCGGTTGTCATTGACGCCGACCGGCGAGCTTGCCGCCGAAGAGGCGTCGCGGCTGCTCGACGACTATGCGCGTTTCGTCGAGACGGTCCGCAGCGACGCGCGCCTGCGCAACGAAATCGTCGTCGCGTCGGTCGCACCGGGTCCGCTGCATTTCCTTGCCTCCCTTGAACACAGCGGCGACACCGCCGCAGCTGGCGCAACCGGCGCGGCCGACGCTGCAACCGATCCCCCTGCCGCGCACATCACGATCCGCTACGACCTGATCGATCCAGAGGCGGCGCTCGACGAACTGCTGCAGCGCAAAGCGACGCTTGTCTTCACCGACCGCGAGATTGACGATCCGCGCGTCGAATCGCTGTATCTGGGCCGTGAATTCCTCGGCGTCGCCATCGACAACTTCAATCCGCTCGCGCAACACCCGAGCGTCACCTTCGCCGATCTCTCCGGCATGAGCTTCATCGTCGCCTCCGATATCGGCCCATGGCGCACGCTCATCGAGCAGCGCATCCCCGGGGCGCGGTTCCTGTATCAGCAGAATCTGAGTTCGCTTGAGCAGATCAGCCGCTATTCGGCGTTCCCGTTCTTCTACTCCAACCTCACGCGTTCGTCACCCGGCGTCGATGAACGGTTCGTCGCGCACACGCGCACTCCGGTGGCGATCGACGATCCCGCCAACCGCATCGATTGCTATGCGACCTTCCTGACCGACGACCGCCACGTCGCGCTGCCGATTCAGCAACGGATGGCGCTCCGCTGGCCCCACGGGTAGCGTGCCGAGCCGCCTCCGCAGGCGCTACAGCAGCAGTTCGTCGTGCGTGTTCACCGAGACGAACGTGATCCGCCCGGCGCCGTCCCGCGTGAAGTGCAGCCTGTACTGGCCGTGCACGTTGCAGCGTTGGATCGTGTTGCCATAACCGTCCTTGCGACCCGGGTTGTCCCCTCCCCTGCCCGTGCGCAGCTGGTGCTGCCGCAGGCCGTTGAGCGTCTCCTTGCCGGCGAGCACGAGCAGCATCGTGCGGATCAGCGACCATCGCGACATGTCCCCGTGCTCGCATTCCTCCAACGAATCGAAGAACCCGCCCGCATACGACCATTGCGCCAATGGCCGCCGACTGCGATCCTCGACCGTGAACTGCAGCAGCGATTGCGCTTTCAACTGCCAGTCGAGCTCCTCGCGAACCGAGGCGAACCGTCCGCTGAACGCCGCAAGCGGGTTGTTCTCCTCGATCGTCTTTTCGCAGGCGCGGTTGCGGCGTGCCAGCTCGGCGTTCTCATCCCGCAGCCGTTCGTTGTCGCGCGTCAGCGCCGCGTTATCGTTCTGCGCCTCCGTCAGCTGCCGATGCATTGTGCGCAGCGTGGCTCGTGCCGATTCCACTGTCCCGGCTGAGTCAAGCAGCGTTTCGATCGCCACATCGGCGAGACTGGTGCGCGCATAGGCGCGTGTCAGATATGCCAACGCGTCCGCCGCGTCCAGCCATACGGGTCCTTCCGGCAGCAGACTCGGCGGCTCGACGATCGTGTCCGTCGCGTCCGGCAATGTGAACAGCCAGTCGTCGGCGTCACATGCCACGACGCGCAGCGCAATCGTTGTTTCACGTGAAAACACCTGCCGCAGATCCAGATCCGCGTTCACCGCCGTGCCGGCGAACAGATCCGCGCCGCGCACCTCGACCTCGACCGTCGGATACAGCATGACCTTGAGCATATCCGCACACACATACGTGACGAGCCCCGCGACGACGGCTTCCGGCCCGTACGCGCGCAACGCGTCGGCGGCGTCGACCCAATCGGGAACGATCTCGAATCCGTCCGCGCCAACGGCGCAGCCGCGCACATGCTGCCCTTTGCGCAGCAGCGCGCCGACCGGCAGCGATTCCGGGAATGCCGACGGCGTCCCAAGCGTCGCCTTGCGCGGCATCGGCTCGTCGTCCATCCTCACATACGCCGTGTCATCGATGATCATTTCGACGACGCCGGCAGTGATGTCGTCGCGTCGATCGCACATGACGTCGGCGACGTCGTCGTCCCCGTCAGTGTCATCGTCGACGCCCGCGCCGATGCTGTAGCCATCCGCATACGCCGTGTCCCACACTTCCTCGGCGAGTTCGGCGACGACACGGGCGCCGTCTTCGCGACCAGACACATGAAACAGCCGTGAATACGTGCGGTCGGAGCCGTTGCGCGGCGGGAAGAATCGGCATGCGCCGCAATAAGCGAGCGCCCATTGCGGCAGATGTTCACGCAGCCATTGTTCGGTCCGTTGATCGGCGATTTCGAAGACGATGGCGGCATCCTCGATCTCGTCAAGCAACGCGGACACGTCCAGGTACGGCCGCGTATCCTCGGGCGCAAGCGATACGAGGATGCACGGGTATTCGCGTCGCGACGACATGATGGCGTCGCGGCACAGCGGAGCGTGCGCGAGATCGATATGGAACGAACGCCGGGGACCACGCACATCCGCGAGACTCGGCTCCTCGGATGGCTTGCCGACACGGTTTTTCGACGACTGCGGATTCGACGCAGGAGGCGACGCGGCGGATCGTGCGACGCACACGGCGCTCGGCTTGCGTGCGGCGGAGACGAGCGCGTTCAGTTTGTCGTCGATGCGCGCCAGAAACTCTGTTTTGGACAACGACGGCAGCATGCAGGGAACGAGCCGATAATCGTCATGCCACCGGTCGCCGGGAGGGAAGATGCGCGCCGCGCCGCGGTAGGGATTGACGTCGCCGAGCTGATTGCGCGCCGATTGCTGCACGGCGTTATCGAGCAGCACCGTCACCGCGCGCGATCCGACGGTCGCCCGCACCCGGTCGAGAGGGACATACGATCGGCCTCGCGCATCCTGCGACAGCAGCACGCAGGGGACGTCGCGCGTCGACCTGCGCAGCCAGCTGACGAATTCGAGCAGCGCAAAGGAATCGTCGATGGTTGTGCCGTCATAGGCACGATATGCATCCTTCATGTCGGCTCCTTCACCCCGCCACGTCCCCGTTGGTGGTTCAAGCATAGCAGGGCGACGACGGACATAATGGGACGCGTTCCAAAAACAATGGCTCCAATATTGAACATCGTCGGCGTGCCACGACGTCGGTCGCCTACACTGTAGGCAACCGACGAAGAAGGCGAGCGAGGGGCGATATGGATACCGCATGGCAATGCATTCCGATGGCGCGCACGCGCATCGTCACCGCGGAGGATGTGGTGCTTGAATTCCAGAGCGATCTCCCATCCAACGTGCGCTTCCGTTGCCCGTCATGCGACCAGCCCGTGCATCTCAACCGCGGCAACATCGAGTATTCAGCCGATGCAGGAACCTCGCGGCAACGTGCACATGCAGGTTCGTCGAGGCGCCTTCATGACGCTCCCCGCAGAACAGTGCGCGCGCATTTCAAGCACACGAAGAACAATCCGGTCGCGAAACTATGCGAGCGCTATCAGGCGACCATCGGCGCGCATACACCTTCGATTCCTCCCGCGCTGCCGATGTTCCTGCGCAGGGACCGCGGAACCGTCAACCGTGCAGCTGCACCGAACACGCCATGTACGACCATGTTCCATCTGGAGCTGTCGGTCCGTCGGCGTTCGCTCGGATGCGATCTCATCGGCGGACTGCGCAACGATCATGCCATGTTGATCGTCGACCACGATTCCCATGATCTTGCCGACCTTGTGGCCAACCGTCGCCGTACCGTCCGTCTGGAGGATCCCGCATTCCAGCTGCGTGCGCGCATCGCCGTTCCGGAACGCTGGCAGCGCAATGTAGGCGTTCCCGAAGACGGCGAGCGCGTGTTCCTCTTCACCGCCGAATTCGGCCCGAACGGCGGCCGTCGTCTCGCCGCCGGAACGTCACTGCACACCAACTTCGACTATTACGCGGTCGTGCGCCCGCGCGAGCTGCATGTGCTGCGGACTTGTTTCGACATCGCCGACGCCGTCGGCACATTGCCGTCGTCGCATGGCGATCTGCTCGTCGTACGTATCGTCACGTTGGCGAATTCGCCACAACGTGAGCAGGCCAATTTCTGGCTTGCCGATCATGGTTTCCGATTGACGAGCCTTGATCTGGACGCCGTCCCCATCTGGCCGCCGCAGCTGCATGCCAACGGCATTGACGAACCGTTGTTCGCCAAGAGTTTCCAGATCTATCAGACGCCGTTCGCAACCCATGACGATGTGCAGACATCCGACGTAATCGTCTTCCCGCCATTGCATTGCGCTCTCCCCGATCCCCGCCGTGCGGGACTGCTGGGGTTCACGCAGATCGGACGCCGCTGCACGCATATCGAAGGCACCTGCTGCTTCCTGCGCGCGAACAGCCATCTGCCGTGGAGCGCCTACGCGTTGTCACGCGCATATCCCGAGGGTCTCGAGCTGGCGGATCCTCCCGACTTGCGGCCCACCGAGCCTCCCGCAATCGTCGATGCCGCCACGCCATCCGCGTCGTCACCATTACGACGGGCGCAGCGGCAGCGAGTCAACAGACACTACGACGTGACGCAGATGCGAGAGGGACTGCCGACCCGGCACGGCAAGTCGTACGGTGTCACCGTCGCCCGTATCCGTTCCGCACACCGATAACGACCATCTACAACCGAGGGGGTATTACCATGGCACCATCATTCGACGAACGCCGACGTTCCTGGGGAGTTTATGTCTGGAACAGCAACGGGGATGGCGATGGCCAGTTCGTGCGCATCCTCGATTATGCGACCGACGAGGCAGGTCACGGACGATACGAATGGGTGATGCATGAACGCTGGTGGGAGCGCACCACCACTCCGAACGCCGACGATCCCAAAACCTTTTACAATCCCAACTTCCGTCGCGATATGGAAGACAGCCCCTCCGATTTCCGTTTCCTACAATGGACACCGCGTTTCGATCGCCCTGATCGGCCAACAGTGAATCTCTTCCAAGGCGGCCTGCGCACCACCGAACCCCCGCTGTATGAGATCATCGATACTCCGGCACAGAGCGCACAGGAGCTCCCCCATGTACTCGCACGCGGTTTTCGATATTCAGGGCATCCCACGGAGAAAGTGCTGCTGCTCTTCGCCGGAAGCGGTGACACCTCGGATGCAGCCGTGCTCAAACGCGAAATGGTCACGATACACAACGGAATGCTCACGCTGAGCGAAGGGGCTCCGCACACCGTCCCATGCGTCACGCTGAAGAACAGAAGCATTCGCATCATCCATGGCCGATACGGAAACGAGCAACGCTACGTCTACGATCAGCTGACACTGCCGACATCGAACTCCGCCGTGCTGATCAAGCCGATGCATGAACTGGCGCAGGCGTACATGCAGTGGTACATCCGCAAGGAACGACTGAGGAACAGCAACGAGTACATGCGCAACGCAGGCGCCATTCTGGAACAAGCGTTCAGCAAACCGGAGAATCTGAACGAATATCTGAACGTCACTCCTTCATCGCAGGATCTCCGCCGGCTCCAGACTGCGCTCAAGGCGACGATCCGCAGCAACACCGACGACATAGCGACGATCATCTACGACCTGCTCAAGCAGGACGAGGACGTGATGACGGCGTTCAGGCAGCAGGCCACCGTCGCGCTCAAAGACGAGTTCAACGCGCACAAGCACAAACTGCGCGTGCAGCTCGACGATCTGCGGAAACAGCGGGAACAGCAGACCAGGACCGTGCAGCAGCTGACGAAGCAGGTGGAGGAACTCGGCGAACAGCTTCGGCAGAAGCAGCGCGCGATACGCGACGCACAGGCGGAACTGGAACTGCAGGAGGAGGCGCAGCAGCAATCGCTGCAGGAACTCGAAGAGAATGTGGCGCTCAAACTCGGCCTGCGGCAGATCATCCAGCACAACGACGCCATGCTGCAGCAGCTGGCGGCGCAGCGCGCGGCATCGCCGGACGCGGATAAACGACTACACAGCGCGCCGATGATGACGCAGACGCCGGCACATCCGGCCGACGACGTGAGGCATGCGCTCGCGCAGAACATGCAGATGTTGGGCTGCGCGTTCACGGCGGAAAACGTCCGGAACAACGGTCGGCTGACCGATTTTGCGACGCAGCTGTGCAGAACGCTGCATGCAACGCGGCTGCTGGCCATCGATGCCGTCCATGTGCCGGCTGTGGCGAATGCGCTTGCGTTCGCGCTCGCCGGCGTCCCCGCGCAGCATATGGGCGTTCCCGTCGATTTCAGTGATTTTGCGACACTGGAAGCCTTCCTGAAAGAGCACGTTTCGCCGGTGATTGTATTGGACAATGTCTTCGACACCGTCAACGAGAGTCTGCTGTTCGCGCTGAACCGATGCGATCTGGGCGATGCAATCGTCGTACTGCCGGTCGGCAGCTTCGGCAATCTGCACCTGGTGGCGCCGGAGGTCTGGCAGCGGGTGTTCTTCGTGCCGACCGCGGGCATGATCGATTTTCCCGTCTCGCACACGCCCACCTTGTACAAGGCGGCGCAGCCGTTCACACGCGAGGACGCGGACATGGACATGGTGATCGCGCAGCTGTCCACGCTGCGACCGACCGCAAGCCTGACCTCTACGGCGATGGTGACGCCCGCCACGATCATGGCGTTCGGCCATGGCACCACCGCCGCGAGGGAATGGGTCATGCCGCATCTGTGCGTGGAGATGTATGCGTACAACGGCTTCGACGCGGCGGACGCGCTGTGCCAGCATCCGTCCAACGCCGCCATCGCGAGCAAACTCACCGCGCTGATCAACAGGATCGATCATGGCTCTCCGGCTTGTTGACATGATGGCCCGCGATCTGGGCGTGACGCGGAAGCCGGGCGATGATGCGCAAGGCCATATGTTCACCGTGCGCACGACGTTCACGGCGTTGCGATTCTGGATGCAGGCTTGCTGCATCGACGACGGCTACGGCGGCTCGCTGGGCATCACGCAGACCTCGGTGGAGCACAAGGCGACGGACTGGATCGCGCAGATGAACGCCGTGTATCCATGGTTGAAGGATGCATTCGACCCGACGATGCTGCACCGGTACTGTTCGGCGCTGGTCGGCGTCGGCGACCTGGTGCGGACCGACGAAGGCACGTTGCGCTGCACCAAGCCGCACAATCTTGCGGTGCCGTATGGAGCACCGCACGGAGTGCACGCAGATGGCACCGCCATCACCGCGCAGCTGGGATTGCGCGACCTGAGCGTGCAGGATTGGCGCGGTTGCGTGCTCTCCGGCGCCGTGGTGTTCGCCGGCATGCCCGAGCATGACGGCGTGGTCAGATTCGAGCCGGAGGCGATTGACCCAAGGCTCCCCTACCGCGATGACCTGCTGTTCCTGGCGACGTGGCTCGGCGGATGAGAACAACCGCCCCAGGAATCGACGCTGCTTCTTTGTCCATCCGAATATCATCACTGCCGGCGCAGCGACGCTGCGTAGTCATCAAGCACGTCGAGGATGCCACGATGCTCCCACACGACATTACGCTTGGCGGTGTTACGCGCAACGAGCACGTCGGCATCGGCGAGCGCACGCAATGCACGTTCGGCCTGCGGCTTGGATAATCCGACGGCAGAGCGCAAATACCGGGAGTTGATCACCGGCTGCGCGATCAGATGCGGCAGCACCTTCCACACAGCCGCATCCCTACGCGTGCCTCGCAAGGCGGTTTTGGCGGCCTCGATTTGCCCGTCGAGGCGATCGATCAGATCAATGCCGCTCTGCGCGGCGAAAAGGCTCGCCTCAGCGAACACTGCAATCACAGGAGCCGCATTCCCCGCACGGAATGCGGTAAGGGCATCAAAATAGGTGTTGGTAGCACGGAGAAGGCCGGCGGAAACCGGCGGCACCACATGCGCGGCGAGGCCCTTGCTGCGCAGCACGGCGTGGATGAGCGCACGGCCCGTTCGACCGTTGCCGTCGGTAAATGGGTGAATCGTCTCGAATTGCGCATGGGCCAAGGCGGCCTGCGCAAGCACGGGAATGTCGTCGCGCAGAAGGAATGCGAGCAGATCGTCAATCGCCAGCTGTACCAGATCCGGTTGCGGAGCCACGAACGAAGCACCTCGCGGCGAATGCGAACTGGTCCCCACCCACACGAGCTGCTCACGGAACCTACCGGCGTATTCGTCCCAGCCGGGTTGTGCGCTGAGCAATGCCTTATGCATGCGCAGCAAATTCCCCTGCGTCATGTTTCCGCTGAATTCCAACGCCGATTCCATCGCCCGCACATTACCTATGACGATCTGTGCATTCTGGCTGTCTCCCTCATCAAGGAGCTCCAATGCCAGATTCTTCGCACCGACGGTAAGATGCTCGATCTGCGAGGATGACGTAGCTTCCGTGCGCAGCAGGCCCGCACTCATCGGGCCGAGGGACTGCACTTGTTCGCCAAGTTTCCACAGTGCATAGGCATCGAATCTAGCCAACGCCTGACTCGCCGCGTCGATCGCAGTGCCCAACGCTGACGGCAGATTGACATCCAGATCGCACAACGTAATGGGAACGGCCAATTCGTATGGACCGTTGCCCTTCATGCGCTGCGACCGGGAGACATACGCGTCATCGGCGATATGCCATACGTGCGCCTCATGGCCAAGTGCGGGGATATGCCATTCGACCATGACCGGCACCCTTTCTGCGCTCGATATGTGTAGCTATGGATAATCATGGCTACACATAATCGGATATCTGTAGCCATGGCACAACTTAGCTACAGATATCGTATCGGCGGATGCACAGGTTGTTGCGGACCCAGCGCCTTTCCGCAACTGATCTCCTCCCGGAGACGACCGACGACCGGCATGTCATCAGTACAGCGGAAACGCCATCAGGCCAGGCTGGACGAGGCACCTCCCACCATACGTCGTTATACTTTTTTATACTTTTTATATTCTTTATACTTTCGGAAGAGGTCCCCTGAAGGCGAATCCGTTCAAACCCACAGCAGGCATGACGCCGCCCGTACTGATTGACAGAGAGGACGACCTCGAGGAATTCGAGATGGCGCTCGACAATGGCGTGGGCATACTCCAGAGATAACGACAGCATCACGATGGAGACAGCCGAAAAAGGGATTCGGCGAGCACAGCGCGGACTGGGCGACATGGTGCACGCTCCGGAAATCGACGGACTTAGCTCGATGCAGAAGGAGTATCTGCTCGCCATGGCCCAGGACGACGGGCCATCGTCCACCAGGGAGATCGCCAAGCGCCTCGAACGAAACGCCGGCTACGCAAACGTGTACCGCACGCAACTGATCAAGGAGGACGTCATCTACTCGCCCGCATGGGGGCAAGTGGATTTCAAACCGCCTTACATGTGCGACTATCTACGCGAACACGGCGCCTACCACTTCCTGCACAGCAGCATGGAATGATTGGGCCGGCCGGTGACGACGATGGCATCTCAGATCGACGAAGAGCCGTTCGACAGGATCTCGGTGCGCTAACTGCATCCAAGCAACCGATTGTCGATTTTTAGCAAACGCGTGGCAGGAACAGCGCGCAAATATAACGAAGAAACCCAAATCGTCAAACAAACTTGACAGTAAAGCTTGCTTGACATATGCTTGACTCACCTATCCTCACACCAACATGAACATGGAGGCTATGTCATGAATGAGAAAACAACTCAGAAACAGTACCGGTTCGGACGCATCAAGCCGAACGGAACGCCGGCGTTGCGACTGGCGGCCCCCATCGGACTGGCGGTCGCGATCGGCATGGGTGTCGCGCTGCGGTTCGCTTTCCCTCATCCGCATGATGGCGCGCGCGCATGGGTCGGCATCACAGTTGCGTGCGCATGCCTTGCGCCAGTGATGATCGCACTCAGTTGGACGCTGCTCGTCGACCGGTCGACGATTCCGGGCGCTATTGCACACCCTGAACATAATGTGGAAACCAGCTGGTATGACCAAGCCGCAAAAGACAGCTTCCATCTGCTCCTCGCCGGCACAGGAATCGGCGCCGCAATCGCAGGCTTCTGTTCGTCGCCGACAGTGTCATGGACACTTGCCGCCGTTTGCGTTTTCACCGCCGTGATGTTCGGCATAAGCTACCTCATCCACAAGGTCAGCGACCGATGAAGAACCGACTGGCAGAGCTGCGACACGAACGGCAGTGGTCGCAGGAGAAACTCGGCACGATACTCGGAGTGAGTCGCCAGACAATCATCTCGATAGAAAAAGGCCGATTCGACCCATCACTGCCACTCGCATTCCAGATCGCCAACGTTTTCGGCCTGACGATCGAGGACATCTTCACACCGGAGGAGAAATGACGGCATCCGGCCATGTCCCAGGATGACGCACCATCATCCGCCGGGAAGATCACCAAGCGCCTTACACGAAACGCCGGCTACGCAAACGTGTACCGCACGCAACTGATCAAGGAGGACGCCATCTACTTCGCCCGCATGGGAGTCAAGAGGATTGCAAGCCGCCCTGCATGCGCGACCCTATCGTCACTCTCCATAGGCGATAAGCGCGCTATAACAGATGCCAGCGAAGGGCAACTCGGAGGAGGACATATATGGCACAACGACTATCCAGAGTCATCACGATAGGTGCGCTCATCGTCACCTGCACGCTGGCGTCGGCCTGCGGGAGCGCAATAGGGGGCGCAGACGAAGACAGGTCGGCGAGGCAGTCAACGCCAAGCATCACCCCATACATCAGCGCAATCGACAAGGATGGCGACGGCATCGACGACCAAAGCGACATTCTGCAGAACGCACGCGCCTACATCGCCACAAAACCGGCATACAAAAGCGAGTATTACGCGACCGGCTACCCGAACGACGGGTACGGTGTGTGCACCGACGTCGTAGGCGCCGCACTGCGTGGAGCAGGCTACGATCTGATGACACTCGTGCATGAAGACATACTCGCCCATCCCGAGCGGTACGCGATCGACACGCCTGACGCCAACATCGACTTCCGCCGTGTCCCCGTACTCAACGCGTACTTCGCCGCGCATGCGATCAACCTCACGACAGACACCACCGACGTCGGCGCTTGGCAGGGCGGAGACATCGTCGTCTACAGCAACCACATCGGCATCGCCTCCGACACACGCAACGCAGACGGATTGCCCTTGCTCATCCACCACGTAAGCGCGAAACAAAAGCAGTACGAGGAGGATGTGCTCGGCACATTTCCGCAGGAGCTGGTCGGGCACTACCGGGTCAGTTGAGCGCAGAGGGGGGGCTAAACATTACGCTTCTGCATGCTGCACACTCTTGGGCAGTCTCCTCCCGGTGCATATTCGCAATAGCGAGCGCGCACCGCGAAGTATGCAGGGTAAAGCGTGGAAAGAAATGCTGCGAAAAAGTACGTGTAGGAGTATATCCGCCCGGTATTCCAGAACGGTTCCGGAAACAGGGGGCGGCCATAGGCCCAATCAGGCAGTACACAAAGCACGAGCGCGGACAGCCCCACGAGCAGCGCGGAAGTGATGACAATCGTGGTGCGACGGGAGCCAGCGGATTCGCGGGTGTCGAGGCAGGCAAGCAGAAGACGGTAGAGGCAATAGACGAAGACGAGCCAAAGCAGGATCGACCCGCCACAGAAGACGAGCGAGCGCTCAATTTCCCCACGGGTGGTGGGACACGGGTCCATAAATGAGCAGCCCGGCGGAATATCGGGGGCGTTATCAGTGACCGCCCACCACATGAAAAACGCCAGGAAGAGTACCACCGGAGCGTCAAGCAGAAAGATGACGCCAAGGACCCACGTGATCCAAGCCGGAGGCCGGCGGAAAGGAGATGGGAGCACCGCGTCAGTGACTGAGGATGTGCGCGAAGATGCGTCTGAATATGGTTGCTGCATCAGTGTTTCCTCCCCTTGAGCCCAATAGACACGGATGGAATCATATACAGTGGGGCGCACACGTTTATGAAGCACATCTCGGCATTTTTGGGTGTATCCCGCGAGACCACGGAGGCGTCTCGACGCAAAAAGGCTTCTATCTTGCCATCTTTGAGTACCTCGAACACCCAAAGATGACGAGATAGAAGTGCAAAATGGCGCAAACGAAATTATTTCTTGATTACCTTCATCGCCGCTGACACGACCTTTGGGCCGTACTTCACAGCGATACCTCCTACTGTCGCAGCAGCGGCGAGGATCGCCGCTCGATGGCCCTCCACCTTAGCCTCACAATGCTTACAGATACCTTTCGTGTTGGCGGATTCCAATCGCTTCCCGCATTTGGAGCATTGCGGCTGTTTGTCGCCGGATTCGTTGGAATCGCTGGATTCAGCCTGCTTACGCGTATCACGCTTCCTGATTTTCATATGTTTCCTTGCTCGTGACGGCTCCGTCTTCATCTGATACCGTTACCGATTCTATCTGGGGCACGATGTCGGCGGTAATCGCTTCTTGTTTCCACGTAGCGGTGCTGGACACCAGCTCCTGGAATTGGTCAATGACTGCCTCTCCCCCAGCCTCATTGGCAAGATAGCTGTTGATCGACAACAACGTGTCGGGATTATCGAGCTGCTGGGCGTGCACGAAGTCGGTGAACTGCACCAGGCTCTGCTCGGCCGCGTCGTACTGATTCAATTCAACGTGGCCTTCGCATTCGATGCGGACCATATTGGCGATGGATACGAGATCCTGCATCGCCTCCATCGCAAGACGCTCATTCTCCCCCGTAATTGTGCGCTTGGCTTTTCGCGCCTTTTCCGCAGCGCCGGTTTTCGTTCCAACAGCCACCCCAAGCGTGAGGCTACGCTGCGCAAAGTTGCGCATGAGTGTGCATTTCGCATCAGTCGCCGTGGCCATCGCGAGGCGCAGGTAGTCATTGCGGGCGCGACCGCGTGGGATCATGTGCGCTTGCGCCCATTTGTCCCACGCGCTATCCGCAATGGCCAACCGGTCATTCTGCAAATCGACCTGTAGGCTCTGGATGGATTCCTTCAGTCCTTTGATTTCTTCGAGTACGGCAGTGATGGCAACCTGTGTTTGAAGATGCTGCAGGGATTGCAACATATCCGGACTGAGATCGACTTCCTTGAGCCTGAATTGTTTGGCGAAACTACCATCCAGATTATATGCCGTAGGAAGTATCCCACTGCCATCCTTGGCTTCCTTGAGTACGATCTTGCCTTCGTCGATGAGCCGCGCATAGTATTCTGAAATATCGGCGACCCACTGCTTATTCGGTTCATGAGAAGCCTGCTGCTGCACCCATTCCGCCAATGCGGGCAGCAGAGTGACGACCTGTTTCCAATTGCCGAATATGTTCCAAATACCCGCGTTATTCTCAGGCGACACATCCATCAATTCGACATTGGCGCGCTCCGCCATCGGATCCCAACGTTCGACCGCCATCTTGAACGTCGGTACAATCTCGTGAGTGATCTGCTCACTAATGGGGCGCGTGGGATCATCGCCCGCGTACCCGCACTCCACGCACGAACGCGCCCTACTCGAAATCTGGGTGCCGCACTCAGGACACATGATCATGCTCATCGCTTCTTCTCCTTGTGTTCCCGCCAGTATAAACGCTCAGTTCCATTCCGCAGGCCAGTTGTCCGGCTTGGGCAATTCTTCCAGTGGAGGCAGCGATTCCACGATGTCCAGAGTGCGTATGCTCACCCTGATGACCTTGCGTACAAGGTCGACGATATAACGCGGATCACTGGAATACAGATTCGGATCGTTGACAATGCCGGTCTTCTTATCGGTACGTACCTGATAACGGTCGATGATCCAATCGAGTGCGCTCTTGCCATTCACGATGTACTGGTACGCACGCGTAGGGATCTCTTGGAAGGTCAGGCGCTCCGCGACCTGCAACACAGTCGGATCCTTGATTTTCTTACCGGACTCGGGATCTTTGATCTTATTTGGATACCGCATCTTCTCGGTACGTCCAGGATTGGCGCTGTCACCGACCTCGACTACCGGATAGGGATCCGCATGCTCATAGTCCAAATGCAGCTGAGCGAGTTCCCTACCGGCTTTCATGAACGCTTTGAAATCCTTCGCAAGTGGGATGCGAGGCAGTTCCTTGTTCAGGTTGTTCTCGAAGCGTGTGCGGTATTCCGGCGAATGCAGGACGCCATACATATAGTAGAAGATGTCTTCCTTGCTGATGCGCATGTCCGGATACGCTTCACGGAACACCTGCAACCCGGTATTGGTGATGGCATCATGGCGCACATACTGCGCCTTCTTCCGCGTTGCCTTATCGCCCAAGTCAAGCAGCGACTGCTCGGCTTCCGGAGCATTGGGATCCTCAAACAAAGCACCTTGCGCCTCGTCTGCAGGGACGTCGATTTCAACTTGCTCATACCAATACAACGGGAAGCACTGGCCGTGGTGATTCAGTTCCAGATCCGGAAGTAAATCTGAAATGATTACGCCACGCTCACCAATGTTTATCACCTTGTTTTCAAAGCAAGGAGTGTAGTACTGTTGGAGCGTCATTTCGTTCGCCGAATTTTCAGTCTCCACGTTTTTAGGCAAAGAGGATGAACCAGGGGTTGTTGGAGCGTCCTTTCGCCCGCTCGCTTCCGCGAGCGGGAAAATTCGGGGTTGTTGGAGCGTCATTTCGTTCATGTATTTATCAAAATATACATATTCTTTACAGAATGGGCGATACATTTCTACAGTAAATCCGCCAAAGTTAACAGGGATATGGAAGCCCTGTTCAGCATAATCCTTCACACGTCTCGTCCAACTGAATCGTGCAAAATCCTGAGGCAGATGAACACCATCTGCAGTAAAGGCGTCAGCAGCGGCATTCGTGGCGTGAATTAGCTCTCTCATATTAGCCACTACCGAAGAAAGTGAGAAATTGATTGCCCATGCATCACGCTGAGTTTTCAAGCCCCCAGAATAAGTCGCGAATAATCCCAACGGTCGCTTATACTTCCCTAGCCCCAACGGAACAAAGTTCTGATATGAGTCATCACGTTGGTTCAGCCAATCTCCATGCTCGTCCGGCGTGAGAATAGTCCATTCAGGATCTTGTTCCACCGCCTCCTTAAGTATGTTCAACTTCTCATCACGACTTAGGTAATCACCGATATTCCTGTAGTGGATCACGCCATGCTCTTCAGAGGCAGGGTTCTTCACCAGCATCGTGATGGTTATCGTAGTTCTCGTGCCTGAGTCAAATACGTTATCGGCCTCTTTACGGCGTTCTTCACCTTGACCACGAGCATTGCCTCGTAGGTTATATACATAGATGGAGTTGAATTCTTCGGCAAAGGAGCGTCGTACGCCTGCTCCTGAGGCGCTGGTGAGCCATCCGCCGTTGGACACGAAGCAGATGATGCCGGTATCGCCGATACGGTCGGATGCCCATCGGAATGCGCGGATGTAGTGGTCGTAAAGCGAATTGTTGAGCGTCGCATCGGAATTGGCCACGTATGTTTCTTCGATGTTGGCGTCGAGTGTTTCATATTTGGTGTTCTGATTACCCGTGTTGTCCGTATCGCCCGCACGATATGGGGGATTCCCGACGATGATGCGGATGGGAGTGGCGAGCTGTTTGCGTACGCGTTCGGTGTTGTCCGTGAACACGGTGTCATCGAGCGTGTTGCTTTCCTCGCTCATTTGGAATGTGTCGGTGAGCAACGCTCCGGGGAAGTTGGCGTAGTCTCCTCCGTGGCGTTGGTGGTAGGACTGTTCGATATTGATGTCCATGATCGTGGCGGCCAGCGGCACGATCTCGTTGGAGTGCAGGTCATGCGTGTACTTGTATTCGAGTTGCTCGTCGGGGATCAGGCTGGTGTCTTCGATCAGGCGGCAGATGTAGGTGCCGGTGCCGGCGAACCCGTCGAGGACGTGCACGCCCTGGTCGCCGAGCTGCTGGCCGAATTCACGGGCGAGGGCGCGTTGGACCATGTGCAACTGCGCGTCCACAACCTCGACTGGCGTGTAGACGATGCCGAGTTCGTTGGCGGTGTCCTTGAACACCTTGGTGAAGAACTCGTTGTAGATCTCCTTGATCAGGTTCTGTTTGGCGATGTCGGTGGTCAGCTGCATCGCGGCGATCTTCACGGAGGAGTACAGGTCGCGCAAGGTCGGGTCGTCGATGCTTTGGGACAGGCCAGCCGTGTAGAGTTCGTCCATCACGGTGTCGAGCGCGTGCATGACCGGGTTGTTGTCAATGACGGCGCGATCGGTGAACAGGGTCTCAAAAATCGGTTTGGTGATCTCGTGCTGGGCGAGCACTGTGATGGCCTGCATGTCCGTATAGGCGGGGTTGAGGCTGTCTCGCAGACCTTGCAGATAGCGTTCGAACGCATCTTTCGCGGGGCCGTCCTGCACAATGCGGGCGATCTGCTCGGCGCGGGCGGCTGCGATGTGGGCGATGTCGTCGGTCCATTCGCCCCAATAGATCTTCGTGCCGCATTTGCGTACGATCTGTGCGTTGATGGCTTTCGCCATTTCGGCGAGCTCGTAATCCAATTCGCCTTGCACGTCTTCCACGGCATTGGTGTCGCGCTCGTCCGGTTCCTGTCCGGCATCGCCAATGTGGTCCTCGGCGCCGACATGCGAGGTGCGGCGGGTTTTTCTGCGGTTGAGGCGCAAACGGTTTTCGTCGAGGACCTCGACCTCGACGATGTGGCGCAACGCGTCGGTATCACCCAACGAGGCGGCGTTGATGATGGCTTCGAGGCGTTCGTCGTGGCTACGCAACGCACGCACGACCTGCCAGACGGTCTCGTAAGCGCCCGAGGACAGGATCTTGTCGGGGTCGCCGCCGAGGGGCACGACCACGGGGACGATGATGTACCCGTACTGTTTGCCGGGGGCGCGGCGCATGACACGTCCAACGGATTGGATGATGTCCACTTTGCTTTTGCGCGCGCTCAGGTAGATTACCGCGTCCAGATCGGGCACGTCGATACCTTCGGCCAGGCAGCGTGCATTCGACAGGATTCGACATTCGTTGGCAGGGGTATCGGCAGAGAGCCAGTCGAGTCTGTCGGCACGCATCTGTGCGTCCATCGTGCCATCTACGTGTTTGATGTCAACAGTCACAATGCCATTCGCATGGATTGTTGCCGCGTTTTCACTGGTGTCCTCCAGCGATTTGGTGTAGTCGTCGATGACGGTCTGGAACTTATCGGTTAGGCTCTTGGAATCCTTGATGGACGCGGAGAACGCAATCGCATGATGCAACACTCGGTCGGATTCGTCATCGCCCACGGTGGTCTCAGCATGCCGGCCGCGTGTGGCAAGGTCGGCGACGGAGGTGGAGTGACGACGATCGAACATCGCCTTCCAGCAGCCGACAAATTTGGCGGCGTCTGATAGAGGAATCGGCGCATTCTCCCGACTGTATTCCTCCTGCATTGCGCGACCCATCTGGTCCTCACCGACCTGCATGATGACGATCTTGTAGTCCGTGAGCAATCCAGCCGCAACGGCTTTACCGAATGTGAGTCTGTAGGCAACCCTGCCATAAACCCGTTCGTTGTCCATGCTTGCGATTTCTACAGCACCATCAGCGGCTTTGTTCTTCGCACCTTCGCCATAGATGCGCGGCGTGGCCGTCATGTACAGACGCTTCTTGCCATGGATGAAGTCATTATCATGCACACGCTGGAAGGCACCTTCGCCATCCATAACCCCCGTTGTGCGGTGTGCTTCGTCGCATACGATTAAATCAAAATCAGGTAGACCTAGCTTCTGCGCCTCGTGAATCACGTCAATGGACTGATACGTGGAGAACACCACGTTCAGAGCGGTCGGCTTGGGAGAGAATCGGCTGGCCACGGTTTCTGCGCTTGTAGTGGCTGGGAACGGAATGTCAGATAACTGGCCGTAGGCTTCTTCCGAGACCTTGCTCGCCTTGGCATCAGAACATACCACGTATACGTTGATATGACCGCGGGTCTGGTTGACCCAATCGCGCATCGATTGGCTTACCAGTGAGATTGATGGGGCGAGGAATAATACCGTACCCCCCCCCGTGCCAGGATACTGCTCACACAAACGCAAAGCAGTCAGCGTCTTACCGGTACCGCAGGCCATAATCAGCGAGCAACGGTCATGATCCGCCAGTTCTTGTTTGACGGCCTCAATCGCCTCGACCTGATGCGGACGCGGATCATAGGTGGTACGCGCACCAGCTCGCGATCCGGCCTCAAACGCACCCCAGTCAAGATTAGCGCGCCTCATCGTGTCGAGATCCAGACGAACTATATCTCGATCCGAATGATCATTTATATAATTCTCAAGTGTCTTGGTAACCGCTGGCGCAGTATCCGCAATCATAAAATGCCCATAGTGGTCGTCCACCAAAGCGTTCATGAAGAATGTGGACACATCACGCTCAGACAGTTTCTTCTCCGTATAACACTTCGCTTGAATAGCCCAATACGAACCATCCTCGTCCAATGCGACAAGATCGATGCCCATATCTGCATGCCCACGGCGCAGTTCTTCAGGCGCATCATCCCACATCCACACTTCAGCGAGGCGTTCCACCCATGATGGATCGTTCTCGAGGAACCATTTGACGATTCGTTCGAACCGAGTTCCTTGCTGTCGAGTATCTACGGATTCATTAACGATACACGCAAACAGATCATCGACGCGGGACCTATCCTCATCTTCACGATACTCAGCCGCCATTGCCTTATATCCCTTTCAAACCTGTTCCATGAGAACATCTCCGATAAGCATTCCTACACTAACACGGCATCGTAGAACGACTTCGAATCCGTTGTACAAGTGCTATCCTGAACTCATTCAGTGGCGAAAACCGAGGATTGTTCCAACTTTGGGCATGTCGAAGGATTCATATTCTGCAGAAACGCTCGCTGAATCTTCATTTTGTTTTCTGAACTAGGCTTTATGATGGCCTGCAAAGTGAAAATGCGATAGAGGGTTCGAAAGCAATAGCTTTCGGACCCTCTACTACTATTGCAACACTCCCAATTGGGGTTATAGGCCAAATGCGGTTAAGCAACAAAATGCGTGCCTAGCTGACAAGAATCTGAAACATGCTCCAGCCAGCATCATATTATCGCAGTGGACCTCATACCACGCAAGTCAAAGGAGGCACCCATGGCAACAGGCGTGCTCTACGTGATGTCGACGGTCGTATCGGGATTGATCAAGATCGGCAAGACGACGACGGATCGTTTCGACGGTCGCATGTACGAGCTTGAGCACAACGGGTACCGCAACGTGACGGGGTTGCGGCGCAGGTTCGCGATTGAGGTCGAGGATTACGACGAGAAGGAACGTATGCTCGACGATATCTTCTCGAAGGCGCGCGTCCCCGGATCCGAATTGTTCGCACTTGACATCAATCTGGCGATCGAACTGCTCTCGTCATTCGAAGGTCGTCAAATCTATCCGAGGTCTAGTACGGAATCCAAAAGCAAAGTCTTCGATGACGCAGCGAAAAACCATCAGGAACACACCGACATCCAGAACATCCCCGAAGGTATCTATTATCTCGACAGAAAACGTCCGCCGTTGCATGTGGAGATGGTCGTCGAGGATGACATGCTCACGATACGCGCGGGGCAGCGAGTGGCCGAACATGACAGCGACAGCATAGGCGACCGCGCACGCGAACTGCGGCGCAGCAACGTTGCCGCTGATGGCACCGTGCGCACGGACGTGCACTTCAGTTCGCCCTCGCAGGCCGCAGCGTTCTCGACCGGACATGCATGCAACGGCTGGGCACAGTGGAAAACGGCAGACGGTCGAGCAATCGATGTCTTCCGTACACGTCAGAACTCTTTGCCGCAATCGTTGCAGTGATGACTCGGCATGGGACGGTCGAACTCGATCTCACAACCACCCAGCGCCACTTTGCCTTCGTCAAGCTTGCGCCGCAGTTCCGCGTCGAACACGGACATGCCGTACATGATGCCCGCAATTGTATTGTGGGCACGCCGCGAGCGCCGCACCCGTATTCTTACGCTGCGCGAACAGCCGTCGCGCGACTGCGCGCACTGCGGCATCGCGCGACGCTCACGCCACCTCAGCGACGCGCAACCGCATACTTCGTGGCATCGCGCGACGTAACCATTACCCCTCAGCGTCCAGCGTCACCACACACTGCGGCATCGCACGACGCCAGCACCACCCAACCGACCAGCGATACCGCCCGGCATTCCATTCGGAGAAACGAGACGCAGACTCACCGCCACGATTGCTTCATCATGCAGATTCGGCATCCTCGAACGGGTGGCCGGAGGCATCCAATCACCTCTTTGCAAACGATGTCGTCCTTGAGTGTGAAATTTGCACATGTTTTAGGCGCATCCTTTACGCCTTCGGCTCGAAAATCGCTTTATTCGCCAAGCTCAAAACTGGTATTCCAACGGCTCTACGTCAAGGCTCCCTTTCTGACATAACACGTCAAATACGATGATTACGATGTCATCGGTCTAATTCAACGAATCTTTTGCCGCTGCATTTCACATAAGATTCCAAATCACTGCACAGGGCGTTTCCGCAAACGGTTGCACAATGACCGCGCACCAAAGCGGTATTGCCTCGCCCTGAGGAAGGCGTCTGAACCGACGGCGCATTCCCCGCATCCAGCGGGCAGGACCGCAGCGTCGCATCATGCGGCGCACAACCGAAGATCTCTTCATGGAAGAAGATCCCTTCACAGAAAAGGAGACAGCGGACATGACACCCCTGTCCAAGAGCGCCGGTCTGCGCACCGAAGCCAACCGTCGCCCGACGATAAGCCGACTCCTCACGAGGACGGCCGCCAGCATCGCGGCCGCCGCGACGCTCATCGGAGGCCTTGCCGTCGGCGCGTCAAGCGCGCAGGCGGCCACGACGACGAGCTATGACCGCACGCTCGGCAACGCGCAGTTCGAGGCGGCGCGCACCCAGAACGGGCTGGCCAAGGAAATGAACTATGGCTCGATCCTGCACGCCTGGATGTGGTCGTTCAACACAATGAAGGAACACATGGCCGAGATCGCGGACGCCGGCTATACGTCGATCCAGACGTCGCCGATCAGCGTCATCAAAGGCCCCATGCAGGGCAAGCAGTTCACGGAGAACTGGTACTACGTCTACCAGCCGGCCGGCACCTCGATCGGCAATTCGGTCGTCGGCTCTGAAGACGACCTCAAGGCCATGACCGCCGAAGCCCATAAGTACGGCATCCGAGTCATCGTGGACGCCGTCATCAACCATTTCACCTCCGACTGGAACGCCATCGAACCAAGCTGGCAAGACTCAAGCCTGTTCCACACGAAAACCGAAGGCGGCTGCGGGGACAACGGCACTGCAATCAATTACAGCGACCGTTGGCAGGTGACCCATTGCCACCTGCTCGGCCTATGGGACCTCAACACCGAGAACCAGGAGGTCGGCAACCGCATGCAGAGCTTCCTCAAGGAGGCGGTGGCCGACGGCGTGGACGGCTTCCGCTACGATGCCGCCAAGCACATCGAACTGCCTGACGAGTTCGGCACACACTCCCCGTATTTCGACACCATCCTCGACAACGGCGCCCAATACCAGTACGGCGAAGTGCTGCAGGGCGACGCCGGCCTCAACGTGGCTGCCTACCCCGCGCTCTTCGAGAAGTATTCAAGCAACGGCGGCGGCAACACTGCCTCGAACTATGGCGGCACACTGCGCAGCGCGCTCAACAGCAAGAACCTCAACGCCGGCAATCTGACCAGCCTGCAGGGTCAGGGCGTGCAGGACGACCAGCTCGTCACCTGGGTCGAATCGCACGACACCTACGCGAACGGCGACAAGCAATCCACCGGCATGACCTCCTGGCAGATCCGCATGGGCTGGGGCGTCATCGGCGCCCGTGCAGGCGGCGCGCCGCTCTTCTTCAACCGTCCGGTCGGCTCCGGAGGCACGAACGCGCAGTTCGCGGAGCAGTCCCAGCTCGGCGACGCCGGCGATGACGAATGGAAGAGCCCCGAGGTCAAGTGGGTCAACAAGTTCCGCAACGCAATGGAAGGCAACGCGGAGTACCTGCGTAACTGCCAGGCGGACAACTGCCTGATGATCGAACGCTACAAGTCCGACGGCAACAGCGCGAACGACGGCGTGGTCGTGGTCAACATGGACGGCGACAAGAACCTCACCGGACTCGACACCACACTCGACGACGGCACTTACACCGATCAGGTCAACGGCGGCACCATCACCGTCGCGAACAAGAAGATCACCTCCGGCTCCGTGAAGAGCGGCAAGGTGAGCGTGTTCTACAACACCGACACCGCCCCCGTGGATCCTGTGGATCCCGTCGACCCTGTTGATCCGACTCCGGCCGCCACGACCACGGTCTACTACCCGAGCTCGAAGTTCGGCGCGGACTCGACGTATCTGCACTGGCGCTTCGCCGACGGAGGCTCCTGGACCACCGCACCGGGTGTCAAGATGACCGCCGCGTGCGACGGCTACGTCTCGTACGCGATCGAGAATCCGAACAGCCGTCCAATCGAGTTCGTCTTCACGAACGGGTCAGGTCAGTGGGACAACAAAAACGGCGTCTCCGGACAGAACTACACGGCTACCGGTACGAGTGTGGTGGTGACCGACAACTCCGGAAACTACAGCACCGTCGCCCCATGCACGGCGTGACGCGCATGCAGCAACAGCCACGGCGCGACGCATAGCGACTGCGCATCTATCTGGGGGCTGCACGTCCAACAGCGTGCAGGCCCCATTGCTTTGCATGCAGCCACCATGCGCACACCGACGGCAAATCGAATACACCGATGAGAAACGCTTCACACAGGAACAGGAACAGGAACAGGAACAGGAACAGGAACATGCACTGTTCGCATCCATGGGGCGGCAGTCGGCGCAGTATCCGAAACAGCGGCGGCGTCATCGGCGCCCGTGATCATGATTGGCCGCACCGCGCATAATCGCCATGCACGGCGCGGCCAATCATGAGTGCTCAGTCGAGGATCAGATACGACTTGATCGTCTTGCGCTCGTCCATCGCCTCGTAGGCGGCTTGGATGTCGTCGAGGCGGAACTCAGCGGTGAACACCCTGCCGGGGTTGATGTCCGCGTTGAGCACGGCGTCGAGCAGCACCGATTTGTCGTAGGTGGTGACCGACGCGGGACCGCCGTAGACGCCGACGTTCTGGTAGAACGTGCCTTCGCCGCTGATCTGCTGACCATGCGGCAGACCGACGCGGCCGATCAAGGCGCCTGGACGCGCCACCGACATGGCCTCCTGGAACGAGGCATCCGTGCCGACGCATTCGAGCACGGCATCGGCGCCGCCATCGCTGATCTCCAGCAGCTTCGCGACGCCTTCTTCGCCACGCTCGGCGACGTTGTCGGTCGCGCCGAACTCCTGCGCGAGCGCGCGGCGGTCGTCGTGACGGCTTGTCGAGATGATGCGCTTGGCGCCCATCATCTTCGCGGCGATGATCGCGCACAGGCCGACGGCGCCGTCGCCGAGCACGATGACGGCGTCACCCGGCTTGACCTGCGCGGTGTGGGCGGCATGATAGCCGGTCGCCATCACGTCGGACAGCGTCAGCAGGCTCTTGAGCATGCCTTCGCTGTAGTCCTCCGGCCGTCCCGGGACTTTCACGAGCGCCCACTGCGCATGCTGGAAACGGATGTACTGACCCTGCGCACCCATCGAGAAATTATCGGGATGCGCCATGCAGGAACCGTCGAAGCCGGCGCGGCAGGCACGGCACCGGCCGCAGCCGTGCGTGAACGGCGCAATGACGAAATCGCCGGGCTTGACCGACGTGATGGCGTCGCCGACCTGCTCGACGATGCCGATGGCCTCATGCCCCGAGTTCTCCGAATGCTCCTCGGTCTGGTTGATGCCGCGGAAGGGCCACAGGTCCGATCCGCACACGCATGCGCGCACGACGCGGATGATCGCATCGTCCGGCTGTTCGACCGTAGGCTTCGGCGCCTCCTCGACGGCCATGTGGCGCGCCGACTCGAAAATTGCAGTCTTCATCGAATTCGCCATGATATTCGTCCTTCCTTCAGATGCTTGGCTAACGCCGGCCGCAGCCGATGCGTCGCCGTTCCCAGCATCCCACAGTCACACCATGCGGGCAACTGCGTTGCGCCGCGGGCGGCAATACCCCTCACGCCATCATGGATGCACTTCAATCTGCGATGGCGCCGGCAGACGGAATACGCCCAAGGCATTGCATTCCTTATCAAACTGCGCGCGGTTGTCTCCGCTCAGATCGAGCTGTCGTTCCGGAATCGCGATCAACAGGGAGTCGGGATAGACAAGACCCGTCTTTTCCTCCTTGACGATCACACAGCCGACGCGACGTAGATCGGCCGCGGTGAAACGAATCAACGTGAGCCGGTCGGCCGTCAGGTAGCGGCGCAGCCAGTTGTAGAGGAAATCGAGCATCGCGCCGGAAGGTGCGTTCGGTAACGGCAACAGCGGCATATGCGTCACGCGCAGGTCGGACAGATAATAGAACGACATGTCATCGACGGATCTCAGGGTCACCATGCGCGCGCCGTCGGCATAGGCCATGAATCGCCGCTCCAATACGGAGAAATACTGCGAGTAGAAGACGAACGGCATGACGACCATCGCCACCATCGACACGAATCCGAGGAAGATGTGGCCATGCTCGCCGAGTTGGTAGGTCAACACGATGAGGGCGCCGAACAGCACCGGGAACAGCAGATTCACGAGCACGAAGCCGGGTTTCCCGCGCAGCCTGACAATCGCCGCGACGCCGTTGCTGATCCGCTGCGATTCCGCCGACGAATCCGTCCGCGGCACCTGTGTCTTGCGCGAAAAATACACGAAGAACGGGGAGCCGAGCACCGCGAACAACGCGGCGATGAACATGATCACGATGACCGGATAACTCCACTCACCGAGATCGTTGAACACCGCGATGACGAGGAACACGAAATCCACGAGCGCGAGGCACCAACCGACGAGCTGCCAGAACAAATACGGATGCCGCTGCAAAAAACTCATGTTGCCGCCTTTCCCGCCTCTTCGCCGCACGGTATCCCTCCAGCATAAAGACAGGCAGCGGTGAAACGACGGTCATATCTCAACAGCCGTCAGCGCTGCGACGGAGAGCAGCGCGGATTGACGGGTAACCGCCCAGGCACTGACCGACGCCGTAGCATAGCGAAGGTGTCCGGCGCAGACTGCACCTGCACCGATCGCTATCTGCACCCTCAGCGAACATGTCCGGTGCAGACTGCATCCAACCAGCGCACAACCGGCCACTTCAGCGAACGCGATTGCCGCAACCTGCACCCACCCCAATCACAACCGACCCATACATCGCACCCGAGCGCGCCCAACCGCACACCCCGGTTCTCACCGACGCGTCACGCCGACGCACGGCGCCAGATACCTGCCAGTCACGCTGAGCGGGTTCGCGGCGACCTGCGTCGGCGTGCCGACGGCCACGATCTCGCCTCCGTTTTCGCCGCCGCCGGGACCCATGTCGATGATCCAGTCGGCGTTCGCGATCATATCGAGGTCGTGTTCAATGACGAGCACGCTCGCACCATGATCGATGAGCTTCTGGAAGACGCCGATCAACGTGCATACGTCGAGCGGATGCAGCCCGATCGTTGGCTCGTCGAAGACGAACAACGTCCCCTCCTGCGCGCGTCCCATTTCGCTCGCGAGCTTGAGCCGCTGCGCCTCGCCTCCGGACAGCGCCGGCGTGCTCTCGCCCAACGTCAGGTAGCCGATGCCGAGTTCGTGCAGCGTCGCCAGTTTCGTATGGATGCGCTTCTGATCCGCGAACGCGTCCATCGCCTCGTCAACCGTCATCGCGAGCGCGTCCGGCAGCGACACCGCGTTGCCGCCGTACTTCGGCGTCCACGTGATCTCACCCGCCTGGTCGCCGTAGCGAGCGCCGTGGCAGTCGGGACAGTCGATGTCCACGTCGGGCAGGAACTGCACGTCGAGCGTGATCTGCCCGGTGCCGTCGCACGTCGGGCAGCGCAGCGAGCCGGTGTTGTAGGAGAACGCGCCCGCCTTCAGGCCGCGCGCCTTCGCCGCGTCGGTGCGCGCGTACAGTCGCCGCAGGTCGTCGAGGATGCCGCTGTAGGTGGCGACGGTCGAGCGCACGTTGGCGCCGATCGGTGTCGCGTCGATCATCGTGACGCGTTCGATGCCCCGAGCGTCGAGTGCGCGCACATGGTTGGGTAGTTGTTCGTCGGCGATATTCGCGCTGAGCGCGGGCACGAGGCTTTCGAGGACGAGCGTCGTCTTGCCGGACCCGGAGACGCCGGTGACGACGGTGAGCCGATGCCTCGGCACATGCGCGTCCAATGCGTGCACGGTGTGCAGCGGAGCCGTCGCAATCGTGATGTCCCCTTCGCTGAACATGCCGTCGGCGGCCGTCTGCGGACGCACGATGCGTGCACGTTCGCTTGCGAGGAACGGGCCGATGAGCGAACGCGGATCGTCTTCGACGTCGTCCACCGCGCCCTGCGCGATCACGGTGCCGCCGTGCGCGCCGGCGCCGGGTCCCATTTCGATGATCCAGTCGACGTCACGCAGCACACGCGCGTCATGGTCGACGACGACGACGGTGTTGCCTTGCGCCTTGAGGTCGCGCATGACTCCGATCAGACCGTCGACGTTCGCCGGATGCAGACCGATCGACGGTTCGTCGAGCACATACATCGCGCCTGTCAGTTCGCTGCGCACGGCGCGCGCGAGCTGGATGCGCTGACGCTCGCCGGTCGACAACGTGGAGCCGGCTCGGTCGAGCGTGAGGTAGCCGAGGCCGAGTTCGAGCAGACGACGCGCAGTGCGCGTGAATTCGTCGACGATCGTCTGCGCCATCTCGCGCATGTCGTCCGGCATCGTCGCGGGCACCGTGCGCACCCATGCCGCGAGGTCGTCGAGCTGCATCGCGCACTGTTCGGGCAGCGTCCTGCCGTCGACGGGCAATGTACGCGCGCGTTCGTTGAGCCGTGTGCCGTGGCAGTCGGGGCATCGTTCCTCTTTGATGAACGGCTCGACGCGCTTGAGCGCCTTCGCGTCCTTCGCCTTGTCGAGCGCGTTGAGCACGGTGCGTTCGGCGCTGAAATACGTGAAGTCGAGTTCGCCGGCGCGGTTCAGTTTCTTCGAGTGGTACAGGATGTGCCTTTTTTCGGCGGGACCGTGCAGCACGATCTCCTTCTCATGGTCGGTGAGGTCCTTGTACGGGATGTCGGTGCGCACGCCCATTTCGCGGCACACGTCGACCATGATCGACCACATCAGCGAACGCCACGGCGCCACCGCTCCCTGCTCGATCGTCAGATTCGGGTCGGCGATCAACGTCGACCCGTCCACCATGCGCACGATGCCGGTTCCCGAACATGCCGGGCATGCGCCACCCGAGTTGAACGCGAGATCCTCGGCGCCGAGCGGCTGCACCCGTTCGCCGCACACCGGGCAGATGATCGGCCGTTCGAGCGCGACGTTCGGCGTCGGATCGAGCATATGGCCGTTTGGGCAGCTGTAGTTGCCGAGACGGGACGTCATCAGCCGCAGACTGTTGAGCAGCTCGCTCATCGTGCCGACGGTGCTGCGGATGCCGGGAACGCTCGGACGCTGATGCAACGCGAGCGCCGGCGGCACATGTTCGATCGCGTCGATCTTCGCCTCGCCGCTCTGCGCGATGCGTCGACGCGTGTATGTGGACAGCCCCTCGAGATACCGCCGTGACCCCTCCGCGTAGAGCACGCCGAGCGCGAGCGACGATTTGCCCGAACCGGAGACGCCGGCGACGGCGACCATCTCGCCGATCGGCACCCGCACGTCCACCCGTTTGAGATTGTGCACGCGCGCGCCGGTGATATCGATCGTCTGTGCCATGCCGCCGCTTCCCTCCGCCAATGTCTGCCCGCCTATGTCTGCCGTTCGCTCGATGATTCGTCGCATCGACGACGCATGGCTTGCTGCCACCGTCCGATGCCGCTATTGTCGAGCGTAAGACGCGCGCATGCGCTCCGCCGTGAGCACACTCGCACGCCCAGCCGCCATGAATGACGCGGCGACGGCGAACACCGACGCCCGCCGTGCTCCTCGGATGACGCGTCCGCCGATCGACGCACGCGCGCGGACGGCGACCGCGTCCATGCGAATCCATGCGAACCAACAGCATTCTTTGAGCTTTTGCCATCGGTTTTCCAAGATGCGCGCCATATCATAAAGCCGTCGGCTCAAGGAATACGCGAACCGAGATAACTGAACATCTCCTTTTTCTTTCTCTCTCAGTGTCCGGCCGGGGCCACGGATAACGTGGCCCCGGCCCTTTCTTTTTCTTTTGCCGACGTCGATCGACGGCGCCCCGGCGTTGCGGCTTCATGATCCGCGTGGCCATGAAGGTCGGCGCATGGTGCTTATGCAGGTCGCCTTCGCCGTTCGGGTCCCCATGCAATGCGCGCAGCACGAATCCGGCCTCGAGTTGGCCGCCGATCTGCTCGTCGAGCGTATGCGAGAACCGCATGCCACAATCCGCGTCGAGCAGCATCTGCCGCGCGCGTTCGTCGTGGAGGGTATTGAACGGCAGCGTATACGTCAGCGTCGTCTCGTCGTCGTCGAAGATGTAGTTGACGCCGTTGTCATAGCCGCCGATGAGCGAGCCGCCGGGTTGAGCACACGGAAGCACTCGCGGAACACCGGGCGCAACTGTTCGATGTAGCAGTTCGAGACCGGATTGATGATCAGGTCAAAGCTTTCATCCTCGAACGGCAGCGTTTCCTCATATCCGCCTGGACCACGTCGATCTCGTAACCGTCGCGTTGCGCGACCTCGGTCTCCCGTTCGCATTGGCGCGACGAATAATCGAGCACGTGCACTGCGCGCCGAGCGCCGTCATGATCGGCATCTGCTGCACGCCACCGCTCGCCAGTCCCAGCACACGTTTGCCGCGCACATCGCCGACCCATTCGTGGGAACCGGCTTCGTGGGGGTGAGCAGAATGTCCCATTCGCCGTTGCACGCGCTTTCGCAGGTCTCGTGCGAGATCGGCATGCCCCATTGCCAGCCTTCATCGACCTACCGGCCGATCGTCCTCGCGTTCTCGTTTTGGTAATCTTCCATGGTCACTCCCGCCCACGGTTGCGTGCATCGATGATGCACGTCGCAGTAATCATTCCTGGTCGATCAACGCAATGAGCGCATCGGCCTGATTGCGCATCGAAGCCTTCGCCGCGTCGTCAAGTTCAAGCCTATCGCTGATGAACATCTCACGGCTCAACGCCACACCGGTGAACGTCGCCGGGGCGATGCACATCTTCAGCGCCTTAAGCACCGGCAGCCACGTCGCGAAGCAGTCACGCGCACAGCTCGCGCCGGCGGCTCCGCTCATCGTCATCATCTTGCCGACGATCGGCGACAGGGAGCCATCCTCCATCGGCCGCGACAGCCAATCGAACAGATTCTTGAGAGGCCCCGGCATGCCGTGGTTGTATTCGGGTGTCACGACCCAGATCGCGTCGGCCTCGGCGACCTCGGTGCGCACCGCCGCCACCGGTTCCGGAGTCGGGAATTCCTCATCCTGGTTGAACATCGGCACCTCATGCCAGTCGAGCATGTGCACGTTCGCGCGGTCGGCGAGCTCGCCGGCGGCGAACTGCGCGAGCTGCCTGTTGAACGATTTCTTGCGCAGCGATCCGACGATCATCAGCACGGTGGGCAGGCTGCCGTCATGCTCCTCGATGCGCACCTCATTGATCGATTCCATCCTTGGATTCCTTTCGTATGCTCACGTCGTATACTCATGGCCGACCGATGGCTGAATGGCCGTATTATCGACCATCGCATCGCGCACAGGCAACCCACTTACGCCCTCAGCTGACTGTGTGTCGACGACCATATCCCGCCCCCCTCATCACAGTCACACTGTCACATCACTATCACTGATACTGTGAATGACAGTGAGGCGTTATGGCAACCCTCATTCAACGTTTCAGAGTTCCCATCTCCACTCTTCTTAGTCTCCGCCATCATCGCACCAATCCCACTCCGCCGATGTTGACCCTCACATCATGTCAGGCAATAGCGTGGCAGTCATGCGAACGAGTCCAGAACAAACGGCAGCGCACGGCGCGATGCTGACGATCGGCGAAACGGCGTCGCTGTGCGCGGTCAGCGCACGGATGCTGCGCCATCGGGAATCGGTCGGCCTGCTGCACCCAGAACGGGACGGCAACGGTTATCGGCTGTATGGCGAGCACGACATCGCACATATCCGACGGATCCGGCTGTACCGCGACCCCGAACCCAACGTCGAACAGATCGGCGCCATCCTCGGGCAGCCGACGAAGGAGACGGTCGCATTGCTGCGCATGCACCGCGACAGCATCGAGCAGCGCATCCCCCGGTGCAGGAGACGCTGCAGGGCATCGACGCACCGAGCGGGCACGCGCGGCGCAACGCCGCATCAATGAAATCAACAGACAAGGAAGACGACATGCAGCAGCAAGCGGATCTCGATGCCATGCAGGCGGTCGAACGCGAACTCGCGCAGGCGATGCGGCAGGGAGTCGACGCATGCATGCCAGGAGAGACTCAGGGCCGCCACGATGTCACATTCAACGCCGCGCTCAACGCTGTACTTGCGGCGCTTCGAAGATCGTGCAGCGGTTGAGCTCGCGGCGCAGCTCCTTCCACTCAGGCAACGCGTCGCTCATCCTCGCCTGGAAGCCGGCGCCATGCCCATGCTCCCACAGATGCGTCATCTCATGAACGAGCACGTATTCGAGGAACTTGGGATCCATTAATCCGAGCTGCAGGTTCAGGCGGATCCGCGACGTCTTCGGCGTGCACGACCCCCACCGCGACGTCATCGCACGCACGGTGATCTTCGACGGCGAACGTCCGATGATCGGCGCCCATTTCTCCACAAGCGCCGGAATCCGCTGTTCGATCGAGCGTCGTGCCTTCTCGACGTACTGTTCGTTCCACGTGAAACTAGCGGCGGCATCGGTTGTTTCGCGTGCGACGGAGACTTCGGTTCCAGTGGCGGCGATCGACGGCGACGGCACCGAAGGATCCACGTTCGCCGACGCGAAGGTGCGCGACCGCGCGGCAGCCATCTTGCGCAGCGCATCGTCGATCCACTCGCGACGGTCGCGCACGAAATCGACGATCGCCCGTTCGGGCATACGCGCGGGGGCGGTCACTTCGATGGCGCCATACGGCGGCTTGATGCGCAGGTACATGTTGCGGTTGTTCTTGCGCAGCACCGCCACTTGCAATCCGTCGACGTTGAGCGTCTCGCGCGAGATCAGCGCACGCTGCGACGGCGCGGAAAACGAACGGGCGCGAGGCATTCCACGAAAAGACATACGAGCATTATCAACGAGTATTCGGACATATGTTCGAATGCACTCCAAGCGAATGACGTCCTCGCAGCGGCACAATCACCCCCCCCCCCCGAAAAGACTCCGCGACGACAATGCACAGGCGCCGGAGAGACGCCGCGCGCCGTCAGCCCCCTCGAGCACGCGCGCGAACGACCACGATTCGGTGCGAAACAAGCACACGACCAACAACGACACGCCGAATGGCAATCAATTTGCACAAGTACACCCCGAAGTGTATTCTCTTTATCTGTTGCGTCTAGCGCAATCGAATCGGGCCCGTAGCTCAGGTGGTTAGAGCGCATCCCTGATAAGGATGAGGTCGGAGGTTCAAGTCCTCCCGGGCCCACGTGGGGAGCATTCTCACGTGTTCCCCCGTTCGGGGCTATAGCGCAGCTGGTAGCGCATCTGCTTTGCAAGCAGAGGGTCCCCGGTTCGAACCCGGGTAGCTCCACTCGCGGTAACCGTTGAAAACATTGGGTTTTCAGCGGTTTTTCTGTTTTCTGCCTGAGGGCATTTCAAGGCCAAGAATGGCCGTTTTAGGCACATTTACGCAGCACAAGTGTTGCAAAGTCGCCGCCGCGACACGCGGTGTTTTCAAGGGCGGAGAGGTCCCGGCAAAAACACAAGTGCTGCAAGCGGCTTGAATGGATGTGCCGAACATGGGAAAGCGAAGTTTTGGAACTATCCGCAAGATGCGTTCAGGGGCGTTTTCAGGCTTGCTACAAGGTAAGCGAAGAGATCTTCT
Source organism: Bifidobacterium castoris (assembly GCF_003952025.1). Lineage (GTDB taxonomy): Bacteria > Actinomycetota > Actinomycetes > Actinomycetales > Bifidobacteriaceae > Bifidobacterium > Bifidobacterium castoris. Next base: position 69,329 of record NZ_QXGI01000002.1, on the reverse strand, counting down.
ACGCGCCCGATACATTCGAGACATGTTCGGCGGCTAGCGAGTGGCTAGCTAATGTGCGCTCTTCAATCTTGCGGCATGAGTGGATAAACCCGAACATGCCCTCGACGATGCGCAGGATCCCCACGGCATCCGCGTTGCTGCGCGCTCCGACCGGACTGTGATCCACATAGCCCTGCGCCACGAGATCCATCACACGGTCATAATCGTGATCGACGTATCCCGCGGTGAAGAACTCGCGCACCACTGCCGCCGCGGTTGTTGTATCCATCGTCATACCGTCCATCCTGGCTTTATGTGCAATCGGTATCCCTATACGCGCATCCCTCACCTGTCCGCGCCGCCGTGGGCATACGGGGCCGTCAGCGTCGGCGCCGTCTCCTCCAGAATCGGGTCGCATGAGGCATGGTTGGTCTCCGGATACGTGAGTTCAATCGTGCTGATGGCCTTCTCCCCGATGACCTCCCTCACGTAATGCACGTCGCCGTCCTGCGCCCAGGTGGCGACCATGACGTCGCCTTCGACAAGACTGTAGCTGACGTCATGATCGCTCTTGTACATCGCGAGCTGCTGCTGCGGCGTCGTGCCCAGAACGTTATGCATCGCGCTGACGGTGATGCGCATGTCCAGATCCTTGTTCACGAATGTCCGGCCGTCGCCGTTGTCCGGGGCGGGCGTCACGATCGCGAAATCCTCGGGGATCCGCACGCCGAATCCGTAGCGCGCGTTGATGTATTCCCGTTTGCCGTCCTTCGGGTAGGACAGCCAATCACCATTGATGTTCTCGCCGTCGGCACGCGTAGACGAAGTCGTCGATTCCTGATCGTCGTTCGTCCGCTGCGCCTTGCGCGCCTCCTCTTCGGCCGTCTGCTGCTCCTGTTTGCGTTTCTCCTCGGCGGCAGCATCGGCGGCTTGCTCATCAGCCTTCTGCTGCGCCTTGCGCGACGCCTTCACCGCCTCGGCCGCCTCAGCGACGGCCTGCGCGTCCTTGCGCTGTGCATCGGCCCGCGAGCGCGCCTGCTGCGTCACGTAGTCGAGCACGTCCTTATGCGCGTCCGCCGCGCAGGTCAGCCCGCTTTTGTCTCCGGAGAGCTTGTGATAGCGATCGATTGCATCTTTGAGTTCCTTGACTGTATCCTCGTCGGCCACATCATCAGCCGACAACGTTTCCAGTTCATGCGCCTCATCGACTTCCCGTTGTGTGGCCGCATACTGGTCCTCGAGTTCCCGCACGGCGGCGTTGCAGGACTCGCGTGCTTGCGCCAATTCCGATTGATGCCGCCGATTCCAGATGAAACCACCGACCGTCCCAATGACGATGACGACGGCCACGATGATTGCCGTGATGATGACGGCCTTTCCGGCGCCACGCGCATGCCGGCCGTCATGAGGCGGTTCAGGTTGCGGCGCCGGAGCCGGCACATTCACGACCGGCGGCGGGGACTGTGCGGCCGGCGCCGACGGTGCAGGCGGCACTGACGGCACGAAGGTAGCCGTCTCATCCATGAAGGACGTCATGCCCGTCGCGACCCGCGTCCGATCAGGCATCGGCACAGCCTCAAGCGGCATCCCACAATTCGTGCAGACCGCGGCATCCGCCGAGACGTTCATGCCGCAATTCGGGCACGATTCCCATTCCGACTGCACCATCCTTGTACCCTTCTCTATCCGTTCGCCGCCTGCTCACCACGACAACCTCCGCTCCTTCCCGCCAATATACCGCCGTTCCAACCCGTCAGGCATCCGACGTTCCACCACAGGTCGTCCGTCTTCGTCCCACTCCATCGACCGCCTCGACGGTCCCACCCGCAAAAGACCCCGTTTGCGTCCCGATCCGCCGAACCGCCCGACGAGCCGGGCCGCACCCCAGCGCAACCACCTCCCCCCGCAACGGCATTCTCAGGAGATGGACTTGCAACCCCGCTCCGCTCCGCTCCTATGCCACAATCTTCATCATTTACAACACCGAACATTCGTACAAGCAGAGGCCGGGCATGCATAACCCAAGAAAGGCGCCGGCAACCATCATGAGCACCAGCACAGTCAGTTCCCCGCGGTCATGCAAGCGCAATCTTCTGCTGGCCGTCGTCACGACGATCATCACCGCCCTCCTCCTCGGCTTCACCGGCACCGTCATCCTCGCCGGCATCGCGAACGGCGGCCGTGACGCGCGCATGGCCTACCGCACGCTCGACTACGACGTGACCGTGGAGGACGACGGCAGCCTGCGCATCGTTGAAACGGTCGACGTGCGGCTTGACAAGCAGAAGAACCGCAAGCCGTGGCGTCAGATCTACCAACGTTACACGCTCGACTCCAACCAGCTGACCGGCATCAGCGGCATCTCGGTGGAGCATCTCGACACCGGCGACATCTACACGCAGGGCGACATCGTACAGCCGAAGGAAGTGAACCGCGCACACAGCTGGAACAGCGAGCATGCCGGCACCTGGTACATCGCGAACGTCGAGAATCCGAAGTCGAAGCAGTCGCCGCTGACCGAGTACGCATCGATCACGTCTACCGACAACGTGGCCGATCCGCATAGGCAGACGGTGGAGATCGGCTGGAACATCCCTGAGACGAAAAGCGCGTCGAGCATGCGTTTCCGCGTCGAAATGACCTTCGACAACGTCGCGACCTCCTACGACGACGTCACGAAGTTCCAATGGGAGCCCGTGTCGAAGGACAACTCGGTGCCGATCGGTACGCTCACCGCGCGCGTGCACTATCCGCAGACGCTCGATGACGCGGATTCGTGGGCGTGGCTGCATTTCGAGGGGCCTGATTCGTCGATTAGCCGCATCGACGACGGTTTCGAGTTCGGCGCGCACAACGTCCGCTCGCGCATGTACGTCGACTATCTGAGCATGGCCGCGAACGATGTCACGCCGTACGTCATGCGCACGGCGGACACGGCGACGAAGGATGCGACGATCGCCGCCGAAGCGCAGGCGCGCATCGATTGGGACAGCAAACGCACACGCGACGCCCGGCTCACAATCGCAGGCATCGCCATCGGCGCCGCGCTGTGGCTCTTCTGCGTCGTCATGATGGTTCTGCAATACCTGCGCATCCTGCGCGGCATCCGCTACCGCGGCCCGATCGAATACTGGCGCGGCGCGCCGGAGATCAGCCCGGCCGCGGCGGCGCGGCTGTACAACATCGTCGTCGACTACGGCAACGGCGAGGCCGCGACGGCGCCGGCGATGGCGGCCACGCTGATGGCGCTCGTCAACAAACACATCATCGCCGTCTTCCCCGGCGAGGTCTCGCTGTACGACGGCAGGGACGGGCAGCCGCCGATCGATCTGACGTCGGCTACGCCTTCGATGGCGATGGCACGGCTCAACATGCTTGATGAGGGACATCGGCGCAAGGCGATGAAACGGTGCACCTTCGTACTGCTGCCCGCCGCATTCGACCAACGGGACCCCTACACGACGCAGCTGTGCGCGTCCGAGCGCGCCCTGCTCGACATCCTGCTGGAGATCGGCGAGCGCACGGGCGGCAACGTCTTCGACACGAAGCAGATGAACAAGACGGTGCGCAAATGGAAGCAGGCGCGCAAGCGATTCCGGCAGTTCACGCAGACCTGCCGCGGCGAGCTGCAGCATGCGCATGCCGTCAAGGTGTCCGACCGCAGGCTGCACTGGTGGGGAGCCGGCGCGACTGCGGCGTTGCTGTTCGTCTGCGTGCTGCTGTGCTTCGGCGTCGGCGAGGTCGTGCTCACCGGCATCGTCGCCTGCGCCGCGTTGGCGTTGACGCTGTTCCCGCTGATTCGTGCGCCGAAATACACGCTCGATCCGCAGGGCGAGGAAGTCGCCGGGCAGGTGGAGGGATTGGCGCGCTATCTGCTCGATTTCAGCCGTTTCGAGGACCGCACGATGCTCGATGTGACGCTGTGGGGCGAATATCTGGTCTATGCGACGGCCTTCGGCATTTCGAAGGACGTCGTCGCGCAGTTCGCGAGCGCCGCCGCCGAGCTGTGCGACGACGCATGGCTCGACGCGCATGCCGACATGGCGCCGGTCCTCTACTGGTCGATGCGCACGACGACGATGCCCGGCTCCGCATTCGCGAACGATGGCGGCGCGGGCGCCGGAAGCGCGTCGTTCTTCGATTTCGGCGCGCAAATGGGTTCCAATTTCTCATCGATGATGTCGGCGGCCTCGGGTGGCGGATCATCATCGGGCAGCGGTTTCGGTGGTGGCGGAGGCGGCGCAGGCGGCGGTTCGTTCGGCGGCCGCTGACGGTGCCCGCTGCCGCGCGAGGGGATTCCTCGCGCTGATCGTTATGCATGCGTCTTGTCGGCCCCGCTCTGGCCCCGCGCGCGTCGGTTCCTCGCACCCAGAGGACGCGGGATCGGATCCATGGGTCAGCGGCGCCCGCGCGGAGATCCCCCACCCCGTATGCGACTTTGGTCTATGCGTGCTTTCCCTGTCCCCTATGCCCGATTACGATATGAGCAGGCGCCCGGGTTGTAAGGCGCCTGCTCATGCAATGCGGTCGCATATGCGACCGGTACGGCGGAACGTGGTTACTACTTGGTTTCGGGAGCTGCCGTGACCGTGGCGGTGTTCTGCTGCGCGGCGAGCGAGTTGCGGATGTCCTGCAGCAGGATGACCGTCTGCTCTTCGGGGCTCAGGTCGGGCTCGGAGGCGGCGACGTCCTCGTCGTTCTTCTTCATCTTCGCCATCGCCTTCTCGCTCATGTCGCGCAGCTTGTTGATCGGCACGACGATGCAGAAGTAGACGGCGGCGGCGATGATCAGGAAGTTGAGCAGCGCGTTGAGCACGGAGCCGAAGGAGATGACCGAATTCTCGCCGGCCCAGTTGGTGATCGTCCAGTTCCACGTCTTGCTCAGGTCCGGCTTGCCGAAGATGGCGGCGACGAGCGGATTGATGATGCTGTTCACGAGCGCGTTGACGATGCTCGTGACCGCGGCGCCCATGACGACGCCGACCGCCATGTCGACCATATTGCCGCGCGCAATGAATTTCTTGAATCCGTCCAACATGATGCTGACTCCTTTTCAGTGTTCCGACGGGTGGCGGCGGCCATCCGTCGCCGCTCCGCCTCCTCACGACACGGGGAAGGGCGGGAATCGGCACAGTGACGGCCACGTATTGTCATAGTAAGCGACTCGATAGCGGGAGCATATCCATATCGGCGTAATCGCCGCCGAATTTCCGCGTTACGCGCATTGTCCGCCAGTGTACGCAACAATTCCGGATTCATGAGGCCGCCGGCTCCCGATCATGCGGCGCAAGCCGGGGCGCCGGCATCCGCCGACGGCTTGTCCGGCGCATCGCGAACAGCACGGCCGTCGTCGGCGGCGACGCGCCTACAATGGCGACGACGCCGCGCGGAACGCACACGTCGCATCATCCCATCGAAAGGGAGCCCATGACCGACAACAACCATCAGGAGCGTCTGATCACGCGCGATGTGGCGCTCATCATGGCGGCCACGTTCTTCTTCATGACGGCGAGCATGATGAGCGGCCCGATCATCGCCGGCTTCGCGCACACGCTCGGCGCGAACGGCGCATTGATGGGGTTCATCGCCGGCGCGTTGTCGCTGGCCGCGCTGTTCTGCCGCCCGGTCGCCGGACGCCTGTCCGACCGTACGAGCAAACGCGTGCTCGCGGTCGTCGGCGGCGCGCTGTACCTGATCACGAACGTCTGGTACGCGTATGCGTCGAATCCGGCGTCGCTGCTCGCCGCACGCATCGTCAACGGCGTCGGTTTCGCCTGCATCTCGGTGTGCCTGTCCACATGGCTGTCGACGCTGCTGCCGCTGTCGCGCATGGGCGCCGGCATGGGATTGTACGGGACGATGAACGCGTTGGCGCAGGCCTTCGGCCCCGATCTGGGCATCCGCATCTCGAAGGCGGTGAGCTACCGCGCCGCGTTCCTGACGGCGTCGGCGATGGCGGTGCTCGTCGTCGTCTGCGTGCTGTGCATCAGGGACGCCGGCCGCCCGTATGCAGCGCGCACCGCGCAACCGGCCCGTGAAGGACGCCGTCCGCGGCTGAGCGCGCTTTTCGAGCCGAAGGTGATTCCGATCGCGCTGATCTTCATGATGTTCGGCATCCCCTATTTCGCGAACCAGTCGTTCATCGTCGACTACGCCGCCCGCATGCAGGTGCCGTTCGGCGTCTCCGTGTTCTTCCCGATCTACGCGCTCGTGCTGCTCGCCGTCCGCATCGCGCTGCGCAACTGGTTCGATACGAAGTCCTTCCTGTTCTTCCTGACGCTGTGCACGGTCGGCGACGTCGTGATGCTGCTGTCGCTCGCCCACCTGCGCAGTTTCTGGATGCTCGCGTTGGCGGCCATCATGACGGCCGGCGGCTACGGTCTGATGAGCTCGGTCACGCAGGCGAAGGCCGTGCTCATCGCCGGCAAGGCGCGCAGCGGCATGGCGAACACGACCTACTACGCCGGCATCGATCTGGGCATGTTCCTCGGCCCGCTCATCGGCGGCCTGCTGTTCGGCGGCGTCCCGATCGTCTGGTTCTATCCCGCGCTGCTCGTCACGATGCCGATCGCGTGGGCGATCTATCTGCCGTTCCGCCGCACGATCAACGGCGCGTCGCCGCGATCCTGACCGTTGCGTCCGAATTTCCCGTCGTCTGCGCCCAATCGGGATGACGTGACGAATGACAGCGTTGGCAAAATCACCTTCCAAAACATGAAACATGCTTGTGCACGCGTTTTCGCTGTCTTTAGAATGATGCTGTTTTGTCCGTATCCGACATCAGAAAGAGGAACAATGCTCACCGATGAGTATGTGAAGCGCGTCTACGCCAAGGTCGAAGAGCGCGACCCCGACCAGAAGGAGTTCCTGCAGGCCGTGCAGGAGGTGTTCGAGAGCATCGAGCCGGTCTTCGCGAAGCATCCGGAATACGAGGCGGCTGGCGTCCTGCAGCGCTTCGTCGAACCGGAGCGCCTCGTCAAGTTCCGTGTGGCCTGGGTCGACGACAACGGCGACGTGCAGGTCAACCGCGGCTACCGCGTCCAGTTCAATTCGGCGATCGGCCCGTACAAGGGCGGCCTGCGCTTCCATCCGACCGTCACCGAGAGCGTCATCAAGTTCCTCGGCTTCGAACAGATCCTGAAGAATTCGCTCACCGGCCTGCCGATGGGCGGCGGCAAGGGCGGCGCGGACTTCGATCCGAAGGGCCGTTCCGACGCCGAGGTCATGCGCTTCTGCCAGGCCTTCATGACCGAGCTGCAGCGCCACATCGGCCAGTTCACCGACGTGCCGGCCGGCGACATCAACGTCGGCGCCCGTGAGGTCGGCTACCTCTTCGGCCAGTACAAGCGTCTGCGCAACGAGTTCACCGGCGTGCTCACCGGCAAGGGCCTCGAGTTCGGAGGCTCCCTCGCCCGCACCGAGGCGACCGGATACGGCCTGTGCTACTACACGCAGGAGGCGCTGCGCGTGCTGCGCGACGATTCCTTCGAAGGCAAGACCGTCGCCGTCTCGGGCTCCGGCAACGTCGCGATCTTCGCGATTGAGAAGGCCACCGAGCTCGGCGCGAAGGTCGTCACCTGCTCCGATTCGAACGGCTATATCTACGATCCGAACGGCATCGACCTCGACGTCGTCAAGGACATCAAGCTTGCCCACCGCGGCCGCATCAAGGAGTACGCCGACCGCGTCGCAGGCGCCGAATACCACGAGGGCTGCAGCGGCGTGTGGGGCGTCAAGTGCGACATCGCGCTGCCGTGCGCGACGCAGAACGAGATCGACGGAGCGGCCGCGCAGAAGCTCGTCGACAACGGCTGCACCGTCGTGTGCGAAGGCGCGAACATGCCGTCGACGCCGGACGCGATCGCCGTCTACCAGAAGAACCACGTGCTCTACGGACCGGCGAAGGCCTCGAACGCCGGCGGCGTGGCCGTTTCCGGCCTCGAGATGAGCCAGAACTCGTACCGTCTGTCGTGGACCTTCGAAGAGGTCGACGAGCGCCTCAAGGACATCATGAAGAACATCGTGTCCGAATCGCTCGACGCGGCGAAGGAATACGGCCATGAAGGCGACCTGATGTTCGGCGCGAACATCGCCGGCTTCGTCAAGGTCGCCGACGCGATGGTCGCCCAGGGCATCTTCTAAGGGCGTCCGCGGCACGCCGCATCCACACGCGAGCCACCCGCATGCGCGGCCGTTCCCCGTCAGAGGAACGGCCGCGCATCTTTCCCATGCACGAACCTATGCTAGGAGGCATGGTCGGCGAGAACAGCAGAAAAAGGAAGAACCAGGTGCGCGCGGCCTCCCAGAGCCACCGCCCCATCTACAACATCCCGCGCTCCGGAAACGACGAACCGCATCGGCCGAAGAAGACGGTCACGGCGAAGAAGCTCAACGAGCAGAAGCAACGCACCGCGATGTTCCGCGAATGGCGCGAACGCCGGCAGATCCTGCGCGAGAAGCCGAAGCTGCGCGGATGGCTCCATCTGATCGCGTTCCCGTTCTCGATCGCCACATCGGTCATCCTCATCTGCCTGGCCCCTGCCGGCTGGATGAAGGTCGGCGTCAGCATCTACGGCGCATCGGTGATGCTGCTGTTCGGCGTCAGCGCCACGCTGCATCTGGGACACGGCCACTTCCCGAAGCTCGTCGACACCGTCCTCGTGCGCATCGACTATTCGAACATCTTCCTCGTGATCGCCGGCACCTGCACGCCGTTCCTGTTCGCGCTCGACAACAAGCCGATCTGCTGGACCTACATGGGCATCCTGTGGGTGACGGCGGCCGTCGGCACGATCGCCCATCTGCTGTATCCGGACGGGCTCGACTGGCTGTTCACGATCATCTATTGCATTCTGGGACTGTCGCCTCTGACGATCATCTACTTCTTCTGGACGTCACCGTTCATCGGCCCCGTGCCGACGGTCCTCGTCATCTGCGGCGGCGCCTGCTACATCGTCGGCGCGGTGTTCTTCGCACTGCGCAAGCCCAACCCCTTCCCGCGTTGGTTCGGCTACCACGAGCTCTTCCACTTGGGCACGATCGGCGGATACGTGTGCCACGTCATCGCCCTGTTCATAGTCGTGCTGCAGATGCGCTGACGGTGTGGCCGTGTCACCGGGCACAAGATCCCAGGGCATCCGGTGCATGACGATCCACCAGAGCACAAGCGCGGCCGTCAGATACCAGAACCAACGGTCGGCGCCGGTATTGAGCAGCACGAACCAGACGCCGAGCACGAGCGTACGGACGGCGTAGAACAGCATGCGACGCCAGCCGGTGCGCGCCGTCGTCTCGACCGTCATGCGCGTGTACGCGCCGCCGAGCGTGCGGCCGTCATGACGCCACGGACGCCACACTTCGAAGATCAGGAACAGGATGCCGGCGAGGATGCCTGGCACCCAGCGCACGCTGTCGGTCGAAATGAGCAGCGCGCCAATCGCATAGTGCGTGTCGTCGAGCGCGACCGCGCACTTGTAGAACACATAGATGAGCAGCAGCACGAGCGCATACAGGATGACGTCCATGATGATGACGTCGAGCGCGAGCGCGACCGCACGATGGATGAAGCCCGGATGCCTGTTGACGCCGTCGATCTGCTTCACGCGCTTCGGCACGAGCTTCGTGTAGAGGAAGGCGAGCGCGTAGCCGAGCATCGCGCCGATCGTGTTCGTGAGCATGTCGTCGACATCGAAGTAGCGGTAGGCGCAGGGGTAGAGGCCCCAGATGCCTGTGAGCTGCGTCGTCTCGATGAAGATCGAACAGGCGAGGCCGGTGCCGGCGGTCTGCCAGAACCTCCAGCCGGCCCAGCGGCCGAGCATGAAGCCGAGCGGCAGGAACAGCACGATGTTCATGACGAGCTGCAGCACGCCGGACAGGCCGCTTTGCGCATCCTGGATGAAGCGCAGCAGGTCGAGCTGCGGCCCCAGATGGTGGGTGCGGCAGTAGGCGATCGGATCGTCGGGCATCGGGTACATCGTGAACGCGATGAGGCCGAGCGCGTAGAGCACTGCCACGTAGGCGCTGAAGGCGCTCATGAAGCTCAACCGATGGTTGCGGTGGTAGATGATCGCGACAATCGGCAGCGTCAGCAGGAACGACACGAACGGCCACAGCATGACGGCGAGCATGAACGACTGGCTGAAATACCCGAGATATCTGAACACGGTCTTGAGTTTACCGGTTGCGCCGACGTCGCAGCATGGTCCATATGGATGATTTTCACCCATCGGCGATCAGTCCTGCGGCGTTGTGCACCGCTGACGATCGCAAAGACGCCGCGTTGCGATCAGGACCGCCGTGACGTGCACCCGCCATGATCGCAACGATCGCGCTTCGCGAACGCGGCGGCGACGACCTGCACCCCCCCCCGATGATCGCAATGGGCGCAAAAAACGGCCCCCGGACGGTTTCGCCCGTCCGGGGGCCGCGCGTATATCCCGGCGGATCAGTCGTCGCCGAGCGTCACATGGACGCCGCCGACGAGCGAGCAGACGACGTTGTACAGCAGCGCGAAGATCGTGACGAGAATCGTGACGAGCACGATCTCGGCGATCGAGAAGATCGTGACGCCGCTGAGGATCGTCGGCAGCGAGAAGACGTTCGCGAGATTGATGCCGCCCGCATCGAGGCCTGCCGACGAGACGATCTGCGTGACCTGATCGAAGACGCCGACGACCTTGAGCAGCGACCACAGCAGCGCGACGGCGATGATCTGGATGAGCGCGCCGGCGAGCGCCAGCATGAACGTGACCTTCGCGACCGACCAGGCGTCCAGATGCGTCAGCGAGAGCTTCATGCGACGTGCGCCCGGCTTCTTGCGACGCTTGATCGGACGGACCGGCTTGTTCTCCTCGGGACGGTCCTTGTCCGCGATCAGCGGGGTGTTCGAGGCGGAACGGGCGACGCGCGGCGCATGCTTGTCATGCGTCATCGAAGCGGTCGTATGCTCCAGTGGATTGGCCTCGCGGGGGTCGCTCATGCTCTGCTCCTTGAAATGCTCATGGCTTTGAGGTCGAGATTACCAACGTTCGGGGACGTGCCCACGGCCATGCGCGGCCGTGGGCACGTCCTTCACGGACGGGGGGTCATGCGACGTCGGCGTCCGGTTCCTCGGTGCGTTCGATTGCCGCGGAATCCTCCTCGATGACCGGCGTCGGCTGGTCGCCGTCGGCGCGGACCGTGAAGACCGGTTCGCCCTCCGCCGGCTGCACGCTTGTGCTGCCGGACGCGGAATCGGTCGTGACGGTGTCGCCGTCGGCGTCGTCCTCGGTCTCGGCGTTGCGCGCGATCGAGACGATCTCGTCGTCCTTGTCCGGCTTCGCGAAGGTGACGCCCTGCGTCGTGCGTCCGGTGCGCTTGACCTCGCCGACGTCCGAGCGGATGACCTTGCCGGACTTCATGATCGCCATGATCTGGTCCTCTTCGGACACGACGAGCGCGCCGACGAGGAAGCCGCGGCCCTCGACGAGCTGCACGGCCTTGACGCCGTAGCCGTTGCGGCCCTGGAGACGGTATTCGCCCAGCTGCGTGCGCTTCGCGAAGCCCTCGTTCGTCACGACGAAGAGGTCCTTGTTGGTGTCGCCCCAGACGACGTCCATCGCGAGCAGTTCGTCGCCGTCACGGAACTTCATGCCCTGCACGCCGGCGGTCTGGCGGCCCATCGGGCGCAGCTGCTCGTCGTCGGCGCGGAACTTGAGGCTCATGCCGTGCTTCGAGACGAGGATGATGTCGTCCTCGGCGTTGCACAGGTTCGCGCCGATCAGCTCGTCGCTCGTCTCGCCGTCCTCGCTCTGCATCAGACGCACCGCGATGAGGCCGCCCTGGCGCGGCGAATCGTATTCGGACAGGCGCGTCTTCTTGACCTTGCCGGAGCGCGTCGCGAGCACGAGGTACTTCGCGACCTCGTAGTTCGGAATCGACAGCACGGTCTGGATCTGCTCGTCGGGCTCGAACTGCAGCAGGTTCGCGACGTGCTGGCCCTTGGAGTCGCGTGACCCCTCCGGCAGCTCGTACGCCTTGCAGCGGTAGACGCGTCCCTTGTTCGTGAAGAACAGCAGCCAGTTGTGCGTGCTCGTCAGGAAGAAGTGGTCGACGACGTCGTCCTCGCGCAGTTTGGCGCCCTTGACGCCCTTGCCGCCGCGGTGCTGCGCGCGGTACTCGTCGGCCTTCGTGCGCTTGATGAAGCCGGCGTGCGTCACGGTGACGACGACGTTCTCCTCGGCGATGAGATCTTCGACGTTCATCTCGCCGGAGAACGGCAGGATCTTCGTGCGGCGGTCGTCGCCGTAGCGCGCGACGATCTCGTCGAGTTCGTCGCCGGCGATCTTGCGCTGGCGTTCCGGCTTGGCGAGGATGTCCGCGTAGTCGGCGATCCTGCGCATGAGCTCGTCGTGCTCGTCGAGGATCTTCTGGCGTTCGAGCGCGGCCAGACGGCGCAGCTGCATCGCGAGGATCGCGTCGGCCTGCACGTCGTCGACATCGAGCAGGTTCATCAGGCCGGTGCGCGCGATCTCGACGGTCGCCGACGAACGGATCAGATGGATGACCTCGTCGATCATGTCGAGCGCCTTGAGGTAGCCCTGCAGGATGTGGTCGCGTTCCTCGGCCTCGCGCTTGAGATAGGCGGTGCGCCGCGCGATGACGTCGAGCTGGTGTGCAACCCAGTGGCGGATGAAGGCGTCGAGGCTCAGCGTGCGCGGCACGCCGTCGACGAGCGCGAGCATGTTCGCGCCGAAGGTCTGCTGCAGCTGCGAATGCTTGTACAGGTTGTTGAGCACGACCTTCGGCACGGCGTCGCGCTTGAGCACGAGCACGAGCCGCTGGCCGGTGCGGCCGGAGGTCTCGTCGCGCATGTCGGCGATGCCTTGGATTTTGCCGTCGCGCACGGCCTCGCGGATTGAGACGACGAGACGGTCCGGGTTGACCTGATACGGCAGCTCGGTGACGACGAGGCACATGCGGCCGTGGATCTCCTCGGTGTTGACGACGGCGCGCATCGTGATCAGGCCGCGGCCGGTGCGGTAGGCCTGTTCGATGCCCTTGTGGCCGAGGATCGTCGCGCCGGTCGGGAAGTCCGGTCCCTTGATGCGGGCGATGAGCGCGTCGAGCAGCTCCTCGCGCGTCGCCTCCGGATGGTCGAGCGCCCAGTGCACGCCGTCCGCGACCTCGCGCATGTTGTGCGGGGGGATGTTCGTCGCCATGCCGACGGCGATGCCGGATGAGCCGTTGACGAGCAGGTTCGGGAAACGCGCGGGCAGCACAGTCGGCTCCTGCGTCTTGCCGTCGTAGTTCGGCACGAAGTCGACGGTGTCCTTGTCGATGTCGCGCACCATCTCCATCGCGAGCGGCGCCATGCGGCATTCGGTGTAACGCATCGCGGCGGCCGGGTCGTCGCCGGGGGAGCCGAAGTTGCCCTGGCCGTCGACGAGCAGGTAGCGCATCGACCATGACTGCGCCATGCGCACGAGCGTCTCGTAGATCGCCGAGTCGCCGTGCGGATGGTACTTGCCCATGACGTCGCCGACGACGCGCGAGCACTTGTTGTAGCCGCGGTCGGGGCGGTAGCCGCCGTCGTACATCGCGTAGACGACGCGGCGGTGCACCGGCTTCATGCCGTCGCGCACATCGGGTAGGGCGCGCTCCACGATGACGGAGAGCGCGTAGGAGAGGTACGACTGGCGCATCTCCTCCTGCAGGTCGACCGGCTGCACGCGCGTGCCGACCATCAGGCCGTAATCGGTGTTGTCCGCTTCCTGCGGGCTCAGCGGCTCCAGCGAGCCGGAGAGGTTGTTGAGCTCGTCGTCCGAGCCGTTGTTGGTGGGTTCGTCTGCCACTTTGCTTCCTTTGCCTTCGCCGCGTCTGGGCGGTCACGTCTTGTTGCGGGTGATGCCGCGGGTGATGCCTGGCCGGGTCCCGGTCAGGCGTCGATCCAGCGGGCGTTGTGCGCGTTGCGCTGGATGAACAGACGACGGGGCTCGACCTCGTCGCCCATCAGCATCGAGAAGGTCTCGTCGGCCTGCAGCGCGTCCTCGATGTGCACCTGCTTGAGCACGCGGTTGTCCGGATCCATCGTCGTCTCCCACAGCTCCTGGTAGCTCATCTCGCCGAGGCCCTTGTAGCGCTGGATGCCTTCGCCCTTCGGCAGCTGGCGTCCGGCGGACCTGCCTTCGGACAGCACGCGGTCGCGTTCGGCGTCGGTGTACACGAAGTCGTGCGGGCCCTTCGTCCACTTGATCCGGTACAGCGGCGGCATCGCCACGTAGACGTAGCCGGCGTTGATCATCGGGCGCATGTAGCGGAAGAACAGCGTGAGGTTGAGCGTCGCGATGTGCGCGCCGTCGACGTCGGCATCGGCCATGATGATGACCTTGTGGTACCTGACCTTGTCAAGGTCGAAGTCCTCGCCGTAGCCGCCGCCGATCGCCGTGATGAGCGATTCGATCGTGTCCGACTTCATCATGCGGTCGAGGCTTGCGCGCTCGGTGTTGAGGATCTTGCCGCGCAACGGCAGGATCGCCTGCGTGTTCGGGTTGCGTCCCTGGATCGCGGAGCCGCCTGCCGAATCACCCTCGACGATGAACAACTCGCACTCGCTCGGGTCGTTCGACTGGCAGTCCTTGAGCTTGTCCGGCATGCCCGCCGATTCGAAGATCGACTTGCGGCGCGTGTTCTCGCGCGCCTTCTTCGCGGCCATGCGCGCGCGGGACGCCTCGATCGCCTTCTGGATGATGTTCTTCGCCTCGTTCGGATGGGCGTCGAACCAGTCGCCGAGCCGGTCGTTCATGATGCGCTGCACGAAGGTCTTCGCCTCGGAGTTGCCGAGCTTCGTCTTCGTCTGGCCTTCGAACTGCGGGTTCGTGAGCTTGACCGAGACGACGGCCGTCAGGCCTTCGCGCACGTCGTCGCCGGAAAGGTTCTCGTCCTTGTCCTTGAGGATGTTCTTCTCGCGTGCGTAGCGGTTGACCATGCTCGTGAGCGCCGCGCGGAATCCTTCCTCGTGCGTGCCGCCCTCGGTTGTCGCGATCGTGTTCGCGAAGGTGTGCACCGACTCCGAGTAGGCCGTCGTCCACTGCATCGCGATCTCGGCGGAGACGCCGACGGAGAGGTCCTCGGCCTCGATGTCGATGACGTCCGGCTCGATCGGCTGCGCCTTGCGCATCTTCACCATGTACGCGACGTAGTCCTTGATGCCGTTCGCGTACTGGTAGGTGACGCTCTGGTGCAGCTCGTCGCTCGCGTCGCTTTCGCCGGTGACCTCGTCGCCGGTCGGCTCGGTCTCGCGCATGTCGGTCAGCGACAGTTTGAGCCCCTTGTTGAGGAACGCCATCTGCTGGAAGCGCGCGCGCAGCGTCTCGAAGTCGTAGATCGTCGTCTCGAAGATCTTCGGGTCCGGCCAGAACGTGACCGATGTGCCGGTGGACTCGCCGTTCTCCATCGCGCGGCCGCGCTTGAGCGGCGCCGTCGGATGCTGGTTGATGTAGGTCTGCGTCCAGTAGTAGCCCTGGCGGCGCACTTCGATGTCGACGCGCGTCGAGAGCGCGTTGACGACCGAGATGCCGACGCCGTGCAGGCCGCCGGAGACCGCGTAGCCGCCCCCGCCGAACTTGCCGCCCGCATGCAGCTTCGTCATGACCGTCTCGACGCCGGAGACGCCTTCGCCGGGGACCTCGTCGACCGGGATGCCTCGGCCGTCGTCAACGACGCGGATGCCGTTGTCCGGCAGGATCGTCACCTCGATGTGCGTCGCATAGCCGGCGAGCGCCTCGTCGACCGAGTTGTCGACGATCTCGTAGACGAGGTGGTGCAGGCCGCGCGGACCCGTCGAGCCGATATACATGCCCGGGCGGATGCGGACCGCCTCAAGTCCTTCAAGGACGCGCAGGTCGCTCGCGTCGTAGTGTTCGGGGGAGAGGGTGTCGTCCAGCTGGCCGTCGATGACCTGATTGTCATCGTTCGAGGATGCGTCCACCGCATCAGCCGTGAGATCTGCCACAGAGTATCCTTTCTGTGCTCGTCGCGAGGGTGCTTTCGCGATGCGATATGCCCTATAACACGAATAAAACGCCCCTGTGGGCGTTTGAGTGCACTACTGGATATCTTACCTATGCATAGGGACGGAATGCAACAGCGGCCCGTTATGCGTTGTTGTTCTCCCGGAGCGAACAACGGCTGCATCGGGACCGGCCGCGGGACCGTGGGCTAGCCGCGCGGATGGGGCCGTCTCGTGTTCCGCTGCACGTATTTCATCATGCGCACGCCGCGGCCGTGCGTCTGCGGTCCGGTGACGCGGACCTCATCGATCCGCAGGCCGCCGAGGCGTTCGCGCAGCGTCTCGGTGAGCGTCGGCGCGATCGCCGTGAGCTGCTGCGTCCACGACGGAGAATCGGCGGCGATCGTCAGGACGCCGTCCACGTAGCTCGCGACGCGGGAATGGCGCGCGTTGACCTCGCCGACCACCGACGCCCAGTCCGATTCGAGCGACGCCATTCTCAGATGCGGCCCCCATCCCGACTGCTCGACGATCTTCGCGAACACGTCGCCGAGTTCGTGCGGATCGCGTCCCGGCTTGCCGAAGTTGTCGAGCGCCTCCTCGCGACGCACCCGCAGTTCCCTGATGAGGCCGGCCTTCGCCGCCACCCGTTCGAATTCCTGGGCGCCGAGCTTGCGTTCGTCAAGCTTGAGCGTCACGACGATCGGCGTATGCATCACAGCCCCTCCTCGTCCGGCTGCGCGCGCAGCGCGGCCACGTCGATAATCCGCGCACCGGCGAACGCGCCATCGTCGGGGATGTCGCCTGCGGCGGCGACGGTGATGAGCACCTGCCGCTGCGCCGCGGCGAACCGCAGGATCTGCGAGCGCCGCGCCTCGTCGAGCTGCGCGAAGACGTCGTCGAGGATGACGATCGGCTGCGTGCCGAAGTGTTCCTCGAGCAGTCGGTAGACGGCCATCTTGAGCGCGAGGCCGAGCGTCCACATCTCGCCGTTCGAGGCGAACTCGCGCGCCGGGAACCCGTTGAGCCCGATGAGCAGATCGTCGCGTTGCGGGCCGATGAGGTTGCGTCCACGCGCCACCTCGCCTGCGTAGAGCCGCTGGAAATGTTCGCTGATGAGCCGCGGCGCGTCCTCGCCCTGCATGATCTCGTCGAAGGAGGGGTCATAGTCGAGCGTGGCGTCCTCGCCTGCGCCGGCGAGCTCATGCACGAGCTCCCGGAACGGCGCGCGAAGCCGGTCGACGACGGCCATGCGGTCACGAGTCAGTTGCAGACCGAGGTCGATGTACTGGCCGGTCCAGATCTCCAGACCGCTGAGCGCAGCATCGCGGGCGGCGTCGAAGCCGTCGGCCGCGCCGAGCTGCTTGAGCAGCGTCGCGCGCTGCTTGGCGACATGGGAGAAACGCTGCAGCGTATCGGCGTAGCCGCGCACGAGCAGCGACGCCGTCTGGTTGAGGAACTGCCGCCGCGAGGCCGGATCGGCCGAGACGAGCCGTTGGTCGGCGGGCGTGAACGCGACGAGCGGGATGTCGCCGACGATGTCGCGCAGATACGTTGACGGACCGCCGTTGACGCGTGCGCGGTTCGCGCCCTTCGCACGGATCGTCGCCTCATAGGTAGTCGTGCGTCCCGCGTCCTCGTCGGTCACGTTCGCACGGATCGTCGCCACGTCGAAACCGCGTTCGACGAGCGGCGCCGACGACGAGGCGCGATGGCTCGCACCGGTCGCCAGGAACTCGACGGCCTCGACGATGTTCGTCTTGCCGAGTCCGTTCGCCCCCTGCAGGATCGTCACGCCGGGCGTGAGGTCGAGCAGGCAATGGTCCCACGAACGGAAATGGTCGAGGGCGAGGCGGGTGATGAACATCGGTTTCCAACGGTTCAGGGTCGGCGGGAAAAGGGAAAACGGTCGTGGAACCTGCGTGGCGCGCAGGTTCCACGACCATGAATCAGCTGTTGAAGCGCATCGGCACGAGCAGGTAGCGGTAGGAGAGCGACTCCTCGGAGTCCTCCTCCTGCTGGCCGTCGAATTCGACAGGCTTGACGGCCGTCGTCATCTTCATGCGCACATACGGCTCGGTGATCGCGCTCAGTCCCTCGCGCAGGTAGTTCGGATTGAACGCGACGGTGATGTCTTCGCCGTCGAGGTCCACGTCGAGCACCTCGTTCGCCGAGGCCTCGTCGGCGGCGCCCGCCGTCAGCGTGATCTCCTGGCCCGCGAAGACCATGCGGATCGGCGCATTGCGTTCTGCGACGAGCGCGACGCGCTTGATCGCATCGAGCAGGTTCTGCTTGTCGAGCACGGCGTGGATCGGGTAGGAGTCGGCGTACAGGCGGTCGACGGCGGGGAAGTCGCCGTCGATGAGCTGGACTGTGGATACGCGGCCGGCGTTTTCCACACCGAGCAGCGTCGGGTTCTCGACGTCGAAGTACAGGTTGACGTTCTGGCGTTCGTCGAGCGAACGCGAGATGTCGCGCAGATGCGTGCCCTTGACGAGTGCGACGGCCTCGAGGCCGTCGTTCGCCGGCGACCAGTGGAAGGTCGAGCGTGACAGGCGGAAGCGATCGGTCGAGGACAACGTCACCGTGTCGCCCGCGAATTTCATCTGCACGGCCGTGAGCACCGGACGGTCGTCGGTGCGCGCGATCGCCACAGCCGCCTGGATAATCGACTGCGTCAGCGTCGGCGCGTCCACCTGGCCGAGCAACGGGGGCAGCTGCGGCAGATCCGGGTATTCGCTTTCCGGCATGAGCTGCAACGTGAACGTCGACTTGCCCGAGGAGATCCGCAGCGTCGAGCCGTCGGTCTGCAGGTAGGCCTTCTCGAAGGGCAGCGACTTGCTGATGTCGGCGAGCAGTTTGCCCGGTACGACCGCGGCGCCCGATTCGTCGACGCCCGCCTCGATATGGTCGCGCGAGGACAGTTCATAGGTGAATGTGGACAGTTGGAGCGCGCCGTCCCGAGCCTCGAGCTTGATGCCGGAGAGCAGCGGGTTGAGCTGCTTGGCGGACAGGATGCTGGTGGTCCAGGACACGGCATCGGCGAACGAGGTGGAATTGACTTCTACTTTCATGCGCTTTCCTTGACTGTTGACGATTGTGTGAGTCTGGCACTCATTCTAACTGCTCTTTGCTTGCTTCGTCGAGGTGACGCACAGGGCGCAGCAAATGGTCGTTGATGGTCATGATGAGAGCTTAAGAAGGAAAGAGTCATCACCATCATAAGCACGGTGGATATGTGGAAAACCTGCGAAAGCCTTACAGGGCGGCGGTTTATCCACGTTCACGGGCTGTGGATAAACTCTGCATCGGTTGTGGACAACAAGCCGGTTTTTCCACAGACCGATGGGGGACAATACGTTGTCCACATTTCGCCTGCTCCTCTCCACGGGTTTTCCACAGCCGATTTCGGCGTTTTCCTCGCGATATCCACTGACTTTGCCAACAATTGTGGATAACCATGTGGAAAACTTCGCGGCGAAATCGGCATGCTTGGGTGTGTCGCGCCCGCGCGCCTTCCACACCGCCGCAACCGGCTACTTGTTGTTGCGCTGGCGCAGCAGCACCGTCAGCTCGGTGACGTAGTTGTAGATCTCCTGCTTCTGTTTCATGCCGTCCGAGACGATCTTGATGTTGTGCATGACCGTCGTATGGTCGCGACCGCCGAAGACCTGTCCGATGTTGACGAGGCTCATGCTCGTCAGGTCGCGCGTCAGGTACATCGCGATCTGACGGGCGAGCGTGATGTTGCGGTTGCGCTGCGGGCCGACGATGTCGTCGAAGGTCAGATGGAAGTACTTCGCGACGCGGCCGATGATGTCGGTCGGCTTGACCTCGATGTCTGTCGAGAAGAAGTCCTGCAGCGTCTGCTCGGCGAGCGCGACGGTGACCGGCTGGCCGTTGAGCGAGGCGAGCGCCGTGACGCGGTTGAGCGCGCCCTCGAGTTCGCGGATGTTCTCGGTGAAGCGCTCGGCGATCAGGTCGAGGACGTCGTAGGGCACGCGCATCCCCGAGTTCGACGCGATCATCCGCAGGATCGCGATGCGCGTCTCGAGGTCCGGCGGCTTGACATCGACGGTTATGCCCTGCTCGAAGCGCGAGATGAGGCGCGACTCGAAGTCCTTGAGGTTCTTCGGCGGCACGTCGGATGCGATGACGATGCGCTTGTTCGCCTGGTACAGGCTGTTGAAGGTGTGGAAGAACTGTTCGAGCGTCTCGGTCTTGCCGCCGAGGAACTGGATGTCGTCGATGAGCAGGACGTCGACCTCGCGGTATTTGCGGTTGAACGCCGTCACGCGGCTCGAGCCTGACTTCGTGCCGGCGTCCATGCGCAGCGAGTCGATGAACTCGTTCGTGAACTCCTCGCTCGTAACATAGCGCACGCGGGCGCCGGGCTGCTTGATCAGCGAATAGTTGCCGATCGCGTTGAGCAGATGCGTCTTGCCCAGGCCCGATCCGCCGTAGACGCACAACGGGTTGAAGTCGCTGCCGCCGCCCTCGGCCACGGCGAGCGCGACGGTGCGCGCGAAGCGGTTCGAGTCGCCGGGCACGAAGGTGTCGAAGGTGTCGGAGGGGTTGAGATGGGTCTCGGGGTCGATCATCGGTTGCGGGGAGCGTCCGAAGCGTCCCTTGAACACGTCGGCGGCCCCTGCGAGCGTCGTCGACATCGCGGCCGCAGCCGACGGATCGAGGTCGTTGCCCATCGAATCCTCGAAGGTCTGCACGACGGCGTCGTCGTAATGCGTCGTCTTCGGCGGCTGCTGCACGACGACCGGTTCGGGCGCGGGCTCCGGCTCGGGCAGCGGCTGGCGCTTGCGCGTGTCGCCGCGCGGCGCCTCCTCGCTCAGCGCGGTGACCGGCAGCACGGGCTGTTCGGGCTCGTTCGCGCGCACCGCGATCTTGAAGGCGGGGAAGAGGTCGACGCCGCCGTTCGCGATGCGCAGCGCCTGCAGCAGCTCGTCGTTGAGCTCCGTCTGCAGCACGTGCTGCGTCTCGCTGTTCTCGACGGCGAGGATGATGTTGGTGCCGAAGAGCGCCTCGGGGACCACGCCCTCGAACCACCCCTTCTCACGGGCGGTCAGCGACGAGTTCTTCCGAAGCAGTTCGAGCGCGTTCGACCATATGACGGCCGTTGCGGCCGCCGGGTCGTTGGTTGCTTCGCTCATGGTTTCGTCTCCATCGGTTGGATGCACATGCGTAACAGGTCATTTTTACTCTGACTGATGGAAGTTATCCACAAGCTCGCGTGTTGGAAATGCTTGGTTTTGTAATTACAACGGTGTGATTTGTGCATAACTTTCCCCGCTTTTCCCCGGTATCCGCGGACGGGTCTGTGGACGTCGCCGCGGCACTGTCCACGGCGCCTGCCGGGCGTGTCGGAAGCGCCCGCCGCGCGGCCGCCTGCTGGTGGAGGGCGCGCGAGGTATAGGGGTATCGGTAAATTGGTAGAGATTGTCTCAAGCGAAGCCATGCATGAACGCATGGCCCACCGACCTAACCTAACGGGAGCATGAAACTATGAAGAGGACATTCCAGCCGAACAACCGTCGCCGCCACATGAAGCACGGCTTCCGCGCCCGCATGCGCACGCGTTCCGGCCGCGCGCTGATCAACCGCCGCCGCGCCAAGGGCCGCAAGGCTCTTTCCGCCTGAGTCTTCGTTTCAGTCGGACGAACGTGGAACGGCTCAGAAGCCATCGCGATTTCGTCGCCGTGCTGCGTCGTCGCCGGAAGGTCTCCGGCGACGACCTCGTCGTGCATTATCTGATGCCCGACGACACGGACGGCGCCGGCGATGCATCCAGACATGTGGGGCTGGCCGTTTCCAAGGCGGTGGGGAACGCGGTCGTGCGCAACACGGTGAAACGCCGTTTCCGCGTGCTCGCGCAACGCTACGAGGATGAGCTCCCCGAGCGCTGCAGCGTCGTGCTGCGCGCCAAGCCGAGCGCGGCGCACGCGTCCTTCGCGTCGCTCGATGCGCAGATGGCGCAGCTGTTCCGCGCGGTGCATCGCAAGACGGCGCGTTGATGACGGGTCATGCAGGGCGGGCGATGATTCGCTGCATCCGCTGGTATCAGCGGCGGATTTCAGCGAACACCCCGCCCTCATGTCGTTATTACCCCAGTTGTTCGAACTATGCGATCCAGGCGATCCGCCGCTACGGCGCCGTGCGCGGCGGCTCGCTCGCCGCGCTGCGCCTGCTGCGCTGCCGCCCGTGGAGTTCGGGAGGCATCGACGATGTGCCGCAGCGGTTCTCCCTGTTCTACAGATTCTCTTGGTCGCGCGCGCACGAAGAGCCGCGGCTGACCCCTCTGCCCCACGACGAGAAGGAGTGAACGGCCAGATATGTCGGATAATTTCTTATTGGATAGCGGATTCTGGGGGTGGCTGTACAAGCTGCTGACCCCGGTGGAATGGCTCATGACGCAGGTCATGTACTGGTTCCACAAACTGCTCACGCTCATCGGCATGCCGGCCGTGGGCCTTTCCTGGGTGCTGTCGATCATCTTCCTCGTGGTCGTCGTGCAGGCCTGCGTCTTCCCGCTGTTCTACAAGCAGATGAAGTCGATGCGCGGCATGCAGGCGATCCAGCCGAAGATGATGAAGATCCAGAACAAGTACAAGGGCAAGAACGATCCCGCGAGCAAGGAAGCTATGCAGCGCGAGATGATGAAGCTCTACAAGGACAACCACGCCAATCCGGCGGGGTCGTGCCTGCCGATGCTCATCCAGGGCCCGGTCTTCATGTGCATGTTCTACGTGCTCTCGGCGATCCCGTACATCGCACGCCGCAAACGCGACCCGCTCGGCGCCTTCGACGTGGCGACTGCGAATGAGTTCTCGGCGACGACCTTCTTCGGCACGAAGGTCTCCGACACCTTCACGACCGCCGGCGCAAGCGGCAAGGTCGTCATCGCGATCTTCGTGTTCGCGATGTGCGCATGCCTGTGGTACATGCAGTGGAACACGATGCGCCGCAACACGGCGCCGGCGTCGATGAACAAGCAGACCGAGCGCATGCAGAAGATGATGCTGTGGATCTTCCCGATCATGTACGTCTTCTCCGGCGTCGCGATGCCGTTCGCCGTGCTCGTCTACTGGCTCGCGAACAACATCTGCAACCTGCTGCGTTCGTTCTGGCAGCTGCGCGAGTTCCCGACCCCCGGCTCGCCGGCCGCGCTCGACAAGGAGAAGCGCGACCACGACAACGAGAACAGGAAGCGTGCGCGGGAAGGACGCCCCTCGCTCGAGGAGGAGGAGCTCATCGAGGCGAAGAAGGCGGCCGAGCGCAAGGCCGTGCAGGGCCATCAGCGCCAGCAGCCGCAGCGCAAGAACCGCAAGAAGAAGTAGCGGGTCCGGATCCGTTCCGCCCTCGATTCCCACGACCGTCCGACGGCCGTGGGAATCGTCGTATCTGGCCGCTGAGCGCACTCGCCGTGTCGGGTGGCGGGGGACTGCCCTACACTGGTGTCCTATAGGCGTGTATGTCCGGCGGAACGTTCCCCGGACCGAACGATTTTTACAGTATTGAGAACATTCCAATGCATGCAAGGAGTGCGTATGGTGCAGGACGAAGAACGAAGCGTGGAGCAGCTGGACCGCGAGGCCGACATCGCGGCCGACTACCTCGAGGGTCTGCTCGACATCGCCGACTACGAGGGCGACATCGAGATGGGCGTGCGCAACGGTCGCCCGATGGTGCAGATCGTGGCCGACGACGACACCGACATCAAACACCTGATCGGCCGCAACGGCGAAGTGGTGGACGCGCTGCAGCAGCTGTGCCGCCTCGCCGTGCAGCAGGAGACCGGCGAACGCTCGCATCTGATCGTGGACGTCGACGGCTTCCTCAAGCGCAAGCGCCAGATCCTGCGCGACATGGCGCTCGACGCCGTCGACGACGTGCGCGAGACCGGCGAACCGGTCGATCTGAAGCCGATGAACTCCTTCGAACGCAAGATCATCCATGACGTCGTGCGCGACGAGGGACTGCGTTCGCGTTCGCACGGCGAGGAGCCGAAGCGCTACGTGACGATCTACCTCAAGCGCACCGACGTCGACGACGAGGAGCTCGAGGACGACGACGAGTACATCGTCGAGGACTGACCGCCGTCCGCGCCGCACGGCGTGGACGTCCCTGTGAACGAACGCGAGGGGGCGCGCACGAACCACATGGTTCGTGCGCGCCCCCTCGCGTTCGTCTTCCCGCATGTCGCAGGACGCGGATCGCCCTGTGCCGGCGCCTCAGTCCGCGTCACGCACGGCCTGCAGCGCCTGGTCGGCGTCGATGAACCGCACGCCGCGCATGCCGACCTCGGTCGCGGCGCGCGCGTTCTCGAACTTGTCGTCGAAGAACATCGTCTGCCCGGGCCGGAGCCCGAAACGTCCGATCGCGATCGTGTAGATCTTCGGATCCGGCTTCGCGCAGCGCTCCTGGGAGGAGACGATTGTGCCGCGGAGCAGATGCATCGCCGGGAATTCGGCATGTGCGAGCGTGACGAAGGGAGTGCTGAAGTTCGTCAGCCCCCACAGCCGGCAGCCGCGCCCGTCGAGCTCGTGCAGCA
This sequence comes from Bifidobacterium castoris, assembly GCF_003952025.1. Lineage (GTDB taxonomy): Bacteria > Actinomycetota > Actinomycetes > Actinomycetales > Bifidobacteriaceae > Bifidobacterium > Bifidobacterium castoris. Next base: position 44,799 of record NZ_QXGI01000002.1, on the reverse strand, counting down.
GGGCAGGCATCCCGGCGATCATGCCGGCGAAGGCGCGCCGATAGTTCGCGAAGTACAGGCGCATCGCCTCATTGAGGTCGTCGTCGTGCGGATGGTGGCGGCGGAAGTCGGCGAGGACCTGTTCGGGGCTCCAGCCGAGGTCGCTCATCAGGTCGTAGTGCCAGAAGCCGTAGGGGTCGGCCCGGTCGAGCACGCGCCGGATGACCGGCGTAGGCACGAGCCCCTCCATCGTCAGTTCGGGGCGCCAGTCCAGCAGCACTCCGCAGTAGTCGAATACGACATCGGTGATCGGCATGGTCTCCTCGGCTTTCCTGTTTCCGTAATTGTCCCTGAATCGCCTACCAGACTACCGCGTGAAGGAAGGCGGAAATATGCCGAAGGGTGTTTCACGTGGTGGATTGATAGTTTCACGTGAAGAAAAGTGTGGGGGAACGGCGATGTTGCATGTGGAAACGGTATAGGATGGTGCGTTATGAGTGACGAGATCCATACCGACGACCAGCTCGCCGATTCACCGGTGCTTGAGGGCGTCTTCGGCGATGCGCTGGACGCGCTGAAGGTGTTTCACGGGAAACTTGCACAGGAGGGTGAGCCGAGGGGGCTCATCGGTCCGCGCGACGTGGGCATCCTGTGGGAGCGGCATCTGCTCAATTCGGCGGCGATCGTCCCGTTCGTCCGCGAGGCGACAGAGAGGCGGCAGTTCAAGACCGTCGCCGACATCGGCAGTGGCGGCGGCTTCCCGGGGCTCGTTGCGGCCGCGATGCTGCCCGACCGCGTATTCACGCTCGTCGAGCCGATGGAGCGCCGCTGCGAATGGCTTGGCGAATGCGTCGAGGCGATGGGTCTGCGGAACGTGGTCGTCGTCCGTGCGCGCGCCGAGGAGGTGATCGCCGCGCTCGACGAACGCCAGCCGGCGGCGAAACGCCATGTCAAGGCCTCGGTCGTCGTTCCCGACGGGGTGCGTGAGACGATCCGTCATCCCTTCGCCGCCGTGACCTGCCGCGCCGTCGCGCCGCTGACGAAGCTCGCCGGTTGGACGTTGCCGCTCGTCGAGCCCGGCGGTGAGCTCATCGCGCTCAAGGGACGTTCGGCGCAGGCCGAGATCGACAAGGCGCGCAAGGTGATCGCCCAGTACGGCGGCGTGCGGCCGCGGGTCGTGACGGCGCCTGTCGCCGACGGCCTCGAGGATACGAGGGTCGTAATCATCAACAAGAAGGCGACGGGCAAAAAGACGGCGAAACGGTAGGTTATCCACACCGCTTGTCCATGCGGGAAAGTTATCCACAATGCCGATGTGGATAACTTGGGTGCCAAGAAAAGCTTGTATATCAACGATTTCGCAGTGAACACGGTGTGGGGATACGGAAGTTATCCACAATCATCCACAGGTTATCCACAACGGGACCGGGCGGGCGCCCTGTCCATACGGATACACAGACTTGAAGACACTGCGACTCAACTAGGAGGACAGTCCTCGTGACAGATCAAGGGAACATCCCCGGCATGGAAAGCACCACGGAGACGCTGGCGCGTATTTTCAAAGGCAGCGACTCCGGCGTCGGCTCGCAGATCGCCGACGAGTCCACGCGCTACGAACGCATCAACGCCGCGGAATTCAAGCGTCCGGCGCGCACGCGTCGCATCGCCGTAGCCAATCAGAAGGGCGGCGTCGGCAAGACGAGCACGGCCGTCAACGTGGCCGCCGCGTTCGCGCAGACGGGCATGAATGTGCTCGTCGTCGATATGGATCCGCAGGGCAACGCGTCGACGGCGCTCGGCGCGAAGCACAACTCCGGCGACCCGTCGGTCTACGACGTCATCGAAGGCCGCGCGACGATCGCGGACGTCATGCAGACCTGCCCCGACTACGAGACGCTGCACATCGTGCCCGCGTCGATCGACCTGAGCGGCGCCGACCTCGAGCTCGCCGACATGCCCGACCGCAACAACCTGATGCGCCACGCGCTCGACGATTTCCTCGCCGACAGCGACGTGCACTACGACTACGTCTTCGTCGACTGCCCGCCGAGCCTCGGCCTGCTCGTCATCAACGCGATGTGCGCGGTCTCCGAGATGCTCATCCCGATCCAGGCCGAATACTACGCGCTCGAAGGCCTCGGCCAGCTCATCAACACGATCGGCCTCGTCCAGTCGAACTTCAACCCCGAGCTGCTCGTCTCGACGATGCTCGTGACGATGTTCGACCGCCGCACGTTGCTCAGCCGCGAGGTGTACGAGGAAGTGAAGACGCACTATCCGAGCATCGTGCTCGACACGACGATCCCGCGCACCGTCAAGATCTCGGAGGCGCCGAGCTTCGCGCAGACCGTCGTCAGCTACGATCCGCGCGGCATGGGCGCGATCGCGTACCGCGAGGCCGCGCTCGAAATCAACAACCGGTCGGCCGTGGTGCTGGAGACCATCGCATCGAGAAGAAACGAGGAGTGACATGGCATCGAAATCACGTTTGGGTCGAGGACTCGGTGCGCTGTTCCCCTCGCTGCCGGGCGAACAGCCCGCGGCGCCGGTGACGCCGCCCGAACAGCCGAAGAAGGCGGCGAAGACGCCGAAGCCGGCGCCCAAGAAGAAGACGCAGGCCACCGCGCCGGCGCAGCCCGTCACGGGCGACCAGCCGAGCGCGCCGGTCTCCCCGCTGAGCTCGACGATCCCGTCGATGGGCGCGATGACGCGTCACGGCGCAACCGTCTCGAAGCTCGCCGCGCCGATGACGCTGCAGCCGGAGGCCGCTGAGCACCGTCCGCCGGCGCAGGGCGGCGCCGACGATGCGGACACCCAGACCACGGCGACGTCGGCGCCGAAGCGCGCGGCGATGCCGGCGATCGGCGACATGGCGCATCCGAGCGACATGTTCTTCGACGGCACGCCGGTCATCGCGAAGAGCGACGCCGATGCGCGCAAGGAGGCGGCCGAGGACGGCCTCAAGCCGGTCGAGGGCGGCTACCTCGTCGAGCTCGAGGTCACGCAGATCGGGCCGAACCTGCATCAGCCGCGGACCGTCTTCAACGACGAGGAACTGCGTGAGCTGTCCGAATCGATCAAGGAAGTCGGCGTGCTGCAGCCGATCGTCGTGCGCAAACGCCCGGCCGAGCAGATCCGCGCCGCTCATGCGCAGCCGAAGCAGTCGACCGGCGATCCCTTCGCCGACCGCATGGACAGCGAATACGAGCTCATCATGGGGGAGCGCCGCTGGCGCGCGTCGCAGATCGCCGGACTGACGAAGATCCCGGCGATCGTCAAGACGACGGCCGACGACTACATGCTGCGTGACGCGCTGCTCGAGAACCTGCACCGCGTCGCGCTCAACCCGCTCGAGGAGGCGGCCGCCTATCAGCAGATGATCGACGAGTTCGGCCTCACGCAGATGCAGCTCGCGCGTTCCGTCTCGAAGTCGCGTCCGCAGATCGCGAATACGCTGCGCCTGATGAATCTTCCGGCGAGCGTGCAGAAGACGGTCGCCTCCGGCAGGATCTCCGCGGGACACGCGCGTGCGTTGCTCGGGCTGCCGGACGCCGCGTCGATGGAGGCGCTCGCCAAGCGCATCGTCGACGAAGGCCTGAGCGTGCGCAGCGTCGAGGAGATCGTCTCGATGCAGGCGAGCGACCATCCGAAGAAGCCGAAGACGAACAAGCACAATCCGTGGGCCGGCTCGCCGATCCAGGTCAGCCTCGAACAGCGCTACGGCACGAAGGTCTCGATCAAGGGATCGGAGAAGCACGGCCGCATCGAGATCGTGTTCTCGTCGCCCGAGGAGATGGAACGCATCATCGGGCTGCTTGATCCGCAGTGACGACGGCCGTCGAATGATCCCGGCGCAGCGTTGCTGCGTCTACACAAGGGGGCATGCGAACCGGAATCGGGGTTCGCATGCCCCCTTGCATATCGCTGACAGTGGCTGACGGCTCAGGCGCCGGCCTCCTCGATGAGCGATTCAAGATACATCTGCACGTCGATCGCCGCGCGGCAGCCGGTGCCGGCGGCGCTGATCGCCTGCTGGTAGACCGGATCCGCGCAGTCGCCGGCCGCGAATACGCCCGGCACGTTCGTGCGCGTGCCCGCGCCGTCGACGATGATGTAGCCGTGGTCATCGAGCGCCAGCGCGCCGCCGAGGAACGCGGTCTGCGGAATCTGCCCGGCCGCGATGAACACGCCGTTCGCGTCGAGCTCGCGCTCCTCGCCGGTGCTCACGTCGCGCACGCTGACCGACGTGACTGCCTTGCCGTCGCCGTTGATGCCCGTGACGACGGTGTTCGTCATCACGTCGATCGCCGGGTTCGCCAACGTACGGTCGACCATGATCCGCGACGCGCGGAACTGGTCGCGCCGGTGCAGCAACGTCACCGACGAGCCGAAACGGCTCAGGAACCCGGCCTCCTCCATCGCCGAGTCGCCGCCGCCGACGACGACGATCGGCTTGCCGCGGAAGAAGAAGCCGTCGCAGGTCGCGCAGTACGAGACGCCGCGGCCGGCGTACTCCTCCTCGCCGGGCACGTCGAGATGGCGGTAGTACGAGCCGGTGGCCACTATGACGGCGCGCGTGCGGTAGACGTCGCCGCCGCTGCAGCGCACCGTCTTGACCGTCTCGTCGAGTTCGACCGATTCGACGTCGTCGTAGACGAGTTCGGCGTCGAAGCGCTCCGCCTGACGCTGCATCGACTCCATCAGGTCGGGGCCGAGCACGCCGTCGGGGAAGCCGGGGAAGTTCTCGACCTCCGTCGTGTTGACGAGCTGGCCGCCCGGCGTGAGCGCGCCCGCGATGACAAGGGGCCTCAGTCCCGCCCGTCCCAGATAGATGGCCGCCGTGTAGCCCGCGGGGCCGGAACCGATGATGATGACGTCGCGAATTTCACTCATGCCTTCACAATATATGCGCCCCGTCGATTATTTCGGCGTATCTCTCTGGGCACATGGTCGCGGCCCGTGTCGCGCAAACGCGGCGGGTCATGCGGCCATTGCCGCGTGACCCGCCGCGTTGACGGTGCAGGGGTCCTAGAACGCCTGCACCGAGTCGATGTACAGCTGGTTGCCGGGAAGGCTGTCGAGCGGCACCCACATGATGATGTCCTGCGTCTCGATCGGCTTCGAGAACTTGACCTCCGTCGTGCCGCCCTCGGCGAAGGTGAACTCGGCCATCTTCTCGCCGCCGGTCGGGTTGTCGGCAGCCGCGTTCGCGTAGACGACGCCCTTGCCGCCGGACGACTGGATCTTGATGACGAGGCGATCGACGTTCTCCTTGTTCTGCAGATGCAGATAGTAGCCATAGCCCTGCTGCCCCGCCGGACGGTCGAGGAACTGCTGCGAGGAGACCGGGTATGCGGTGTTGTTCGGCGCCTTCGACGGCGTCTGCGTCGGCTCCGGCGTCTCGGTCTGCCGGTTCGACGCCTCCGGCGTCTTCACGTCGCCGCCGCTGCGCTCGCCGAAGGGGACGTTGGACAGGTCGGAGTCCGGCCAGTACGTCGTGTCCTGCCGGCCGAAGCCGAACAGCGATCCGCTCGTCGCGATGCTGTGCACGGCGAAGCCGAGCGCGACGAAGATGGCGATCACGCATACGATGATGGCGGCGCGCTTCCTGCCTTTCTTCGGCTTCGGCTCGGCGAAGCTCGACGTCGGCTGCGTCTTCGGACGCTCCTGCGGCGCGAAGCTCGGCGGCAGCGCCGGCGCGCCCATGACGTAGGTCGCGTCGATGTCCTCGCGCTCCTCGCGCAGTTCGCGCTGCGACTGCGAGCCGTCGGGCACGATGTTGCCGTCCTCGTCGATCGCCGGCAGATGGCCGGTCGACGAGGACGCGTCGACCGTGCCGTCGCGCATCGAGGACACGTCGATCGGCACCGTCATGCGCGACGGCGTCATCGGCGTCTCCTGGACGGCGTTCGGATCGAAGGCCGTGAACATCTCGGTCGCGTTGTTCGGCGAGATTTCCGGGATCTTCGTGGCCGTCTCGTCGGTGCCGCCCATGATCGCCTTGCTCTTGTTCCACAACGCCTTGAACGAGCGTGCGGCCGCCTCGTCGCCGGCGTCCTCGTCCGTCTCCTCGGGCTCCTCCTCGAGCTCGGCGAGCGACTCCGGGTCCAGCTGCTGTGCCGGGAACATCATCGACGGCATTGTCTGCGACGAGACCATCGAATCGGGGATCGGGAGGATGTCGCCGGGCAGCGCCGGCTGGATCATCGCGCGCACGATCGAGCATTCGCCGTCGGCGCCGGTCAGGCGCAGATCATGGCGCGTCAGCGCATGCAGCGGCTTGCGCGCGCCGAGCAGCGCGTCCATCTCGGCCATCGTCACAAGCGGCACCGTCGGCTTGTCGCCCTCGTTCAGCTCGAGGCCGCGCTTGACGATGAGGCGGAACTCGATAGGCGCGGCCTGCGGCAGCTTGTCGAGGGAGAAGCGCGGATGCATCGTCGACGGCGTGCGGGTGAGCATGCCGTAGAGGACGCCGGCGAGCTGACGGATCGCGCGGCGTTCGTCGTTGTATGAGGCCGGCGTGTTCGCCGTGTCGGCGAGCGCGGCGCTCACCGGGGTGTCGGCGAGCTGGACGCCGTTGCGCGTCAGGCGCACCGTGTCGGTCGACAATGCGCGGTGCGTCAGTCGGTCCTTGTGCAGGAAGCGGATCGCGTCCATCGTCTCGCCGATGATCGTGCGCATCGCCTCATAGCTGAGCGGCGGCGCGCCGGGACCGTCGTCGCGCATGTATTCACTGATCGAGACGCCGCCGTCGAGCCGGGTGAGGATGACGGCGATGTCACCGTCGTGCTGCAGCTGGATGACCTGCGTGAAACGCGGGTCGCGCGACGCGGCGAGCGTGCCGGCTAGCGCGTTCGTGCTCGACAGGACGGCACGGTTGTTGACGATGAACAGCTGGCAGTCGCGTGACAGGACGCGGTCGTTCGACTTCCACACCTGCAGGCCGGCCTCTTCACGCAATGGCGATACGAGCGTGTAGCGGTTGAGAATCGTATCTCCCAGATGAGGCTTCATGGTCACCCCTGATTCATAAGAGCGTGCGGATGTGTGCACCGTCATTCTACTGTCCGAGGTGGTCGTCGGCGCCGGCGTGCGCGGCTCGTCGGCGGCCAGCGCAACCGGCGGTTCGGCCAGTCCCGCCGGCACCGGAGGATCGAGCTGCGCGAGCTCGTCGATCGGCACCGCCGGCGCGATGCGGCTCAGCTCGGGGATGACGCGCGTGCTGTCGTCGTCATCGGCGGCGAGGCCATGGGCGGCGTCGTAGGCGCGTTCCTCGCCGTCGACGGCGTCGACGAGCGCCGACGCGGGCGCTTCGGCGTCGGCGGGCGCTGCGCGGCGGGAAAGACGGCGGCGCAGCGCAGCGACGCCCTGCGTGAGCTCCTCGCAACGCAGCACCCACAGCACGGCCAGATAGACGGCGACGATGACGACGAACAGCAGCGCCGCCGCGCCGACCGACTGCAGCCAGCCGACGACGCCGGCGCTCGACGGGTCGTTGACGTGCAGCAGATGGTAGACCGGACGCTGCAGCGCGAAGCCGATGACGACGCTCACGACCATCGCCGCGAAGGCCTTGGCGTAGGTGAGCGCGATGCGCCGGCCGTCGAGCGAGCCGTCGAAACGCCTGCGCAGCATGTGCACGAGCGGGATGAAGGACAGCAGGTAGCTTGCCGAGGCGCACAGGCCGACGGCGGCCGCCCAGTCGGTCGGTGGCAGCAGGCGCGTGCACAGCAGGCATGCCGTCAGTTGCAGCGCATACATGATCGCCATGAAGATGAACGGGGAACGGCCGTCCTCGAAGGCGTAGAACGTGCGTTGGATGATCAGGTACGCGCTCGCCAGCGGCAGGCATGCACACAGGCCCATCAGCGGCCCGCAGATAAGGATCGCCTGGTTGACGGAGACGGTCGGCAGCAGCGCGCGCGTGATCGCGAGCGGCATGACGAGGAAGAAGGCCGTGAACAGGAACATGATCGCGCCGACCGTGCGCAGCGCGCCGCTCAGGTCGCCGCGGGCGCGTTCGATGTCGTCGTCGGCGATCGCCGACGCGATCTGCGGGAAGATCGCCGTGGCGACCGAGACGGCGATGAGCGAATACGGCAGGATGTAGATTGTGTACGCGTTCTGGTAAGTCGCGTTGCCGGCGACGTCGAACTCGCTGAGATGCATCGTCTGTTCGGCGAGGCCCGGCGCGCTCGTCAGGATGCGCGTGATGACGATGTTGGCGATCTGGTCGATGGCGACGATGCCCATGCTCCATGCGGCGATCGGCCCCATCGTGCGCAGGCCGATGCCGCGCACGCCGAAGCGCGGCCGGAAGCGGAAGCCGGCACGCAGCAGCGGCACGAACAGGATCAGCGCCTGGAACGTGACGCCGAGCGTCCACATGCCGGCCGTCAGCACGATCTTCGACGTCGTCCACTCGCCGGCGGACGACGTCGCATGGTTGCCGTAGAGCACGATGAACAGGACGAAGCCGAGACAGCTGATGAGGTTCGCGCCGACCGAACTCCACGCATAGGCGCCGAACTTGTTCTTCACGGCGAGGATCTGGCCGAGCACCGTGTACAGGCCGTAGAAGAAGATCTGCGGCGTGCACCAGAGCGTGAACGCGCATGTCAGGCTGATCAGCTCGGGGCTGCCGCTGACGTATAGCCGCGTGATCCACGGCGTGAGCGCGGCCATCAACACGGTGACGCCGAGCAGCAATGTGACGGCGAAGGTGACGATCTTGTTGAGTTGCTCCTCGGCGTTGTCGCTGTGCAGCGTGCGCACGATGTGCGGCACGAGCACGGCGTTGAAGATGCCGCCGGAGACGAGCGTGTAGATAACCTGCGGGATCATCGAGCCGGCCTGGTACGCGTTCGCCGCCAGACCGGTCGTGCCGATCGCCGCTGCGAGCAGGATCGTGCGGATCTGGCCGGTGATGCGGGACGCGGCCGTGCCGGAAGCCATGATCAGCGAATTGCGGCCTACGGAAGAACTCATTCGTCGGGATCCTTCTTGCGGTGGAACTGCCGCCACAGGCCGAGCAGACCGAGCGCGACGGCGATGATGATGATGACGAGACCGCTCTTGTCGCTGATCTGCAGCGAACTGGTGATCGACGTCTGCTGCACGGCGCCGAAGGGGACGCCGTCCCTGTCGACGAGCTGTTCGCGCGCGACCGCCGTGCCGGAGGTCGTCACACGGATCGAGATCGACGCCTGCGCCTCGCCGTGCGCGGGCACCGTGATCGGGGTCATGCGGGCCGTGACGATCTCGATCGCGTCGGTGCGCGACGAGACGCGCACGTCGATCGGGAACGGCAGCCCGTTGCTCACCGTGACCGGCATCGACGCCGTCTCCGACAGCACGCTGATGTTGCCGGACGGACTCAACGTGATTGCGCCGAGCGCCGCGTCCGCGAGCTCCTGGGCGGCCTTGCCCATCGACGTGCACAGGGCCGCGTCGCCCTGCAGCGCGAACAGCGCGAGCGTGTCATGGGCGTCGAGCAGCCGTCGCGCATATGCGGACTCGGTCAGCCGCGAACCGTCGGACGCCTCCGGCGGCGCCGACTGCGCGTCCACGGTCGCCTTCGCGGCCGCGGACGCCGTGGGGGAGGAGGTGTCTGTCGCGTCCGCGTCGCCATCGTCGTTGGCGTCATCCTTCGGCGCGCCGCCGGAATTCGTCGCGGCGCCGTCCCTCCCGCCGAGGATCGACGAGGCGAGCCGTGTCAGGTCGTCGCGGCTTGCGCCGAGCTGCACGAGCGTCTCGCGGACCGTCTCGGCGCGGCCGGCGGAGAGGCCGACGTTCTCGTCGATCAGCTGCGGCGTCAACGCGGAGTCGATGAGCGTGTCCTGACCCGTGAGATCGGCGAGCGACTTCAGATCGATCCAGCTCGCGTCGCCGAGCGCGTCCATCAGCATCCTGACCTCCTGCGCGGTGGCGTCCTCGCCGAAGCAGACGAGCAACGTGCGCTGCGCGTAGGGCTGCTCCATCTGGTAGAACGCGCTCTGCGCGATGAAGCGCGCGATGCGTCCCGCGTCGGTGCGTTCGGCGCGCGCATGCTGCGACGAGGCATGCGCGTTCGCGAGCGCCGTGAGCGTCGGTTGCGCGCCGAGCACGGTGACGTCGCCATGTTCGGTCGGCACACGGTAGACGAGCGTCTGCGCCGTCGAATCGTCGGCGATGTTGAAGTCGCCGGTCGCGATCACCGTGTCATAGCCGGCCTCGCGCGCCGCGTCGAGCGCGTCCATCGTCCAGCTGTCGGAGCCCTGCCATGCGATCGTCGGCGCGCTCGCCGACGTGTCGCTGAGCGCGCCACGCAGCTGCGCGAGCGCGCTTTCGGCGCTCCACATGTCCTTGCCGACGCCGGCGCGCGCATAGGCCTGCGGATCGTCGGCGCGCGCATAGGCGGTGATGTCGAAGCGCGCCGGCTGCATCAGCGCCGTCAGATGCGGCGTGCCGAGCGTTTCGAGCACGCTCGGGTCGGCGACGACCTGCAGCTGCGGATACTTCGTGCTCAGCTGGTCCTTGTCGTGCAGCGCCTTGCGATCGTCCTCGCCGAGCGTCGCGATGGCCGAGGGCGGCACGTCGCTTTCGTTCGACGTGATGAGCCGCTGGCGCGCCTGCGTGTCGACGCTCCAGCCATGCGATGTGAGCGGCATGACGACGCTCATGCCGATCGACGGCGTGCGCTCGCCGGCCACGCCGTCCTGCGAGCGCGTGATGTAGGTGTTGAGCGACGCGCCCGTCGGCTGCGCGCCGTCGGCCGTCTGCGCGGTGTAGAGGATGCGCAGCGGCCGCGGTCCCCACGTCGTGAGCGCCGCGAGCGCGGAGGCGTGGGGGGAGAGGTCGGCGTGCACGGATACGCGGCCTCCGGCCGGGATCGGCGCGACGTCGGCGTGCGCGAGCTCATGCGTCGTGTCGATCTGCGCGACGCCGTCGGCCCACTCCTGCACGTCGGTGCGGGAGACGAAGTTGTAGTCGGGGTTCGTCAGGATGTCGATGACGCCGGCGGGCATCGTCTGCGTCGTGCGGTTCTCGACGGTGAGCGTCGCGGAGAATCCGGAGGTCTCCGTGACGACGGCCGTGAGCGATTCGACGGAGAGCGCCACGCCTGGCACGTCGGCCGTCGCGGCGTCGCCTTCGTCCGCGGCCGCCCGGGGCGTCTGCACGTCGAGCACCGTCGCGATCGCCATGAGCAGCACCAGCAGCGCGCACCAAGCACGACGCCGGACGTGCGGATCGGTGTGACGTCGGTTCACGTTAGCCCTGCCTGTTCAGTTTCCTTGCGTACAGCCAAGCTATCTTACGCTCGTTGGGGTAACTGAGCACGTCGTCCAGATCGGCGAAGTCCACCCAGATGGCGTCCTCGGCCTCATGGTCCGGGTCGCCCTCCACCGTCAGCTCTCCGCCGATCTGGCGCAGCGCGAAGTGGTGGACGAGTTTGTGGACGCGTTGGCTGGTTCCGGTGAACCAATAGTCTATCGTGGCGATCGAATCGACGACCTCGCCGAGGATGCCGGTCTCCTCGTGCACTTCGCGCACGGCCGTCTGCTGGGGCGTCTCCCCTTTTTCTATATGGCCCTTCGGCAGGCACCATTCGAGGTGGCCGCTGCGTGAGTGACGCGCGATGATCGCGACGCGGCCGCGCGCGTCGAAGACGAGGCCGCCGGCCGAGTATTCGCGCACGATCGGCAGTTCCTGCGCGTCGAGCGACGCGAAGGTCGTCGGGCGGTCGCCGGTGCGGCGGCGCGGCATCATCGCCGGCGTCGGCGTGCGCGGATCGGGTTTCGTGCGCGCCTCGTCCGTCGCGATGCGCAGCGTCTGCGACTGCGACGTGTACATGAGCGCGTCCGGCTCGAGCGGATTGCGGGCATGGTTGACCGCAGCGTTGGCAAGCATGCGTGCAACGTCTGCGGGTGTGGTCATATAGTCCACCTTACTCATGTTTTGCCGCCGATGGGATACGGGTATGCTTGAAGGGCAGAAAAGTGCCGGCGGAAACGCCGATGGGACGCGCGCGCCGCGTGAGGACGAATGCCGGAAAGGGAGCCTGTGAACTTCGAAGTGTGGCCGGAAGCCATTGAGCTGGGAGAGATGTTTGCCGATGCCGGATATGAGCTCGCGCTCGTCGGAGGCCCCGTGCGCGACCTGCTGCTGCACCGGCCCTCGCACGACCTTGACTTCTGCACGTCGGCGCGGCCCGAGGAGTTCGAACCGATCCTCAAGCGTTGGGGGCATGACGGCTTCTGGGACATGGGACGCAAGTTCGGCACGCTCGGCGCGTTGCGCCGGCGTCCCGACGGCACCGAGGTCAAGGTGGAGGTGACGACCTACCGTTCGGACGTGTACGACCCCGAATCGCGCAAGCCCGAGGTCAGCTACGGCGATTCGCTCGAAGGCGACCTGTCGCGCCGTGATTTCACCGTCAACGCGATGGCGCTGCGTGTGCCGCAGCTCGAGTTCGTCGACCCCTTCGGCGGCGCGAACGACCTGCAGCGCAAGGTGCTGCGCACGCCCGTCGACCCGCGGCAGTCCTTCGACGACGACCCGTTGCGCATGATGCGCGCCGTGCGGTTCGTCGCGCAGCTCGGCTTCTCGATCGAGCCGGAGACGGCCGAGGCGATCTGCGACATGGGGTCGCGGCTCGAGATCGTCTCCGCCGAGCGTGTGCGCGACGAACTGACGAAGCTGCTGCTGTCCGACCGGCCTCGCGCCGGCGTCGAGGCCTTCGTCGACTCCGGCCTCGCCGACATCGTCTTCCCCGAGATTCCTGCGCTGCAGCTGGAGATCGACGAGCATCACCGCCACAAGGACGTCTTCGAGCACACGATGATCGTCATCGACCGCGCGGTCGCGCTCGAGACGGGGCCCGACGGCCCGGTGCCCGGCCCTGACCTCGTGCTGCGCCTCGCGGCGCTCATGCACGACATCGGCAAGCCGAAGACGCGCAAGTTCGAACCGGGCGGCAAGGTCAGCTTCCACCATCACGACGCCGTTGGAACCAAGCTCACGCGCAAACGGCTCAAGGCGCTGCGCTTCGACCATCACATCGTCGACGACGTCAGCGATCTCGTCAACCTGCATCTGCGCTTCCACGGCTACGTGGACGAACCGTGGACCGACGCGGCCGTGCGCCGCTACGTCAAGGACGCGGGCCCCCTCTACGAACGGCTCAACCGGCTCACGCGCGCCGACGCGACGACGCAGAACCGCCGCAAGGCGCTCGTGTTCAGCTCGGCGATGGACGAGATGGAGGAGCGCGTGCGCAGGCTCAAGGAGCAGGAGGATCTCAAGGCGATCCGTCCGGATCTCAACGGCGACGAGATCATCGCCGAGCTGGGGCTCGAGCCGGGGCCGGAGGTGGGCGCCGCATACCGGCACATGCTCGATTACCGTCTCGACCACGGCCCGGTCGGGCACGACGTCGCCGTCGCCGAGCTGCATCGTTGGTACGACGAGCGCATGGCCGCGCGGTGACGGACGGTCTGCGAACGTCCCGGGTGCGTCATGTGCATGTGATGATCGCGCAACGGCCGTTTTGCGAACGGCGCGGGTGCGGTATGCGCCGATGGTGATCGCCCGGGACCTGACCCGCGATCACCATCGGCGCCGAATGCGGCCGGGATGATCGTCAGGACGCGGTTTTGCGAACGCCCCGCACACATGGTGTGTGCGGGGCGTTCGCAAAACCGCGTCCTGACGTGTATCAGCCGACCGCCGTATGGTCGGGCGCCTTCGGCAGCGACGTCATCTTGTCCGGAGCCTTGCAGCCTTCGATGTTCGGGATGTCGGAGCCGGTCTTCGGCAGGTCCTCGGTGGGCACGAGATCCTTGAACGTCGCGCCGAGCACGACGTCGACGAGCTTGTCGGAACGGTCGTCCATGACCAGCTGCGCGTCGCTGAAGTTGCTTGCGAGCGTGTACGCCTGCGGGATCGCGTTCTTGCCGAAGACGATCAGCGTGCGTTCCACCTTCGAACTGTCGTAGTTGTCGACGCCCTGCACGACGAACTCGCGGTTCTCGAGCGCCTCGGCGACGGCCTGCGCGAAACCGGAGAACTGCGTGCCGTTGAGCACGCGCACCGTAACCGAGCGGTTGTCCACGTACTTCGGCGTCGAGCCGTCGGCCGCCGGCGACACGCACGGCGCGGTGCGGCCGTAGTTCGCCGACTCCTTGCTCTGCGGGGTCTCGCCGAGGCCGCCCACATGGAAGAACACGAGCGTCGAGATGACGAGCGCGACGACAAGCACGACGCCGACGATGCCGAACACGATCGACTGGCGCTTGCGTACGTATGCCTTGCGGGCCTCGCGCGCCCCGTTGTTCTGTGCCATACCTATCCCTTGTTGACGAGGTGTGTGTGGTCTCACCTTATCCCATTATGCTGACGCTGCGGGGTCGTCGGCGGCCATGCCCGCCCGGCCTTCCGGCGCCTGCACGACCGGCGTGACCGGCGCCTGCGCCACGAAGAGCCGGTCGACGGCCTGCGCGCCGAGCCACGCCCGTTCGACCGCGTGCGCGGCGGCGTCGTCGGGTACGAAGGCGCACACGGACGGTCCCGAACCCGAGATGAAGGCGCGCGTCGCGCCGGCGGCCCTCGCCAGCTCGATCGCGACGCCCGAACGCGGGTGCAGCGACACGGCCGCGGCCTGCAGATCGTTCGGCGAACCGTCGCCGCCGAGCACGTCGAAGGCCGCATACACCTCCGGCGTGCTCAGCTGCGCGCGGTAGGCGCCGACTAGCACCCGGCCGTCGCAGCCGTCGGCGCGCAACGCCGTGATGCGCGGATCGTCCGGCGCCACCGGCGTGACGATCTCGCCGTAGCCCGATCCGTGCGCGTAGCCGCCGACGAGGCAGAACGGCATGTCCGCGCCGAGCGTCGCCGCGATCGGCGCGAGCCGTTCGAGCGGCCAATGCAGATCCCACAGTGCGTTGAGCCCGAGCAACGTGCCGGCGGCGTCCGCCGAGCCGCCCCCGAGGCCGGCGCCGACCGGGATGTTCTTCTCGATCGTCACGGCCACGTCCGGTTCGCGTCCGCAGGCCCTCGCCATCGCGAACAGCGCGAGCATAGCGTGGTTGCGCAGCATGTCGCTGCTCGACGCGGCGAGGTCGCCCAGATACTGTCCGGAGAGCTCGAGCGAGCAGCCCGCGCCGGCGGCGCGCTGTTCGAGCGTGACCGTGTCGTAGACGCCGACGGCGCAGTACATCGTGTCGAGCGCGTGGCGGCCGCCCCACGCCTCATGCCGCTCGCCGACGTGCAGCGTCAGATTCGTCTTCGCCGGGCAGTCGACGCTCACGATCGCGCCGTTCATGCGCCGAGCTCCTTCGCCGCGTCGGCGAGCCGCACGAATTCGTCGACGGTCAACGTCTCGCCGCGGCGCGTCATGTCGATGCCGGCCTTGGCGAAGGTGCCCTCCGGAACGACCTTCTTCAGCGCCGCGTGCAGCGTCTTTCGGCGCTGCCCGAAGGCGGCGTCGATGAGTGCGAACACGGCCTCGCGTCCCGCCTTCGCGTGCGCCGCCGGTCCGTCACCCGGCGCGTAGCGGTCGAAATGCACGAGCGCGGAGTCGACGTTCGGGGCAGGCCAGAAGACGTTACGGCCGATCGTGCCGACCGATTTCGCGACGCCGTACCATGCGAGCTTCACGCTTGGTGTGCCGTAGATCTTCGATCCGGGCTGCGCGGACAGCCGGTCGGCGACCTCCTTCTGGACCATGACGAGGAACGATCCGAGGTTGTCGAAGCGCTCGAGCAGCGTGAGCAGGATCGGCGTTGCGACGTTGTACGGAAGGTTGGCGACGAGCGTGAACGACGCGTCGCCGGCGAAGTCGGGGAGATTGCGCGGCGTGAGCGTGAGCGCGTCGGCGCGCACGACGCGCAGACGGTCGGCCGCGTCCGGCATGAACTCGCCGATCGTGCCCGGCAGCCGCTGCGCGACCGGCGGATCGATCTCGACCGCTGTCATATGCGCGCCGGTCTCGAGGATCGCGAGCGTGAGCGAGCCGAGTCCGGGACCGACCTCGAGCACATGGTCGTCGGCGCCGACGCCCGCTTCGCGCACGATGCGGCGCACGGTGCCCGGATCGATGACGAAGTTCTGTCCGAATTTCTTCGTCGGGCTGATGCCGGCGTCGGCGGCGATGCGGCGGATGTCGGCGGCGCCCAGCAGATGGCCTCCGATGGATGCCCCGTCCGTCGCGGACGGCGCGGATGCAGGGTCGGTGGATGTCGTCGATGCGGCCGCGACGGCCGTCGCGGCCGTGCGCTGTTCGTCGTGTGCGCTCATGTGGATGTGTCGTCTTCTCTCTGGACCGTTGTCCGGATCGTCGTTCCTGTGATGGATGGCCGCGGTCGGCTGCGGATGGGGGATCTGGCGGGGCCCCGTCCGTCGGCGTGCGTCGTGGTCTAGTACCAGCCGACCTGTTCGGAATGCTCCCAGGCCTTCATCGGCGAGCCGTAGCGGCCCGCGATGTAGCTCAGGCCCCAGTCGATCTGCACGGCGGCGTCGTCGCGCCAGTTCGTGCCGAAGGCGGCCATCTTGTCGCCGGGCAGTGACTGTGGGATGCCGTAGGCGCCCGAATACGGGTTCTCGGCGTTCCAACGCCATCCCGATTCGCGGTTCCACAGTTTCACGAGGTCGGTCCAGTTCTGTCCGGTCCAGCCGTATTGCGCGGCGGCGCCGGCGGCATAGGCCTGCGCCGCGGAGGCCGACGGGCGGCACAGACGGCAGTCCTCCGCCGGCGTGCTCGGCTGCGTCGGCTGTTGAGTCGGCTGCGGCTTGGGCGTCTGCGTGGGTTGCTGTGTCGGCTGCGGCTGCTGGGTCGGCGTCTGGGTCGGCGTCTGGGTCGGCGTCTGCGTCGGTTTGGGCGTCTGCGTGGGTTGCTGCGTCGGTTGCGGCGTCTGCGTCGGCTGCGGCGTCTGCGTCTGCGTGGGTTGCTGCGTCGGCTGCGGCGTCTGCGTCGGCTCGGCGCTCGGCTGCGCCGACGGCTGTTGCGTCGATTCGTTGCTCGGCGTCTGCGTCGGCTCGCTCGCCTCGCCGCTGCCGTCCGTGCTGGTGCCCGCAGCGTCGTCCGTGCCGGTGTTTCCGTCGGTGTCGGCGTCGGTGCCCGCGTCGCCGTCGCCTGTGCCGTCCGCGCCGTCCTGGGGCAGTTCGACCTTCTCCGGTCCGACGGCGACGACCTCGTCGAGCGCCGTCTTCGTCACGACCTCGTTCGTCTGCGTCGTCTCCACCGGCACGCCGTCGACGTAGGTGATGCGGTAGGTGATCTTCTTCTCGCCGTTCTCGCCGGCCATGTCGACGCGCCGTGCACCCGGCTCGAGCGTGTCGTCGAGCACGGTGCGCGTCGTGTACGGGATGGCGACGGTCTCCGTCTTGTCGCCGTAGGTCACGCGCTGCACGCGCAGGATCGTCTCGTCGCCGTCCTTCTGCACGCTGACGCGGTCGTCCTTGCCGAGCGTGATGCCCTTCGAATCGAGGATCGACGCCGCCGGCAGCTTGCCGTTCGGCGCGATCGACGTCTTGCCGTCGGCGATCACCGTGACCGGGCCGTCGGCGTTGATGACCATGCCGCCGGTGAGCTGGTTGTAGACGTTCTTGATGTCGACGGTGATGCGCGATGCGGCGACCTCGTTCTGCTCGAAGAAGTCGAGCAGCTGCTCGGCGCTGTCCGCGACCGTCCAGAACGGCATCTGCTGGCCGTCGATCGTGATCGTCGTCTGGTAGGCGCTTTTCACGGTGACGACGTCGTTATCGACGAGCGTGCCGTCGCCGGTGTTCTTGACGAGGTCGTGCGTCTTGACGTCGACGCCCTGTTCGCGCAGCAGGCCGCTCACCGTAGTCGCGTAGGTCGTCAGATAGCGTGTGTCACCGTTGACGTCGAGCGCGACCGATTTGCGGGCCGTGCACGCGAAGGTGAGGCACGACGCGAGCACGAGCGCGACGGCGCAGGTCATGACACGGATGCGACGCAACGTCACGGTGCGTCTCGGTGACCATCGCTTGGGCATAGTCCCCCTTTTCCTGGCTTTCCTGCACAATTGCTATCCTGTCATGATTGTACTGGCGCGCGCCGCCATTTTCACCGTCGATGTCCGCGTCGATGTCCACTCCCGCGCCGCCTGCACCCCTTCGTCTCGGTTTCCCCTGGATTTTCGGCTGCTCGTCGCGTCCCGTTTCGTCGACCAGTTCGACGATTCCACCCGCTGATGGCCCGATTTGCGTCCTGTCCCGTCGGCAACGTCGACGATCTGGCCCGCTGGGGGCTGGTTCACGGGTGATTTCGTCGACCTCGTCGATGGCTCGGCCCGTTGCGTCCGGATTCGTCACCTGTGCCGATGGTTCCGTCCGCGGAAGCCCCGGTCCGCGGGTCGAACCGTCGATGCGCATGACGGGACTGGACGCGGCGGCCGGGATCCGGATGCGTGGGCCGCACACGGGGCGTGGAAGACAAGGGAAAACAGGAAACCCTGCGGCCAATGGACGCAGGGTTTCCGTTGGAAGGGGTGGGGGCGAGAGAGAAGGGGATGTTCTCGCCCCCCGCGGGCGAAGCTGGTTGGGGGGATGCTTCACCCGCACCTGAAGGCTATGGTTGGGGGAGCCTTCAGGATTTGCTTACTCAGAGGTAAGTATTCCTTTGCATGAGGCCAAACTTCTCATACACATTATGAGTATATGGATTCTTCGTCCTTAATGCAAATCGAGCCTCCTGTCGGGATCGAACCGACGACCTGCCGCTTACAAGGCGGCCGCTCTGGCCATCTGAGCTAAGGAGGCTGACGCTGTCGCGTCGGGCGCATCGCATGCCGACCGTGAACAGCATAGCAGCTCATCTGGAACGGTCAAGGCGTCGGACGCGCCGGCCGCCGAACGCACACGGCATCTTCATGCCGCGCGTCCGGCGCGCCGTCACGGGATGAGCGCGTCGCCCTTCGCGCCGATCGACGGCAGATCTCCCTTGACGCCGATGTCCTCCGGCTTGAGGCCGATCGCGTCGCACAGCGCCTCGGTGAGCGACGCCTTCGACGTGACCTTCGTGTCGTGGATGTCCCAGTACTTGCCGTTGATCGTCACCGTCGGCGTCGACATCGACCCCTTCATCGAGCCGCTCGTGCTCCACAGCTCCTCGCGTGTCGGCGTGTAGGTATTGACGGCGTCGAGGTAGTCGTCGTACTGGCGGGTGATCGCCTTGTCGGCCACGTCCTTGTCCACGCCGGCGTCGACGGCGCGCTCGGCGATCTTCTCGTCGCTGATCGGCACGTAGTTCGACTCGTCCGGCTGGAAGTCGGCGGCGTAGAGGTTGGACATGAACTTGAGCAGATGGTCCGGATCCGGATCATGGTCGGCGATGTACAGCGCCATGTTCGCCGTGCGCGTCGAGTATTCGTCGCTCGAGAAGCGGTCCATGAAGGACATGAAATGCAGATCCAGATTGATCTGGCCGGCGTCGGCCATCTTCACGAGATCCTTGTCGAGGTTCTGGTTGAGGCTGCCGCAGCCCGGGCACATGAAGTCCATGTAGATGCCGATGGTCGGCACGTCGGCGATCGGCTTGTCATAGCCGTCGGCCGAGATGAGGATGCCTCCCTGGTCGTCGGCGACCGACGGTTTCGACGGCGACGTCGCGAGCTTCGTCTTCGCGTCCTCCGCCTCCTGGGTCGTCGTCGTGGACGCGTTGTCCGCCGCCGGGTGGGTGCTGCGCCAGACGGCGACGCCGGCGATGACGATGAGCACGACGAGCACGGCCGCCACGATGGCGCCGATGATCGTCTGCTGCCTGCGTTCCTTCGCCGCCTGTGCCGCCTGCGCCTGCCTCGCGGCGGCCTCGGCCTCGCGGCGGTCGCGTTTGGATGGGTTGTTTCGAGCCATCGGGGTCCTTTCCTGAATCTGTCTCGAGTGTAGGTTGCCGTGCCGCCAAAATCCATCGTCCGCGCACATCCGTCACGAAGCGCGCACATCAGGGCGCCGCGCGGCTACCATGGCAGCAACGGCCACCATGCGACGGCCGGCGACACCTCGATGTTGATCGCGGCCGCGCATATGCCGGCGACGGCGAGTCCGAGCCACACCCACTGCCGCCGGTTCCGCCGCGGCGGCAGCTGCGCATGTTCGCATTCGCGCAGCGTCAAGCCGAGCAGATGCCCGGCACCGAGCCGTATCGGCGACGACCATGGACCGAGCACGGCGAGCAGCCAGCCGACCGCGAACGCGATCGCGCAGCTCGCGCCGGTCAGCGACGCCGGGGCTGCGTCCGGCACGGCGACCGTCAGCGAGCCGCCGAGGAGCGGAAGCGGCGTCTCGTAGCATGGCAGCCGGCAGGCGAAGGTCGCGAGCGCGGCTACGAGCGCGTCCACGAGCCACAGCGCGAGGATCGCGGGGACGACGAACACGATCGATTTGAGCAGATGCCACGGGAACGAGATCGCGCGGACCGCCGTGTCGCTGCCGCGGCGGGCGCCTTGGCGGCGCCGGATGCGTGCGGTCTGCGCGGCCGCGTTGTAGCCGACCGCCATCAGCGTCCACAGGATGGCCGACGCGGCGATGAGCGCGATGACCGGCAGGCTTGCGGCGAGCGCGGCGAGCGGCGCGAGCGACAGCAGGCAGGCGAGCCGTCCGCGCGCCGCGTAGTACGGCGTCGCGTCCCGCGGCATCTGGGCGAAGGCCGGCTGCGCATACGCCTGTGCCGGCGGCTGTTGCGGCGTGTCCGTCCGCGGCGGCTGTGCGTTCTCGTTCGCCTGCACCGTCCGCCACGACGGCGCGGCCGTCGCCGGGCGCGGCGCCTGCGTGGCCTGCTGCCCGGGCGCCACGGGTTGCGCCGGCGCGGTGAGAGAGACCGTCGGCTGTTCGATCGGCCCGATCACCTGCGTCGCTTCGACGTCGGCCGCGTCGATGTCGGCGTTGCTCGGCAGCGCGCGTGTCGCCGAGGCCGCCGTCATGGCCGCGGTCTGCCTCAGCGGCGTCGTGGCGGCTTCGATCGGCCGTGTCGCCGTCGGCGGCCGCGGCGGATCGAGAGGCATGCCGTTATGCGTCCGCATGCCGTCGTCGGATTGGCTGCCATCCTCCGGCTGCGCGGCGGCGCGCGGACGGCCGGCGGGGAACAGGATCGAGGCGGTCGGCATCGATTGCGCGCGCCATAACGTGCGTGGGTTGTTCACGCTTTCGTTCCTCCTGAAGGCCGCTCCGGTGGCCGGGGCGGCTGCCTCAAAAGGGAGGTGCGACTCCGCCTCCCATGCGTCCGCCGATATCGCGTCGAGCAGTTCGTCGGGCGTGCACCGTTCCTCGGGATGCGGCGAGAGCGCCGCGCGGAACGCCTGCAGCGTGCGCGGCGGCAGCCCCTGCAGGTTCGCGTTGCCGGTCGCCTCGCGCTGCAGCACGGCGAGCATCGGCTGCGTGCCGAACACCGGTGCGCCAGTCGCCGCGAACGCGAGCACCGAGGCCGTCGACCACCAGTCGGTCGCCTCGGTCGCCTCCTGGCCTTCGATGATCTCGGGGGCGATGAATCCCGGCGTGCCCATGACGAGGCCGGTGCTCGTCACGTGGCTTTCGCCTTCGCCCATCGCGATGCCGAAGTCGACGAGGATCGGGCCGGTGACCGAGACCATGACGTTCGTCGGTTTGATGTCGCGGTGCACGATGCCCGCCGCGTGCACCGCGTGCACGGCGGCTATGAGTTTTTCGGCGAGCCGTTCGAGGTCGCTGCCCATGTAGCGGCCGTTCTGCGCGACGTCCTGGCGCAGGTTGTCGCCTTCGATGAGTTCGGTGACGATGAACGCGAGCGAATCGTCGAGCTCCATGTCGGCGATGCTGCACACGCCCGGGTCCTTGATCCGCTTGAGCGCCATCGCCTCGCGGCGCAGCCGTTCGCGCGCCGTCGTCTGCGCGCGGCGCCCCGCCTCGTCGGCTGCTTCGTCGTTGAGCGAATCGCGCAGTATCTTCATCGCGTAGCTGGTGCCGCCGCCGTCCGTCACGCGCCATACCGACCCCATCGCGCCGGCGCCGAGGCGTGCGTCGAGCGTGTATCCGCCGACGATGTCGCCGTGCTGGAGGTTCAAAGCGTGCAGATCACTCATGGTTCCTATCGTAGGGTCGTTGGGGCGCCGATGGGCAATTATCGCCCGTCGGCCGGATTCGGCGCGTCGTCGGCATGCGTCTGCGGCGCGTCGTCGGCGTGGTGGGGTGCCTTGCGCTGCCCGTGGATGCCACGTCCGGCGTCGTGCGGCGCGTCATGTGCATGGTCGTCGGCGCCCCTGGCCGGAGTCGACGCCGTGCTCGTCGTCGTGTCGATGTCGATGACGTCGCCCGACAATTCGCGGCGCAGCCGGCCTTCTGCGTCGAGAAAGACGTTGCCGTGGTGATCCTGGACGCGCCGGTGCGCGCGTTTCGTCAGGCGGTGCGTGCGCTGCAGCTCGTGGTTGAGCTGGCCGATCGTGTCGGTGAGCCGCAGGATCTCGGCGCGCATCAGGCGCACGTCCGCGGAGTTGTAGTCGTTGTCGGACTGCGCATGCGTGTCCGGGGTCTGCGCATTGTCCTTCGTGATGTTGCGCGCGCCGCCGTTGACCTGGTCGATGATCCACGATGAGATCATCGCGCTGACGATGCCGATCAGCGCGATGCCGGTGAGCATCAGCGCGACGGCGATGAAACGGCCGGTGATCGTGACCGGGTAGACGTCGCCATAGCCGACCGTCGTCACCGTGACGAAGGCCCACCACAGCGACAGAGGGAACGTCGTGATCGTGGCGCCCGGCGCCAGATGCTCGGCCGAGTATTCGGCGAGCGCGGCGACGTAGATGAGCAGCGCTATCGCGCTCGTCGCGTAGACGGTGATGCGCCCTCGCGTCGCCGCGCCGGCGGAGCGGTTGAAGATGTGCAGCATCGGGATGAGCCGCAGCAGCCTCAGCGGGCGGAAGACCGGCAGCGCGAGCGTCAGCAGCAGCAGGATGTTCCTGCGGAACCAGAGCCACTTCTTCTCGGCGAGGATGAAGGAGACGAGATAGTCGATGCCATAGGTGATCCAGACGACGTTGATCGCGATGAAGCACGCGGTCAGATGCGTCTGCGCGAGGATTTGCCACGAGTACGCGAACAGGAACACGGCCGACAGCACGAACAACGGTATGTTGGAGATGCGTTCCCATTTCTCAAGCGTCATACCGTCGATTGTACGGAGGGCGCCGGCGCGGCGCGGCGCGCGGCGCGACGAATGTCGCGCAGAACGAAAACGGCCGGCGCCGTTGGCACAGGCGGCGCGGCGCGCGGGGGTCGACATGTGCGGCACGCCTGGGGATTGATAAGTTGGGAGGAGCGTGTATAGTGTGGAACAGTCTGGCGAGGAGCGATCCCCGTCGGGCGAACGTAGAAGTCTGCTGCCGCGTCGAAGTCGACGGCTGCAGGCGGACACGCCACAAGTAATCCCCTCACAACGGATCGTTCGGCACGTACCTGCCGATGAAAGGATGAATAATGGCAGAAGTCATTTTCGACCACGTCACGCGAATCTACCCGGGCAACGACAAGCCGTCGGTGGATGACCTCAATCTTGATATCAAGGATGGCGAGTTCCTCGTTCTCGTCGGTCCTTCCGGCTGCGGCAAGTCGACGACGCTGCGCATGCTCGCCGGCCTCGAGGAGGTCAACAAGGGCCGCATCCTGATCGGTGGCAAGGACGTCACCACGATGCAGCCGAAGGACCGCGACATCGCGATGGTGTTCCAGAACTACGCGCTGTACCCGCACATGACCGTCGCCGACAACATGGGCTTCGCGCTGAAGATCGCCGGCACCCCGAAGGAGGAGATCCGCAAGCGTGTCGAGAAGGCCGCCGAGATCCTCGACCTCACCGAGTTCCTCGACCGCAAGCCGAAGGCTCTTTCCGGCGGTCAGCGTCAGCGCGTCGCGATGGGCCGCGCAATCGTTCGTGAGCCGAAGGTCTTCCTGATGGATGAGCCGCTGTCGAACCTCGACGCGAAGCTGCGTGTGCAGACCCGTACGCAGATCGCGGCGCTGCAGCGCCAGCTCGGCGTCACGACGCTGTACGTCACGCACGATCAGACCGAGGCGCTGACGATGGGCGACCGCATCGCCGTCATCAAGCTCGGCATCCTGCAGCAGGTCGGCGCGCCGACCGAGCTGTACGACCGCCCGGCCAACGTCTTCGTCGCGGGCTTCATCGGCTCGCCGTCGATGAACATCAACACGCACCCGGTCGTCAACGGCAAGGCGCAGATCGGTGCCGACACCATGGAACTGCCGAAGGAGGCGCTCGACAAGCTCACGCCGGAGGACAACAACGAGATCATCGTCGGCTTCCGTCCGGAGGACGCCTCGCTCGCCGGCCCGGACGATACGAACGCGTTCTCGCTCAAGGTCGTCAACGTCGAGGATCTCGGCTCCGACGGCTACATCTACGGCAATATCATCACGGACGACTCGGTGGCCGCCGAGCAGGTCTCGATGATGTCCGACCAGAACAAGCTCACGACGATCCGCGTGAACCCGCGCGTGCTGCCGAAGGTCGGCGACATCGTCAAGATCAAGGTCAACCCGGCCAAGATGCACCTCTTCGCCCCGTCGACCGAGCTGCGCATCAACTGATGCCGGCCGCATGCAGGCGCTGACCTGAGCGTTGTGAAGGAACCCCGCAACATCTGCGGGGTTCCTTCGTATCTCGGGCGTATCCTGTCGAAGAAAACCGCATACAGCAATGAGGTAGAGTGACGACTATGAGCTTCAATGACAATCCGCAGTTGGATCCGCGCGCGTTGAAGGCGACGAGCGTGAAGGCCGAGGACCCGGCCGCGCCCTCCGAAGAGCCCGCGTCGCTCAAGATCACCTCGGCGAGCGCCGACCCGAAGATGTTCACGCTGCCATGGGAGCAGCCGCTGTCCACATGGCCGAAGGACATCCTCGTCAACCTGCCGCGAGGCATCTCCCGGCACATCGTGCGTTTCGTGCGCGTCGGCGACGAGGTCTACGCGATGAAGGAGATCACGCGCAACGTCGCGGAACGCGAGTACGAGCTGCTGCGCCAGCTGCAGAAGCTGAACCTGCCGACCGTGCAGCCGATCGCCGTCGTGACCGGCCGTCATGACGAGAACGGCGATCCGCTTGAGGCGATCCTCGTGACGAAGCATCTGCGCTTCTCGCTGCCGTACCGTGCGCTGTTCGCGCGCACATTGCGTCCGGACACGGCGGAACGGCTCATCGACGCGCTCGCCGTGCTCATGGTGCGTCTGCACCTCGCCGGCTTCTACTGGGGCGACGTGTCGCTGTCGAACGTCCTGTTCCTCAAGGACGCCGACGCGTTCTCCGCGTTCCTCGTCGACGCCGAGACCGGCGACCTGCAGGTCGAGCTGACGCAGGGGCAGCGCGAATACGACATCGACCTGGCGCGCACGAACATCATCGGCGAACTGATGGATCTGAGCTCCGGCGAGCTGCTGCCGCCGGACGTCGACGAGATCGAGGTCGGCAACCGCCTCGTCGACCGCTACCATTCGCTGTGGAGCGCGCTGACCGACACCGACAAGTTCAATCCGAACGAGATGTGGAAGATCGAGAAGCGCGTCAACCGGCTCAACGAGCTCGGCTTCGATGTCGACGAGCTCGAGGTGACGACGACCGAGGACGGCAAGCGCGTACTCGTGCGCCCGCGCGTCGTCGACGCCGGCTACGCGAACCGCAAGCTGCTGCGCCTGACCGGCCTCGACGTGCAGGAGAACCAGGCGCGCCGCCTGCTCAACGACCTCGACGCCTACCGCGCGTCGACGTGGCGCGACGGCGAGGATCTTGAAATCGTCGCGACCGACTGGATGCGCGAGGTCTTCGAACCGACGGTGCGCATGATCCCGCCCGAATACCGTTCGCAGATCGAACCCGCGCAGTTCTTCCACGAGGTGCTCGACCACCGCTGGTTCATGGCGGAGAAGGCCGGCCACGACGTGCCAATGGCCGACGCCGTGCAGAGCTACGTGCAGGACATCCTGCCCAAGCAGATGATGGATGCGAAGACCGTCGACGACCTCAACGCCGAAGCCGATTCCGGCGTCATCGACGACGAGGCCACCTACGACGACGCGGCCGTGCATCACGACGAGGACGACGACTACAACCCGGAGTTCGACCAGGACGCGGCCGTATGGGCGCACTGAGCGGCCTCTCGATGTGAATTGATGCAAATCGCCGCATTCTGTATGGCGATGTGCGGTTCTTCGCGTACGGAGATGCTTGTTCGCGAGCAGCGCGTCGTCCGTTAGCGTGAGAGCCACACCACGTCTACGGGAGGCGAATATGGAATCCAGGCATGTAGAGCATCTCATCATCGGTTTTGGCAAGGCAGGCAAGACCTTGGCCGCGCGCATCGCCAAGGAGGGCGGCCATGTCACGCTGGTCGAGCGTGATCGCAACATGTACGGTGGCACGTGCATCAACATCGGCTGCCTGCCGTCGAAGTCGCTCATTCTCGACGCCTATGCGGCAGACCGGCAAGGTGCCGAGCCACGGCAGGCCTTCGCCGAGGCGATGGCGGCGAAAACGGCTCTCACATCGAAGCTGCGCGCGGCGAACTACCGCAAGCTCGATGTGCTCGACGGCGTGACGATGCTTGATGGCACGGCGCGGTTCACCGGCGCGCACACCGTGCTGGTGGATGGCGCGGATGGTGTGCAGACGGTGTTGGAGGCCGACCGCATCTACATCGACACCGGCGCCAAGCCACGGATTCCCGATATCGAAGGAATTCGCACCACGCCCGGTGTGTATGACAGCACAGGCATGCTCTCGCTGCCTGCATTCCCCAAACGCGTGGTGATTCTGGGCGCAGGGTTCATTGGTCTGGAATTCGCGTCGATGCTTGCAGACTTCGGTTCCGAGGTGCATGTGCTCCAGCGCAACGATCGCGTACTGCCACGTGAGGACGCCGACATGGCCGAGGCCATTCTCGACATGCTGAAGCGACAGGGCGTCGAAGTGGTGACCGACGCGGTCGTCACCCGTGTGAGTCCGGGATCCGGTGACCATGCCGGTGAGGGCGTTTCGGTTCGGGTGGACGCCGAAGTGAACGGAGCCGCCGCGGTGTTCGACGCCGATGCGGTGCTGGTGGCCGCCGGGCGCGTTCCCGAGACGGCAGACCTCGATCTGGCCGCCGCAGGCATTGAGGCCGATGCGAACGGCGGCATTGTGGTGGACGATCTGCTGCGCACCACCGACGAGAATGTCTGGGCGATGGGGGACTGCAACGGCGGCCCGCAGCACACGTACATCTCACTCGACGACTACCGCATCGTCTGGTCTCAGATCTCGCCGGATGCGCCGGAGTACAGCCGCGCGCAGCGTCGCAATGTACCGTCGTGCGTGTTCCTGCATGTGCCGTACGCGCGCGTAGGTCTCAATGAACGCGATGCCGCCGAGCAGGGCATTGCGGTGCAGGTGCACACGCTGCCCACCGCCGCGGTGCCGAAGGCCGTCGTGATGCGCGAGACCGAGGGACTGCTCAAGGCGCTGACCGATCCGCGGACCGGCCGGATTCTTGGCGTGACACTGCTGTGCCCGGAGGCGCATGAGATGATCAACACGGCGAAAGTGGCGATGGATCTGCAGGTCGACGCCGTATATATGCGCAACGCGATCTTCACGCATCCGACGATGACGGAGGCGTTCAACGATCTGTTTGCGTGAGCTTGCGTGATGAAGCTCAAACATGGTCGTTTGCACTACTTCCGTTAGAGTAAACGACCATACTTTTGCAGATTATGGTCTTCTGCATTACACTCGTAACGGCAAAGAAGCGTGGAAGTGTTGAATGCCATGCTTGCATGGGCATCCTTCTCTCTTTTATTGTGTAGTTCCTCAACAGTGAGGCTTTGCTAGCAGGATGTCAACTTCCCTGTCTTGATAGTTCAAGCTATAGAGCATGGATGGCTTCGACGCGCGCAGTTGTGGTGCGATGTTTTCGGTCCGCGGCGTTATTGTTAGAACATGTGTTCGATTACAGTGTATACTGTGGGCAGGATTCGAACAACAGTTCGATTATGACGCTAAGGGGTGGCTGATTGCCGACCGTGACCGATATTGCCGTTGCCGCTGATGCGCTAGGGGTTCCTGCGAGCCTGTTGTTCCGCGTCGTCTATGACTTTCGACGGGCTGACTCCCAGGAAGTCGCACATGTCGGCGAAGACGACCATGGGGATGGGCCGTTCGCCGGTGAGGTAGCGGCTCACTGACACACGGTGCGCACCTATGGCCTCGCCGATCTGCTCGTCACTCACCTTGCGTCGTGCCTTCTGTGCGCGCAGCTCGGCGGCCAAGGCCTGCGCAAAGCGTTCTCCGTATTCTGCCATGGGTTTCAGTGTACTGTAATGCTTAAACTGAATCCATGAGTTGACAAAAAGAAACCATATGGTTACAATCAAGTTTGTCAGGTCAGCTAAACACAGAAAGGACACGACCTATGACAGACGAGATGGTGCTCGCAACCCAGAAGTGGTTGAACGAGACATATGGTGCGGATGCACGCTTCGACAAAGTGCCGGAGAACGGTGCGACGGGATGGGTGACGGTGTACGGTCTGCTGCACGCGCTGCAGATCGAGCTGGGCATTGAACAGACGGCAGACGCGTTCGGTCCGGGCACGCAGTCGCGATTCCAGGCGCGCTGGCCGCAGGGCATTGCTCAGCAGCCCGATGGCGCCGAGGCGGAATCGAACGTCTACGCCATCATTCAGGGTGCATTGTGGTGCAAGGGCTACGGCACCGGGGCCGTTTCCATCACGCGGCATTTCTATGGCGGCACGGGCGCCGCGATTCGCGAGTTGAAGACGGACATGGGCATCGGAGGCGATTCGACCGTGACCATGGACATCATGATGGCGTTGCTGTCGATGCAGCAGTTCAAGCTGATTGCAAGTTCTGGCGGTAGGCAGGTCATTCGAGAGGTGCAGCAACAAATCAATGAACAGTATCGTTCTTATACCGGAATTATTCCGACCGACGGTCTATATGGCCGGGAAATGAATATGGCGCTCATTCAGGTGTTGCAGGCGCTGGAGGGTTTCACGCCTGATGAGGCGACCGGCAACTTCGGCAACGGTACCCGTTCCAGACTCAAGACGATCGATGCCTCTACGGCAGGTGCTAATCCAAAATGGGTATGGCTTGCCTCTGCGGCATTGGTGTGCAATGGGTATGGCTCCAGTGTTTACTCCGTGTGGAATACGGCCATCAGCGGTGCAGTCGAGGAATTCCAACATGCCTATGCGCTACCCGCGAGCGGTGGCGTGGACGCGTACACATGGATGAGCCTGCTCACCTCGTGCGGCAACCCGAACCGCCCGGCAGTGGCATGCGATACACGATTTGAGATCACCGACGAATTCGCCGAACAGCTCAAGGCCGACGGATACGAGATTGTAGGCCGCTACCTGAGCGAACCCAATCAGGACAAGCTTCAGCCCAAGGACTACTGGAAAGCAATCCGGCCCGGCGAGCTCGAACGCATCGTCGAGCACGGACTCAAGTACTTCCCCATCTTCCAGGAGGATTCCACCAGTCTGGACACCTTTACCTCGCAGACCGGCGCACGTCACGCGCAGGAGGCCGCGGCGGCGGCGCAACGCCTCGGCGTGCCCCAGACGGTCATCTACTTCGCCGTCGACTACGACGCCACGGACCCCGAGGTGACGGCCGCCATCATCCCGTACTTCAAAGCCATCCATGACACCATCACCGGCGGCTACAAAGTCGGCATCTACGCGTCACGCAACATCTGCACGCGCGTATGCGACGCCGGATACGCGGTCTCGAGCTTCGTATCCGACATGTCCACAGGCTTCTCCGGCAACCTCGGCTTCCCAATCCCAAGCAACTGGAACTACGACCAGTTCACCGAAATCAGCTACCACGACTGGGACCTCGACCGCGTCGCCTACTCAGGACAAGTGATGCCTTGTGATACCGTGCTCCCCGAGAGTGTCAATGACCCATTGTACAAGTGGGTGCGAAGGACGGAAGAGGAGTGCATGAGCGGAATGAGCGGGCTCTCCAATCCTCTTTCGGCATTTCAGGATGGGATTGGCGAGTTCATTCTTGATTGGTTGCGCAAGCCCGAGTATTGGTCCTCTGGGAGCTCGGATAGCCAAGCGATGTGGCAAGCCTACACTCCGGAAGTCAGCTCTCCCGAACAGCTAGTACAAGCTCGCGTGCTATGCGCAACAGTTTGTTCCCAACAGCCAGCGATTAAGAACTCTGATTTCTATCCGGATCTTGCCCATATGGCGGCTACGGCATTGGGATATCTGACTTGGGGCGTGGAGACTCAGCAGAACCATTACGGATTTGGAGATCTTGGTGGGTGGCCTCTGGATCTTTTGCAGATTTGGGGCAAATATGTGTCAGAAGGGCATGACGCTGATTTGGCAACGTGGCTCAAAGCACATTTGGGCAGCGTATCGGATGGCATGGGATTCGGCTATGCAGATGTATTAGCGGATGCTGATGCATGGATTATAGCCAAGTATATGAAGGAACAGCCCTCGGGACACTCATTGTCTGAAGCTGTGAAAGAGCTCTTCCAGCAAAATCAGCAGCAGCGCATCGTGCAGTTCTATAATGAACGGTTTGGCGGGAAAGCTTCTAATGTTAGTGAAGCTTTTTTGGCATTGGGCGACGGCATCGATATTGGAAATACTAATTTCCCGATTACAACTTGGCTCCTCTGCCACGCAGCACATGCGGATAGGATGCCAGTAGAGGATGAGGCGAGAAGTTTGGCCCAAGCTTATGCTGCTTTTATCAGTAACCCCAGTCGATAAAATGATGCATCTGTATGGGGTGCTCTTACTGAAAGAGTATCCTACACAGATACTTCTCGGTTGGTGAACGAGTGATGAAAAGTCAGAACGTGTTTTTGTGTGCGTATGGGTAGCATCGTATGCGGGCAGACACATACGCAGGCCATAGCACGGCAACCAGCACTGATGTGCAATAGATCGCTACAATACGAACGTCATGCACCCATTGATTCAGCAGGCATCCTGCTCCTAGCAATGTTAGGAAGGTGAGGAGAATAACGGTGCAGATAGTTACCTTGCAGTGTTTCGATGACAATGTGTCATCCATGAGCGCGATTATTGCAAGATGCATGATCAGCACAAATAGGAACCATAGTGCAAGTGATCCATAGAATATGGTCGTGTCTCGTAAATGTTGCTGCGGGGTTGCTGGGCACGGCTTGTCAGAGAGACATTCGGGTGGAATATCCGGTGCGGATTCCTCGGCAAGTGTGAGAGTGATCAGCCCTGTGATGAGCAGTACCGGCACATCCAGTAACAACAATATGCCAAAGATCCACGAGAATACTGGTGTGGGTTGGCGTAGGCAACGTCGAGGAGACAATATATGACCTAGTCGGTGGATTGCATTGCTGAACTGATGTTTATCAGCTTCGTGTAACTGTGTCATTTCTGTCAGTTCCTACATTTGGATAATCCTGAATCATTGTAGCTGGAATCCGCGGATTGGTGTAAGGATGCCATCCTTCTCGAAAGGCCGATTCTGGCGCGCGTATATGCTGCCTTTCTCGCGCATCCTGTTGGCTAGTTGTAGCCTCTGTCGTCCGCTTTTTCATGCGGGTGACGGCGTTAGCGTGGCGATGAAGAATAGGTATGCGCTTGCGAGCGTGACCAGTGTGGTCGTGATGGTGCAGATGATGATGGTCGCATGATCGCGGTTGTCATGATGGGGCGGTGGTGTAACCGCTATTTCCATGAGTTGCAGAATCGGGCAAAGAATCCACAATGCCCAGCCAATAAGAATGACGATGCCAATCGTTTGCCATGGCGTAGTGCTTGGCATCGTCGATTCGGCATCGGTCTGGCTGGCGACGATCATGCAGCCAATCTGCATGAGGAAGCCGCTCCACCACAGGATTCTTCGAATGCCGGCAATCCACTGATCAGTACGAATCTGCCTCAGCTGTTGACGGCAATGTCTGATGCGAGTGGGGTGTGGCTTCATTGTTCACCTTTGTGTGGTCAGATGTCTATCGGAAGCAGTGTAACGGCGGGCAGAGCAGGATGCAGGAGCGTATGAGTTTTCCTCGCTTGCGTGACTGTGCCATCTCTGCCTGCCCTTCGGCTCACGGCATTTGAAAACCATTGTAGCTGGAAGTGTCCCATGTGCTGTCGGCATGCGATTGGGTGATACCAGTGCGTCGATGTCAGTGCACGGTCTGTGTTCAAAACAATACAAGGAGAAAACTATTCACGGAATCGATATCAGTAATTGGAAGGCGGATTTCAATCCCGATCGTGTTCCATTTGATTTCCTAGTGGTGCAGGCCACGTGGGGTGCGGGCGAGTTCACGGGCAACGGCATCGTGCGTGGCGTGTGGGTGGGCGCGGATGCGAAGATCCAGCAATGCGTTGCCTTGGGCAAACCGTTCGGCTATATGCACTACATCCGTGGGGTCGGCGCCGAAG
Source organism: Bifidobacterium castoris (assembly GCF_003952025.1). GTDB lineage: Bacteria > Actinomycetota > Actinomycetes > Actinomycetales > Bifidobacteriaceae > Bifidobacterium > Bifidobacterium castoris. The sequence continues at coordinate 12,362 of NZ_QXGI01000002.1, read as the reverse complement.
CCGAGGCGCGGTTCTTCGCGGCGAACACGCTCGGCTATGTGCATCGGGGTCTGCCGTGCGTGGATTGGGAGGTCGCAGACAATCCAGCATGGAACGACATCGGTTATCTCGACCGTTTTTTCGGAACGTACATCGCGCTCACGCGGGTCAAACCGCTGGTCTACGTGCAGCAGTCGGCCATGAGTGCGGTGGCGGGTGCCGCCGCGGCGCATGACTGCGGTCTGTGGGTCGCGCAATACGCCGACGATGCTTCCACCGGCTACCAGCTGCACCCGTGGAACGAGGGCGCCTATGCGTGTGCGATGCGCCAGTACAGCTCGCATGGGCGGCTGCCCGGTTATGCGGGCGATCTGGACCTGAATGTGTTCTACGGTGACCGCACTGCGTGGAACAAGTATGTGATGTGCGGTGCCTAGTTCGTGGAATCTTTTGCCGCGCGGGTATGAATCTGCGAGAAAACGAGCGATTGTATCTATCTATGCATCTGGAAAGGAGATTATGTGATTGATACCGATGTCCAGCCGGCTATGCTGGACGACTCTGCGGAGGGCTCATCTGCGAGCATTGCAGAACATGAGAACGCGCACTCTCACACCCGTCCGCCAATGTGGATACAGTGGCCCGAGCTCTTATTGGAGCCAAAGACAACTGGTATGCGGTGGAGCCTCTCGCCAGTCTGCGTTTGACCGGTGTAGGTAATGAGTGCAACTACTCAGATATGTGCTCTGACGGTGATGCAATTTACCTGACAAGCAAGCTCAAGGCATCCACTGCAACGACTCACCTGTTGTCGGACACCATGCTTGCTTACTACAACAACCGAAGCGAATTGGCCAACCGGTTTAAACAAATGGCATGGAGTGAGAATGCCACCACTAAGGCGGCTGCTGAACAAGCATTCTACGAGGCAGTTGGTGGAGATGCAACTAAAGATCTAACGAAGATCATTGACGCCGCATGTCGCTACTTCCTTTCTCACGATGGCGCTACCGTCTATGTGCGTGCGGCGTGCCGGGCTCTCGCTGAGTTCGTGTTCTAGTCCATGCGTGTATGGCTTTGCCACCTCGTAGGAGGATGCCTCCTGCTAGAAAAGAGAGCGGGGGAAGGGCAGCGAGGATATAGAAGACAGAAAACCAACCATACGTATTGATGTACCAACCTTGTACGGAAGTCAATGTCAGGTTGAGTGTGCATCCACCTGCTATTGCGAATAATCGCCAAAGGAAAGCTGCGGTTTGCAGTCGTGTGCTCCGAGCAAAATAAATACCTTGGAACAAGGCGATGACGGGAGCAAGGAATAGGGATGGTATGCCTACAAAGATGCAGATTAATAATCCAATTGTGCCATCTGCTCCCCGAGGTGGGTTGAAGTAAGAGGTTTCCATTATGAAGTAGAGCAGGCAGAGCAGGATGCAGGAGCGTATGAGCTTTCCGCTTTTGCGTGACTGTGCCATCTCTGCCTGCCCTTCGACTTACGGCATTTGAAAACCATTGTAGCTGGAAGTGTCCCATGTGCTGTCGGCATGCGATCGGGTGATACCAGTGCATCGATGTCAGTGCACGGTCTGTGTTCAAAACAATACAAGGAGAAAACTATTCACGGAATAGATATCAGTAATTGGAAGGCGGATTTCAATCCCGACGCGGTGCCGTTCGACTTCTTGGTGGTGCAGGCCACGTGGGGTGCGGGCGAGTTCACGGGCAACGGTATCGTGCGCGGCGTGTGGACGGGTGCCGATGCGAGGATCCAGCGGTGCATCGTCTTGGGCAAGCCGTTCGGCTACATGCACTACATCCGCGGGGTCGGCGCCGAAGCCGAGGCACGCTTCTTCACGGTGAACACGCTCGGCTATGTGCACCGCGGTCTGCCGTGCGTGGACTGGGAGGCCGCAGACAACTTGGCATGGAACGACGTCGGTTATCTCGACCGATTTCTTGGAACATACATCGCGCTCACGCGGGTCAAGCCGCTGGTCTACGTGCAGCGGTCGGCCATGAGCGCGGTGGCGGGAATCGCTGCGGCACACGACTGCGGCTTATGGGTCGCGCAATACGCCGATGATGCTCCCACCGGCTACCAGCAGCACCCGTGGAACGAGGACGCATACGGGTGCGCGATGCGCCAATACAGTTCGCATGGGCGGCTGCCCGGCTATGCGGGCGATCTGGACCTGAACGTGTTCTACGGCGACCGCACGGCGTGGAACAAGTATGTGCTTGCGGCACCTAGTGTCTGATCTGCCCGTTCGATCGGGAATGAAGCCGCGTGCAGGTGGCAATCAGTGCAATGTGTGGGAAATATGTGAAAGGAGAGTATGTGATCGATACAGACATTCCCTCGGATGAGCTGAGTGATTCCGAGGGGATTCATACAGCCGATGGTGTGGAGCGTGCAATCGCGCACCCTCATGACAGCGAGACCGATTTCGTGCCCACGTTCAGTCCACACACGCGCACCATCGTGTACGTGGTGTGCATGGTGATGGGCATCGTCTCGTACGTGCTCACCGTGACCACCTCGGCGATTGACGCGCCCGCGTGGCTTACGGTGGCCTGCGCCACGTGCACCGCCGTTCCCGGCTACGTCGCCGCCGCGTTCGGTGTGCACTACGACGGCATCAGCATTCGCAAATAAGCACTAAGTGCTGCACGTACGCGCGCAGTCAGTGGATGGCGATGGCGTGCGGTTCGCGCGATTGAAATACTGGTGCCGCACGCCGAGATAGTGGGTGTCTGCTCTCGTAGATTGGGAACAGGCACCCGTAGTGCGAAATTATTCGGCGGATTCGCCGGCCTTGCGCCGCGCGTTCACGGTGGCGTAGAGTGCGATGCCCGCTGCCACGGAGGCATTCAGCGACTCCACGGCGCTCGTGATCGGAATACTCGCAATGGCGTCGCAAGCCTCGCGAGTGAGCCTGCTCAGTCCTTTGCCTTCGGAGCCGAGCACCACAACAAGCGGATCGGTCTCGAAGCCGGTCTCGCCGACGAGCTTGCTGCCGCCGCCGTCAAGGCCGACGCTGTAGTAGCCACGTTCCTTGAGCGCCTCGATTGCCTTCGTCAGGTTGACGACGCGCGCGACCGGCATATGCGCGGCGGCTCCGGCCGACACCTTCCATGCGGTCGCGTTCACCGACGCGGAGCGCCGTTCCGGCAGGATGACGCCGTTCGCGCCGAAGGCGGCCGCCGAACGGATGACGGCGCCGAGGTTCTGTGGGTCGGTGATGCCGTCGAGCGCGATGAACAGCGGACGCGCGGCGAGGCGGGCGGCCTTCGAGTTCGCGGCCTCCATCGCGCGCGCCTTGCGCTCGGCGCGTTCGGCGAGCTCGATGAGCGACGAATACTGGAAGGGCTGCGCCTTCATGATGACGCCCTGATGATGGTCGGAGCGTGCGATGCGGTCCATCTCCAGGCGGTCCGCCTCGAGCAGGTTGAGGCCATGCTGGCCGGCGAGGCGGATGATCTCGCGGGTGCGGTCGTCCGGTTCGATGCGCGCGGCCACATAGAGCGTGCTCGCCGGCACGCCGACGCGCAGCGCCTCGAGGACGGCGTTGCGGCCGATGACCAGATCGTCGGAATCGTTCGTGAATTTGGTGGCGCGGCGGCGTGCCGCCAGACGCGGATCGGAACGCTGGCGCTTCTCCGCCTGCTTCCTCGCCTTGTATGCCTTGTGATAGACGCGGTCCTCGGCCTTGGGCGTCGGGCCCTTGCCGCGCAGCGCGTTGCGGTGCTTGCCGCCCGACCCCTTGGTCGGGCCTTTCTTCGTAACCATGGGCACAATTATGGCAGCGCCCCGCGCCAAAGCGCTGTGCGCGAAGCCGTGACGGCGCCGCCCTCGTTTTCGCTGATTGTGTGCAGTTCGCCGCAAACGGCCGCATGATGACCGACGCTATGGAATAATGGCAGACGTATGAGGGCGCCATGCCAACGTGGCGCCGGAAATAACCGCGCAGTCCGACGCCCGTTTCCCGGTCCGCCGATACCGGGCAGGGGAGCCGCGCCTGGCTGACTACTCCGCGGCTGACCGAGGAGAAACAACCTATGGATGATCGCATCATTGATCCATCCGCATTATCCAACGAGCCCCATGTGGAGACTGAGGGCGCCCAGGAGAGCCGGGAGGTGAAAGCGCAGGAGGCACTGCTGCGCGACGTCGACCCGTCGCTCGTCGGCGCCGATCAGGTGGCCGCGGCGCTCGACGTCGATCTACGCACCGGCCTGAGCGCCGCCGAGGCCAAGCGCCGACTGGAGAAGTTCGGCCCCAACGAGCTCGCGAGCGCGCCGCCGGTGCCGAAATGGAAGAAGTTCCTGCAGCAGTTCCAGGATCCGCTCGTCTACCTGCTGCTCGCCGCGACGGCGATCTCGCTCGTCGCCTGGATCATCGAGAAGGTCAACGCGGCGCCCGGCGCCGAAGGAGGCGAGGCGCTGCCCTTCGACGCCATCGTCATCGTGCTGATCCTCATCGTCAACGCGATTCTCGGCTACGTGCAGGAGGCGAAGGCCGAGGAAGCCGTCAACGCGCTGTCCGAGATGACGGCGCCGACGTCGAACGTGCTGCGCGACGGCCGCGTCGAGCGCATCAACACGACCGACATCGTCCCCGGCGACATCCTCGTGCTTGGTGAAGGCGACACGGTCCCGGCCGACGGTCGTCTGCTCGCCGCCGCGAGCCTGCGCATCGCCGAGGCGTCGCTGACCGGCGAATCCGTCCCGGTGGGCAAGAACCCGACGGCGCTCGAGAAGGCGAAGGCGCTCGGCGACCGTGCGAACATGGTCTTCAACGGCACCTCCGTCACGCAGGGCACCGGCCGCGCGGTCGTGACCGGCACCGGCATGAACACGCAGGTCGGCAAAATCGCCGATCTGCTGCAGTCGACCGACGACGAGGCGACGCCGCTGCAGAAGGAGATGAACCACGTCTCGAAGATCCTCGGCATCGCCGTGTGCATCATCGCGGCCGTCGTCCTGCTCGCGCTCGCATTGCTCGAAGGCTTCCACAGCGTCCACGACGTCATCGATTCGCTGCTGCTCGCCGTCTCGCTCGCCGTCGCGGCCGTGCCGGAAGGTCTCGCCGCGATCCTCACCGTCGTCCTCGCGCTCGGCGTGCAGCGCATGGCCGCGCACCACGCGATCGTCAAGAAGCTGCATTCGGTCGAGACGCTCGGCTCCGCGTCCGTCATCTGCTCGGACAAGACCGGCACGCTCACCCGCAACGAGATGACCGTCGAACGCGTCGTCGTGCCGTCGGGCGAGGTCGAACTGACCGGCACCGGCTATGCGCCGGAGGGCGACATGGTCGCGCTCGACGGCGTCGCCGTCCCGGAGAACATCGCGAACGAGGTGCTCGCCACGCTCGGCGCCGGCACGCTCGCGAACGACGGCGAACTGCGTGCGGGCGACAAGCCCGGCACCTGGGAGGTCGTCGGCGACCCGACCGAGGTCTCGCTCGTCGTGGCCGCCCGCAAGACGCATGCGGACAAGAAGTACGAGCACTTCCAGCGCGTCGCCGAGATCCCGTTCACGTCGGAGCGCAAGCGCATGTCCGTCATCGCGCGCAACGCGACCGACGCCGGCAAGCTCACCGTCTTCGCGAAGGGCGCCCCGGACGTGCTGCTGGGCTACTGCGACCGCATCTACGTCAACGGCGCGATCCGCAAGCTCACCGAAGGCGACCGCCAGGACATCCTCGAAACGGTCGAACGGCTCTCTCGTGAGGCGTACCGCACGCTCGGCGAGGCGTACCGCCCGCTCGAGACCGATTCGCTCGCGCAGATCCCCGGCATCCGCACGAACTCGGCCGGCGAGGTCTCCGACATCGCCGAACAGGCCGACGCGATCGAAGCGCATCTGATCTGGAACGGCATGGTCGGCATCATCGACCCGCCGCGCACCGAGGTGCGCGACGCCGTCGCCGAAGCGCACCGCGCCGGCATCCGCACCGTCATGATCACCGGCGACCATCCGCTCACGGCCGCCCGCATCGCCTCCGACCTCGGCATCATCGCCAAGGACGGCAAGGCGCTCACCGGCGACGAGCTCGACGCGATGGACGAGCGCCAGCTCGACAAGGCGACATCCGAGGTCTCCGTCTACGCGCGCGTCGCCCCGGAGCACAAGCTCAAGATCGTCGAATCGCTACAGCGTCAGGGCAACATCGCCGCGATGACCGGCGACGGCGTCAACGATGCCCCGGCCGTCAAGGCCGCGGACATCGGCGTCGCGATGGGCATCACCGGCACCGAGGTGACGAAGCAGTCGGCGAAGATGATCCTCGCCGACGACAACTTCTCGACGATCGTCGCCGCCGTGCGCGAGGGCCGCGGCATCTTCGACAACATCCGCAAGTTCCTGCGCTACCTGCTCAGCTCGAATGTCGGCGAGGTCTTCACCGTCTTCTTCGGCGTCGTGTTCGCCGGCTGGCTCGGCATCAAGAACCCGGCGTCGGTCGGCGTCACCGTGCCGCTGCTCGCGACGCAGCTGCTGTGGATCAACCTGCTGACCGACGCGGCGCCCGCGCTCGCGATGGGCGTCGATCCGATGACCGAGGACGTCATGGACCGCAAGCCGCGCAAGCTCACCGACCGCGTCATCGACGGCGCGATGTGGGGCGACATCGTCTACATCGGCATCATCATGGCCGTCGTCACGCTCATCGGCATGGACATGCATCTGTCCGGCGGCCTGTTCACCGACCGTTCGGTAAGCGCGATGGGCCATGACGCGCAGATGGTCGAGGCGCGTACGATGGGCTTCACGATTCTCGTGTTCGCGCAGCTGTTCAACGCGCTCGCGTCGCGTTCGCATCTGCAGAGCGCCTTCGTCGGCCTGTTCTCGAACAAGTGGCTGTGGGGCGCGATCGGCCTGTCCGTCGTGCTGCAGCTGCTCGTCATCTACGTGCCGTTCCTCAATACGGCCTTCGGTACGACGCCGCTGCCGGCGATGGCGTGGCTCGAATGCATCGGCCTGGCGTTCTTCGTGCTGCTCGCCTCGGAAGTCCGCAAGGTCTTCCTGCGCATGCGTGCGAAGCGCTGACGCTCCGCTTTTCCGGACCCGACTCCATAGTCGGGTCCTTTTTGTATATGGGCTATGCAAAATAGTCGGTTTTGCGCGATTGGTGCCGTGTCCGGGCTTATGGCGTCATTATACGCAGTATTCATGCAACGGATTATGCTGTCTTGATGCCCATTTGATACCAATGGCCCATTATGTTAACCTTCTTGACATAAATCTGTGAGTTGCTCGGGTGTGGTCAAGAATCATTCCGTGGGACTGGTCAAGGAGGACTGATGATGCAGGATGATGGCAATCTCAATCGGGATGCGCGGCGATTCGCGGTGCAGTTCTTTCGCGACTGGGAGCAGCTGGGGCACCTGTATCGCTTTCTGATGACCGATGAAGCAATCTCTCCGAACGCCATCGGCGTCATGAACATCCTGCTCGATCATGAGGGCTGCACGCACAAGGTCATCTGCCATCGGACCCAGCTGTCGAAGCAGGCGGTCAGCGGCATCGTGCGCGTCCTTGAGGAATCCGGCTATGTCTATACGGTCGTTGGCGATACGGACGCCCGCGTGCGCAAGATCTATCTGACCCGGTTGGGGCGTCAACGCAGCCAGTCGATTATGAATAAGGTGCATGAGACCAGCATGTCTGCGATGTCGATGCTTGGGATGAGGAAACGGTGTCTGCTGCTTAAGATCGTCCATCTGTATGTGCAGGTGTTGTCCTATGTCGTTGAATCGAATGCCGCAGGCAAACGCTGAAGATGGCCGATTCCAGCTCCCGTCGCGGTTGCCGCGCGTATCGCCGTGTCCGGCGCCGCGCGCCTGATGTTCTCCATAGCACGGTTCGCATGCCGACGCAAATAGTCAACTATCTTTACTATTTCGCGACAGGATGATTGCGTCATGAGGCGGCGACGGGGCGCATGAGTTCCGACTGTCGAATTAGGCATATCACGCATATATGTTCAGTGCAGGTGTGAGGCACCTTACACATGTGGATGGTCGGGACAATCCATTGGTCATATCACCTAGCACGCTGGCAAAGTGCACATTCACCTCAGCCTCTCTTCAGCGAAAAGCGGGGGGGGGGTGCATGCGCTAGAAAGGAAACTAAGTACACATGAGAGATTTTGGATACTTACGGAGAGGGGTTGCCTGTCTGGCCGCAGTGGCCGCGCTGAGCGTTGGCTGCGTCGCGCCAGCCGCCTTCGCGGATGATGCGGCATCCGTCCCCGCGGCTACGAAGGCGATCGAATCGCCGGGCAACGCCGATACATACAGTACGATTTCGGGCAATGTGGGCGTGCCCTATGGCGGCAACCTGGTCAGCAATGATTTTCGTCCGCTCAAGGGCGTGCGCGTGTATGCTCAGTGGTTCGACAACAAGGGAACCGTCGCCTCGCCCGTCTACACCACGGTCTCGGATGATCAGGGCAACTGGGGCATCGTCATGCAGCCGTTCGTCGATTCCGAGGGCGGCATCCACACCTTCGACGCCGACCCGAACCTGCCGCAGGGCGAGTACTACCGCGTGTGGTCCGATAATCCGGATACGAACAAGTATTCGCTGTCCTATTCGTGGGGCAATGAGCGCGTCTTCCCGACGACCCATGCCTATCAGGTGCAAGCCGCGACCAACTACGGCATCGGACCGAACACGATTCAGACCGTGAAGATTCGATACCAGGAAAAGCCCGTCGCGCAGATGCATAAGGACCAGGCGGATGCCGACACGTCGTCGCAGAACAAGGTGACCAACGGCACCGTCTCCGGAACCGTGTTCTGGAACTACAGCGCGCTTCCGGCGACGATGTGGAGCGAGCAGTTCGATTATGAGCACAGCAAGGGCGACTCGGCCGCCCCGGGCGTGCGCGTGACCGCATCTTATCTGTCCGACGAGGCCGTGACGAAGATCGAAAACGAATACAAGGCGGCCAACGACAAGAGCATCCGTGGAGCGACTTGGGACAGCGCGGATGAACAGGCGTTGCAGGATTGGATCAAGCAGCAGATCGACAAGGACGGCAAGGACAAGTGGATCGCCGAGACGGTGACCGCGAAGACCGCCAACGATGGCAGCTATGTGCTTGATTTCAAGGGAACCTATGGCAATTCCTACAAGAGCGCAGGGCTCGTCTCCGCGGACAAGGCCCATACGCTCGCTGCATCGCATGATGACGGCAGCTGGCTGCTCGGCAATGGCTCCAGCAAGCACATCAATTACGATTGGCTGTACGTATCCACTGAGCCGATGGAAGGCATCTCCTCGGCCGGCCCGTTCCAGTACAACAACTTCTCGGGCGACATCGGTTCGCTTGGTGCAGGTGGCCTCGCCACTTATCCTTCCGGCTCCTTCGCCGAGAAGCTGACGAGCAAGATCTACAACATCAACTTTGCGCTTATCCCCGATGACATCAGCTTCGACGTCAATCCCTACGACAGCGCGGGCAACTTCGCGAAGATCGGCGATACGGCGCATACAACCGCAACAGGACTGGCGTACAGCTTCGATCCGGGCCGAACCTATAAAATCGTCTGGACCGATCCGGATGGCAAGGACGTCGCGACCTGCGACGCTTTGAAAGTCACCACTGACGGCAAGCTCGACTCGTGCGACTTCAAGGTCCCCGAGTTCGATGGCACGTCGCGCACCTATACGGCGACGCTGTACACGGCGAACGCCGATAATGATGAAGTCTCCCAGGCACTTGGATCGGATTCGTTCACCGCCGTCAACGCGCATGCCGACATTCCGCTGGGCCAGGTCGGCAAGTCGTACCCGCTTGCGGTTCCGGGGAACCCCGATCCGGACGGCAAGGGCGTGACAGCGAAGCTGTCGCTTCCGGATTACAGTGATATCGTCGGTGCCGACACTGCGGTGAAGTACGCTTTCACTCCGAAGGACGGCGCTCTGCCCGACGGCCTGTCGATCGACGCTGACGGCAACATCACCGGCACCCCCACTGCAGCAGGCGAAACCAATGTCGTCGTGAACGCGACGACAACGCTCAACGTCCCGAAGGGCGACAAGACCGACGAGACGTTCAAGGTCGACGTCACCATCCCCTACGAGCTGGACTTCCAGATCGTTGACACCGCGATCACCCCGGATACGACCGTTGCGGGCCAGCCGCTTGCCGCGGACGCGAAGATCATCGTCAACGGTCTTCGCAAGGACGACAAGGTCTCTGACTTCGCGGTGGACGCCACTGCTCCGAATGCGGCCAATGCGCTGCCTAAGGGCGTCACGTTGAACGCCAATGGCACGCTTGCCGGTACCCCCGAGGCGGCCGGAACCTATACGATCCCGGTGACCTATAAGATCACATCGGCAGACAAGACCGAGCACACGATCACCGACACCGTTACGATGACGGTCACCGATCGGGCGACGACTGCTGATTCGGTGGATCCGAAGTATGAGGTGACGTCCGCGTCGGTTGATGCTCAGGCGACGTCCAAGGCTCCGACGTTCACGAACGCCGATGGCACTGCGGCGACGCCGGATGTGGCGTCGTACGCGCTCGGCAAGGACGCGCCCGCCGGGGCGAGCGTGGACGCGAAGACCGGTCTGGTCTCGTATACGCCGGTCGTGGCGGATGCGGGCAAGGCCGTCGACGTGCCGGTGACGGTGACGTACGCGGACAAGTCGACGGATGACGCGGTCGCGGTGTTCCAGGTCGGTTCGCTCGCGGATGCGCATAATCCGGGGTACAAGGACGCTTCGGCGAAGCCCGGCGAGACGGTGAAGGTCCCGCAGACGGGTGATGCGAAGATGCCGCAGGGCACCGTGTACGCGCTTGATCCGGCTGGCGCGCTGCCGGCCGGTTGGACGGCGGCCGTCGATGCGGGCACCGGCGAGGTGACGGTGACGCCGTCTCAGGACGCGAAGGCCGGCGACGGCGTGACGATCCCGGTGAAGGTCACCTACCCCGACAACTCCGAAGACACGGCCTCCGTCAAGTTCACGGTGGCTGCTCCCGATCCGACGACTGCTGATTCGGTGGATCCGAAGTATGAGGTGACGTCCGCGTCGGTTGATGCTCAGGCGACGTCCAAGGCTCCGACGTTCACGAACGCCGATGGCACTGCGGCGACGCCGGATGTGGCGTCGTACGCGCTCGGCAAGGACGCGCCCGCCGGGGCGAGCGTGGACGCGAAGACCGGTCTGGTCTCGTATACGCCGGTCGTGGCGGATGCGGGCAAGGCCGTCGACGTGCCGGTGACGGTGACGTACGCGGACAAGTCGACGGATGACGCGGTCGCGGTGTTCCAGGTCGGTTCGCTCGCGGATGCGCATAATCCGGGGTACAAGGACGCTTCGGCGAAGCCCGGCGAGACGGTGAAGGTCCCGCAGACGGGTGATGCGAAGATGCCGCAGGGCACCGTGTACGCGCTTGATCCGGCTGGCGCGCTGCCGGCCGGTTGGACGGCGGCCGTCGATGCGGGCACCGGCGAGGTGACGGTGACGCCGTCTCAGGACGCGAAGGCCGGCGACGGCGTGACGATCCCGGTGAAGGTCACCTACCCCGACAACTCCGAAGACACCACTGCTGTCGCCTTCGTAGTGACCGCCGGCGATCCGCTGACGATCGCTCCGATCGAGGACCAGACCGTCTGGTCCGGCGACCCGATCAAGGACATCGTTATCGCGGTGACCGACAAGGACGGCGCTGAGGTGAATCCGACGCTGACCGTCACCGGTCTTCCGGACGGTGTCACCTTCGATCCGGCGACGAAGACCATCTCCGGCGCTCCGACGAAGAACGAGGACAAGGTCTACACTGTCACGGTCACCGCTCTCGGTGAGCATGGCTCCAATGGGGCCGCATCCTTCACGATTACCGTCAAGGACTCCACGAAGGACACCGACAAGGATGGACTGCCGGACAAGGAGGAAGAGAAGATCGGCACCGATCCGACGAAGCCGGACACCGATGGTGACGGCATCTCGGATGGCGACGAGGTGAACGGTACGAAGAACCCGTTCCCCGACGGCAAGCATGATCCCGACGGCAAGCCCGGCAACACCGATCCGCTCAATCCGGACACGGATGGCGATGGTGTTTCGGACGGCGACGAGGTCACCGGCGCGAAGAACGACGGCAAGCCGACCGATCCGAACAGCGATGACACCGACAAGGATGGCGTCAAGGACAGCGACGAGATCAAGGACGGCACCGATCCGACGAAGCCCGACACGGACGGCGACGGCCTGCCCGATGGCGAGGAGAAGAAGATCGGCACCGATCCGACGAAGCCGGACACCGATGGTGACGGCATCTCGGATGGCGACGAGGTGAACGGTACGAAGAACCCGTTCCCCGACGGCAAGCATGATCCCGACGGCAAGCCCGGCAA
>NZ_QXGI01000019.1 GCF_003952025.1 Bifidobacterium castoris | reverse complement strand
TCCCATTCCGAACCCGGAAGCTAAGACCTGGCACGGCGATGGTACTGCACCCGACAGGGTGTGGGAGAGTAGCACGCCGCCGCACCCACACTTCACACGAAGAGCCCACCACCACGGCGGGCTCTTCTGCTATCCAGCCAAGCATCAGACGGTCATCCGCGACGCTCACTTGGTGTTTCACACCTGATATGACAATGGAGATATCGGGTATACTGGAACAGTAACAAGCGAGGTCCATCCCCGCTTTTTCTATGCCAAGCCGCATAAGCGGCTGGCGTGCCCTCCCTGCAGTGCTCGGCAACGCGGAATGGGCCGCAATCATACCGAGCCAAGAAAGGATAGCCGGGGACGGCTTCTGCACTGATGTCCAATTCCGATTCCTCATTGACGTCACCGAACCATCATCCCACTCCACCGTCTGACCATGAAGGCGGCGAAACACCTGCGGCCGAGCGCATCGAGCCGAAACTGCTGCTTGCGATCATCGCGACTGGCCTCATGGCCTTCATCGGCATCCTCACGGAGACGATGACCAATGTGCTCTTCCCGACGCTGATGGAGGAATTCCATATCGGCACTTCTGTTGTGCAATGGTTGACGACCGGATATTTGCTTGTGGTGTCCATCGTCACGCCGTTGTCGTCGTATCTCAATCACCGCTTCACGCTCAAATCGTCCTTCATGGCCGCGGTCGTGCTGTGCGTCGCGGGATTGTTGATCGCCGCGCTTGCCGTGAACTTCCCGATGCTGATGCTCGCTCGCATCCTGCAGGGTGCCGGTACCGGCATCGCGCTGCCGCTCATGTTCAACATCATCCTCGAGCAGTCCCCGCGCTCACGTCTGGGACTGCTGATGGGCGTCGGCAACATGGTGTGCGCCATCGCACCTGCACTCGGGCCCACGGTAGGCGGTGTAGGCGTGTCGGCGATCGGCTGGCGCTGGATGTTCGCGATTCTGATCCCGTTCCTGGTGATCGCGGGCTTCGTCGGCGCCGCGACCATCCGCCAACCGCGCCCGACCGAGCGCGTACGCTTCAGCTGGGTGCAGCTCATACTGCTGATGATCGGCTTCGTGGCCTTCGTGTTCGCGCTTGATCGGATGGGGGCCTCCATCACGGCCCTGACCTCAGGCGAGTCCGGCGCATCCGGCACGCTTGTACTTGCTGTCGTGCTGTTCCTCGTGTCCGTGGGCGCCCTCGTATGGTTCGCGTCGTTGAGCAAGCGTTCGACGGATCCGCTCATCCATATGGGCGTCCTGCGTTCGGTGCCGTTCCGTTGGCATCTGCTGGCCTATGTGATGCTGGAAGGTGTCACGATCGGTTTCGGTTATCTCATCCCGAATCTCGCCCAGCTCGGCTTTGGCTCAACGACGACCGTCGCGGGATTGCTGATCCTCCCCGGTGCATTGCTGGGCGCCGTGCTGGCGCCGGTCGGCGGGGCGTTGCTCGATCGTTTCGGCCCGATGCGCCCGATCCTCTCGACGATGGCGCTTGCCATCCTGGGCATCATACTGATGCTGCTCATGGTGCGTCCGACCGCAAGCGTCTGGATGATCTGCGTAGGCTACATCGCGTACATGATCGGCTTCTCGATGGCCTATCCCAATACGATGACCGCGGGCATGAGCGTCATCTCGCCGCGCATGCAGCCGGACGGCAACGCCATGTTCAGCACGTTCCAGCAGCTCGCGGGCGCCGTCGGTACGACGGTGATGTCCATCTGCTTGGGTGTGGCTCAATCCGGGCATAGCCTTGAGAAGGACAAAACGGCCTTCGAGACGGCCACGCAGCATGGAGGCCATGTCGGTATGATCGTCCTGCTCGTCGTCCTCGTTTGCGCATTCCTCGCGAACGTCCGCGCCTTCGCCGCCCGCCGGACGCGTTGATCGACCGGCATTGACCCATGCGCCCCCCTGTGGGGATGTTCCATGTGAAACAAATCGATTTGTTTCACATGGAACATCCCCACAGGGGGGCGCATGCGTTCATGAGGATGCCGGCTGCGGCTCAGGCGTCGAGTTGTGCGAGCAGCGCATCGACCTCATCGAGCCACAACGTGCTTTGCGCATACGTCGGCATCATGAAACCGTCGCGCAGATCAAGACCGGCCGATCCGATGCGCGGACCGTCGGGGAGATCGTGGCGCATGAACTGGGTCGCGAAGAACCTGCCGTAGAACGTGCGCATCCACTTGAGCAGCCGCTCGCCGTCATACTTGGATCCGAACGCGCACCGCGCCAGCCGGAACGACTTCGCCGGCCGGTATTGCGCGCGCAGGAACCCATCGATGAAGAAATCCTCGACCTCGACGGGCGCGATGTCGGTGAAACCCTGCGCCGCATAGCGGTCATGTTCGGGGACATGGAGCGGGGCGTCATGGGCGATGATCGGTCCAAGCGCCGCGTGCAACCGTTCATCGTCGGTCGTCTTCGCGACATGTGCGAGCATCAGCGGCACGAAGGAGCGCACCAACTGGCTGTTCACGGCGTACTGCATCGTCAGATCGAGCGGGAAGCCGCTGATGCCGAGTGCAAGCTCCGTCATGTCGGCCGGATTGACGAGCGCCTCGGCCGTGGCGTCCTGCGGGTGGGCGGTGTCGAATATCGTGCAGCCGACCGCGGCCGCAAGGGAATCGAGCAGCGTCTTGGCATGGTCGTTCGGCCGCTCTCCGGGGAAGCGCATATGCACGGCCGTGCGTGGGAGACCTGCGAGATCGGCGGCGCGCACGGCGACGAGCAGCGCGAGTGCGGCATCGGCGACCGCGGTGTCCTCTGCGAGCACGGTGATGCCGTCGGCACCGCGGTTGTGCAGGAACGCGAGCATGCCATGCGCCTGCATCGTCAACGCCAGATCGCAGCAATCGTCACGGTCTCGTGGCTCCGCCGGCACGAAGGGCTGCGGCGAGACCGGGCGGTGCAGCGGATGCTCGGGAACGTCCATGTCGAACAACGTCTCGTGATAGCCGGCGGCTTGGGCGCTCGCGGCCACCTTGAACGACGACATGCCGCGACGTGCGCCCCACAGGCTTTCGACGTCCACGTCGGCGATCGCGAAGCCCTCGCCGAACGGCCGGGCCTGTGCGAGCACGGCGCCGTTCTCGGCGATGATCTCCTGGCCGCCGACCGTCACGTCGCTCGTCGAATCGCCCTGGCCTGAACTGCAATAGGCATAGCAGCACAGCAAACGTGCGCTTTGTCCGCTGATGAGGCCACGTCGATAGATATCCTTCTCCAGCGACGCATTCGATGCGGAGCCATTGCAGATGATCGTCGCGCCGGCCAGGGCGAGGCGGATCGAAGGCGGCTGAGGGGACCAGATATCCTCGCAGATCTCATAACCGACGCATAGCTGCGGCATCTGACGGCAGCGGAACAGCTGATGTGAACCGAACGGCACATGCGTCTGGTCGGCCACCGTGATGTCGGTGACGTCGGTGGGGCCGGAATTGAACCAGCGGCCCTCGAAATCCACGCCGTAGGTGGGGATGAAGGTCTTCGGCACGACGCCGAGGATGCGTCCGCGGTGGCATACGGCGACGGTGTTGTAGATCTTGCCGTTGATGCACAGCGGGACGCCGACGGAGAACAGCACGTCGAGATCCGCGGTGCGCGCCGCGAGCCGTCCCAGCTCGCGCTCTGCGCTTTCCAGCAGAATGCCGTGGTACAGCAGGTCGTCGGCGATGTACGACGTGAGCACGACCTCCGGGAAGACGACGACCTTGGCGCCGAGACCGGCCGCACGCCGCAGACCCTGATAGCAGAGATCCGCGTTGTGCGCGGGGTCGGCGACGGTGCTCGCCGGACTGATCGTGGCCACTGGAACGAAGCCGTCGTTCGGCAACCCGATGGTCGTCCGCGTGGAGGCTGATGGTGGCGTTGATGTGGATGTGATGGACATGGCTCCCCTTCCGTGGGAATGTGCCGGGATTTGCGGCCGCGGGCCATATACGCGCGGTCGTTTACGCATCCGTGATGCGTCGGCTTGTCGGGGCCCAGCTTAGTGCGCGTGCGCGCATGGGGAGGCGATGTATGACGTGGGCGTAGCGGTGTGTGACACGCCGGTGGTGGGGTTGTTGTGGTGTGTTGTGGTGGTGGTTGGGTGGTGTGTTGTGGTGTTGGTGGTGGGGTTGTGGGGTGTTTTCGACACGCCGGTGGTTGTGTGTGTTTTCAGG
>NZ_QXGI01000018.1 GCF_003952025.1 Bifidobacterium castoris | reverse complement strand
GGAGATCCTGTGGTGCGCGAAGGTGGGTATTACGCTGGGCAATGCGGATGGCACGTTCGGTTATGGTGACAAGCTGACGCGTTCGGCGATGGCCGCGTTCCTGTACCGCCTCAACAAACTCGTCTGACCCGTATATGCGTCCCGTTTCCTAACCCAACGGAACGCTGATCTAGAACGGCTCCCCGGAAGACCTCTTTTCCGGGGAGCCGCTCGTTTTCACGCTTTTTATGGTCATCTGCGATAGGTTACATGGACGATGACAGATGGAATGTCTGGAACAAATCGGCTTTCATATGGATGCGAACGTTCTCTCTATCATGGACCTGTGTTGATGTTGTGCAAGTATTTGGTTATACTAGATGGAATGCGAACGGTTGCACAATGATTGTGACGACTGCCTGTATCCTTTCGCGGACGGTATATTCAAGCGGCGTGAGGGTATCGCATCAGGTTCCCGGCTGTGCTGACGGGGACCGCAACACAAGGAAAGAAAGAACCTATTCCAGAGAAGAAAAGGAGACAGTGGCATGACACCTCTGTCTGAAAAGCACGGGGCCAGCCCCGGCGCGGACAAGCGTCCTTCGGGCCGCAGGCCCGTGACGAAGGCGATCGCCGGCCTTGCTGCCGCGGCCACACTTGCCGGCGGCATGGTGGTGGGAACCTCCCCCGCCGTGGCGGCCGACCATGTGGGACCGACCACCAGCTATGACCGCACGCTCGGCGACGCGCAGTTCGAAGCCGCCCGCGAATCCTACGGCCTGTCCAAGGAGATGGATTACGGCGCGATCCTGCATGCGTGGATGTGGTCGGCGAATACGATCAAGGCTCATATGGAGGAGATCGCGAACGCCGGCTACACCTCGATCCAGACGGTGCCGATGAGTACAATCAAGGGGCCGGAGCATGGCGGCGTGTTCACTGAGAACTGGTATTACGTGTACCAGCCGTCCGGCACCGGCATCGGCAACAAGGTCATTGGCACCGAGGCCGAGATCAAGGCGATGACCGAAGAGGCTCACAAGCACGGCATTCGCATCATTGCCGACGCCGTCATCAACCATTTCACTTCGGATTGGAACGCGGTTGAATCCAGCTGGAAGGATTCCAGCAACTTCCATCCTGATTGGGGTATTTGCGGCGCTTCCGATGAGTACAGCATTCGTGGCGATGCGATCGATTACGACAACCGTTGGCAGGTCACGCAGTGCCATCTGCTCAGCCTGCTCGATCTGAACACCCAGAGCCAGACCGTCGCCGATCGCATGAAGGACTATCTGACGCGTGCGGTCGCGGATGGTGTGGATGGTTTCCGTTATGATGCGGCGAAGCACATCGAGCTCCCGGACGAGTTCGATACACATTCCCCGTACTTCGATACGATCCTGCCGAATGGCGCGCAGTACCAGTACGGCGAGGTCCTGCAGGGCGATCAGGGCCTGAACGTCGCGGCGTATCCGGCCCTGTTCGACAAGTATTCCTCGAACGGCGGAGGCAACACCGGCTCCAATTACGGCAAGACTATTCGCGCCGCCGTCAGGAGCGGACGCATGAACGCCAACTCGCTGCGCGACCTGCAGGGTCAGGGTGTCAAGGACAACCAGCTGGTCACCTGGGTTGAATCGCATGACAATTATGCGAACGGAGACAAGGAATCCACCGGTATGACCGCACAGCAGATCCGTCTGGGCTGGGGCATCATCGGCTCGCGTGCCGGCGGCGCGCCACTGTTCTTCAACCGTCCGGTCGGCTCCGGCGGCTCCAACCCGCAGTTCTCCGAGCAGACGCAGCTCGGTGCGGCGGGTGATGACGAATGGAAGAGCCCGGAAGTGGTCGCGGTCAACAAATTCCGCAATGCCATGGAAGGGGCTCCGGAGAACCTCGCCAACTGCGGAGATGATTCCTGCCTGATGATTCAGCGTTATGTCTCCGACGGCGCCGACGACAACGACGGTGTGACCGTGGTCAACGCCGGCGGAGATCGTGACCTCAGCGGCACCACCGTTGTGCTTGACGACGGCACCTATAAGGATCAGGTGAATGGCGGCTCCATCACCGTCAAGGACGGCAAGATCACCTCCGGTCGTGCCAAGGGCGGTGCCGTGTCCGTCTTCTTCAACGGCGGAGGTCAGGTCGGTGACGTCGAGTACATCAGTGCAGCCCCGGGCAATACCACGTTCACCGGTAGCAGCATCGACGTCAAGATCAGCATGAAGAACGTCGCCAATGCACGCTACTCGACCTCTGACGGCAAGTCCGGCTCCATTGAGGACGGCGACACCATCACGATCGGCGCAGGCGCCGAGGTCGGTGATGTCATCACGCTGACGCTGACCGGCAAAGGCACCGGCAGCACGCAGAAGGACTTCAATGTCCAGTACACCTATGAGAAGACCGAGCGTGCTGCCCAGCAGCTCGCGAAGTACTATTCGACGAACACGACCGGCAACGTCCCGAAGAAGACGATCACCGTCGATGGTTCCGTCAGCGATTGGGACTCCTCGATGCTCATCGCACAGGGTGCGGCGAACGATGATCCCCGTGTCTACCGCGAGAACTCGATGTATGAGGTCCCTGTCGATCTGTATGCGCTGTACGGCACCTATGATGACGAGAATCTCTACCTGATGTGGGAGATGACGAACGTTCAGGACTATGTCGATCCGGGTGATGATTACCCGATCGGACGTCCGCTCTTCGGCGAGCTCAACTGCCCGGTGTGGATCGTGCTTGACACGGGCCGCGCCGACAACAAGATCGGCAAGAACCTCAACCTCACCACGGGCGGCACCATCTGGGCCTCGAACAACCAGTGGGAGCAGAGCATCAACAACCTCGTCGGCATTTCGTACAACGGCGCCAACGGACCGTGGATGTACGGTGGTGACGAGAACGGTCTGAGCTCGAACGCGATCTTCGGTCCGAGTGCGGCTCCGGCCGTGGGCACCCAGAAGACGGGTATGAAGTTCAAGTACGGCAAGGGCATCCTGAGCAAGGAAGTCTGGGGCATCGATGGTGGTTGGGGCACTGCCCACAACCGTGTGCCCGGTGATATGAAGAACGACAACGCCAACTGGGTCGAGTTCAACTCGAAGGGCCACAACTCCGCTGCGGAGGATGTGAACTACGAGCTCTCGATCCCGCTCGAGGAGCTCGGCATCACGGCCGATGACGTTGCGAAGACCGGCGTCGGCGTCCAGATCGTCGCGACGATGGGCCTGTCCGGTATGGATGCCCTCCCGTACGATCTTGCCGCGAACGACAACGCCGACCTTCCGGATACGACCTCGCAGGAGAACAACTCCTACGAGAAGTCCGATGACGACTCCTACTCCGCTCCGCTCGCCCGCATCGGCGCAGCCGGCGGCCCGGTCATCACGATCCCGGTCGAATCCGTGACGATCAACGAGGGCGACTCGATGTCAATCGATCTCGGTACTTCCCGCACCGCTCAGCTGAGCGCGACCGTCGCCCCGTCGAACGCCTCGAGCAAGAAGATCACGTGGAGCTCGTCCGACGAGCAGATCGCGACTGTCGACTCGAACGGCAACGTCAAGGCGAACAAGGCCGGCACCGTGACGATCACGGCGACGGCCGGCGGCAAGACAGACACGATCACGATCACCGTCACCGGTGAGCTCGTGGTCCCGACGACGACGACCGTCTACTATCCTTCGGCTGGCTTCGGCGCGAACTCGACGTATCTGCACTACCGTGTGAACAAGGGCGGTGCGGCCGGCACCTGGACGACCGTTCCGGGCGTCAAGATGGAGGCGGCCTGCGACGGCTACGTCAAGTACACGATCGACAATCCGGACCAGGATGAGGTCGAGTTCGTGTTCAACAACGGCTCCGGCCAGTGGGACAACAACGGCGAAGCCAATTACAAGGGCGCCGGCGAGTCGCTGCTCGTCAAGAGCGGCCAGCTCACCGTCGACAATCCTCCGTGCACGGTGACCGTGCCGGTGTCGTCGGTGTCGATTGCCGGAGGTGACTTTGGACTGCCGATCGGTTCCACGAAGCAGCTGTCGGCGACGGTGGCTCCGGCGAACGCGACGGATCGCGCGGTTTCGTGGAAGTCGTCGAACACGTCGGTGGCGACGGTGGACGCCTCGGGCAAGGTGACGGCCATCGCGGCGGGCACGGCGACGATTACGGCGACGGCCGGCGGCAAGTCCGCGACGGTCAGCGTGACGGTGGCGTCCGATTATGTGGCAGTGCAGTCGGTGGCGATTTCGGGTACCGGTGTGGCGGACGGCAAGGCGTCGATCAACGTCGGCGCGGGCCTGAACCTCAACGCGACGGTGCTGCCGAGCAACGCGACGGATCGCGCCGTCACATGGAGCACGTCGAACGCTTCGGTGGCGACGGTGACCAACGGCATGGTGCGTGGCGTCGCGGCTGGCAACGCCGTCATCACGGCGACTGCCGGCAACAAGTCCGCCTCCATCATCGTGACGGTCGAGGACAACGGTGCCGTCCTGCAGTCGATTTCGATTTCGGGCTCCGGCGTGGCTGACAACAAGCTGACGTTGGCGCAGAATACGTCGGTGCAGTTGTCGGTGACAGCGAACCCGGCGAATGCGACGGTCGGCGCGGCCTATTGGTCGTCGTCGGATACGGCGGTTGCCACGGTTGATGGCAATGGCAAGGTCACGGCGAAGGCCGAGGGTGTCACGGCGATCACGGTGACGGCTTCCGGTAAGTCGGCTGCGATTGTTCTGACGGTGTCGAAGAACGGTTCGTCGTCTGATCGGTTCTCGGATGTGCCGGCTGGTGTGGCGTTCCATGATGAGATCGAGTGGCTGGCGGCTGTGGGTGTCACGAATGGGTATTCGGATGGTCGTT
>NZ_QXGI01000017.1 GCF_003952025.1 Bifidobacterium castoris | reverse complement strand
TCTTGCTGCCGGTTGGTGAGCTTCGGGACTGGGTTCCGGTGTGATCTGGCTGTGTGTGGTGGTTTGAGAACTCAATAGTGTGTACTGTACTACTTCATCATGCGACCCTTTTTGTGGTTGTGTGGTGGTCTTTGATTGCCAGTCCGATGCCCGCCCGTGTGGTACCCGAGGGGGTTTGATGGGTGTCGGGGTTTTTGTGTGACCGTCCTTCCTTATTGGATGGTCCGTCTTTTTCTTTTGGGGCCGTTTGGCTCTTCATGAAGGTTTTTTGTGGAGGGTTCGATTCTGGCTCAGGATGAACGCTGGCGGCGTGCTTAACACATGCAAGTCGAACGGGATCCCTGGCAGCTTGCTGCCGGGGTGAGAGTGGCGAACGGGTGAGTAATGCGTGACCAACCTGCCCCATGCACCGGAATAGCTCCTGGAAACGGGTGGTAATGCCGGATGCTCCGCGCCCTCCGCATGGGGGTGTGGGAAATGCTTTTGCGGCATGGGATGGGGTCGCGTCCTATCAGCTTGTTGGCGGGGTGACGGCCCACCAAGGCGTTGACGGGTAGCCGGCCTGAGAGGGTGACCGGCCACATTGGGACTGAGATACGGCCCAGACTCCTACGGGAGGCAGCAGTGGGGAATATTGCACAATGGGCGCAAGCCTGATGCAGCGACGCCGCGTGCGGGATGGAGGCCTTCGGGTTGTAAACCGCTTTTGTTCAAGGGCAAGGCAGGTCTTCGGGCCTGTTGAGTGGATTGTTCGAATAAGCACCGGCTAACTACGTGCCAGCAGCCGCGGTAATACGTAGGGTGCAAGCGTTATCCGGATTTATTGGGCGTAAAGGGCTCGTAGGCGGTTCGTCGCGTCCGGTGTGAAAGTCCATCGCTTAACGGTGGATCCGCGCCGGGTACGGGCGGGCTTGAGTGCGGTAGGGGAGACTGGAATTCCCGGTGTAACGGTGGAATGTGTAGATATCGGGAAGAACACCAATGGCGAAGGCAGGTCTCTGGGCCGTTACTGACGCTGAGGAGCGAAAGCGTGGGGAGCGAACAGGATTAGATACCCTGGTAGTCCACGCCGTAAACGGTGGATGCTGGATGTGGGGCCCTTTCCACGGGTTCCGTGTCGGAGCTAACGCGTTAAGCATCCCGCCTGGGGAGTACGGCCGCAAGGCTAAAACTCAAAGAAATTGACGGGGGCCCGCACAAGCGGCGGAGCATGCGGATTAATTCGATGCAACGCGAAGAACCTTACCTGGGCTTGACATGTGCCTGACGATCCCGGAAACGGGGTTTCCCTTCGGGGCGGGTTCACAGGTGGTGCATGGTCGTCGTCAGCTCGTGTCGTGAGATGTTGGGTTAAGTCCCGCAACGAGCGCAACCCTCGCCGCATGTTGCCAGCGGGTTATGCCGGGAACTCATGCGGGACCGCCGGGGTCAACTCGGAGGAAGGTGGGGATGACGTCAGATCATCATGCCCCTTACGTCCAGGGCTTCACGCATGCTACAATGGCCGGTACAACGCGATGCGACATGGTGACATGGGGCGGATCGCTGAAAACCGGTCTCAGTTCGGATCGCAGTCTGCAACTCGACTGCGTGAAGGCGGAGTCGCTAGTAATCGCGGATCAGCAACGCCGCGGTGAATGCGTTCCCGGGCCTTGTACACACCGCCCGTCAAGTCATGAAAGTGGGCAGCACCCGAAGCCGGTGGCCCAACCGCTTTTGCGGGGGGAGCCGTCTAAGGTGAGGCTCGTGATTGGGACTAAGTCGTAACAAGGTAGCCGTACCGGAAGGTGCGGCTGGATCACCTCCTTTCTACGGAGTTTTTGCGGGGCGCCTGTGTGGCGTCCGTGTTGTGGGGCGACCGGTTCGCCCGCCCTGTGTGGGGTGGGGGGTCGTCCTTGCTGGTGTGGAAGAGATCGAAGGTTTGGTCTCCGGCCTGCGGGGTCGGGGGTCGTGGTGCGGTGCATGCTGTTGGGTCCCCGGATCGCCACGCCCCTTCGGGGGTGGGTGTTCCGCGCCCATGGGCCTTGCGTGATGCTTGTGGTGTCGTGCGGGGCTTGTGGTGTGGTGGTGGTTTGAGAACTGGAGAGTGGACGCGAGCAACGGCCATGCTTCCTCTTTTGTGTGGGGGTGTGGTTGGTGTTCGTACTGTGAATGAACCGAGGCGCATCGTCCTTTCCCTGTCGGGTGGGGTGGTGCGGCCTGGATGCATCCGTCCTTGGTTGGCGGGTGTGTGTGTTCGTTCGTTTGTTTCGTGTCGGCCATGCCCTTGCGGGGGTGTGGTTGATGTGTGTGATGATCTGATAGTCGAGTGTTCCAGTTGGACACAAGTTGTTGTGTTTTTCGTTGTGTGTTCGCGGCGGCCGTCGCCTATGGGCCTTCGGGCTGGTGGGTTGGTCGTTGTGAAGGGCGCAGTGGTGGATGCCTTGGCAGACAGTACCGATGAAGGACGCGTGGGGCCGCGATAGTCCTCGGGGAGCCGCCGACATGGCTTTGATCCGAGGGTTTCCGAATGGGGCAACCCGCCAGCCGTCATGGGCTGGCACCGCATGTGTTGCGGGGGGTACGCAGGGAAGTGAAACATCTCAGTACCTGCAGGAGAGGATACTCCGTGAGTAGTGGCGAGCGAAAGCGGATGATGGCTAAACCGTGGTCGTGTGATACCCGTCGGGGGTTGCGGCCGCGGTGTCGTGGGAGCGTGTGTCCCGGTGCCGACGTGCCGGGCGTCAGTGATAAATACCGTGTGTGAGGCGAACCGGGTTGGATACCGGGCCGTAGAGGGTGATGGCCCCGTAGCCGAACGCGCATGGTCTGGCGATCGCGTGTCCCGAGTAGCGCGGGCCTCGTGGAATCCCGTGTGAATCCGCCCAGACCGTTGGGTAAGCCTGAGTATAGCTGTCTGACCGATAGTGGACGAGTACCGTGAGGGAAAGGTGAAAAGCACCCCGGGAGGGGAGTGAAAGAGTTCCTGAAACCGTGCGCCTACGAACCGTCGGAGCCTTCCTTGCGGGGGGTGACGGCGTGCCTATCGAAAAATGAGTCTGCGAGTCAGTGGCATGTGGCGAGCATAAGCCGTGTGGCGTATGCGTAGCGAAAGCGAGTCTGAAAAGGCGTTGTCAGTCGCGTGTCCTGGACCCGAAGCGGGATGATCTAGCCCTGGGCAGGTTGAAGCGCGGGTAAGACCGCGTGGAGGACCGCACCCACTTAGGTTGAAAACTGAGGGGATGACCTGGGGTTAGGGGTGAAAGGCCAATCAAATTCCGTGATAGCTGGTTCTCTCCGAAATGCATTTAGGTGCAGCGTCGGTTGATTGCGCGCAGGGGGTAGAGCTACTGGATGCTTGCGGGCCCGTACCGGGTACCAACAGCAACCAAACTCCGAATACCTGTCGCGTGTATGCCGGCGGTGAGTCGGCGGGGGATAAGCTCCGTCGTCGAGAGGGAGACAGCCCAGACCGTCGTCTAAGGTCCCCAAGCGCGTGCTAAGTGGGAAAGGATGTGGAGTCGCATAGACAGCCAGGAGGTTGGCTCAGAAGCAGCCATCCTTGAAAGAGTGCGTAACAGCTCACTGGTCTAGTGGTTCCGCGCCGACAATGTAGCGGGGCTCAAGCACGCCACCGAAGACGCGGACGTCGATCCTTTGGGTCGGCGTGGTAGGAGAGCGTCCCATGAGGGTCGAAGCCGCCGGGTGACCGTGTGGTGGACTTCATGGGAGTGAGAATGCAGACATGAGTAGCGAGAGCAGGGTGAGGATCCCTGCCGCTGGATGACCAAGGGTTCCAGGGCCACGTTCGTCGTCCCTGGGTGAGTCGGGTCCTAAGGCGAGGCCGACAGGCGTAGTCGAATGGATGAACGGGTTGATATTCCCGTACCGGCCGTATGACCGATCAGCGATCCCTTACGAAATACCCGGTTTCACCATGAGGCGTCCTCCTTTCGGGGATGGCGCCGATTGGCTGGTCCCGGGTGGCTTGTCTGGGGTCGAGCGCATGGAGTGACGCGGACGGGTAGCCGGCCGGGGAGGTGGTTTTCCCTGGTCAAGCGTGCGGCCCCGCCCCCAGGCAAATCCGGGGGCAGTACGGGGCGAGGCGTGATGATGGGGGCCCTTGCGGCCCGATATCCGGTGATCCCGTCGGCCGAGAAAAGCTTCGGCGTGAGGTCGGCGGCCGCTCGTACCCCAAACCGACACAGGTGGTCAGGTAGAGTATACCGAAGCGAGCGAGCGAATCCTGGTCAAGGAACTCGGCAAACCGCTCCCGTGCCTTCGGCATAAGGGAGACCCCCCGCGGTGACGGCCCTGTGCGGTCTCGAGCGGTGGGGGGTGGCACAAGCCAGGGGGTAGCGACTGTTTACCAAAAACACAGGTGCATGCCAAGACGCAAGTCGCCGTATATGCACTGACGCCTGCCCGGTGCCGGAAGGTTAAGAGGATCCATCAGCGCTTTCGGGCGCGAAGTGGTGAATTCAAGCCCCGGTAAACGGCGGTGGTAACTATAACCATCCTAAGGTAGCGAAATTCCTTGTCGGGTAAGTTCCGACCTGCACGAATGGCGTAACGACTTCCCCGCTGTCTCGACCAGGAGCTCGGCGAAATTGCAGTACGAGTAAAGATGCTCGTTAAGCGCAGAAGGACGAAAAGACCCCGGGACCTTTACTATACCTTGGTATTGGCATCAGGTGCGGATTGTGTAGCATAGGCGGGAGACCGTGAAGCATGCACGCCAGTGTGTGTGGAGTCGACCAGTGAAATACCGCTCTGTCCCCATCTGATGCCTAACCCGGACAAGTCAGCCTTGTCGGGGAGAGTGCCTGGCGGGTAGTTTAACTGGGGCGGTTGCCTCCCAAAGAGTAACGGAGGCGCTCAAAGGTCCGCTCGGCCCGGTTGGCAATCGGGTGTCGAGTGTAATCGCACAAGCGGGCTTGACTGCGAGATCGACGGATCGAGCAGGGACGAAAGTCGGAGATAGTGATCCGGTGCCGGCGTACGGACGCGGCATCGCTCAACGGATAAAAGGTACCCCGGGGATAACAGGCTGATCATTCCCAAGAGTCCATATCGACGGGATGGTTTGGCACCTCGATGTCGGCTCGTCGCATCCTGGGGCTGGAGCAGGTCCCAAGGGTTCGGCTGTTCGCCGATTAAAGCGGCACGCGAGCTGGGTTCAGAACGTCGTGAGACAGTTTGGTCTCTATCCTCTGCGCTCGTTGGAATCCTGAGGAGGCCTGCCCATAGTACGAGAGGACCTGGGTGGACGAACCTCTGGTATGCCGGTTGTCGCGCCAGCGGCACGGCCGGTTGGCTACGTTCGGGAGGGATAACCGCTGAAAGCATCTAAGCGGGAAGCCCGCTCCAAGATAAGGATTCCTGGCACCCCCTTTCGCGGGGTGCGTGAGACCCCACATGAGACCATGTGGTCGATAGACCGGACGTGGAAGCCCCGCGAGGGGTGGAGCCGACCGGCACTAACGGTCGAAGACGACCCCCACCGCGACAAGCCCCCGCGTGACGCACGCGACCGGGACACGCGACCCGAGGGATCAGCACACGAACCAAAGCATCAACACGCGCAACCAACGAACACTCGTTCCTTCGGTACGAACACGACACGCGTCCACCATCCGGTCCCCGAACCAGCCACCAACCCCTCCTCAAGGGAGGGGTGAACACGAAATAAGAGAACAACAGTCTTGCGGCGGTCACAGCCCAGGGGAGACGCCCGGTCCCATTCCGAACCCGGAAGCTAAGACCTGGCACGGCGATGGTACTGCACCCGACAGGGTGTGGGAGAGTAGCACGCCGCCGCACCCACACTTCACA
>NZ_QXGI01000016.1 GCF_003952025.1 Bifidobacterium castoris | reverse complement strand
AAAACTTACACCACCCCCACCACAAACGCAACCCACAACCACAAAACCCAACAACCACAACACCTCCACGGCGTGTCGCAACCACACCAACACAACCACCAACACCCCAACAAACACCACCCACACCAAACCCCACACCAACCACCAACCACACCCCACACAATCACACCGAACACCATCAGGAAAAACCACACCAACCCCCAGCGCCACACCCCACACAAACGAACACCACCCAAACAAGACGCACCACCCACAATCGCACAGACCCACCCAAGCGGACAACCCAGCCACGAACCACACCCGAACACATCGGACGGTCGCTCCCCCGCGATCATCTCCACCACGAACCGCACCCTGCGTGATCGGAACTCCGCTGGAAGGGCGCCCCGGATCCCGGATGAGCCGCGGGCCGCGCGATCGAGGCCAGACCCAGCGAGCATCGCCGGCGCGAACCGCGTCGGGACGCATCGGACGGCGGCAGGCAGGGCGCCGAAGCACCGGAAACCGCACGCGACACGCCGAAGCGCCAATCGGATTTGGCAAATCGACGATCATCGGGTAAGTTTACTTCTCGGCCCGGGCGGTTGGCGCAGTGGTAGCGCACTTCCCTGACACGGAAGGGGTCACAAGTTCGAATCTTGTATCGCCCACGAAACCGGTTTCCGGTTGACTTTGCGGACATAGCTTAGTTGGTAAAGCGCGACCTTGCCAAGGTCGAGACCGCGGGTTCGAGTCCCGTTGTCCGCTCCAAAGAAAACAGCTCCCGAAAGGGAGCTGTTTTCGTATCACCCCTAGGCGCGTTGGCGCCGGCGGCGTCAGCCCTTCTGGGCCTCCTCCTCGCGTTCGACCGCCTTGTCCACGTTCGCGGCGGCCTTGTCGAGATCGACGTCGGACTTCACCTCATGCTTGGCGGCACGGTCCACGTCCTTCCATGCGTCCTTGTCCTGGTGCTCGGCCTTGTGCTCGTCGATATCGGCCTTGAAATCGTCGAACTTCTCCTTGAGCGTCTCATGAGACTTCGTTTCGTCTGCCATGGCAACCATCCTTTCGTTGTACAGTGTCGCAACTCTTGCGGGCATCATCATTACACCGCGTTCGCCGCGGCGGCACGCGCCTCCCCGCTGTGGGCATATGCGCAATATGCTGCTACACCGTCCGCACATCACTCCTCGCGCATCGCCACATGGCAGAACTCCGGCACCTTGTACCATTTCACCGGATAGCCGGCGCCATGCGCGCAGAACACCGAATCCGGAGTGTGCTCCAGATCGGCTTCGGGATCATAGCCGGCCGCCGCCACGACGGCGGCCTCATCATGGCAGGGGCGGTATCCGGCGAAGGCCAGCGACAGCCTTCCACGCCCATGGGAGTAGGCGTTCACATCCATCGCATAGTCGCGCATCCCGCTGACCGGCGCCACGCCTTCCAGCACAGCGTATCCGTCGTCCACCTGCGGCGCGCCGCTCTCGCCGCACATCCGCTGCACGTCGCTCATCGCACGGCCGAGCGACTCCTGCGGCAGCTCGAGACGGAAACGGTACCACGGTTCGAGCAGCCGGCAGTTGCCGGCGCCCTCGATGCGTGCGCCGCCTTCCTGCGCCGCGCCCGCTTCGGCATCCTCGACGTCCGCGGCGCCGTCGGCCGTCGCATCGTCGCGCGCGCCGCCGGCGAACCGGCGAGCCACGTCGAGCTCGTTGCAGTCGGTCGGCACGCCGGCGCGCGCCTCCATCAGCCCCATGCGCAGCGCGCGGTACGTCGCCTGCCGGAAGTCGCCGCCTTCGGTGTGCTTGAGATGCCCGCGTCCGGCGATGACCGAAATCCGCATATCGGTGATCGGCGCGCCGACGAGCACGCCGAGATGTTCGCGTTCGCGCAGATGCTGCAGGATGAGCCGCCGCCAGTTGCGGTCGAGCTCGCCCTCGCCCACGTCGCTGACGAATTCGAGGCCGCCGCCTTCGCCGAGCGGTTCGAGCAGCAGATGCACCTCGGCGTAATGGCGCAGCGGCTCGAAATGGCCGACGCCTTCGACCGGCGCCGTGATCGTCTCCTTGTAGAGGATCGACCCCGCGCCGAATCCCACATCCAGCCCGAAACGGTCGTGCATGAGCTGTTCGACGACCTCGAGCTGCACGGCGCCCATCAGCTGCACGTGCGCCTCCTGCAGCCGCTCCTGCCAGACGACGTGCAGCAGCGGCTCCTCGTCCTCGAGTTCGCGCAACGCGAGCAGGCATTTGCGGATGTCGTGCTCGCCCGGCAGCAGCGTGTAGGTGAGCACCGGTTGCAGCGTCGGGTCGGCGCCGTCGGATTCGATGCCGAACCCCTCCCCCGGCACCGTATGCTCCGGGCCGCTGACGGCGCATACGGTGCCGGCCGGGGCGAGCGTCGTCGTCGTGCTCGTCGCGCCGGAGACGCTGCGCACCTGGTCGATCTTCTCGCCGGGGCCGCCGTCCTTCGCCGGCAGCACCATCTTCGCGCGCAGCTCGCCGCCGGTCACCTTCATCCAGCTCAGCCGGTTGCCCTGCGCGTCGTGGGAGATCTTGAACACGCGCGCGCCGAAGTCCTGCGGATATCGCGGCTGCCGGGCGAAACGCGCGAAGCCGCGCAGGAAGTCGTCGACGCCTTGCATGCGCAGCGCGGCGCCGCGGTAGACCGGGAACACGCGACGCGCGGCGATGAGTTCCCGGATGAGCTCGTCGCCGACGGCGCCGGCGTCGAGGTATTCGTCCATCGCGCGCTCGCTCTGCATCGCGACCGCCTCCATCGACTCGTCGGACAAGGTCATGCCGCCGTCCACGTCCGGCACGGGCGTGAAGTCGATGCAGCCGTCGCCGAAACGGCGCTGCAGCTGCGCGAGCACGCGACGCGCGTCGGCGCCGGTCGCGTCGGTCTTGTTGATGAAGACGAAGGTCGGCACCCCGTACTGTCCGAGCAGGCGGAACAACGTCTGCGTGTGCCCCTGGATGCCGTCGACGGCGGAGACGACGAGGACAGCGTAGTCGAGCACCTGCAACGTGCGTTCGGTCTCGGCGCTGAAGTCGACGTGCCCCGGCGTATCGAGCAGCGTGAGTTCGAGATCGTCGACGTCGATGATCGCCGGCTCGGTGAAGATCGTGATGCCGCGCGCGCGTTCGATCGCGTTCGTGTCGAGGAACGCGTCGCCGTGGTCGACGCGGCCGAGCCTGCGCGTCGCGCCGGCCGCGTACAGCAGCGCCTCCGACAAC
The DNA here is from genome assembly GCF_003952025.1 of Bifidobacterium castoris. Taxonomy (GTDB): domain Bacteria; phylum Actinomycetota; class Actinomycetes; order Actinomycetales; family Bifidobacteriaceae; genus Bifidobacterium; species Bifidobacterium castoris. The sequence continues at coordinate 5,184 of NZ_QXGI01000016.1, read as the reverse complement.
GTCGTCTTGCCCGCGTCCACATGGGCCACGATGCCGGCCACGATCCGCTTCATCCACGTTCCTTCCACGACATGCGCGGCTGACGCCGCAACCATCCCACTGATTGTACGTTGGGCGTCGCCGCCGACGGCGCACGCCGCTACATCGCGGCGAACAGGCCGCCGCGCACCGTATAGACCAGCCCGCACACCCCGCACAGGACGATCGCCACGAACAGCACGCGCTCCTTCACGCTGAACGACGCGAGGAACGGCTTGTCGGGCGCGCTCTGGCGCCGCGCGATCGCGAAGATCGGCAGACCGAGCGCGAACAGCACGCAGGCCACCATCAGATACCGCAGGCCGGCGGCGTAGACGAGGAACATCGAGAACAGCGATCCCAGCACGCCGGTCGCGAGCGCGCGCCGTCGGCTCGCGGCGCATGTGACGCGCCCATGCGCGGCGAACGCGTCGGGCTCACGCACGGCGACCTTCCACAGATACAGGCAGCACAGCAGGTAACAGGGCATCGACATGACCGACGTGATCGAGATCATCACGTTCCAGGCGTCGCCGCGTACGAAGTGGCACAGGATGAACAGCAGCTGGCATGTGGCCGCGGTCAGCAGGATCCCCGCCTTCGGCGCGCCGCGCCGGTTCGTGGCGAGGAAGGCGCGCGGCCAGATGCCGTCGCGCGCCGCGAAAAGCGGCATCTGGCTGATCATCAGCATCCATACGAGCCAGGAGAACAGCACGCTGACGATGACGCCGACGTTGACCATGACGGCTCCCCACAGGCCGAAGCGCTGCTCCATGATGACCGACATCGACGGGTTCGCCATCTCGCCGATGCGCTGCTGCCCGTAGACGCCGAGCGGCAGCAGCGAGACGAGCAGGTACAGCACGAGCACGGCGACGTATCCGCTCACCGTCGCACGCGACACGGCTTTCGGCGAGCGCGCGCTGCCGGAGACGACGACGGCGCCCTCCATGCCGATGAACAGCCACAGCGTCACGAGCATCGAGTCGCGCATCTGCCCGAACAGGTCGCCCGCATGGAAGGCGAGCGGGCGCCCGTCGGCCGTCTGCCCCCAGAAGTCGCCGAGCATGACCCCGGAGCGGAACACCAGGCACAACGCGACGATGAACACGGCGACCGGCACGATCTTGCACACGGTGCCCACGATGTTGATGACGGCGCCGGTGCGTGTGCCGAGCATCGCGATCGCCGTCATCGTCCACAGCAGCGCCGACGCGGCGACGACCGAGGCCACGTTGTTGCCGTCGGTGAACGTTCCGGGGAAGAATGTGTCGAGCGTCGACATGATGAGCACGCCGTACGCGATGATCGAGAAGCAGTTGCACAGCCAGTACCCGTAGGCGACGAGGAATCCGACGAATCTGCCGAATCCTTGGCGCGCATAGGTGTACAGGCCGTCCTTGAGCTCCGGCTTGACCTCGGTGAGCGTACGGAACGTGTTGACGATGCACCACATGCCGACGCCGGTGACGGCCCATGCGAGCAGCTGCCCGCCGGCGGCCGCGTGCGCGGCCATGTTCTGCGGAAGGCTGAATACGCCGCCGCCGACCATCGCGGAGATGACGATCGCGAACAGGCCGGCGAATCCCACCGATCCGTCGGCATCGTCGGTAGTGTGCGTGTTCCTGTGCATATCCGCGCCCCGCGTTTTCGTTCGATGACCGTTTTCGTTACGCCGTCATCGTAATGCATGCGCCGCGGTTACGCCGACAGGGCGCAGCGGACACGCCGCCGGCTACTCGGCTTCGCCGTCCCTGCTGATCGTGAGCCGGTCGAAGGCCGCCTTCGCCGCGTCCTCGGAGGCGTTGCCCTCGAGCAGCACGACGGTGCCGCTGTCCTTGACCTTGACAACGTAGTTGTGCTCGGTCGCGTCGTCGGCCTCCTCCTGCCAGAAGATGAAGTCGTTGCCGCTGCGCTCGCCCTCGTTGAGGATCTCGGCCGTCTCGTCGCCGTCGATCTGCTCACGGTAGAGCTCGTAGCCCTCCTCGTGCAGGAACGATCCCTCGAAGATCTCCTCGCTGTCCTTCGTGACCTCGAAGGGCACTTTGCCGGTGATGTCGTAGCCGTCGGTGACGTCGAGCGTGACCTTGACCGCGTCGCCGGTGTCGACGTTGAACGTGTACGACTTGCTCGCATGCGCCTTGACACCGCACGCCCCCATCGAGACGACGACCCCCGCCGCCGCCGCGAGCGCCGCGGCCTTCCTCGTCATGGCTGCGCCCCTGATACCCATCCGTGTCCTTTCCTCTCCTTGACGCCGTCGACGTGTCCTGCGTCGGGGCCGTCCTCGTTGACGCCACGTTCCGTTGCGCCCACGGCCCGACATCGTGCCACAGTACGGCACCGCGGGCCGCCCGCGCGCGCACGTCCCACCGCTTGGGCATCTCCCGTCCTCATGATGAACGGCGCGGCGCGCTTCGGCGGCCGATGAACGCCGCCGACGAATGCGTCCGTGCGCGCTACGTTGGAGGACGTGGACCGTTCCTCCCGCCGCACCCGTCGCGACGCCGGCGGGGGCGACGACGGACGAGGAGGCGTCGATGGATGCACGCAGCGCGAACGAAACGACCGAGGCGAACGAAACGGCCGAGGCCGCCAAGGCACACGAGGCGGCCATGGCGCATCGGCCGGACGGATCGGACAGGCCGCCCAGGCTGACCGACGACACGATGGTCGTCGCGAAGGACGGCCGGCGGCATTCGTGGCGGTCGATCAAGCTGCTGCTCGCGACGCTCATCATCAGCACGCTCGGCGACGGCTTCTGCTCGGTCATGATGTCGGTCGCGCTGCCGAACATCTCCGAGACCTACCATGTGAGCCTCGCCACGGCGAACTGGGTGACGGTCGGCTACGCGGTCGTCGCCGCGACGGCCGTCATGACGGCCGCGAGCGCGCTTGCGCGCATCGGCCTCAAACGGCTGTTCTTCTGGAGCCGCATCCTGCTCATCGCCAGCTCCGCGATAGGCCTGTGCTCGGTCGATTTCCCGATGATGCTGACGAGCCGCCTGATCCAGGCGGTCGGCGCGGGACTCATGTTCCCGACAATCAACACCGTCATCATCCGCGTCGTGCCGCCCGAACGCTCCGGCCGCATCATCTCGCTGAACAGTTCGATCATCGGCGTCGGCATCGCCGTCGCGCCGCTGCTGTCCGGCGTGTTCCTGACCTATGTGAGCCTGACGTCGATGTACGTCGTGCCGCTCGTCATCGGCGTCGTCTCGCTGGTCATGGGCTGCCGTTACGCCTTCGACGTCGAGGCGCGCCGCGACGCGCCGATCGACGTCCTCTCCGTCGCGCTCGCGTTCGTCGGGCTCGCGATGGTCATGCTCGGCTTCTCCGAGCTCACCGACCGTCCGCCGCTCGCCGCGGCGATGCTCGTCGCCGGCCTCGGCGTGCTCGCCGTCTTCGTGCGGCGGCAGAGGCGGCTGAGGACGCCGCTGCTCGACCTGCGGCCGCTGCGCCACGCCTACGTGTCCGTCGGCGTGCTGCTGTTCCTCGCCGCCGGCATGGGGCAGCAGGCCATCCTGCTGTTGCTGCCGCTGTATCTGGAGCGCGCCTGCTCCTACACGCCGTTCGTCGCCGGCTTCTTCCTGCTGGTGCTCACGCTCGCCTATGCGGGCGCCGTGCTCTATGCCGGCAGGTGCGTCGACCGTCATGGCATGTGGCCGATCGTCTCGGTCGGCTTCGCGCTGCTGACGGTGGGGCTCTTCGCGATCTTCGGCATCGCGCCGCTGCGTGCCGCGTGGCTCGTCGTGGCGATCGGCGCGTTCGCCATCGTCGGCGATTCCTTCGTCAACGTGCCCGACAAAGACGTCATCTTCGAATCGCTGCCCGACGCGCAGGTGCCGGATGCGTCCTCGATCTTCTCGACCGGCTCGCAGATCGCGGGCTCGCTCGGTTCCGCGCTGTTCGTCGGCATCCTGTCCGCCGATGTGCTGCGCCGGACGGATGCCGGCGCGGGCCGTCGCCTCGCCTATGCCTATGGTTTCCAGCATGCGGTGCTCGTCGGCGCGGCCATCGAGGCCGTCATGTTCGCCGTCTCGCTGTGGTATTCGCTGCGGATGGTGCGTCACGGACATAACCGCGTCACGCCGGCCGCGGCGATGCGCAGCGTCTCCCCCGCCTCGTCGACGGCCGTGCTGGCGGACGCTTCGTCGGCCGCTACTTCGCCGTCGCATCCGGCGTCTTCGGCCGCCGCCCGCGGCGTTTCGCGCGGATCCGACTGAACGTGTTCGCCGCGACGAGCAGCGCGGCGAACACGCCGAGCGCGGCACCGGCGGCGATGAGACGCCCGTCGCGCCGGGTCGAGGCGGCCGCGATCCTCGCGGGGATCGGTTCGCGTACACCGGTCACGAGCAGACGGTGCGTGTTGACGCCCAGCGGCGTGCAGGTGACGAGCGTGATCGTCGCCGGACCGTCTTCGTATCGCTTCCGCAGTTCGCGCGGGAGAACCGGTTCCCGCGGCCGTCCACGGCGTAGGCGCCGGAAGCCGTCACCGCCCGATACCGATCATCGCGACCGACGCAAGCATGGCGGCCGCCGTCTTCGCTATTGAACGAGTGTTCATCGTGCACCGACTTTCTTTCCCATGTCCACGCAGGGTCCCCCGGCAGATGCAGGCCACTCGTCCCCGCGGGCCCTGGACGTCCACGCGGGCCCGCAACACGCACCTTCCGGCGATTCCCTGCGATGTCCCCGATGTATTTCCATCGTTCCCCCATCGTATGGAGGCCGCGGGGAACATGCCCCGGGAGGGCAAACCCGTTGATTTCAGTGGGAAAACAATCATTTTCGCCGTTTTCTGCCCTATTGGTGAAATACGTCGGGTCCAGCTGGGCGGATCGGGCGTCCGCAACCAATGTCACCGCGCCGTGTCCGCACGAGTCCCGGAAAACAATCGCTTACTCACATCCGGCATGATGAACGCCGCGGCGCCCGCGCCGGACACCTGCATGGGTGTCCGGCGCGGGCGCCGCGGCGTTCACATGCGCACCGGGGAGAGGGGCCGGATCAGGCCTTGGCGACCTCGGCCTTGAGCTCGGCGCCCGCCCGAAGCGTCATCGACGTGGCGAGCGTCTCGGACTTGATGAGGTCCTCGAAGCGCTCGACCTTCGCCATGTCGCCCTCCGGCACGTCCAGCGTCAGGTCGATGCGGTCGGTCACGTC
>NZ_QXGI01000015.1 GCF_003952025.1 Bifidobacterium castoris | reverse complement strand
GTGAAATACGTCGGGTCCAGCTGGGCGGATCGGGCGTCCGCAACCAATGTCACCGCGCCGTGTCCGCACGAGTCCCGGAAAACAATCGCTTACTCACATCCGGCATGATGAACGCCGCGGCGCCCGCCCGAAGCGTCATCGACGTGGCGAGCGTCTCGGACTTGATGAGGTCCTCGAAGCGCTCGACCTTCGCCATGTCGCCCTCCGGCACGTCCAGCGTCAGGTCGATGCGGTCGGTCACGTCGAGATCGGCGCCCTTGCGCGCGTCCTGCACGGCGCGGATGACGTCGCGCGCGTAGCCTTCGGCGATGAGCGCGTCGTCGAGCGCGAGGTCGAGGATGACGAATCCGCCCGAAGGCAGGATCGACGACGCCGAGTTGGCACGTTCACTCGCGTCCGCCTCCTCGACGCGGCGCGTGATGTCGTATTCGTCGCCCTGCAGCGTGATCTCGCCGTCCGGCGTCTCGATGACCGGGTCGCCGGTCTTCGGGTCGGCGTGCCATGCGCCGCTCTTCGACGCCTTGATCGCGAACTGCACCTGCTTTCCCAGACGCGGTCCGGCGGCGCGCGCGTTGACCTTGAGCTCCTCGACGATCTTGAGGCCGTGTTCGGCGGCCTCGTCGAGCATCAGGTAGTCGATCGCCTTGATGTTGAGCTCGCTCTTGAGCAGCGCGTCGTAGACGTCGACCTGCGACGGCTCGTCGACGACGACGGTCAGCTTCGCGAGCGGCTGGCGCACGCGCATCTTGTTGGCCTTGCGCAGCGAGAGCGTCGACGAGACGATCTCGCGCACCTTGTCCATCGCAGCCACGAGCGCGCCGTTCTCCTGAAGCACGCGTCCCAGCTCGGTGTCGGCGCCGGTGGCCGGATCGGTCAGATACGGCCAGTCGCCCAGATGCACCGATTCGCCGCCGGTCAGGCCTCGCCACACGGCCTCGGCCTCCATCGGCGCGAGCGGCGCGAGCACGCGCATGAACGCCTCGAGCGCCGTGTACAGCGTGTTGAACGCGTCCTCGTCCTCGTTCCAGAACCGGTCGCGCGAGTTGCGGATGTACCAGTTCGTCAGCATGTCGATGTAGTCGGCGACCGCATCGCAGGCCTCGGAGATCGCGAAGGCGTCCATGTCGCGGGTCACGTCCGCGATGAGCTGACGGGTGCGGGCGAGCAGGTAGCGGTCCATCTGCGCGAGGCCGCCGATCTCGTCGGCGCGCACGCGGCGCGCGTCGTATCCGTTGCCTCCGTTCGCGGCGTTCGCATACAGCGTGAAGAAGTAATACGAGCTCCATACCGGCAGCATGATCTGGCGGACCGTGTCGCGGATGCCCTCGGAGGTCACGATGAGGTTGCCGCCGCGCAGGATCGGCGAGCTCATCAGGAACCAGCGCATCGCGTCGGAGCCGTACTGGTCGAACACGCCGTTGACGTCCGGATAGTTGCGCAGGTGCTTGCTCATCTTCTGTCCGTCGTCGCCGAGCACGATGCCGTGGCAGATGACGTTCTTGAACGCCGGCTTGTCGAAGAGCGCCGTCGCCATGACGTGCAGCAGGTAGAACCAGCCGCGCGTCTGGCCGATGTACTCGACGATGAAGTCGCTCGGGAAGTGGTGCTCGAAATACTCCTTGTTCTCGAACGGATAGTGGTACTGCGCGAACGGCATCGAGCCGGATTCGAACCAGCAGTCGAGCACGTCGGTGATGCGGTGCATCGTCGACTTGCCGGTCGGGTCGTCCGGGTTCGGACGGGTCAGGTTGTCGATCCACGGGCGGTGCATGTTGACGTTGCCCTCGCTGTCGCGCGGATAGTCGCCGAAGTCGCGCTTGAGCTCGTCGAGCGAGCCGTAGACGTCGACGCGCGGGTACTTCGGGTCGTCGCTCACCCACACCGGGATCGGCGAACCCCAGAAGCGGTTGCGCGAGATCGACCAGTCGCGGGCGTTCGAGAGCCACTTGCCGAACTGGCCGTCCTTGACGTTCTCCGGGATCCAGTTGATCTGCTGGTTGAGTTCGAGCAGACGCGGCTTGATCTTCGTGACCGAGACGAACCAGCTCGAGACAGGCTTGTAGATGAGCGGCGTGCCGCAGCGCCAGCAGTGCGGATACGAATGCACGTAGCTCTTCTCCTGGAACAGCAGCGCGCGTTCGGCCTCGGGACGTTCGGCGAGGGGGCCGTCGCCGGCGCGCAGGTTGCGCAGGATCGGCAGGTTCGCGTCGAAGACGAAGAGCCCCTCGTAGTCCGGGCACAGCGACGTGAAGCGGCATGCGGCGTCGAGCACGTCGATGCTCCTGATGCCGTGCGCGTTGAGCGTGTTCATATCGTCCTCGCCGTACGGCGCCTGATGCACGAGACCGGTGCCTTCGGCCGTGTCGACGTAGTCGGCGGTGAAGATCTGGTACGCGTTCGGGCCCGGGGTGCCGTCCTCGGCCGTCGCCGCCTCGCCGGCGAAGTACGGGAAGATCGGATGGTAGCGCCAGCCGACCATGTCGCGGCCCTTGAGCTCGCGCACGACCTCGTAGTCCTCGCCGAGCTCCTTGTTGTAGGAGTTCAGCAGCGCCTTCGCGAAGTAGAACTTCTTGCCGGCGAACCTGCCCTGCGTCGGACGCACCTCGACGTAGTCGATGTCGCCGCCGACGACGACGGCGAAGTTGGTCGGCAGCGTCCACGGCGTCGTCGTCCAGATGACGGCGTAGGCGTCGTCCTCGTCACGCAGCTTGAGCGCGACCGAGACGGTCGTGTCCTGACGGTCCTGGTAGACGTCGGCGTCCATGCGCAGCTCGTGCGCCGAAAGCGGCGTCTGGTCCTTCGGGCAGTACGGCAGCACGCGGTAGCCCTTGTAGGCCAGCCCCTTGTCGTAGAGCGTCTTGAACGCCCACATCACCGACTCCATGTACGGGATGTCGAGCGTCTTGTAGCCGTGTTCGAAGTCGACCCAGCGCGCCTGGCGGTGCACGTAGTCGCGCCACTCGTTCACGTATTTGAGCACGGAGGCGCGGCAGGCGTCGTTGAATTTGTCGATGCCCATCTTCTCGATCTGGTCGACCGAGTCGATGCCGAGCTCCTTCTGCGCCTCGAGCTCGGCGGGCAGGCCGTGCGTGTCCCAACCGAAGACGCGGTTGACGCGATGCCCCTTCATCGTCTGATAGCGCGGCACGACGTCCTTCGCATAGCCGGTCAGCAGATGGCCGTAATGCGGCAGGCCGTTCGCGAAGGGCGGCCCGTCGAAGAACACGAACTCGTTGTCGCTGTTCTCGCCGGAGGAGTTCTCATCGATGGATTTCCGGAAGGTGTCGTTCGTGTCCCAATACTGCAGCACATCCTCTTCGAGCTTGGGGAAATCCGGGTTCGGCGTGACGTTGGCGCTTTGGTCGCCGGCTGCCGCCTTGGGGTACACGTGCTTTGGTGTTTCGCTCACCGTTGCTCCTCGTCGTTGCAGACTTCAGTTGCCTGCGAGGACGACGGACGCCCGCGCGGCGGTGCGCGTCGCGCGCGCCGCCGCGGGACCGCCACCGCGGTACCACCTCGCTTGCCGCATGCGCGCCGCATCCGCGACGTGCATATGACCGCTCGATCCGGCTGTGTCGGGCCGGTCCCGTCGGTTCTACTGAGCCCGACGCGCACGCGCACGACGGGCCGTTCTTCCGAAGGCTCCCCGCTGATGACGGATCGTCGCCTGCATACGGCGACACTATAGCAGCAGCTCGGGAACGGCACGACGCCCTCTTTCGCCCATGGCGCCCCCATTGCGCCATGGCGGCGCCCCGCCGCGCCTCGGGGGCATGCGTCCGGTGCGAGATGCCGGCATTCCCCTGACGGCGGACGCATGAAGTCCATCCTTCACGCGGAGCCAATCCGCTCATGCTCTGGTAATGCTTAGGATATCGGATTCCGTCATGCCGTCAAGGCATCTGCGGAAATTAGTCGTACAGCGTATCCACGTCCGTTCGTCTCCGTAACATCCCCGCTTGAGCATTCAGTTTGTCCGACTTCCATCGTCTTGGGCGAGACAGGACGGTGTCCAGCCATATCCATGCCACGCGGGGGCATCGTCATGCCCGTACCCCACGCCCCGTCCAGGAAAGGACCCCATGCCCGAAACACGGACCGCAACCGTTACGCCCGCCCGCAGACGGCTCATCTTCGTCAACATCATCCTGTCGTGCATCGCCTCATCGCTCCTGTCCACCGCGCTGAGCACCGCGCTCACCCCCATCATCAACGAATTCGGCGTCGAAGTCGCGGTGGGACAATGGATCACCAGCATCTACTCGCTCGTCATGGCGGTCATGATCCCGATGACGGCCTTCCTCGCCAAACGCGTGCCCACGAAGACGCTGTATGCGGGCGTCATCGCCGTGTTCCTCGTCGGCACGGTGGCCTGCATGCTGGCGCCGAACATCCAGGTCCTGCTCATCGGCCGCGCGCTGCAGGCCATGGGGGCCGGCGCGATCACCACGGTCGGCCAGATGGTGTTGCTCACGATCTTCCCCGTCGAGGAGCGCGGCACGATCATGGGCTGGTACGGACTCGCGCTCGGCGCCGCGCCGGTCGTCGCCCCGACGCTCGGCGGCATGCTCGCCGACAGCGCCGGATGGCGTTCGATCTTCGCGCTCGTATTCGCCATCATGCTGCTTTCGTTCATCTACGCGCTCATCGTGTTCTCCAACGTCCTTGAGAATACGAAGGAACGCTTCGACATCCTCTCCTTCCTGCTTACGGCGATCGTCTTCGGCGGCGTCACCTACGGCATCGGCGTGCTCGCGGAAGGCTTCGATGTAGTCGGCTGCATCGCGCTCGTCGTGGGTGCGCTCACCTGCGTGCTGTTCGTGCGCCGGCAGCTGCATCTGGACAAGCCCTTCCTCGACGTGCGCGTGTTCTCCAGCTACCGTTTCCGCGTCGCCACGATCGCGAGCATCCTGCTGTATCTGGTGATGATCGGACCCGTGACCACGATCCCGATGGTCGTGCAGACTGGATTGGGCGGATCGGCGACGGTGTCCGGTCTGGTGCTGCTGCCCGGATCGCTGTGCAGCATCGTCATGAATCCGATTGCAGGCAGGCTGTTCGACAAGATCGGCGCACGCGGACTGACGATCGTGGGTTCGGCGCTCTCGCTCATCCCGATGGTGCTGCTCGCCTTCACGACCACCGGCACGCCGCTTGCGCTCATCGCCGGCTACAACGCGATTCGCTGCATCGGCATCGCGCTGATGATGATGCCGCTGCTCACCTGGGCGATGAGCGGGCTGCGCCAGTCCCAGACCGCCGACGGCACCGCCTTGTTCAACGCCCTCAACCAGGTGGCGTCCGCCATCAGCACCGCCGTGTTCGTCGGGCTCATGGGCAATGCCGGCGTGGCCGGCTTCGACCTGTCCACCTGGGCGGGCGCGGGCTGCGCCGTCGTGATGCTCATCGTTTCGGTGTTCTTCATCCGGTACCGTCCGGGCACCGTCGCCGCCGGCAACGAGTGACCCGGCGCCGCGATATGGAAGGGCCGCGCCCGCCGGACCGCACCCCAAAAATCGAATCGGGAATATCCCGATCTGGGTTTTGGGGTGCGGTCCGGCGGGCGCGGCCCTTGCGCCTCATGGCGTCATGCTATTCGCCGAGTTCCGCCTTGAGGCGGGCGAGCTCGTCGTCGACCGACGCGCTGCCGCCGGCGAGGTACTTGTTCGCGAGTTCCTCCTCGCTCGCCTGCGTGTTGAGCTCGGCCGTCGCGTTCGCCTCGTTGAGCATCTGGTCGGCCTTCGCCTCCATGCGGTCGAAGGCGGCCTGGCTGCGCGAGCTCTTCGCCGTGGATTCGGTGGCCTTGTTGACGGTGCTCTGCGCCTTCGCGACGGCGACCTTGGCGTGCACAGCGGCGCGGCGCGCCTGCAGGCCGTTGATGTCGTTGACGAGCTTGTCGTGCATCTGGCGCATCTTCGCGGCGTTGTCCTCGGCGACCTGCGCGGCCTGCTCAAGCGACGGCAGCGTGCTTTCGTACTGCTGCTTGCGCGTGATGAGCTGACGCGCGTCGTCGTCGGCGCCGGCCTTGACGGCCGCCTTCGCCGCCGCCTCGTACTTCGCGATGTCGGCCTTGCATTCATTGACCTGCTGGCGCGCGCTTGTGGCCGCAGCCATGACGCCGGCGGTCTCCTTCTTGACGGCGGCGAGGTCCTCATTGAGGTCGAGCAGCATCTGATCCACCATCTTCGCCGGATCCTCCGCCTTGTCGAGCAAGGCGTTGATATTGGCGCGCATGATGTCGCCGAATCGTTTCAGGATAGCCATTATCGTTGTCCTTTCTGGTCGTCCTGACTATATTTTTTCAAAATCGGGTCCTCCGCCTCTTCGAGCGGGGTGTTGACCATGCGTTCCACGTACGCTTCGTGTTCGCGCCGGCGTTTGATCACCATCCAGATGATGATGACGATGATGACGAGCACGCCGATGACGATGACGGCGATGACGACCCATTTGAGCACGTCGTTGGTCGTCGTCGTCTTCGTCATGATGCGCTCCGCCGTCGAGTCGAAGGTCTTGACGATCGCGTCGTCGGTGCTCAGATTGGAGTACCAGTACTGGTCGTAGTACGCCCAGAAGATGTCGACCGCCTGGGCGTCCATCACCGTCGAGATGTTCCGCCCGTTGATGAGCACGCTGTGGCCTATGACGTTCTCGGAGTCCTTGTCGGCGAAGTACACGAGCAGCAGCGTGTCCTGGTTGTCGATGTGCTTCGTGTACCAGTCGTGCGCCCAGTCCTCGCGTTCGGCGTCGGTCGTCGTCTGCGCGTTGTATTTCGCGAGCAGCACATAGGGCTGGATGCCTGTCTTGTCATAGAACGACTTGAGCCCGCGTTCGGTCGCGCGCACATCCTCAACCCATCCGAGTTCGTCGACGACGTCGTCGCTGTCGTAGGGGGCGCCGGATTCGATCTTCTCGCGGTTGTAGGTGCTAGCCGGTATCGCCCCGCCTCCTGTCGACTTGTCCCCCGAACAGCTCAGGAAGCCGAGCAGGATGACGCAGACGATCGCGATGACGATGCCGATCGCCGCCAGCCATCCCGATCCCGAGTGCGGGTTTCTTCCGCCGCCGGCGGGCGGGAACGGCCCCGGGCCGTCGCCGTAGACGCCGCCGGATGGACCGCCATAGGTGCCGTCGGTCGGCCGCTGGGGCGTGCGCATGCCGTTCTCGCTCATATGCGGCACCTCGATGCGCGTACGCTGGCGGGAGCGGCGCTCCTGCCCCTTGCCGTAGGCGACGCCGATGCCGAAGTTGATCAGATCGCCCAGATCGATGCCCGAACGATACCGCGGATGGCCGGAATGCCGGCGCGGCGACGGACCGCCGAAACCACCGAAACCACCGAAACCGCCGAAACCACCGGATCCTGCGCCCGAGTCCATGCCCGGACGCCGCCCGGTGCCACGAGGGCCGTGCGAACTGGCGCGCAGTCCGTCGTTGTGGCTGCTCGCCGACGGTCCCGGACCGTCGCCGCTCCCCGGTCTTGGCATGACCGCCTCCTTGTTGCCCTGTGTTGCCCTGTCCCTGTCCGTCCGGCCCTGCCGCACGCCTTCATCGACGCGACCGGCCGAACGCATTGCGCACCAATATACGTCAGATCCCCGCTGCGCACTTCACGATCATGCTTTTTTGAGACCGTGGGCGGACATCCGCACCGAATGCGGCAAGAGCGGGACCTATGGCCGCGAAATACACGACGGGTGCGGGCCTTGCGCCTTCTTGGCGCAAGGCCCGCACCCGTCGCATCCACCGGACCGCCGTTCAGCGGGTGGCGTCGCGGTCCTCGAGTTCCGGATCCTCCCACTGGTTCGCGTCCAGCGGTTCCTCGGCGACCTCGGCGGCACGCTCGATCCTGGCGTCGTGTTCGGCCTTCTTCTCGGCGGACTTGAGCGCGACGCCCAGGTCCTCATGCGGCACGTCCTCGTTCGGCTTGCCGGTGACCGGATCGGCGTACGGATGGTCGGTGTCGCGCACGATGTTCTCGAGGTCGTCAAGCTCGCTCGTGCTCATGTCGTCCAGATCGTCGCCGACGTTCTTCTTGTCCTGTGCCATGTCGTCTCCATTCGTGGATCTTCCGCGCGGCGTCCTTCGCCGCAGCCGCTATCCTCAATATAACCGCTCGGCGCCGCGCCGCGCCGCGGTTTTCCCCCATCGGGCGAATGATTCTCGTTTCATTGCGAATGCCGCGTTTTCATCGTCCGCCGCGGCCGACGGCACCCCTCGGCGTGCGTCGGCATATGACTGCGGGCGCGGTATCCGTCGCCTCCTGCACGCCGCGCAACCTCGTCGCGGCGATGGATCGGTCAAGGAAAACGCAATGAAAACAGGTGAAGGCGTCGGCCTTCACCTGTTTTCGTCCGAGGTCGGCCATCCACATGCGACCGTTGGGACGACGGCGTCTCGCAGTACCCCTGCGATGGATACGCCGCGCCGGCGCGCCTCAGCGAGGCACCTCGTCCATGTTCTCCCACAGATCACCAGCGCACAGTCCACTACAGCCATAAAATCATTGGAATCATTGACAATTTGCGCGTTATAGCCTCATGCCTCCAACTCTGCAAATCCCACCCTGT
>NZ_QXGI01000014.1 GCF_003952025.1 Bifidobacterium castoris | reverse complement strand
ACGGCCGCCTCGAGACCCTGCGCGGCATCGCCATGGGATTCGACAACTTCGAACACTACCGCCAACGAAGCCTCATCCACTCCGGAAGAATCAAAGACATCCTTACACACTAAAAAGGGAAGAGCCGGTTAAGTGACAGAATATGTGTCTTATGCGGCGTGAGGTGGTGCGGAAAGGTTGGACTGCGTCGTCGCTATCCTGATTATGCCATGAGGCCCAGTCTGCGTCGTCGTTTGGTGACGCTGGTGCCGTATTGGAGCTTGATGCGTCCGTCGTGGTAGCAGACCACTGTTCGACTAAGACACCTCTGCTGTAAAAGGCGTGAGGAGAGATGTTTTTCACCGCCTCTGCGGTAAGGCGGTGAAAAACATGTGGTTAGTCCGAGTTGGCTCGCTTTGTCGATTGGTAGGCTGTCCACATGCACCAGGTCGCGTAATACAGCCACAGGAGCATGCGGGTTAGATCGCAGTTACGCCACAGCACGATGCACAGTGGCAGCAGCAGCGCCGGTAGAAGCGTCGCCAACGTTTTGCGGTCAGCCCTCCAGCACTGGTATGTCAGCGTCGTCAGACAGGTTACAAGGCCCACGAGGTACACGATTGCATACACGGTGTGGCCACTAGACTGTGAACCCAGCTCGCCTGCCAAACATGTAGCAAAGCCACAGCAGACGATCAGTAGGGGGATTGGAATCTGTTCGTTCTGTCGCGGGCTTGGCGCCAGGGGCGTTGGCTTGTCCGTGGGTCGCATCATCTGATTTCGGATTGCAGAGGCGGCCAACCCCACCGCGCGGTCACGCATACCCCCTTGCGTTTGGCGACGGCACCAACGATCTTGGCTCCGAGGTCCGCGAAGAACGAGGCGCCCAGAAGGCCGATTCCCGCTGCTGCCGCTGCGCCAACCGGACCTCCGAACACTGAGGACAAAGCGGTGAATGCTGCCGCCAGAGCCGCCGGGCTGACCTGTGAGGCCGCAAACAGGGCTGCGGCAAATCCAGCGGTCAAATCCACGTATGACATGTACACTCCGGAACATCCGGCCATGGCGCGTCGCATCGTGGCCATCCCTGTTTTCTGCTTGCCTGTACCCACTGTGGCATGAGCGTCAATGTCTGGGTGAAGCACCTTTTGCGACAAAAACTCATACTGGTCATCGGTGAACCCGAATTGTGTTTGCAGGTCCTCGCGGGAAAGTGTCATGTCCAACTGTTGCCCATCCTCCGTGAAGCGGAAGTATGGCAGGACAGACATTATCTTGTCCAAATTTGCCTGCAATTCATGGTCTACTTCGATATCGCCGGAGACGATACAGTCGCCTGCAGGGGAGGCTTCAATCGCGTTTGCCGATGTGGCGGGCAATATCACGCCCACCATGATCAGCGAAAGAACGCTGGCCAATATCAACCTCAACCTATGCTTGAAAGTCCCTTGTCTTTCCATGGAATGCCCCTTTGCATCTGGAAGATCAAACTTCTTCTATTCCAGAATATCAGGAAACAAAGCGCAGAGCCCATGGTGGAAGCGCCTACAAGAAGTCATATTTTGCCTAATTCAGAACATAGGAATTTGAGAAAGGGCCACTTAACTCCCCATCCGGCGCCGCATAGACCGGAGGGGTGCCGACCGTCAGTCGATCGGCACCCCTCAGTATCATCGCGGTCTCATCGGGCCGCCTCAGTCCATCTGCAGATAGGCCTTCCAGAACCCGACCGATTCCATCCGCGGGGCCGCCGCCAGATATTCACGCGACAGGCGGTCGGCGTGCTTCTTGTAGTAGGCCAGATCGCGCTTGTAGCGTTTCTGCACCTCCTGATAGCGCTTGACGTCCTTGACGCGGATGACGCCCTTGCGTGTCGCCCAATCGATCGCGACGATGATGTTCTCGTTGTGGATCATGCCGGCCGGATACAGCCATCCGGCGCTCGGGATGACCGTGTATTCGACGCGGTCACCGGCGCCGCCGTCCTTGCCGTCGAACTTCTTCACGACAAGCGATCCTGTGCCGAACCGCTGGCCGTTGTGCGTCAGATAATCGAACGCGCGCTGCTTGAGCGTGCGCGGCTCGTCGAAGTCGATGACCTGACGGGTGAGCATGTCCGGATCGAAATCGGTGATGCCCAGCTGCTCGGCCTGCGCACGCAGCTCATCGAAGGACACGAGCTGCTCCTTCTCGCGGTTGGCGCGCATGAAGCATTCCTGCGCGACCGGCTGCATGATGAACTTCGGCCCCTTGAGGAAGTCCTCGAAGCCCTGCAGCGCGAGCTCGGCGTCGGTGTAGTTGAACTTGCGGCACTCGAGATCGACCATATGGTGCAGACTGTGCAGCATCGTCTTCGTGTCGGGCACGAGGCCGGTCGTCATCTGCCCGATCATCTGGTTGCGGATCGTCTGGTAGCGTTCGACGCCGGCGTTGTAGCGGATGTCGAACTTCGCATGCCACACGCAGATGCCGTTCATCGTCATGAACTTCGGATTGCAGCGGATGCCGTACTCGACGTCGTCGAAGCGCACGAAGACCGGCAGCGGCAGGCCGTTGCGCTCGATGACGGCCGTCGGGATCACGCAGTACCACCAGGCGGCGTAGCGGTGCGCGTCCGCGGGCACGCTCAGCTGCTCGTCGTAGCACTCGTTGTACACGACATCGACGAACTTCGTCACCTGCAGCGGTGGCTTCGCCGGCACGCACGAGCCGTCGTAGGTCGAGATGAAGCCGGTGTCCTCCTTCTGGTCCTGCGTGTCCTCGATGTTGAGCATCGCGCCGGAGACGAAGGCCTCGGCGTATTCGTCGTTGACGATGCGCAGCAGGTTGTAGGTGCGCAGGATGCTTTCCGGCGAGACCTCGACGTCGTCGTCCATCAGCAGCACATGCGTCGCCGGCGTCGACTGCTCAAGCGACTCGATCATGCCGCGCGCGAAGCCGCCGGCGCCCCCGACGTTCTCGTTCGGCGTGACCGTCACATGGTCGTCGCTCAGCGCGGCCGCGTCGAGCGTGCTGCCGTTGTCGATGACATGCATCGTCAGATGCTTGGCGATGTCGTAGTCGGAGCCGAGCAGCTCGGTCTTCACAAGCGCGATGTTGCGTTCGATGAACTTCTCCTTGCGGAACGTCGTCGTCGCGATCGCCAGTTCGACGTCACGCGGATCGCCGTCGAACTCGACCTCATACCAGCCGTTGCGGATCGTTGTCTTCGCCTGCGTGGCGATCTGGAATCCGGCGATGACGGTCGTAGGGTCGGTCGTGATGTCGAGCGTCACCTCATGCCACTTGTTGTCGCCGGGCACGTTGGCCGTGACCGATTCGACAAGCTGCGGCTGCATCGACAGACGCTCGGCGCGCGTCTGCTTCAACGTGACCGGCTTCGCGCTCTTGACGTCGATGTGCAGGCGGAACGCCGTCGCTCGCGTGTACTTGAGCAGCTTGAGCACGGACAGCGCGTTGAAGTACGTCGTGAAATCGACGGTGCCGGCGCCCGCGATCGTCCAGTCGCCCGTGCGCGGATCCGGCGTCAGCAGCTGGTCGGTGTGGTAATACATCGTGGGATAGCTCAGCGCACGCGGCTTCGTCTCCAGCAGCACGTTCGCGAATCGAATCGATGACATGGGTCCTCACTTGGTCGTTTGCAGCCTTCAATCACGCTTCAGCATAGTCCGTGCAGCGAAAAAGGTACCGATCCGCCGAGGGTGGACCGCCGCTGCCGAGGCGGCCTCCTATGATGGTCGCATACGCTGGCGCCGTGGCACGGCTACAATGAAGCGACTGGACCCGAAACGAAGAAGGTGCGAGTGAATACGTTGAAGCAACGGTTGAAGGACCGCTACGGATACGCCATGACCGTGTTGCGCGGCCTGGTGAAGACCGATTTCAAAATGCGCTACCAGGGATCGTTCCTCGGCGTGGCATGGTCGGTGCTCAAGCCGCTGATGCTGTTCGCCGTCATGTACGTCGTGTTCGCGAAGTTCATGCGCATGACCGACGGCACGCCGACCTTCCCGGTCGTGCTGCTGCTCGGCATCAGCTCATGGCAGTTTGTCACCGAGACGGTGGGCATCGGCCTGCGCTCGATCGTCGACCGCGGCGACCTGCTGCGCAAAGTGCATTTCCCGAACTACATCGTCGTCGTTTCCGCATCGATCGGCTCGCTGATCTCGCTCGCCATCAACTACGTCGTCGTGCTCATCTTCGCGATCTTCATGCGCGTTGAGTTCACGTGGCGCGTGCTATGGCTGCCGCTCAACGTGCTCGAACTGTACATCATCGCGCTCGCGCTTGCGCTGATGCTCGCCACATTCTACGTGTTCTACCGCGACGTGCTGCACATCTGGGAGGTGCTGCAGCAGATCATCTTCTACGCGATGCCGATCATCTACCCGTTGAGCTTCATCACCGAGAAGCACCCCGAATACAGCGCGATCGCCAATCTCGAGCTGATGAACCCGATCGCGCAGACGATCCAGGACATCCGCCACAACTTCATCGCGCCGGCGACGCAGCCGACGGTCTGGAACACTTTCGGCTCATGGTGGGTGAAGCTTATCCCGGTCGCGATCACCGTGCTGCTGCTGTGGTTCGGCGTGTACGTCTTCCGGAGGAACAGCCGTCGATTCGCGGAGGTGATGTAATTGACGCAGGCAATCGAACAGCATGACGCCGCGGCCGACGAAGCCGCGCAGATCGTCACGATTGACAACTACATGGAGCAGCCGGTCGTGCTCGACGTGAGCCATGTGGAGAAATGGTTCAAGCTGCCGACCGAACAGGCGAGCGGCCTCAAGCAGGCGTTCATCAACTGGACGAAGGGCATCAAGGGCTACAAGAAGCAGCAGGTGCTCAAGGACGTGACGTTCCAGGTGCACCGCGGTGAGTTCTTTGGCATCGTCGGCCGCAACGGCGGCGGCAAGTCGACGCTGCTCAAGATCATCTCGCGGATCTACTATCCGAACAGCGGCTCGGTGCATGTGGAGGGCAAGCTCGTGCCGTTCATCGAACTCGGCGTGGGCTTTAACCCGGAGCTCACCGGCCGCGAAAACGTCTATCTCAACGGCGCGCTGCTTGGTTTCACGCCCGAGGAGGTCGACGCGATGTACGACGACATCGTCGAATTCGCCGAGCTTGAGGACTTCATGGACCAGAAGCTCAAGAACTATTCGAGCGGCATGCAGGTGCGCCTCGCGTTCTCGGTGGCTATCAAGGCGCAGGGCGACATCCTCGTGCTCGACGAGGTGCTTGCGGTGGGTGACGAGGCGTTCCAGCGCAAATGCGACGACTACTTCACGAAGGTGCGCCAGGACCCGACGAAGACCGTCATCCTCGTCACCCATGACATGAGCGCCGTCAAACGCTACTGCACGCGCGCGATGTTCATCCAGGACGGCGAGGTTGCAGTAATTGGCGACAAGGAAAGCGTCGCTGAGCGTTATACGCTAGATAATCTCGAGGCGGAGAAGCGCAAGAAGGAACAGGAGCGTGCGCGTATCGCAAATGATCCCAACGCCTATCCTAATGGTTTGAATGCACGTTGCCCGTTGCTCCGAACATACGCGATATCATCACCCATGTGTACAACGAGTGATCGTTTCCGCTTCGCGGTGGAATATCAGTATGATGAACCAGAAGATTTTTATATCGCTATTGCGATGAATGATATTCGTCGCGGCGGTATAACATTCGATTCAGGCCCAAAACGTTTTAAGATGAAGCATCGCGGGCATCATACCGCAATATTTGAAATACCATTGAATCTGTTTAATGACGGCGAATTCCGTTTGATTGCTTCGTTGCGTACTCCTACGCCGGGTGATGACGCAATGACAGATGCCGTGGCGGTAGCACTTGACGATAATTCTTGCACATTCGTTATACGAGACAAGGATAACAAGGATAGTTATGCTCTTATCAATGATCGATCTTTGGAGTTTGTTGAGATTGAGCAGCGATAATCATATTATCGTTATCGCCGGATTGTGGCAAGCTTATTGACGAGCGTATGTATGGGCTTAACGATTGCGTGGCCCATACGGTAGCTCGTCGAATCATAGACGCACTGAACAAGACGGTCAAGCTCGCTGATTCTGGACTGCTGTTGCTTGACCTCTTGTTCTAATTCGTGTGCATGTTTGCCGGCGGAGAGTAGTTCCTCTTCCAGAGAGGCTTGTGTGGCTTCAAGCTCGTCCTTGCGGTGATTGACCCATATCTCATAATCCCAATAGCGATAGAATCTCCATGCAAAACGCATCTGTGATGCAAGCGTCAAATAATAACCTCCAAACGGAAATTGTATTTCGCTACGAGGTTGAACGTTAGTAAGTAAATCTATAAGTGCTTCTTCAATGTTGTAATCTTTTTGCCATTGATTGCGATGAGATTGATAGTACTTTACTGCGTCTGTGTATGAGTTCACGACGTCATGGGCAATATACTCCGCAGTGAGGCGTTGGCCTCCTCGGCCGGAAAAGTTGAGCGCGGAGCATATTTGGAAATTATCAGAGTCCAAATATCCGAATCCGCCGAATTGATCATATATGTATACAGGCTTGCCGGCACAAAGGCAATACTGGACGGTCTTCCCTATAGTGATAATTGCGTCGTACCGTTCCAATACGGCGGGTGTAACCTCCTCTACCGTCCCTTGCTTGCCGATGATATCAGTGGTGATGCCTTGCTCTTCCAGCAGTCGCTGGGCCTTGAGCAGCTCATCAGGTACATGGTTGGATATGATGGCGATGCGCTGTGGTGTATCGATGGCAGTGGGAATTGGGGCAATTGTATTAAAGGCCGAGGGGGCAGGATTCGCGAAAATACGCTGGGGAACAGCATGGTTGAGGGACTTTTGGTAGAAGGGTTGCAACTTCTCTTTACACTCCTCGGAGACAAAGACCTCAAGCGATGCGGTGCTTTCTTCCAATGACATGATGTACGGCTGCTCGCCTGGCGCATAATCCACGGCTGACATATGGTTATAGATAAATGCAGCCGGTTTTTTCCCGGCTGGTATGCCATGTTCGTTGATCTGCTGAAGCTGATCAACGAAGGACATGGGGAGCAACTGTGAATGAATCCATACATAACATAATCATAGTCATAGATGCTGTAGTGCTGCTTCTCGTCGATGACTACGGGGATACCACGGCTTTCAAACATAGCCCGCGCCGGTTCTGTGAAGGATGAAGAGAGAACAAGCACGTCAGCGCCCAAATGTTGTAATGCCTCGGCAACCTGAACACAGACGACCGTTGAGCCCATGATTTCCGAAATCAATGGATGGGTGATGAGTACGCGCTTGCCTTTAAGGTCCATTCTTCAAGTATAAGCTAGGTGCCGCTATTCCACCGTCTATGAGGGGATTGAAACGTTCTGGGCCCATTGCGATCATCCGAACCGGTCGCTACCATCGGCGTGTTCGCTACGCAGCCCTGTTGCAATCACCTCGTGCGCGTCTGGGCACGGGGATGATCGCAACAGGCCCGGAGTGCGCCCTCAGCCGCGGAAGATCCGCTCCCACATCGCGACGCTGCCGAGATTCGCGGCCTTGTAGTCGGCGGCCAGCCGGTCCCATCGCTTGAAGAACTCCTTGGACAGGAACAGTCCGCGCTTGAACTGCTTGCGGAACAACGCGTTGTCGCGCCGGCACCAAGCGGCCGAATTGCCGTCCGCCGACGTCACGAGCACCGACGACGCCCCGCGGAACGCACGCCATGTGGCGTCCTTGGCCGTGATCGCGCGCTGCGGGCGCTTGTCCGCCGTGCCGTCGCGGTTCGTCGTCAGCGATTCGAAGACGGCGCGGAAGCATTCCTGCTGCACCTGCTGTTTGCTTTTCGGCTTGCCGTGCGGCTCGTATTCGACCGTCGCCTCGGGGAAATCGGTGATGTTCGCGCGCGTATCGGTGTCACTGAAGCCGCGGCGCGCCTCGCGGGCCGTGGCCAACGCCGTCGGCAGCGCATCGATCATGTACTGCGGTCCGCGCATGACGTCGCGCATCGCCAGATGCCGCAGTTTGACGCCGGAGTAGACAAGCCGCAGTCCCAGGTTCGCGTCGCCGTAGGCCATCTGGTACATCATCTGCCACTTCGGACGGTCGATGTGCAGCAGCGCGCAGACCCAGCGGTTGCGGTTGTTGAAATACTCCTCCCAGGAACGTCCCGGATCCTTGTCATGCCAGGCCTGATGCCATACCGCGACTCCCGGCAGGCTCACCGTGGCGTAGCCGTGCTCCTTGGCGCGCAGACCGTATTCGATGTCGTCGAATTTGATGAAGGCCGGCATCGACAGGCCGATCTCCTCCATGACTGCGGTCGGGACCAGACACAGCCACCAGCCGTTGAAATCGGCGTCGAAACGACGGTGCAGCTTCGGGCAGTCGCGCAGCGGGAACTGCGCGTAGTCATGGTTGTATTCGGCGCCGACGCACGGGAACATGCGCACCTCGGTCTTGTCGAATCGCTCGCCCTGCGCATACATGACGGTGCGGTTGTCGAGATGCAGCATGCCTCCGCCGACGATCGTCGGCGTCGAGCAGTAGTCGGCGAACTGCACGGCGCGGATGACCGATTCCGGCTCGCTGATCGCGTCGTCGTCGAGCAGCATCGTGTAGGCGGCGCGCCCGGCCTTGAGCGTTTCGAACATGCCGCGAGAGAAGCCGCCGGAGCCGCCGAGGTTCGCCTGCTGGATGTAGGTGAGCTGGTCGCCGAGCGCGGCGCTCACCTCCGAGAACCCCGGCTGGTCGCAGACATGGTCGGTGCCCTGGTCGGTGCAGTAGATCGTGTCGAGGCGCGCGCGCACGTTGCCGTCGGCGGCGATCGCGCGCAGCTGGCGCAGGCAGTAGGGGGCGCGGTTGAACGTGGCGATCGCGATCGAGAACGGTCGTGTTTCGGCCTCGCGGCGCGCCGATCGCGGCACCGCCCACCGCGCATCGGCGATGTGCAGTTCGGCGTCGATGTCCGCCTTCGCGTCGAACCAGAAGAAGCCGCCGTCGAGCAGCCCGTCCATCGTGATGTCGACGCTCACCGTCGTCGCCTTGTCCGGCGCGTCGACCGGTATCTCCCGCACCGGGTGGATCAGGCCGCGGCCGGTGGAGCGCATCAACTGCAGCATGCCGGTGCCTCGCACGTCGGCGGTGAAGCGGACCGAATCCACCTTCGTCCAACGGCGCCAGTAGCTCGCCGGGAACGCGTTGAAATACGTGCAGAACGACGCATGACGGCCCGCGTGCACGGTGACGGCGGTGCGGCCGTCGACCGAGAACACCTGCGACGACGTGTCCGCGGACGTGCGTCGGCTTGCGTTGAGCAGCCGGCGCACGTCCGCCTCGTTCATCGCGGCGAAGTCGAGCGAATAGAAATCAGCGAACGCGTTGACGACGTCGTCGCTGAGCACCGGACGCGTCCATGCGATCGCGTACAGCGGCATCGTCATGTCCGCGTCGGTCGTCGGGAACACGACGCGGTCGACGGTCTCCCAATTGCGCTCATCGTGCCGGTCGTCGTGCTGTTGCGAAAGAGTCACTGCCATACCCGCCCATAGTAGTAGGGGAGGCGGCCGTCGGCGGCGGAACACCGCCACCGACGGCCGCCGGCTCGCTCACTGCTTCGGCAGGTCCATGAATCCCATGGCGTGCAGATAGTTCTTGCCCATCATCATGTCGTACTGCACGATGCGGTAGTCGTCGAGCAGCTGCTTCGCCTTCTTCGAGAACTGCTTCGGGTCCATCTCCTTGCCTTCGGCGTCGAGATAGGTGACCGACGCGTCGGCCGACCAGGTGCCGCCATTCGTCACGGCGCGCGACAGCGCAGGGATCTCTTTGTGCAGTTCGGTGAGCAGCGCGAGGTACGGCGAGACGCGCGCGTTGAGCTGCTGCGCCGTCTGCGCCATGAAATAGTTCGACGACGAATACGCCGCATCGGCCGCCGGCAGTTTCGCGTCGTGCGCCGCGGACGCCTTGTTCGACCAGATGAAGTAATCCGTCTCGTGCAGCGCGAGACTGTTCTTCGGGTCGTTGACGGCGGTCGTGTAGATGCCGGGCAGATGGTCGCCGTAGAAGACGACGGTGATCGGCTTGTCGATCGCGTCGAGCTCGTCGAGGAACTGCTTCGTCGCCTCGTCGGTGCGCTGCAGGCCTTTCGCATAGTTGGCGATGACGTCCTTCTCTCCGTCCGGCACCGACGATTCGTTCGCGGCGAAGAACTCGTTCTCGTCGCCGTAGATTCCCGGATACGGCGCGTGGTTCTGCATCGTGACGAGTTCGATGAACTGCGCCGGCTTGTCCGCGGCCGCGTTCGCCTTCACCTCGTCGATGACGTTGCGGTACGCCTGCTCGTCGGTGACGGTGTCCGACTTGCCGCTCTGGCCCTGATAGGTGCCGGCGTGCGCGATCTTCGGGTCGCTGTCGAGCGTGTACAGATGGGAGAAGCCGAACTTCCTGTAGTTCGCGTTGCGCAGGTAGAAGCGTTGCAGGAACGGGTGGAAGCCGACCGAGCAGGAGTCGGAGCCGCAGGCGTCGTTCCACATCTGGTTGAAGGAGAACACCTCCGGACGCGTCGGCAGCAGCTGCTGGTACGGGGAGAGCAGCGACCCGTTGAAGTTGGCCATCGACAGGCCGGTCATCTGCTGGAACTCGATGTTGGCGGTGCCGCCGCCGTAGCCGGGCGACAGCATCAGGCCGCTCGTCGCGACTTCGCCGAGCGCGCGCACGTTCGGCATCGGGTCGACGTTGAAGTGGACGCCGGGGACGCGGTTCGGGTCGGAGAAGGTCTCCGAGAGCACGTTGATGACGGTCGTGTCGGTGAGCGTCGCGTCGCGTTCGGCGTTGATCTCCTGCGCCTGCTTCGCGTAGCGGTCGTTGATCGTCTGCATCATCGCCTCGTCGTAGCCGGGCTCCTCCTCCATCGCCTTGACGCGCGTGAGCGACAGGAAGGTCGTCGCGGCGCCGTTCGCGCGCGCGTCGTCGCCGACGTTCCAGATGATCGGGGAGTAGCCGATCTGGTTGACGAACTCACGGATCCGCGAATGCGCCGACGACAGGCCGCCGGCGTAGCCGACGATCAGCCAGACGCTCATCACCGGTGCAAGGATACGGCAGATGTTGCCGAAGACGTTCTTCACGTTCTTGATCGGGTGGAGCCACGAACAGTGGATGAACGCGCGCCGGCGGTCGAGGAACTGCAGCACGATGCAGATGACGACGAACCAGACTATCAGCGGCACGCCGTGGTCGATGATCGGCCTGTACTCGTCGGTGACGAAGGACGCGACGTTCTCGCCGCCGCCCCCGCCGCCGAGGAAGCCCAGATCGGAAGGCAGGATCGGCTCGGTGCGCATCGCGTACTTGATCTTGCAGGCAAAGGCGTAGACGCCGGCGAACGCGCCGAAGACGGCTGTGCCGACCCAGAAGCGGTTGATGACGGTCACGCACACGAGGTAGATCATCGCGAGCGCGAAGAAGTTGAGGATGCCGGCCGCCGACGACAGGCTGTGGTACGAGCTGTCGAGGATCTGGCGGAGGAACGAACGCTTGAGCTCGGGATCGTACATGTGCTTCGTGTCGATGCTCCACAGCAGCATCATGTCGGCGACGAGCACAAGCGCGAATGCGACGCACAGATACGCGCCGTACGAGAATTTCGGACGCTTGCTCCAGATCCGGTAGAACTTCGTATCGGTGAAACGCCCCCATTGCCGTTTGACCGTCTTGATCGGATGGAAGCCGCCCGCCGCGGCCGCTGCGGACGCCGGATTGGTCGTGTCGTCGGAAGCGCCGGCGTCCGTGTCTTCGGCGTCGGGTTTTGCGGATTCGTCGGGTTCCGCGGTCCCGGTTGCGGCGGCGTCCGTCGCATCGGCGTCCGCGGCGTCTTCGGATGCGCGGTCCACCTCATCGGTCGCCGCGGCGGACATGTCGTCGTCTGCGTCGTCGTCGGTCGCGGTGCCGTCGTTTGCAGCGTCCGCAGCGACGGCATGCTCTCCGTCGGCGTCCGCCGTCGTTTCGCCGACGGTCGTCGCGTCGACGGCGTCCAGATCGATGATCTCGACGCCCTCGACCTCGACGGCGGTCTCGTCCGCGGCGTCGGAACATTGGCTCGTCGCCTTCGGCAGCTCGGAATCACGCATCGTGCTTGGGCCTTTCTGAACAGGATCGCAACGGCTGGAACACCGCATGCGGCAAACGGCATCAAGGGAACGGCGCCCCACACCACGCTCCGCAGACGGGGCGCACGGTGTCGCGACGCCACCGCGTTCCCGCTTCACGACAGGTCATTGTACCGGCGCCGGTTGATGAGCGGCCCCCCCGATGACCATCCGCGCCGCCGCTGCGGTCGCCTCGTCCCCGCGGGCGATCCGCCGGCCCATGCCGCCCATATAATGGCGGCTATGCAATACTCAGTGACCGCGGTCGTCGTCTCTTACAACCGCGCGCAGCTGCTCGAAGAGTGCCTCGACGGCATCCTCGACCAGACGCGCCGGCCCGACCGTATCATCATCGTCGACAATGCGAGCACCGACGGCGCACGCCGGATCGCCCACGACTTCGCCGAACATTCGCCGATCGCCACCAAGGTCATCGGACTGCCGGAGAACCTCGGCGGCGCCGGCGGCTTCTGCGCCGGCATCGCCTATGCGGTGGGCCGGGGCATGGGCAAGAAGCCGCCGGCGCCCGGCGTCGCCGACTACCTGTGGGTGATGGACGACGACACGGTGCCGACGCCTGGCGCGCTCGCCGCGCTGCTCGACGCCTCCGACCTGTGCATCGAGACGAACGGCTGCCTGCCGACGGTCCTCGGCTCGAAGGCCGTATGGGTCGACGGCCGTGAACATCGGATGAACCGACCGCATCCGCGCGCCGCGCTCGCGAAAGGCGCGCGCACGATGCGCGACGGCGCGTTCCAGGTGCGTTCGCTCTCCTTCGTCTCCTGCCTGATCAACGCCGGAGCCGTCCGCGGCCTGCACCGGCTGCCGGTCAGCGCGTTCTTCCTGTGGAACGACGACTTCGAATACACGAGCGCGCTGCTGCGCAACGGCATCGGCTACTATGTGCCGACGAGCGAAGTCGTCCACAAGACGAAGCGCTTCGGCTCCTCCGACGCCGATCCCGGCGCGCGCTTCTACAACGAGGTCCGCAACAAGATCTGGATGTTCCGGTTCCACGGCGACGACTTCACGATCGCCGGCAGGCTCACGCTGCTGCTGAAGACGGTGCGCCGATGGGCCTTCACATGGCTGTGCGCCGGCGACCGCGCGCAGATCACGCAGTGCCTGCGCGACGGATGGCATGACGGATGGAAGACAAGGCCAGCGACGAACAGCGCGATCTTCGCCGACGTCTACCCGCCGATCGCGACGTACGTCGACCGGATCGAGGTCTGAACGCGGGCGGCGGCGTCGGCGTGCGGATGATGCTGATGGGCGCCGCCGCTGCGCTGACGTTACCGTGTTGACATCAGCGCGCGGTCGTCACTGCGCGGACTGTGCGTCGTCGGCGTGTGTGCGCGGCGCCGCGCTGTGCCGGCCGCGTTTCGGCGGCTGCGGCGGCTGCGGTGAGGCGGCGATCTCGGTGTTGTGCCGCGACGTCATCGACCGGTACATGCGCTTGCGCAGCGGCGTCGGAATCACACGATAGATGGCGCGGATGAACACGTTGCGCAGGAACTGCCACGGCGTCGTGAAGCCGTCGCGCACGAAACGCCACTGCAGCCGCAGCTCCTCGCGGAACATCTCGCCGCCGCCCCGGCGCTCGTAGGCAGCTTCGTTCGTGCGGTACAGCACGAGCGCCTGCGGCACGTTGAGGAACTGCGCATGGGCGAGCATCAGCCGCTCCCACAGCATGTAATCCTCGAACCGGCCGGAATCCTCGGGGTAGCCGCCGGCGTCGAGCACCGCCGACTTGCGGAAGACGACGCTCGGATGGTGCACCGGCGACTGCATGCGCGCATAGCGCTCAAGGTCGGATCCCTCGGCGGGCAGCATGCGGATCTGCCCCGGTTCGTCCTCGTCGTCGCTGAACTCGCGAATCGCGCTGCCCATCACGTCGATCGGGCGACGCGACTGCGCGTTCGTATGCGCGGCGTTCGAACGGCGCACGAACAGCGGGATGAGCGTCGCGAAACGGTGCGGCAGCGAGACGTCGTCGCTGTCGGCGCGTGCGACGATGTCGTACGCGCAGTATCGCAGGCCGACGTTGAGCGCATGCGCGAGGCCACCATTCTCGTCGAGCGGCACGATCGTCACCTCGGGCACCGGCATGTCGGGATGCTCGGCGGTGAACCACACGGACATCGTCGACTGCAAGGTGTCGAGATAGCGCTGCACCGGATCCTGCACGACGCCGTCGCGTACGATGACGACCTGCGACGGCGGCAGCGTCTGCTCGATCGTGCTCGACTGGACGGAACGCTCCACCTCGCGCAACGAATTACCCCCGTATACCGCCATCAGCAGCGTGAAGGGGGGCGTCGTCTCCCGGCGTTCCGTTTGGTCCATGCAACCTATCGTAAACCACGGCCGTGGCTGCCTGCCGTGCCCTATGCGCGCAGCCGGCGGCCTCGGACGGCGGAATCGGCAGTCCCATGCGGTATGCGCGCGACGTTGCCCCGTCGTGTGCATACCGCGTTTTAAGCTGGTGCCGAATGTGCGCCGCGGCTTGTCACGACGGCGCGGCAGCGGGGACGTCCCGGCGGCAACGCGTTGCGGACGTCACCGATTCGTATGTTTTTCGGAAGGACATCTATGACCTCGAACGAGCGCAACGCCATGCCCGACCTGGTGATCGTCGGCGCCGGTATCTTCGGCCTGACCATCGCGCAGCAGGCCGTCGAGAAACTCGGCGCGCATGTGACGATCATCGACGTGCGCGACCACATCGGAGGCAACGCCTACTCGTACATGGATCCGGAGACCGGCGCCGAGATCCACAAGTACGGCGCGCATCTGTTCCACACGTCGAACGAACGCGTCTGGGATTACGTGAACCGCTTCACGACCTTCACCGACTATGTGCACCGCGTCTACGCGACACATGACGGTGAGGTGTTCCCGTTGCCGATCAATCTGGGCACGATCAACCAGTTCTTCCGCGCGAACTACACGCCGGCGCAGGCGAAGGCGCTCATCGAGGAGCAGGCGGGCGAGCTCGCCGGCACCGATCCGGCGAACCTCAACGACCAGGGCATCTCGCTGATCGGCCGTCCGCTGTACGAGGCGTTCATCAAGAACTACACGGCCAAGCAGTGGCAGACCGACGCGAGCGAGCTGCCGGCGAGCATCATCAAGCGTCTGCCGGTGCGCTTCAACTACAACAACCGCTACTTCAAGGACACGTGGGAGGGTCTGCCGACGGACGGTTACACGGCTTGGCTCGAGCGGATGATCGACGACCCGCGCATCACCGTGCAGCTTGAGACCGACTTCTTCGATGAGACGCAGCCGCTCAACAAGAAGGCGCTGCTCGAGGCGGGCGTGCCGATCGTCTACACCGGACCGATCGACCGCTACTTCGACTACGACCTCGGCGAGCTCAAGTGGCGTACCGTCGATTTCAAGGAAGTGCGCTACGACGAGGGCGACCATTTCGGCTGCCCGGTCATGAACTTCTCCGATGCCGACGTGCCGTACACGCGCGCGATCGAGTTCAAGAACTTCAATCCGGAGCGCGCCGCCGAACAGAACCCGGACAGGACCGTCGTCTGGGAGGAGTACTCGCGCTTCGCCGACCGCGACGACGAGCCGTACTACCCGATCAACACCGATGACGACAAGGCGCTGTATGCGCGGTACAAGGCGAAGGCCGAAGCCGAGCCGAAGGTCGTGTTCGGCGGCCGCCTCGGCACCTACGCGTACTACGACATGGATCAGGTGTTCAACCAGGCGCTGATCTCCTTCGAAAACCAGGTCGCGCCGCTGCTCGCGCAGCGCTGAGCGCCGCTTCGGCATGACGCCGCCGTGACGGCGAGGGCCGGGCATGATCCGGGATGGATCATGCCCGGCCCTCGTGTTTCGTCCGGTCCCATCGGCGCTTTCCGCCGCCGTCAACGCGTCACGTCGATGACGAAGGGGCTCGCCGGCAGCGCATCGTTGTACAGCAGCCGTCGCGCCTGCGGATCGTTCGCGTAGAGGTAGCGCACGGAGCGGATCGCGTCGACGCCGTCCGACTGCAGCACGACGGTGTCGCCTTCGATCGTCGCCCGCGCCGGCACGAAGGCGCCGTCGGCTCCGGCGACCTCGAATCCTTCGGGCTCACCGTCCGCCGGCGTCGCGATGTCGTCGACGCCGGCGCCGACGTCGCGTTTCGGCATGCGCACGTTGAGCGCGTCGGCGGTCCCATCGGCGAAGCGCAGCCGCACCGTGCCCGGCTTCACCGCGACCGCTGTCGCCTTCTCGATGATCGGCCCGTTCGGCACCGCTTCGTCGTGCGCCATCGCGAGCCACTGCGCGGCCATGCGCGCGCCGAGCACGTCCTTGCCGAGCGGATGGATGACGGCCTCGGTGCCCTTGTCTGTGTCGATCGCGACGGTCATCGCGACATGGTCGCGGTTCGCGAGCCCCTCGTCGCCGAGCACGTCGAGCTGCCGCTGACGGATGCCCCGGAAATCCTTGTCCGTCGCGTAACGCGCGAGCTGCACGTAGAGGAACGGCAGGTCGGCGTCGTCGAAATCCTCGCGGTACTGGTTGATGAGCGCGACCATCCGCTGCGTGTAGGCGTTGGCGTCCACGGCGCGCGCGGCGTCGTTGCAGCCTTGATACCACAGGATGCCGGCGAGGCGCAGGCCGCGCAACGGCTTGATGTGGCTCGCGTAGATGTCGCCGTCCGCTTCGTGGCGCGCGATGCCGGTGCCGCCCCATGCCGTCTGCACGACGCCGACCGGGATTCGCGGATGCGCCTGACGCACCCGTGCGGCGAACTGCTGCGCGAGCAGGCTCATCGCCCGCACATGCTCCGCGTCCTGCGCCGGCAGCCAGCGGCCGTTCGTGACGGCGCGCGCCGGGAATCCGACGTCGCCTCCCACACGGTCGGCGGCGACGAAGCGCACGTCGGCGTCGACGACCGGTTCCGGCAGGTCGGCCATCGTGAACCGGCCGCCGAGATTGCTCTGCTGCGCATCCGCGTCGCCGTAGTACTGGTCGACGTTGAGCTCCATGTTCGACTGGCCGGCCGCGAGGAAGACGTCGCCGAAGACGACGTTCGCGAGCACACGCACCGGCGTCGCACCGTCGCGGAACTCGATGACGTACGGCGTCGTCGAGCCTGCGGTCGGTGTGAACTCGGCGGTGAAGGCGCCGTCGTCGCCCACATGCGTGACCGCCTCCTTCGTGCCGTCGGCGCTGATAGCGCGCACGTTGAAGTCATCGAACGCGGCGCGGCGCGTCCGGTCGCCGGCATGCGACGACGACGCTGGGTTGACGGTACCGCGCACCGTGAGCGGCGCGTCGCGTTGGAAAACCATGTTGTCGCCGTAGTAGCCGGGCAGTGTGACCGTCATGCCGCTGCCGTGCTGCGTGGCGACGACCGCCGATTCGCCGCCTTGCCGGCCGTCCGCGCCGGTCCGCATCAGCACGCCGACCACGATGGCGGCGATGGCGACGACGGCAGCCAGCACGACCCAGACGATCGCGGCGCGCCAATGCGCGCGCAGTGTGGTGTTCCCCGGTTCCGCGGTGGCTGTTTCCGCGTCGGGGGCGGGTGTGTGGCTGCCCGGCTTGTTCGGTTCCCCTGACTGCTGTCTGCTCATGTCTCCATAGTGACCTACCGAGTTGACGATGGGTCGAAGTCGTCCATGCCGCGTAGGCGTCCTTGGGCGCCCCCGTTTCCTCGGTTTCCTCACCATGCGATCCTCTCGGGTGCGGTTCGTGGTTGGGTTGTTCGCTTGGGTGTGGTTTGCGTTGGTGGGTGGTGTGGTTTGCGTTGGTGGTGTTTGTTGGTGTGGGGTTTGGTGTGGGTGGTGTTTTGGGTGTGGGTGGTGTTTGTTGGGGTGTTGGTGGTTGTGTTGGTGTGGTTGCGACACGCCGTGGAGGTGTTGTGGTTGTTGGGTTTTGTGGTTGTGGGTTGCGTTTGTGGTGGGGGTGGTGTAAGTTTTCTTCTTGCTGCCGGTTGGTGAGCTTCGGGACTGGGTTCCGGTGTGATCTGGCTGTGTGTGGTGGTTTGAGAACTCAATAGTGTGTACTGTACTACTTCATCATGCGACCCTTTTTGTGGTTGTGTGGTG
>NZ_QXGI01000013.1 GCF_003952025.1 Bifidobacterium castoris | reverse complement strand
CCCCGACGGCAAGCATGATCCCGACGGCAAGCCCGGCAACACCGATCCGCTCAATCCGGACACGGATGGCGATGGTGTTTCGGACGGCGACGAGGTCACCGGCGCGAAGAACGACGGCAAGCCGACCAATCCGAACAAGGCGGATACCGATGGCGACGGTCTGTCCGATGGTGACGAGATCAAGAACGGCACCGATCCGCTTGATCCGAACGATCCGGGTAAGAAGGCCGCCGAACAGCCCAAGGGAGGCAACCCCGCCTCAACCGCACAGCTGAGCCAGACCGGTTCCAGCATCATCGCCTTGGTCATCACGGCCATCGTGCTGATGTTCGCCGGTGTGGGCGTGCTCGTGTTCCGCAAGCGCAGCAACAAGTGAATGACTGCCGGTTCCGGTCGCTGAACCGGAACCAGCCTCATTCCCCGTGCCGGACAGCCAGCTGGCAGCGACCATCGCCCTCACGGACGTGTGTCACTGCCTGTTGGCTGTCCCTCTATATCTCATCCATTCATTCATTCAACATCTTCTTATCCGAACACCGTCATCCCGGCGCAACGGCGCGCCACATGGAATCGACGGACCCATTGTAAGGTCACCCAGATGAAACAAATACGCAAGGCATTTCCCGCCCTGATCGGCCTCGCCACGGCCGTTGCGCTGCTCACGGCGCCGCTAACGGCCGTCGCGGACGAAACGGCGGCACCGAAGGACAGCCGTCCGCAGTTGTGGTATGCGCAACCGGCATCCGAGACGGCGTTGCGCCATAAGCCCGGCAACAACGTGTCCGATGCGGACAACCAGTGGCAGCAGACGACGCTGCCGATTGGCAACGGCCGGCTCGGCGGCACCGTGTGGGGCGAAGTCAGCAGAGAACGCATCACCTTCAACGAGGAGACGTTGTGGACCGGCGGCCCCGGCAGCGCCCCCGATTACAACGGCGGCAACAATGCGGCAAAAGGCCGTGACGGCGCGACGCTGCGGGCACTGAACGCCGAACTCGAACAGGGTGCCGACCTCGTCGACCCGGCCGATCTCACCGGCGGCGAGGACGCCGCCCAGCAAGGTTCCTATCAGAACTGGGGGGAGATCGACATCGACTATGGATTCAAGGACACCACCCACTCCTCCTACCGTCGCGGCCTCGACCTCTCCTCTGGGGTCGCCGACGTCTCCTTCGTGCATGACGGCACGACATACACGCGTGAATACTTCGCGTCCCACCCTGATCACGTGATGGTTGGCAGACTGACGGCGGACAAGCCGCAGTCCTTGACGCTCGACCTCGGCATGACGACGAACCAGTTCAGCAAACGCGGCGAGACGAAGGCCGTCGACGACGCGACTCTCATCGTGCGTGGCGCGCTCGGCAACAACGGGCTCAACTACGACGCGCAGATCAAGGTGGTGGCCGACGGCGGCCGCGTCGCAGCAGCGGCCGACGGCACGAGCTTGCATGTCTCGGACGCCGACGCCGTGACCTTCTACGTGGCTGCCGCCACAGACTACCGGCAGTCCTATCCGGCATATCGCACCGGTGAAAGCGCGGACGCGCTCGCCGAACGCGTCCGGGGCACGCTCGATGCGGCGGCTGCCCGCGGCTACGACGCCGTGCGCGCAGACCACGTCGCCGACCACAGTGCGCTCTTTGACCGCGTGCGGTTGCAGATCGGCGCGCCCGTCGACTATGAGGCAACGCCTACGGACGCATTGCTGGACGCCTACAGCGACGGCAGCGCCTCGGATGCGCAGCGGCGCGCGCTTGAGACGCTTGTCTACCAGTACGGGCGCTATCTCGCAATCGGCTCGTCGCGTGAGGACAGCCAACTGCCGTCGAATCTGCAGGGCATCTGGTCGTCGACCGCCGACGACAACGCGCATGGCAAGACGCCGTGGGGCTCCGACTTCCACATGAACGTGAACCTTCAGATGAACTACTGGCCGGTCTATTCATCCAATCTCGCCGAACTCTCGCAGCCGCTCATCGCCTATGCGCAGGGACTCGTAGAGCCGGGTCGCGTCACCGCGAAGACCTATGCGGGAGCCGCCACGCCGGTCGGGACGCCGATCGGCGCTGGCAACGGTTTCATGGCGCATACCGAGAACACGGCCTATGGATGGACGACGCCGGGCGCCGAGTTCTCCTGGGGATGGAGTCCGGCGGCGATGCCGTGGTTGTTGCAGAACGTCTATGAGGCCTACGAATACGGTGGCGACGTCGACCAGCTGCGCGACGTCATCTACCCGCTGCTCAAGGAGGAATCGCGCCTGTACATCGACTTCATGCTGCACCGCTCCGCGCAGAAGGCCTCCGACGGTTCAAACCGCCTGACGACAGGCGTCGCATACTCGCCGGAACACGGTCCGCAGGGCACCGACGGCAACACCTATGAGAGCTCCCTCGTCTGGCAGCTGCTGCATGACTCGATCGAGGCCGCGCGGACGCTGAAGACCGATGATGCGCTCATCGGCTCGACCGAGCACTGCACGGCGGATAATTGGGTGAAGGATCAGGCCGGCCATTTCGTTGATGCACAGGCGAACCGTTCATGGTCGTGCGCCGTCAGCCTGCTCAAACCGATCGAGGTCGGCGAGAGCGGTCAAATCAAGGAATGGTATTTCGAAGGCGCGCTCGGCAAGAAAGCCGACGGCACCGACATCCCTGCGTATGAACCGCATCACCGGCATATGTCGCATCTGCTCGGCCTGTTCCCCGGCGATCTGATCACGGTGGACAATGCCGCCTACATGGAGGCCGCGAAGACGTCGATGCTGCAGCGTGGGGATGACAGCACCGGCTGGGGCGTCGGCCAGCGCATCAATGCGTGGGCGCGCACCGGCGACGGCGACCATGCGTACCGTCTGATCGAACAGCAGCTGAAGAACGCGATGTACGCGAATCTCTTCGATGTGCATCCGCCATTCCAGATCGACGGCAACTTCGGCAACACATCCGGCGTCGACGAGATGCTGATGCAGTCGAATTCGACCTTCGTCGCCGATGACGGCGCGACCTACGCCAACTATGTGAACGTGTTGCCGGCGCTGCCGTCGGCATGGGCCGCGCAGGGACAAGTGCGGGGACTCGTGGCGCGTGGGGGCTTCGTCCTCGACATCGATTGGGCGCAGGGGCGTACGTCGCGCACGCATCTGTTGTCGCGCAACGGTGGCGCAGCCGCGTTGAAGCTCACGGCCGGAGGCGCCGCCGACTACACGGTGGTCGACGCGAAGGGCGCCGCTGTGCCGCACCGGTATGTGACGAATCGTGATGGTGCGACGTTGCTCGTGTTCGACACGGCGGCCGGTGCCGACTACACGGTCCTGCCGTCGAGCGAAGTCCCCGCGAAGCCCGGCGACGAGGCGGCCGAGCCTGCGAAGCCCGGCATCAAGGATGACGGCGGAGAGGATGCCACCGGGAAGGACGAGACCATCGCGAAGCAGCGGGATAAGGCGACGCGGCCCGTCAAGTCCGGTGCCGAGCCGTCCGCATCCGCGGATGTCGCCGACACCGGTTCGTCGGTGGCGCCGGTCGCGCTCATCGCGTTCGCGTCGGTCGTATCGGCGGTTGCGCTGCTCGGCTGCACGCGGTTGCGGCGCATCCGATAACGCCATGCGGTGATCGTTGCGCGCAGCGGGGCCGGGCGCCCCTGTCAGGGAGGGGCGCCCGGCCCCGCTGCGCGCAACGATTCAGAACTCAGATGATGCCCGACGAGATGTCGTGGTCGAGCAGCCACTGGCGCAGGTCGGCGAATTCGGGAAGGCTCACCGCATGGTCGAGGCCGCGGTATTCATGCGCTGTGAGCCATGTGTACTCCTCGAGCCATGCGAGCGTCTCGTAGATGTCGTACTTCGGCACGACGGTGTCCGCCGAACCGTAGCCGTAGAAGGTCGGGATGTTGAGTTCAAGCAGCTGTCCGTCGGCCGGATGGGCGGCATCGACGGCGCCCGGCGCGAGGAAGCCGGACAGGCTGATCGCCGCGCGGTAGCGTTCGGGGTGCACGCGCAGCAGCTGGATCGCCAGCATGCCGCCCTGCGAGAAGCCGATCGGCACGACGTCGCGGCCGACGTCGACATTCGCCGTCACCCACTCGTCGATCGCCGTGGCCGCCGCGAAGGCGTCGCGGTCGAGGTCCTCGCCGACCGGGATCGCGTCATGCAGCCACGAGTAAGCCCCCGGACGCATGGGGGAGGCCTCCTGCAGCACGAGCGGCGCGCGCAGCGAGACGTAATCGTTGTA
Source organism: Bifidobacterium castoris (assembly GCF_003952025.1). Classification (GTDB taxonomy): domain Bacteria; phylum Actinomycetota; class Actinomycetes; order Actinomycetales; family Bifidobacteriaceae; genus Bifidobacterium; species Bifidobacterium castoris. The sequence continues at coordinate 24,093 of NZ_QXGI01000013.1, read as the reverse complement.
GGGGGCCACATAGCGCATCATGTCGGCCAGATCGTCCTCGTTGGAACCCCAGCCGTGCAGACACAGGAACAGCGGACGGCCGCCGGCGGCGGTGGCGCCGTCGCGCGACGTGCGCGCGGCGGTGACGGTGAGCGGATCGCCGAAACGGCCGGGAACGACCGTCGACGGGCGCCCGATGAGGGCGCCACGGTCTTCGGATGCATCAGTCATACCGCCAATATACGCGCACCATGCGCGTCGCCGCCTCGTCGGCGTGCATGAATCAGCCGACCGCGGGATGGTCGTCCGGACGTCGCGGATGCGTCGGCGTACGCAATTACACTGAATCAAGCATGACCGTGCATATACGGCCATGGCATGGGAACCAAGCCGTCACGAAGGAGATGCTCCAAGATGCTGCTGTCCGATCGCGATATCCTCGCCGCGCAGGGCGAGGGCCATATCTCGCTCGATCCGTGGACGCCTGAAATGGTGCAGCCCGCATCGATCGACGTGCGTCTCGACCGTTTCTTCCGCCTGTTCAACAACCATGCGTACACCTATGTGGATCCGGCGGAGAACCAGGGTGAGCTCACCGAGCAGTTCGAGGTCGACCCCGGCGAGCCGTGGATCCTGCACCCGGGCGAGTTCGCGCTCGGCTCGACATGGGAGTACGTCAAGCTCGACGCGACGCTCGCCGCGCGCCTCGAGGGCAAGAGCTCGCTCGGCCGTCTCGGCATCCTGACGCATTCGACGGCCGGCTTCATCGACCCCGGTTTCGAAGGCCACATCACACTCGAGCTGTCCAATGTCTCGACGCTTCCGGTGAAGCTGTGGCCGGGCATGAAGATCGGGCAGATGTGCTTCTTCCAGCTGAGCTCGCCCGCCGAGCATCCCTACGGCTCGTCGGTGACCGGCTCCCACTATCAGGGACAGCGCGGCCCGACGCCGTCGCGCTCCTATGTGAACTTCTACCGCGCACAGATCACCGACTAGTGGTCGGCGCCCACGAACGTGCCCGTCGCGGCGTTCCCCGTTAGATGCTACGGATGCGCCCGCGTCGCCCGCGCGTCCGCATGAGATGAAGAGAGAGGCTGACGGCCAATGGCGAACAACTCCAACCCTTCCAATTCCGACCTGCAGTTTCCGAGCGATCCCGCCGGCGACATCGACCCCAGTCTGCAGCCGGTCGACGAGCGCGTCGACAGCGCCGCGCTGCGCTTCCCGTCCTTCGATGACGCGCCGACGCCGAAGCGCGAACCGTCGCGTACGCAGACCGCGGCATCCGCGCGGCCGTCGGCGCCGACTGCATCCGCCGATGCGGCGCCGACGATGCCGGTGCAGCCGCAGGCGGTGGCCGCGCCTGCCGAGACACAGGCGATGCCGACCTTCACGTTCGCGAATTCAAACACCGAGGCGCCGACGCAGGCGATGCCGCCGTCCGCCCCGTCGACGCTGGATGCCGATGCGGCCTCCGACGATTTCAACGTGCCGGTCTGGGGCGCCGCCGAGGGCAGCGCCGCCGCCGCGGACGACGAGCGGACCGAGCTGTTCCCGCCGGCGCCGACCCCCACATCGGTCAACACCCATACGCAGGCGGCGCAGGACGGCGCGGCGACGACGACGTTGCCGCCGATCACACCGCACGCCACACCGCGCGACGGGGACGCCCCCGAGGCTACGCAGGTGTTCGGCAGGACGGCGTCGTCCTATACGAACCCCGTCATCAAGCCGGCCGCCGAAACCGCGCCGGCCTCCTTCGAGCCGCTCGGGAAGGTCTCCGACGAGGACGACGGCGGGGAGCAGGAGTCCGAACCCAATAACGGCCGCCATGGCCGCAACCGGGGCGCGCAGGGCGGCTCCAACAAGAAGAAGATCGTCATCGCGGTCATCGCCGCGATCGTCGTCGTCGCGATCGTCGCCGCCGGCGTCGTGCTGTGGCAGCGCGGCAAATCGGCCGACGCGAAGAACGCGGCGCTCGCCTCCTGCCAGCGTTCGCAGCAGCTCGTCCAGACCGCGTCGGTTGCGCTCGACAAGGAGGTGAAGGCCGACGGCGACCTCGCGTCGACGTCGCAGGACGCCGTCGCCGACTCGTCGACGGTCACGAAGTTCGCCGACGCGCTCCAGCAGGCGACGACGCTGCAGAAGGACGCGCAGGACATCGACCAGATGTGCGCGGCGTCGCTCGCGCAGCCGGCGCTCGAACAGGCGGCGCGCAAGCTCGACGCGCAGGCCACGCAGATCGAGGACGCGACGAAAGCGCTCAAGGACGCCGCCTCCGCCGTCAACGCGTCGAAGGACGCGCGCACGAAGACGGACGGCATCAGGAAGGACCTGCAGTCGGCGATCGACGACGCGCAGTCGCTTTACGACGAGTCAGCCGGTCTCGTCGCCGACGAGGCGACGCGCGAAGCGCTGCTATCGGCGATCGACGACGCGAAGAAGACGGCCGCCGACGCGGGTCTCACGCAGGAGGCCGCCGACAAGGAGCGCGATGCGCTGCGCGCGGCAGGCGACACGGTGCGCGCCTCCGAGGACGAGCTGACGGCGGCGAACGCGGCCGCCGCCGAGGCGCAGCGCCAGCAGGCGCTCCAGGACGCGGCGAACGGTGCACAGCAGCAGCCGGGACTCGACGGCACCGCCACCGATGGCACCGTCAACGGCGGCGTCAACGGCGGCGACGCGGCCGGTACGACGACCGGCGGCGATGCGATGGTGAACGGCGGCACCGGCGTTCCGCCGACCGGCGACGCCGGCACGACGGCCGTACCCGGCGATGAGGCCGGTGCAACGACCGGCGGCGATGCGCTGCAGTAAGCCGGGAAGCCCTCATCGGGCACCACATGCACAAGGCGGCGCCGACCATCATGGCCGGCGCCGCCTTGTGCATGGGCGCGGGATGCGCCGCTAGAAGTTCGCGTCGGCGGCGACGCTCATCACGTAGACGTTCTTGCGCAGCTGCTTCGCCTGCGCGCGCGTGATGTCGCCGTTCTCGAGCATGTCTTGGATGACGCCGAGCTCGATGCCGAAGCTCTCGCGCTTGACGGCGTCGATCCGCGTGGACATCGCAGCCGAGTTGCGCATGTTCGGCCGCGACTTGAGCGACGCCTCGGCCCGGCGGTAGTCGAGCAGCAGCCCCGACACGATCTCCGTGTCGTAGGTCGTGCTCGTCATCTCCTCGTAAAGCCGGTCGATGACGTGGTCGATCGCGTCGGTCTGCAGGTCGCGCATGCTGCCGTACACTTCGTCCTCGCTGAACATCGGCGTGCTGCGGCGGATCTTGTTCGTCGCACGCCGCGAGACGATGACGGTGCGCCGCTGCAGCGAGTGCGCGCGTCCCTTGATCTGCCACAGCACATGCGACGAGTCGCGTTCGGTGTGCGTGTGGCGCAGCGTCGTCATGATCTGGTCGAGCAGCCGTTCGCAGGCCTCGACGCGGATGTCGCGTTCATGCGCGTCGATCAGCGGGTCGATGCGCGTCTCCGCGAGCCGGCGCTTGACGTAGTCCTTCTCCCAGTCGAGTGCGGCCAGCTGCAGCTCGGCGCGCGCGTCCGCGTTCGACTCGCCGAGCCGTTTCTTCAGCCGTGTGATGCGCTGCGTGTACGAATTGATGACGGCCATGACGGGCGTGCGGTTCTCGTCGGTCGTCAGTTCGGCGAGCTCCTCGACGGTGCGCCGCAGCACCTCGATCGAGGCTTCGGTGATCTCGCGGGATTCGGCCGCCGCCTTGTTCGGCGCGATGATTGGCAGCAGGAAGTTCGCGAGCAACAACGTGACGATGATGACGCCACCGGCGATGAAGATGAGCTCGTCGCGCATCGGGAACCATTCGCCGCTTGCGAGCGTATAGGGAATCGTGAACATCAGCGACAGCGTGATCGTGCCCTTCGCGCCGCCGAAGGTCATGACGGCTGCCGAACGCCAGCGTTCCGGCGTCATGCGGCGGCGTTTGCGCGAATCCTCGGCGCGCGCCAGGCGCAGCATCGCGGACACCCACAGGAAGCGCAGCCCGACGATGACGGCGGAGACGCACAGGATGATCGTCATCAGCGTCCAGTTGCTGATCGACGGGTTGTCCCAGCTCGCGCGCATCGCGCCGGGCAGCAGCAGGCCGAGCAGGATGAACACGGCGCCGTTGAGCGAGAACGAGAACACCGACCATACGCTCGACGCGACGATGTTCGTGCGCGCGACGTTCGGGCCGATGCCGGTGCGGTCGAAGCGCATCGTCAGACCGGCGGCGACGACGGCGAGGATGCCGGAGACATGCACGGCCTCGGCGCCCAGATACAGCAGGAACGGCAGGAACAGCTCGAGCAGGATGCGCGACGTCGTCGTCTCCCAGCCGAGCTGACGCGAGGTCTCGAACAGCCAGTTGGCGACGATGCCGACGACGAGTCCGAACAACGCGCCGCCGAAGAAGGAGACGACGAACTCTCCGACCGCCTCGGTCACGCGGAACTGGCCGGTGACGGCCGCAGTGATCGCGAACTGGAAGCCGACGATGCCGGATGCGTCGTTGAACAACGATTCGCCCTTGAGCACGCCGATCTGGCGTTGAGACAGCGAGGCCTCATGACTCAGCGAGCTGACCGCGACGGCGTCGGTCGGACCGAGCGCGGCGCCGAGCGCGAGCGCCGCGGCGAGCGTGAACATCGGCCAGATCGCGTGCAGCGTGAACCCCACGACGACCATGATCGCGATCGCCAGTCCAACGGCGAGCGACAGCGACAGCTTCAGTGATTTGAGCAGCTGGCTTTTGTTGATCTCATGCGCCTCGAGGTAGAGCAGCGGCGCGATGAACAGTACCATGAACAGTTCCGGGTCGAGTTCGGTGGCCGGCATGAAGCCCAGCTGCGCCATGAGCACGCCGAGCGCGATCTGCACGAGCGGCGTCGAGATGCGCGGGATGAAGCGGCTCAGGAACGAGGAGAGCAGCACGGCGGCGACAATGCCCAGAATCAGTTCGAAAATCGCCACAGTCGGTCCTCCTTGGCCTTTTTGCCGTTGCCGTCACGTCACGCTGTCCCCGCTCGGAGCGTTCATCAGGGGGATACGGTTCAGCATAGCAAGGGGCGCGTTACCGGCATGTGGCGCATCGTATGATGGCTGGAAGGACCGTATCCGAAGGAAGGCCGCCGAACGATGTAAGGAGCCGCTGATGCCGCTGATGCCGATGGACCGCGCGGCAATGCGCGGATGGATGGAGGATGCGCTCGCGCTCGCCGACGAGGCGGCCGCGCACGGCGACGTGCCGGTCGGCGCTGTCATCGTCGACCGGCACGGCCGCCTCGTCGGCACCGGATGCAACCTGCGCGAGCGGGACGCCGATCCGCTCGCCCATGCCGAGATCCTCGCGATGCGTCAGGCCGCCAGCGACCGCGACGATTGGAATCTCGAGGACTGCACTCTCATCGTGACGCTCGAGCCGTGCCCGATGTGCGCGGGGGCGTGCCTGCAGACACATATCGGGCGCATCGTCTTCGGCGCATGGGATGCGAAGCTCGGCGCCTGCGGCTCGGTCTGGGACATCCCGCGCGACCCGCATACAGGCCATGTGCCCGAGGTCGTCGGCGGCGTGCGTGAGCGGGCATGCGCGGCCAGACTCGCCGATTTCTTCCGCGCGCGCCGCGCATGAGCCGGCGTCGGCGGCCGATTTTCTTGCCGACTGCGTGAACACGCCGACGCGTGTCAAGGAATGCGCGAACTCCTAGGATGATCGCCATCGCATATCGGCTGCGGCGATGACGCATGCGCAGCCCGGAGGAAAGGGCGGATGATGGCCACGATCATGGATTTCAACGGAACCTCGAGCGGCGGCGAGGCGGTGCGTGTCGTCTATCTCGAACAGCGTGACGCGCGCGCGGCCTTCGCGTTCGCGATCGTCGGCGACGAGCTGCCGCGTATCGTGCATTGGGGGCGTCCGCTGTCCGATCCGCGCACGCTCGTCTCCTGCGTGGACGCGTTGCGGCCGCAGCGCGTCTCCGGCGCGCTCGACGAGACCGCATGGCCGAGCGTGCTGCCGACGCAGGCCGAGGCGTGGACGGGTTCGCCGCGCTTCGTCGTGCGCGCCGACGGCGTCGAACTGTATTGCCGATTCGCCGTCACCGATGTGCGGATCGACGATGGCGGCGTCGACGTCGCCGCCGAGGACGACGAACAGGGCGTGCGGATCGTCTGGCGTTGCGAACTGCGCGGCAGCGGCCTCGTGCGGCAGCGGCTGACGGTGACGAACATGCGCGCCGAGGCGCTCGAGATCGGCCACGTCGAACTCGCGTTCCCGGTGCCCGCCGACATGGCCGAAGTGCTGACGACGACCGGCCATCATCTGCGCGAACGCTCGCCGCAACGCCAGCCGTTCACGATCGGCCGCTTCCAGAAGGCGAGCATGGTCGGCCGTCCCGATTTCGACGCGTCGCTGCTGCTCAACGCCGGACGCCCCGGCTTCGGCTTCACCGGCGGCGACGTCTACTCGGTGCATGTCGCCTGGAGCGGCAATTCGTTGATGGCCGCCGAACGCCTGCCGTACACGACCGGACTGATCGGCGGCGGCGAGGTGCTCGCCGGCGGCGAGATGACATTGCCCGCGCGCGGCGGCGACGGAGCGGACGGTGCGCCGAAGGACGCCGGCTACACGACGCCGTGGGTCTACGGCTCCTACGGGGAGGGGCTCAACGAGGTCGCCGCGCGCTTCCACGACGAGCTGCGCGCGACGCACGCCCGCTGGCGCGCCGCGCACGGCGTCGCCGACAAGCCGCGCCCGGTCATCCTCAACACCTGGGAGGCCGTCTATTTCAAGCATGACTTCGATACGCTCAAGGTGCTCGCCGACAAGGCCGCCGCCAGCGGCGTCGAACGCTTCGTCGTCGACGACGGATGGTTCGGCGGCCGCCGTGACGACACGGCCGGACTCGGCGACTGGTGGATCGCGCAAGACGTGTGGCCCGACGGCGGACGTTCGCTCAAGGCGCTCGCCGACCACGTGCACGCCAAGGGCATGGAGTTCGGCCTGTGGTTCGAACCGGAGATGGTGAACCCGAATTCGCGGATGTACCGAGAGCATCCCGACTGGGTGCTGCGCCCCACCTCGCACCGTCTGCCGATGCAGGGGCGTAGTCAGCAGGTCGTCGATCTGACGAACCCGGACGCCTACGCCTACGTGTATGGCTGCATGGACGCGCTCGTCGGCGAACTCGGCATCGACTACATCAAATGGGACCACAACAAATACGTGACCGAAGCGGTTTCGCCGCGCACCGGCCGCCCGGCCGTCCACGGGCAGACGCTCGCCGTCTACCGCATCTTCCGTGATCTCAAGGACGCCCATCCTGGCCTCGAGATCGAAAGCTGCTCGTCCGGCGGCGGCCGCGTCGACCTCGCGATCCTCTCGCTCGCCGACCGCATCTGGGCCTCCGACTGCGTCGACCCGGTCGAACGCGCCGACATCCAGCGCTACACGTCGCTGCTCGTGCCGCCGGAGATGATCGGCGAACATGTGGGCGCGAGCCCGGCCCATTCGACGCACCGCGCGACGAGCCAGCGGATGCGCATGGCGATGGCGTTCTTCGGGCATCTCGGCATCGAATGGAACCTGCTCGAGGAGCCGCAGTCGGCGCTCGATGAACTCGGCGTATGGGTGGACGCCTACAAGCGGCATCGCGACGACTTCGCGCACGGCGTCGTCGTGCATGGCGACGCCGCCGATCCGTCCGTGCGCGTCGACGGCGTCGTCAGCGCCGACGGGGCGCGCGCCGTCTACCGTTTCACGCAGCTGACGACGTCGCAGACCTATCCGGCCGCGCCGGTGCGGCTGCCGGGGCTCGACCCGGACGCCGACTATCTGATCAGGCCGCTGCCGTGCAACATCGACAGCGGCGAGCCGTTCACATGGATCGGCAACGGGCAGAGCGCGCTCGGCTGGTGGAACCCCGACGGCGTCGTCATGAATGGTGCGGCGCTCGCCGCCTTCGGTCTGCGTCCGCCGTCGATTCATCCGGCGAACGCCGTGCTGTTCTCCGTTACGCGCATGTGATCAGCTGATGAACGCGGCGATCGCGCGCGCGGCCGCCGCGTCCGACCACAGCCGCCAGCTGAAATCGGGGATCGTGAAGGACACCGGCGCGGCCTGGCTGTGCCGGTAGACGTCGATGCCCTTGCGGATGAACTCGCGGTTCTTCTTCGCGATGAACGAGCTTTCGCCGCTGATGAGCACCTGCGTCGGCATCGCGAGGTTCGAGACGGTCGCGACGAGCACGCCGAGGCGGAAGCACGTGCGCTCGCCGAGGCGGCGCGCCTGCGGCAAGTTCATGCTGAGGTCGTGCGAGAACTCCTCGAAGGTGGTCACCCGACCGACGATGCCCGAATACTCCTCGGCGATCGAATCGGACGTCAGGCACTGCGAACAGCCCACATGTCCGGACGAGCAGCGCGGCCCCTCCGGGTCGATGAGCACATGGCCGGCCAGGCCGTAGCTTTTGTCCGGATTGTCGATCGGGTTGCCCTGATCGGAAAGCGAATAGCCGACGCCGGCGCCCATCGTGATGACGGCGAAGCGCGGAATCCCGATCGCGTCGCCGAACCAGCATTCATACAGCAGGATCGAATCGAGGTCGTTGAACACTTTCGTCGGGATGCCGGTCGCGCGCTGTACGAGCGCGCCCAGATCGACGGCGGCGTCCCAGTACAGGAACGGCGCGAAGGTCACGAGGCGGTCGTCCTCGACATGCCCGCCGAGCGAGAGCCCGATCGCCGTCGGCGCCGGCGTGCCGAGCGCGGCGGCCGTCCGCGCCATGCGCGCGATCTGCGCGACGATCGCATCGGGGGTGCGGTCGGCGATGTCCTCGGTCAGCTCGGCGCCGATCGGTCGGCACATCGTGTTGACCTCGGAGACCGTGATCGCGCCGTCGTGGATGTTGACGCCGAGGAAGACGTGCTCGTCCTCGCGGATGCGCAGCGCCGTCTGCGGCCGGCCGCGCCGGCCGCCCGTGTCATGGGCCGCCACTCCCGTGGGCGGCGTTCCGGCCTGCGCGGCGCCCGCAGGCAGCTCCTCGATGACGCCGTCGTAGATGAGGTCGCTCGTGATGCGAGAAAGCGCCCCCTGGGACAGGTTGAAGATCTGCGCGAGCGGCGTGCGCGCGATCGGCCCGTATTGCATGATGCCACGCGCGACGTCGTGCGTGGCCTGCGACTTGCTGAACCAGTGCGGGAACTCGAGCCGATTCGAATTTGTTTCCATGGGTATATAAATATACGCCGTTTTTCTTGCGCCGTTTTCGGACGCGCGGGACGGTGGGAATGAAATCCGCGCATCCCATACACTGCATGGTGTCGGCGGACGTGATGGAGCGGCCGCCGGTCGAGGAACAGGAACCAGGAACACTGGAACGGACAAGGGAGTCACGATGACATTCGCAACGAACGGCCGGCCGTCGACGCCGCGGCGGCTATGGAAAGGGATCGGCGCCGCGGCATGCGCGGTCGCCGTCGGACTGGCGGCGGCCGGCTGCGGCGCGGCCGGCGCCGATGGGCGGGTCACGCTCGATTTCTTCCAGTTCAAGGCCGAGGCCGCGGACTGGTTCAAGCAGGCGGCCGAGGAATTCGAACGGGACAATCCGGACATCCATATCAACATCAACAATTCCGCGAACGCGCAGACCGATCTGCGCACGCGCTTCGTCAAGGACCGCGTCCCGGACGTCATCACCTTCAACGGCGACTACAGCTTCGGCACCTTCGCGGCGAGCGGCGTCTTCCATGACTTCACCGACGATCCGATCGTCGACGAACTCAACGAGGGCATGGTGGACATCGCGAAGAACCTCGTGCAGACGAAGGACCCCGCGAAGAAACGGCTGTACGGGTTGCCGTTCGCCGGCAACGCGTCCGGCTACATCTACAACAAGGACCTGTTCCGCAAGGTCGGGCTCGATCCGGACGATCCGCCGAAGACGTGGGATGAGTTCAAGGCGATGCTGCAGACGTTCCGCGACGCCGGCATCGACCCCGTCCAGGCGACGCTCGCGGACGCGTGGACGACGCAGGCGCCGCTCGCGTCGCTCGCCGGAACGCTCGTCCCCGAACGCGAATACACGGATCTGCGCAACGGCACGACGACGTTCAAGCGGATCTGGACGGAGCCGGTCGCCAAGGAGATCGAACTGTTCGGCTATGCGGACGGCGAGAAGGGCGTCACCTATCAGCAGGGCACGCAGAACTTCGCGAAAGGCGCCGCCGCCATCCTCCCGCTCGGCACCTATGCGATCCCGCAGATCACGATGATCAACAAGGACATCGATCTCGGTTTCGCGCAGATGCCGGCGACGAACGACGCCGATGGGCAGATCCTCACGGCCGGCGACGACGTGATGCTGACGATGGGCGCCAACAGCAGGCATCCGGAGCAGGCGATGCGTTTCATCCGCTTCCTGATGAGCAAGCAGCAGCTCGAGGATTATGCGCGGGCGCAGTCGGCGATCACGCCGCTCAAAGAGACCTATTTCGGCGATCCGGCGCTGGAGACGGTGCGTCCGTTCTTCGAGAGCAATCGTGTGGCCGATTTCTGCGACCATTACATCCCGTCGTCGATCAACATCGGCGGCTATCTGCAGTCCGCGATCCTGAGCGGCAACGTCAACCAGTTCGTCGATTCGATGCAGAACGAGTGGGACAAGGTGCAGGCCCGCGACTTCCGTGAATGAGAATGCAAGGAAAGGAAGGCCAGAAATGACTTCGTTGACCAACGCCGATCAGCAGGCGCGCGCGATGGAGGACGTGCTTGCGAACGACATCGACACCCGCCGTTCCCGCAGGCCGGCGAGCAAGACGCCGCGCAAGAGGAAGGCTTCGGCGTTCTCCGACCGCAAAGTGGACCATGCCTACTACTGGATGGCCGTGCCGGCCGCGGCGATCTTCGCCGTGTTCCTGTACGTGCCGTTCATCCAAGGCGTGCTGTATTCGTTCACGAACTCGCAAGGCTACGGCGACTACGGTTGGATCGGATTCAAGAACTATACGGCGCTGTTCCATGACGGGCGCGTCGGACACGCCTATCTGTTCACGTTCCTGATCGCCATCGCCATCACCGTGCTCATCAACGTGATCGCCTTGTTCCTTTCGGTCGCGCTCAACGGCAAGATCGCCTGGAAGAACGGCTTCCGCGCCATCTACTTCATTCCGTACACATTGGCGGTGCTCGTCATCGGCTACGTGTTCAAGTACATCTTCATGCAGCCGTTGCCCGCGCTCGGCAAGGCGCTCGGCATCGGATGGCTGAGCGAATCGCTGTTGACGAGCGAACGCCTCGCGTGGATTCCGATCGTCTTCCTCGCCGTGTGGCAGGGCGTCGCCTATTCGGTGCTCATCTACCTCGCCGGTCTGCAGACGGTGGACGCCCAGGTCTACGAGGCCGCCGCGATCGACGGCGCCAATGCGTGGCAGAAGTTCTGGAAGATCACGTTCCCGCTGATCGGACCGTTCTTCACGATCAATCTCGTGCTCACGATGAAGAACGCGCTCGGCACCTTCGACCAGGTCGTCGCGCTCACCGACGGCGGTCCGAACTCGAAGACGGAGACGGTCACCTACCTCATCTGGAAGGGCGGCCTCACCGGCGGTGAATACGCCTATCAGACGGCCAACGCCGTGCTGTTCTTCATCGTCCTCGCGATCATCGCGTTCATCCAGCTCAAGTTCTTCAGCAGCAAAGAGAAGGTGTGAGATCATGACCACCGCAACCACCACCATCGCATCCGCCAACGCCGCGTCCACGGGGTTCCGCAAGGACCGGCACGTCAACTGGTGGCTGACGGCCGTCGTCGCCGTGTTCAGCCTGACGATTCTCGTGCCGCTGTATTTCACCGTCGTCACGGCGCTGAAGACGCCGGCCGAAGCGGGCACCTTCAGCCTGCCGTCGAGCTGGCAGTGGGGCAACTTCGCCGCCGCGTCGGCGAAGGTCGACTATCCGCGCGCCGCGCTCAATTCGGCGATCATCACCGTGCTCGCCGTCTCGCTCACGCTCGTGACGAACACTTTCGTCGCCTACGCGATTGCGCGCAACATGGACAAGCGGTTCTTCCGCTTCCTCTACTACTTCTTCATCGCCGCGATGTTCGTGCCGTTCCCGGTCGTCATGCTGCCGCTCGCCAAGCAGATGGGCTCGTGGCATCTCGACAACCAGGCCGGCCTGATCATCCTCTACGTCATCCTCGGCCTGGGCACGAACCTGTTCATCGCGACCGGTTTCATCCGTTCGATCCCGGTCTCGCTCGAGGAGGCCGCGCGCATTGACGGCGCGAGCACGTGGCGCATCTTCTGGAGGATCATCTTCCCGCTGATGGGGCCGATCAACGCGACGATCGCGATCATGACGGCGCTGTGGGCGTGGAACGACTTCCTGCTGCCGCTCATCATCCTCACCGATCAGAGCAACCAGACGATTCCGCTTGCGCAGTACGTGTTCAGCTCGCAGTTCGCGACGAACTACCCGCAGGCCTTCGCGAGCTACCTGATGGCCATGGCCCCGGTGCTCGTCGTCTACATCTTCGCCCAGAAGTGGGTTGTCGGCGGCGTCATGCGCGGCGCCGTGAAGTAGCCGCGATAGGAAAGAAATACGTACTGAAGACCATCATGCGGTCGGCCCCTCAAGCATGGCCGACCGCATGATATTGAAATAATTCGGATTGTTCAATCGGTTGGCCACATTCCGGCAGATCTCCCGAACGCGTGACGCATTGACGCCTTCGGCCGTTCCGTTATCCCGCCACCCCAGGAGAATGTGCCCCCTGCCTGTTGGCGAAAGAGCATATCGTCTCGAACGTGTCGTCGTGAGGAAGGTCGCGGCACCGTTTATATTCAATCTCCAGCCCTTCGCCGGCGTCGAGAAGACGGCTGATGAGATCGGCCTCTTCCGGGTGGCTGCTGTATCCATATGGATAACAGAGTGACATGATACCTTCGTTAAGGACAGATAAAGACATCATTAGTGACATTGTCATGTGTGATGTCCTTTATACGTCAGGAGTCAGTTCTCGTGCTAAGGTCAGCCATCAGTGTCGTTGGTTTCCGGATTGATTGCTTTGTTTCGTCAACGAACGACGACAGATTGGGATGCGGGTAGGATTTGGACGTGTGGCGGGTTCGGCTATGATATCGGGGACATCGGCGCGCGAAGGAGCATGCATATGACGAGACGACTGCCGGAGGTCGCGTCAGTGACCGCGCATACCGAATGCGGAACCGCGGGGGAGTGCGATACGCGGACGCTCCCTCTCGAATCGGTCGACGTGCGCGGCGACGGTGAACTCGTCGAGATCGCCGTGCAAGCGCAGTTGCCCGTCGGCAATCCGATCCTCGAGTACCCGACGTTCCGCGCATCGCGCGCGCTCACGGTGATGTGCGCGCTGCCCGAGGACGCGCTGCCGATGCCGGAGGCACCGATGCTGTGCCTGTATCAGCACAAGGAATGGTGGATGCGTCCGACATGGGTGGGCGGCTTCGCGAACGTGCCGCCACGCACGCAGCTGCTGCTGTGGCGTGCCGCGGACCAACAGTGGCATCTGCTGCTTGCGGCGAGCGACGGAGCATGCCGCGCCGATATCCGCGGCGCCGAGGGATGTGCGGCCGGCGTGGCGATCGACGTGTCGACGAATCAGGTGGGGCATACGACTGTGGAGGGTCTGGCACTGTTGTATGCGCATGGTGACGACCCGTACATGCTCATTGAACGATGCACGCGGCGCGCAGCACGGGCCAACGGCATCGCAATGCGCGAGGGACGGCGGTTCCCCGAGGCGTTGCGCGGTCTCGGATGGTGCACATGGGATTCGCTTGGACAGCAGGTGAGCGAGGAGGGGATCCTCGCCAAGATGGAGGAGTTTCGGCGTCTGCAGGTGCCGATCTCATGGGTGCTCATCGATGACGGCTGGTCGCAGACCGAGAACAACCGGCTGCAAGGCTTCGGGGCCGACCGGACGCGATTCCCCGAAGGCCTCGCCCATACGGTGGACGTGCTCAAGCGGGATTACGGCGTGCGGCATGTGGGCGTATGGCAGGCGTTCCACGGCTATTGGGGAGGCGTCGACCCCGATGCCATCGAATCGCGCCGGTGCGGGCACATGCTTGAGACGCTGCCGAACGGCATGACCGTGCCGTCCTCGCGGCCGCCGTCGGATGTATCGACGGCCGGCGGACGCCACGTCGGCTCCGACGGCGAACGATTCTGGCGGCATTGGGATGAGGGGCTGGCCCACGACGGCATCGACTTCGTCAAGGTGGATTCGCAAAGCACGATACCGGTGCTCACGCGCGGCATCGAATCCTTCGCCGCGCTGCGCGAACGGCACAAGGCGCTCGACCGGGTCTGCGCCGAGGTGTTCGATTCCGCGCTCATCAACTGCATGGGCATGGCGCCTGAGAACTACTGGAGCCGCCCGACGTCGCCGATCACGCGCACAAGCGACGACTTCTTCCCACGCATCCCCGAATCGCTGCCCGAACACGCAATCGAGAACGCCTACTGCTCGCTGCTCATGGGCCGCCTCTACCACTGTGACTGGGACATGTTCTGGACGAAGCACCCCGACGCGCGGGTGCACGCATGGCTGCGCTGGTTCAGCGGTGGTCCGATCTACTGCTCCGATGCGCTCGGCGAAACCGATCCGGAAACGCTGCGGCCGTTCTTCGACGAAGACGGCGTGCTGACACATCCCGACGGCGTGGGCGTACCGGTCATAGGCAGTTTGCTCGCCGATCCGGTGCATTCCACCGTGCCCCTTGGCGTCCGCAACACCTTCCGTGGCGAAGAGGTCGTGATGTTCATCGGGCTGAACACAGACGCGCGGCAGACCGCACATATCCATGCAGGCGATGCGGCATGCACGGTGCGAAACCTCGAAAACGGCGCATGCACGCAGGTCAATGCAGGCGAGACGTTCGACATCGAACTGGGGTACGGCGAATACGCCGTGCTCGCCGTGGCCGGCGCATAAATACTTTCCCACACGCCCATAGCAAACAGCGAATGGGAAACTAATTCACCGCCGACTAGTATGGGCACATCTCAAAATCGTTGAAATACCAAGCAAAGGAGCCGCACCCATGACCACACTCAACCGTTCCGCGTTACCCGATTCCGCGCGCACGAACGGCGCCACGCCGAACCCGTGGTGGGCGAACGCCGTCGTCTACCAGATCTATCCGCGCAGCTTCCAGGATTCCAACGGCGACGGCATCGGCGACCTCAAAGGCATCACGAGCCGTCTCGACTACATCGCCGACCTCGGCGTCGACGTCATCTGGCTCAGCCCCGTCTACCAGTCCCCGCAGGACGACAACGGCTACGACATCTCCGACTATCAGGCGATCGACCCGATCTTCGGCACGATGGAGGACATGGACGAGCTGCTCGAGCAGGCGCATGCCCGCGGCATCAAAGTGATTATGGACCTCGTCGTCAACCACACCTCCGACGAGCATGCATGGTTCCAGGAGTCGCGCGACCCGGAGTCGGACAAGGCGGACTGGTACTGGTGGCGTCCGGCGCGCGAAGGCAAGACGCCTGGCGAACCGGGGGCCGAACCCAACCAGTGGGGCTCGTATTTCGGCGGCTCCGCCTGGCAGTACGACGAACAGCGCGGCGAATACTTCCTGCACCAGTATTCGAAGAAGCAGCCGGACCTCAACTGGGAGAACCCGGCCGTGCGCAAGGCCGTGTACGACATGATGAACTGGTGGATGGACCGCGGCATCGACGGCTTCCGCATGGACGTCATCACGCAGATCTCGAAGGTCGTCGACGCCGACGGCCGTCTGCCCGGCGAGCCCGGCAGCACGATCGACGACTACCCGGCGGGCGAGGAAGGCTATTCGTCGCCGTATCCGTTCTGCTCCGACGGCCCGCGCATCGACGAGTTCCTCAAGGAGATGCGCCGTGAGGTCTTCGAGAAGCGCGGCGGCTACATGAACGTCGGCGAAGCCCCGGGCGTCGACGCCGTGCGCAACGAATTCATCACCGATCCTGCGAACAAGGAACTCGACATGCTGTTCCTCTTCGACCACGTCGGCATCGACCAGGGCGACTCGAAGTGGGACATCGTCAAATTCGACGTGCGCCACCTGCGCGAACAGCTCAAGGCGCAGCAGGAGGCCGTGCACGATCGCGGCTGGGCGAGCCTGTTCACCTGCAACCACGACCAGCCGCGTGTCGTCACCCGCTGGGGCGACGACACGAGCGAGGAGATGCGCGCACGCTCCGCGAAGGCCTTCGGCATGCTCATCCATCTGCACCGCGGCACCCCGTACATCTATCAGGGCGAGGAACTCGGCATGACCGGCGCGCACTTCACGAAGCTCGACCAGTACCGCGACCTCGAATCGATCAACGCCTACCGTCAGCGCGTCGAAGAGGCGAAGGTGCAGCCGAAGGAATCGATGATGGAGGCGCTCGCGCTCTTCGGGCGTGACAACGCGCGCACGCCGATGCAGTGGGACGGCTCGAAGTACGCGGGATTCACGGCGGTCGACGCGAAGGGCGAACCGTGGATCTCGGTGAACCCGAACCACGTCGAGATCAACGCGGCCGCGCAGTTCGACGATCCGGACTCCGTGTACGCGTTCTACAAGAAGCTCGTCAACCTGCGGCACAACAGCGCGCTTGTCGCCGCCGGCGCATGGGAGCTCGTCGACGACAACGATGAGGCGGTGTACGCGTTCACACGCACACTGGGGGAGAGCCGCATGCTCGTCATGATCAACCTGAGCGGGCACCATGCGGCGCTGCCTGCACATGCGCAGGAGTTGTTGCGCAATGGTGTGACGGAGGACCATGTGGTGCTGAGCACCTATGACGCGATCCACAGTGTCAAGTCCATCGCCAAGGGAGAGCTTTCCGAGTGGGAAGGCGTCGTTGTGCAGTTGTGACGGCGTTCAAGTACTAAAAAACCGGCCCTTGAGGCCGGTTTTTTAGTATGCCCGATCCATCTTGGCTGGGGAGGAGCATTTTCCGGGGATCCCTCGGGTATGAGGGCTGAAAACCATGCCATGTATGGCCGCCCGTACTGGCCCTGTCCCAAGAAAATGCTCCTTCCCAGCTGAGATGGGTATGGCGCAGGTGCCCAGCCACTACAATGTTGGTAATCTTAACGAGTGTGTCCAATACGAGGGGATCCACATATGGGCGACGCAGCTGTACTTGACCTGACCATCGGCAATGATGATGACTATGCGTTCGGCGCGTACATCGCCCAAGCTACCGAGACCGCGCAAGCGGAATTGGATCAGCTGGATGACATCATCGCTTTGGCTGAACGGCTGCAGCCCGAATGTGACCAACTCGACTATGCGTTGGCCGCCGGCTCGGGCGCACTCTGCGGCGTGATTGACATCTTCTGCGTGGGTGCGCCAAGGGACTCAAAACTACAGGGGCCGGCGTTGCAGTGGATGCGGCGCACTACGGTGACCTTTGCGAAACTGTGTGGTTGGAACGGCGAACAAGCCGGCATCCAATCAGCCGTGGCATTCCTTGCAACCAAGTTCCTTGCCGACTCCGGTTCCCCCCATGCCCGGAAACTCGGCCTGTTGTTCGAGGAAGACATCGACCCGGAAAGCCGGGGCAGATCGTTCCGTGCGTTCGGGCGCGAATCGTCGTTGCTCGGCGTCTTCTTCGCCATTCTCGGCGAATTCACCAACACCGCCCCTGCCGGAGGGGCGGGCAAACTCCACTTCATGCATGACAAGGACGCAGGTGCCGGTTTGCATGGCAACACACCTGCAGAGAAGATTTTCTGCGGCATCGCCAATTGGCTGGGGTACCAGTTGTTCAGCCGGTACGACGCCGTTGAGGCCATGCAGCAGGCGCTGCCCGCACTGGGCATTCCCACCCCGGTGTGGACTATGATCAAGCAATACGCCATGCAGGCCCGAGACGTTCCACTGCCCGCACCCAGGTTTCTTGAGCGCTTCCAGCAGCTCGCCAATCAGGTCTACGAGCAGGGGTATGACGTTCGGTTCCTCGCCGCGCAATCCGTTCCGGTATTGCTCAACGAGGCCATCACCCGGCTGTTCTACGCCGTCCGTCGGCTGTTCGCCTACGCCAGTTCCACCAACCCCAGTGATTTCTCCATGCAAGCCATGTGGGAGGCGTGCGAACCGTTTTCCAATTCGACCGTGCAGCGCATGCTCACGGTGGCGCATGGCACGTTCTGCCTGTTGGACACCACGGATGCCGCAATCCGTGGAGCTGTCACCGGCGCCGGCACATTCAACGTGCGGGAATTCATGATGCGGCTCAACCTGGTGGGGGCCGGCCGGTTCGCCATCAGTCTATACGGCGAGGGCGTGCGGGCGATGACATTGCAGACCGCCGGCCCAAACGCGGAATTCGCTCGGCGCGAGCGCACGATCGTCGAAGACTATCTTGATGGTCTGCGCGAACTCGGCAGGTTGTACGACGACCGCCACTTGGTTGATTTCACCGAGGACTTCAAACGCAGCGCGCCATATGAGCGCGCATTCGCAAAATCCGTGCAGTTGGCGCAACTGCGCAAGGTGCCGGAGGAGCGCATTCTGGCGTCCAAATCCGACATTGACGCATATTTCAACAACTAGGAGCAACCATGGGCAATTTCTTCGACAATATGGGCAATGCGTTCAACGAGATCGGCAAGAACGTGAGCAAAGCCACAGGGGACGTGGTGAACAATGTCGGCAAGGCCGCCGGCGATGTGGGCAACAACATCTCCCGGGCCGCAGGCGAGGCGGGCCGCAACATCAACAACTTCGCAGGTGATGTGGGGCGCAATGTCTCATCCGCTGCGGAAAACGTGTCGCACAACGTGGGGGCTTTCGCTTCCCGGGTGGGGGAGAACGTCTCCAAAACCGCCGGAGGCATCAACCGCAATATCCAGGACGCCTTCGAGAAGAAACCCTCGAAGATGGAGGAGGCGCGCAATGAGGCGCAACAGGCGTTGGACAAGGTGAACGAACAGATCGTCGAATTGGGGGAACGTGACGCGCGGCTTTTCGACAACCTCAACGAGATCCAGGCTTGCTTCGACGCCATTCGGAACATTCCCGCCGAGCAGCGTCTCCAGTACGAGGAGCTGAAGAAGATCCGCCTCGAATGGAAGCAGCAGG
The DNA here is from genome assembly GCF_003952025.1 of Bifidobacterium castoris. Taxonomy (GTDB): domain Bacteria; phylum Actinomycetota; class Actinomycetes; order Actinomycetales; family Bifidobacteriaceae; genus Bifidobacterium; species Bifidobacterium castoris. Next base: position 4,986 of record NZ_QXGI01000013.1, on the reverse strand, counting down.
CGCAAAAGATCGAAGATGATTACAAAAAAGCGATACTGAAGAACGCCGGTGCGGGTGCCGCCGGCGTGGGTGCGGGCGTGGCCTTCGTGGCGCTCGCGCCCGCAGCCGCCATGGGCATCGCCACCACGTTCGGCGTGGCATCCACTGGCACCGCCATCTCCGCGCTGAGCGGCGCCGCGGCAACCAACGCGGCGCTCGCGTGGCTCGGCGGCGGCGCGTTGGCGGCTGGCGGCGGCGGCATGGCCGCCGGCAACGCATTCCTTGCCTTGTGTGGCCCGGTTGGTTGGGCAATCGCCGGCGTCGCGCTGCTCGGCAGCGGCTTCTTGCTGTACAAGGGCAACGAAGAGAAGAAGAAGCTCGAGAACGTGTTCATCCTGATCGGCAAACGCGATGCCAAGTCGTATAAGCTGGCGGAAACGGAGCTCAAGGAGCGCATTGCGCGCATAGGCGATGAGAATCCCCGCCTTGACGAGGCCACTGCGCGCACGAAGTCGTTCGGGCTGGACTACAACCAGATGACCGAAGCCCAGCAGTATGAACTTGGGTCGTACGTGAACCTGATGAACGCCTCCACGCAATTGCTGGTGAATCCGATTCTGGGACTGCAGCCGAAGGTCACCCCAGAAGACCTGACCGAGTTCGGGCTCTCCACAGGCAAGCACTTCGACAAGAAGCACAGCGCGGCCATTGTCTCGTTGGCCAATCTGCTGTACAGGGTCGACATCGACGACACCGACCGCAGGCTGTTGGGCAACGCATTCTCGAAGAACAAGGGTTTCCTGCGGTCGGCGCATTTGGACAAGAAGGATTTCGACCCGTCGGTGTTGACGACGGTGAATGAACTGCTGCTGTGGGAATACGGCAAGGACGCCGCGGGCAAGCGGTAGAAGCCGCCGGCTCCGAGCCGTTAGGCATGCAAAAACGTTTCCCGCGAAACATGCTCCCGGCGAAGGATACGCTGTGGGCTGAGCCCCGCAGTTCGCGTCTTTCGCCCGCCCATCTCACCCGCGCGGCCACTAGGCGGACGCAGCGCTGGCAGTTGCTGCGCGGAACCCTACAATAGCGGCTTATGGAACAAAAAGATGTATTGCAGGCGATGCGGCATGACCATGCCGCCGAACTGAAACTGGCCGCCGAACGACTTGAGGGAACCGCGAAGCATACGCAGCTCATCGCATCCCCGGTGCTGTCCGAGATGACCGGCCATACGATTCTGCTCAAGCCGGAGAACCTGCAGGTCACCGGTTCGTTCAAGATTCGCGGCGCCTACAACAAGATCGCATCTTTGACCGATGACGAGCTCGCCCGCGGCATCGTCACCGCGTCGGCCGGCAACCATGCGCAGGGCGTCGCGTACGCGGCGCGCGAACGCGGAGCGAAGGCGACGATCCTGATGCCGCAGATCACGCCGCCGCTTAAGGTGGACGCCACCAAGGCGTACGGCGCGGACGTCGTGCTGCACGGCGATGTCTTCGACGAGGCCGCCGCCTACGCCATCGAGCTTTCCCAGAGCGAGGGCATGACCTATGTGCCGCCCTTCGACGACTACGAGGTGCTGTGCGGGCAGGGTACGATCGCGATGGAGATCCTCGAGGATTGCCCCGAGGTCACCGACATCGTCGTGCCGCTCGGCGGAGGCGGCCTGGGCGCGGGCGTCGCGCTCGCCGTCAAGACCTTCCGCCCCGACGTGCGCGTCATCGGCGCCATCCCCGAGGGATCGCCCGCGTGGCGCAAGTCGCTCGACTCCGCCCGCGTCGTCGCCGCGGACAAGGTCGTCACGTCGGCCGAAGGCGTCGCCGTGCGCCGCCCGGGCGACCTGACCTTCGCGTTGCTCAACGAGTTCCTCGACGACCTCATCGAGGTCTCCGAACGTGACATCAACGAGATGATCCTGCTCATGCTCGAAAAACACAAGATGGTCGTCGAGGCGGCCGGCGCCGTCTCGCTCGCCGCGCTCGAGCACCTCAACCTGCGCTCGCGCAAGTTCGCCGAAGCGGCAGGGGAGCACGTCGTCGTCCCGATCATGTCCGGCGGCAACATCGACACCGTCACGATCGGCGCCGTCATCCAGAAGGGCATGATCGCGCGCGGCCGCATCATGAATTTCGAGGTCGAGCTGCCGGACACCCCGGGTCAGCTCGTCAAGGTCGCAACGATCCTCGCGAAGGCGCGCGCGAACGTCATCGCGCTCGACCACGACCAGTTCAAGGCGAACGGCCACTACACGAATTCGGTCGCGCTCGGCGTCACCGTGGAGACGAACGGGCCCGAGCATATCGAGCAGGTGCTGCAGATGATGCGCGACGCCGGATACACGCCGAAGCGCATCTACTGAACGCATGCCCGGCGCGGCGGTATGCTCCGCCGATGTTCCACACGGTGTTCCACGTGCAACACCGTGCCGAGGGCGACCGTCTGCAACGTCGATGAGAGGCCGGATACGGGGATTTTCTCCCGTATCCGGCCTCTCATCGTCTGCGCTGGACGCACGCCGCTTGTCGCGTGAAACGCGCCGCTTGTCGGAACGCCGGGGTTTCGCCTGCGCACCGCGGATACGGTGGAGGTGACGCATCCGAACAGGGGGCGCGGGCATCCGCTTGCACGTCCCATATCGCGGGCGAATCGAGACGAACGCAGATCGAGGAGGAGCAAGGCCATGCGAGTCGAATTGTCGGTGGATCCGGCGGTTGCACACGAGAAGGCGCGTATCACGGCGCGCATGTCGAGCGACGACCTCGAGCGGGCGGTGCGACTGCTCGCCGCGATCGGCGACGACTCCACCGTTGTCGAACAAGGCGGCGGCCTGCATGACGCCGTCGTCGGCAGACGCGGCGGTAGCAGCGTCGTCGTGCCGATCGCGGATGTGTACGTCGCTCGCGCCGACGACGGCGCCGTGCAGCTCGTGACGGCGAAGGGCGTGCTGAGGACGAACAGCCGTCTCTACGAACTCGAGGAGCGGCTGGGCGCTGATTTCGTCCGCATCGGCAAATCCGCGATCGTCAATCTCAACGCCATCGACAGTGTCGAACCCGGTTTCGGCGGCGCATACGGCGTGCGGATGATCGACGGCACCCTCGAATGGATCTCGCGACGGTACCTCGGCGCGTTCAAGGCCGCGCTCGGCATGTGAGGGCTTTCCGGACGCGACGACCAACGACAACGAACAGTCTGAAGGAGGCTGAAATGACCACGAACACGAACAACGGCGGAGCGAACGTCCCCGCTATCGGCCGTGCGCTGGCGAAATACACGGCCGTCGGCATCGGCATCGCCGCATTCATCGCGATGGCCTTCTCTGGAGTCGCGGGACTCGTGATGGGAGGCGAGACCGGCGCGATGCTCGTCAAGCAGTTCGCGGCGATGCTCGCCATCGGCGTCGCGTACGGCGCGCCGGCCGTCGTGTGGCTCAGCGACCGTCTTGCGAAGTGGGCGCAGATGCTCATCGCGCTCGCGCCGGGCACCGTCGTCTACATGCTGATCGCCTGGTGGATCGGCTGGATCCCTCGTCAGTACGGCGTGTGGGCGGTCGTCAGCGTCGTCGTGTTCATTCTGGTGTTCACGGCGATTATCTCGGCGATCTGCGGCGTCGTGTTCCGCGCCGATGTTCGCCGCATGAACGCGCGGCTCGAGCTGCGTCGCGGGCGTCGGTGAGCCGCGCGGCGGGTCGGCGCCCGTCGCTGCGCCGGACCCATCGCGCACCGTACGGTACAGCGGTGCGCGCCGCCGTCGGGGCCGCGCGCCGCCCGTCGCTCATTCCCGATTCGCGGCAATCGTCTCCTCGACGAGCTGCGGCAGCGCGACGGCGATGTCGTCGTGGATGAGCCGGTTGGCGAGCGAATCGTACTGGGTGCGTCCCATGTTCATGATCGTGATCGACGTGCCCGCCTGCGCGGCCGCCGGCACGATGCTCGCCGCCGGGAACACCTCGAGCGTCGAACCGACGACCCACAGTTCATCCGCCTGCTGCGCGGCGCGGATCGACCGTTCCATCGCGCCTTCCGGCAGCATTTCGCCGAAGTAGACGACGTCCGTTTTGAGCAGCCCGTTGCAGGGCATGTTGCCGCTGTATGGCAGCCTGCGATGGCAGTGCGGGTCCGGCTCCTCGTCGAGCCGTGCCATGATGTCCGCCGTGTCGTAGCCGGCATGGCATTTGAGGCAGTGCGATGTGCCGATCGTGCCGTGCAGGTTCACGATCCTGTCGGGGCTGTTGCCCGCCTTTTCGTGCAGCGCATCGAAGTTCTGCGTCGCGATGAGGCTGAGCAGTCCCGCCTTCTCGAGGTCGACGAGCGCGTAGTGCGCCGCGCCGGGCTGCGCGTTCCACACCGGTGACTCCTTCTGCCACCGCCATGAGTATTCTCGCGCCTCCTTGTCGCTGAGAAAGGCGTCGATGTCGTACACCTGCATCTGATCGGGGTGTTTCGTCCATACGCCGTCAGGCCCTCGGAAATCCGGGATTCCCGCCGATGTGGAGATGCCTGCTCCGGTGAACACCATGATCTTCTTCGCCATGTCGCGCTCCTGTTCCTGTGTCCGCTGCCGACGGCCATCGCGTGCGCGGTGCGGCCGCCACCGTTGTCTACAGGCTTACCATGAACGGCGCCGGTGCCCGGAGCGTCTATGCGCAGCGGGGAGGGGGCGGCCTCCTGATGCTGGTGGCGATTCGGTGGTTGGTGTGTGACACGCCGGTGGTGGGGTTGTTGTGGTGTGTTGTGGTGGTGGTTGGGTGGTGTGTTGTGGTGTTGGTGGTGGGGTTGTGGGGTGTTTTCGACACGCCGGTGGTTGTGTGTGTTTTCAGGGGTTTTGGGGTGTTTTGGTTGGGGTGGGTTTGCGTTTTGGTTTGGGTTCGTGTAAGTTATTCATCTTGCTGCCGGTTGGTGAGCTTCGGGACTGGGTTCCGGTGTGATCTGGCTGTGTGTGGTGGTTTGAGAACTCAATAGTGTGTACTGTACTACTTCATCATGCGACCCTTTTTGTGGTTGTGTGGTG
>NZ_QXGI01000012.1 GCF_003952025.1 Bifidobacterium castoris | reverse complement strand
TGGTCGCCTCGCAGATTTCCAATCCGACGCATGTCGAATTGCCGTTGCCTACCTGCCAGCACAGGCGGTTGTCCGGCACGGTGTGGTACGCCTCATTCCAGTCGGACACGTAGTGGACCGCGTAATCGTAGCCGCGGCTCCACAGGTCGCGGTGGTTCTTGGCGGTCGCCCCCGGGTTCGCCGTGGAATGCACGGCGAGCATCGTGGGGGCCAACGCGCCATGTCCCTGATTGACGATGTCCTGTTTGATCGTGACCATCATGCTCCTTTCTTGTGATATGAGAAAAAGGCCGCGGCGGGATTGCCGTGGCCTTCAGTAGGTTTCGGGGGGTTCGACCGTGTCGTCGCTCATGCGCGACGTGGTGTCGCCCCCGGGCGGGATCGACGGCAGACGGCGGATGTCCTCGATCATCTGCGTACCGGTCCCGTTGCCGCCAATGCTGTGATAGGCGCTGTAGAGCCGTTCGAGGACGTGCTTCTCATTGGGATGCAACCACCCGTGCCTCATGGCGTTCTCGTGCCGTTCGCGGATGCGCAGGTAGGCGAGCTCCTTGACGGCCGTGTTCAACCCTTCCAACTTGCCCGCCAACGTGGATAGGTCGACCTGCGCGTTCAGCTCCTCGATGCGCTCGACGAGCTTGTCCACGTCCACGACCGGATGTCGCCGGTCGTAGCGGTTGAGCATCCAGCTGACGACACCGGACGCGCCGATGCCGGTCGCCAGACCGGCCAACGCGGTCAGCACCTCCACACTCAACAAATTCGTGATATTCACCTCCCCTCTACTGTTTTGGAAATGGACAATCAGCTGATCGGCGTAAGCTGTTCAAACACCGCGTCACGGTTCGTGACACGGCCACCGTCGAAATAATCCACGGGAGGGGTCATGGCGCGCAGGGCGTGCCAGTCGTCGAGCGAGCACAGCAGCAGGTCACGGTAACGCACCGCGCAGCCCGCGGCCGAATGCGAATACAAGCGCAGGTTGATGTACCCGTCCGCGTCCAGATGGAACGCGCACGCGTACCGGGCCCCCAACTGCTTGTAGGCGATGGACCCGTTCAATCGCCAAGCTGTTTCCGCCGTGGTCACGCACAGCACACGCTGGTCATACGAGATGAGCCCGCCCGTGCTGGACCCTTCCAGATACGCGGCGAACACCCAGTCACCGGCAGGCACTGTCATCTGCGTCCACGCGAACGCGTTGCTCTCGCTGCCGTCCGACTCAAGACGTATCGAATCGGTTTGTATCTGCGCGGACGCAAGCCCATTCGCATGCCACACCATGGGCCCCGACGAGTGCGGGAGCGGATTCAATATCAGATTCCGTCGTTCAACCATTACTCACTATCACCTTTCTGTGGCCGCGTGCATGTTCTGGCGGCACTCATGTGACCACCGCCAAACCGCCCGCGGCCGGAGCAGTTAGGCGAAGGTGTCGCCGGCTGGGTGCTCGTAACCACCAGCTTCGGATTCTCAAACAGATTCGCGAACTCGCTCATGCCGCAGCCTCCCATGTTGGAATCGTTACGGGATTAGCACTGGCGGCCCGCTGACCGCGTCCTTGGGCGGCGCGAACCACGGCATCGTCAGGACACCGTCCGCGAGCAGTTGTCTGATGACCGTCCAATCCTCCTGACTGAATACGGCGCACCCTTCCAGAGTGACCCATCCACATTCGTGTAATATCCACAGCTCGTGCGCGCCGCTTGCTGCCGAGATACGGCCAGCGACCCACCCCATCCGCTCCGTGAGCGCCGCGCCCTCGGTAGTGTCCGTATTCACTATGCGCTGGGTGGTGGGATTGCGGGGCAGACATAATCTGTCTGGCACGTCGCATGAATAGATGCAAACGAGCACATCTCCTACCTTGCACGGCGCATACCCCATATCGAACTGGAAGGTTCCATCGAAGTTGCTGTCCGGTGTGCATCGATACGCCCATTTGCCGGTTCGCGCATCCTGACGTTTTTCCACATTCCACGTATATGTCGTCTGCCGCGACCCGTACGGTGTCGCGCACAAATTCGTGATCTCGCGGCTCATGCGACCACCGCCAGAACACGGCGATCCACATGTGGACTCAGGCCGTTAGGAAGGACCCCCCCCCCCGCGACGATGCCGTCACCGTCAAACCATTCGATGTTGTTGTCGACCATGTGCTGGTAATCCTCCTCACTCATGACGAACAGGCGGCGCACACGCACCGCGTCACCCGCTTTCGGCCCGACCATCAAACGCAACTGGACCGTCGCCGCATCAGACAGCACATTCGCCGGCGTGACAAGCCGGCCGGGCGTGCCGTCCCATTCGGCGCGCTGCATCTCCTGCGTCGGACTGAGCCGGATGAACCGCAGCTCATTGACCGCATAGGTGCCGACCGGCTCGTCGAGCTCCGCACCGAACCGCCACGCACCCGCCGCCAACTGGATCTGCGCGTACACGTAACAATCATTACCGGTCGTGTTATTCACCAACCGCATCCAGCCGTCATCACTCATGCCGACGCTGATATCCTTACCGGAGCCGACCCTCCACGCCGCCGTGCTCGTCGGTTTCGGATTCGGGATCAGATTAGTCACCTCAACCGGCTCACTCATGGGCCGCCTCCTCACCTAGTCGTGCCTGTAGGATGCGGTTCTGCGCGGTCAACACCGCGACCTGATACGCGAGCTGCGCGTTCTGCTCGCGCAACGCGGATATCAGTTCCTGTGCGGGAACCTCTACCATTCCTTGACCTCCCTCTTAGATGAAAATCATGTAGTTGACGCGGAACGGGGCGCCCGTGCTCGACGAGCAGAACACGTACCAGCGTTTGTCATCCTGATTCCAGCCGGCGCCAGTCAACGAGATGTTGTTCGCCCGCAGGTCGCCATTGGCGACGAACACGACGGCAGAGGCCGCATCGATGTTCTCGCCGACGATCGCCGCCCACTGATCCGCCGTGAACAGGTCATGACGGTTGGAGGACGCGGATGGTGACACGACCTTCGTGCCCTTGAACATGTGCGGCACGTTGCATCCGTTGACCGTGACCGGGTCGCCGGCGATCGCCACGCCCTCGACCGGGGCGCCCACGCCGATGCCGATACCCTTGCCGTCCGCCGAGAAATCCAGCAGGAAACGTTGCGGTCCGACGGTCGTGTACGACGTGACGGTCGTGTACTTATCCTTGAGCGACGCACGGAACCGCCACGTCTCGTCAGCCGACAGTCCGTCGATGGTGATCGTCGTCGTCCCGGACGCGCCGGACGCGGACGGAGTGAACTCGGTCCACGAGCCGGACGCCGTCTGATAGGCGAGCTTCAACGACTGCACGGCATTCGTCGAATCACCGGCGGTATCGCACTTCCACACGGCGGTGAGTCTCACGCTCGCCGATGATTCGTCCGCCTCGCCTGCCGTGTTGACGCGCTGCGCCGTGAACGACGTGATCGTCGGCGCGCTCGTCTTGAGCTTCCACACCGCGTAGAGGGTCAAATCCTTGTCGGAACCGTATGGGTCGCCCGGCTGGTAGGCGACCGAACCGTTCCGTGTCGTCGACCAGCCCATGAATGTGTAGTTCGAGCGTGACGGCCGTGTCGAGGACAGGGTGAGCACGCTGCCCCACCACTTCGTCTGATTGCCGGGTGCGCCGCTGCCGCCGTTCGCGTCGTATCTGACCGTGTGCGCAGCCAGGGCGGGTACACTGACGCGCACATCCGACTTCGACGAGCCGGCCGCGTAGCCGGTCACCGTCGCCGTCGCCGAACACAGCACGCTCTTCGCGGCCTGCCCGCGCGACACCCACACCTCCTTCGCGCACATGCCAACCTGACCGTTCGCACCGACCGTCACGCCGGTCTTCGCTCCGGACGCCGACTGACCATCAACGACCGCGACGCCGTTGACGCTCAACCCGGCGAAACTGTACCCGTTGGCCGCCTGCCAGTAACACTCCGCACGGATCAGGCAACGGCCGCCCTCGGTGGTTTTCACGACCGCGTTGACCCGCACACGCCAATTGTTGACGATCGGCCCCAATGCTTCCGCCATACGCTACTCCTCTCCCGCCGTTGCGGCGCCGACGTATTGCAGGCTCATATGCCCGTTCTGGCGAGGCAGGAACGCGAACGCGCCGATCCTCAACGTGGACAGAATCTCGGCGTTGAGGATGTTCAAGCGTTCGTTGCTCACATACGCCGCGACCGAATCGCCGCTGCGGAACTCCAGCCGTGTGCTCGTCAACCGCATCAGATACGCGTCCGATTCGCTCATGTCGCCGATCATCAACCCGGTATCAGGGTCGAAACGCATGTACTGGCGCCGATGGTCAATTTCGTCGGCCAGCCGCGCATCCTGCTCGGCCACGTCCGACTGAAGGTCGTCGACGGCGTCGCTCAGTTTGCTTGTCTTCTCGTCGAACGTGCTGATGGGTGTGTATGTCTCGCTCACCTCGGCGGACAGGTTGCCCACCGACACAGCCACATGCTCATCGGACGCAATCCCCGACGTGCCCAAATCCACTCTGCCATCCGTCGTGAACGCGATCAACACGTTCCCGTCACGCGTCACCGTCAGACCGGACGAATCAATGCTCACGCGGTTGTCCGCGTTGCCGCTCGTATAGATGTTTGAGCCGATGATCTGTCCGGCGGTGATGGTCGGCGACTGTATCTCGCTATTCGTCGAGATGGCGCCGTTGAGCATCAGGTCGCCGCTCATGGCGTTGAACGCGAGCGAATACTCCATCTTTCCGTTGCTCCGGTAGCAGTACAGGCCGCCGTCGGTGATGACGACGCCACGGTACTTCTCCGTGTCCACGTCGGAATCCCATTGCGTGTTCGTGCGGATGACCGCGCCGGTGATGGCCGCACCCGAGATTTCACCGCCGGACTGGATCGCACCAGCGAGGCTCAGCACCCATTCGCCGTCTATAGGGGCGAAAGTGAGCACGTTCTTCGTCCCGTCGGAGATGACGACGCCCGCCTCGTTGGCGCGCAGGAAACGCTTCTGATCCGCCCGGTAGATGTCGAGATTGCCGCCGGTGAGCTTGATGCCACGGTTCGCGTCGGCCACGGTCTGCACCGTGCCTCCCGTCACCGTCGAACCGTCGATGTTAGACGCTTCGATGTCGCCGGCCATGATGCTCGGCGTCGTCAGCGCACCGTCCACGATGCCGACGTCCATGAACGTCGCGCTGCCGTTCGCCGCGTTCATCGTGATCGTCGCGTTCCCGCCGGAATCCTTGAGCAGCAGGCCCTCATTGTCGATGACCAAACGTTCGTTCGCCGTCAGGAAGCGGCCGCCCTTGATGACCTTGCCATACAAGGCGGTCGCGGCCAATTTGTCGGCCTCGATGGCACCGACCTTGATGTGGCGCGCCTCGACGCAATCGACCGCGAGCAGTTCCGCCACGATGCTCCCGTTGACGAGCATGTCCTGCGCGTAGAGCACGTGATTGTTCCAACGCGAACCGTTCCACACCCACATGTGCACGATCTCACCGCTGTAGTCCACCAACACGCTTACGGAATTATTGGCGGCGCCCGTCCAATACGTTTCCGGCGCCTTGTCGCTGGTCTGCCACCACAAATCACCGGGGACGATGCGTTTCGCCTTGTCCGGTTCGTCATACGGGTCGGTGGGTTGCATATACACGGTGTTCTTGCTGTCCGCCGTGGTCTGCGCGTTGACGGCCGCCGCGTTCGCGCCTACGGCCTTCGCGTCCGCGTTCGCAGCCATGGTCTTCGCCTCATTGGCGGTCGACTGCGCCGTGTCGGCGCTTGCCTGCGCCGTAGCGGCGGCGTTCGCGGCGTCCACGGCCTTCTTGTCCGTGACCGCGACCCACGCCGACCCGTCCCACCGTTTCGGCGTGTTCGCCCCATTCGTCGTATCGATCCACAAGGTCGTCGCCTTGCGCATGTCCGTGGCCGGCTCAGTGGACTGGATCAGCACATCCGCCTTGCCGTTCGCGATGCCGGCGGCGTTCGCCGCGTCCTGTTTCGCACTGTTCGCCGCGGTCGCGGCACTGGTCGCCGCCTGGTTCGCCGCCGTGGCGGTCGCGTTCGCCTGCGTGGCCGTCGCATCCGCACCCTGAGCGATGGTTTTCGCTTCGGCCGATTCGTTTTTCGACGCATCCGCGGTCTGCTTCGCGGTGTTCGCCATGGTCTCGGCGTTCCTCGCGGTCTCGATCGCGTCACGAGCAGCGGTCTCCGCCTCCTGCGACGCCTTGTATGCGCTGGACAACGCGACCGCCGTATACGACCACGTGCCGTTTGAATAATCCACACGCGAACACATGTACAGTTGCTTCGCCCGGTCGTACGCCGGTTCGCTCACCGTCCACGGGGCACCCGGCGTCTTATCGGTCGGCTGCGCGGGTTCCGCCAACGCCAACGCCCAGAAGTTCGTGACACCAGTCACGCTCACACCCTGACCGCCCGGAGCTCCCGGCTCACCCGGCTCACCCTGCGCGCCCTTGTCACCGGTGATGAGCGCCGGAGCCGACACGGCCACACTGCCATCACCATAGGTGAGACGGGTACGCATCCACGTGTACTCACCCGCCTTGTGTTCGGGCATCGCCGTATCCCAACACAGTGCAAGCACACTCACCGAATCGTTCGGCGTGCCCTCCCACCATGTGACCCAATCCTCCGGCGCAACCGAGTCCGACGTGCTTGTCGCGTATTCGATGACACTGGACACCACACTGCGGTCACCATACTGTTTGACGAGTTCGGCCGCGGTGTTCGCCACAGTGATCGCGTTCGACGCCGCGGACGCCGCGGACGTGGCCGTACCGGCTGCCGCGGTGGCGGTCTGATTGGCCGCATCCGCTTTGCTTTCGGCACTCGATGCCATCGTCGTATTGGCGAGGATGTCCTTCTTCGCCTGCGCAAGATCCTCGTTCACCGAGGCAAGGATGCTGCCATGCTCGGTAAGGGTTTTATCAAGTTGCGCCTGCGCCTCATCGGCCGCTTGCTTGTTCGCCTCGACCGTCTTGTTGGTCTGCTCGATAGCCGCGGCATTCGCATCAGCCTTCGCCTGCGCCACGTCCACCTTCGCACTGACCGCATTCGCCTTCTCCGTGGCATCATTCGCGGCAGCCTCCAGAATCTCCTTCGCCTTCGCATCGATCCTGTCGGAAGTCGCCCCAATGGTTTCGTTGACCTTGTCGATCTGCGCCTTGACGGACTCGTCCGCCGCCGCGAGGATGTTCGCAGCGGACTCGTCGAACTCCTGCTGTGTGACGATGGGCAGAATCTCCACCTGCACATGCGCCGACTCGGCGGACTCGTTATAAGCCGGCGAACCGTCCCTGTCATGCGCATTGTCCAACGCGGTCGCCCACACATCCACAACGGTGCCGGCCTCGAACACGCCCGTGTTCACCTCGCCCGCAGACGAGAGCGCACCCACGAGCGTCCCTACGGCCGTCGCGTCATCCACCGGTTTCGCCCATACCTGCACGCAACGGAAATCCGTCGGAATACCGCCCTCAAGCTGGCCGCCCCAACGGATCAGCGCCGTGCCAAGATGACTCGTCGCCTCGATGTCCAACGGACGGCCGGGCGGCGTCGTATCCCCCACCCACGTGGCGACGCCGTTCACGCCGAGCACCGTGTCCGACCCGTCAAGGTTGGGTACCACGATAACGCCGGCGGTACGCGCCGCATTGTCCGTGCCCAACAGCCGGTTGGCGCGCGCAGCCATGAACGGCAGCGCCGCATCGTCCGGGTTCAACTCCTCATGAATCGCCATACGGCAACCTCCCTCAGCTCAGGTCACAGGGTCGGCCATGATGTCGAACGTCAGCTCGACCTTGCCAGTCTCATCGCCGCTCATCTGCATCAGACGCATCCCGTACACGCCGTCAGGCAAGTCAGGAAAGCCCTGAATCGACACGTCGAACATCTCCCCCGGCCAGAACGATCCCAAGGGATGCAGCGGGACGCCGGCGGATTCGTCGAACGCGTTGATCTCGCCTTTGACCTGCATCAACGGCTCCCGGTTCGCATACAACACGGCCGTGGCGCCACTGCGCAGCAGGCCGATCTCCTCCGCCTTCGAATCCTGGAACGTGGTCTCAACGAGCGGCCACGGGTCGTGCCGGTTCACCAACGACAAATCCTCGGCCAGATACGTCAACGTGCCGCTGCCGGTACCGGCGCCCACACCGTAGACGCGCATCATCGGCTGCGCCCTGTCCACCGTGATGTTCTCCAACGTGCACGCCTCACCCGCCGCATACGCCAAGCTCAGACGCTTGTCCTGATGCAAGTAGACGTCACCGTCCGAGCCGGCGAGGAACCGGTAGCGTATATGCTGCCCGTCCTCCGTCAGGTACGGGCGAAACTGCATGTCGGGGCCGCCGGCACTGTTCGCGATGGCGCGCAGGATGTCCGCGCACCGATGATTCGTCACATTGAAATCCCTGTAGCGCACCTCGACCGGCTTCTGCTCCACAGTCGTCGTCGGCCCCTCGGTCTTCTTCGTGCTGCCGGTCTCCTTGCCGGCGCCGTCATACGAATATGTCGTGACGGTCTTCGTCACCGTCTTCTCGACCATATAACTGCCTTTGGGCTTCGTGACCGTCTTCACCTCGGTCACGGTACGGCCCGTACGGATCGTCTTCTGCACGTCACGGGTACGCGTGACGCGCTTACCGTTCTCCCACACCGTGTACTGCTCCTTGACCGTGACCGTCTTCGACGTGACCTTGTCCGTATGATCCACGACCGTCACCGTGTCGCCCTCCGTCGTGGTCGTCACCCATCCGTCGGACTTATCGACTGTCTTCACGGTCTTCTCGGACGACTCCGTCGCATCCTCCTCGTCACCCGCCATCTCGGGCAGCTGATGCGTGCCCTTCTCGCCCAGATACGGCAGGTCGATGGGCAGTTCACCGCCCGGCTTCACCTCGGTGCATTGACGGATCGTCTCGCACGCCAACGCCCGATACGACAGGTCCACCCACCTAAACTCGTCCGGCGAACTGTTGCCCGCCCCCTTGCCGAAACAACCCTCGTGCACCAGATAACGGTCCTCCAGCATGGCGAGCATCGACACGAACGGCACCGACACATCCAACTGGGAGGACTTGCGCACACCCAGCGCGCCGCCCAACACGGGACGGCCCGGCATGTTCACATCATCCGTCTGCGCATGCCAGAACGCCACCAGCCCACGCTTATACGGCATCAGGGCCGAAGCACGCGCCGCCGCGTCCACGCCCGGAATCTGCCCCCACGGCAACTCCAAACCAGACACGTCGTCGATACCGAAACCCTTGTCCTTCGTCGTCGAGAACGACGCGTCGGACACGCTCATGCTCCACGTGAACGCCGGCACATCGATCTGCTCGGCCAGCAAACCCGTCATCGTGTCATACAGGAAAAAATTCCAACCGTCACGATACGCCATGCCCCACCTCCTGTCAGGCGGAGGCGCCGATGTCCACCAGCAGGAACCTGCGCCCAGTCCACGTGCCCGAAGGCCCCTCCTGTGAATCGTTGTAATGGAAATTCGGCTTGTTGCCGTACCCGAACCATCCGCCGATCTCCGCAGTATGCGTACCCGCAGGCACCACCGCCACGTAACTCGTCTCATGCGTCGTCCACGACGTGCTGTGCGACACGAAATTCGTCGCCGAATGGTCCAGCACCTGCCCATCCAAATAGAACTGCATCGCCCATTCGCTCACGCTCGTCGCCGTCGGAGCCGACGCGGAGAAGTTGCACTTGTAGCAGAAACGCACCAGACGGTCGGTCGGCACCGTGAACGTGACCTTCTGCTCGCGCACGACCACGCCCTTGTCCGCCGTCCACCCGAACGAACGCCTGTCCCAGTTCTCAGCCAGGACACCCAACGTGGCGCCGTACGGCAACGCATACGACGCGTCACCCATCATGGTCGCCGCGTTCGTCGCCGTCGCGCCGGCCGGCAACAGCATACGGCAGATTTCCGTCGCGTCCGTCGGGATCGTCGGCTTGACCGGCGACGCAGCCGGCACACCCTGCGTGACGCCCACATGCACCTGATTATCCACATCAGCCGCATACTCGGGCTTGTTCAACGCCCGAATCCACACAACGTCGATGCGGGGATTCGACGGGTCGCCCGCCGCCACCGCCGTCGTCGCACCGCCGGGCCAGTACGCGAGCATCTTGCCGTCCGAAGCGCCCCGCGAACACACGGCCACACCGGCGGAAACCTGATACGTCAGATCGGATTTACCCGACACCGCCAAACCGTCCATGATGCCCGTGTTCTGGAAGAAACCACCGATGATATGCCGATGCGTCAACGGCGTCACACCGTTGCCGTCATCATCACAGGACACGCCAAGAGCCGTAGTCATAAGTCCACCCCTAATCAAAGAAAACCAATAGATAAGGGCCACACCCGACCGGGTGCAGCCCTTTTGAGAAAACCAGTGGGTCACATCCATGTATCGCGCATCAACGCGTCCACCCAGCCGTCACCCGACGTGCGCAACGTCACCGTCACGCTCCCGTGCGGCGGCACTATGGGGAAACCACGCGACACAAGCGTGCGCGACACATCCAAACCACCCACCTGCGCCGTACGGCTACGGCAGTCCAACACAAGCGGTTCGCCATACACCGGCTGCGAACAACGCAGCCACTGCCCCGTGCCCTCGACCACAAGGTCAACACCGTTCGGCATCGGCCCGTTGCACGTGAACACCGGATAGGCAGGCGAGGAGCCCTGATTGGTGAACGTGACCTGATTCGGACGCACGACCTTGCGCCGTGTCAGATACGTCAACGGATACGCCAACCCGGACGTGCCGCGCAACATGTCCGTACGCAACACCGATATTGAATTGTTCGGCTCGCCCGTCCAGTACGTCTCCAAGCCGCGCTGGTTGTAGGACAGGCCGTTGCCATCCGCCACATCCAACACGGGCAGCATCTGCCCCGTCTGCGGCGACGTCGCAAGGATTTCAGGCCGGTTGCACACCACCGTGACCACGCCCTGCATCCAATCGGCCTCCCATTCGGCCGGCCCCTCAAGCCGCAGCATGCCCTCGACGAAACAATCATGATCGTCATCCACAAGCCGCAGCCTGACAAGCCGATGCGCGAACCGGCGCACCAAATCCCACAGACGCAACGTCTCAGCCCGGTCGCCACCCAAAGCGCCGACCGTCGCCTGCACCGTACGCGTCGCATAATCGATACACGACTCCGGCACATCATGCGCACCATCACCATTGCCGCGTTCAACCGTGCTCACCTTCAGATCAGGCGTCGAATACCATCCATCGATACCCTCCTCAAGGAAGAACAAGCGGGGCGCCGGCCCCGGCTCGCACTCGAAACGAACCGGAGCCACACCATTCGCCGACAATTCAAGAAACGCGACACTCACAGCCTCGCCTCCCTCCTCGCATTACGCATCAACGCCGCACGGTCGATCTGCGCCGCCGCGTGCAAATCCTGATCCGAACGCACAACCTTCGTTTGAAGGTTGAACGTCTGGTTCACGGTCTTGCCACCATCGACATGCACGTTCGCTGCTCCCGAGAACATCGTCCGAACCCTGCCACCCGTCGCATACGCGCTGCGCGTCAACGACCGGGCCGAATCCAAATACCGATTGTTCGCGTTCGCCAACGCCTTGCTCAGATCGCCGGTACGGTTGAGCACATTCAGGAAATTCGGACCCACCTCACGGTCGATCCTGCTCACAGCGGCCGCACGAATCACATGCTCGTTATTCGACAACATCGCCGGAATAGAATCCGACGTACCACTGCCAGGGCCATGAATACGACCACCCGTCGCCGCCTTCACCTCGCCCGAGCTGCGCGTCACGATATCCACGTAGCGGGTAGCCAACACGGACCCGTTCGTACTCGCAATCGCGGAGAACACCGCCTGAGCGCCGGAATCATCACCCTGCACACGTGCCCAAGGACGCGCGATCGTCAAACCGTTGAACGCCTGAACCGCCGCAATGGCCGCTCGGGCCATCGCGTTCTCACCCTGCACACGTGCCCAAGGTTTCGCGATCGTCTTGCCATTGAACGAGCTGATGGCACGGATAACGGCCGACGCCAACGTATGCTCACCTTGGACCCTCGCCCAAGGTTCCGCGATCGTACGACCATCATACGCGGCAATCGCACCGATGGACGAACGCGCGAGCGAATCCTCGCCAAGGATATGCGCCCACATCTCGGCAAGCGTCTGCCCGCCGAACGCGCGCACCGCGTTGATCTTCGTCTGGGCGTCCGTGTCATCACCCTCGACGCGAATCTTCGCCGGAGGAATCAGCGTGGACGTAATCAACGAAGTGATGCTCGCGATCGTACCCATCAGGGACGGCTGCTCGACCTCGGTTTGCACCGGCTTCTTCACAACCACCGAAGCCCACGTCGCCAACTGCGCGTCAGCCTCACCAAGCGCAATATCAGCCGGAATCGTCTTCACAGCCGACTGATCGTTGATGTACGCGGACATCTTCGCATTAGCCGGATCGGTGTCCGCTTCGAGGACGACCTTCTTGCCGGTGACCTTTTCGATGGCGTACTTGAGCGCGTCCACATCGTTCATGCCCTTCTGGTGGGCTTCGAGGAACGCGTCCTTATACTCGGGGACGGTGTCCAGCGCGGTCTTCAACGCATCGACCTCGCTCTGCCCGCTGACAAGCGCGGAAATGAACGCCTTCCACACCTTGCCATCCATCGAGCCGAGCAGCGCCTGCAACTCCTTGGACACGGACAACGCCTGACCGTCGTCAAGGATGATGCGACCGGTCTTGTCCTCGATGGTCCAACCGTTGACCTCTGCGAGTTTCTTCGTGTACTCGTTGGACTCCGCAAGCAGTTCACCCGTCTTGGGGTCTAGCTTGATGCCATCGATGTACTTGAGTGCTTCCTTGTACTGGTCGTCACTCAGGTAGATTTCACCTGTCTTGTCATCGACCGCCCAACCGTTGAGTTCGGCGATCTTGCGAATGGCCGGGTCGATGTTGGCGTCGATTTTGATGCCGCTGCTGTTGCTGACGCGTTCGATGTCGAACTCGAGCGCCGCGATCTTCTCCGGCACGCCATCCGTGTCGGCGTCGATCTTGACTTTCTTGCTGTTGATCTCATCGATGGCCGCCTTGAGCGCATCGACGTCGCTCTTGCCTTCCTCATGCGCCTTGATGAACGCATCACGCGCCTCGGGAGTGCTTTCCAGCGCCTCCTTCAATGCATCGACGTCGCTCTTGCCTTCGGCGCGCGCCTGAACATACGCCCACCATGTGTTGGCGGACAATCCACGCAGAAGCGATTCAGCGTCGGACAACACCGTGACCGCTTGATCGCCGTTCGCATTCAACGTGATTTCATGCTTGCCATCGGACAACTCTTTGAGCATATTGCTCAACTGTTCAACGCTTAGCGTTCCTTCAGCCACGGCCTTCAACAGGAACTTGCGGGTCTGGTCACGTGAACCATCGGGGAACAACACCTGCATCGCCTCAATGAGGCTCACCATTTGCGACTGCTGTTCAAGGCCCTGTAGCTCGATTCTGGTCTTAATGGACTCAGGCGTGCCAAGCAATGTGTCCACGTACGCGGACACATCCTCCTCGGCGACACCGGCCTGACGTGCGGTTTCCTCAAGGTTCTTGCGCAGTTCGGAATACTTGCCGTTGACCGTATCCCAACTGTCCCCACGAGCCACCATCGCATCAATGTACGCGTTCGCGTTCGAAGCAAGTGCGCTCATGGCATCCGCGGCACTCCGCCCGGATTCGGTCGTCAGGTCGAATCCTTCCGCCATGTTCTTCCACGAACTATTGCCTTGTTCGACCTCCGCGCGCACCTGTTCCAGCATGGAAGGCATCTGGTCAAGCGTGCTGTAGTAGCTGCTGCCGGCAGCCTGCGCTTTCGTCCAAGCGGAACGCTGATCACTCAGCATCTGCGACACCTTCGACGTCGCCGCAGCATACGTCTGCATACGTTCCTCGGCAGTCACCAAGCCGGCGCTGATCGACTGTATTGACTGGCCCTGCTCGTCCAACTGGTCCACGTATTCAGCGGTCTTCCCCACTGAAACGGCTTTGACCTTGAGCTCGTCAAGCATGGCCTTCCGCAAGTCGTTCATCTTGTCGAGCACAGTGCTGGCGGCGTCCGCCTGCTCCTTGTAGGATTCGGCCACGTCTCCGGACGATTCAAGATACTTACGCATGTTCGTATTGCTGATGTCCGAGAGCTGGCGCCCATATTTCTCGAACTCGTCGCGGCCGGCACCAGTAGCTTTCGACACGTCATCCACACTCATGCCGATCTTGTCGAGCGCGTCATTGATCGTATCGAAATCAGTTCTTGCCGGGTTGATATTGTCCCAGAAGCTACGCTGTTGAGAGAACGCCTCCTTCGTCTTGACCGCGAAGTTATCCATCCGGTTCGCCAATTCGTCGAGACTGCTCGCCGCTGGCGCCAAGGTGCCCGGTGTGGCACGCATCGCCTCGTTGAAACCGTCCTGCACGCTATTGAGATCACTCACGTGCTGCGAATAGCTGGAGATGGCAGTCATGATCGCACCGCCGCCGATGACCGCCGCTGCGGTGCCCACCAGTCCAGGCACACCACCGAACGCGCCGAGCACCGCACTACCGACGTTCTTCAAACCACCGACAAGACCACCGGCCTTACCGGTCGCCTTCCCCATGTTCGACGCCATCTCAGCCGCATTCGAACCAGTCTGCGAAAGCACTCCGGCAATGTTGCCGTTACGCATGGCGATCTGTGCTTGGACGAGCTGCCCGAAACTGAGGCCGGCCTCCCCGGCGCTCAACCCGAGCTCAGCCAACGTACCGCGATACTGGAGCGTGTTCTGAATGTTCTCCAACATGCCTTGTTTGATCGATGAGAACGCCTGCATGCCGGAACGGCCGAACGTCATCCACAAGCCGGCGGCACCCTTGACGGCATCAGGCAATGCGTTGAACGCCTTCGCCACGCTCTCGGTTGCTTTCGCGACCTGTTCGATCATCGGCGCCGCAGCCTTCAACGTGGAAGCGAACGTGCCGCCGAACGTGCGGGACAATTCACCGGCCATGCTCACCAACTGGGAAAACATGGGCGAGGCGTCCTTCAACGCACCGCTGATGGACGAGAACCCGTCCTTGACACCATCCGCGAATTTGCTGATCGACGGGGAGACACGCGACAACAGTCCGGTCAGGTCGCCGAACACGTTGCCGGTCAGTTCACCAAACGATGCCATCACGTTCGCCACATCATTACGCATGATGTTCGCCGCGTCACCGATCTGCCCGAACGCATCCCGCATGCCATGCTGCGCCTCCTGAGCGCCACGCACCCAAGCGTTCATCGTGTCCTGGAAACTGATGGAATTGACCGCGTCTTCGGCCTTCTTCAAGGTCGCCGCGAACTGTTCGAGACCGTTCTGGTTCTGCACCAACGGCTCAAACACGCCCTGTAGCACACCCTTCAACGCGAAGAACGAATCCGCCAGATAGCCGGCCTGTTCCTTGACCTTCGCCATGGCGCTGTCCACCGTGGACGTATCGGCCTGCACGGTACGCGCCCACGTCGAGAACCATTCCATATTGCGGCTGATCCAGTTCGAGAACTGCGACAGATACATGCCGCCCGCATCGGACAAGTCAAGGAACGCGCGAACCACGCTCTCGACACCCGGCACAAGCAGTTTGATGGAATCATTCACATGCGTGAACACACGGCCGACCTGACCGACCTGGTTCGACGCGGACACCATGTCCAGCATGCCGGTGAACACGTCGGCCTCAAGAGACGCCAACTTCTGCATCTGCGGGCCGACCACGTTCCCGACCTGATTCGCGAAGTCCTTGAACGCGGGCGCGGCCTTGCCGTAGAACGTGTCCTGAAGCTTCTCGCCCAACCCCTCCAGCGCCGTGCCGGCAAGGTTGATGTTCTCGGTCCACGCCGCACCATTCTCGCCGATAATCATACGCAGCGAGGAGTACGCCAACCCCATGCCGGTCAACGCGGCAGGCGCAGCATACGCGGCCTTGCTCATCGTGACGATGCTCTTGCCCAACCCGCCGACGGTACCGGCCAGATTGATCGCACCCGCACCGATATCGGACAGGACCGCTCCGACAAGCGCGACCCTGGGCACCACCTTGTCCAACGAATCAAACAAGTTCACCAAGCTACGGAACTGGTTCATCACACCATTCAGCCCCGTCGCCCCAGCGGTCATGCCACCGAGAATCTTCCCCAAATCCGTGCCATGGAACTTCGCGAAGATATCCACCGTGCGCGGACGCGTGAAATACGCCAAGTGGGCGCGAGCCAACGCGGTCTCCAAATCCACGTCCATGCTCAGCGTCTGGTAGTCGTCCTGCAAGTCACGCAGCTTACGGCGCGCGTTCGTCTCGTCGATGTCCACGTTGGACTTGATTTCCCAATCCAGTTCCGGATTCTTGCGAATCTGCTCGATCAGGCGCTTGCGTTCCGCTATCGCGTTCTCGTAATCCACCTTCAAATCGACGGGAATGTTCACGCGCCTGTGCTCAAGCTCGTTGAGCTCACGCTCAAGCTTCTCAAGGGCCATCTGCTGCGCGTTGACACGCACCTCGACCTGAACGTCACGCTGCAACCGCTCCAGATCGGCGCGCAACGTGCCGCTGTCCAGCTCAGCCTTGAACTTGATGGTGTGCTCGGGACTGTTGCGCACCGCCAGCAGCTGCCTCTGCAATTCGGCGACACGCTTCGTTATCGCGTCCAAGTCCTTGATATGCGACTTTGTGTCAGCGAACTGCAAGCGGCCCAACGTGCGGCGCAACGCATCCACGTTGCCTTCGGTAGCCATCAGCGACTTCGACAGTTCACGCTGTCGCGCGTTATGCTCTCGCACCTGCCGGGACGCCTTGCGGAACGCGGCGCCGTTATCCCCAAGGTCGCGTTCCAGACGGCGCATGCTCAGCCCGTTGCGGTCGATAAGCGCATCGTTCGTACGCATGACACGATTAAGCTTGTCTACGTCGGTGATCTCCGCACGCACGGCGGCCGCCGTGTCCTTGACGATTCTGCTCTGTTCACTGATGCGCTCATTGACCTTGGCGACCTCGGCGGCGTTGCGTTCAAGGAAACGGGTCTGCTGCCGCGTCATCTTCGCGGCTTCGTTTTCCTGCTTGCGAATCTCCTTGCCCAACGCCGAATATTCGGCGCGCAGACGCTTGACCTCCGCGCTTTCACTACGGTAGTCGTCGCTGTTGCGTTTGAACGAGCTGCGGCGCGCCATCGCCGCATCCCGCGCCTCGCCGAGCTGCTTCTGCGCTTCGATGTTCTTGGCGAGTTCACTTCGAAGCTGCGCAAGATCGTCGCGGTACTTCGCCATGTGGTTCCACTTGTCGGTCCACAACGAGCCGCGCGTATCCTCAAGTTCACGAAGCTGCTTGATCTGCTTAGTGTGTTCACGGGTCGCGTCGGTGCCCATGCTCTTGAGCGCGTCGGCGTAGTTCCTGCGCATCGTGTTGAAGGAGTCGGCGACCTTCTTGTCGAAATCGTCGGTAGCAGCCGTCAGGTCGATGTCGGCAAGCGACGCCATCTCAGCCAGCTGACGGTGCACCTTGTCGAACGCGCTCGTGTTGATACGCGCATCGAACTCGATGGTGCCGCCCGAACGCTGCAACCGTTCCAGCTTGGAACGCACCCCGGCCAGATCAACGTCGGCATCCAAGTCGATGCGATGGTCGTCGAGCCGTTCCAGCATGGCCTTCACCTTGCGGTAGAAACCGCTCGTGTCCGGTTCGACGTCGATGTAGACGGTACCCGCCTTGACCCCAGCAGCCATGTGCAGCCCCCTTTTTTGCCGTTACAGAACATGTGTCAGCACCTACGGCCGGACTCGAACCGGCACACCGCATACGCGGCGCCTACCAATTGGCTCACATAGGCGACCCCGCACCAAGACGGGGGTGATGTCAGCCCATGCCGAACAGTTGGGCCGCCATCATGAAATCGTCCAATCCGACCTCGCCACGAGGCAGCTCGGACGGTTCCTTATAGGAGGGGTAATGCACCGGAGCCGGGTCGGTCTTGCCATCACCCGCCTGAGCGAGGCTCCACGCCTCGACGAGGTTGCGCACATCGGTGAGCAGCATCGTCTTCGCATCCCAGCCGAGCCACGGCAACACCACCGGCTTCTTCGCATCCGACCCCTCGTCGTCGGTGTCGCTTTCCGACAGCAGGCGTGCACGGTACAGACTGTCCGGCATCATGCACAGCCCCTCGATAAGCCGGGTCAAACGCAGCACGTTCAACCCGGACGGGTCGGTCACGTCCAACCCGTAGAACCGTTGGAAATCAGCGGTCAGTTCTGTTTCGTACCCGTCGAAGACGCCTTCGACGCCGACGCTTTTCCCAACTGGTCCGCATAATACGCGACCACGTTCAGGAACGCGAGGAACATGATGTCGGGGTCCATGCCCGTCGTCCACGCATCCACGCCGGCCGGGTCGGGCACAATGGACTTGAGGAAGCCCAGCATACGCCCGACCGTCTCGTTGCGTTCCTTCACCATGCTCACGGCCGTCTGCGCCGTACCGGCATCCGCGTCAAGCCGCCTGCGTTCCTGAGCGGACCAGACCGCGAGCAGTTCCGTACGCGCCTCGTTGAACGCGCACGCATCAGCGAACGTGAACTCGCGCGCCGGCTTCGGCTCCGGCAAACCCGTCAGCACCGATGTGCCCTCTACGAGCGCTTCCCACGTTTCGGGGATGTGGACTTCTTCTTTTTCCTCGGTGTTCTCGACCTGCACACCATTATCGGTCGCCATGTCTTTCTCTCCCGCCTTGAATACCAATGAACAATCCCCCGCTTACAAAAGGGTTCCCCTCGTGCCTCGCGGGAGAGAAGACACAAGGGGAAGCATCAATCAGGCCGTCGGCATCACGAAGTGCAGCGGCTTCTTGTTGTCGCCCGGGTCCTCGATCTGCGCGATCAGGCCCTGCTCGACGAAGTCGTCGCGCGACAGCGTCGGACCGCCGTCAGGGGTGATGGACGTGCGGCGCATCTCGACGAGCCACTTCGCCGGGTCCGTATCGTCCGGCGTCTCCTGGGCGACGAGCACCAGCGCGAGAATCTTCGGGTTCGCGGCGATGTCCACCTCGACGCCGCCATCAGTGCTGACGGTGCCGTTGTAGACCAGCTGCAACGTCTCCTTGTCGATCTGCAACGCCTTGACGCTCAACTGCGCGGACGCGTCGCCGTACGTGGTACGGAAGTTCTTCTTGATCCACGTGTCGGACGAGTTCGCGTCACCCGGGTTGATGGTCAGTTCGGCCATGTTGTTCGCCGACGTGTGGCCGAGGTTCTTCCACGTCGCCTGATTGGCGCCCGTGCCGACGGTCACCTCGTCGGCGGTGATCTTGAACGCCTCCAGCGGATTGTCCGGCAGCGCGGTGCCGACCGGAGCGTAGAAGATCGTGCCGTACGTGCTCTTGTGCACAGACTTGTCATTGATCGCCATAGTTTTGTGTCCTTTCAAACACGAAAGGCCACCCGCACGATGACGGAATGGCCTTGGAAATATGAGAAAACCGCATGCCAAACGGCAATGCGGGAATGAAATAGAAAGCGCGGGCGCTATGAGGCGTTGTCGCGGACGACGAACTCGCACACCGACGCGGTCGAATACTGCTTGATCCTCTTCGACGTGGCCTGTTTGCCGCCGGCCGCCTTCGCGAACGACGGCGGCGTGCGAATCTGCACCACACGGCCCGCATCCGTCGCCCCCATGAACGGCCAGCACATGACCAGCTGCCGCACATAGGCTGCAAGACGGAACGCCCTGTCGGCGTCCACGGATTCGACGAGCACGCTCATGGACACGTCCCAAAACGCGCCCTGATGGTTCCGCGAGGCGAACGCGGGCGGTTCCACATGGAAGACGACCACGTCGGTCGCCTGCGCGTATGCGTCCACGTCCACGTCGATCTCGTTGAACACGAGCACCTTCGGCAACCCGTCAGACACCGACAACACGCTCGGACTGTCATCCGGCTCGCCGGTCCAACGGGCCTCCAGCTTGGCGCGCGTACGGAACTCCTCGCCAACCGACCCTTCCGGCGGCTGTGCGAAGCCCTGCTCGAACAGGGACATGACCAGGCTTTCCGCATCCAACTGCGGACGCAGCTCAGGCCACACGTTCAGATCAATGGAGCCCACCATTGCGGTCAGCCTCCCCTCGCCGCACGCTGCATCACATGATGCCCCTCAACGAACCGTCCGGCCTGCTCGTTGAACGCTCCGAACTCGTGCGCCAACGTCACGTCGGAGCCGTCACGGCCGATGACCGTCATACCGACCGTCGTATCGATACCGTGATACTTGATGCCCCATTCGATACGGTTCGCGACGGAATGCCCCGGGTTACGTCCGACGGCGGCGGCATCGGCAAGGGCCTTCGCCCTCGCCAACACCCGCTTGCCTTCAGCGCGCGTCAACGCCGGACCGAACTCCTCCGCAACCCTCGTACTCAGGTGCCTATCGAGTCGGATTCGTACCATGCCGACGCCTCCCCGTTCTCGCCCCACACCGGCGCGTCCTCCGCGGGAAGCTTCGGCGCCAACCGGTATTCTTCGGGAATCTGCCACAATTCGGCCGCACGACGCACACGAATCTCCCAATGATGCGTCCTGCCATGCCGACGATGCTCGGGAGCGCCGTCCACGTCGTACAGGTCACCATGAATCCACACGAACGAATGGATGTCACCATGCCATTCACGGCATTGGATTTGAGCGACCGTGACCTCGCGCAGACCACCGGACGACTGCGGGCTCTTGTCCTCACTGCCCGAAATCGAGAACATGCCCGCCTGCTGCTCGCGCCCCTCAAGGGAACACCAACAGTAGAAACTCTCCCCGAACTCATAGGTCACGCCATGCGCAGACCGGTGAACCGAGGCAAGCTGCACAATGATCTTCGACGAATACAACAAATCCGTCGGCTTGGAAAACGGCTCCTTGTCAAAAGAAGATTCCGCCTGTTCAGGCAACGAATCAAACGAAGACGATATGGAGCCGTCATCACCCTTCATCACGTCATCGAACAGGAACACCATGGTTCACCGCCCGTACGCGCGGTCAAGACCAAGCATCGCCGTGCCGAACGGTGCGGAATCCTCATTCACCCCGGTGAGCAGCGCCCGCTCCTTCTTCGTCACATGCAAGTCGGGACTGACCTCCCAACCCGGCTGCGACATGTCCATGACCTGATCGGTGCGCGTGTACGCGCCATTCGATTCGCTCTTGCGCATCGACCAACGCGCCACACGCAACACCATCGAACAGATCACATAGATGAACGTCATCTCACTCAACGCTCCGGAATCCAACCGGTAACGGGCCGTGGGGCATTCAGCGAACGCGATCTCGCACGCCGTCAGGCAATGCGGAATCGTCCACTTATCGTCATCCAGACGATGAGCGAACGCTTCAGACGTGTTCCCACCATAGATGACCATGTATCTCATCCACTCGATTTCGGAAACATCAACCGCCATCGCACACCACCCCCAAAGGTCAGAGCACGTTCGCCTTGAGTGTGGAGACCGCCTGCTTGAGGATCGGCATGAGCGCGCCGTTCGTCCACACGTCGTAACGGGTCGGCGCATTGTCGTACATGACGTAACCGACCATGCCCGAGTTGTCGGTGCGGTTGATCTCGTACTCCGGCGTCGCGGCCTCGACGGTCGGACCCATGTAGGTCGCGCCGAGGTTGGTGTCGTTGAACGAGCTGAACATGATAAACGTGTCTTCGGGAATCAGCGTGCCCACGTTGACCGGCAGCTTGAACCCGCTCTCGCGTTCGACCTGCGTGTACATCTCGTCAATCAGACGCACATCGGTCAGGCCGTAGCCGCGCAGCCAGTCGATGACCTCGTTGGCCTTGATGCGTTCCGGCGCGTTCGTCTTGCTCTGGTTGGTGTAGTCCGTGATGACGGACTTGTTGCTGCGCAAGGCCTGAATGACCTTGCGGGTCGTGATGACCGCGCCCGGAAGACCGCCGTTCTCGGCCTCCATCGCGTTGATCCACCCCTCGATGTCGGCTTCGGGGTTCGCGTCGGCGGCGGTCCACTTCTTCGCCGGGGTGAGATCGTTGAGCGCGGCGGGACGCTCGAAATCGTATTCGGCGTTGACGCCGTTCTCCCTGATCGTGAACTTCGCGTTCACAATCGCGGGGATGCGCAGCAGCTCGGCGGTGACGGCCGCTTCCATGCCCATGCGCTTGAGATGCCCTTCCGCGGCCGCGCGCAGCCATTCCGTATCCGTCTTATGCGTGATGATGTCACGCTCGGA
Source organism: Bifidobacterium castoris (assembly GCF_003952025.1). Lineage (GTDB taxonomy): Bacteria > Actinomycetota > Actinomycetes > Actinomycetales > Bifidobacteriaceae > Bifidobacterium > Bifidobacterium castoris. The sequence goes on along the minus strand of NZ_QXGI01000012.1, from coordinate 35,933 downwards.
GATGTGGGCCTTCTTCGACAACGGGAGCAGGCCGCCGTACTTCTCGATGCTGCTTTCCGTGGTCTTGCCGTAGCCGGCCTCGCCGTCCCACGCACGGTAGTCCATCTTCTCGGTCTGCGCCACCGGAAGGTTCGGCGTCCAGTGCACGGTCGTCTCACCGTTGTTCGACTGCAACGGGAACACGCTGCTCAACGGCAGCATGTCGTTCGTCGCCTCAAACGCCTCGTCAACGATCGTGGACGCGGCGCTCGGCGTGATGATGCTCTTGTCAAGAGTTGCCATCGATTATCCTTTCGTACAAACAGAAAAGCCCGCCAAGCATGGCGGGCAATCAAACAGACAGGAAACGGCCGTCAGTCGCCGGTTCCCGGAGTGGCCGGAGCGGTCGCGGCGGCCGTGTTCAACAGACGCTTCGTCTCGCCGGTATCCGGCTTCACCGACACGAAGTCACCTTCCCACGTGACCGTATCGTCGGGAACCACCGGCAGATTCTCCACAATCACGTTGCCACGGAAACGCATGCCAACGATCTCGCTGTCCTGAACCTCCCAGCCGTTGACGGTCACGGCGACCCCGATCTGCGATTCAAGCAGACCGGCGACACCCGACTGACGTCCGTCCTTCGCATCCGGGTCATACGGGCCGTACAGGCCCGCCGACGCGCCCGACGTGATACGGGCCAACGGCAGGCCGGACTTGATCCACAGCTCGGTGGCCGCATCACCCCAACCCGTCATGTACTGCTTCTGCTTGACTTCCGTCGCCTTGGAGAACGTATCCATGTCCAACGTGACGCTCACCGTTCCCGGCAACTGCTCGCCGTAACGCCAAGTCTGGTCATCATCGACGGTGCTCACACCGGTCGAATGAATCATACTCACCATATTTGGTGTCCTTTCTGTAGTTTGCGATTACTGCCTGCCGGTCGCCTTCTTACGACGCTCCTCGATCTCCTGACGCACACGCTTGCGCAGATCGGCCTCGGATTCCTGGGCTCCTACCCATTTGCCCGGAGACACCTTCGACATGTTGTGACGATCGATGCTCGCCTTCGTCTGCGGATACGCTTTCGCGAAGGCATCCGATTCGTCGCCGTCCTGAACATCGCTCTTCGCCGGTTCGTTCTTGACATCGATGAACTGTGCGAGCTTGTCCGCCCATTCGGCCACGCCTTCCGGAGTGGTCTCCTTGCACATCGCCTCGAACATCTCGTCGGTAAGCTGGGGATGCTCCTTCTGCGCGGTCATGCGCGCGATCGTCAGGTCACGTTCGGCAAGCTGCGCCTCGCGTTCCGCAAGGTTCCTGCTCGCCTTCTTGAACGCATCCTCGTTCTTGCGGCTCATGGCCTTCCAATGGGCCGCCTGCGCTTCGAAATCGGCGTCGGGCTTCTGAATGTCGTCCGCGCCGTCCGTGACGGAACCGTTCGGTTCGGTCTCCGGCTCGACGACGGGATCGGTGGCAGTATTGGTGTTTTCCATTTTCATTTCCTTTCAGGCAATGAACATGAGCTTGTTTACAAGTCAGGCCATTCGTTGCGAAGGACCTCGATATATGTTCTGTAAAAGTTCCTTGACTGCACCATCGTCGCCTTGCGTGTGCGTTTGAACACGCGGGTACGTCCGTCCACCGTCCGTTTGACGCTTTCGGCGCCGTCGTCCAGCAGTTCCCGGTACATGTCCTCGTAGGCGCGATAGTTGCTGATGATGCGTTTCGCCTGCTCCCGCGTGGTCTTGCGGTCAGGCGGCGTCCAGTTGCTCACCGTGCGTCCGTCCTTGCGGGCATCGGCCGCCAACACGGGGCCGAGCTCGCCGTTCGTCTGCACCTGAAGCCGGATGTTCTTCAGATCGGCGGCGCTAGTGCTGCCCGCCAACTCGTAGTAGCGTTCCAAATCCTTCTCGGTGATGTCCTTGCCGACATCGTTCACGGTCGTGATCGGCGCGACGCCACACTTGCAGTTCGAATGCAACGGCATCAGCGAACGCGTACTGTATACGCGCGTCGACGCCACCGCACACAAACCGCACGTACCGGTCTTCGACAGCTCGGGATGGATGACGCGACGGTACTGCGTCACACCCTTCGAGGAGAACCGACCCAACGCGAGCCGATGCGCGGTCATCTGCGCATCCGTGTTCGCGATATCCTCAAGCCGATCCAACGATGCGCGCAGCCACCCCGTCACCGTGGACAGGTCCGCACCCTCAAGCGCATCCCACGAATCAGGGCGCAGCGAAGGCGACTGCACCGCCAGACCACGGTACGTGTCCGCGACACGCTCCATCACACGAAGCGGCGTCGTCCCCTGCCGAGGCGCCACATACGACACGTCGTATGCGCCATCGGAGGAAACACCGGCCATGCCGAGCATCGCGTCCGCATAGCTCACGCCAAGACGGCCGACCGTCTCAAGGAACGCCATCTCGAAGCGAGCGGCTTGCGAGGCCGCGCCCAACGTGACCGCGTCGTTCCACCAATCAGCCGGCGTCAACGACTTCCACACGTTCCACACCTGTCGAACATATGTTTGGATCAACTCGGCACGCTGCTGCGCGAACGTGTCAACCGCCTGCAACACACGATCAGCCGTCGACGTCGCCACCGGTATCACCATCCACATCGACCAGTGCCTTCACACCATCCTCGGAATCATCCACACGGACGAACCCTCCGGTGTTTTCCGACGCCTGGGCTGCGGCGTCCGTAGCCGCCGACGCGGTCGTGAACGCGTTCTGATACGTGTTATCGGCCATGTCCTGCATCGCCTCGGAAATCTCGGTCTCCGTCATATGCAGGTACTGGCGCATGATCGTCTTCGGAGGCAGCACATCCTTGAGGAAGCTCGCCGTCTGCGCCTCGGACAGTTCGGAGTTCGGCGCGATAGGCGCCCACACCGTCTCGAACCGCTCCGCCGCGGCGCTCTCATTGCCCGCAGCGACCATCGCCATGCGCATCGCACGCACAAGCGCATCATTGGCCCTAGCGTTCAAATCCTCGACACGCATCACCAACGTCTCACGCTTCAGCTGCGCACCCTCGGCACTGCCGGACACATCAGGGCTGAGCACATCCAACGGAGTGCCGGTGGCGGCAGCCAGCTGCTTCACATCAGCGGACGACGCCGTCACCCACTGCTGAATATCCGTAACCTGCGACTCCCAAATCTCACAACCCTCAGGCAGCAGCCACAACGCCGCCGGACCCATCGCGAACGCGTCGCTCAGGTCAACCGGATCGCCTGCCTTCTTCTGCCCGTTGACGACCTGAATATCGTTCTCCGTATACACAGCGCGTTTCATGCCCCTGATGGCCCGCTGCCGGAACGCCTGCATCGTCTGGATGCAGAACCGGTCAAAACGCTCCTGGTCCAAACTGGCGAGCATCGGAAGATGCGGCTCGTACACGCCCATGCCGGTTCCGGAACCAAGCCGAACCAACGGCAAGCCCCCGCACGCCAGACCAAACGAACACTCCTCCGTGCCGTCATCCCAATGAAAATCCGAAGAAAGCGTGTTGAGCTTCGTCTCCGGATCATTGCACACCTTGTAAATGTTCTCCGTATCCGATTCGGCCAACAACGTGCGCCGGTCCGACTCACGAGACGCCGTGCGCGAGTAAACGCGCTTAAGAACGCCGCTATCATCACGTTCGCAACGGAACAATTGCAGATACTCACGCCCCTCGAACTCGCTGTATGTGTACCACACGGCCGCTTCGGCTTCATCTTCCACCCACGTCTCCCACGGGGTAAGCACCTTAATGCGCTGCGGATACGCGAACTGCGTGACCAACAGATAGCCGGAACCGTAGATGCTCACGTCATGGAACATCTGCCGGGCCTTCAAATCCATATGATTATCGGCCCATGCCGTATCCGCCTCGACGCTGCGCACCGCACGATCGGACACCTGCCGGAAACCGATGGGCTTCTGACGGGTAGACACGTTGTCCGCGATCACACGCGCATAGTTGACCGTACCCAATTCAAGGAAACGCCGATAAATCTCATACGACGTCTGGTCAACACCGCTCGGGATCGCATTCGTCGGCACAAACTCGGCGCCGTCATAGAACGTGCGCAGCTTGCACAGCTTGGGGATACGCGCCTCAAGCCTCTTAGCGAGCACCGTCAACCAATACGCATCCAAACTCTCGTTGTCATCGGCTATCAGACTTCCGAAATCAACCACACGCCCTCCCCTCATTTAGTAGACACGGAATGGTACGAAGAACGTCGATTCTTCCTCGGCCTTCACGCCGTCGGTCAGATACCGGTTGCGCGCCGTATACGCGAGCAGGCCGGCCATCATCGCATCAATCTTCTCAGGACTGTTCGGCGTCTCCTTGAACACGAGATAACCAAACGCGCGTTCACGACGCCGCGCGTTACGGAAATGCGCCACCAATCGCGGGTCGGCCAACAAGGCTACCGACTCCAACCTTGGCTCGGCATGACGCGGCACATCCTCCAGCTCATACTGGAAGTTCGCAGCCATCGTCACCAACGCCTGATACACGTCACGCTGCCACGCATTCGTCCAATACCGAATCTTGCCGCTATTACGGTTACGCGGCCCCACCATGAGACGATCATCGAAATCAAGTTCCCACTGCGCCACCATGCTCTCCCACGGATTCACATCAGCGAAGAACGCGACCACATTGTAATGGTCCATCATGAACCGCACCATGCCATCAAACGCGTCACGATCCACACGCCACTCAGCCGCACGAGCATCATCAGGCTTCGACTCCAGCTTGATAAGGAACAGCAAACCATCACGCACACGGCAACCCACAAGAGCCGTGGAATCATCACTGATGGACCCATCGAACCCGAGCGTGATCGGCTCGTCCTTGCCAATCACGTTCTTCCATGCGTCCATCATCTGCCGCTTGTCACCCGTACGATACAAGTCACGACCCACAAGATGATTCTGAATCTGCGACTCAGGAAGCCATGCATCCATGGCACTCGTCAACGAGTTCAAATAGAAGCGGATAGCCTCGGACGGGTCGGACCCCGCATTGAGCACATAATTCTTAGGACGCTCCAACGGCATCCACCCATATTTCGACGGGCCCGGCTCCATGCCGGGAGACGCCAACGAATAGCCTTCATCATCCTTGCCTGTCTTCGGATTCACGCGAGTGACCCGCCCATCAGGAAGCATGAGATGATCGTACCCGTCCTCGGACTTGGCGACCGACCCATGCGATTCCATCAACGCGTGCATGAGCTTCTTCTCGTTACCCAATTCCTCAACCGGCAGCACCGCATAACGATGGTCGAACAACGTGCGCTGATCGTGCTTCGTCTTGCCCTCGGCAACACTCCATGCGGTACGGTACGTGTCCTCAGCCAACGAGTTCAAACCAGGCTGGTACATCGTCGTCGTCTGCAACGACCACGGCTCGTCAGCGCCACGCTTCGTAAGGTTACGCAGCAACGTCAACGCCATGCTCTTCGCACGCCCAACAAACAAATGGGATTCATCCAACACAAGGAACGTCTGCAAACCACCATCACGGGACGCGGCGCCACTCGTGGCAGGTTTGATCTCACCACCACCGCACTCCTCGGGAATGAGGATGCGCGTCTGCCCCACATCCAAACCGACACCACGCAACTGCGCCAACGGGCCATGCATACAATTGTGGTAGACCACGTCATACACGTTGCCGGTCTGGTCCTCACTGTTCGCCGCCAACGCGACACGGGACCCCTGAATCAAACGGCCAACCGGCTCACCCTTCACATAATGGTACGTGCGGCCAAGAAACTCATACGTCTCACCCTCCTCGGCCCAATGATCGAAACGACACGGAGCCAACGACTCGAACAACACGATCAACGCAGCCAAACCGCTCTTGTTACTGCCCTTCGGCCGCGACAGAAACACACGGTCGAACAGACGACGACCCGACTTGTCCAACGCATAACAGTTGACCATGAACTCCGCATACTCAGGCGTGAACACCATCGGCTCATTCTCAGCAGGCGGAGAACCAACCACACAGAACGTCTCAATCCACCAGACAGCAAAGAAACCCATGCTACGGCGCTTCTGCTCCAACGTGACCTTGGGGATGATGTCATGCACCACACACCACCCCCAACCACCTACTCACCCAGAATCGAATTACGCAACCCACTCATACGTTCAGCACTCACATCATTCACCACAGCGCCACCACCAGCAGCCATCTGATTCGGATCGGGCGCATCCCACTTCAACGCATGACGCGCCATCGGCGTAATACCAAACGCGTTCTCACGCGCACGAATCTCAGCAGCCATCTGCGCACCCGGACGCCGATAGAAACAATCCTTCAAAAACACCAAATCCAACACCGACTGCCAATCCAAATCAGTGCCCATCTTCAACGCCTGCGGACTACGACGAAACTCCTCGTAATACTCAATCGAGTTCGCCAACCACTCCTTACCATCAGGACGCAACGCCGGCATCTCAGGGCCGCGCACCAAACCATCCCATTTAAGCGTCTCGCCGTTTACCCGCGATGCGCGCCTTCCTTGCCCTGCCATTCGCGTTCCTCGCTTCCCAACGAGCCTTGCACGCAACATGCAACGGCACACGATTCTCCAACACCGGCTTCCCACCAGCCTCCAACGGCAACAACCAACCCGACGCGCACGGACCACCAGCATCAATCCGCTCGTAACACTCCACGCACACGCCATCCGACGCGGCCAACACATCCGCATTCGAAAACACCAACGTCACCGGATCAGGCTCCACAGGCTCAGGCTTGAACACATCCTCAGCAGTAATCACCTTGTTCAACCCACGACGAGGCGCCTTGCCTTTACGCTTCAAACGCATATACCGCATACGGCAAGCCGTACTACAGAAATCCTTCGCCTGACTACCCACATTAAAATACGTGCCACACATGAAGCACAGCTTCTTCTTCTGCACCGGCCTCACAATACGACCGTGATAACGCACCATGTCATAATGACGACGACACAAACCACGAGCACACTCTGCACGAGCGCACCCCTCCACCGAGCACGTCACTTGAACGCGGGATGATCAAAGAATGCCGCATCCCTCCTCCGCTCGGCAGCACGACGCTTACCACGCGTACTCTCCACCTGCGTCTTCACATTATGATGCTCATGACACAACGACCACAAACGACTCAACCGGTCATCATCACGCACCATGCTCTGATTCATATGATCGACCTCATTCGCCGGACGGCCACAAATACCCGCCGGAAACCCGTCCACATCAGTCACCGGCCACTGACAGCGATACCCGTCACGCTCCAACACCTTCAACCGAACCTTGGCCCACCCCTTATTGAACCGCTTCTTGCGATCGGACGAAGACCACGGCATGCGCATCACCCCTAACACAGCACAAGCGGAACGAGTAGGATTCGAACCTACGGAACCAATGAGGTTCACACGTTTTCAAAACGCGCGCCTTAAACCACTCAGCCACCGTTCCGAAGCGGGGCGTTCCAGGAAGAACCGAAAACACAGAACACCCCTGATTATAAGAACCCGACCGTGAGAAGAGAGAAGGGAACTATGGAGAACTTCTCAACAGTCGGGCCAGTGCCCCCAGCGGGACTCGAACCCGCACTACAACGATTTTGAGTCGTTTGCCTCTACCAATTGGGCTACAAGGGCATCACACGAACCCGAATCGAACGCCTGCGCGAACGCGATCACCGCCTCGCGCAGACGCCGCTTCGTTTCATCGGCATCAACCATGACGCACACAGCACCCGACCTCGTAGTGACGCGCTTCAACGGAAGCAGCAGCTCCACACTGCCGAACGGATTATCACAGTCCTTGTCGGTGAAGTTGACCGTGAGCGTCGGACCCGAATCGTTAACGCCCATGACGGCCACCTCCCCGCAAGAGATAGTGAGGAACCCAACCCGAGATAGTGTTTGTGGTGGGAATGATTGACGTGCTTCGATCGAACGTCATGCTAATGCCATAGGCATCATATCACACTTTTCGTTGCGGCGCGCGTTGCAATAAACGTTGCAGCCGGCGTTGCAGCGAGCGTTGCAGCCTCAGCCCTACTGCCGATTGGGATTCGAGAAACGTGTTACAGCTTTTCCAAAAAGTCTCAGAACGCATTCACAGTCAGAACCAGAACCACAAGCGGCCATTTGTATATTATACGGGGCACCCTCCCCTGCCCCGGTGCTCGACACGACGTATATACGCGATACGCGCAAGTATGCGCACGCGGGACGCACATACGCGTGCGCGCGCGACGTGGGCGCATGCGTACACGCGCATACGTGCGGACGCGCGTGACGTGCGGACGCGCGCTTGTAGCCGTGCAGCGCGTGCACACTAACGCGTCCGCGTCACACCTACCGCCTGACACGGCTATATACACGCCTGATACGCACTACGCGACACGCCGATGAACGCTAGCGTTTCCAACGGTTTTACAGCATTACTTGACATCCGATTATTCGGTTATGTATGATTGAGCTACCAACCACGGAAGGAGCACTGAAATGAACGCCATAAGACCACCGCCAACAAGCTGCTAGGGCAAGGCCCGGAAGCGCAGCCGGTCAAACCGTAAACCCAACCTCTGAGCATGGCGAAAGCGAGCATCCCGCTCGTGGGCACCTACCGATAGAGACACTGGATACAATCGGACCCCGGCGTAAAGCGGATAACTGAAGACAACGCGAACGGCTGTAAGTCCAGCCCTAGCGCAGACGGACGCGATACCGTAGCGAACAACGCGAACATCACCGCAGCCACGCGATATACCATAGAAACGACCGAAAGGAACCGAGATGGGATTACGTGAGCTACGTACAGCAAGGCACTTAACTCAGACAGAGCTCGCCTCGCAAGCGGGCATGTCTCAGGGCAATTACGCGGATTACGAGCGCGGCGATAGGCCAATCACCAACATGACGCTTGGCAAGGCGCTCAAACTCGCGGACGCTCTCAAAGTCAAGGACTTGCGCAAACTGTTGGACGATTAGCAGTCGTCCATGCGCCAGCGGGTTTAGCCCTACCGGATCATAACCGGACTGGCGCGCTAGCCACGCTCCCCGCGTGGTGTAGCCACACGTGGCACGGTGTGGCGATGGTGAGCGGCCCGAAGGGTATGAAAAATACCCCGAAGGTTGCCTCCTTCGGGGTATTACTTTCGGGCTGTTAGTGCCTGAAAGGGACTATATGACCAAGGGTAGCACCATTTCGGGGCATCTGCAAGTGAACGGCCACGCGCTCGATATCGAGCATGTCGAGCGTGATGTGGTCGTGGTGACAATCGACGGCGTGGCCGTCGAGGTCAGCACAGCGCGCAAGGTCGTCGCGCTGCTGAATGTGATGCTCTAAGTGTCAGGCCGCGCCGCCTTCGGGCGGCGTGGCCGCTCAAAACTCAGGCGACACGCCGTGTGCAAGCGTTCGCGCTCTCACGTGGTACGCTGTACATATCAGGCGTTTCCGCCACATAAATGCTTCGCTCATTACCCCAAGCTTCGGGCGTAATGTAAATCCCCCGGGAAGTTGCACCTTCCCGGGGGATAGAAGCCAAAACCATCAACCGATTTCGGCTCTCTGATTGTATCACATGGGGGCCGATACAAGCAAAGGGAGATTAAAATGCAGTACTTCAACGCCAGCATCGAAACCATGGTCCGCGACTTTGCCGGCGACTTCGCCGACGATTTCGACATCGACGCCATCGTCGCCGACTACATCGATCAGTTCGATGCCAAGCTCGTTGAGCTCGGCTACATGGCCTCGCTGCACGACGATGGTTCGGTCACTGAATGGGATTGGGCGGACATGCCCGGTTGGAATGAGCGCACGCCGCTCGAGCGCGACGGTCTCGATGTCATCGCCGCAGGCATCGACCTCGGCGACATCATGGCTCGCCGCGACCTGACCGCCTGACTCGACACGGGGCTGCTCTAGCGTGCTCGCCATGGAGGCGAGCACGCTTTCCAAGATCAAAACTTCGTAGGTAAGGGAGAACCATCATGCGTATCTATAAGACGGTCCTTAATCAGGACATGGAATCGTCGGCATTCAATTTCGCCGGCGTCGGCGCCTACTTTTTCACGGTAGGCCATGGTGAGCACTACGGGAAAGACGTGTACACAGTCGCTGTTTCACGCGACGATAGTACCGCTGTCGTCGGTATCTGCCCTGGCTACGGCATCGGCATGCAGCGCGCATACGATGAGGAGCTGTCGTCGCGCCTTGCTGAGTACGGAGCCTCGGCAGATGACCTTGCGCGTGCTGGTCTGCCGCCGGCTCCGGCCGACGACTGACGTGTACTCATCTACCGGCAATCGCCGACAAAAAGCCTTCTACCGACTAGTTTTCTAGTCAACGTAATTTCCCCGAGAGGCGGCAACCTCTAGGGGAATGGTGCCAAAAAACTCATCACTGATTTCCGGCCTTTCCATCGTACCACATGGGGGTCGGCACATGGAAGGAGCCGCAATCATGCGAGTTACTGAAACAATTTCCGAACGTCCTACCAATACCGCGCGCATGAGGTATATGGGTCTTGCGCGTGCCGTCTGTCTCGCTCTGTGCTCTTGGGCTGCTGCTGCGGTCGCCGTGTGGTTTGCTCTTGTGCCGCTTGCGGATGATTCCGATAATGGCGCGGCGATCCTGGCTGCCATCGCGATTGCTGCCGCCGGCACGTGGCCGCTTGCGCACAATATCCGCGTGCGCATCCATTGGGCGCTCTGGCTCAAATACAACCGTCGCTAATACTCGCTGCCGCGTCCCACGGCGCGGCAGCCCCACAAACTTAATCAATCATCCCGCCGCATGGATGCGGCGGGCCACTCGGAAGGAAATTATCATGCGTATGCGTATCTATCACAATCTCGATAACAATCAGCTGGAGGCCTATGTGCTCGCGGACGAAAACCGTGCAGTGTCAGGGCAGAAGAAGGGCATTCGCGAGGCGCTGCCCGATTGCGTCGCGGAACTCCAGACGCTCCGTCTCGATCTGTCGGCGGGGAATGTCGCGACAATCTACGCCGACGGGTACGGAGCAATCGTAGTGACGTGGAATAAGTACAATCTCTCTGATGACGTGCAGTTGCATGCCGGCTCGCGTGAGCGTCTGTGCAATCGCAAGCTCGTGCGTAACCGGGACATCGAGGCGCGCACGTCGGATGCTGACGGCCTCGCGTCGGCGCTTGCTGCCGTGTTGCGTAGTGAGGCGGCGTGCCGTCGCGCGAACGATCTGGATACGGCGGCGCGTTTTGAGTATCCGGCAGAGTGCCGTGACTGCAAGCGCGTGGCGAGTTGGCAGAGCACGCGCTGGACGCGGCCGACGCCGCTCGCTGAGACGCCGGCGGATGACGCCGCCGACGACGACGCCGACACGACTGACGATGTTGCCCAGGCTGAAACCGTCATTGTTGAGCCGGTTGAGGTTGAGCATGATGGCGTCGTCGATGTGGAGATGGTTGATACGGCTGGAATTTCAGCCGTGTCAGCTGAGACGCCGACAGCTGAGCATGAGCCGGTTACGCCCGAGCATATTGGGCTTGCTGCCGGCTACTACTGTGACAATGGATCCCGTCATCGTCTGTGGTACGTCGGCGTCGAGCCGCTCGCTATATGGGTGTGTGCGTGGGAAGGCCAGCGCGAGGAAACTTGGCTGCCGGCACCGCGCGGGTTCAAGGACACAAAAGACTGGAATGAGCATCTTCCAGAGTTGCGCGCTTCTCTCACGCCGGTCCCCGCGCCGTATGAGCCGTCTGAGTGCATGCGTACCACTTGGATACCTATGACGACGCCGGCCGATGTTGAGCGCGGTTGGCGGATGACGCCGAGCGGCGTCGCGTATCGCGGCGTGCGCGCTGCCGACGTCGCGCCTACCCCGGCGCCGCGTGCTGTGGTGTCGGCGCCGCAACTGCCGGCTGAGTGCAGTGCGGATACGGTTGAGATTCCTGAGGTGCCGCCGCAAACTAATGAGGACGCGCGTGTGCTTGCTGTTAGCGAGGCTGTGATCCCGACGATTGCGCGTGTGCGGGACGTGTTCCCGGATGTGCCGTATCGTGCCGTGCATGCTATCCGTCGCGTCGTGGAAAGCCGTGACGGCACTGTGAGCAAGAAAAAGGTGGCCTATGTGTTCCGGCATGGCGACGAAATTCAGGTGCTGCGCCGTGACCGGTATGAGAACTCCGGCCGTGACGAGGCTGTCGAGGCTGAGATAGCCGCGCATGTTGCGAGGCTCCAGCGGGCCGCCTGACATCGCTCTGTGGTGTGGCCGCCATGGCGGCGGCCGCACACTCCAAACTCAAACCAAACAAGCGAAGGAAAGTGATTGTGATGGATATCGAACGGGCGAAGAGCACTGTGATTGAGGTGTTCGGGGACGTGGCCGGGTTGGTGTCGTTCCCGGTGTCGTGGAAGTCTGGGCCGGTGGATGGCGGCCACATGGTGGGCACGCTGTATGTTGACGGCCGTGATTTCGATTTCGGGTTCGCGTTCAGGGCGACGCCGGGGAAGGCCGTTGCGGCTCATGTGTTGAATCTGCGCGTGGCGGCTGTCGCGTCTAATCTGCTGGGCACGATCGACGTGGAGGACATGTGGGTATCGTGGGGCAACTCGCATACGTCGTGGGATGAGTCGCGCGGCGTGCGTGGTTTCTACGATGCCGTCAACAGTGTTGCCGGGCATGTGACCGGCTTGGTCGAATCCGATATCGAGGCGTATGCGAATCTGCTGACTGTGGCGTACGCGCTGAAGCAGCTGGCGGACCGGTATCGCGCCGATTGACCTCCCCCCCCCTACTCATAGATGAACTGAGCGGCAGCCGTCATGCTGTCGGGGCTGCCGCTCGATGCTGATTGTCCTAACTGTCAGCCGTCCTAGCGTATCAGGGCGGCGCTACTTGAAAGAAGATACTCATGGGAAAGATGATTGTGAACGGCCGCGAGATTGAGCCGTTGAGCTTGGATGACGCGCTGGAAGGCCGTTATGGGCAGATAATCATGGGCATGGTGAACTCGCTGCTGTGCTTTGACGGCGAGATCGCGACGTGTTTCGTGAACACGACCGACTTCGACGTTGCTGACGGCGGCTGGAATCCCGAGGCGTGGAGCGAGTTCCTGGCCGAGCTGAAGACGTTGGAGGAGCGTTTCGGCGCGGACGTCGTGGGGCTGGTTGTTGAGGTTTGTGACGGGTTCGTTCCGAGGGACGAAAACACGTGGCCCGATGACGAGATCGCGGCGACGTTCTACGACGATTTTACGAAACTGTTCGGCGTGGACCGCGCTACGTTCGGTGACGAGGAGGCGTGAGCGTCATGAAGGACCAGTGTGTGCATGCGTTCACGGCTGACACTGACATCGTCGGCGAGATTGGTGCGTTTCGTGATGGCGCTCTTGATCTGCCGGTGCGTTCTGTTCAGATCAATATCGTGGGTGGCCGTGTGACGGTTGCCGCTGTGGAGCCGGGCGGGCGTCGTGTGCGCACGTTCATCGGCGAACGTACGGATGATCTGATGGACGTTGCCGAGGCGTTCAAGGGCCTTGCGCGCGGCTGGGCTTCCGGCTTCTGTGCTGAGAGTGTCGGCTGAGTTCGGCGTGCGGCCGCCCCGGGGCGACAATGCCGGGGATTGGGATGGAACCGTGGGGCCGAGTCTTGGTGGTTTTGCGGCCTCACGGTTCGTTCAGCGATCAAACGGTGGGTTCGACCGCACGGTCGATCCTACCACACAGGAAGGTGTGTGGTTGAGATGAGTAGACGACGTAAGGCGAAGCCGAAATTGACGCCGGTATGGATGCCGTATCTGCGCGATAGCCTTGCCGACTGGTTTGAAGCGCAGACCGACTGGGCGTATAAGCGTCCGAGTCCGGATTATGAGGATGCGTTGCAGGAGGCGTGGAGTAACGGCGACTCGCTTCGGCACTCGCCTATGTGGTTCGTCAGCCGTGATATGACCACGTTGGCGGTGCATACCGCATTGCGTGAGAAGCCGCCGGAGGTGGAGGCGCCTTCGAGTACCGGCTTCGTGATCTTCGATGGCGGCGTGGATTTCGAGTGCGGGCCGGGCGGGCCCGACGTGCATGTCGTCGCCGTGCAGTGGGTCATTCAGATCGACAGGCAGCGTAAGCGGCATACTGGCGTGGCGTTGTTCACCGACGACAGGAATGTGCGTGAAGCGTTGCGGTGCCCGTTGCCGTTGGCGCCGGTGCTGGACCATTCGCTGGGTGAGCTCCTCGAGGGCGCGTTGGGCACGATAGGCGACATATTGGATGCGGTGTGGGCATTGAGCGCTGAACCGACAGTATGCGATGTGGTCAAGCCGACAAGGCCGGCGCCGGTCGAACCGTTGCCGCCGCGCGTTGTGGATCGGGCGGTTCGTGATGTGCGCATGGTCGTGCTGCGCGAACACCGCGAGACCGGGCCGTCCACGGAAGGCGGCCATGGTTCCCGGCGTGGCTACAGTCATCGGTTCATCGTGCGTGGCTTCTGGCGCATGCAGGCGTATGGGCCGAAGCATTCGTTGCGTCGGCGCCAGTGGATACCGCCGTTCGTCAAGGGCCCAGCCGATAAGCCGTTGGTCGCGAAGGAGACGGTGCGCATATGGAGACGATGAGCTTGGACTGGTTGCTGTCCGCGTATCTTCTGCCTTACACGGGGCAGACCTACAAGCAGTATCGCAGTGCGTTGCGCGCGTGGCTGCGTTGGTGCGATCTGAACGACATTGACGCGTTGCGCGTGCATCGTTCGCATATCGAGGCGTATTGCCGGTGGATGCGCCGCGATCATCCGGCGGCGACGGTGCGTGAGTGGGTCGGCGTGGTGCTCCGTTTCTACCGGTTCGTCACCGAGGAGGGCGTGTTGGAGCGTGATCCTGGCATGGGTGTGCGCTTGCCACGCTCTTATCGCAGGTCGACGGGTAGTTTCCTCACGCGCGAGCAGGCGGGCATGTTCTTGGATGCTGCGCATGGTTTGGGCCGGCAGGAGTATGCGCTGTGCGCGTTGCTGTTGTTGGCGGGGCCTAGGCTCAGTGAGGCCCTTGGTCTTGATGTCGAGGATTGGAACCGGGCCGACGGGACTCTGCGGTACCGTCGCAAGGGCGGCTATGAGCAGGAGGTGCGCGTCGCCGACGCGGTCGTTGAAGCGTTGGCCGTCCATGTCGGCAGGCGGCGCGGCGGCCCGGTGTTCCGCGCCCGGCGTGGCGGACGGCTGCGCGCGGACGCGGCGCGCAATGTCGTGCGTTTGGCCGGCGCGTTGGTGGGCCGTCCTGATATCACGCCGCATTCGTTGCGGCGCACGTTCTGCACGTTGGCGATGGACGCGGGCATGCCGGAACAGGACATCATGGCCGCCGGCGGCTGGAGCACGCGCCAGATGGTCGACTACTACGACATGGCGCAGCGCGGCATGACGCAGCGTGTCGGCGACGCGGTCGCCGGACTGCTCGGACGGTGATCCGGCGAAGTACGGTGCGCGTTCCGCGCGTTTTAAATGAGGAAGCGTAGGCCGGCTCCGTTTTGCGCCGGCCTACGCTTCCCCACACTGGCATGATGTTTTAGTTGTTGAATTGTTCTGTGATTATGTTGTTGGTGAGCATGTCGGCGACGTCCGGCCCGTCCTCGTCCTCGGTGAGTGCTTGGGCGATGGCGGTGAGGGCGTGGCCGATGCCTATGAGCGCGGTGACTTTCGTGTACTCGATGGCTTCGTTCACTGCGAATGAGCTGCCGACGGCGTTGATGTCCGCGTTGATGCGGCGCAGGTTGTTTACGGCGGCTTCAAGCATGAATGCGGCGCTGTCGGCGCATTCGATGGCGTCGCGGTCGTTGATGGTGTCGTCCTTTTCGTCGTGCATGGTCGTCGTCCTTTCAGTCGAGGTGCTGCTGCCGGTAGGTGTCGGTGAGTCGGTAGGCGTCGGTGAGCTTGTAGCGTTTGGTGGCGTGGCCGTTCTTGTCGAGGATGGGCATGAGCTTGCCGCGCGACGCCCATGAGCGGATCGTGCTCGCCGCGACTTCGATGCCGACCTGGTCGAGCATGAGGGCGAGTTCGCCTGCGGTGCCTTCCGCGTCCGTTTCGCACAGTTGCGCGTCGGTCGCGCGGCGCAGGATGGTCGCGGTCCACGTGTTGTTGCAGTGCGCGCAGGTGGCCTCGCGTGCGTCCGCGGCCGCGTACACGGGGCGTGCGCATTCGGGATTCGGGCATATGCCGAGGTGGATGCGGGTTTCGTCCATGTTCGCGAGGATCGCGCACAACCGGGTGACGAGGATGTGTGTTTCGGCCGCGTAGATGGCGCTGGCGGCGGTCTTGCCCGGCGTCCACAGGTCGAGGCCGTCGAGGATGCGTGCCTGTTGCGCGAGGCAGCCTTCGGGCGCGGGCGGCTGCGAGAAGCACATGGCCCACGTGTTGAGTGTCTGTTTGAGGTTGCGGTAGCGGTCCACATAGAGGGCGTCGTAGATGGCTTCGCGTACGGGCGTGGGTGCTTCCGTCCGTCGTCCCCCTCCGCTGTTTGCGGCGTGTTTGCCGTAGGCGCGGTTGAGTCGGTAGTGTTCGAGGTCGTCGCAGTTGTTGGCGAGCCATGCGAGGTCTTGTGCGGTTTGTCGTTTGCAGGTGCGGCAGATGGTTGGCGTGGAGGGGTTGTTGCACATCGGGCACGTCACGCGGGTCGGGTCCTTTCGTTGGCGATGGGTTCGCTGTTCTCAACGTGACGGCGTCGGGTTTAGGCGTACATACACCCGTACGCCGTTTTACGGTATCCCTGACCGCGTTTCGTGCCTGATGCGCATAGTTTATCATATCGACGCTTGTTCATCGTTCTACGGGTCGTTTGCCGCACTTGTGGGGTTTTGGGGCCCGTAGTTGGCTTCGACCCATTCGATGATCGAGGCTTCGTCCTCGCCGGCGTCGAGGCGTCGTGCCACGTCCCTGCACGCCTCGAACCACGCCTTTCCCGGCCCTGTGGTGTCCGGGTTCGGTTCGGGGAACGCGGCAAGGTACGGCCGCATGATGGCGCGTACCTCCGGCCCGCACCATGAGTGCCGAGGCGGCGCGGCATGCACCGGGTCGGGTGGTTTGACCTGTTTCGTCCCCTCCCCCGCCCATTGCGCCTCATGCTCGACCCAACTGCGGAATGTGGCGTCTAGCGCCGTCAGCGTGCGCCGTTTGACACCGAGCGCAGTCAGCCCCTTGCGGGCGATCTTGTCACGGAATCTGCGCTCCAGCCTGATTGCGTCCACGCCGAGCTGTTCGGCGAGGGCGGTGTTCTCCGCTGACGGGCGCCACGATTCCACTAGAGCATCCTCATCCACGTCCTCACCGGCGGGAGTGGGGGCGGCCTCGCGCGTGCGCGCGCGCGTTAAGGTACTTTTACTACCTCCTCCCCCTCTAGAAAGAATATCCTCACTCCCTACTCCTACTCCTACTCCTACTCCGGTCGCGAGTGTCTCGCGAGTGTCTCGCGAGTGACCATCGAGTGTCTCGCGAGTAGTCGTCGAGGCTTCGCTCTCTTCGGCCTGCTGTGGAGTCGGGAACAGGCATGTGCTCGGACGGTCGATTTTCTGGTAGGTCAGGAAGCCCGGAAGCCACAAAAGCCGCTTGCCATGCCATGTGTAGCGCACGACACAGCCCACGGCTTCGAGTTCGTCCAACGCGGCTTCGATGCGCGGGATCACTTCATCACTGTCGTAGGGCATGCATGTGCCACGTATCATGCGCGCGTTGTCACGGTTCACGCCATTGTCTTGCACGTACGACCACAGGCATTCGAACACGAAGCGCGCGTCCCATGACACGGCGCCCATGCTTTCTGAATCGTAGAACTCAGGTCTGATGCTGCGAATGCGCATGTCACTTCACCTTTTCCCGTGCCAGTCTTGCCGCTTCTTCCATGCGGTTGCCGACGATTCCCGAGGCGTACGCGAATGCTTTTTTAGCTGTTAGACGGTGGCTGTCGTACCGCTCCTTGGCTATGCCGAATGCGTACTCAAGGAAGGCGCGCGGCACTCCGATCTGTCCCCAGTATCTTGCGGTTGACCGCCATGTTACGGGCATGGGGAGGCAGTATTCGTCGTCAAGTGACGTGGCGTCTTCCCATAGGTCCCGCACCCTGTCCATGTACTCCTGTTCCCAAAGAAAGTCGGACGCGACCACGGCTTTCGCTTCTGCGAGTGCTTCTCTGAACGCTTCGGCCTGTTCGGACACGCCCGCGACGAGTGGTTCGTCTGGGTTGATGGATGTTTTGCCGATATTGCAATCACGGCAGCACGCCACGAGGTTTTCCGCAGTGCTAGGGCCGCCGAGCGCCTGTGGTATGACGTGATCGACGGTGAGTGGAACGTCTTTCCTATGGCAGTAGTGGCATTCCATTCCGTCGCGGCGGAGAACTTCGAATCGTAGTCTTTTGCTGACAGCCATGTTTTTCTCTCCTCTTGTCTTGGGTTTCTTCGGGGTTGTGGAAGTCGGCGCCGGCTCGGTTTGCGTTTCGTCGGCGCCGAACAGGTTGCTTGGCGCGTCGGCCCAGTCGCATGCCGTGCAACGGTGATACCGGTGGTGTGTCGGGTCGCCGATTCTGTTGACGTGTATGACGTTTACTGGTGCGCCGCATTCGGGGCACTTGCCGGTATCGTCCATGGGTGTTTCCTTAACTTGGTTAGAAGTGGTGTCCGTCGGTCCACCATGAGATCAGTAGGAGTGCGGCGAGGATGCCTATGAGCAGCAACGTGTCCACGTGTCTAGTCGTCCTCGTCGTCCCAGTCGTCGTCTTCGTCGTCGTCGCCGTAGCGCAGTAGGTCGAGGCCGCATGCGCATAGGCCGATCGTCGTGTAGGAGGTCTGGTGCGGCGGCGAGGTGACGCTGATGCGGGTGGTACGCTCGTCGCCGAACGCTTCGTCTGGTGTGGACGTGTCGGCGACGAGCACGAACGGGACCATGCCGAGCACGTCGTGTATCGCGTCGGTCAGCTGTTTTGCGGTCTTGTCGTCCATCGTTCATCGCCCCATGTGTCGTAGTCGTTCATGCCGCTGCTGCTGGTCCTGTACGCGCGCCGGGCATGGGTGGCGTCGGTCTATCGCGTGCGGGCAGCGGTCGGCGCCTATCGATGGTCGTCCGCAATACTCACACCGGCGGTCGCTGAACAGGGGTGGTGGAAT
Source organism: Bifidobacterium castoris (assembly GCF_003952025.1). Taxonomy (GTDB): domain Bacteria; phylum Actinomycetota; class Actinomycetes; order Actinomycetales; family Bifidobacteriaceae; genus Bifidobacterium; species Bifidobacterium castoris. The sequence goes on along the minus strand of NZ_QXGI01000012.1, from coordinate 16,798 downwards.
CTGGTTCACTTCAGGTCTCCTTTCGGTGCGGTCGCGCCCGTCTGGAATTGGTAGTGGCTTCCGGCTTCCTTGCTGCCGTATGGGTAGGCTGGCGGGTCGATTTTGCTGAACACGAGTTGTGCGATGGTCATGCCGGGCGTGAGCACAAGTGTGTTGGATGACGCGTTGTACAGTTCGAGCGTGATTTGTCCCGAGAAGCCGGGGTCGATGAAGCCTGCGCACACGTGCACGAACAGGCCGTGTCGGGCGACGGTGCTTTTGCCGACGAGCTGGCCGACGAGGTCAACGGGACAGTTGACGGTCTCCTGCGTGGTACCCAATATGAATGCGCCGGGTTTCAGCTGGAATTCGCCGACGTGCTCGGTGCCGGTGTATTGGATGCGTTCGGGGTATTGCATGTTGATGACCTGTCCCGGTTTCTGTACCAGCAGCGAGTCGCCTAGGTGCATGTCGACGCTTGCCGGCTGGATGCTGTTGAGCGCCATACCGGTGGGTTCGACGAGACGGTCGCACATGATGCGTGCTTCGAGCTGGTCGTCGTTGAGCCAATCGGTCATGCTTCCTTCTCCCATTTCTCCCATTTCTTCCTTTCCATGATGTTCATGTGCTTTTTGGCCCATTCGGCCCAGTGCGTCCAGTCGTAGATGTCGCGGTCGAGGCAGTCGTCCACGCGATGCGTGGCCTTCCTGCTGTTTTCGTATGGGTTGATGCCTACCGTTTCGAGGGTGAGACGGATCGTGCTCATGTCGAGCTTGCGATACGACACGTATTCGTTCCACGCCGGGCCGGTGAGAAGTGGTTCTTGGTGGGCTCTGAGCCATGCGAGGTCAAAGTCCACGTTGGTGCCGGCCGGGTGCAGCCTGACGCTCGGCCCACCGAATGTCAGGCGGTCGACGCGATCCAGCAACCATTCGCCTGCGTTCACGGGGGGTTCGGCGCACAGAGCTTCGTCCAGCAGCCCGTTGTCCTGATGCATGCGGATCGCATACGCGGTGTCACGCGTGTAGTTGATGCACGAGTGCGGGATGACGGTGCTGAACTTGTACGAATCGTAGTTTCCCGGCTCTGTCATGGGTGTGCCGTCGAGGTCGGTGATGCGCATGCCGATTTCCAACAGTTGGCCGTCTTCTGGTTTGATTGCCGTGGTTTCGGTGTCGATCCACAGCAGCAGATGCTCATTGTTTGCACTCATTGGTGACGCTCTCTTTCAGGATGAAGTTGATTGCTGCGAACATGTTCGCTTTGCAGTAGCCGTAGGTTTCGAGCAGGGCGATGGCTTCGTCGAGGTAAATGCGGCGAATGCCTTGTTCGATGAGGAGGATGGTGTTGTTCTCCCAGTCGAAGCCGCGTGCGCGCATCGCTTCGCCGACAATCACCGGCGGGGTGCTTTGCCTGCGCAGCATGAACAGTTTTTTGCCTTGCGTCTGTGCGCTCACATGTCCGTGCCCGAGCGGCTTCGATCCTGGCTGGAACCGTTCGAGTCTGCCCACTCCTGTGAGCGCGACCGCGCGGCGTTCGATGGCTGCGCGCATGTTCGGCAGGTTGTGGATTATGAGCGCTTCCCAGAACTCGCGCATGTGCGCGAAATCAGTGTCCGCAAGCATAAAGAGCTTGTCGTCGGTTAACGGTGGCTGTCTGATGAGGGGGTCGCCGGTGCAGTCCAGTTCCCACGACACGTACCAGAGTGCTTTGCTCAGGTCCTCGAACGGTTTCCCCTTGTCCATGTGGCGCCACACGTATTTGATCGCGTTCCCGACGCAGAAATCGTAGTAGTGTGCCAGTTCGATGCATTCAAACGGCCCGTTGGATTCGTAATGCGCGGGATGGTTCACATTATCCGTCATCAGGTTTCCTCCTGCGGTTCGTTGTAGCGTTTGGCGATTTCGAGCGCAATGAGACTGTTCACGTGCGTGTGCGCCATGAGCGTCCATTGCTGTTCTTCGCTGAGCTGGTCCCATGTTTTCCAGTCGTGGTGTTCCGCATGTATGCCTGCGTAGGACATGCGTGCCGCGCGCCATGTGGAATCCTTGAACTCGGTGCCGTATGGAACAGTCACCTTGATTTCGTCGCTTGCGGCTTTGTGCATGGCTTGCATGTCGCTTGCGGCTTGTTCCATGGCTTTGTCCTGCAACCAGCAAAGCGTGCCGAGCGGGAATGCGATACCGGTCATGATGCCGCCGGCCGCGGTGAGGATGACGCGTGGCGTGATGGGCAGCCATTGGCTCCCGGCGATCATTATCACACCGTATGCGAGGCTGAACAGGGTGAGCTTGTTGTCCGCCCACCATTGCTTAAGCGTCGTCTTACTCATGCCTACTCCTTTCCAGCATCTTGTCGTAGTCGTCGGCCCATTCGTCCGGTTCGAGCCGTTCGTCCTGATCGACGAGGCGCGGGTAGAAGATATGCGAATACTCGCGGTCGTATTGGTCGAGATAGAAGCCGTTGAGCGTGCGCACACGGTCGGCCACCATTTCAGCGGGGCTGTATCCGTCCCAGTGGAACACCACGGTCTCCCCAGCCTTATTGACGTACCGGTAGAGGCGCGCGACGTCCTCGATGCGGATGAACCGCAACGTGCCGGGCAGCACTTGGGACGCGTCTTCCTCGTAGTCGGCAGTGAGTAGCGGATGCTCACCGGGGACCGTGCTGGTGTACTGCCTTCCTCTTGGTGGCAAGTGTCCTATTTCAATGTCGGTCGTGTATGCGTAAGCTTTTTCGTGGTGTCGTCCGTCGGTGCCTTCCCATACCGCCCATAGGGTGACGGGTTTGGGTAGGTCGCGCACGTCTTCGGGCTTGTAGATGCGAATGGTCATGACTGGTCCTTTCTCGTATCGTTGTCGGTGTCGTGCCAGCCTCCTACGAATTGGCAGAAGTCCGTCCAGCTTTCTACTAGGCTTACGGGGTATGAGCGGCCGTCGTTGAACCAAACGATGCGTAGAAGACTTTCGTCAATGCGGATAGCTCTTGTGAGCATGATTCCTTCGACCGTGCCGCCGGCGGGGAGTTTGAGCGTGCAACGGTCGCCAGCGTCAAGCTTGTCTATATGGGGGACGGGTTTGAGTACGCGGTAGTTGCTCATGTTTCCTCCTCGGGTCCTAACGGTTGCATGTGGTTGAGTAAGAGGGCTAGTTGTTCGACTGGTAGGCCGATTAGTAGCGGGTTGCGTGGGATTTTCTCGGTCAGGTGGTCGAGGTCGATGCCGCCGGCCATGTCGCACATCTGGAAGTAGGTTTGTTTCCTCGTGTAGGCGAGATGCTTGCCGACTTTGTCTCGTGTGTCCATGCCCAGGCCAGGGCGTTTGCGGATGACCCAACCGAACTCGGTGTCGCGGTTGCCCATCTCGACTTCGCACTCAGCCCAGTGTTTGCGCCAGTTGGGTGTGCGCGTCGCCTTGCATTCGATGACCACCGGCGCACCACAGAAGTAGATGTTGCCGATGTCGCCCACATCCTTGCTGCCGTGCAAGGTGAGCCGTTGGATACGTTCGTCATCCAACGCCCACCGCAGGTAGTCGCATACGGCCGACTCGAATCGCGTACCCTTGGCCTTGCTCGGATTACTCACGACCGCCCCTTTCCGTTGTGACGCAGGAAACTGCGGCACTGATCGTTGTAGCCGGCAAAAAACAGGAAGAGCCGGCTTCTGTGTACCCAGAGGCCGCAATTGTTGAACCACCACTGTCTGCACACAGGGCACCGATACACTTCGTAGAAGTTCCCACGCCTCGGTGGAAGATCGCAATGATGCATCACGTCGCCTCCTCGTCAACACTCACGGGAATGCATTCCTGATACGGCATCAGGTACATCTGATCGTCTATCCACATCGGACGGGTCATCGGCACGTATTCGCACTCGATGCGCGTACCGTCGGAATCCCCCAGTTTGATGTCGCAGCCGGCAACACCAACGGCCACGACCACTGCGGCAAGAACCGCAACGGTTTTACGTTTGCCCATGATGTGCTCCTTATGGTCGTCGGGCGAATACGCCGGTGGTGCCGTCCGGCTGGTAGGTGACGGTGCGGATGTCGAATCCGAGGCCGGCTCGTTGACTCAGTACACGCGCCTCGTGTTCAGCTCCTTCACTTGTGGGAAAAGTCCCCCACATGCGCCATTTGCGTCGGTGTGCGCGTAGGTCGGCGAGGAAGCGGCCTATGCCGCCTACCGTCGGTTCTGGTTGCGCTCGTGGGGGCAGGATCGCGAGCCAGTCCTTTTCCGGGTCGCGGTCCCATTCGCCTTCGTCGATGAGTTTGCGGATCGATTCGGCGCTGCACGTCACATTGTCGACCAACGCGTCGGCGATGTCCTTGCGTCCCCCGTTCTCCAAGAAGATGCGTAGTTGGATGCGTTCCGGCTCCTCCAACGCGCAGTAACGCGTGTTATAGAGCCGGTGGGCCGTGCGTTGCACGTCGCGCCGTTCCTTCTCCTGCTGAAGCCTCTGTTCGCGTTCCGCTTCGGCCTTGAGCTGTTCGAACGCTTCACGCACGCTCATGCCGGGGTTATGGTCGAGCAGTGTGTGCGGCTCGTAGTCGACGGCCCATGCGTGGTGTTTGCGAAAGCTCGCCACTGCCGTGAACCGTTGACGCCTCGTCATCTGGGTGTTGGGGATATCCACGGATGTTGCTGTCATATTGTGTCTCCTTAGAAGTCGTCCTCGTTTGATGTCGGCGCCCCGTCGGACGAACCGAACTCTCTGTAGCTGGCCCACGGGTCTGCCGCCGGTTGCTGCGCCTGCTGCTGTGAGGGCGCGCCCCACCCGTTCTGCTGCTGTGCCGGCTGCTGGAAACCGCCATTGGGGTTGAAACCCGACTGCTGCGGACGGTTCACGGCAACGGCAGACTTACGCAAGTCGTAGCCGACGTGATCCACGGTCATCTCGACCACGTACCGTTTCGAACCGTCCTTCGCCTGGTATTCACGTTGGCGTACACGCCCATAGGCGATGACGGTCATCCCCTTGCTCAGGGAGGCCGCGATGTTGCTTGCAAGCATGTGATGCTCCCCGTCCCACGCGTTGCAGCTGAGGAACCACACGTCACCGTCTTCCCACTGGTTGGTCTGCTTGTTCAACCGGCGGGAGCTCGCTGCGATCGTGAAGTTCACGACCTTCGAACCGTTGCCAATGGTGCGTAGCTCCGGGTCGGCGGTCAGGTTCCCGACAATCGTCACATCAGGCAAACTCATGCTGTCGCCTCCTGCATCACGTCAGACGGTTCACCCACCGGAGTGGTGTTACGGTCGAGGAAATCGAAATGCGGCGTGGTCTCGTCCTCCACGGCCGCCGACTGCGCTTCGGTACTCACCGGCAGATAGGGGAACGCGCGCCGCACGACGGTCTTGCGCGCCATCGCCACGTAATCCGTCTTCCAAGGGCCACGGTCCCCTGCACTGCTGCGTTTCTTCGCCGCGTCGATTTCGGCACGCGTCATATATGTGCGATAGTGGCCGCCGTTGGTGAACTCGGCGTTCAAAAACACGAACATGAGCTTGTCCGGTGTATGGTTGGCGAGCGGATTGACCTCACCGGCCTTGATGTACGGTTGTCCTGCTTCGTCCATGAACAGTTTGATGCCGTCGTCCTCGAACACGGGCGTCACGTTCAACGACTTGATCTCACCGGAACGGCGGGCGAGTTCGATCATGCCCTTGTATCCGAGGATGAACGTTGCCTCCACCTGTCCTGTCTGATAGTTCTTGTTCCCGTACGGCAGGATGTACGCCTTACCCAAACCATCCACATTCGACGGTTCCAAACCGAGCACCGCACATTTCATGCAGCACGCCACGATGCTTTCCGGAGTGCACTGCAACAGTTTCGGTTCGTGGCTCACCGCGCTTTGCAACAATGAATAAAGCCGTTCTGGAGTGAGAACGCCGCTCATGACCGATTCGATCTGTGCGCGCCTGCCGCGGATCAGCGCATGAATGTCACCCATGGTGTTCATCGTGGTCAACTCGTTGTTCTTCGCTGTGGTCGCCAATGCGCCCATGATGGTTCCTTTCAGTCGTTATTGAGTGGTTTGACGTAGAAACGGCGTGCCGTGTACGCGTCCTTCGCGGGAATGAGTTTCTCCGGCTGCGCCTTGTAGTTGACGTCCTTGTAGCCGACTTGTGCGTGCGCGCTGACAAGACCTCGACGCGTATCGCCGACCATTTTCTTCAACTGGTCGCCGATACCCGTCTTGCTCTTTTTGGCGGCTTTCTCGGCGTCGTCAAACTGCTGCCAGAGCCCGGCGAGCCTATCGAACTCACCGTCATCGACCTGCTCGTACCCTTCTGGCTGTTCCTCCTGCTGCACCCTGTCCACGTCCGTGGAGGTCAACGCTGGAGGCTCGTCACGCTCGACATACCCACAGAACGATTCGGCGGCGTCGATGACGGCCTTGATGTCGTCCTCGTCTCGTTCGAACATGATCTCGACCGGTTCCGTTTCGCCGATGTCCGCATAAACCACGCCCCATGTCCAACCGGTGACGGCCAGATAGAACGTGACCTGTGTCAGGTAATAGTCGGGAATCCTGAGGTTGCCTTCTGTGTCATGCCAGTCGGTTTGTCCGCGATGCGCGCTCGTCGTCTTGATTTCCAACACTCCGAATCCGCGCGTCTCGTCGTAGAGGATGCCGTCAAGGGATGCGATCATGCAGGGGTGCGCACGACTGACCAGGCTCTTGTCGGTACCGTCGTACACCTCCCATTCTGGATGCAGGTCACGGAACCGGTTACGCAGCTCTTTTTCCAATGCGTTGCCCTTGACGACCGCCCATTTACCGCTGATGTCAACCGGGTGCTCACGGCCGGTCTTCTCCAGCCACAGTTCGTACGGCGTCTTATACGTGTTGATGCCGAGAATCGTCGCCATGTCGGAACCGCCGACACCTTGACGACGATGGTCGAGCCATGCCGCATGACGTTCCGCAGCGGTCGGCTGTGTGAACCGGACAAGCGTGAACGCATCACAATCACGAACCAGATGCCTCCCCATCAGTCCTCCACCTTGGTGTTGACGGGGATTCCCATTGGATAGTTGACATCGGCAAGAGACTTGTATTCGCCTTTCACGATTTTGAACGGGGCGCCATGCATGTTTGGCGCGGGGACGAACCGCCACCATTCCTTGCCGTCGTACTCATGGCGTATCAGCATCGCCCCACCCTTGAAACGCACGCACAGGTCTTTCACGATTTCTTGCGCACCATACCCGGCGTCGTAATTGACATTCAAAAACGGTTCGGCTTGCTCCCATGTCATCTGCACACGGCCGTCCTCACTGCCGACGTACAGCACGCCGGCAGTCGTATACCCATACCGTTTGATGTCCGCCAGAGTCTCTTCCAACAGGTTCATGCGTGTTCCTTTCCTTGTTGCCTGCGCCGCCACTGCTCGTATGTGCTGCACAGAAAGATGTATTCGATCGGGTCTAGGTAGACCTTGACTGGCCCGTTGCCGTTGATGCGCCGCGTGTACGGTGGCCGACCGTATTGTTTGCGGTATTGGTTGAACGCGTACTGTCCGAACCGGATCGTCGCGCGCGTCATGTCCTCTTGCGGGTGGTGTACCGAGTGGAGGAACTCACTGATCGTCAGCGTGTCCTCCACTGGCACATCACTGGGCAACGGGCGTTCGTTACTGTCTTTCACTGGAGTTCGCCCGTGTCCATGTCCACGTCGTCGGGTTCAAGACTTCGACGCAACTCGTCCAACAGGACGATCTCATGACTGTTCAACGGGGTTACGAGCATCGTCGAGATCGCCTGCGCGGTCTTCAGCATGCGTTGCGCCATATCGGCCGTGTCGTACACGACCTCGACGCATTCGCTCATTTCCGAATCCGGCCACTTCTCACGCCATGAATCCTTGTCACGGGTTTCCATGAGCGTGCGCACCTTCATCAGGTATGCGGCGCACGCCTTGGACAAATCCGCCGCCGGCTTCATCAGCATCAGCGTCATGTCGGGCGTCAGCTCGTCGGGAACCAACGCATCCTGCGGCATCGGCTTCTTCTTCCCACTCACGATTCCACCCCGGCGTTGATCGCCTTACGCAGCTGCTCGATTGACGTGATACGCGTGTACGGCGCCCACCTGTCGGCTAGATCTTCGACCGGCCTCGCAAATTCAAAAAGGCTCAGACACTCTTGCCCCTCGATCGTGATGTAGGAGTAGTACAGCTTGCTAGCACCGAGATTGTGGAAAGCTACGAGAACATCTCCGGAGCAGTCCTTGTACAGGCCCGGCATGTTAGGCACCTTCACGGTGCCGTCCGTGTACACCTTCTTCTCGGTGATAATGTCCGCGTCCACCTTGTCAGCAGTGATGGGCTCGTCATCGTGCAGCGGATGCTTGATCTTGACCGGGATACTTTCGGTCTTAGTGGACAGCCACATGTTGTATTCGCCATCCTGAAGGCAGCGCACGAGATAGGGGTGCAGGGAGTAGAAGTCGGTGACAGTCGCCCGAGCGAGAGCAACTATGATAAAGACTTCCGCCGGCAGTTTCGTGATCGCTTCGTTGAACTCGTCATCGTTCGTGATCGGATTGATGACTTCCACGTCGATTGACTTGCCGTCTGCCGTGAGCGTGGTGAGCAGGTCGCCGGGTTCCAGGCTGTCGCCGATTTCGCTGGCGACGCCTTCCCTGATCTCGTATTTGCCGTGTTTGCTGATACGCGTCCTCATGATGCGTGTTCCTTTCTGTGTTGTTTGCGATAGTTGCTGAGTCGGCATCGTGGACAGACAAGCGAAGCTCCGTAGATGAGTCGCCGCTCATGGCATTGCGAGCATTGCTCCCATCTGCCCAGCTGTTTGCTGTAACAGGTGCGGCACAACCGTTTCGCTTCAAGACGCATATGACGGCCGCAGTTTCGGCATTCCCCCTCATGGCGCGGCTTCTTGTAGCCGCGCGCATGCGAGTAGCATGTGTAACACATGCGCTTCGCGACCAGACGACGGATACGCGAACACACCGTGCACACGCCGACATTCATGTCGTTGACGAACCGGCTGTAACAGGTCCGGCACATGCGACGCGCATACAACGGACACGTCCGTCCGCAATCCGCGCACACCCCCGTGTAATGCCCATGAGAGTCCATCAGGATCCTCCTTTCCGTTCTGTCATGTGTGTGAAATCTGGTGCGGGCGTGGACGCTGCGGCGGCATATCCCCCACAGGAGTCCAGGAAGGACGACCGTCATGGAAGGACGACGGTCGTTAGCCGCAAACGCATCGTTCGCGTCTCCCGGCCAATCCTCAGAACCGGGTTCGCGTGGCGTTGACGCCCACCCCGCATAGTTGGCCGCACCGGAATCGAACCGGCTCCAGCGTTCGACACCCCCATACGGGCGGTGTTGTGCATGGGGCAAACCTGCGACGGCCACAATGCGGATCATTCATCCGGCGGAAGAATCGGCATGTCACCCAACGCGTCGTACAAGTCTCCGTAGCGCACCCATCCGGTGCCCAGCTTCGTCTTCTGCAACGAGTGAATGATGTGGCTGAAGTTGTAACGGAACGCCTTCACCGAGATGCCGAACACCTCAGACGCTTCAGTCAATGACAGGATGTCCAACCGCTCGTAGTGCTCCCTTGCCAAAACACGCTTCCTTCCGATAGAGAATGTGGGTGTGGGGACGATACGTTGAGAACTCAGGCACGACCGTCCCCTGTTCAGTTATGACGAGGGTTTTATGCCGTCTTTTCCTTGACGGGGCTTGAACACGACGAGCAGACGCCAGTCGTACGGGTCAGTCGGTTCGGTGTGCAGATAATGCGGCAGCACGAGCCGGTCGGGACGCTGATCGATCGTGAAACAACCGTTCTCGAAACCGACCACCACGTTTCGGACGACCTGCACCACGCCCGGCCGCGCCGACTGACCTATGACGACCGTGTCCCCCGGCATGAGAATGTGCAGCAGCTTCTTGTGCGAATCCTCATGCCGTTCGAACAAAGCTGGGTTCAGATAGGTGCGGCAAGACGGTTCGCAATCAACGACGGTCGTCATTCCTGCGCCTCCCACGCCTTCCGCTCCTCCTGGGCGACGATCAGCTCGACCTCGGAAACGGTCAGCCCCGTGTTCTTCGCGATCCACCTGATAGGCACGTCATCCGCGACCCATTTGAGAATCCGGTCCCGGTTCTTCCGCGTAACCATCAGTCATCCTCAAGCTGTTCGATGCGGTCGTCGCGAAGCGTGACCATGTCATCAATCTGAGCGCGGATGCCCACCACCTCAAGCCGCATGCCTGTAAGTAAGCTCACGCCATCGATCGCATTGCTCTCCCTCATGGACTTCAACGTCACGTCCAACGCTTCAATCTTGCGGTCAAGAAACCGCAACAGGGATGCCACGGAAACATACGGGTCGCCGTCATGATCGACGAAATACAATGGGTCACCCATCACTCCTCCTCTTCTTCGTCGTCGAAGCATTCCTCCGGCAGCAAGTCCACCAACGGCGCCACCGCAACAAGCGTGGACACCAACAGCACAAGCCAACTGAACAAATACCGAGCCGGACGAGCACACGCGCCCGGACCAAACACCATCACCATGAGCGTGCCAACCGCAGTGATCGCAGCCACCACGTTCACCACGCCATAACGCACACGACGCGACTCCGAACCCATCTCGTCATCCACATACGCGGACACGTTCTTCTGGTCAAGCATCGGAATCCTCCTTGCTTGTGTTCGTTTCATAGGCGACCCATACGTGGTACTCGCCGTCATCCTTGGTGATGATGGTCTTGAACCGTCCCGGGAAGCCACACACTTCCGGCCTGAACGAATGACGCGTACGGTTCGCTACCGTGCGTGCGAACATGTCAGCGGCAGTGTACGAGGCGAACGACTTCGGATAACATGCATACTCACGCTGTCCGGTCAGTGCGCAGATGAACGCTTCTTCCATCGCCCACATGCGGGCACGATCACTGATCGGCTTCCCAGCCTTGCGCGCCGACAATTCGGCAGCAGTCCTGAACTCGGTCATGCCTGATCCTCCTCTTGGGTATCTGGTGTGGGGTTCTGCGCCAACCATTCCTCATATGTTGGTGTGCGAAGCATGACTGCCCGCACCGCCTCGTATAAGATGCGCTCATAGTCATCCAAGGTGCCGCACATGTTATCGAATGCGATTTTTGCCTCTGCTGTCGCGAGGATGACTTCACCGGCCTTGCGCGATTCCATGCATTCGACGATTGCTTGAGCTTCGTCAAATACGTCTATGCATGAGTGCATCGCATTGCGTTGCAGCCTCTTGATCTCCTTTTCTGTCTCTTCTTCGGTGAGGCCGTCTTCCTTCGCCCACTCGAGTGTGTTCAGCTTCGCCCTCTCGGCAATCTCTTTATCGAGGTTGCATATGGCTGAATACACGAGATTCGCGTATTCGTCATCATGGGTTGCGGTATGCGGCTCGTCCTGAAAGTTGCTGGTGTAGCTCATGCCGTCTCCCCCTCAAGGAACTTGTTGATAAAGTAGAGCTGTCCCTTCGGCGTGACTTTCGTCGTGTACGACGTGATGGTGGAGCCGTCGGGCAGTGTGACTGGCTTCGCCTTGACAAAGAAGAGCCCCATGTCTTGCGCTTTCTGTGTCGGGAAGTTGCGGATGCCGTTACGTTTCATCAGCCAGCCGTGTTCGCGCAGCCACGCGAACAAGCGGTTCTGGCCGATCTCGATACCGTTCTGCTTGAGAATCTTCGCCAACTCGCCGACGAGGATGTCCTTCTTGCTGGCGGTGAGCGCGTCAGCGAACACGACCTTCGGCTTTTGCGCTTCGATCTGGCGCTTCTGTTCGTCCACGACGCTCTGCAACCACTTCAGGGAGGCAAGCGCCATCTCTTCTGGGGACATGGATTCCTGACCTGCCATGTAGCCGCCATGACGGCGAATGCTGGGGAGGACTTCATCGAACAGCCAGTGTTCGAACTCGACTGCGGCGGGGAGCTTGCTGGATGCGATCAGCCGGTAGACGTCGCCTTCACCGATGAAGACCGCTTCCTGAGTGCGTCCGAGGCTGTCGAGGATGGGGTGGCGATTCACCACCCCACGGCAATGCTGCTTGATTGCGTTGGTAGTGTCCTTGTAGCCGAGTGCTGCCGCGATGTCCTTCGCACAGTATTCGACGTGCTCACCTTCGACATGAACGCGGACTGCGTTCGTATGGAAGTCGAATGTCTGTAGTGCTGTTGTAGTATTCATCTCATACCTTTTATTTGGCCGGTGTTCACGCACCGGCTGTTTCCTTTTTGCCGACGAGTCAGGCTTTCTCTGCGTTGCGTCGCGAGGCGATTTCCGCTTCTTCTTTTGCGAGGTCCATTAGTTCCCAGCCGTCAACGAGCCCGAGTTCCTTGGCTACCGCATCGATTTCGTGGGTGTTCCAAGAGCTCCTTCCGGACAACCTGTCATAGAACTTTGTCGGCCTGAAGTTAATGCCCTTGCAGATTGACCGCATAGTTCGGTTATCACGAGCTGCGGTTGTGCGAATCGCCGTTGAAATCAGCGAATCCATATCAGTCATCAGCACGCTCCTTTCTGGCATAGCATTTGCTATACGCTCTGATGTTCAGTTTACGCATTTCCGTCGTGTTGTCAAAGCATATGCTATACACCTTGTCTGTATGCGGCCAGATACATAGGTATTCCGGCTATTTCTTCGGCGTGTCGAGATTGACGGTTATAGCATATGCGATACCATGTCTTATATGGTAAGGAAATCAGAATATGAAGAAATGGACCCCTTTACCATCATCCTCGCCGAGACCATACGGCGAGGATTGCAAGAGAAAGGAATGACTCAGACTAAATTAGGCGAGACGATAGGTCGGACACAGGCATACGTAAGCCCGCGATACAGAGGCTTACTGCCATGGACCACAAAAGACATAAACCTAATCGCCCAAGTACTCGGATTCGCGAACGGGTTCGCACTGATCGACGAAGCTCGCGGCATCACGAAGGAAGGGAGATGAAGATTAGGTGCTTCCACTACAATTAACAATATGACCTCCTCGTAGGTCGTTCATCGAGCGTCGGCGTGTTCTTGGCGGAGCTGCCGACGCTCCTTTTTCCCAGTATCATCGAACATCTGTTCGAACAGTTGCAATGATACGACGGAAAAACGACAACATGCAACACGGCGGCGAAACCCCACCACGAAAACACGGTACGGTAGAACCACCAAACAAAAAGAGAGAAAGGGAGGCACCATGAAGAACCAGACACTCAAAACCGGCACCGCAATAGTACTGGTCGCCGCATTAGCGCTCACCGGGAGCGGCTGCGGGCAGGCGAACGTGACCGAACAAGCCCAAGTGAATGTGATCGAACAAGCCGAAGAGAAATGCGACATACAGTCGGAACGCGGCAAAGAAATCCAGTACGCATTCAGCCTTGACGAGGGATACGGGAACGTGAGCACGATGAAGTGCTTGACGAACCTGATGCCTGATGACGTTTACGAGCATTACGAGGCCGACGAGAAGAAAGCGGCATCATATTACGAGACACATCAAGAACCGTTGCGAGGCCAATATGACAAGGATGGATACCGTTGGAAATGGCGTATGCTTTTTAACACCACATACGGCCCAGCTGACGAGAGGATTCTGTATATCACAAAGCTGTAGCCGCCCCTGTTATGATTGGTTGTGTGATGAGGTTAATTCCTCATCCGTGAAAACGCGGTGAAGGCCGCTCCCCTTGTGTTAGGTGGGTGGCCTTCACTGCGTGTGGTATGCTTGCTGGTACGCGGTAAACACTAGTGGCCCATGCTGGTCCTCGCCTACTGGATCGGGAGTGCTCGGTCGTCGAACGGGAAGACCGGCATGGGTACTGCGTCAGTGACAGTACCCCGCACGCGACCTCCCACGGGAGAGCGAACCAGGCGGGGTCATTTCATACCTGCGGCAATGGCATTCCAAACATGATTCAAGCCATTTGAGCCATTTGGGCCACCCTCATAACGTCCTATCTACACTCAGACCGACAGCTTCATAGACTGTCGCGCACTGCGGTCACTACATCGTAGTTGACAGCATGAATGCGTTCATCTGCAAGCATTTCCGCGATAGTCATCCACATGCACCGGTGACCACCGATCCCAAACTCGCCGTCCAGCGACCAATGCTCCGGAAGTGTCTGCATGTCACCCGAGTAGATGCGGTAGCGATAGTGCCGTTCCTCGTCATGCTCGGTGGAGTATTTCGTACTCTCCTCAGTACCGCGCATCGCGAGCTCGCAATCCTGCGCGGAAACCTTGAACTCGACGCTCAAATAGTTCCGCAGATCACGCTCATCATCCTGAATATCCGGAGTGGAACGACGGTTCGGGAAGAACCAGCAATCCCAATCGGCGTCATAATACAGCAGATACTTATTCGAGTCAGGAACGCCGGGCTGTCCAATCGCAACGATGGAACTACTAATCATCTTCACTCCTTCCAAGCAAGGATCGTGCAGCGAGAACCACACCAAGCCCGTTAAATGTCGCTACGGGATTCGTTAGCTACACTTAAGGGGGCCAACACCGTATCAGACGTGAACCACTGCGTCATTTCACGCGCCTCCTCGCCATTCGATGCAGTCCCATGCCCATTGTTCGACCGCATCGTTCTCGGTGGCGTCGCCGATCAGTAGCAGGTATCCGGCATTCTTGCCAAGTGACTGCGGATACAGTTGCTTGATGAGCCCGCGCTCCTTGAGAAACGCCCACGCCTTGACTATTCGCGCCTTGGCTGTGCGCGCGCGTTTCTCGCGCTCCGCCTCCACTTGTTCTTCGGTGCCTTCGAACAGTATTTCCTTGGGGAGCAGCATCATGCCTTCAATGTCGGCTATCATGCTCCAGCCGCCGGTGTAGAGCCGTGCTGGGGTGTGGTTGCGTTTCATCTTCTCGGTCGGAGGCCACTGCATCGACGCCTGCGCCATGTCGGTCAGCACGCACTTGACGAAGCTGTCGGTGGTGACGTTACCGCCGCGCGGCTTGAGCAGGCGTCCTTCGCTTGACGCCTTGTTCACAAGGTCAACGTTCTGGTAGGACATGTGTGCCATCTTTTCCGCCTCCATGCCGACTGCTATAGTTGGACATGGAAGCTACTTGCTTTCCGTGCCCCGTCTTAGAGTTTGGTCGCTAGAAGGCGGGGCTTTTCTTGTAACACGAATATATCACACCAGATGAACTACTGTATATCTACGCGGCGTGTTGGCGCGCTCTGAGCTAGGTGAACTCCTATATGTCTTATAAAGTAATAGATAAGTAAGGTAAAGGAAAACTAAAGAAAGGCCGCCGTCCAAGTCGGTCGAAATCGAGGGAATCGGAAGACACAGCACGTCACCCCTCCCCACCGGGCAGCAGCCCCTTCGGCAGTTGCAGCGACTCGCCCAGTTCGTTCATCGCCTCGGCCTTCTCCTCCATATCCACCGTACGATAGATGTCATCCACCTGCATCGTCGTATGCCCCACGATCTCCAACACCGTCTTCGTATCCACCCCCGCACGACGCAGCAACGTCACCGCACTGTAGCGGGTCTCATGGCCGCGCCGCTCCTTGGGGTCCATGCCGCACATGACGAGCAGCCGCTTGAAATCGTCCAGATCCTCCTCGTCATCGATGGGCGTACCATCCTCGTGACGCCACAACAAGCCGTGCGGGTTCGGCCAATCCGCCGTGTAGGCGAGATACGCGTGCACGACCTGCACCAACTGCGGCATCAACGGCACCGTCCTCGACCTGCCCGACTTCGGCGACTTGAGACACAGGCCGCCATGCAGCACACGCATGCGGAAACGGTCGGGCACGTCGTAATACGCCTGCGGGCAGAATGCGCCGACCTGCCTGCCGCACGACCATGTCCCGTCCGGCAGCCGATCGCATCCATGCCGGCGCGGAATCGACGTCATCGACCATCGCAGTGAATAGAACGGGCATGGCGCATCCAAATGCAAATCCTCCAGGACGACGCCCAGAATCTCGCCCTGCCTCATGCCTGTCAGCATCCGCCACCACAGGCGCGCCGCGACCGGCAGCGGCATCGTCGCGGCGTTGCGCAGCATCAGCTGCAATTCGGGCACGCTGAACGCGCGCCGGTCCGTCTGCGCATGGTTCGACGGGCGTTTCACCGACGCCAACGGATTCGACTGGATCACCTGATCGCCGACGGCCATGTCGAACGCCTGATTGAGCAGAGTGCGCGCCTTCGCCGTCATCGAGGCGGAACGCGACGACAGGTCGTCGAGGAACGACCGCAGCATGCTCGCGCGCACGTCACGCACGCGCACCCCGTCGAACGCGCGTCGTATCTCCTTCGCCCCGGCCCGGTAGTTCTTCATCGTTCCCGGCGAGACGCGATGATGCGCCGATTCGAGCACCTTGTCAACGTAGTCGGTGAGCGGCGCATCGTCCGGCGTCTCGACCGTGCCGGTCCGGTTGAGACGTTCCAACGCCTCCTTGTACTTGCGTTGGCATTCCCTGAACGTGCTCGCGGTGATCTGCTTGGTGCGGTATCCGCCGTCCGGACCTTTGCCCAACGTCAGTTCGACCTTCCACCGTTCCACATAGGTGCCGTCCTTGCGTTTCTGCCGATACGGGTACGGACGTGCCGCCCCGGTCGCCCTCTTCCTTGGCATATCCCACACACCTCCGCGCGTGTAATGAAAATTTAATGAAAACAGGTGGGGGGCATGTGCCCCCCACCTGCTATGCACATGGTACACAAAAGGTTGGAATACCAACGATTGTGCGAGGGTGGTCGTTACGGTCGTACCGTTCACGATGTCACCTAGGCACCTCGTCCATGTTCTCCCAC
>NZ_QXGI01000011.1 GCF_003952025.1 Bifidobacterium castoris | reverse complement strand
GGCGTTCTTCAACCTCAAGGCGGTCGGGCAGCCCGGCCATCTCGAGTACTTCGCCGATACGTCGACGATGTTCAACAACCCGCAGAACGAGGAAGCGGAACGCTACGTCTCCGGCCGCTTCGGCTGAGCGAGGCGGTGGACGCATATATAAGAACCGTCTAATTATAGTACGCAAGGAAAAACGTTGGGGCGCGCACTGTGCACAAGTGCGCGCCCTTTGGCGTGACACACCCTTGGTTTGCCATGCAATGGTGCGGGCAGTAAGATTCTGCCTACTGCCCGTTGTGCAGCGATGTACAAACAAGAGCTGGGGATGTACGCGGCAAGAGTGATGGCATGCGCTGTGTGGGGGTTTGCTGGGAGTGAAATATTGTGTGTCTTGTAGCTAGGGGCGCGGGAGTCAGGAGAGGGGACAATGTCGACACTAACGGAATCTATTCCTCGTAGGAGTCGAAGGAAATGCTTTCGTGCGTATGTGTGCGCACTTGCGGTGATTGTGCTCACCGCCATATCGTTCATCGCACCATTACCCTCCTTGGCGCAACAGCAGCCAGAAGGCAAGGAGTCTACGCTGGATGCAAGTCCACAGCCGGACACCGGCGGGGCCTGTACAAGACGACATGTGGACCTGACCGATGACATCAACGACGGCACCATCGATGACGATGTCGCTACCTACGTGGGACGGGACATGTATGTAGCGAGCCGTCCAGAAGGCGATGGTCCGTACGATCTGAGCAATTGGTATGCGCAGAACGCGGATTCGCTATATGCTTCCTTCGCCGCCGAGGCAGAGGGGCTGACCGTGGTTCGCGGCAAACTCGCACTCAACCAACGTGGCTCGTCTTGGTCGGGAGCGGGCTTCCGCATGGGGGCCGCCGGTTTTGGCTCCGGACTGAGACCCCGCACCGGTGACGTCGCGCTCGCCGTTGGTGGACTGGATTCGAACATCACTAGCATGCAGTCGAAGGAAGCCACGGATGCGCAGGCATCCGTCAGCGCATGGGTGCATGGCGCATGGCTCGGCAACGGCATTGGCATTCAAGGTGAGCAGACCGACGATCTCGCCTTTGGGGCACAACTCGCAGGAGCTGGGACGTGGCGCGCGTTCAACTACAACATCCCTTCGGTGTCATTGAACGCTCCGAGCGAACCGCCATACAAGACCGTGGATTCGTGGTGGAACCAGAGCTTGCCGCTGGTCGTCGCTCAGCATACCACAATTGATGGGGACGAGACGCGCACCGTTGACTACGGTACATATACGGCGAAGCTGCAGCACGGGTCGCAGACGCTGGCGGAGCGGAAAGGGCATGGGCGGACCGTGGCGGAATCTTCGGATGCCGGTTGGTGGGTCTCCGATGCGCCCGACGATCCCGCATACGTGCGTACGAAATACGACAATGGTTCGATCAGCCACACCTTCACTTTCGACGAAGGGCATCGAGAGCGGCTCATCACGTTCCGTGGCGATGGCGAATCGTACTGGCAGGTATTTGAGATTCCTGCGGAACAGTTGCATTCCAATGGTTATGCGGGACTTGATTTCGCATTCAAAGGCATCCCACAGGACGCCGTTGTCGTCATCAATGTGACAGGGGAACAGCCGGTGGAGTTCCACAATGGCTGGAGGTTCTGGTTCAACGACGTCGAGATCGGCAATGGATACTACCAGAATGCACCCGACCACGTCCAACACGCCTATGGCCTTGCGGCGCAGTCAATTCTGTGGAACTTCGTACAGACGCCGTTGCTCACCATCCATGGCGGCAACTACGCCGTCGATGACGATGGCGACGACCCCGCCGCGGCGATGCTTGGCACGATCGTTGTGCCCAAAGGCAGCTTCGATTCGCATGTGTCCACGAATGGACGCGTGCTCGTCGGGCAGGACTTCATGATGAACAACCCCTATGCATTTCAATCGGGTAATATCGGTTCCACACTGACGCCGGAAAACGGAGACCGGACAACAGGCAGCGAATGGTTCATTGGTACAGCTGGAATGCGCGGCACATCATCGGTCATTGACATGAATCAGGAACGCCACAACTTTCCATGGGAACCCTATGATTGCGCAGTCATCTCGTGGGATAAGGCAACGCCGGGATCCGACGGCGCCATGCGTCCGCTTCCCGGTACGGCATGGTCGGTGTACGCGACGCTCGACGATGCGAAAAACCGTACCGGCGCGCTTGTCACGGTACGCGATGGGGGAGAGGGCGACCGTGCCAAGGACGATGGGCGCATCACGGTCGTCGATCTCAAACCAAACGCACGCTACTACCTGCGTGAGGACGACAGTGTGGATGATTACCGGCTCAATGAGAACATCTACGCGATCGACGCAACCGGCCGCGGTGATGCGACCAATTCCGCCATCGCCACTGTGTATGATGGGGAAGGCAATGCGCTCGACCTGACCGCACCGGATGCATTGCTCAAAGGCAACGCGATCATCAACATCCGCGAATCGTCAATCAGTTGGGGCAAAACTGCGCAAGGTGACGCTACTCACACGCCGCTTGCCGGTTCGACATGGCAGTTGACGGATCCTGATGGTGGGACACACCGCATCATTGACGGTATTGTGGCACCGGAAACGATCACGATTTTACGTGATGGCAAGCCGGTGTCCGGCATACTCGGCGTGGATGTGACAGGCAATCTGTACGGCGCGGATGGTGCCCTGCAGGGGAACGGCGCATTGACCTTCGATACGCGGATAGCGCCAGACAACGCGTCACAAGAAGTGGTATGGAACAGCAGCAATCCAATCGTCAGCGTACAACAGGGAAGGGTGAGAGTCGTCTCCGATCCAAGTGTCGCGACCGAAGTGACGATCAGCGCGACGAGCATTGCCGTGAATGACGGCGAACCAGTGAGCGCGTCGATACGCATCATTGTGTACCCTCAACCGATGGACTCGTCATTAACCGTGAAATACAATGGGAAAGTCGCGCCGGATACGCTCACGGTGGAGCTCGGCACACACACGCAACTCGTCGCAAAGACGACACCAGCGCATGCACAGGTGGAGTGGGCATCTTCGGACCCTACCGTGGCGAGCATCGACGATACAGGCAACCTGCATGCCGCAACGGAGGGCGTCACGACAATTACCGCACGATACCGCGAGCACACGGTATCCATCGTCGTACATGTCGTACATTCGCGTACTGTCACGATCTACCTCAATCTCGACAGTGGAATCTTCAGCTCCGCGCCGCGCATCCACTATGGCATCGACGGTGTATGGACCGACTGGAACAATGCGCCGACGATGCGTAGCGAATGCTTGGGCAATGCGGGAGAGGTATGGTCGTACACGATCACGACGTCAACGCGCGATGGCATCCAGTTCATGTTCAAGGACGACCAAGGGCACGAGCTCAAGGGCGCGACCGGGGGAAACTTCTCAATCACAGGTCAATCACAGGCCTACACCGTCTACGGAAGCACACGTAAGGCATACGTGGGCATCCCCGAACTTGCATGCCATCCGGCGGATGGCCTCCAATCGTTCTATATCCTAGGCGAAAACGACCAAGCGAGTGCGCAGGAACGATACGTGCTTCCAGTCGGGCAGACACAGACGATCCGGTTGCAATCGCCATCGGGTGATGTCATATGGGAATCAGACAATCCGGAAGTGGCGCGTATCGATCCCGCACCGGATGGGCGGTCCGCGACGATCACCGCGCTTGCGAAGGGTGTTACGACGGTCAGTATGACGTGCGGCGGCCTGACGCTCAGCGTGACCGTTGTGGCGGCTGGCGATGAACTGACGGCGATCTATCTCAATTGGCCTGGTGTGACTGGCGTCTACATGCGTTACGGATACGATGATGTTTGGAGCGACAATTCAACCGATCTGGCGATGCTGCCGGTTGACGGATGTGGTGATGGCTGGAGCATGGTTATGTTCCCGCGTTCGCTCGCGGGCCACAAGCTCGAATTCACCTTCCGGGCAGATGGTGGTGCATGGTATGGCGGCGGCAACCTGCTCATCAACAATGAGACCACCATTCCGCAGAATGCGTACAGCGTGGACGACCATCGGCTGAGCGATGGCGCTCCTGGATGCGCGGTGGCCCAGCCGCAGATGCTTGGGGATGAGCCGCAGGCGGCGAACGATGCGCGGATGTTGTCGAAACGGTTGGCGCGCATACCGTTGTTCACGGCTGTTGCGGCAATGCAAGTCATCGAAAACAGCGATATGCGCGACATCGATGCGCGTGCAGGTATGTTCACCGTGCGAGGGCTTGCCGCTGGAACATGGAAGCTGCGCGAGATTGATGCGCCGGTCGGATACCTCGTCAACGAACACGAGTTCAGTTTCGTTGTGCATGCTGACGGCAGTGTGACATGGGATGGCGGTACTGCGAGCACGCTTGACGTCGTACAGGGAATCGGTTGGATTTCCGATGCGCCGAGCAAGGTGCAATGGAGCAAGGTCGATGCGGATGCGGATGGCGCGCCGGTCATAGAAACATCCCCGTCTGCGTGGCGGCTCGAACAGTGGCAATGCGACGAGGATGGCACATGCGCATATCGGACACTTAATACGATTTCCGACTGCACAGAGGGGCGATGCACACCGCAGGACGGGCAGGCGTACTACGACGCCGATCCCGTCATCGGGCATTTCACCGTACTCGGATTGCCGGCAGGTGTCGGGGCGGCGAACGCATACGACAACGGCGATGGCACGGTGACGGCGGAGCGTGAGGAGCAACCACAGCGCTATCGTTTGCTTGAAACACAGGCTCCGACGGGATATGCAGCCGATTCGCAGTGCTTCTATTTTGCAATCGAGTACAACAAGAATCCGACGGCATTCGTGCGCGCGTCCTTGGACTCCTACGATCAAACGACAGGTGAGGTGGAAGGCGGTCAATCCATGAACGGCACGGCAATTGTCAATAGAAGGCTTACCGGTTCCGTGCAATGGCGCAAGACATCACCCGCACCGCAAAGCACGCTGCTCCCTGGTAGCCAGTGGTCGATTGAATACAAGTTGGCTGAGGGGGCGGAAGTCATGAGCACAATCGTCGCGGATTGCATCGAGGAGGATTCGTGCAGGGCACAGGATGGTGCGCCCCAGTGGGCGGTGGACCTCGATCCGCAGCCCGGTGTGCTACGACTCAGGACCCTGCCGTGGGGTATATATACGATGCGTGAGCATGCCGCGCCAGACGGGTATTATCTCGATCCGCAATGGAGTGCCACATTCACAATCGACGCAGACAATGCATGTACGCTTGACGAGGATGGCACGGTCAGTGTGTGCGACAGTGTCGGCGTGTTCAATGTCGAGAATGAACCAGGTGTCGTGCTCCCGGACACTGGCGGCGCAGGTGCGCCATGGCAGCCGTTCGCGGGATTCGTGATTGTGATGGGCGTCATGGTGGTCTGTGCCGCCTCGAAACGTCGCGGCATCTACTGTTGATGTAGGCATCTGCGCCTCTCGCAACATGTTCTACATATGGTCATGTTAACGTCGTGCCGTCCCCTTGTCGGGACGGCATGCGTCATGTGCTTGTCGGTGCGCGGCGCTCAGAACAATGCAGCAATCACGAGAAGAAAAAACAGGGTGTTCCATGGAGAAGTTCTTCCATCTCAAGGAGAGCGGCACGACGGTCAGCAGGGAATGCATGGCCGGTCTGACGACGTTCTTCGCAATGTCCTACATCATCATCGTCAATCCGCAGATCCTGCAGCAGACGGGCATGCCATGGGGCGGCGTCTTCCTCGCGACGATCATCGCGGCGATCATCGGCACGCTCATCATGGGTCTGTTCGCGAACGTCCCATACGCGCAGGCGCCGGGCATGGGCCTCAACGCCTTCTTCACCTACACCGTGTGCTCCGGCCTCCACTTCACCTGGCAGCAGGCGCTGTGCATGGTCTTCCTGTGCGGCCTGATCAACATCCTGATCACCGTCACCAAGGTGCGCAAGATGATCATCAAGGCGATCCCCGAGTCGCTGCAGCACGCGATCGGCGGCGGCATCGGTCTCTTCGTCGCCTACGTCGGCCTGCTCAACGTGGCCGCCGTCACCTTCACGCCGAACGATCCGAAGGCGGCCGCCCAGGGCGGCGCCGTATCCGCCGTGCCGGGCATGGCCACGCTCAACACGCCGACGCTGTGGCTGTTCCTCATCGGCCTGCTGCTCGTCATCGTCTTCACGATCCTCAAGGTCAAGGGCGGCATGCTGCTCGCGATCGTGCTGACCGCCGTCATCGGCATCCCGATGGGCCAGACGACGATGAACAACAGCATCTCGATCGGCGACGCCTTCGGTCAGCTGCCGCAGACCTTCGGCGCGCTGTTCTCCCATGAGGGCTTCGGCACATTGTTCGCCGACCCGGCGAAGCTGCCGCTCGTCCTCGTGACGATCTTCGCGTTCTCGATGTCGGACACCTTCGACACGCTCGGCACCTTCATCGGCACCGGCCGGCGCACCGGCATCTTCTCGAAGGCCGACGAGGAGTCGCTCGAGAACGGCCACGGCTTCTCGTCGAAGATGGACAAGGCGCTGTTCGCCGACTCGATCGCGACGTCGATCGGCTCGATCTTCGGCACCTCGAACACGACGACCTACGTCGAATCCTCGGCCGGCATCGCCGTGGGCGGCCGCACCGGCCTGACCTCGGTCATCGTCGCCTGCTGCTTCGCGCTGTCGATCTTCTTCGCGCCGGTCATCTCGGCCGTGCCGAGCGCCGCGACGGCGGGCGTCCTCGTCATCGTCGGCTGCATGATGGCGGCCTCCCTCAAGGAAGTGCGCTGGGACGACATCTCCGAGGCGATCCCGGCGTTCTTCGCGTCGGTGTTCATGGCCTTCGCGTATTCGATCTCCTACGGCATCGCCGCGGGCTTCATCACCTACTGCATCGTCAAGGTCTGCAAGAAGAAGGCGTCCGAGGTCCATCCGATCGTCTGGATCGTCTCCGCGCTGTTCATCCTCGACTTCGCATGCATGGCGATCCTGTAGCGCGATGATCGCGATGCCGTGATCCGGCCACCCGCATATGCGGATGCGCGCGGGCATGTACATATGCGCACTCGAATGCAGGCTCGCACATCGAATATGGCAAGGCCCGCGTCACCGGACAACGGTGACGCGGGCCTTGCCATATTCGGCGGTCCACGCGATCAATTGGACATGGCCGCGATGACGATTAATCGTCGCTACTTGTCGCTCTGGGACCCCTCGTTCGTCTCCTGGATCTGCTTGGCGAGCGCTCGCATCCACTCGTGCAGCGACTTGTACTGCTCGGGCATCTGCTCGGTCACATCGACGACCGGCACGTTGCCGGAATCGGCGGCGGCGACGAGCTGGTCGTTCATCTCGCTCGGCTCCTGCGAATTTGTGATGAGCATGCGCATGTCGCCCTGCTTGAGCAAATCGGTGAAGGACTTGATGTCCGAAGGCGTCGGCTCCGACTCGTTCGCGGCCGCCTGCTTGTAGCCCTTCGGCGTCACGTCGGTCAGGCCCATGTCCTCGGCGAGGTACTGCGCGACCGATTCGACGGCCGCGTAGTTCTTGCTGCCCTTGTCCTTCGCGAGTTCCTTGAGGTCCTTGTCGAGCTGCTCTTCCTCTTCCAGCCAGGTCTTGTGCAGCTGTTCGAACTGCGCCTTGTGCTCCGGCTGCAGCTTGATGTAGTCGGCGGTGATCGCGTCGGCGGTCTTGATGCGAGCGTTCGACGAGAACCAGATGTGTGGGTTGTCGCCGGTCTTGACGCCGCTGACGTCGGCCGCGTCGACGACGAGCGTCTTCGACGACTGCTGCGCCGCCTTGAGCGCCCAATCGTCGTAGCCGGCGCCGTTGACGATCGCGACCTGCGCGTTCTGGATCTTCGAGATGTCGTTCGTCGTCGGCTCGTAGTCGTGCGCGTCGGTGCTGGTGTTGTTGAGGATGCTCGTCACATCGACGTATTCGCCGCCGAGTTCCTTCGCGAGCGAGCCCCACTGGTTGCTCGACGCGATGACGGTGATGACGGCGTTCCCGTTGCCGCCTTCGCTTTCGGTGTTGCCGGCGTTCGCGGTGCCGCTGGTCGAGCAGGCGCTCACGGCGGCGACGGTCGCGACGCCGACGAGTGCCGCGATCACGGCGCGCATCAGTTTCTTCATACGGTTCCTCGTTTCTTCGTTCGTTGGTGTATGCGCTCGCGCGCAAGCGCACGAGCCGTCGGTCGTTGATGTGACCACTATAGCATTATTGAGAATCGTTCGCAATAAGCGGTCGTTCGGTGTGGCGCGCCGGACGCGGCGGATGGATGGTCGGGCGGATGGGGCCGTATCGGCGGGTGATGGGGTGTGATGGGGCGGAGGCGAGCTGCTTTGCGGGTCGGTTCGTCGTGCGTATCGACAGCGTGGGACGGCGACGACACGCCCGGGTCTGGTCGTGTCGCAGGGGATCGGTAGATTATCACTCTTGTAAACCACAGACCGTTGGTTGGAAGTCGTTCACGGCTTCACGAAGTTTGGTTCGCCAAGCCAGCGCAGGTTGAGAAACATAGTTCCTTGAGTATTCAAGGATGGATGCTGCTCTGCCTGTGCGCAGGGCTTTTTTGTTGCCCGGGTTTGGCGCCCCGCCTCACAGTCAACGGCCGACTTAGGAAGGAACGCCATGAAGAGGCCCGAAAAGGAAGTGGTGGTCGCCGAGCTTACGGAAGCATTCCGTAACGCTGACGCGGTCTACCTGACCGAGTACCGCGGGCTTACCGTTCCGCAGATCTCCGATCTGCGCGAAAAGCTAGGCCGCGATACTTCCTACACTGTGGCTAAGAACACGCTGTTCCGCATCGCCGCCAAGGAAGCGGGCATTGAGGGTCTCGACGAGATGCTCAAGGGTCCTTCCGCGGTTGTCTTCGTTCAGGGAGACTTCATCGAGGCTGCGAAGACGCTGCGTGACTTCGCCAAGACCAACAAGGCCCTCATCGTCAAGGGCGGTTACGCAGACGGAACCGTGTACGACGCCGAGGGTGCCAAGCAGCTCGCAGACCTCAAGTCTCGTCCGGAACTGCTTGCCGAAATGGCCGGCGCGCTCAAGGGCACGATGTCCAAGGCCGCCTGCCTGTTCAACGCGCTGCCGACGAAGGTCGTTCGTACGATCGACGCCCTGCGCGAAAAGCAGGAGAAGGCCGCCTGATCGCCCTGCGGTTCGCCGCATAGCAATCAGTTCGGAAAAACGGAAAACCAGATAAATTTCAGGTGCGCGGAACACGACAACAACGCTGCGTGCCACGATTGAAAGGAAGCCATAATGGCTAAGTTCACCCAGGATGAGCTCCTCGAAGCTTTCGGTGAAATGACCCTCGTCGAGCTCTCCGAGTTCGTCAAGGCCTTCGAAGAGAAGTTCGACGTCGAAGCCACCGCTCCGGTCGCCGTTGCCGCTGCCGCCGCTCCGGGCGCTGCTCCGGCCGAGGAAGAGAAGGATGAGTTCGACGTCATCCTCTCCGCCGTTGGCGACAAGAAGATCCAGGTCATCAAGGCTGTCCGCGCCATCACCAACCTCGGCCTGGCTGAGGCGAAGGCTCTCGTCGACGGCGCTCCGAAGCCGGTTCTCGAGCACACCAAGAAGGAAGACGCCGAGAAGGCCAAGGCTCAGCTCGAAGAAGCTGGCGCCACCGTCGAGCTCAAGTGATTCGCGCGGCCTTAGCCGCACATCACAAACGCTTTGTGGGAGTCCCCTGCAGTCCGCGGACTGCAGGGGACTCCTGCGTTCGGGGATCGGGCAAAGTCCAGGGACGGATCGGGGTGCGCGGAGATTGAGTGTGGCCCGCTCGTCCGTGGTGGGGATTGGGGATATGGCTGGGCCGATTTGCGGGTGGGTTCGGCGACAGTGTCGATGGATCGAGACG
Source organism: Bifidobacterium castoris (assembly GCF_003952025.1). Classification (GTDB taxonomy): domain Bacteria; phylum Actinomycetota; class Actinomycetes; order Actinomycetales; family Bifidobacteriaceae; genus Bifidobacterium; species Bifidobacterium castoris. The sequence continues at coordinate 53,789 of NZ_QXGI01000011.1, read as the reverse complement.
GAAACGCGGATGGCTGCGGGTGATTTCGTCGTCGGCGGGACAAAAGACGCATCGTGATACGGGATCTCGCCGGATGCGGGGCCGAATAGCGGCAACCGGGGTCCGCCGACCGCGAAGTGTGGATAACCGGGGCGTCCGTACACAGGGTCGCTGAAGCTGGCGCGGCGATGGAATGCGCATATAGCGTGGAGCCGGTCGGTAATCGCTGTATGACGAAGGAGTGGGCACATGCGAGATCACGCCGAAATGAGTCGTCAGTTGGATGAGGCCGAGCGGGAACGTCGCTGTCTTCATCCCATCGGCAATCCCGTACGCAAGGCGTTGCTGCGACGGGCAAGAACGGGTGAGATCGAGACGCCGATGCCCGGATTGTTCGTACGGGCTGAGCTTTGGAAATCGCTCGGGCCGGTCGAACAGCTCAAATACGTGGTGCGCGCGCTTGCGCAGTGGCATCCGGATTGGGTGTTCGCAGGTGTGGCCGCGGCGTGCATGCATGGGTTGTGGATCGAGTACGGCGTCGTGCGGCGGATACTGCATGGTCCCGCCATCACCGTCGTCTGCACGCCGAAAGGCACCCATTGCAACAGCGTGCATATCGAAAGGAAGCATCGTGCGCATGTGCGCAGCGTGGTCGTGGACGGAGTCCGTGTGACGCCGCTTGCGCAGACGGTCGCCGAGTGCACCGCTGCGATGTCGTTCGTCGACGGCACGACGATGGCGTGTTGCGCATTGCGTAAAGGCGTGCGTGCTGAGCTGATCATGATATGCGCGGTGGAGAACGGTCTGATGAACGACGGGCTGCGCAAAGTGCTGCAGTATGCGAATGCGAATGCCGAGAACGGGGGAGAGGCGAAGGCTTTCGCCGTGTTCATCGAATGCGGGTTCGTGCCGCCTGCACAGCAGGTGGAGTTCGTCGATCCTCAGACGGGGCGTCGATACCGCGTCGACTATCTATGGAGGACGGCCGACGACAGGCTCATCGTCGTGGAACTCGACGGACTGGTGAAATACACGGATCCGGCGATGGTGCAGGGACGCACGCTTGGCGGCATCATCGATGATGAACGTGAACGGACGGAGGGGCTTCAGCGTGCGGGCGTGCATGCGGTGATCCGCATCCGTATGGAGGATCTCGTCGACCGCCGGGAACTGGCAAGGAAGCTCGCCGAAGCGGGCGTACCGATGATGCGGCAGGCGGCCTGACCGGACGCAGTGGGTGGAGCGGCCTGGGCGGGACAGGTGGGTGGTTTCGTCGACCAGGCCGACGGATTGACCCGGAAACTGGCTGGTTTGCGGGTCGGTTCGTCGGCGTGGTCGACGGGTTGGTCCGATGCGGGTGGGTTCGTCGGTGGGGTCGATAAGTCGGTCCGCCGGAGGCCTGGAAACGGGGTCGGCACGATGCGCATCGATGCGCCGACGGGGACGCGGTTACAGCTCTGTGCGATAATGCTGGCGTGTTGGGGCGGAATCGAGCGATTTGTTGAACTACCGCGTAAAATGTTGTTCAGTATGCGTACTTCTCGGTGAAGCGCCGTCGCACGCGCGGCGCACCCGAGCGGACAACGGCGAAAGGAAGGTCCCACGGTGAGCGGAGATCAACGAACGACAACGAAATGGATGATACGTGTTGACGGTTCGGATCTGGCCAGCGTCGAAGCAGGACAAACCGTGGAGATCGGTCGCAAGCCGCTGCGTCCGGTGCCGAGCGGAGGCATGCGCCGCATCGAGATCCTCGACGACACGCGCTCGATGTCGAAACGGCATGCGGAATTCTCGGTGAAGACGGACGGCAACGCGATCCTGCGCGACCTCAATTCGACGAACGGCACCTTCCTCGTGCGTCCCGGCAACGAACTCGTGCGGCTGCCCGGCGGATCCGACTTCGCGATGAACGACGAGACGGTGCGCCTGCAGTTCGGCGACGTGCCCGTCGACTTCGTGCGCTTCATCGACGACGACACGACATCGAAGGACGACGACGTCGCCAACCTCTTCGACTATGCGCTCGACAACCAGCCGAGCGAACCGGAGGCGGCCGACATGTCGATCGACGACATCCTCAATCTGCGCGCCGGCGAGCCGACCAACATCTTCAACGCCGGGCAGGTGCGTTCGCGCGCGAAGGAGCTGCGTCAGGCGGAACAGCAGACCTTTGTGCCGTTCTCGTCGCCGCTCAACCCACTCGCGGTGAACGACGCGAACGACGATGACGCGCAGGACGCGGCGCCGCGCGACCTGTTCGCCGATGCGCACGACGTCGCCGCAGGCAAGATCGACGAACCGGCCGCGAAGAAGGAGGAGTTCGTGCCGCGCATGCATGACGGTCCGCGTCATGCCGACCGTCGCAACGCCGACAGCCTCGTCAGCGTGACCGAACTCGCGCAGCAGCATCGGCCGATTCCTTCCCTCGACATCATCCAGCCGCAGGAGCCGGCCGCCGGTGCGACGCGCGAGCCGGTTTCCCCGACCGTCTCGCCGACGCCATCGGTGCATGGCGAACCGTCGATCTCGACGACGATGCGTCCGCAACAGGAAACCACCGCGCAGCCGCAGGCCGCGCAGACGCCCACACGTCCGCAGCAGCCGAGCATCTGGCAGACGTCGATGCAGTCGGGCGTCGCGATGCAGCCGAAGCCTGCGCAACAGCCGATGCAGGATACGCAGACGACGGAGGAACCGTCGGGTGCGGAACCGCGATACGACGCGGCGGCGCAGGCCGCCCAGCCGATGCAGGAGCCGGGCGTCCAGCCGATCACTCGGCCCGAGCAGGCCGCCCAGCCGATCGCACAACCCGTGCAGTCCGTGCAGTCCGTGCAGCCAGTGCAGCCGGTCGAGCAGCCGTCGCAGCCTATTGTGCAGCCCGTGCAGCTCGTGCAGGCCGCCCAGTCGATCGCGCAGCCCGTGCAGCCGAATACGGATACGCAGCCGAACGCAATCGTCCAACCGAATATGACCGCCCAGCCGAACGCGGGGGCGCCATACGATGCGTCGATGCGGCGCCCGCAGCAGCTGCAGCAGCCGAACGTGCAGACGGCGGCCGCGCAGACGCCGCTCATCAACGTCGAGCTGCCGCGCGACATCTCAGCTGTGCAGCAGGCCCAGCCGCAGCAGCCGACGCAGCGGCATCCGGCGCCTTCCGACGCGTTCGCCGAACAGCGCAACGCGCTGCACTTCGACGTCATCGAGTCGACGCTGCAGGGGCCGGACGCCGCGGCGTCCCACGAAATGACCGTGACGGCCGTGACGGCCGCGACGCCTGCGGATTCCGCGGCCGCCGACGCGACGGTGCCGATCGAGGTCGCCGCGCCGACGCATCAGACGAATTTCGTGGCCGAGACGACCGTGACTGCCGGCGTATCGGCCGGCGCGTCCACATCGGAGGACACGGTCGTGCAGAACGGGGCCGACGACGACCACGACCGCTTCCGCCGTCACGACGATGACGCGCCGTCGCTCGACGAGACGCAGACCTTCACGCCGGCCTTCGAGCCGGGGTCGGTGTTCGAACGCGTCGCGAACGGCGACTTCGACAAACCGAAGGAGCTCATCGAGGCCGGCGGCTACACATCCGACGATGCACGCCGTTCCGACGACTTCACCGAACAGTTCGAGATGGCGCGTCATGCGGAGCTGCTGCCGTTCCTCGCGATGAATCCGACGCTGTACGATGACCTGTACGAATGGCTCGCCGCGCAGTCGAACGCGGACATCGACGAGGCGCTGAGCCGCAATCCGGGATATGAGGACTACCGCAAGGCAGTAGGAAAGTGAGCGAGCAGATGATGGACAATTCCACCCAGACGAGCGGCGCGCTCGACGAGCTGCGCCGGTGGCGTGAGGAATTCAAGGCGAACCTTGTGCCCTCGCCGCTCGAAGACGTGGCGCAGCTGACCGCGCAGGTCGACCTCACGCACGCGCACCCGTCGGGCATCTCGCAGCTGTTCGCCCGCGGCAGCGCGCCGCTGCATTCGCTGTTCCGCGACAGCGGCATGCTGCGCACGGCCGCGCGCCGCGTCGAACGCGTCCTCGACGATCAGGGCGCGAAGCGTCGCATCAGCGGCGTCGCCGAACTGTCGCTCGTCGTCGGCGTGGCCACCTGGAAGGGCAACATGATGCCGGTGCTGCTCTACCCGGTCGAGGTGGTGCGCGACGGCAACCCGGTCGAACACCACACGACGATCAGCTTCACCGGGCATGTGCGGCTCAACGCGTCCTTCCTCGCCGCGATGCGCGAGCACGGGGTCCGCCTTGACGAACGCCAGCTGTTCGACGGTTCGAACTACGCGTCCGGCACGCCGGAGACGGCCGCCGTCTTCGCCGCGATCTCGAAGGCCGCGCAGCAGGTCTTCCCCGATTTCTCGATCGAACGGCAGATCATCCTCGGCTGCTTCATGGATCCGTCGACGCAGATCCTCGTCGAGAGCCAGATGATCATCGACCATCTCGCGAAGGGCCCGAGCGGCAACGTCATGCTCGACGCGCTCGCCGGCTACCCGCAGGCCCGCGGTTCGCTGAGCAACGAGACGATGCCCCCCTTCAGCCCCTTCGACGGCGACCCGCATTCCGAATACGAAGTCGGCGACGTCGACAACACGGTCCGCTACGCCGCGAACATGGCCGCGGCCGGTCATTCGCTGTTCGTCGACGGCACCGAGGACACCGACACGGCCGAACAGGCCGCCGCGCTCGCCTCGCGCTGCATCATGGCAGGTCGTTCCGTGCTGTATGTGCCGTGCGTGACCGACCAGAAACGCCGCTTCCTGTCGATCATGCGCGCGAACGAGCTCAGCGGGCAGGTGCTCGACGTGGCCGACCCGAACGCGAACGCCGCGATCGACCATCAGCTCATCCGCGCCGTCGGCTACCAGCAGGGTGTCGCGACGTCGCGCTTCGAACAGCTCGCCGATGAGCTCGTCGGCGTGCGCTCGCGCCTGACGCGATACCTAGGCGACCTGCACGGCGTCAACAAGACGTGGGGCGTCTCCGCCTACCAGACGATTCAGAACCTCGCGAGCATCGCCGAACTGCCGACGCATCCGTCGACGCATGTGCGGCTGTCGAAGGAGGTCGCGCAGAGGATCGGGCCGTCGCTCGACGACTGGGCGGCCAAGCTCGAGCGTGCCGGCGAACTCGGTGAATACTCGATCGACGCGAAGGACACCGCGTGGTACAAGGCCTCCCTCTACAGCGAGGACGAGGCGATCGGCGCCTACCAGCGCGTCGTGACGATGCTGCGCACCCTGCTGCCGGCGACGCGCGAGCAGGTGACGAACACCGTGAAGACCTGCGGATTCTCGGTGCCGACGACGGCGCAGGAATGGGGACGCCAGGTCACGGTGCTCAAGAACCTGCGGCGTGTGCTCGACGTGTTCCAGCCGGAGATCTTCGAACGCGACATCGATCTGATGATCGAGGCGACGAAACCGAAGCAGGACCGCAAGTCCGACGGGTCGGCGATGGGCTTCTGGGAACGCCGGCGCCACATCAAGGAGGCGAAGAGCCTGCTGCGCGTCGGCGCGCAGGTTGAGAATCTGCACGACGCGCTGTGCGTCGTGCAACGCCAGGCCGAACAGTGGCGTCTGTTCGTGCCGCATGGCGGCTGGCCGGTGCTGCCGCCGAAGCTCGACGACATCATCACGACGCAGGATGAACTCGTCTCCAACATGACGGCGCTCGACACGGTGCTAGCGACGACGCCCGACGGCGGCGACCTGCAGACGACCGACTTCAACGACGTCGAGGAACGGCTCAAGGCGCTGTTCGACGACCGCAAGGCGCTCGACACGCTGCCCGAGCGCGCCACGCTCGAACGCGAGCTCGACGCCGCAGGCCTGAGCGCGCTCGTCGACGACCTGCATCAGCGCCATGTGGCCGTCGACGCCGTGCGCGACGAGCTGCGCCTCGCCTGGTGGACCACCGTCTTCGACGACATCGTGCATTCGTCGGCGATCATCTCGAACCAGGACGGATCGGCGTTGCAGAACGCCTCCGACCGTTTCGTGCAGGTCGACACCGAGCATGTGCGCTCGGTCGGCCCGATGATCATGCAGGAGTCGATGCACCGCCTGTGCGACCTGCTGTTCGCGCGCACGCAGGAGGCGAACATGCTGCACACCGTGCTCGCCGGCTCGAACGGCATCTCGTTGAGCCGCATCCACCACGACCATCCCGAGATCCTCGCCGCTGCGAAGCCGGTCATCATGAGCACGCCGGCGACGCTCGCCTCGGTCACGAAGCCGACGCCTATCGCCGACGTCGTCATCGTCGACGCGGCCGCGCATCTGCCGTCGATCCTGCTGCTGAACATCCTGTGCCGTGCACGTCAGGTCGTCGTCCTCGCCCATGAGCAGACGATCACCTCCGACAGCGTGCGCACGCTCGTCTCGCTGCTGCCGCACGTCACGGTCGCGCCGCATCCGACGCGCCGCGATCCGCGCGTCAACCGTTTCCTCGAGGCGCAGGGCTACGGCCAGGTCAGCCATGCCGTGACGCGCGACGGCGTGCAGGGGCATCTCATGTTCCACCAGATCGAGGCGACCGGCGTGCCGATCATGGCGAGCGGCCTCGTCGAAAGCAGCCAGGGCGAGATCGACGAGATCGTCAACCTCATCACCCGGCGCGCGCAGACCTTTACCACCGTGCCGGCGAGCTACATCCTGACCGTCGTATGCATGACGCCGACCTTCCGCACACGGCTGGGCGCCGAGCTCAAGGCGCTCTCGACGCGCAACGAGATCATGGGACGCTTCCTGCGGCACGTGCGCATCATCGACATCACCGACGTCGCCGGCGCGCATGCGACCGACGTCATCCTGTCGATGAGCTACGCGAAGACGTCGCACGGCCGCCTGCTGCAGCAGTTCGGCGCGCTCGAAAGCGACGGCGGCAAGGGGATGCTGCTTGATGCGCTCGCGCTCGCCGACCACAACATCGACATCGTCAGCGCGTTCAGCGCCGACGACCTCGAGGACGACCGCCTGCACCACGCCGGCCCGAAGATGCTCAAGACGCTGCTCGTCTGGGCGCAGCGGCTCGGCAACGAGACGCCGATCGCGGCGGCGGGCAAACCCGATGCGGACAACGTGCTGCTCACCGATCTGGCCGCGCGCATCCGCGAGCGCGGTCTCGACGTGGCCATCGACTACGGCTACGACGGCGGCGCGCGGCTGCCGATGGTCGTCGGGCGCAAGGACAAGCCGTATGTGCTCGCCGTGTTCACCGACGACGCCCAGTTCATGGGCATCCAGTCGACGCGCGAACGGCACCGCATCCTCGAGCAGGACACCGAAGGCCTCGGCTGGTCGGTCATGACGATCTGGAGCGTCGCGGCCTTCGTCAACCCGGACAAGGAGGTCGACCGCGTCGTCGCGCAGCTCGACGCGCTGTACCGGGAGGCGCAGCGGTGAGCGACTCCGTCATCCGCGTCTTCGACGGCACCGACGACGGTGCGGACGGCGCCGACGCTGTACATGCCGGCGACACCGAGGGCGCGCGGACGCCGGCGTACAGCGCCGAGCGGCGTACGCCGCGCCGCCATCGGCGCGTTGTCATGAAGGGCGCCGAGCGGTTCGACGCCGACGGCGTCAAGCTCGAGGCCGGCGACATGCGCACACGCGAGCAGCGCGCGGCCGACGACGACCGTCGTATCCTCGGCGAGCTGCCGCCGCATTGGGGCGTCTTCGAGGAGCGCGGCCGCTAATCGGCACGCACGGCGAGGACCGGTCCGTTCGCCTGCGCCTGCAATGTGCGCATCGCGTCGGCCGCGCTCATCGCGACCGGCGTCAGACGCCCATCGCCCGCCACATCGTCGCGTGGGGCTCCCATGACGATCGCGTCGTCGCTGACCGTGCATAGGCCGTCCGTCTGCACGTCCTCCGCGGAGGCGTCTGCCGCTGCATCCGCGCTCGTACCCGGGCTCGGCTGTGCGTCCGCATCCGTCGGTTCGGCTTCGGCGGTTGCTTTGTCGGCGTCGACGGCGGGAGGGGAGCATCCGGTCGCCGCGGTCAGTCTGACATGCGTGCCCGGGGCGAAGGGATGGCTGAGCTCGCCGAGGCGCACGTCGATGACGGTATGCCCCGGCGCGACGGCAGGCGTGGATCCCAGCATCGTCGGCAGCAGCACGTCGCCTTTGCGGATGTCGATGAGCGCGTAGGCGGTTTCGTCGTCGAGCCGTTCGACGGCGCCGTCCAATGCGTCGCTCGCAGGCAGCGCCGTCGGCGTGAAGTCTGCGGTGACGACGGCGTCGCCCGCCTGGATCTGGCGGGACGCGGTGAGCACGTTGCGCGTCGCCGTCGCCGTGACGATGCATTCGAGCGTGCACAGCACGGCGAGCGCGGCGCAGCAGGCCGCGAGCAGCTTGCGGGCGCGGCGGTCGAGACGTCGGCCACGCGGTGTGCGTGGCCGGCCTGGTCGTGGCTCGCCGCCGCGGCCGGGGAGGAAACTGAAGTCGAACGTATGCGTCATGGCAGTTATGATGCGTCCGGACCTCCGGTGGCGTCCAGCCGCAGCGGGGTATGTGACCGGAAGGGTGTGTCGTCGGCCAAATGTGGACGACACGCCGGGCGGAGCTGTGGATTGTGAAGATTGTTCGCTCCCAGTCCACATCGTATCCACATCGTTGTGGATGAACGGAACCCCCATCCACAACGGCCGTCATATGGCTGTGGATGGAGGAAGGCGGTGGGGATCGGCCAGGACCGCGCCTCATCGTCGGATTCGCGCAGCGGCATGGCAGGCGCAAACCGCCGCGGAATCCAAGGACGGACGCGGAGGAAGCCGGCATACGCGGAAGGTGCGGGCGTCGTGGCGGCCGAGGCCGGGCAGTGACCTTCGCGGGGGCTGGCCTTGCGGCGTCATGGCGGACATCACAAGGCCACCGTGCTCCATGGCATGGGAGCGACGGTGGCCTTGCGAATAGTGAGCGCGCCGCGGTGGGATGAGCGCGGCTTCGAAGAGGACCTACTTCGACGAGCCTTTGTCGGTGCGGTAGAAGCCGCTGCCCTTGAAGGTGATCGGGACAGCCGAATACACCTTGTGCACGGTCGGTTCGCCGCACTTGGGGCAGACGGTGATCGGCTTGTCGTCGAAGGACTGGTGTTCGGTGAAGTCGTATCCGCAATGCTTGCAGCGGTAATGGTAGACGGGCATGATGCTCCTTTCGGGTGGGCGCGTTCGCGCGAGCGCATATCGTTCTAATCCCCAGAGACTACTCACATGTGTGCATGAACGGGAACGGCCATCCACCGTAGGCGTAGGCATAGGCGTAGACCGTGGGCGGGCGGCCGGTGGCCGCGTCGCCACGCATGGGTCAGGGGATGAAGGTGAGGCCGCGCGGTGTGAGCACGGCGTCGACGCGAACGTCGTGCGGCTGCGTCGGCAGCGTCTCGTCGACGAATTCGCGCGTCCAGCACATCGCGATGCGCGGCGATGCGTCCGGGGCGAATGCGAGCGCATGGTCGTACCAGGCCGCTCCGCGTCCGAGCCGGTTGCCGCCGTGGTCGACGGCGAGCGCCGGCAGCACGATGACGTCGGCGTCGGCGAGCGCCTCGGCCGGCAGCGTCTCGGCGTCGGGTTCGTGGGGATGCGGCATCTCTCCGGTGGCGGAGACGGTCTCGTGGCGCAGCCGGGCGACCTCATCGGGCGACGTCAGCCGGGACCATCCGAGCTCGCGGCCCGATCCGAGCCGGGGCACCAGCAGATGGATGCCCCTCGCCGCCGCCTCGTTGAGGATCGGCAGCGTGTTGATTTCGGTGCCCATCGACACGTGGCAGGCCATCGTCAGCGGCGTCGTCCGTGGTCGGGAGAACAGCGGAAGCGCGAACAGCGCGCCGGCGCAGCGTTCGCCCGCGGCGACGCGGTCGGTTGCCGTCATATAGCGGCGTTGCTTGAGCAGCTTATGCCGGAGTTCGCGTTTGCTCTCGTCGGTCGTCGGCTTCGACTGGTTCATGTACGGCATGGTCACGGTTCTACCATGCCGCGGCCGCCGCCGGGTTGCGCGTACCGCGAGATGGGACGGCGCGGCGCCGGCATGCGCGCCGGGCGTGGGACAATGGATGGCGTGACGATCTTCCGAACCCTGTGCGACGCGATGCGGCGCGACGCGCCGAACGCCCTGCACACGCCGCTGACGCTGCTCGCTCCGGCGGACGCTCCGGCGATCCGCCTGCGCACGATGACGGCGGCCGATGAGGCCGAATGGGACCAGGTGCGCATACGCAACGCGGCATGGCTCGAACCGTGGGATTCGAACGATCCCGAACGCCACCGCCCGGTCACGTTCCCGCAATGGATACGGATGCAGCGGCGCGACGAGCGTTCGGGATCGGCGATCGTGTTCGTCGTCGAATACGGCGGCCGCATCGTCGGGCAGATCTCGCTCGGCGCGATTATGCTCGGCGCGATGCGCAGCGGCATCATCGGATACTGGATCGACCATGATTACGCTGGCAGAGGATTCACGCCGCTCGCCGTGGCGATGCTCGCCGACTGGGCGATGCTCGATCCGGACGGTCCGCGGCTGCATCGTGTGGAGATAGACCTCGTGCCGCAGAACGGGCGTTCGCGGCGCGTCGTGGAGAAGGTCGGCGCCCGGTATGAGGGCATTCGACGGAAATATATGTACATTAATGGGCACTGGCGCGATCATGAATCGTACAGTCTGCTCGCCGATGACGCCCCCGACGGATTCACCCGCCGGTTGCTTGGCGACACGCCCGGCGAACGCGTTTCCTCATTGTCCTAAATTCTTTTATTCTTAGGAACTATGGGTTACGAATCACTGAGCACGATCGTGGTCTTGGTGATGGTCGGAATCATCATGGCGATATGGCTGCCACGCAAGACGGTCGACGGCATGAAGACAGTGATGAAGCATCGTTCGGACCGGTACTCCACTTCGCTGCATCTGGTGGATGAGCAAAGTGGCACGACCTTCAACGATGTCGATTCGCCGAAGACGAAAGGGGCGATAATGCCAGCGACGCAGAGGGAACACGGCGCATACCGCGAATACCGTGAGCATGTGGCCAATGTACGCAAGCTTCGCCGTGCCGCCGCGCATCGCCGCAAGCTGATCGCCGGCGCGCTGCTCACCGCGTCCGTCGTCGTCCTCGTCCTCGCCTTCGTGCTGCACTTCAGCCCGTGGTACACGCTCATCCCGGCGGGGCTGCTCGCGCTCGTCTGCGCGCTCGGCGTCCACGCGGCCAAGCAGGCGCGCGCCTGGGAGGCGAAGGTCGCCGCGAAGGAGCAGGAGCATCGGCGCAGGCAGCGGATGCGCCCGAAGGCCGTCAAGAGTCAGGCCGAGATCGCCGCCGGCGCGCAGCCTTCGACCGTTGCCGCCGAAGCCGTGACGCAGACGGCGGAGGAGACGCGAACCGACGTCATGGAACAGCGTGAGATCCGCCGTGCGTTGCATCAGGCGCGCGTCGAGCAGGCTCAGGCGCTCGCGCGTCGCCAGGCCGTGCAGCAGACGGCGCAGCATGTGGCGCAGGAGGAATCGGCCGCCCCGCCGCAGTCGGGGGAGACCGCCGCGCGCGTCGAAACCGCAGTGGCCCCCGAGGAAGCCGTGCATGCGCAGCTTGTCGTCCGCGAGGAGATGAACGCCTATCCGCCTGACGAGACGAACGAACTGTCCGAGATCTCGCCCGCATCCGCCGTCGACGCCTTCGACATGGCGATCAATCAGGATCTGATCTCCTTCTCGCTCGGCGCGCCGCGCAACGGCGTCGAGCATCCGCAGGAGGCGCCCGAAAGCCGCGAGATCAAGTCGACGAAGCAGGTCGCGAAAGCCGAACCAAAGGCGCCGGAGGCCGACGTCGTCGACGTCATCGACGTCGCGGAAACGGACTCGCCAACGGACGCCGGGGGCGCATCGGACGACACGCCGAATGCGGACGTCTCCGCGGCGTCGACGATCAACGACTCCGCCGCATTCCACGAGAGTGAACGAACCGCCGCCGTCGAGGCGCCCGACGAGACGAGCGATTCGCTTGGCTCGAGCCTTGAATCGATTCTCGCGCGTCGGGGCAACTGACCAGCACGCCTGCGGCAATCGCGTTTGTCGCGGCACGCCACGTTCCGGAAACACCGGCCGATGTTCGGCCGGTGTTTCCCCTTATACGGCAACCTTTTCTCTTACAGCGTTAGCACTCGAGTTGGCAGAGTGCTACCGGTCGCGCTAGGATAGACAACTAGCGCGACGGAAAGGGTGCGGCAAGTGAATCGTCAGCCGCCTGACGTATTCGTTCCCGAGCGAAACTGTAACGATTGTTGGCATGCAGCAATGCAGAAAGAGGAGGTACCTCGTGTCGTTCCCGCTCATTCCACTGGAAGACAAGATCATCGTCAAGCAGGCCGAGGCCGAGACGCAGACCGCTTCGGGTCTGTTCATCCCGGACAACGCCAAGGAGAAGCCGCAGCAGGGCGAAGTCCTCGCCGTCGGCCCGGGCCGTCGTGACGAGAAGGGCGAGCGCATCCCGATGGACGTCAAGGTCGGCGACAAGATCCTGTACTCGAAGTACGGCGGCACCGAAGTGCACTACCAGGGTGAGGACTACCTCATCGTGGCCGCGCGCGACGTGCTCGCGATCCTCGCCTGATCAAAAGGCGGCTGTGCGCGATCCGCGTACCGTATGTTGACGGAGGCCCCGCGTGTCATCTCCGGCACGCGGGGCCTTCGCATGCCTGGCGCCCGGTACCAGGATGCGTCCTGGTTTACGCGCGGGTGCGCGCTGCAGGACGTTGGCGGTGCGTTGCGTGTCTTGGATCGCGTATGAGTGCGCGGCGCGGGTCGCTGCGGCGTGTCGGGTATGTCGGTGTGTCGGGTGTGTCGGGTGTGTCGGGTGTGTCGGGCGTGCCGGTGGGCGTACGGGTGCGCGGCGTGGGCCGTGGCGAACGGGTCAAGCGTCTCGGTCTGCGTATGCGTGCGCAGCGTGGGTCGCCGGCGGGGTATTGGGCGTGCCGGTGAGCGCACGTGTGCGCGGTGCGGGTCGCTGGCGGTGTGCCGGGCGTCCTAGATCGCGCACGTGTGCGCGCTGCGGTACGCCGGCGGCATGTTGGGCGCCTCGGTCTGCGTATGCGTGCGCAGACCGGGTCGCGGGCGGTGTGTCGGGTGTTCCCGGGTGCGTACTGATGCGCGGTGCTGGTCATGGGGGCTAAGGGTTGTCTGCGTGCGTGCGCGCGGTGCGGGTCGTGGCAGGCGGATTAAGCGTCTCGGTTGGCGTATGTGTGCGCGGTGAGGGACGCTGGTGACGTGTCGGGCGTGCGGGTGCGCAGTGCGGAAGGCGGGAGGAACGCTGGCGGATCGGGATGCGTATGCGTTGCAAACTGGGTCGCGGGTGGCGTGTCGGGCGTCCTGAGGCGCGTATTGATGCGCGGTGCGGGTCGCAGCTGGCGGGTTAAGCGTCCCGATGGGCGTATGTGTGCGCACTGCGGGGCGCTGGCGAGATGTTGGGCGTGTCGGTTGGCGTACGGGTGCGCGGCGTGGGGCGTGACTGGCGGGCTAGGCGTCCGGGTCTGCGCACAGGTGCGCTGCGCAAGACGCTGCGGGATGCCGCGCGCAGGCGCCGGTGTGCCGGGGTCGGATATGGGAATAGGGGCGGCGGAATGCTGTTGACCCCTATGTGCGGCCGGCGGTCGCACGCGAGAAGGCTGTTGCGCCGATGGGTGAAAACCGAGGAACGGCAACGCGACACGCCGAGATTTGCGGAAAGTTACCCTCCCATGGCATACTAGCCAAGTTGCCGGTTGAACCTCAACCGAAAACGATGGCGGATTTCCCAAGCGGTCAAAGGGACCTGACTGTAAATCAGGCGCTTCGTGCTTCAGTGGTTCGAATCCACTATCCGCCACGCCTCGATAGCTCAGTGGTAGAGCACTTCCTTGGTAAGGAAGAGGTCGTGAGTCCGATTCTCACTCGAGGCTCTCTGGCGGGATAGCTCAGCTGGCTAGAGCGTACGACTCATAATCGTAAGGTCAAGAGTTCGAGTCTCTTTCTCGCTACTATAAGGGCCGGGAAACCGGCCCACATATTCGACAACAAGAGGTGAACCAAATGGCAAGCAAGAGCGCAGACATTCGTCCGGGCATCACGCTGGCATGCACCGAGTGCAAAGAGCGTAACTACATCACGACCAAGAATCGTCGTAACACGCCCGACCGTCTCGAACTGAAGAAGTTCTGCCCGCGCTGCGGCAAGCAGACGCTTCATCGCGAGACCCGCTGAGCATAGATCTTTGCAGGAGCCCGACCGAAGAGGTCGGGCTCTTTTCGTTTCCCGACCCGTCGCGCAGCCGCCGGGCCAGCCCGATCTTCGCCGCCGTCGTCCGCGCATCCCCGTCGCCCGCATTATTGTGGGAAGCTAAACCGCATCGGCTTGCGGCGTTTTTTGTTACTGTGGGAGCCATGACTACATTCGCAGAGCTCACCACCATCGGCGTAGGTGGCAATATCGATCATTTCATGGAACCGACGACGCGTGCAAGCATCATTGAGGAGATCGAACACGCGGATACCCACGGCATCCCCGTGTGCGTCATCGGTGGAGGCTCGAACCTGCTCGCATCCGACGACGACTTCCACGGCATCGTGCTGCGCGACGCGCGCCGCCTCATCACCGTGCCCGACGAAGCCGATCCGGTCGAGAACGACGACAACACCGTGCATGTGACCGCCGAGGCCGGCTGCAACTGGGACGACCTCGTCGCGTTCTGCGTCGAACGCGGCCTCGAAGGCATCGAAGGGCTCTCCGGCATTCCGGGCAACGTCGGCGCGAGCGTCGTGCAGAACATCGGCGCCTACGGCCAGGAGGTCGCGACGAGCGTCGAATCGGTCGAGGTGTGGGACCGCGAGGACCGCAAGACGAAGACGCTGTCGAACGTCGAGATGCAGTTCGGCTACCGTTCGAGTCTGCTCAAGACGAGCATGTACAAGGCGCCGGGCGTGCCGAACGAGGAGTACTATCCGTCGCCGCGCTACATCGTGCTGTCCGTGACCTTCGCGCTTACGCACACCGAGACCGGCGCCGTCAACTATCCGCAGCTCGCGAAGGCGCTCGACGTCAACCTCTCCGACCGCATCCCGATCTCCCGTCTGCGCGACGCCGTGCTCGACGTGCGCGCATCGAAGGCGATGCTCGAGGATGCGACGCGCTACCGGCTGCCCATCATGGTCGACGAGAAGCGGCCGGAGGCGGTCGAACGCGCGATCAGCGACCAGCAGCGCTATGTGACGCAGCATGATGCGCCGGCCGATGTCATCGACGAGCATATGCAGGCGACGGTCGGCCAGAACGAGGACTACAACCGCCACAGCTGCGGCAGCTTCTTCATGAACCCGATCGTCGATGCCTCCGTGGCCGCCGCGCTGCCCGACGACTCGCCGAAGTATCCGGCGACGCTGCCCGACGGCTCGACCGGCGTCAAGCTGTCGGCGGCATGGCTCATCGACCATGCCGGCTTCCACAAGGGGTACCGCGTGTCTCCCGACGCGCGCGCCGCGCTGTCCGATCTGCATACGCTCGCGATCACGAACCGCGGCGGCGCGACCTGCGACGACATCATCGCGCTCGCCTCGGCGATCCGCGACGGCGTGCGCAAGCGGTTCAACGTGACGCTCGTGCCCGAGCCGGTCATGGTCCACACGAAGCTGTCCTGAACGGCGGCGCATGAACCGGTCGGCGGTGCGCAACCGCAGCCGGCCGGTTCGTTTTTCTGCATATCACGCGCATCTGCACGGAAAAACCGTGTGGATGCGCGTTTTGCGCTCACCATATCTTGCTCACAGTGAACGACGTGCCGGGGGAGGTCCTACACTTGGGCTGCGTATCTGGCAACCATCGCCTGTTCGCAGGTCACGCCAAAAGCTCATGAGCGCCAGCTGCACATCAGAGAGTAGGAACGCGAACAAGGTGGCATCGTGCAGATATTCAGGACGAAGTCAGTCGAACAAACCATAGCCGAAACGAATGAGACGGGGCATGCGCTCAAACGCAGCCTCGGATGGTGGGACCTCGCCGTCATGGGCGTCGCCGTGGCCGTCGGCGCCGGCATCTTCTCAGTGGGCGCGCAGGCCGCGGCGTTCCACGCGGGCCCGGCCGTCATCATCAGCTTCCTCATCGCCGGCATCGTATGCGGCGCGGCCGTCATGTGCTACGCCGAATTCGCGTCGATCATGCCAGTCGCCGGCTCCGCGTACACCTTCACCTACGCGACGATCGGCGAGATCATGGCGTGGATCATCGGGTGGGACCTCATCCTCGAGATGCTGATGGCGGGATCCGTCATCTCCAAATACTGGGGCGTCTACCTCAACGACTTCATGCGGCTCATGGGACTGAACTGGAACACGAACCTGACCTTCGGTTCCTTCCACCTCGACCTCGCGCCGATCATCATCGTCGGGTTCTTCACCGTGCTGCTCGTCTTCGGCACGAAGATCGGCGCGCGCGTCGACGGCGCGATGACGATCCTCAAGATCGCGATCGTCGTCTTCGTCGTCATCGTCGGATTCTTCTACGTGAAGGCCGCCAACTATACGCCGTTCGTGCCGCCGAGCGAACCGGCGAACCATGTGCAGCACGGCGAACTCGGCGGCAGCATGGCGCAGCCTCTGTGGCAGTGGCTCACGCACATGAAGCCGACGATCTACGGGTGGTCCGGCGTCCTCTCCGGCGCCGCGCTCGTCTTCTTCGCGTTCATCGGCTTCGACGTCGTCGCCACCGCATCCGAGGAGACGAAGAACCCGAAGCGCAACGTGCCGCTCGGCATCGGCGTCGGCATGCTGCTCGTCATCGTCATGTACGTGCTCGTCGCGATTGTCACGACCGGCATGGTCTCCTACAAGCAGCTCGCGACCGTGGACAGCCCGTCGCTTGCGACCGCGTTCGAACTCGTCGGCGCCGATTGGGCGGCCAAGATCATCAGCTTCGCGATCGTGCTCGGCCTGGCGACCGTCGTCATGGTGCTGCTGCTCGGCCTGACGCGCGTCGTCTTCGCGATGAGCCGCGACGGTCTGCTGCCGCGCGGCATCTCACGCACCGGCAAGCACGGCACGCCGGCGAAGCTGCAGATCGTCGTCGGCGTCGTCGTCGCACTCGTCGCCGCCTGCTTCAACATCGACGTGCTGTCCGACATGGTCAACATCGGCACGCTCTCGGCGTTCACGCTCGTCGCGCTCGCGATCCCGATCATGCGTAAGAAGCGCCCCGACCTGCCGCGTACGTTCCGCATCCCCGGAAACCCGTGGGTGCCGATCCTTGTCGCGCTCGCGAACTTCTGGCTCATGCTCAACCTGACGGTGCTCACTTGGATTCGTTTCCTCGCGTGGCTCGTCATCGGCTTCGTCATCTACTTCACTTACAGCTACAACCATGCGCGCCTCGGAACCGGCGAACTCGACGCCGAACTCGAGCGCTTCGATAAGGAGCAGCGCATCAAGCAGCTCGAGGAGACGGCGCATGAGACCGCCGAGGCGAAGGCTCGGGCCGCCGCGAAGACCGAACGGCGGCATGGGAAACGCTGAGCCGATTGTGATGCCGCTGCGCGCGTCGGCTTTGCCCGGCCGCTCGCTCCGCGGTAATCTGGAACGGATTCTTAAGGAGGACACAGATGGCCTATGTGATTGCCCAGCCCTGCGTGGATGTCAAGGACAAGGCGTGCGTCGACGAATGTCCGGTCGACTGCATCTACGAAGGCAAGCGTTCGCTGTACATCAACCCGAACGAATGCGTTGACTGTGGCGCCTGCGAACCGGTCTGCCCGACCGAGGCGATCTTCTACGAGGACGATCTGCCGGCGCAGTGGGAGTGGTACAAGGACGCGGCGATCGAGTTCTTCGCCGAAGTGGGCGACCTCGGTGGTGCGCAGGCCGCCGGCCCGATCGGCAAGGACCCGAAGCGCGTCGCCGAACTGCCGCCGCAGAACGCCGCATGATCATCGCGTGATCGTTGTGTACGATCTGCATCGGATGGCCCGTGCATGCTCCCCGTCGGAGCGCGCACGGGCCATCCGCGTTGTTGCCAGGCTTGTGAGCGTGTCCCATAGCGCGTATGTGTACGCGGCGTCTGACGCCGGAGCGTCCCGGACCGCGTGCGCATGCGCGGCGCATGACATTGCGGCGCGCTGTGGCGTCTCGGCGCGCGTATGGATGCGCGGTGCGTGACGGCTGGGCGTGGTGCTGCGGGCCGCACCGCGTATGGATACGCAGTGCGTGACGATAGTGCATGCTGTGGCATCCCGGACCGCGTACGGATGCGCGGTGTGTGACAGTGGGTATGACGCTGTGGACCGCGTAGCGTATGGATGCGCGGTGCGCGACGGTAGAACGTACCGGTGTGTTCTGGACCGCGTGCGCATGCGCAGCTTAGGACGCTAAGGGTCGTTGGAACGTCCCCGTGCAGCGTACGTATGCGTGGCGCGTGACATGGGGGTATGGTGTGGGGTCCGGTCGGGCGTATGGATGCGCGGCGTGTGACGCCGAGACGTGGTGCTGTGGACCGGATTGCGCACGCATGCGCAGTATGTGACGGCGGGGCGTACCGGACTGCGTATGGATACGCGGCGCGCGACGGTTGGGCGCGTCGGAGCGTCCTGGACTGCGTATGGATGCGCAGTATGTGACGGCGGAGCCGGGTGCTGCGGACCACACTGCGTACGCGTGCGCGACGCGGGACGCTAAGGGGCGTCGGAGCGTCCCGGATTGCGTGCGCATGCGCGGCGCATGACGTCGGTCAATGCGGGAAACGATAATCGTCAGCAGTAGTCGGACCCTCGAACAGGAACAGTGCAGCGGATCCATGCACATGCATCGAACCGAGCATGCATCGTGCGGACAACGTGCAGACAAGACAGCAAGACAGAAGGAGCGTGTGAGATGGGATTCCATGATTTTTCGTCGCCGTACGACTGGTCGCGCATCGCGCAGTACAAGGAACACGCGCGTGCGTTCGCCGGAGGCATGGTCGACCTGTCGATCGGCTCGCCGGTGGACGACGTGCCCGAGGCCGTTCGCGTCGCGCTCGCCGACGCCGCGAACGCCGCGAATGCCTACGGATATCCGGCGACGGTCGGCACCGCAGAGCTGCGGGCCGCGCTGCACGAATGGTTCCGCGACTGCCGCGACGTCGAACTCGCGCAAATCGGCGCCGACATCGTACCGACGGTCGGCTCGAAGGAAGCGGTCGCGATGATGGCTTCACTGCTGCGTTTCGGTCCCGGCGACGTCGTCGTCCAGCCGCGTGTGTCCTATCCGACCTACGAAATTGGCACGCAGGTCGCCGGCGCCACCGTGCTCAAAGTGGACGACGTCGCCGATGTCGCATCGTGGAAGGACGTCCCCGGCGTCAAGGCCGTGTGGGTCAACTCGCCGAACAACCCGACCGGCGCGACGCTCGACGCGGCACAGCTGCGACGCATCGTGCAGGCGGCGCGCGCGATCAACGCCGTCGTGCTGTCCGACGAATGCTACGCGATGATGATGTGGAACGAAGACAACGACGGCGACGGCATGCTCGAACAAGACCTCGAGGGGGCGCCGTGCGCACTGCGCGCCGACGTGTGCGACGGCGATGCGCGGGGCGTGCTCGTGCTGTATTCGCTGAGCAAACAATCGAACATGGCCGGCTACCGCACGGCATGCATCGCCGGGGATGCGGTGATCGTGCACGACATGACGAACCTGCGCAAGCAGCTCGGCCTCATCGTCCCCGGCCCCGTGCAGGCGGCGATGACCGCCGGATTGCGCGCGACGGACGAGGTGCGTCTGCAGCACAACCGCTACCATGTGCGGCTCGAAGCGCTCGTCGGAGGACTGCGCGCCTACGGATACGACGCGTCGATGCCGCAGGGCGCGCTCTACGTGTGGGTGAAGGCGAAATCCGGCGACTGCTGGCAGGACATGGAGGATCTCGCGTCGATCGGCATCATCGCGAGCCCCGGCGAGTTCTACGGCGACGGCGCCTATCTTCGTTTCTCGGCGACGGTGGACGACGAGGCCGTCGTAGCGGCCGTCGGACGACTGCGCGCTGCCGCCGCGATCGGCGAGTGACGACCATGTGACGACTGCGCGCCGCTGGGCGTGCAGCGATGGTTGCGGCCCCGGCTCCGGCGTGGCGGTCGCGCGCAGTCGTCATCGCGCAGCCGTCGCCGTGTTACGGTCTGCGCATGGATCGCGCATATGCGTCCGCATGCGCGCACGGATTGTTCAGATGCCGAGCTGCGCGCTGCCGGAGCCGAAACGACCGCGGATCGCGTCGAGCGCCTCCTCGGCGCCGCGCAGCCGCGTCTGCGTCGTCGAACCATGATCGTCGTCGCCGCTTTCGGCGAGCATATCCTCGAGCGTCGGCTGGATGACCGTCTTCGCGCGCTCGCTCAGGCCACTCACCGACATGCCGGCGAGGCGGATCGAGCGCGGCAGCCGCGCCGGCGTCGCGTCGACGGGAACGCCAAGCATCGCGCGCAGCAGCCTGAGCGTCACCGGCAGCAGCGCGCTCGCGGCGTCGGTCGGCTGTTCGATCGTCAACGATTTCGTCGTGATGCTCAGATCGGGGAACCGCAGTTTCACGGTGACGGTGCGTGCGACGAGACCTTTGCGGCGCAGCGTCGATGCGACGTCGTCGCAGCAGCGTCGCAGCAGCCCGCACACGCTCGCCGCGTCGCTCACGTCCTGCGGGAACGTGTGCTCGGCGCCGATCGACTTCTCCGGCGCATGCGTGACGATCGGCCGTGCATCAAGGCCGCGCGCCGCGTTGTAGAGGCGTTCGGCGGTGACGTGCGAACCCGTGATGCCTTCGAGCAACGGCAGATCGAGTTCGGCGAGCGCGCGCACCGAATCGACGCCATGCTCACCCAGTCTGCGTTCGAGCGCGGGGCCCAGGCCGGGGATGCCGCGCAGCGGCATCATCTGCACGAACTCGGCCTGACGGGCGATCGGGATGAGCAGCATGCCGTCCGGCTTCGCGTTCGTCGACGCCATCTTCGCGACGAGTTTGTTCGACGCGACGCCGACCGAGCAGGTGATGCCGTGACGCGCGCGGACCTGCTCGCGCAGCCACGCGCCGATGCGCAGCGGGGAACCCCATTCGAGCAGCGCGCCGGCGACGTCCATATAGCATTCGTCGACCGAGACCTGCTCGATCTGGTCGGTCACATGGCTGAAGATCGTGCTGAAGATGTCGCGCGAGACTTGGCTGTAGTAGTGGTGGTCGACGGGAAGGAAGACGCCGCCGGGGCACAGCTGATGGGCGCGCGACGCCGGCATCGCCGAGTTGATGCCGTATTTGCGCGCCTCGTAGTTCGCCGCCGATACGACGGCGCGGTTGCCGGTGCCGATGATGACCGGTCGCCCTGCGAGTTCGGGATGCCGTGCGATCTCAAGCGACGCGAAGAACGCGTCCATGTCGATATGCAGCACCGTGCAGCCGCGTTCATCGTGGCCCCAGTCGCGCTTGGCGGCTGCGATGCGTGGTGCTGTGCTCATATGCCATATTCTAGTGGAACATTTGTTCGAATGGAAGCCGGTGAGGGGCATGGCGGTTTGACTCGTCGATGTGCGCGACGTCTTGTCCCGCAGACGGGCCGGTTTGCGGGTGAGTTCGTCGGCCGGCCGGGTGGACCGGACCGTAACGGGCTGATCTGTCGACCGGAGCGACGGACCGAGATGCGACAGGGCCGGCTTGCGGGTGGGCTTGTCGACCTGGCCGACGGATCGGGACGCGGCCGTCCTGGTTCTCGGGTGGGTTCGTTGGCTTGTTCGACGGATCGGGACGCAAATGGGCTGGCTTGTGAGTCGGCTCGCCCGGTGGGACGGTTCCGGGCGAGCCGGCTCATGGCCGAGCGGCTCGCAAAAGAGACTGTTGCCGAATGGAGGTGCTGGATGATGCACCGGAGCGGATCGCAACGGTGTCCGTTCGCGAATGAGCCCGGTGATTCCTGCGATGGAATGGTTCGCAAGGGGGGCCGATTCCCGAACGGAGCTGCCGGCCTATGCGGCCGGGCGGATCGCAGTTGGCCTTGTTGGCGAACGGCTGCGGTGATCCGTGCGGCGGAGTGGATCAATTCGACTTTGGTGCGGACGGGGATGGAAAACTCCGAGGAGAAGAGACACGCAACGGGATGGCGATTTGTGCTGGTCGGGGATGGCTGCTATGCTTACAACCTGTTGCGCTTGTGAAGCGTGACGTGGAGTCATGCCTGAGTGGCCGAAAGGGGCACCCTGCTAAGGTGTTAGTCGCGTTAGCGGCTCGAGGGTTCGAATCCCTCTGACTCCGCCAGCTCAAGCCGGAATCGCATTGCGTTTCCGGCTTTTCGCTGTCTCATCGGCGCGCGTGGGTCATGTAGGGCCATGGACGTGAATATGCATTCGGTCAGCCGGTCTGGCGACGTGGTGTGCTGGCGCTGAAACGAGGGGTTGATGGAAAAAGAGCGAAGCCGCGGTACGCCTTTGTCCACAGCCTCGATTCGTTACTGTAATATGTTCTGCAAATCCTTGCAAATCATGAAGCGTTTTCATGGACAGTTTCATGAGACGACTGCGCTGGAAGCTGCTCGAATGCCCATGGACGTACCTATTAGCCGACTTCTCTCTGACATGTCGTTTGCCGTCGATCCCATGCCGTCTCCCGTTCCGGACCACGGCAGGTCTGTCCGATGACAAGCTGCCTTGCGGACCGTTTTGCCGGATTGGCGTCCTGCGGATCCGTTCGATGAACAGGCCCGCAGGGCGGTCGGGGATGCCGGCGGTGTCCCGACTCGCTCCGGTCCGGCCTGTCGATTCCGTCGACGAACCGACCCGCAGACCGACTCGGTCGCGAGACGACCCATCGCCGCGGGCGATGAACCGTACCGCTTCGGATCGTTCCATAGAACCAACCTGCTGAACCAGCCCGCAGAGCGTCCAATGCACGGCGAAAACAGAGGCGGCGCTACAGTGGAACCCATGACGGAACACATCGAACCCACGGAAGCGACTGCTGCCGCGCAAGGCGCGTCGGCGCCCACATGCAAGCCCGAGCCGACAGCCGATCCATCCACTCCATCCACTCCGGCCAATGCAGCCAATCCGCCCCTCTCAGGATCTGCGCCTACCGTTGCATCGACTACCGCATCGACTACCGCATCGACTACCGCCACCGTACCGACACCCGCCGCGCACTCCGACCTCCCGCTTGTGGCGGTGCCTTGCGTGTTCGAGGACATGGTCGCCCCGCTCAAGGCGGCGCTGCCGATGCTCGACGGCATCGCCCGGGTGCGCATGTTCGAGGACCACACGCTCGACGAGGACACGTTCCTGACGCGGGCCGAAGGCGCCGAAGCCGTCATTGTCATCGGCGTGCACATCTCCGACGACATGCTGCGCCGTCTTGCGAAGACGGTGCGCTGCCTCGCATTCGGGGGCACCGGCGTCGCCAGCTACGTCAACTTCGATCTGGCGCGCGAGCTCGGCGTGCGCATCTGCAACGTGCGCCACTATGGCGATGCGGCCGTCGCCGAATTCACCTTCGCGTTGATTCTTGAACTCGCGCGTCGCGTCGGCGACCTCGACCGTGAACTGCGCGCCGGCGACTGGAACGGCATGAGCAGCATCGAACTCGCCGGCAAGACGCTCGCGATCGTCGGTTTCGGCGGCATCGGCCAGACGGTCGCGCGCATCGCCCACGGCTTCGGCATGCAAGTGACCGTCTGGGATTCGGGGCGCGGCTCGCGCGAACGCTACACAGAGCATGATGTGACGCCGATCGCGGACATGAAGGCGTTGTTCGCCGGCGCCGACGTCGTCTCGATCCATATGCCGCTCGTCGACGGCACGCGCGGCATGATCGGCGACGCCGAACTCGACGCGCTGCGACCGGGCACGATGCTCATCAACACGGCGCGCGCCGAGATCATCGCCCCCGGCGCGCTCGTCCGCCGCCTCGAACGCGGCGACATCCCGGCGGCGCTCGACGTCTACTACCAGGAGCCGCTGCCGATGGACAGCCCGCTGCTCGCGATCGACGGCCTCGTGCTCACGCCGCACGTCGCATGGCGTTCCGACGGCGCGAACCGCAACCTGACGAGGCAGTGCGTCGAGGATATCGTCGCGTATTGCACCGGCGGCAAGAAGAACGTCGTCGTCGATCCGGAGACGGCATGATGCGCACGATCCTCAACGCCGCCGCCGAGCCGGCGCATGACGCTTTCGTCGAGAAGAAATCCGAGTTCATCGGCGACGCATGCCACGTCGACGACCTCGGCGAGGCGCTCGCGTTCGTCGAGCGGATCCGCGAGACGCATCCGAAATCGCGGCACGTCGCATACGCGGCGATCGTCACCGACGAGACCGGCCGCGTCATGGAACGGATGAGCGACGACGGCGAACCGTCGGGCACCGCCGGCAAGCCGATCCTCGATGTGCTGCGCGCGAACGAGCTGACCGACTGCGCCGTCGCCGTCACCCGGTACTTCGGCGGCATCCTGCTCGGTTCGGGCGGCCTGATCCGTGCGTATTCGACCGGCGCCTCGCTCGCCGTGAAGGCGGCGCGCAAGGCGAGCATCGTGCAATGCAGGCGGTATCTCGTCCGCCTCGACTACGCGCAGCTCGGCGCCTTCCAGCAGCTGCTCGCGCTCGTCGATGGCGCGCAGCTCGACGCCGCCTTCACCGACCACGTCGAGATCGAATGCGCGGTGCCGGCCGACATGGAGCACCGATTCGCCGACCGCGTGCGCGAGACCTTCAACGCGAACGTCGTGCCGGAACCGCTCGGACTGGTCGCGCGGCCCGTCGAGGAACGGTAGTCGGCGCATGCCCGCCGATGGTCGAGAGGACGTCCGACGCGCCGCGCCGATGATGCGGACGATGCCGGCGAGGGCGAGCGGGAGCCGCGTGCGGACGGCGTCAGCGCGGCATATGCGCGACGCGCGGCGACACGCGTGCCGATCGCGCTCGCGGCGCTCGCGGCGCGCGTCTCGCGCATACGGGCGTTGCTAGAGTGGACGGGCATGCGCATGCGGCCGTATGCGCATATGGCGGACTGATTCGGACGGACAGAGGTGGAACGATGACCGATGAGACGATGACTGGCGAAACGACGGGCGCCGATGACGTCGATGCGCCGATGACGAACGATCAGCCTGCGGCGGCCTCGCGGACGGTTGCCGTGGACGCGACGGATGCCGTGGACGCGGACGTGCAGATAGGTGCTGCGGATGCGACGGATGCCGTGGACGAGATGGGTGACACGAACGCGCATGCGCAGACGATTGCGGCAAGCGAGATGAATGCCGAGGACGTCGATGCGCAGCCGAACGTGGCGAATGCATCCGTGCGGACGGACGCCGATGCCGACGGTGACGCAACGGACGGCGTCGATGCAACCGAGGCAACCGATACGCCCCACGTCGAGCCGCTGACGACGACCTACGAACGGCTGCGGCATTCGACGGACGCGGCTGAACTGCATGAATTCGCGCGCCGTCCGTTGCCCGACCGCGGCGAGCAGGCGGCGTTCTCACGCGCGACGGCGTTGCTCGAGGCCGTCGCCGGTAATCCGCATACGCCCGAGGAGGACCGCGTGTTCCTCGCGAGCACGATGCCGTTCCCGAACGTGCTCGTCAAGCTGTCCGAGGACCCGTCGGCGGTGGTGCGCCAGGCGGTCGCCGCGAACATCGACGACAAGAACTGGCTCGTCGGCAGGCTTACGAAGGACGATACGCCCGCGGTGCGCGACGAGGCGCTGCGCAACAAGCGCACGTCGTGGAAGATGCGTCTCGAGGGCGCGCAGGATCCGGAGATGGACGTCGACACGCTCGATTTCCTCTCCCGCCTCGGCGCGGAGCTCGAGCCGGATGCGAACGTTGTATTGTCGTCGATGGTACGCCGTGCTGTAGCGCTTAACCCGAACGCGTCACAGGAGATCCTTGAAAGACTGAGCGCCGATTCGAGTGACGAGGTCGTGCATGCCGCGCGCCGGCGCCTCGGCCAATGAATCCGCGTTCTGTGGCAAAACTGTGGGGAATGCGCGCGTCGCGGTGTTTTGACAACGTTTGTTGCCCTACACTAGGAAGTTATGGCAGAGCAAATGGAAGAAAGCCCGGAGCGCCTCGCACGGCCCCTCGTGCGTCTGGCGTCCATGATGGGCGTTGCAACTAGTTACACCGGTCTGTCGCGCGATTTCCATGAGATCTCCGACGAGACGCTCGTCGCGATCCTTGGTGCGCTCGGCATCGACGCGACCTCCGACGAGGCGATCGAGAAGGCGATCGCCGACATCACGCGTGAGCGCCACCTGCGTCTCATCGACCCGACCGTGCTGCACACGGTCGGCAAGGAGACGCATGTCACGCTGCGCACCGGCATCACCGAGCCGGCGCAGGTCACGCTGATCCTCGAGAACGGCGAGCGTTTCGAAGGCGAGCTCAGGCTCAACGCGATGCCGGAAGCCAAGGTGCGTGAGATCGACGGCAAGTTCATCGCCGAATCCGATCTGATCATCCCCGCCGAGCTTCCGGTCGGCTACCACACGCTGCACGTCGAAAGCGGCGAACGTTCCGAGAACGCGACGCTCATCAGCGCGCCGGAACGCATCGAAATGCTCGACCCGATGAAGAACGGCGCGCTGTGGGGTTGGATGGCCCAGCTGTATTCGATCCGTTCGGCCGATTCGTGGGGTGTCGGCGACTACACCGACCTGCGCACGCTGCTCACCGACGGCAAGCGCTATACGGACGCCGATTTCCTGCTCGTCAACCCGCTGCACGCCGCCGAGCCGGTCGTGCCGCTCACGCCGTCGCCGTACCTGCCGGTGTCGCGCCGCTTCGTGAACTTCACGTACATCCGCCCGGAGGACATCCCCGAGTTCAATCTGATCGACGGCGAGGCGAAGGGCCGTATCCGCGCCGCGCATGAGAAGGTCGAGCGCTTCAACAACGACGCGCAGCTCATCGACCGCGACGCGATGTGGCTCGAGAAGAAGCCGGCGCTGCGCGAGATCTTCGACGCGGGCCTGTCCCAGGAACGCCAGCGCGAGTTCGACGAGTACAAGGCCCGCTGCGGCGAGGACCTCGAGGCCTACGCCACCTGGTGCCTGTGCTATGAGCTGTGGGGCGCTCCGGAGGACAAGCCGGACAGCTGGATCCACAAGATGGACAAGCAGTCGCCGGAGGTCATCGCGCTGCGCGAGCGGCATGCCGACACGCTTGAGTTCTACCGTTGGCTCGAGTGGACGGCGACGCAGCAGCTGCACCTCGCCCAGGAGGCGGCTCGCACCGCCGGCATGAAGATCGGCATCATGTCCGACATGGCCGTGGGCGTGCATCCGCTCGGCTCCGAAGTGTGGTGGAACCCGGAGCGCTTCGCGAAGGGCGCCACCGTCGGCGCGCCGCCGGACATGTTCAACCAGCAGGGTCAGAACTGGAGCCAGCCGCCGCTCAGCCCGCTCGCGCTCAAGAACACCGGATACCTGTCCTACCGTGAGATGGTGCGCGGCATGTTCGACTGTGCCGGCGCCGTGCGCATCGACCACATCCTCGGCCTGTTCCGTCTGTGGTGGATCCCGGAGGGCCACACGGCCGTCGATGGCACCTACGTCTACTACGACCACGACGTCATGCTCGGCATCCTCGCGATCGAGGCGAGCCGCGTCGGCGGCATCGTCGTCGGCGAGGACCTCGGCGTCGTGCCCGATTACGTGCAGAAGTCGCTGTCCGACCACGGCATCCTCGGATGCGCCGTCGAATGGTTCGAGCAGATGGACGGCGTCTTCACGCCGCCGAAGCATTGGCGTCCGTACGCGCTCGCGTCGGTCAACACGCACGACCTGCCGCCGGCGGCAGGCTACCTCGAGTACGAGCACGTCAAGATCCGCGAACGTCTCGGCCTGCTCGAGGAGGGCGCAGAGGCCTTCGAGGCAAGCGCCCGCGCAGAGCACAACGCGATGCTGCAGATGCTCACCGATCAGGGCTATCTGGATTCGTCGGCGCTGCAGGACGAGGCCGCGCACGAGACCGAGATCGTCGAGGCGCTGTACCGCGGCCTCAAGGGCTCGCCGTGCAAGCTGCTCGCCGCGTCCATCGTCGACGCCGTCGGCGAGAAGCGCGCGCAGAACCAGCCGGGCACCGACAACGAGTACCCGAACTGGCGCGTTCCGCTCGCTGACGCGGACGGCAACGCGGTCATGCTCGAGGACCTGTTCCGCGGCGACCTGCTGCAGAGCATCACGAAGATTATGAACAGCTGAAGCTGACGCGCTGTTCCGCGTTCCTTGTTCTCCGCAAAGCCCGACGCACACGATGTGCGTCGGGCTTTGCTATGCCTAAGGTCCGGTATTGCTCCAACACGACAAAGGCTTTGCCCGGTGGCGTCTTCTCGGCGTGAACCACCTTGGCCCCGCCTGCCAATTCCGCATTGCGGTACGGTGGGAGGACCCGTAGCGTACCGCAATGCGAGGATGGAGCCTGTGTCATCCCCGCCGCCCGTGCACATACCGCAACGTCAGCGGTGGCGGTGACCATGTCCGCAACCATTGCCTGCGTGCACGAAGGCGTCCGCGTATGGCGGCGGTGTCCTCATCGATTCGTTCGCGCGGCGCGCCGTCGGAGCATTGATGAATCTCCATATGCATCGAATCCAGTGACAGCCTCCTGCATATCGGATATCTCCAGACGATGTTCATCAGTCTCCGACGGCAGGTGTCTATAAATGAGTGTGGGAAAAGGAAACTCGTGCATTCAAAGTATATTAATTTGTCGACCATTATTAATAATTGTCGCGTTGTGCGGAATAGTGATATCTACCATGATGCCCTTCTTTTGTAGATTGCGTCCTCTGTGCCTTGTCATGTTTTAGGGAGCCATGTTTCCGCGAAAAGCGGCGATTGATGGGCGGGCAAACATGCTCGGGGTTTGTGTGCTACGAACTCTTGGCATACACTTGGCTCTAGCCGCTACAAGTGTGGAGAGTGCACAACGTGTACTGATGGGAGGCAGTCATGAAAAAGGTTGTCCGTGGTGAAACTTACGACGACAGCAATGTAGAGAGGATACTGCTGTATGCCAAGACGATTGAGGGGCAGACGCTGCGCGAAGTCTTGGATATCCCGGAGGATATGAAACCGAAAGGATACGCGAAGCCGAAAACCGCTGGAAAACAGGGGAACAAAGGTGCGATGGGGGATAATGTCGAGAAGTACTTCTTCGATATCGAAAACAATAATAATCAGGCGCCAGATTTCGATGTGACGGAATTGGAGCTGAAGACCACTGGTCTTATTAGGAATAAAAAAGGTGATATTCGTGCCAAAGAGCGATTGTCTATCACCAATATCAATTATATGACGATTCTTAATGAGACGTTCGAAGACAGTCATATGCGGGACAAGACGAAGCATGTGCTTCTGATGGCGTATGACTACAGGGATGACACCGACAACATCTTCGATATGAAATTCAAGCTTGTGGCTTTGTGGGGCATTCCCGAGGAGGATCTTCCGCAGATTCGAGAAGACTGGGAAAAGGTGATTGCGAAGATTCGTGATGGTAAGGCACATGAAATCAGCAGTCGAGACACGCTGTATCTGGAGGCGGCAACCACCGGAAGTGGGCACGGTGCGACGGTTCAGCAGCCGAATTCGTCGGTGCCGGCCAAGCCGAGAAGATGGGCCTTGAAGGGCTCCTATATGACGAACGTGGTGAATGAATTGCTCGCCAAGAAGAAAGTTGAGAAGATTCAGCGCGATGAGGATGAACGCGACCTTACGCTCGAAGAGCTGATCCGGTCCCGTTTCAAGGACTACATCGGGCTGACCGCCCCGGAAATACTACGCAAGCTGAACAATGCGTGCAGTTCCGGTGCGAAGCAAGCGCATGCCACGTCCACGATGGCGTTGCTCAAGGCGGCGTTCGGCGTCGACCGCGATGCCTTGGTCGCCGAATTCGAAAAAGCTGGTTTGCGTAAGAGCACCATTCGTACACTTCGTGTCGAGAAGAGCGGCCGCATCAAGGAATCCGTATCATTCCCGGCGTTCAAATGGGAGGAAATCGCCGAGACCCCTTGGGAAGACAGTGATTTACGCAAGACGTTGCTCAGTCCGTTCCTCTTTGTGGTGTATCGGGACGGCGGTGATGGCGAATACCGCCTGGATGACGTCGTGCTATGGACTTGTCCAGACGATGCGTTCGCTGAAGCGGAGGAGGTGTACGAGGATACGCGTCGTAAAGTGCGTCGTGGCGTCTACGATCAGTTCGCGCCGATAACGGGTTTGGATGGCACTGGTTCAATTTTCCATGTGCGTCCCCATGCGCGCAACGGCGCTGATACTTATCCCACGCCGCAAGGTGGCGAGGAGATGAAGCGGTCATTTTGGATTACAAATCATTACATCGTGAATGACATTCTGCAGAAGAAAGATTCAAGATAACAGCAGACGCGCGAGTGGACGATTGTGGGCCTGAAGCATATGCTTCAGGCCCACAATCGTTTTAGTGCCAAATCGACACGCTGGGATACAGTAGGATGCTTGATTTTGTCGTGCGCTCGCGTATGATGGATCCGAACGAATGTTCGGATCCATCATACGCGAGCGCGGCAGTCCGCGCCGAAAATGCATAAGGAGTCGCAGACATGACGATACGCATCGCGGAGCTGTTTGCCGGGGTAGGCGGATTCCGTCTGGGACTTGAGGGTTATAACGACGAGCGCTACCCCCAGTTCCGCCGCGAACCGGCCGGACCCTTTAGGACGGTCTGGGCCAATCAGTGGGAACCCATGGGGCAGGAGTCGAAGCAGTTCGCGTGGCGTTGCTATGAGGATCGCTTCGGTGCGGGATCGTGCGTCAACGAGGACATCGCTAAGGTGCTCGATCAGGTCGAAGAGGGGACTCGCGCAATTCCCGAGTTTGACATGTTGGTTGGCGGTTTCCCGTGTCAGGATTATTCGGTGGCGAAGCCCCTGGCGCTGGCGTCCGGCATCGACGGCAAGAAGGGCGTTCTTTGGTGGAGCATCAATCGTCTTCTGGAGATGCGCCATCCGAAGTACGTGCTGCTGGAGAACGTCGACCGATTGCTGAAATCGCCTGCCTCGCAGCGTGGGCGTGATTTCGCCATCATCCTTTCATGCCTGTACCGCCTTGGATATTCCGTTGAGTGGCGTGTGGTCAACGCCGCCGAATACGGTATGCCGCAACGTCGTCGACGCGTATACATTTTCGCGGAGCATGATGCGCCGGAATGGAATCTTGACGATCGGCTGATGCGTTCCGGTGTGATTGCGCGCGCTTTCCCGATTGTTGAGAGCGATAAGCATATCGAACACAACTTCGCCATTTCTGATGATCCTTACCGGGTCACGAAGCATTTCGGAGTAGGTGATTCCGTATCCAAGTTCCAAAACTCCGGAGTGATGCAGGATGGTCATGTGCTGACTCGACGCGTAGATGCCGTTTATGACGGTCCTCGCCAGACTTTGGGCGACGTTCTGGTGCCGGCGGAGCAGGTGTCGGAGGCGTTTTGGATTGATGAGGCGAAGTTGTCCTCATGGCAGTATCTCAAGGGGGGGAAGCGTGAGGAGCGTGTGGCTCGGACAGGTTATACCTATACCTACTCCGAAGGTCCTGTCGCTTTCCCGGATTCGCTTGATCAACCCAGCCGCACGATTCTGACGGGTGAGGGCGGCAGCGGCGCTTCCCGAACGAAACATGTCGTGGAACAGAATGGTCGGCTCAGGCGTTTGGTTCCTGACGAATTGGACGCGTTGCAGGAATTCCCCGTCGGCTGGACGGGTGACGATCTGATGAGTGACGGTCATAGGGCTTTCTGCATGGGCAACGCACTCGTGACGGGAATCCCGCATCGAATCGGTCGTATTCTGGCCGAAGACGTCGCATGAATGAGAGGAATCCCCATGTTTTATGGCATGGGGATTCCTCTTCAATGTGCTTGAGGCATCAGCGCCAAAGCCGTTGCGCATCTGCGGCGCGTCGCACGTCCGGCATTGTCAAGCCGGCCGATATACTAGAGGATTGTTGTGTTTCCCTACGGGGTCCTTCAAAGCGCTTTCCCACTCGCCATAAGGACTTTCAGGGAGCCCACGGTAATGAGACCGAACGGACGACGCCCTAACCAAGCATGTCCGGGAAGTCCGGAACACAATACAAAGAAAAGGTATATCGTGAAAACTTTCACACCGAAGCCAGCTGATCTGACTCACGACTGGTACATCATCGACGCCTCCGACGTCGTGCTTGGCCGTCTTTCCGTCGCCGCGGCGAACCTGCTGCGCGGCAAGAACAAGCCGTCCTTCGCTCCTCACGCCGATTCCGGCAATTACGTCATCATCATCAACGCCGACAAGATCGCGCTGACCGGTGACAAGATGGACAAGGAACTCTACTCCCACTCCGGTCGTCCCGGCGGTCTGCGCCGCGACAGCTATGCCGAGCTGCTCAAGAACAAGCCGGAGCGCATCATCATGCACGCCGTCAAGGGCATGCTGCCGAAGAACAAGCTCGCCAAGGTCCAGCTGACCCGTCTGCGCGTCTTCGCTGGCGAAGAGCATCCGTACGCCGGCCAGCAGCCGCAGGTCTTCGAGATCGAACAGGTCTCGCAGCAGGCAAAGTGAACCGTTAGGAGATAGATATCATGGCTGAAAACACCAACAACTCCCCGGTTCAGGAAACCGAGGCTGAGAACACCGTCGCCTTCACCACCGAGACCAACTCCGGCGCCGGCACCGGCACCTCCGCGATCGCCCCGGGCTACGGCACCGGCCGTCGCAAGGAAGCCGTCGCCCGCGTGCGTCTGGTTCCGGGCACCGGCAAGTGGACGATCAACGGCCGTACGCTCGAGGAGTACTTCCCGTCGAAGCTGCAGCAGCGTGAAGTCAACTCGCCGATCGTCCTGCTTAAGCTTGAGAACAAGTTCGACGTCATCGTCCTCGTCGACGGCGGCGGCACCACCGGCCAGGCCGGTGCGATCCGCCTCGGCGTCGCACGCGCGCTCAACGCGATCGACCGCGACGCGAACCGTGCGGCCCTGAAGAAGGCCGGCTTCCTGACGCGCGACGCGCGCGTCGTCGAGCGCAAGAAGGCGGGTCTGCACAAGGCTCGTCGTGCGCCGCAGTTCTCGAAGCGCTGATTTTCGTTTTACTGCATCAGACAGGCCATCCGCCATCGGCGGGTGGCCTGTTCTGTTTCCCCCGTGAGTTTCGTCGGGGACTCTCGCCGGCACGTTGCGGCCCGCGCTCAACCCTCCTCGGCCTTCGAACGCTGCAGCAGGATGCTGATGCTCAGCGCGGGGAAGGTCCAGATGTGGGTTCCGACGCCGTCGGCGTCCACCGCAGTGGTGTAGCGGTCGGCGTCGATGACGTGACCGATCGGCGACGACGGCGTCGCCGAATCGGCCACGTTCTTGCGAATCGCCCGTTCGATCCTCGGCAGCCCGAGCATCGTGGGATCTGCGTCCCCGCCGCCGGCTGCGCACATCGCCCAGTTCGGGGCGCCCGCGCGTGCCGACTTCGGCACATAGTGGCCCGATCTGGCCGCACCGCTCGCCATCGTCGTGCCGTCCCGCGACGCCGCATCGGACGCGTTGCGCTGCGCCTGCTCCATCATCTGCGTGAAAGTCTCGTCGGCGTCATGCTGCCGGCGCATCGCGCGGTCGACCCAGAACGACTTCTCGAGCGGGACCGTGAACCGCTCCTCATGCATGCCGGGGCACGGCCGCTCGCCGGTCGTCTCCGCCGACGACCACAGCACGTCCCAATGCGCGTCCGGGGGCATGTGGAAGCGCAGAGGTTTGTCGCAGCCGTTGACGACGATCGCGACGTCGAGCTCGTCCTTGCTCAGCAGGCGCATCGTGAACGAGCGGATCGACGTGTCGAACCAGTCGCGCTCCATCGGCGTCGTGCCGTCCGGCAGCAGCCATTGGATGCGGCTCGACGGTTTGAGCAGCCCCAGCTGGCTCAACCGCGTGAAGAAGTCCTCGTGGTTGTAGATGTCGAGCGACTTGCGCACCGCGATGAGGCGCGAGATTGACTCCATCCGCATGTATTCGGGAGTCTTCGTCTCGGGCAGGATCCAATCCCAGTCGAGCCAGGTGATGTCGTTGTCCTGGCAGTACGCGTTGTTGTTGCCGCCCTGCGAGTTGTTGAACTCGTCGCCGGCGAGCATCATCGGCGTGCCGAGCGAGAGCATCAGCGTGCCGAGCATGTTCATGCGCGCGCGTTCGCGCAGCAGCGCCACGTGCGGGTCGTCGCAAGGCCCCTCGACGCCGAAGTTCGCGCAGTTGTTGGTGTCCGCGCCGTCGTTGTTGTGTTCGCCGTTCGCCTCGTTGTGCTTCGCCGAGTACTGCGTGAGGTCGGCGAGCGTGAAACCGTCGTGTGCCGTCACGAAGTTGATCGACGACGTCGCGCCGCGTCCCGGATCGGTCGCGAACAGGTCCGCCGAGCCGCACAACCGCGTCGCCATCTCCTGCATGCCGACGCCTTCGCATGCGCCGTCGTTGACCTCGCGCACCCAGAATCTGCGCGTCGCGTCGCGGAAACGGTCGTTCCATTCGGCGAAGGGGGAGAGGAACTGGCCGGTGCGCCATCCCTGCTCGCCCAGATCCCATGGCTCCATGATCAGCTTGAGGTTGCCGAGCAGCGGTTCCGAACGCAGCGCGTACAGGAACGGATGGTACGGCGTGAACGACCCGTTGAGCCGCGCGAGGCTGACGCCCAGGTCGAAGCGGAAGCCGTCGATGCCGATGCGCTTCGCCCAGTAGCTGAGCGCATCGACGGCGAAGGTGATGTTGTGCGTGTCGGTGAAGTCGATCGTGTTGCCGCAGCCGGTCGTGTCCTCGAGCTCGCCGCCTTGATGCTGCTGCCGGTAGAACGTGAGGTTGTCGAGGCCGCGCCAGCACACCGACGGCCCGGCGTTGCCGCCTTCGCAGGTGTGGTTGAAGACGACGTCCATGATCACCTCGAAGCCGGCGCTGTGCAGCGCGCGCACCATTTCGATGACCTCGTGGCGCACCGCTCGGGCGCCGCGCCGTTGTGCCGTCCTCGTCGCGTACGACGGCTCGGGGGAGAAGAAGCTGAGCGTCGAGTATCCCCAGTAGTTCGCGCAGTTGCGTTCCTGCAGGAAGACCTCTGACTGCTTCGCCATGATCGGCAGCAGCTCGATCGACGTGACGCCGAGTCCCTGCAGATAGGCGAGCGTCGTCGGATGGGCGAGCCCCGCATAGGTGCCGCGCAGCTCCTCGGGCAGCCACGGCGCCTTCGCCGTGAAGCCCTTGACATGCAGTTCGTAGATGACGGTGCGGCTCCACGGCACATGCGGGTGCGACGGGTCGGCGTCGTGCTTCGTCACATCTCGGTCGTCGATCGCGACCGAAATCGGCACCTTGCCGAGGGAGTCGAGCCGGTTCATCGCGCCCCACGCCGACCCCTTGATCAGGCCGTTCTTCAACGAGCAGTCGTAGGCGAAGGCGGCCGGGTCGAGCGTCATCGAACCCTCGATGCCCTTGGCGTAGGGGTCGAGCAGGAACTTGTAGGGATTGAAGCGCAGCCCGTGCCGTGGGTCCCAAGCCCCGTCGGCGCGGTAGCCGTAGTGCATGCCGTCCCATGCCTTGTCTAGGTGCAGATACCACAGTCCGTAGCGTGGACCCTCCATGCGGAACAGCGTCTCGCGCACGCCCAACGATTTGAGCACGCGCGTGCAGATCGGGAAGCGGCGCACCTGATCGATGAACGGCAGCGTCGGCTCCTCGTTGATGCGCACCGCCTCATTGTAGAAGCGGCTCGGCTCGTCGATCGGCTCGAGGACGCTGAACCACAGCTGATCGGCGGTCTCGGAGCGCGCGACGACGTCGGCGCCGCCGTCGTCGGTGAAGAACAGTCCTGGTCGCGTCGCGTAACGGTGAAGTTCGGGCAGCTGCATGGCACCATTGTAGGCGGCCGTATGCGGCGTGGAGCGCGCGGTGCCGGGGAATGGACACCGAGGCCGGACATGTCCCGCGACCGTTCAGCGCAGCAGCGCGAGCTCGCGCAGATGGTCGCGCACGATCGCGTAGGCGGCGCCGTAGGCGTCCTGGTAGACGTCGCACAGGCCGCGCGCGATGCGCGGGGGAGCGTCGTCGTCGCCGGTGCCCGCGGCCGTGCGGGAGGCGGCCGGGTGTCCTGCGACGAGACGGTCGAGCTGCGCAATCTCGGCGTCGTCGAGGAAACCGGCGATCGGGCCGCACAGTAGCACGTCGGCGGCGAATACGGCGCGGATGCTGATAATCGCCTGCGCGAGCGAGCGCAGCCATTCGCGCATGCGGTCGCGGTGGTGGACCTCCCCCTGCTCGAGCACGCCGAAGAACCCGGGCAGGCTTTCGCCCTCCTCGGTGAGGTTCGCAGACGAGCAGTAGACGTTGAGGCAGCCGTTGCCGCCGCATTCGCAGCGCGGGCCGTCCGGGTCGAGCGGCATGTGCTCGAGCGCGCCGGTGTGGGGGAGGCCACCCTGCAGCACGGCGCTGCCGATATGGTTGCCGAGGAACAGGCAGACGGCGTCGCGCAGCGCCGGTCGCGCGCGCAGTTCGGCGAAGGCGTATGCGCAGTAGCGCTCGGTCGTCGTCACCGGCAATGTGATGCGTTCGCCGATCGCCGCATAGTCGAGGCTGCTCGCCGTGTTGATGTGCCGGGGGACGGCGAGGCCGACGCCGAGCGGAGGCGTGCCGGCGGCCGCGACCTGCTCGGCGAATTCGTCGATGATGCGCGCCGCCCTGCCGTAGAATGCGGCGTCGGCGTGCGCGGCGATCGTCGTGTGGCGTTCGTCGAGCGCCGTGCCGTCAAGTCCGACGGCGATGCAGACGATTTCGGTCGAACGGATCGTGACGCCGATCGCGCAGCGTCTGCGGTAGTTGAAGGTGTAGGTGCGTGCGCGGCGTCCGCCGGTCGACTGCCGGTGGCCGGCGACGACGATCAGTCCGGCGTCCTCGAGCAGTCGCAGGCGCGCGTTGAGCGTCGGTGCGCTGATATGCAGCGCGTCCGCGATGCCGCGTTTGGCGACCGGTTCGCCGTGGTACAGCAGCGCGAGGATCTCGTCTGCGCCGTCGGGCAGCGCGGGGATGTGGTCGTCGTGGGGCATCGGTGTCCTTTGTTCGGGTTTGCGTCGGTTCCGTGCGCAGTCCATCCTGCGCACCCAGTTCGATAAATCAATTTTACAGAAGTTTTCGAGCGTGCGGAACATTGATAAAGAGGTTTTGTGAAAGTTTCTCGCGGGTGGTCGTCGAGACGTTGTTCGTGTGAGTGAAAAAACGCACAAAATGTTTCATTTGGTGTATATCGGGCGGTAAAACTGTCAATATCGAAAGCTCAACGCACGAAAAGATAACAGAATCGAACAAGTTTGTCGCAACACGGCACATGCTGACAAGTCGGCGGATGTTCGATACATTGTGTACATCACCACGTCGCGGTGGCGGTCATGCCCCGTGACGAGGACGGCAATGCGTTGGCAGCAACGCACGACAGCAGATTCTATTAGGAGGATCTCATGGCAGAAGCACGCAAGGACGATGCGCAGAAGGCCCCTGCACAGGATGTGAAGGACGCCGCCAAGGGCGCACCGGCCGCGACGCCTGTTGTGGACAAGGAAGCGGCCGCCCAGGCCGAGGTCGACGCGCTCGTCGCGAGGGCGACGCAGGCGCTCGACGAATTCGAGAAGCTCGATCAGGAGACGGTCGACCGCATCGTCGCGAAGGCGTCCGTCGCTGCGCTCAACAAGCACCTCGTGCTCGCCAAGCTGGCCGTCGACGAGACCGGCCGGGGACTCGTCGAGGACAAGGCCACGAAGAACATCTTCGCCTGCGAGCACGTCACGAACTACATGGCCGGCCAGAAGACCGTCGGCATCATCCGCGAGGACGACGTGCTCGGCATCGACGAAGTGGCCGAGCCGGTCGGTGTCGTCGCCGGAGTGACCCCGGTCACGAACCCGACCTCCACCGCGATCTTCAAGTCGCTCATCGCGCTCAAGACCCGCTGCCCGATCGTCTTCGGCTTCCATCCGGGCGCGCAGAAGAGCTCCGTCGAGGCGGCGCGCATCGTGCGCGACGCGGCGATCGAGGCCGGCGCTCCGGAGAACTGCATCCAGTGGATCGAGCACCCGTCGATCGAGGCGACCGGCGCGCTGATGAAGCATCCCGGCATCGCGACGATCCTCGCGACCGGCGGCCCGGGCATGGTCAAGGCCGCGTACTCCTCCGGCAAGCCGGCGCTCGGCGTCGGCGCCGGCAACGCCCCGGCCTACGTCGACGCCAACGTCGACGTCCAGCGCGTCGCGAACGACCTGATCCTGTCCAAGCACTTCGACTACGGCATGATCTGCGCGACCGAGCAGGCGATCATCGCGCACAAGGACATCTACGACCCGCTCGTCAAGGAGCTTAAGCGCCGCAAGGCCTACTTCGTCAATGACGAGGAGAAGGCGAAGCTCGAGCAGTACATGTTCGGCTGCACCGCCTACTCCGGCCAGACGCCGAAGCTCAACTCGGTCGTCCCGGGCAAGTCGCCGCAGTTCATCGCGCACGAGGCGGGATTCGAGATCCCCGAGGACGCGACGATCCTCGCTGCTGAATGCGCCGAGGTCGGCGAGATGGAACCGCTGACGATGGAGAAGCTCGCGCCGGTGCACGCCGTCCTCAAGTTCGACGACCAGGAGCAGGGCTTCGAGATGTGCGAGGAGATGCTTAAGCACGGAGCCGGCCACACCGCGGCGATCCACACGAACAACGACGACCTCGTGCGCGAGTACGGCCTGCGCATGCACGCGTGCCGCATCATCTGGAACCAGCCGAGCTCGCTCGGCGGCATCGGCGACATCTACAACTCGATCGCCCCGTCGCTCACGCTCGGATGCGGCTCCTACGGCGGCAACTCGGTCTCGGGCAACGTCCAGGCCATCAATCTGCTCAACATCAAGCGCATCGCCCGAAGGAACAACAACATGCAGTGGTTCAAGATCCCGTCGAAGACCTACTTCGAGCCGAACGCGATCAAGTACCTGCGCGACATGTACGGCATCGAACGCGCCGTCATCGTCTGCGACAAGGTCATGGAGCAGCTCGGCGTCGTCGACAAGGTCATCGACCAGCTGCGCGCGCGCTCCAACCGCGTCACCTTCCGCATCGTCGACTACGTCGAGCCGGAGCCGAGCGTCGAGACCGTCGAGCGCGGCGCCGCGATGATGCGCGACGAGTTCGAGCCGGACACGATCATCGCCGTCGGCGGCGGCTCGCCGATGGACGCCGCGAAGATCATGTGGCTGCTCTACGAGCACCCGGAGATCGCGTTCTCCGACGTGCGCGAGAAGTTCTTCGACATCCGCAAGCGCGCGTTCAAGATCCCGCCGCTGGGCAAGAAGGCGAAGCTCGTGTGCATCCCGACCTCGTCCGGCACCGGTTCCGAGGTCACGCCGTTCGCCGTCATCACCGACCACAAGACCGGTTACAAGTACCCGATCACCGACTACGCGCTCACGCCGTCCGTCGCGATCGTCGATCCGGTGCTCGCACGCACGCAGCCGCGCCGCCTCGCCTCCGACGCCGGCTTCGACGCGCTGACGCACTCGATGGAGGCCTACGTCTCCGTCTACGCGAACGACTTCACCGATGGCATGGCGCTGCACGCAGCCAAGCTGATCTGGGACAACCTCGCCGAGTCCGTCAACAGCGAACCGGGCGCCGCGAAGACGAAGGCACAGGAGAAGATGCACAACGCCGCGACGATGGCCGGCATGGCCTTCGGCTCCGCGTTCCTCGGCATGTGCCACGCGATGGCGCACACGATCGGCGCGCTGTGCCACATCGCGCACGGCCGCACCAACTCGATCCTGCTGCCGTACGTCATCCGCTACAACGGCCAGATCCCCGAGGAACCGACGTCGTGGCCGAAGTACAACAAGTACATCGCGCCGGAGCGCTATCAGGAGATCGCGAAGAACCTCGGCATCGATCCGGGCAAGACCCCGGCCGAAGGCGTCGAGAACCTCGCGAAGGCCGTCGAGGACTACCGCGACAACAAGCTCGGCATGAACAAGTCCTTCCAGGACTGCGGTGTCGACGAGGACTACTTCTGGAGCATCCTCGAGCAGATCGGCATGCGCGCCTATGAGGACCAGTGCGCGCCGGCGAATCCGCGCATCCCGCAGATCCAGGACATGATGGACATCGCGATCGCCGCCTACTACGGCGTCTCGCAGCAGGAGGGCCACAAGATCCGCGTCGAGCGCGAAGGCGTCAACGCGACCGAGGAGGCCTCGCAGCGCATCTGACCGGCATGTCCGCCGGCCATGGCCCCTTGAGGGCCGACGGCCGGCGGATGATGCGCCGATGATGCATGTGGATATGGCGCGGCGCCCGTCCGATCAATCGGACGGGCGCCGCGCCATATCCACATGCCTATTATCTATCCGCATGCCATGAGGTCAGGGCGGTGCGGCCGCGGCATGTCACGGGCCTCATGCGCCCAGCGGGATCAGGACGAGCATCAGCAGGCTCATGACCGACTCGGTGACGCCGACGGCCTTGACCGGAACCGTTCGATGGCGCGCGATGAGCGGCAGCGCGACGGCGCGCGCGAGCAGCGCGAGCGCGAGCGCGCCGTACAGCGCATCGCACAGGAAGCCGAACGCGACGAGGAGCGCATGATAGGCCCAGCTTGCATACAGATAGCCGCGGTGGCCGCGTTCGCGGATCATCGTTTTGACGAACAGCACCGAACCGAACAACGCGAGCGCGAACCCGGTGGCGATCTCGACGCCGACGTCCGGGAACAGCGCCGGATCGTACAGCCGCGGCAGCCGGTTGGTCGCCGACGGGGCGAGGCAGCGCGTGCCGAAGGGCGCGACGACCGTCGCCATCGCCGATGCGGCGAGCACGGCGGCCAGATTCGACCACAGGCTGCGTTCGCGCCGCATCCACGAGGCGAGCAGCGAGACGCCGCACAGCACGGCGTATATCGGCGCCCACCACAGGACGCCGGGATGCAGCACGAGGAACGGGAGGCCGGCGACAGCCAGCACGAGCGCGTACGTCAGCGCGGGCGTCCGATAGCGGCGACGGAAGCGCGACTTGCACCAGCGTGCGGTCGTGAACTGCGCGCAGTAGCAGATTGCCCACAGCGCGACGAGCCACGTCGAGGTCCATGTCGGACCGGTCGCGGCCCATGCGGCGAGCGACGGGAACAGCGCGATCGACCATGCGCCGGGTTCGGTCGAGACCCAGTCGCGGACCGAACGGCGCACGGGCCGCCGCGGCTTCGCGTCGGTGCCCGATCCGGATGCGGCTGAAGGGGAGGAGGTTGTCTGAGGCATGGCCCCAAGCCTAGATTGGCGGACCCCGGCACGCCAGAGGGGACGACGGTTTTTCTCCGGAACGTACGCGACACGCCCGGACTGTGCCATGTAGGGGGCTGGTGCTTGAATATAACAGTTGCCTGAAAAGGGCTCGCATAATTGGAATTCAAAAAAGCGAGCGTGGCGCGGGTCATTCCGCAAGGGACGGACATCGTGGCCATGCACTGATGTGGATCAGCCGGGAGGCGTATGTCTTCCGGGTGCTCTTCGCCGGTGCCCTGAGCAGGTTAGTGGTAAATAGTCAACGAATCGCTAGAAAGGGCGGAAGGCAATGGCGGGACAGAAAATCCGCATCAGGCTTAAGTCCTATGACCATGAGGTCATCGACCAATCGGCGAAGAAGATCGTCGAAACGGTGACGAACGCGGGCGCAACTGTGGTTGGCCCGGTTCCGCTCCCGACGGAGAAGAACGTGTACTGCGTCATCCGTTCTCCGCATAAGTACAAGGATTCCCGCGAGCATTTCGAGATGCGCACTCACAAGCGTCTCATCGATATTGTGGATCCCACCCCCAAGGCTGTGGACTCCCTCATGCATATTGATCTGCCTGCGGACGTCAACATCGAGATCAAGCTGTAAAGGGAGGAGGAATCGCTATGTCGAACACCAAGCGCACCGCACTGCTGGGCAAGAAGCTCGGTATGTCGCAGGTCTGGGACGAGAACGGATTCTTCGTCCCCGTCACCCTCGTGGACGTCTCCACGAACGTCGTGACCGCAGTCAAGAACGAAGAGACCGACGGCTACAAGGCCGTCCAGCTCGGCTACGGCCAGGTCGACCCGCGCAAGGTCACCAAGCCGCTCGCCGGCCACTTCGCGAAGGCCGGCGTCACGCCGCGCCGCCACCTCGCCGAGGTCCGCACCGACAACGTCGAGGACTTCCAGCCGGGTCAGGAACTCACCGCCGAACTCTTCCCGGAGGGCGCGCAGGTCGACGTGACCGGCACGACCAAGGGCAAGGGCTTCGCCGGCACCATCAAGCGTTGGGGCTTCAAGTCCTACCGCCGCACGCACGGTTCCCACAAGAACGAACGCCGTCCGGGTTCGGTCGGCGCATGCGCGACTCCGAGCCGTATCCTCAAGGGCAAGCGCATGGCTGGCCGCATGGGCCACGCCACTAACACCGTCCTCAACCTCACCGTGGTCTCCTCGGACGTTGAGAACGGCGTCATCGCCATCAAGGGCGCCATTCCGGGCCCGAAGGGTGGCATCGTGCTCGTCCGTTCTGCAGTGAAGGGAGCCTGATAGATCATGGCAAACGTTACTCTGAACGTCACCGACAACAAGGGCCAGGCCGCTGGCTCGATCGAGGCGCCCGCTGATTTCTTCGGCTTCACCGCCGAAGAGGTCCAGCAGCACGTCCCGCTGATCCACCAGGTCGTCGTCGCGCAGCTCGCCGCCGCGCGTCAGGGCACTCACGCGGTCAAGAACCGCGCCAAGGTCTCCGGCGGCGGCCGCAAGCCGTGGAAGCAGAAGGGCACCGGCCGCGCCCGTCAGGGCTCGATCCGCGCCCCGCAGTGGTACCACGGCGGCGTCGTCCACGGACCGGTCC
This sequence comes from Bifidobacterium castoris, assembly GCF_003952025.1. Classification (GTDB taxonomy): domain Bacteria; phylum Actinomycetota; class Actinomycetes; order Actinomycetales; family Bifidobacteriaceae; genus Bifidobacterium; species Bifidobacterium castoris. The sequence goes on along the minus strand of NZ_QXGI01000011.1, from coordinate 10,893 downwards.
CGCGTGACTACTCCCAGCGCACCCCGAAGAAGATGAAGGCCGCAGCGCTCAAGTACGTGCTGTCCGACCGCGCCAACAACGGCCGCGTCGCCGTCATCGACTTCGGCATCACCGAACCGTCGACGAAGACCGCGCTTTCCGCGCTCACGCCGATCGTCGGCGATGGCTTCACGACCGTTGTGCTGTCCCGCGACAACATCAACGAGTGGCTTTCCGTGCGCAACATCCCGACCGTTCATCCGATCTTCGCCGATCAGCTCAACACCTACGACGTGGTGACCGCCCAGTACGTGGTGTTCTCGAAGGAAGGCTACGAAGCGTTCCTCGAGGCGAAGAAGCCGGCAGAAAAGGAGGCCTGATTCTCATGGTCGCAGTTCACAAGCCAGCTCACGATATCATCCTCAAGCCTGTCGTCTCCGAAAAGAGCTACGCCCTGTCCGATATGGGTCAGTACACCTTCGTGGTTGCCCCAGATGCGAACAAGGTGCAGATCAAGCAGGCCATCGAGGAGATCTTCAAGGTCAAGGTGACGAACGTCAACACCCTCAACCGTGCAGGCAAGCGCACGCGCACCCGCACCGGCTACGGCCGTCGCGTCAATGAGAAGCGCGCGATCGTGACCGTCGCCGAGGGCCAGTCGATCGACATCTTCGGTAACTGAAGGTTAGCCGACAAAAGTTAAAGGAAGAACTAGATTATGGCTATCCGCGTTTATAAGCCGACCACTCCTGGCCGTCGCAACGCGTCCGTGTCGGACTTCTCCGACCTCACGCGCCGCACGCCTGAGAAGTCGCTCGTACGCAAGAACAGCAAAACTGGCGGCCGCAACTCGTACGGCCGCATGACCTCCCGCCATCGCGGCGGCGGCCACAAGCGCCAGTACCGTCTCATCGACTTCAAGCGTTGGGACAAGGACGGCGTGCCGGCGACGGTTGCCGAGATCGAGTACGATCCGAACCGTTCCGCCCGCATCGCGCTGCTGCACTACGCCGACGGCGAGAAGCGCTACATCATCGCCCCGGAGGGCGTCAAGCAGGGCGACCGCATCGAGACCGGCGCCAAGGCCGACATCAAGCCGGGCAACAACCTCCCGCTGCGCAACATCCCGACCGGTACCGTGGTCCACGCGATCGAGCTCCGCCCGCTCGGCGGCGCGAAGATCGCACGCTCCGCCGGCGCCGCCGTGCAGCTCGTCGCGAAGGACGGCGCCTACGCCCAGCTGCGTATGCCGTCCGGCGAGATCCGCAACGTGGACGCCCGCTGCCGCGCGACGGTCGGCGAGGTCGGCAACTCCGACCACGCCAACATCCAGCTCGGCAAGGCCGGTCGTGCACGTTGGATGGGCAAGCGCCCGATCACCCGTGGTGAGTCCATGAACCCTGTCGATCACCCGCATGGTGGTCGTACCCGTGGCGGCAAGCCGCCGGTCTCCCCGTGGGGCAAGGGTGAGGTTCGTACTCGTCGTCCTAAGAAGGCTTCGAACAAGATGATCGTTCGTCGTCGTCCTAATGGCAAGAACCGCAAGTAAGGGAGTGTCGAACAGATGACTCGTAGCATCAAGAAGGGCCCCTTCGTCGACGCCCACCTGCAGAAGAAAGTCGACGAGCAGAATGAGAAGGGCACGCACAACGTCATCAAGACGTGGTCGCGCCGTTCGATGATCACCCCCGATTTCATCGGACACACCTTCGCAGTTCACGATGGCCGCAAGCACGTCCCGGTGTTCGTCACCGAGGCCATGGTCGGACACAAGCTCGGTGAGTTCGCCCCGACGCGTACCTTCAAGGGTCACGTGAAGGACGACAAGAAGTCGCGCCGCTGAAAGTAGGAGAGTAAGGACACATGGAAGCTAAAGCAATCGCTCGTCACGTCCGCGTGACGCCGCGCAAGGCTCGCCGTATGGTCAACCTCGTCCGAGGCAAGAAGGCGGCAGATGCAATCACCATCCTCAAGTTCGCTCCGCAGGACGCGAGCACCCCGGTGCTCAAGGTCCTTGAGAGCGCCATCGCCAACGCTCGCGTGAAGGCCGACAAGGCCGGCGAGCCGTTCCGCGAGAACGACCTGTACATCAAGGAGACCTATGTGGACGAAGGCGTGACGCTCAAGCGTTTCCGCGCTCGTGCACAGGGCCGTGCGGCTCGTATCAACAAGCGTACGAGCCACATCACGGTCGTCGTCGCCACCAAGGAAGGAGCCCGCTAAAGATGGGTCAGAAGATTAATCCCTTTGGCTATCGCCTGGGCATTACTGAGGACCATCGTTCGAAGTGGTTCTCCGATTCCAACAAGGCCGGCGAACGCTACCGCGACTTCGTGCTCGAAGACGACGCCATCCGCAAGGAGATGACGAAGGACCTCGAGCGTGCAGGCGTGTCCCGCATCATCATCGAGCGCACCCGCGACCGCGTGCGTGTGGACATCCACACGGCCCGCCCGGGCATCGTCATCGGCCGCCGCGGCGCCGAGGCCGAGCGCGTCCGCGCCAAGCTCGAGAAGCTCACCGGCAAGCAGGTCCAGCTCAACATCTTCGAAGTGAAGAACCCGGCCCTCGACGCCCAGCTCGTCGCGCAGGGCATCGCCGAGCAGCTGACGAACCGCGTGACCTTCCGTCGCGCGATGCGCAAGGCTCAGCAGGACGCCATGCGCGCCGGCGCCAAGGGTATCCGCATCAAGCTCTCGGGCCGTCTCGGCGGCGCCGAAATGAGCCGTTCGGAGTTCTACCGCGAAGGCCGCGTCCCGCTGCAGACGCTCCGCGCCCTCATCGATTACGGCTTCTTCGAGGCCAAGACCACCTACGGTCGCATCGGCGTCAAGGTGTGGATCTACAAGGGCGACATGACCGAGCGTGAGTTCGAAGAGCAGCAGGCGCAGCAGGGCAACAACCGCAACGGCCGCCGCGGCGATCGCCGCCCGCGCCGCGGTCAGCGCAATGGTCAGCGCGGCAACCAGCAGAACCAGGTGAAGACCGGCGTCGACCAGCCGGTCGAAGCTCCGGTCGCGCAGGAAGCCACCGCTGCACCGGCATCGGAAACTAAGGAGTGAGCTGAAGATGCTTATCCCAAAGAGGACCAAATACCGTAAGCAGCATCGCCCGGACCGCCACGGCATGTCCAAGGGCGGCAACGAGATCAACTTCGGCGATTTCGCTATCCAGGCACTGGCTCCGGCCTATGTCACCAACCGCCAGATCGAGGCGGCCCGTATCGCGATGACCCGTTACATCAAGCGTGGCGGCAAGGTGTGGATCACGATCTTCCCGGATCGTCCGCTCACCAAGCACCCGCTCGGTGCCCGAATGGGTTCCGGTAAGGGTACCCCGGAATTCTGGATCGCCAACGTCCATCCCGGACGCGTTATGTTCGAGATCGGCGGCGTCTCGGAGGATGTCGCTCGCGAGGCCCTGCGCCGCGCAATCGACAAGCTCCCCATGAAGTGCCGTGTGATTGCTCGTGAAGGCGGTGACATCTGATGGCAGTCGGATCCGAAGAATACACGATGAAGAATCTCAACGAGAAGACCAACGCGGAGATCGAGGGCTTCCTCAAGAAGTCCAAGGAAGAGCTGTTCAACCTGCGCTTCCAGCACGCGACCGGTCAGCTTGAGAACACCGCTCGCCTCAAGGCGGTCAAGCACGACATCGCCAGGATGTACACCGTCCTGCGCGAACGCGAGCTTGGCATCAGCCAGGCTCCTGAGGCGACCGAAACGAAAGCTGAGGAGAAGTAATGGCTGAAGAGCGCAACTCCCGCAAGGTTCGTCGCGGTTATGTCGTGTCCGATAAGATGGACAAGACCATTTCCGTGGAACTCGAACTCCGTACGACCCACCCGCTGTATGGCAAGGTCGTTCGTTCAACCCGCACGGTCAAGGCTCATGACGAACACAATGAAGCTCACGTTGGCGACCTCGTGAGTATCATGGAGACTCGTCCACTGAGCAAGACCAAGCGTTGGCGTCTCGATAGCATCATCGAGCGCGCTAAGTAATAAGTTCGGCAAGGCTCGCTGATTCACCCGGTCCATCCTTACGCTAGGATGGACCGGGTGATCAGGGAGAACCAGCTCGGCTAAGGAGAATCAATGATTCAACAGGAAACGCGGCTTCATGTCGCCGACAACACGGGTGCAAAGGAACTCCTGTGCATCCGAGTGCTCGGCGGATCGAAGCGACGCTATGCTGGAATCGGCGACGTGATCGTCGCCTCCGTTAAGGACGCGATCCCTAACGGTTCCGTCAAGAAGGGCGACGTCGTCAAGGCCGTCGTCGTCCGTACCGTCAAGGAACGCCGTCGCGCCGACGGCTCCTACATCAAGTTCGACGAGAACGCCGCCGTCATTCTCGGCTCCGGCCGTGAACCGAAGGGCACTCGTATCTTCGGACCGGTTGGCCGTGAACTGCGCGACAAGCGCTTCATGCGCATCGTGTCCCTCGCCCCGGAGGTGATCTGAGAATGGTAGCCAAGATTAAGAGCGGCGACCTCGTCAAGGTCATCCGCGGCAAGGATCGTGGCAAGGAAGGCACCGTCAAGCGTGTGCTCAAGGACGACCGTCTGATCGTCGAAGGCGTTCAGATCGTCAAGAAGCACGTCCGCGCGACCCAGCAGGGTCAGCAGGCCGGCATCGTCGAGGTCGAGGCCCCGATCCATCGCTCCAACGTGATGGTCATCGATCCCGAGACCAAGCAGCCGACGCGCGTTGGCGTCATCGTCAAGGAAGAAGCACGCGACGGCAAGGTCAAGACCGTGCGCGTTCGCGTTGCGAAGAAGTCAGGAAAGGAGCTGGCATGAGCGAAGTGGTTGAAGAGATCACCGTCGAAGCGCCTGTTACTCCGCGCCTGAAGCAGGAGTACAAGGACGTCATCGTCCCTGAACTCGAGAAGGAATTCAAGCACGACAACCCGATGCAGATCCCTCGCATCGAGAAGGTCGTCGTCTCGATGGGCGTCGGCGCCGCGGCTCGCGACTCCAAGCTCATCGAAGGCGCCGTGCGTGACCTCACCGCGATCACCGGCCAGAAGCCGAAGATCACGAAGGCCAAGAAGTCCGTCGCGCAGTTCCATCTGCGTGAAGGCCAGGCCATTGGCGCCTACGTCACGCTCCGCGGCGACCGCATGTGGGAGTTCCTCGATCGTCTTCTCACGCTGGCGCTGCCGCGCATCCGCGATTTCCGCGGCATCAACGGCCACCAGTTCGACGGTCAGGGCAACTACAACTTCGGTCTGACCGAGCAGTCCATGTTCCACGAGATCGATCCCGATTCGATCGATCACCAGCGCGGCATGGACATCACCGTGGTGACCACCACTAAGAGCGACGACGAGGCCTATGCGCTGCTCAAGGCGCTCGGCTTCCCGTTCAAGGAGAACTGAAATGGCAAAAACGTGTCTTAAGGTCAAGGCGCTGCGCAAGCCGAAGTTCAAGGTGCGTGCGTACACCCGTTGCATGGTCTGCGGCCGTCCTCATTCGGTCTACCGCAAGTTCGGCCTCTGCCGCATCTGCCTTCGCGAGAAGGCCCACCGCGGCGAGCTGCCCGGCGTCACGAAGTCCAGTTGGTAAATATCGACGCTGAAGGTCCGCGGCCCCGAAGGACTGCCTGCAGTCCCAAGGGCGGCGGAAACCACGGCGAGAAAGGGCGTTAGCCCAAATGACAATGACAGATCCGATCGCAGATATGCTTACGCGTCTGCGTAATGCGAGCGCGGCCAAGCACGAAACCGTGGATATGCCGTACTCCAAGTTCAAGAAGAACATCGCCGAGATCCTCAAGCGTGAAGGCTACATCGCGGACTTCACCGCCAAGGATGCCCGCGTCGGCCAGACGCTCGAGCTCACGCTCAAGTACGGCCCGAACGGCGAGCGTTCCATTCAGGGCATCAAGCGCATCTCGAAGCCGGGCCTTCGCCGCTACGCGAAGTCCGACGCGCTGCCGATGCCGCTCGGTGGTCTCGGAATCGCCATCATCTCGACGAGCTCGGGACTGATGACCCAGAAGGAATGCCTCGACCGGGGCATCGGCGGCGAGATCGTCGCCTACGTTTGGTGAGAAAGGAGAGCTGAACAATGGCATCACATATCGGCAAGCTCCCGATCACCATTCCGTCGGGCGATGAAATCACGATCAACGGTCAGGAGTTCACGGTCAAGGGACCGAAGGGCTCCGACTCCTACACCATCCCTGAAGGCATCACCGCCAAGGTCGAAGGCGACGAGCTCATCGTGAGCGCGAACGACGACCTGCGTCCGACCCGCGCGAAGCATGGCCTCGCGCGCTCGATCATGGCCTCGATGGTCAAGGGTGTGCATGACGGCTACGCGAAGAGCCTCGACATCGTCGGCACCGGCTACCGCGCTCAGATGAAGGGCAAGGGCATCGAGTTCTCGCTCGGCTACTCCCACACCATCACCGTCGAGCCGCCGGAGGGCATCGAGTTCGAACTCCCGAACCCGAACCAGGTGATCGTCAAGGGCACCGACAAGCAGGTCGTTGGCCAGGTTGCCGCGAACATCCGCAAGCTTCGTGCCCCGGAACCCTACAAGGGCAAGGGCATCAAGTACTCGGACGAGCGCATCCGTCGCAAGGCTGGAAAGGCTGGTAAGTGATATGAGCGTCAAGATCTACGGTAAAGGCAAGAAGGTCGCGCTGAAGCGTCGCCACGCTCGTATCCGCAAGCGCATCAGCGGTACCGCCGAACTCCCGCGTCTGGTGGTCACCCGTTCCAACCGCCACATGGTCGCCCAGATCGTCGATGACACGATCGGCAAGACGATCGTCAGCGAATCCACGCTGATGAGCGACTTCGCCGACTTCGAGGGCACGAAGACCGAAGCGGCCAAGCAGGTCGGTCTCCTGATCGCCAAGAAGGCCCAGGATGCAGGCATCACCGCGGTCGTCTTCGACCGTGGCGGCAACATGTACCATGGTCGCGTCGCAGCCGTTGCTGATGGCGCCCGCGAGGGAGGTCTGGCACTGTGAGCGACAACGAAAAGGAAACCCAGGTGGCTGAAGAAACTCAGAACACTCAGGCAACCGCCGAGTCCAACAACGACGACCGCCGGAACCGTCGCGGACAGCGTGGCGAAGGCCGTCGTGGCGAGCGTCGCAACCGTCGCGAGGAGAACCGCGGCGACGAGATGCTCGATCGCGTCGTGACGATCAACCGCGTGTCCAAGACCCACAAGGGCGGCCGTACGTTCAGCTTCGCCGCGCTCGTCGTCGTCGGTGACGGTAACGGCACCGTCGGCGTCGGCTACGGCAAGTCCCGTGAGGTCCCGGCGGCCATCGCCAAGGGCCAGCTGGACGCCAAGAAGCATCTGTTCAACGTCCCGCGCGTGCGCGGCACCGTGACCCACCCGGTCACCGGTCGCGACCACGCCGGCGTCGTCATGCTTCGTCCGGCCGCTCCGGGTACCGGCGTTATCGCCGGCTCCGCGGTGCGCGCCGTCATGGAATGCGCAGGCATCACCGACGTCCTGACGAAGTCGATGGGTTCGTCGACCGCGGTCAACGTGGTTCGCGCTACCGTCGATGCCCTCAAGCAGCTCGAAGAGCCCGAGGAGATCGCGGCCCGTCGTGGACTGTCCGTGCAGGAAGTCGCGCCGGATGCGCTGCTCCGCTCTCGTGCGGCCGGCATCGCCGAGGCCCGCAAGGCCCGCGAGGAAGCCCAGGCTGCCGCAAAGGATGGTGAGTGATGGCTAATCTCAAGATCACGCTCGTGCACGGTGTCTGCGGTGCGAACCCGAAGCAGCGTGCGACCGTGCAGACGCTGGCCCTTCGCAAGATCGGTCAGAGCGTCGTCCGTGAAGACAATTCGACGACGCGCGGCCTCATCAACGTCGTGCGTCATCTGGTCAAGGTCGAGGAGGCTGAGTGATCATGGCTGAAGAGAACAACATTCTGCAGATGCATGACCTCCGTCCGGCTCCGGGCGCCAAGAAGGACCGCATTCGCGTCGGTCGTGGCGAAGGCTCGAAGGGTAAGACCTCGGGTCGTGGCGACAAGGGCACCAAGAAGCGCTATCAGGTTCGTCCTGGCTTCGAAGGCGGCCAGCTGCCGCTCTACATGCGCCTGCCGAAGCTCCGTGGCTTCCGCAGCCCGTTCAAGACCGAGTACCAGGTCGTCAACATCAACACCCTCGCGGAGCTCTTCCCGCAGGGTGGCGACGTCACCGTGGCCGATCTCGTGGCCAAGGGTGCCGTCCGCGCCAACCGTCCGGTCAAGGTCCTCGGCGAGGGCGAGACGACGGTGGCCTTCACCATCAAGGGTGTCAAGGCCTCCGCTTCCGCCAAGTCGAAGATCGAAGCCGCCGGCGGCTCGATCAGCGAAGACTGATTGAGATCAGGCCGGGGCCGTGGCCCCGGCCTGATCGACATGTCGATATGGTCCCCTCCGCGCATCGCGTGAGGGGACCATATCATTATCCGGCTCACTATCCGGACAGATCCGCACCGTCGAGCAGGCGCGTCCGCGGGCGCCGATGCCCGCATATCGGAATGGACGGGGCAGCCCTGCGAACGTTCTCGGTATACGAAATGTGCGGAAATTCTATAGATTTTGGAAGCGGCGCCGCAACCGGTAGACACGATGGGATAAACTCTTCCCCTAGAGTGTGTTTTTCGACCGTGTGCGAGCGAGTTCGTACCAGACATGGAGGGAACCCAAGGTGAGGACATTAATCCAGGCCTTCCGAACCAAGGAACTGAGGAAGAAGATCTTCTTCGTCCTTGGCATGATCATCATTTACCGCATCGGCGCGTTCATCCCCGCCCCGGGCGTCAGCGAGCAGGCTGTGCGCGAATGCACGGCGAGCACCGGATCCGAGAACTTCATCGGACTGGTCAACTTGTTCTCCGGCGGCGCGATGCTCCAGCTGTCCATCTTCGCACTCGGCGTCATGCCATACATCACCGCATCGATCGTTATCCAGCTGCTGCGCGTCGTCATCCCGCGATTCGAGACGCTGCACAAGGAGGGCCAGTCGGGTGAGGCGAAGCTCACGCAGTACACGCGTTACCTGACGATCGGCCTGGCGATCCTGCAGTCGACGACGATTGTCGTCACCGCGAAGTCCGGCGCGCTCTTCAACTATCAGTGCCCGAACATCATCCCGGACGGTTCGATCTGGACGCTCGTCGTCATGGTCCTCGTCATGACCGGCGGCACCGGTTTGATCATGTGGATGGCCGAGCTCATCACCGAGAAGGGCATCGGCCAGGGCATGTCGATCCTCATCTTCCTGTCCATCTGCTCCGGCTTCCTGCCGCAGCTGTGGCAGATCGGCTACGGCACGAACGGCTCCGACGGCAACTGGGGCAAGTTCGCGATCGTCACCGGCGTCCTGCTCGTCATCATGGTCTTCGTCAACTACGTCGAGCTTTCGCAACGCCGCATCCCGGTGCAGTACACGCGCCGCATGATCGGCCGCAAGATGTACGGCGGCTCCTCCACCTACCTGCCGCTCAAGATCAACATGAGCGGCGTCATCCCGCCGATCTTCGCCTCGTCGATCCTCGCGATCCCGACGCTCATCGCGCAGTTCGGCAAGTCCGACGCCGGCTGGGTCCAGTGGATCAACACGAACCTCGCGAACTCGACGACGCTGTGGTACATCCTGCTGTACGCGCTGATGATCGTGTTCTTCACGTTCTTCTACACCGAGATCACGTTCAATCCGGACGAGACCGCCGACAACATGAAGCAGTACGGCGGTTTCATCCCGGGCATCCGCGCGGGCAACGCGACGGCGCGCTACCTCAAGTACGTCATCAACCGACTCAACACCGTCGGTGCCGTCTACCTGCTCTTCGTCGCGCTGCTGCCGACCGTGCTCATCATGGCGCTCAACCTCAACACGCAGCTGCCCTTCGGCGGTACGACGATCCTGATCATCGCCGGCGTCGGCCTCGACACGCTGCGCCAGGCGAAGGCCCAGACCGAGCAGTACCAGTACGCCGGATTCCTGTTCGAAAACAACGAGCACATCGAAGGCAAGTGATCCGGCCCCGCGCCGATGACGCGGCCTGACATGAGGCCACCGTGCATGCGCACGGTGGCCTCATGCATTCCTGCATCCGAGTATGCTTGACGTGGATTCATCCAGCAATGCGACAACGAAAGGACACACGCATGCGTCTTCTCATCATGGGACCCCAGGGCGTCGGCAAGGGCACGCAGGCTGCGCTGCTCGCCACCCACTACGACATCCCGGCGATCTCGACCGGCGACATCTTCCGCTACAACATCAAGAACAAGACGCCGCTCGGCATTGAGGCGCTGTCCTACACGGACAAGGGCGAACTCGTGCCGGACTCGCTGACGAACACGATCGTCAAGGACCGTCTCGCGATGGACGACACCGCCAACGGCTGGATCCTCGACGGCTATCCGCGCAACGCGGCGCAGGTCGAGGCGCTCGACGCGATGCTGGCCGAGCTCGGCCAGTCCCTCGACGCCGTCGTCGCGCTCGAAGCGGGCCGCGACGTACTGCTCGAGCGCATGGCCAAGCGCGCGAAGGAGCAGGGCCGTTCCGACGACACGCCGGAGGTCATCGCGAAGCGTCTCGAGACCTACGAGAGGGAGACCGCTCCGCTGCTCGGCATCTACAAGGAGCGCGGCCTGCTCATCACCGTCGACGGCGTCGGCGACGTCGACGCGATCTCGCAGACGATCATCGAGAAGCTCGACGCGAACGTCAAGGCGAGCTGAACGCCGGTTGTGCACGCACGACGACCCCCGACGTGCGCGCCTCCGCGGTCTTCGGACGCGGATGGCGCGCACGTCGTCGCATATGCGGGCTTTCGGGAGGACGGCGCGGCATGCGTCGGGGAATAGCGGGGGAGCGGCGCCGGTTGTGCACGGCGGGATGTAATACGACACGCCGTATTTGAATCTCGATGCTT
>NZ_QXGI01000010.1 GCF_003952025.1 Bifidobacterium castoris | reverse complement strand
CGCACGTCGTCGCATATGCGGGCTTTCGGGAGGACGGCGCGGCATGCGTCGGGGAATAGCGGGGGAGCGGCGCCGGTTGTGCACGGCGGGATGTAATACGACACGCCGTATTTGAATCTCGATGCTTTTCGTGTATTCTTGCAATTTGGTGTGTCTTCGGACACAGCAGTAAGTCGATCATCGAATGGAATCGGGATTATGGCAAAAGACGGTGTGATTGAAGTCGAAGGACGAGTCGTCGAGGCATTGCCGAACGCGATGTTCCGCGTCGAACTGGAGAACAAGCATATCGTGCTGGCGACGATCTCGGGCAAGATGCGCAAGAACTACATCCGCATCCTGCCGCAGGACCGCGTCGTGCTTGAGATGAGCCCGTACGATCTCAATCGTGGTCGGATTACGTACCGCTACAAGTAAGGTACAACCAAAGTAAGGAACAACCATGAAGGTTAGCCCAAGTGTGAAGAGGATCTGCGAGAACTGCCGTGTGATCCGTCGTCACGGCCGCGTCATGGTGATCTGCACCAACCCGCGTCACAAGCAGCGTCAGGGCTGAGCAGACCCAGCGGCACACCAATCCAGGCACTAAGTCACAGTCCCATCGGACTGAACCCCGGGAGCGCAGGCCCGGGCCGGGAGACCGGGAGACTCGGTGCAAGACCTGCGTGAAACAGAAGGAATCGCAATGGCACGTCTTGCCGGAGTCGACATCCCCAATGACAAGCGCATCGAGATCGCGCTGACCTACATCTTCGGTGTGGGCCGCACTCGTGCGAAGGAAACCCTTGCCGCGACCGGAATCAACCCGGACACCCGCGTCAAGGATCTGACGGATGAGCAGCTGATCACGCTGCGTGATTACCTCGAGTCCAACTACAAGATCGAAGGCGATCTGCGTCGTGAGATCGACGCCGATATCCGTCGTAAGATTCAGATCAACTGCTACCAGGGCATGCGTCACCGTAAGGGACTCCCGGTCCGCGGACAGCGTACCAAGACCAATGCGCGTACCCGTAAGGGACCGAAGCGCACGGTCGCCGGAAAGAAGAAGGCCACCAAGTAATAGGTGAGCCCCGGGTCGCGGCCACGGCTCGCACCATCGCCGCGCCAAATCAACCAAGAGTTCGTTACAAGGAAACGAGGGTCAATGGCAGCTCAAAAGCAGGCTGCGCGCAAGACTCGTCGCCGCGATCGCAAGTCGATCCCGGTCGGTCAGGCGCACATCAAGTCAACGTTCAACAACACCATCATCTCCATCACCGATCCGTCCGGCGCGGTTGTGTCCTGGGCGTCCGGTGGCGACGTCGGTTTCAAGGGCTCCCGCAAGTCCACGCCGTACGCCGCCGGCATGGCAGCCGAGTCCGCGGCCCGCAAGGCCATGGAGCACGGCGTCAAGAAGGTCGATGTCTTCGTCAAGGGCCCGGGTTCCGGTCGTGAGACCGCCATCCGTTCCCTGCAGTCCGCAGGTCTCGAAGTCGGTTCGATCACCGATGCGACGCCGGTGGCTTTCAACGGCGTGCGTCCTCCGAAGCGTCGCCACGTCTGAGCACTAGACCATACCATCCATAGAGCCGCTTGAGGCCGATGAGTGCACCATCGGCCGAAGCTGAAAGGATAACACAGTGCTTATCGCACAGCGTCCGACACTTACCGAGGAATCGCTCAACCCTCAGCGTTCCCGTTTCATCATCGAACCACTCGAGCCGGGTTTCGGCTACACGCTTGGCAACTCGCTTCGCCGTACCCTCTTGAGCTCGATTCCGGGAGCGGCAGTCACGTCGGTGCGTATTTCCGGTGCCCTGCACGAGTTCACCACTCTGCCGGGAGTTGAGGAAGACGTCACTGAGATCCTGCTCAACATCAAAGGCATCGTGCTCACGAGCGAATATGACGAGCCCGTTGTCATGTATCTGCGCAAGAGCGGCAAGGGTGAGGCCACCGCGGGGGACATCACCCCGCCGGCCGGCGTCACGATCGCCAATCCGGAGATGCACATCGCGACCCTCGCCGACGACGGCGAACTCGAGATCGAGTTCACGGTCGAGCGCGGCCGCGGTTACGTCCCGGCGCAGATGAACAAGCAGGATGGTGATGAGATCGGCCGCATCCCGGTCGATTCCATCTATTCGCCGGTGCTCAAGGTGAGCTACAAGGTCGAGGCGACGCGCGTCGAACAGCGCACCGATTTCGACCGGCTCATTCTGGATGTGGAGACCAAGCCGGCCATTTCCCCGCGCGACGCCGTCGCTTCCGCGGGCTCGACGCTCGTGGAGCTCTTCGGCCTGTGCCGTGAGCTCAACACGCAGGCCGAGGGCGTCGAAGTCGGCCCCGCCCCCGTCGTGGAGGAGGCCGATCCGGAGATGGCGGTCCCGATCGAGGATCTCAACCTCACGCAGCGCAGCTACAACTGCCTCAAGCGTGAAGGCATCCACACGGTCGGCGAGCTGGTCAACCACACGGAGCAGGATCTGCTCGACATCCGTAATTTCGGTATGAAGTCCATCGATGAGGTCAAGGAGAAGCTCCAGTCCCTGGGACTGTCGCTCAAGGCCTCGCCGCTCGGCTTCGATACCAGCAACCTCGAAGGTGGCACCTTCTTCTCGCCTGAGGACGAGTGAGACCGACCCCTTTGACACAACCACCGCTTCGCCGGTCTCGGATGCTCGGGCAGTTGCCCACCTGAGCCCGGCGGGGCATGCAAGGAGAAACAATGCCTACACCTAAGAAAGGCCCACGTCTGGCTTCCAGCCCGGCACACGAGCGCCTGATGCTCGCGAACATGGCCACCAGCCTGTTCGAGCACGGCCGCATCACCACGACGCTGCCGAAGGCCAAGCGCCTCCGCCCGCTCGCCGAGCGCCTGATCACCTTCGCGAAGCGCGGCGATCTGCACTCGCGCCGTCGTGTGATGCGCGTCATCCGCAACAAGTCCGTCGTCCACAAGCTCTTCACCGAGATCGCCGAGCAGATGGAACAGCGTGAGGGCGGCTACACCCGCATCGTCAAGATCGCTCCGCGCAAGGGCGATTCCGCCCCGGCCGCGATCATCGCGCTCGTCACCGAGCCGGTGAGCCCGAAGAAGGCGGTCGTCAAGGAAGCCGAGGCAGCGACGAAGGTCGCCGCCAAGGAGGAGGCCCCGGTTGAGGCTCCGGCCGAGACCGAGACGAACGAGGCCGAGAACGCCGAGTGAGTCCGGTCCACTGACCGTTCGAGGGCCAGCACCTTCAAGGTGCTGGCCCTTTTTCTTTGTGTGATACGTGCCGGTCATCCTAGGCGGTCTGGGCGGCCGAGACCGGACTTATCCCCATGGGCGGACGATGCCGCGGGCGTGACGCATCGCACGACAACGCTGCATAGTGGGTCCAGCGTTGGAAACGACTATGGAACGGATACAGGGACCAAACCGCAATGCGCGCATCGAGGCGCCGCCGCCTCATCACGGCACCGCTGGCCGTCGCGATGACGGCGCTTTGACCGCGAACAGCGCGGATGGCAAGGCGAAGCTGTATCTGAGCGCGGACCGGATCGGCAACGTGGCCGACGCGCCTTCGGACATCACGCTGACGCTCGCCGTGGTGGGGGTGAGGCGGGCACGAACTATACCGTCACGATCCCCGAAATTCTCCCCTACGGGGCACCTACACCATCGGTCCGGGCGACGACCTGCCGGCCGACATCGGCACGGTGACCAGAACCGAGATGGACGCTGCCGTCGTGTTCTCGATCGACTTTCTGGTACGCCTTCTCCGGGCTGCGCAGGCGCCACGAACGCTGAGCGCGGCCGGCGCATTTGCTAAGCTCGCCATGTGACGCGCTTACGAATCGATCTGGCATACAACGGCGCCGCCTTCCACGGCTGGGCGGTGCAGCCGCAGGGCAGGACCGTGCAGGGGACGATCGAGGAGTCCCTCGGCAGGATCCTCGGATCGCATGGCGGCGATGACGGTGCCGACGCGCCGCGGCTGACCGTCGCCGGCCGCACCGACGCCGGCGTGCACGCCTCGCATCAGGTCTGCCACATCGACGTCGACGACGCCGCTCTCGCGCGCTGCGTCGGGCATATGCGGCTCACGCCGGTGCAGGCGCTGGCGACGAGGCTGTCGCGCATGATGCCCGACGACATCGCCATCCATGAAATCACCGTCGCGCCCGACGGCTTCGACGCGCGCTTTTCCGCGCTCGAACGCACCTACGTGTACCGGATTGCCGACGCGCATGCGCGATGGGATCCACGGCTCAAGGACTTCGTATGGCGCACCGACCGCGCGCTTGACGTCGCGCGGATGAACGAGGCCGCCGCATTGACGCTCGGACTGCACGACTTCGGTTCCTTCGCCATAGCGAATCCGGGAGGGACGACGATCCGCGACGTGAAGACCGCGTATTGGGCGCGCGTGCCTGCGCGTCCGCTGCTCGACGGCGGCATGGGGGAGCGCTACCGGACGCCGGCAGTCGAATCGGGGCTGCTGTGCTTCACGATCGTCGCCGACGCGTTCGCGCGCAACATGGTGCGCTCGCTCGTCGGCGCCTGCGTGCAGGTGGGGATGGGCAAACGCGACGTCGACTGGTTCGCCGGCAAGATGTCGGTGCCGTTGCGCGAAGGCTCGACCGGTCCGATCGCGCCGCAGGGGCTGACGCTCGAGCACATCGCGTATCCGGCCGACGACGAGCTGGCGTCGCGTGCCGAGGCGATCCGGGCGCGCCGCACGTTGCCGGAGGACTGACCGGCGGGGCGCGTTGGCGTCCTGTGAGGCGTATGGGTGCGCGAGGTGGGATGTTGCGGGGCGTGTTGGCGTGCCGGCACGCGTATGGGTACGCGGCGGCGGACGCAAGGGGTCACGTTGGCGTCCTGTGGGGCGCATGGGTGCGCGAGGCGGGACGGTGCAGGGCGCGTTGGAATCCTGACGCGCGTATGGGTACGCGGTGGCGGACGCAAGGGTGTGCTGGCGGCTTGCGGGGCGTACCTACGCGCGGTGTGGGACGTTGCGGGGCGGTTGGGGTCCTGGTGGGGCGTATGCGTGCGCTGGGCGGGACGATGCGGTGTGCCGGGCGCGGTGCCGTGGCGTGTGTGGGGAGTGCGGATGACAAGAAAAAAGGGCATATAGGCCAGAGAGTTGTTGCTTAAGAGCCTTGTTCGCCTTGCGGTTGCAGGCGTGTCGGCATGTTGGCATTCCCGCGGGGAATGTCGTCACGGTTGCATGGAGACGTGAGAACGCGATCGTCAAGGGCGAGGATCTGCGGGATGCGCTGCATCGACTGGAACGAATTCCACACCAGCACACCATGGAAAGACACCGACTAGCCAGACACACTTTTTGGCCTATAACCCTAAAGCAACAACTCTCTGGCCTATATGCAAAAAGGGTTTCCGGGCGAAGCCGGAAACCCTGATGGCGGATGAGGCGAGATTCGAACTCGCGGAGGGGGTTGCCCTCACACGCTTTCGAGGCGTGCTCCTTAGACCGCTCGGACACTCATCCATTCGCTGCAATCAAGCAACTTGTTTATTATGGCACAGGTTGCGCTCACGTCAAATCCTCGGCATGTCGCGGCCGAAGACCGCGTTTGCGGACGGTGCGGATCAATCCGGCCGGCGCAGCGAATCGCGGCAGGGCGTCCGTAGGATGCGGATCAGTCGAAGAGGACGTCGTCGGTGCGGGGATAGCCGAGCGTGAAGGCCGTGTACGCATGCGTCGCGATGAGCATCGACAGCTGCGCCAGCGCGGCGCGCGTCTGCGTGCGCTGCTGCGCGGACATCGCCGTGTAGTCGATGTGCGCGGAGGCGTCGAAGGCCGCGAGCCCCTCGCGCGCGCAGTCGATCTCCAGAATGGCGACGGTGTTCGCCCGAAGGCCGGTCGCCGGGTCGACGGCCTGTCCGCTGTGCGCCGTGAGCTCCTGCGTCGCATACACCTTGCGGCGCAGGTCCTTCGCCCCGTCGGACAGATGCATGAGCCGCGACGCCGTCTCCTTGTGGTTGTCGCTCATCGCGAGCAGGTCGCCGTCCTTGACGAGGCGCGCCGTCGTCGCGTCCTCGGCTACACCGTCGGCGAAACGACCGGCGAGCACTTCGGTGGCGAAGCCGGCGCGGTCCTCGGCGAGCGCGAGCTTCGCGAGCGCGTCGCCGCCGATGTCGAGCGTGTCGACGTCGTCGAGACGCTCGACGGTGAGCGGTTCATAGGAGGCGCCGACCGTGCCGGCGAGCGTGTGCGCGGCGGCCTGCGCCTGCGCGCTGCGCAGTGTGCCCTCGGCGAAACGCGCAGGGCATTGGATGGCGACGTCGAGCCAGCGGTGCGCCGCGTCCTCGAAGGCCATGTACCGCGCGATCTTCGGCGCGCCGGCCTCGTCGCCGTGCCCCGACGCGGCGGCAGCCTCGCCGAGCAGCGTCTCGCAGACATCGACGCTCTGCTCGGATTCCGCGCGGCCCTCGACGCGTGGCGCCGAGCAGGCCGCCGTCGGCGCGACGAGGGCGCAAACGGCGGCGGCCGCGACGAGCTGCGCGCGCATCCTGCGCCATGGACGGCGGCGTGCTTGAGCTCGGGCAATCGACGGGGTGAAAGGTGTCTGCATGAGATATTACACTAATGATGGACTGTGACCATAGGGCATAGGCTCGTACATAACTTCAGAGGAGGTCTGCATATGGAACTGGACCTGAACGGAATCCACCAGCTCGCGCGTGAGCAGGACATCGATGCAGAAACCGTTGATGAGGCGCTCTCCGAGGCGCTGCGCCTCGCCTATCTCAAGACCCCGCACGCCGCCAAGCACGCACGAGTCGAACTCGACCCGCGCGCAGGCAGCTTCACGATCTGGGCGCGCGACGAAATCGCCCAGGAACCCACCGAAGACAACCCGCACCCGGCGCCCGCGCTCGGTGAGGAATACGACGATACGCCGAAGGACTTCGGCCGCCTCGCGGCGTCCACGGCGCGCCAGGTCATCTCCCAGCTGTTCCGCAAGGCGGAGGACGACAAGATCTTCGGCGCCTTCTCCGGGCAGAAGGGCAAGCTCATCACCGGCGTCGTCCAGCAGGACGCGAAGGACACCGCCAACGTGCATGTGGCCGTCGGCGACGTCGAGGCGCTGCTGCCGCGTCGCGAGCAGGTGCCGGGTGAACGCTACCGCCACGGCGAGCGCATCCGCGTCTACGTCGTCAACGTGTCGCGCGGCCTCAAGGGCCCCGAGATCATCGTCTCGCGCTCCCATCCGGAGCTCGTGCGCAAGCTCTTCGAGCGCGAGGTCCCGGAGCTCGTCTCCGGCGCCGTGTCCATCATGGCGATCGCGCGAGAGGCGGGCGCCCGCACGAAGGTCGCCGTGCGCGCGAACACGCAGGGCGTCAACCCGAAGGGCGCGCTGATCGGACCGGGCGGTTCGCGCGTGCGTGCCGTCATCGAGAACCTCGGCCAGGAGAAGATCGACATCGTCGACTGGTCGAACGACCCGGCGAAGTTCATCGCCGCCGCGCTGTCTCCGGCGAACGTCACCGACGTGCACGTCGTCAGCGAGAAGAACCAGACGGCCATCGCCTTCATCCCCGAGGACCAGCTGTCGCTCGCGATCGGCAAGGAGGGGCAGAACGCGCGTCTCGCCGCCAAGCTCACCGGCTGGAAGATCGGCATCGAATCCGAGGAGGCGTACGCGCGGAAGAAGGCCGAGCAGCTGGTGCGCGCACATGGCGAGCACAAGGCCGTCGAGACGGACGGCGACGAGGCCCGCGGCTGAGTCGTTCGTCGCCCGCTTACTTCCGCCGTCCGTATCCAACGGCGGGAGTAAGCTGGGCCGCAAACTGACCGGCGCGCGCACGCGCGGCGCTCAGGACAAGAACGAGGGTGAACAACCATGGTTGCACGATGAGAAACCGAAAGCTCGCCGTGAGAAGATAGCAGCTGCGCTCGCATACGCGCGGCTGAGGAATAGGAGAAATTGAGTGCCGAAAGCACGCGTATATGAGCTCGCCAAGGAACTTGGCGTAGACAGCAAGACCGTTCTTGAAAAGCTCAAGGACATGGGCGAATTCGTCAAATCCGCCTCGTCGACCGTGGAGGCGCCGGTCGTGCGCCGCCTCAAGGCCGCATTCCCGAAGCCGGGTGAGGCGTCCCAGGAATCCAATGCGAAGAAGCCGGTCGCGAAGAAGCACAACGCTCCGAAGCCGGGTCCGGCCGCTGCTCCGAAGCCGGCTGCGGCGGAGGCCTCGAAGCCGGCGGCGCCGACGCCGGGGCCGCGCGCCCCGCGTCCGGCCGCCAAGCCGGGCGCACGCAACGGCGGCCGCAGGAACGAGGAACGCGAGCAGCGCAATCCGCGCTCCGCGCAGCCGCGCGCGAACGCGAAGCCGAGCCAGCACGGCTCGAAGCCGGCGGCGCCGACGCCGGGGCCGCGCGCCCCGCGTCCGGGCCAGCAGAACGCCGGCAAGGGCGGCGCGCAGCAGCCGCAGCAGCATGCGCCGCGTCCGGGCAACAACCCGTTCAGCCGCAAGCAGGGCATGCATACGCCGACGCCCGCGGACATCCCGCGTCCGCATCCGATGGCGCGTCCGACCGTCAACAACAACGAGAACCGCCGTGGCGGCCGTCCCGGCCAGCGCGGCGGATTCCGCGGACGTCCGGGTCCGGGCACCGGCGCGCGTCCGGGCCAGTGGGGCCAGCACCGTCAGGGGCAGGGCGCCGGCACCGGCGCGCGTCCGGGCGGCAACCGCTTCGGCGGCAACGGCGGCGGCTTCCAGGGCAGCGGTCCAAGCAACGGTCCGTCGCGTGGCGGCGGCCGTGGCCGCGGCGGCGCGGCCGGAGCGTTCGGCCGTCAGGGCGGCAAGTCGTCGAAGGCGCGCAAGAACCGTCTCGCGAAGCGCCATGAGTACGAGGAGCTGAAAGCACCGGTCATCGGCGGCGTGCGCATCCCGAAGGGCAACGGACAGACGATCCGTCTGCGTCAGGGCGCCTCGCTCGCCGACCTCGCGGAGAAGATCAACGTCAATCCGGCGGCGCTCGTCACCGTGCTGTTCCATCTCGGTGAGATGGCCACGGCGACGCAGTCGCTCGACGAGGCGACGTTCCAGATCCTCGGCGAGGAGATCGGCTGGAACATCAAGATCGTCTCCGCCGAGGAGGAGGACAAGGAGCTGCTCCAGCAGTTCGACATCGACCTCGAATCGGAGGAGCTGCAAGAGGACGAGGATCTGCAGCCGCGTCCGCCGGTCGTCACCGTCATGGGCCACGTCGACCACGGCAAGACGCGCCTGCTCGACACGATCCGCCGCACGAACGTCGTCTCCCGCGAGGCCGGCGGCATCACGCAGCGCATCGGCGCCTACCAGGTGACCGTCGACCTCGAGGGCGAGGAACGCAAGATCACGTTCCTCGACACCCCGGGCCACGAGGCCTTCACGGCGATGCGCGCCCGCGGCGCCGAACTCACCGACGTGGCGATCCTCGTCGTCGCGGCCGATGACGGCGTCATGCCGCAGACCGTCGAGGCGATCAACCATGCGCAGTCGGCGCACGTGCCGATCGTCGTCGCCGTCAACAAGATCGACGTCGAGGGCGCCAACCCGGAGAAGGTGCGCGGCCAGCTCACCGAATTCGGCCTGATTCCCGAGGAGTACGGCGGCAACACGATGTTCGTCGACATCTCCGCGAAGCAGGGCACGAACGTCGACAAGCTGCTCGAAGCCGTGCTGCTCACGGCCGACGCCGAACTCGACCTGCGCGCCAACCCGGACATGGACGCACGCGGCGCGACCGTCGAGGCGAGGCTCGACAAGGGCCGCGGCGCCGTCGCTACCGTGCTCGTGCAGGCCGGCACGCTGCACATCGGCGATTCCATCGTGGCCGGCACGTCCTATGGACGCGTCCGCGCGATGCTCGACGAGAACGGCAAGAACATGGAGGCCGCAGGCCCGTCCACGCCGGTCCAGGTGCTCGGCCTGACGTCGGTGCCGACCGCGGGCGACCTGTTCCTCGTCGCGCCCGACGACCGCGCCGCGCGCCAGATCGCCGAGAAGCGCCAGGCCACCGAACGTGCCGCGCAGCTCGCGAAGCGACGCAAGGTCGTCTCGCTCGAGGACTTCAAGAAGAAGCTCGCCGAATCCGAGATCGACATGCTCAACATCGTCATCAAGGGCGACTCGTCCGGCTCGGTCGAGGCGCTTGAGGACTCGCTGATGAAGATCGAGGTCTCCGACGAGGTCGGCATCCAGGTCATCCACCGCGGCGTGGGCGCGATCACGCAGAACGACGTCAACCTCGCGAGCGTCGACAAGGCCGTCATCATCGGCTTCAACGTGCGTCCGAACCGTCAGGTCGCGGACCTCGCCGAGCGCGAAGGCGTCGAGATCAAGTACTACTCGGTCATCTACAAGGCGATCGAGGACATCGAGGCCTCGCTCAAGGGCATGCTCAAGCCGGAGTACGAGGAGGTCACGACCTCGCACTCGGAGATCCGCGAGATCTTCCGCTCGTCGAAGTTCGGCAACATCGCCGGCGTCATGGTCCTCGACGGCGAAGTCAAGCGCGGCACGAAGGCGCGCATCCTGCGCGACGGCGTCGCGACCGTCAACGACCTCGAGATCTCGTCGCTGCGCCGCTTCAAGGACGACGTCAAGTCGGTCACCGAAGGATACGAGGCGGGCATCAACCTCGGATCGTTCAATGACATCGAGATCGGCGACATCATCGAGACCTTCGAGATGCGCGAGATCGAACGCAAGTAGCATCGCCGCCCCCGGCGGCAAGCGGTGACGGGAAACGCCCATGGCCCCTTGGCTATGGGCGTTTCCCGTTGCAGGAGACATTCGGGTACGCTGGACTCTAGCGTGAGCCGAGACCAGACAGGCAGTCAAGGAAAGAAGAACCCATGCAGTCAACCAATCCGCGCGCCGCACGCATCGCGGCGCTCATCCAGCGCGTCATCGCGTCGAACATGGAGTCGACGCTGCACGACAAGCGACTCAAGAACGTGACGATCACCGACGTCCATGTGACCAACGACCTGCAGATCGCGAAAGTCTACTGGACGACGCTGTCGCACACCGGCAACGACGACGGCGAGCGCAAGCGCGCACGCACCGCGCTCAACCAGGCGAGGGGACGGCTGCGTTCGCTCGTCGGCGCGAAGGCCGGGCTGAGGCTCACGCCGCAGCTCGAGTTCGTCTTCGACGAGGTGCCCGGCGAAGCGCATGAGATCGAGGACATCCTCGTCACCGCGCGCAAGCGCGACGAGGAGCTTGCGAAGCTGCGCGCGAGCGCGCAGTACGCCGGCGACGCCGACCCGTACCGGCACGACGACTTCGAACAGGAGGACCTCGCCGACCGTTCCGGCGCGGACGCCGCCGAGACCGAGCGCGAACTTGACGACCTCGAGCATCTGGACAAGGACGACTACAACGAATACGCCGGTGACGTCGTCGAGGTCGAGGAGCTCGAGGACTTCGACGACGACGAGGACGACGTGCCGTCCGACACGTCCCGGATGGCGGCGTGCACGCGGCCGGAGACGACGGTCGACGAGACACGGGACTGAGCCGGTGGCGGTGAAGGACGGCGGCGCGCAGCCGCTCAACGGACTGTTCATCGTCGACAAGCCGCAGGGCGTGACGAGCCACGACGTCGTCGGCGCCGTGCGTGCGGCCGTGCACATGCGCCGTGTCGGCCACGCCGGCACGCTCGACCCGATGGCCACCGGCGTGCTCGTCGTCGGTGTCGGCAACGCGACGCGGCTGCTCAACGTCATCGTCGACCATACGAAGACCTACGCGGCGACGATCCGCTTCGGCCAGCGCACGACGACCGACGACGCCGACGGGGAGATCGTCGAGGCGCCGCGCGCGTCCTCGCTGCCGAGCCCCGAGATGATCTGCGACGTTGTTTCACGAGAGTTCCACGGCACGATCGAGCAGGTGCCGAACGCCTACTCGGCGATCAAGGTGCACGGGCGGCGCGCCTACGACCTCGCGCGGGCCGGTGAACAGGTCGAGCTCCAGGCGCGGCCGGTGACGATCCTGCGCTTCGACGTGGGGGAGGGCCGGCAGGCCGCGGCCGCGAACGGCGGCGCCGTGCTCGACGTCGACGTGACGGTGACGTGCTCGGCCGGCACCTATATCCGCGCGCTCGCACGCGACCTCGGCGCGGCCTTCGGCTGCGGCGCGCATCTGACACGGCTGCGCAGGATCGCGGTCGGCGCCTTCACCGTCGACGACCCGCACGTCGTGGCCGCGCACACCGAGACTCGCGAGTTCACGAATCGCGACGGCGAAGAGGTGACGCACGCCCGCG
Organism: Bifidobacterium castoris; assembly: GCF_003952025.1. Lineage (GTDB taxonomy): Bacteria > Actinomycetota > Actinomycetes > Actinomycetales > Bifidobacteriaceae > Bifidobacterium > Bifidobacterium castoris. The sequence goes on along the minus strand of NZ_QXGI01000010.1, from coordinate 55,104 downwards.
CAGTGCTCGACGTGTCCGCCGACGGCATGGCGGCGCATCTCATCACGATGGCCGACGCCGTGCGCGAGGCGATGCCGACGCTCGCGGTGAGCCGGGACGAGGCACGCGACCTGCGCTACGGGCGATGGATCAAAGGACGGGTCGGCGCCGCAAGCGCGGCGATCGTCGAGGAGGACGGCGACGTCGTCGCGATCGTCGAACAGGCGAACGCGGACGCCATCAGGCCGACCGCCGTGTTCCCGGCGGCACGGTGAGACGCGGCGCGCGGGCCGGGCACACGGATTTGGCAACAGGAGGACAGCAGACATGAACATCATTCGGCTCGAACCGGACGAGGGCGGCACCGTCGCATGGCCGACGTTGAGCACATCGAAGAAATCGGTCGTCACCGTCGGCGTATTCGACGGCGTGCACCGCGGACATCAGGCCGTCATCCGGCGCACCGTCGAACTCGCGAAGGCGACCGGCAGCTTCGCCGTCGTCATCATGTTCGATCCGCGTCCCGCCTTCGTGCACGAATACGCGAAGACGCACGCCGGCATCGGCGTGCCCGACGGCGTGCACGACGCGCAGGCGATCAGCGGCGTCGACGAACGGCTGCGGATGATGGACGGCCTCGGCGTCGACTACGTGCTCATCGTCCGCTACGATCTCGCGTTCGCCGCGAAATCGTTCCGCTTCTTCCTCGGACAGCTCGTCGGCAGGCTCGGCATGCGCACGCTCGTGCTCGGTCGTGACGCGCGCATGGGCGCCGGCCTCGAAGGCGACGTGAAGAAGATCGGGACGCTCGCGCAGGCGACCGGCGTGTTCGAACTCGACGTCGTCGATGACAACGGCGGCCATGTGCGCGTGCCCGCGGCCTTCAAGGCGCAGGCGCCGCTGCAGGCGGGGGAGCCCGTCGACCCCCTCGCGGGGATGGACAAGGCCGAACGGCGCGCCTGGAGCAAACGCGTCAACGCGCGCGAGGTGCGCGAACTGAGCTCGACGAACGTGCGATGGCTGCTCAGCCAGGGACGCATCGCAGACGCGAACCGCATCCTCGGCCATATGCACGGCGTCGAAGGCACGGTGACGCACGGCGAGGAACGCGGACGCACGATCGGGTTCCCGACTGCGAACCTCGTCGCGCCGATCGACGGATACCTGCCCGTCGACGGCGTATACGCGGGCTGGCTCATCGACCTGGGCAGCGATGAGGCGTACGTGCAGTCGCAGCGCCCCTTCGGCGACCTCGCCGACGGCGGTGTCGCGTCGATCGCGCAGCCGTACACCTCCGGCGGCGCCGAAAACCGTCTCGCGCCGCATTTGCCGTACCGATGGCCGGCGGCGATCTCGATCGGCAGCAAGCCGACCTTCAGCGAGGACAGCGGCCACGACGAGCGCGTCCTCGAGGCGTACGCCGTCACCGACGACTGGCTCGAGCTCTACGGGCACCGTGTGCGCGTCGAATTCGCGCGCTTCCTGCGTCCGCAGATCAGGTTCGACTCGGCGCAGGAACTCGCCGACGAACTCAAACGCAACGCCGACGAAACGCTGAGGATCGTCGGCGAGTAGCCGTCACTTGCCGCGTTTCGTCAGTTTGAGCGAGTCGAGCGCGTCACGCAGCGAACACACCTCGACGATGCGCAGCCCCGGAACCGACGGCGGCGTGCGCATCGGCGGCACAAGCGCCGTCGTGAACCCAAGACGCGCCGCCTCACGCAGCCGGTATTCGAGACGCGGCACCGGACGCACCTGACCGGTCAGCGAGATCTCGCCGACCGCGCACGTCGAACGCGCGATCGGCGTGGACGTCGCCGCGCTCGCGAGCGCCGCGACGATCGCCAGGTCGCAGCTCGGCTCCTTCGCGACGCCGCCGGCGATCGTCGAGATGTACAGGTCGCGGCTCAGCAGCGACAGGCCGCCATGGCGGTAGAGGACGGCGACGAGCATCGCGATGCGGTTCACGTCGACGCCGTTGACGGCGCGCCGGGGCGTGGGCAGCACCGAATCCGTCACGAGCGCCTGCACCTCCACCGGCAGCGAACGGTGGCCGTCGAGCGTGAACGTGACGCAGGTGCCGTCGACGGGCGTCTCGTTCGACGACAGGAACAGCCCGGCCGGATCGACGACCTCCTCGATGCCGACGCCGCTCATGTCGAAGCAGCCGACCTCGTCGGTCGGGCCGAAACGGTTCTTCACGGCGCGCAGCAGCCGCAGCGCCGTCTGCGGATCGCCCTCGAACTGGCAGACGACGTCGACGAGATGCTCGAGCGTGCGCGGGCCTGCGATCGAACCGTCCTTCGTGACATGGCCGACGAGCAGCACCGGCACGTCGAGCGACTTCGCCGTGTCGATGAGCGCGCTCGCGACCTCGCGCACCTGCGTGGAGCCGCCGGAGATTCCGTCGACGTCCTGGGAGACGATCGTCTGCGCCGAATCGACGATCGCGAGCGCCGGCCTGTGCTGGTCGATGAGGCCGAGCACGGTGGCGAGGTCGGTCGTCGAGGCGAGCAGCAGGTTCGCCTCGACGGCGTCGATGCGCGAGGCGCGCAGCCGCACCTGCGCCTGCGATTCCTCGCCGGAGATGTACAGGACGTTGCCCGACGGCGTGTGGCGCGCGATGTTGCCCGCCGTCTCCAGCAGCAGCGTGGATTTGCCGATGCCGGGCTCGCCGGCGATGAGCACGACCGAGCCGGGGACGATGCCGCCGCCGAGCACGCGGTCGAATTCGCCGAAACCGGTGGGCACGCGGGTGACGGAAGCCGTGTCGACGTCGGTGATCGGCTGCGCGGCGCTCAGCGCGACCGCCGTCGGCGCCGTGCGCGACGTGCGGCCGGGCGCGGCCGTGCGCTGCGAGGATGCGGCGGGACGCGCCTCGTGGAACTCCTCGATCGTGCCCCACTGGCCGCATTCGGGGCAGCGGCCGAACCATTTCGCGCCGGTCCACCCGCACTCGGTGCATACGTAGCTCACATTGCTTTTCGCCATATGCAGCAACCTAGCGGCCTTCGCGCACGCGCGCAAGGGCGCGGGTCTGCCGCCGACGTGTTGCCGGCTAGAATCTGGCTTCGCGCACGCGCGCAAGGGCACGGGGGCGAGGAGAAGCCGAAGAACGACGGCGTCACCGGCTTCGCGCACGCGCGCGGTTGCCGCCGCGCCCGCCGTGCATAACTCGATTGTTTGAGACGATTATCGGGTGATGCGCCCCGCGCTCGGTGACGGATCGGCGACCCATGACGAAAGCGCACATATATGCACACGACGACCATCGAAGCAATCGTCATCATGCGGAATCGCACAACACAGCTCATTCGCATCACGCAACGAGGAGGGAACCGGGGAGCGCGGTCGCATAGCTCGACGATTCGGGTGAATTCTCGAGTTATGCGTCCGCGGGCATCGGAGCCATGCGGCAGGGCATGACGGTCGCGTTCGATGCGACCGGCCGCGGCGGCCGACGGCTGCGCGCGTGGCGGACACGGTCAGAAGGATGTGCCAAGATGGGCCACATGGCAGTCAATTCCGGCAAGCAGCAGCAGACGCAGACCTCGTCGACGGCGCGCAAGGCGCGCATCGTCGTGTTCTCGGTCGCCGCCGTCGTCATGCTCGCGATCCTCAGCGCCTTCGCATGGCCGGGATGGGCGGTGCGCCATGTGCCGGAGCCGATGGACGTGCCGACGGCGGTCGCCTCGGCGAAACCGACGATCGACGCGAAGGCGCTGCCGGCGAACGCGTCGGAACTGCTCAAGGCGATGCCCGAGCATGTCTCGGACTTCGCGCGCACCGACGCGCAGGCCACCGACGAATGGGACTCCTCGTCGCCGCTCGAGGAGTACCGGCTCACGTATTCGACCGGCGACGAGGCCAAGGACGTGCAGGTCGTCGTCGGACAGTGGGCGAGCGAACAGGAGGCGGTCACGCAGTACAACGCGCTCACCAAGCTGCTCGAAGGCGACGAGATCGCCGCCGGCAACGTCAAGGTCAACGGCGCTAACGCCGGCGCCTACGTCGTGAACGCGAGCGGGGGCGACGACGCGCAGGCGACCGCCGTGTGGCGCAACGACACCGTGTGCGTGCGCCTCAGCGGGCCGAAGTCCTCCGTCGAGACCGTGTTCAAGCTGTTCCCGCTGTGAGCGCTGCGCACGCCGACTCGCGAAAGTCGGCTGAACGGTGTAACGTTAGGCAAGTTGCAAACTTTCAAGTAAGGAACGGAGGCTGACGATGGGCTCGGTCATCAAGAAGCGCCGCAAGCGGATGAGCAAGAAGAAGCACCGCAAACTGCTGCGTAAGACTCGCCACCAGCGCAAGTAGTCTTATCACGCGATAGAGCGTCAAAACGCGGTCCCGCGGCCATGCACGGTTCTCGTGCGTGCCGCGGGACCGCTTTTTCATATGGCGCCGGGCCGCGCTTGCGCGTACATTGGAAGCCATGACGATCACAGTTTCCACAGACGGCTCCGCGCTCGGCAACCCCAACGGCCCGATGGGCTGGGCGTGGGCGGACCATCCGACGCATGAGACGCGCGGCCATGACCACACCGGCGACTGCGACGCCGGCGGCGCGACGAACGGCACGAACCAGATCGGCGAGCTGTGCGCCGTGCTCGAGGCGCTGCGCACGCACCGCGGCGACGAGGAGCTCGTCATCGAAACCGATTCGCAGTACGCGATCAACTGCTCGACGAAATGGGTGCACGGCTGGAAGAAGAACGGCTGGCGGAACTCGAAGAAGGAGCCGGTGAAGAACGCGGAGCTCATCCGCGCGATCGACGACGAGATCCGGCGCCGTGAGGGACCCGTCCGCTTTGTCTGGGTCAAGGGACACGCCGGCAACGCCGGCAACGAGAAGGTCGACGAGCTCGCGCGCACCTACGCCGGCGACTGCCGTGCATCGGTGCGCGACGGCTACCTGCCGAAGGAGGGATGGCAGTCGCTGCTCGCGTCGTCGTACGCGCGCGGCCTCGACATGCCGCTCGACGCGCGGATGCTGCTCGACGGCGAACTCTCCCAGACCGACTACCGGCGCGCGCGCTGCATCGGCGGCGAAGGGGATCCGGATGGTCCGAAGGCCGTGGATGCCGACGGCATCGTCGACGCCGATGAGAGCGCCGTGCGCAAGGCGGACGTCGATACGTCGCCGGCGGCCGCCCGCGACGCCGACGCCCGGCACGCCGCGCATGACGCCGACGGCGCATGCGATGCGCCTGACGTGCATGACGACGTTGCACCGACCGAGGAATCGACGACGCACGACGCCGACCAGCGCGTCCAGCCCGCGCCGCCCGCACAGTCTGCACCGTCCGCCCGGCCCACGTCGTCGTCCCCGGAAAGCGGGGCGTACACGACGTCGGACGAGCCGCTGCTGCGGCACAGCGGACTGCATGTGCACGGGACGGTCACGTTCACGCCGCCGCCATCGTCGAGCCCCCAATACGACGGCCGCCCGCGCGCGATACGCGGCTACATCGAGGTCGAGGGAACCGTTGACGGCGACGGCACGATCACGCTCGATGGCGCGCCGTTCCTCGTCCACCGTCCGCGATGACGGTGTTCGTTCGATTCCACTACACTTGGAAGGCAGCCGGGACGCGATTCCCGGATGGACGAAACAAAAGGAGCGCCATGGATAAGGCACAGCAGGATGCAATGAAGAAGGAAGCCGGCATCGAGGCGGCGAAGCTCGTCAAGAGCGGCATGATCGTCGGACTCGGCACCGGTTCCACGGTCCGCTTCCTCGTCGACGAACTCGGCCGCCGCAAGCAGGAGGAGGGCCTTGAGTTCACCGGCGTGACGACGTCTCGCCGCACGCAGGAGCAAGCGGAAGGCTACGGCATCAAGATCGTCAACATCGACGAGGTCGACCACATCGACCTGTGCATCGACGGCGCCGACGAGGTGGACAAGGACTTCAACGGCATCAAGGGCGGCGGCGCGGCGCTGCTGTGGGAGAAGATCGTCGCGATCAACTCGGACCGCATCGTCTGGATCGTCGATGCCTCGAAGCTCGTCGACGTCATCGGCCAGTTCCCGCTGCCGGTCGAGGTCATCCCCTTCGGCGCGATGCACGTCATCGAGCGCATGAAGGAGCGCGGCTACAAGCCGACGCTGCGTCTCGACGCCGACGGCAAGCCGGTGCGCACCGATGAGAACAACTACGTCGTCGACCTGCACCTCGAGCGCATCGAAGACCCGGCGGCTCTGCACGAGGACCTCATCAACATGGTCGGCGTCGTCGAGGACGGCCTGTTCCTCGACATGGTCAACGAGGTCATCGTCGGTGACCCGAACGGCCCGCGCACGCTCGTCAACCCGAACAAGGCGTGAGCGCCCCCGTCGCGGCGTCGGTCTGACGCATAGGGAGGCCCCCGCAACCCGGCCGGGTTGCGGGGGCCTCCCTATGCGTCAGCCGATGAGCGCGGGCGTCCGTCGGCGCCCGCGCGGCGCTCACTCGCCGAGCGCCTTGTCGACGACCTGCGTGGCCTCGTCGAGGACGGCGTCGAGCGTCTCGGGGGAGACGAAGGACTCCGCGTACACCTTGTAGATGTTCTCGGTGCCGGAGGGGCGCGCCGCGAACCAGTTGTCCTCGGTGACGACCTTGATGCCGCCGATCGGCGCGTCGTTGCCCGGGGCCTTCGTCAGGATCGCGGTGATGTCCTCGCCGCCGAGCGTCGTGGCCGTGACGTCCTTCGCGTCGAGCTTGGCGAACTTCTGCTTCTGCTCGAGCGTCGTCGGCGTGTCGATGCGGCTGTACCAGCTTTCGCCGAAGCGCTCGACCTGCTCCTGATGGAGCTGCGCCGGGTTCTTGCCGGTCTTGCCGGTGATCTCGGCCGCGAGCAGGTCGGGGATCAGGCCGTCCTTGTCGGTCGTCCAGACGCGGCCGTTGAAGCGCAGGAAGCTCATGCCGGAGCTCTCCTCGCCGCCGAACGCGATCTCGCCGGTGAACAACGGATCGACGAACCACTTGAAGCCGACCGGGACCTCGACGACGCGCGCGTCGATCGACGCGGCGACGCGGTCGATGAGCGACGAGGAGACGAGCGTCTTGCCGACGCCGGTGCCCGCCGGCCAGTCGGGACGGTTGCCGCCGAACAGGTACTCGACGCACACGGCGAGGTAGTGGTTCGGGTTCATGACGCCCCAGTTCGGGCAGACGATGCCGTGGCGGTCGGCATCCGGATCGGTGCCGCCGACGAGGTCGTACTTGTCCCAGGCGCCGGCGTTGAGCTCGTCGACGAGGCCCTTCATCGCGTACTGCGACGACGGGTCCATGCGGATCTTGCCGTCGTGGTCGATCGTCATGAAGCGCCACGTCGGGTCGACGTCGGGGCGGATGACGCCGATGTCGAGGCCGTACTTCTCGTTGATGAGCGGCCAGTAGTTGACCGAGGCGCCGCCGAGCGGGTCGATGCCGAGGCGCACGCCGGAGTTGCGGATGACGTCGAAGTCGATGACGTTCTTGAGGTCGTCGACGTAGTGCTCGCGGAAGTCGAAGCGTTCGACGAGGTCCGACTTGATCGCCTGCTCGAAGGGCACGCGCTTGACGTTCCTGAAGTCGCCGAGCAGCTCGTTCGCGCGGTTTGCGATCGCGTTCGTCACGTCGGACGGCGCCGGGCCGCCGGTGACCGGATCGTACTTGAAGCCGCCGTCGGTCGGCGGGTTGTGCGACGGCGTCACGACGATGCCGTCGGCGAGGTCGGCGCCCTCGAAGCGCTGCGTGCCGTCTGCCGCGCGGTTGTGCGTCAGGATCGCCTGGGAGACGACCGGGGTCGGCGTGAAGTCGTCGCGCGAGTCGATGCGCACGCGCACGTCGTTCGCGACGAGCACCTCGATCGCGGTCTTCCAGGCCGGCAGGCTCAGCGCGTGCGTGTCGCGGCCGATGTAGAGCGGACCGGTGACGCCGGCGGCCTTGCGGTACTCGGCGATCGCCTGCGTGATCGCGACGATGTGCGCCTCGTTGAACGAGGTCTTCAGCGAGGAGCCGCGGTGGCCGGAGGTGCCGAAGATGACGCGCTCCTCGGGGACCGACGGATCGGGGACGACGTCATAGTACTTGCCGATGACCTCGTCGACGTTGATCAGATCTGCTTCAGTGGCGGGCATGCCCGCGTTAGGTGCAACCATACTTCCTTCATTCTGATGGGGACAACAGTTACTGCTCCATGCTGCAGGGCGTGGCCGCCGTGCAGACGCGGTTCCAGTTTAGCTGGTGGCGCAGAGATGACATCGATTGCAAAAGCGGCGTCGTCGACGTCATGCGCGGAAAAGAGGGGCGGGGAGGGATGCGCGGCGCATCGGATGTCCATCGTTCGCAGTCGATGCGCCGCACGCCCCGTCCGTTCCGTCGCGCAAGGGCCGGGGCGTGCGGCGCGAGTCCGGCAGTATGCGCTCAGTCCTTGGCGAGCGGCGCTTTGATTGGCGCGATCTGCGTCGTCGCGCTGATGCCGTCGTCGAGCGGCACCCGCACGAGGAGCGCCTCACGGTCGACGGAGAACAGGATGTGCCGCGTCTCGGGCAGCATGTCGCCGTCGACCTGCGCCGGCACCGGCTTGTCGAGCATGACCTCGGCCTGCACGCCCTGCATCTGGTCGATGTGCGAATGCGTCGACAACGGGCTCTGCGAGGCCTTGCCGGTGATCGTCTGGTGCACGACGTCGCCGAAGAGGTTCGCCCAGCCGATCAGGCCGCCGTTGGTGTCGATCATCTCGAAATCGAGCAGCCCGTCGTTGAACGATGCGTCCGGCATCAGCGAGAACACCGGGATCTGGCCGCAGTTGCCGGCCATGAACGTGCGGAACTCGGTATCCTGCTGCGTGTATGCGTTGCCGTCGGCGCCCTCGATCGTGATTGAAGCATGGTACTTCGGCGCGAACAGATGCTTCGCGCCGGAGATGAAGTAGGCGAGCCAGCTGATGTTCTTCTTGAGCTTGGGGTCGGTGTCGTCGATCATCACGGCGTCGAAGCCGACGCCGGCGATGATCAGGAACGCGTGCGCATGGTCCTCGCCCGGGTCGTCGAGGATCCGCAGGCGGCCGACGTCGACGCGGTGCGAGCCGTGGGAGACCGCGATCGTCAGCGCGGCCTCGACGTCGTCGATCGGGATGCCCATGTTGCGCGCGAACAGATTGCCGGTGCCGATCGGGATGATGCCCATCGCGTGGCCGGTGCCGCCGAGCGCGGAGGCGACCGTGCGCACCGTGCCGTCGCCGCCGACGGCGATGACGACGTCGGCGCCGCGCTCGAGCGCCTCCATCGTGCAGACGCGGCCGTCCTTGTCGAGCTGCGTGTCGATGAACATGATTTCGGTCAGCCCTTTGCGCGCGCAGTACTGCTCGATGCGCGCGCGCGTCGTCGCGGCGGTCGGCTTGGACGGGTTGATGATGAACGCGTAATGGACCTGATCGTCGCGGCGCTGCTCGAGACGCTGCACACGCCGGCGGTGCATCGTGATGCGGATGGCGGCGATGATCGCGATGATGAGCGCAATGAGCGCGATCATCACCGCGAGAATGATCAGTGTCTGTTGGTTCATGGCTCGCCCTCGCTTCTCTTCGCCCGCCCGCCGGCGCCGCACCCATGGCGGCGTCCGCGCCAGCTACCGGTCTCCCATATTAGCAAGCGATGTGCGCGGCGGCGGCGCGGGGATCGTATGCGTCGCGGAAATGGCGGGAAAACAACGGTCAGCTGTCGGCTTCGCGCATTACGCTTAAGCCATGCTCGATATTCAATTCATCCGTGAACACCCTGAAGTCGTCAAGGAATCCCAGCGCAAGCGCGGCGAGTCGGTCGAACTCGTCGACGAGGTCCTCAGAAGCGACGAGGTGCGCCGCACCTCGCTCAAGAAGTACGAGGAGGCGCGCGCCAGGCAGAAGGAGATCGGCAAGCAGGTCGCGAAGGCGGCCGCCGACGAGAAGGCCGCGCTCATCGCGCAGACGAAGGAGCTCTCCGAGCAGGTCTCCGCGTACAAGGCGGACGCGGACACGGCGAACGAACAGTACACCACGGCGATGTGGCAGCTGTCGAACATCGTCGAGCCGGAGGCGCCGGAAGGCGGCGAGGACGACTACGTCGTCGTCAAGAAGGTCGGCCGGATCCGCGACTTCGCGGCGGAGGGCTTCGAGCCGAAGGACCACCTCGCGCTCGGCGAGGGCGTCGCCGGCATCGACATGAAGCGCGGCGTCAAGGTCTCCGGATCGCGCTTCTACTTCCTGCGCGGCGACATCGCGCGCATGCAGATCGCGATGCTGACGATGGCCGTCGACCAGGCGCAGGAGCACGACTTCGTGCTCGCGATCACGCCGACGCTCGTGCGTCCCGAAGTGATGCGCGGCACCGGCTTCCTCAACTCGCACGCCGACGAGATCTACCGTCTGCGCGAACCCGACGAGGACTACCTCGTCGGCACCTCCGAGGTCGCGCTCGCGGGCATGCACGAGGACGAGATCCTCGACCTGAGCCACGGCCCGCTGCGCTACTGCGGCTGGAGCTCGTGCTACCGCCGCGAGGCGGGCGCCGCCGGCAAGGACACCTCCGGCATCATCCGCGTCCACCAGTTCGACAAGGTCGAGATGTTCGTCTATTGCAAGCCCGAGGACTCCTACGAGCAGCACAGGCAGCTGCTCGCGATGGAGGAGGAGATGCTCGGCAAGGTCGAGGTGCCGTACCGCGTCATCGACACGGCCACCGGCGACCTCGGCTCGTCGGCCGCGCGCAAGTTCGACTGCGAGGCGTGGGTGCCGACGCAGGGACGCTACCGCGAGCTCACGTCGACGTCGAACTGCACGCAGTACCAGGCGCGCCGTCTCAACATCCGCGAACGCGTCGAGAACGGCACCGAGCCGGTCGCCACGCTCAACGGCACGCTCGCGACGACGCGCTGGCTCGTCGCGATCATGGAGAACCACCAGCTCAAGGACGGCTCGATCGTCGTGCCGAAGGCGATGCGTCCCTACATGGGCGGCAAGGAGGTCATCGAGCCGACGGCGTGGGAGGCGTGACCGCACGTCCGTGACGTGGCGTATGGACGGCGGACGGCGTCGGGTGTGACGCATGCTATACTGGTCGTCCGTGCGCCATGCGCATTGGATAGGTGTCCGAGCGGTCTAAGGAGACGGTCTTGAAAACCGTTGACGCGCAAGCGTCCGCGAGTTCGAATCTCGCCCTATCCGCCTGATTGCAAAAGGGTTCCGGGAGCTCATCCCGGAACCCTTTTGCGTTTTCCATGCCCCGTGGCGCGGCGCCGGTGGGGCGCCACGGGGCATCATGAGCCGATCATGCCGAAGAAGTCGGCGAGCGTCAGCGCCAGCAGCACGCATGCGGAGAGCATGCCGATGATCCAGCTGTGGCCGCGCGCCATGCGGTACTCCTTGCGCGGGCCGTCACGGTCGACGCCCCGCGGGTCGAGCTCGCCGGGGCCGTAGAAGAAGTAGAGGCGGACCCACAACCAGCACAGCATCATGATCGCGATGAACGATCCGATGCGCAGCGCGATCCATCCGGCTTCGAGCGCCGCCGCATGGTCCTCGAGCCTGAGCGCGGCGCGCGCGACGAAGACGAAGTAGGCGAGGAAGCCGCAGGTGAGCGCCGGCGTGAGGACGATGTTGCCGATGATGAGCGCCTTCGACTGCACCGTGTACCGGTGCACGAGCGTGCGCCCCTTGCGTCCCGGCGATTCGGCGTCGCAGTGCCGTCTGCGCGCGAACGCGACGCAGCAGCCGATGACGACGATGAGCCACAGCAGGACGACGAGCGCGTCGACGATGAGCACCTCGAGCAGCGAATGGACGCATCCCGGCTTGACGTTGGCCGGGACCGCGAACTCCTGGAACGGCTGCGCGCCGGCGATCGGCGGCGTCGTCCAGTCGGCCGCCGTCGCGCCGGCGGCGACCGCGTTCACCCAGTCCTCGAGGTTGTGCGTGTAGTGCTGTTCGAGCTGCAGTCCGGGTACGGACAGCGACGAGCCGGTGCGCATCTGGTGGTTCGTCGGATAGTAACGCACCGTCACGTTCTCGTTGCCGACGTCATGGGCGTCGTGGATGAGCTTCTGCGCGCCCTGCTCGCAGGGCATCGACGGGTCGCGCGTGCCGTAGTTGACGAGCAACGGCATCGTCAGGTTGTGCCGGTAGGCGGCCGCGTCGAAGTCGGCGTAGGCGAGGCCGAAGGGGGAGAAATCGAGGCTGATGAGCTTGGGGATGATGTTGATGACGCCGCTCGGAGCGCCGACGATGTTGAGATACTGCGTCGCCGCCATCGCCATCTGCTGGCGCGGCGAGAACACCGGCGCCGAGGTCAGGATCGCGAACGCGATGTCCTTGTCCCTGTCCGCCATCAGCGTCGCGATCCAGGTCCCCTCGGATTCCGCGTAGATGCCGGCCTTCGTACGGTCCACGCCCGGCCAGTCGCGCAGCGCGTCGAGGCCGGCGAGGTAATCCTCGGCGTTCGACATGTAGTCGCGCGACAGCGACGTGTAGTTGTCGAGGCGTTTGTCCTGCACGAGCGTCGTGATGCCGGCCGACGCCATTGCGCTCGCGATGTCCGCGTAGACCTCCGAGGCGTTGCCGGTGCCGGCGCCGTGCACGAAGGAGCAGGCGGGGCGTCCCTGCGGCGCGCCGATCGGCTCGCGCACGATCGCGTCGACGGTCTGCCCGCCGCTGATCGCGAGCCGGATCTTCGACTCCTTGACCTTGTAGGTGCCTTCCTGGGGCGTCGTGATGTCGCGTGCGGCGATCGCGGTGTCGCCCGTCGAGACGGTCAGATGCGCGCTGAGCGGTTCGATGCGCCAGGACGGCATCATCAACGCCCCTACGCCGAGGAACAACGCGAGTGTGAGCGCCGATACGACGAGCGTCCATGCGAATTGCTTCCAGAAATGCTGCACGGTACCTCACTGTATCGCCAGCCTTGCCGATTCTTCGGCGCAAAGCTCAAAGCCGCGCCGGTCACGGCCGCGCAGCGGGGGCGTCCTGTCCGCGGTCGCATGACGGCTCGGCCTGCGCGCGTTCGGCGTCGTCGAGGGAACCGGCGCCCGCCAAGCGCATCGTCCACGCCACCGTCTGCTGGGCGATGTTGCCGCCGTGCTCCTGCGTACGTGCGACGAACTCCTCGTACAACGCCAACGTGCGCGGCGAGTAGGTGCCCAGTTCGCCGCGCAGATAGGTCTCGTACGACGTGTGCTCGGGGGTGTCCTGATCGCTCGTCAGCACGCGCATGTTCGCGCCGATGTGCGGGAAGCGCGCCGTGAAGTCGCGCGCCCAGTCGAGCTGACGCGCCACGATCCGCTCCTGACGCGCGACGCGCGCGTCGTCCAACGCGGGGATGTGCGGGGCGATGTCGCGTCGGTAGCGTTCCGGATCGGTCGACGCCATCATGCGGGCGTACTTCTCCTCGACGAGGTTGCGGCCCTGGCGCGCGGCGTCGGTCAGGTCCTGCAGGTACGAGCCGATGAGCGCGGTCGGCCACGGCATGAACTGGCTCGTGCGCATCAACGCGAACATCGGCCAGTTGCCCTGGCAGGCGGCGCGGCCGCCCTCGTTCGTCGTGCGCTGGAACATGTCCCATTCGCGCCGTACGACCTGTTCGACGAGCGAGGCCCGTTCGTCGTCCTGCGTCGCATCGTGCTTTTGCGTCATCGTGGCTCCGTTCCCGATAGGGTTGTGGTCGTCGGTGCATGGCCGTGCCGTCACAGGCTGTGCAGGCAAGGTGAGGGGTCGTGGATGTGCGCCTCCACATACGGGCGCTGCCATTCGAGGAAGTCGGCGTCCGAGTCGGTCAGTCCCTGCCGCCGCAGTTCGTCGGCGATCTGCGCGCAGACCGTTTCGATGATGCGTTGGACCTCGTCGATATGCGGCGCGGCGCCGGCGCCGCCTTCGCCGAAGCCCGCGCCGGCGAAGCAGGCGGCCGACGAGCGGCGCAGCAGCGTCTCCAGCTCGTCGCATACGCCGGTCAGCCGCATGCCGGCGCGGCGGCTCAACGCGCGCAGCCCGGCGAACCGCCATTTGTAGTACGGCGCATAGCCGACCGTCACCGGGCCGTTGAGCAGGAACACAAGCGAGGAGACGGCCATCGTGAACTCGTCGATGCTCAGCCATGCGGCCGCGCCGTCGCCTCGAGAGAGCATGCGCGGCACGTTGTACTGGCCGGCCTGCGCGATCATGCCCAGGCGCCGTGAGATCCATGCGAGCCGCACATCGTCCGGCATCATCCGGAACGATTGGCGGGCCTTCGAGAAGGCGCCGAGCGGGTCGGCGAAGACGCGGCCGTTCGTAGCGTTCGCCAATGTGGCCTCGTCGAGCGTCATCCACAGATGCGGCTCGTCGGCGCCCGGCGCGCCCGGGTATCCGGTGAGCGACGTGAAGAAGCCGCTGATCGGGAACACGCCGTCGCGTCGGCCCCCGCCGGCCGCCCTCGGCGTCGTGACGGAGCGCGTGACGCCGCCGAACCCGCGCGGCAGCCCCTCGTAGTCGTGCTGCAGCCGCTCGCCGATGCGCGCATAGTCGTCGTCGGTGAGCCACAGGCAGAACCGCGCGCCGAAGTCGTGGTCCTCGGAGAGCGCGTCGTCGAAGCCGAAGCATTCCGAGCCCGGACCGACCAGACCGGCCGCGATGCGGCCCGTATACTCCGGATAGCGTTCCTCGAGCATCGGCTTGCCGCAGGCGAGCCAGAAGTCGCGGGCGAGCTGAAGGCCGCTGCGGCGCGGCGAAGCGCACACGGCGGCGGACGGCCCGGACGTCTGGCGCGCATCGGAGTCCGGGGTCGGGCTTGTGGCCGCGGCGTCGCCGTCCCGTGGTTCCTTCTCCTGCGCGCCGCCGGCCGCGCGCAATGCCTCGCGCGCCTCGTTGAGATTGGCTTCGGTGATGCGGTAGTAGTCGGTGTGTTCGCCGTAGCATGCGCGGATGATCGCGAGCGCACGTTCGTAACGGTCGACGGCGTCCTCGAAGTCGCCGCGTGCGAACGCCGTCTGCGCCGCCGCCGCGAGCGCCGACGCGTAGTGCGCGCTGCCCTCGGCCCTGGCGGCGCGGTAGATCGCCAACGATCGCGCGGACAGCGTCGCGGCTTCGTCGCACGCCGCTGCACCCGTTTCCTCATCGGTTACGGCGTCGCTGTTGCCGTCATGCGCGGAAGCTTGCGTGAGCAGCGCGAGCGCGAGGTTCGCGCAGGTGGAGGCGACGTCCACGTCGGTGTCCGGATCGGGGCTGCCGTGTTCGAGGATCGCGAGCGCCTCGCGCAGTTCGGCGACGGACTCGGCGCCCCGTCCCGTCTCGCCGTAGAGCATCGACAGGTTGTTGTGCAGCGCCGCGAGCCGCCGGTCGTCGGCGCCGTAGACGCGTTTCGCGCAGTCGAGTGCCTGATGGTAGAGATCCTCGGCCTGTTCGTGGTTGCCGGCGGCCCGTTGCGACGTGGCCGCGTTGATGAGCGTCGTCGCCCACGCCTCGGTGCCTTCGAGCCCGAGGCGCAGCGCGAGTTCGATCGCCCGCTGGATGATCCACTGGTTGTCCTTGTGGCGCGACTGCGAACGGTAGAAGCCCATCGTCTCGTTGAGCACGGTGAGCAGGCCGCCCAGATCGCCGGTGTTCTCGGCCTCCTCCATCGCGTCGAGCAGATACGGCTCGGCCTTCGTGGCCGCCTCGTGCCGGTCGAGGATGGCGTCGAGGCCGTGCAGGAACGCGTCGACGTCGAATCCGGCGTCGTCGCCGTCGTTCGGTGCCGCGCCTTCCGTTGCGGCGTCTGCCGCCGCCGTGGGCGGCGCGACGCCTTCGCTGAACCGCGTCAGCTTCGCCAGCAGGTCGTCCTCGTCGTGCGTCATCGCCTCCGCCTTTCGTCCGGGCGCCGCCTGATGCGCCGCCGTCTCGCTGAGCACCATCGTAGGGCATCGGCGCCGGCACACGCCGCCGTCGCGATCGCCGTGTGCAAACGGATGTTCGAACCGCGCGCCGTGTGGATCAGACGATGTGGCGGTCGGCGGCCCACAGCGTCAGCTCGTTGCGGTTCGACAGCTGCAGTTTGCGCAGCACCGAGCTGACATGCGTCTCGACGGTCTTCACCGAGATGAACAGCTCGGCGGCGACCTCCTTGTACGTGTAGCCGCGCGCGATGAGGCGCATGACCTCCTGCTCGCGCGTCGAGAGCCGGTCGAGTTCGCTGTCGTGCACCTGACGGGCCGCGTCGTCCGCAGCCGGCGGCGCGCCCTGGAAGGCCGAGAGCACGAAGCCGGCGAGCTTGGGGGAGAAGACCGCGTAGCCGTCGGCGACCTGTTCGATCGAATGGATCAGCTCGTTGCCGGTGATCGTCTTCGTCACATAGCCGCGCGCGCCGGCGCGGATGACGGCGCCGACGTCCTGCGCCGAATCGGAGACCGACAGCGCAAGGAATGCCGAATCGGGCGACAATGGCAGCGACTTCGCCAGTATCTCGGCGCCGCCTCCGCCCTCGCCTCCCGGCACATGCACGTCGAGCAGCACGACGTCCGGCTTCGTGTCCGCGATCATCATCACCGACGACTCGACATCCGCCGCCTGGCCGACGACGTCGAAGGTCGGCGCGAGCGTCGCGATGACGCCCGCCCTGAACATCTCGTGGTCGTCGACGACGGCGATGCGCACCGGCTTGCGCCGCGTCCCGTCCTGTTCGCTCATGGCCTCTCCTTTGCGTCGTCCGGCGCCGTGCGCGCGCCGTCCTGCGACGCGATCGGCATGTGCATGCGCACCTCGGTGCCCCATCCGGGCCTCGAGACGATCTCCACGCTGCCGCCGCGCCGTCTGATGCGTCCGATGATCGACTCGCGGATGCCGAGCCGCTCGGGCGGCACGTCCTCCATCCTAAAGCCGTCGCCGTGGTCGCGCACGAACACCTCGACGAGCGTGTCCGACGCCTCGCAGTACACGGAGACGGGCTCGCCGCCGTGCGTGACCGCGTTGACCATCGCCTGCGCGGCGGCGTCGAGCAGCGCGTCCGTCTGCGCGCTCGGCCTCGCGTCGCCGACGGTGACGACGTCGATCGGCCTGCCGTGGCTGTCCTCGATCTGCGCGGCGATCTGCGTGAGCCCGGCCTTGACCGACCGGTCCGAGGTGGTGCGCTCCTGATAGAGCCAGCCGCGCAGTTCGCGCTCCTGCGAGCGCGCGAGCGTGAACACCGTCTGCGGCTCGTTCGCATGCAGCTGGATCAGCGCGAGCGTCTGCAGGACGCCGTCATGCAGATGCGCCGTCATGTCGGCGCGCTCCTCCTCGCGTTCCTTGAGCGCGCGTTCGTTCGTGAAACCGCGCATCAATGCCATGATCCACGGCGTGAGCGCGCCGATGACGGCGAACACGAGCAGCAGGCCGCTGACGAGGCTGCGTGTGAGCGTGACCTCCTGATGTACGAACAGCGGCTGCACGAGGAAGACGACGTAGGCGACGAATTCGAGCGCGACACCGATCGCCGTCGTCGTGATCTGGCCGCGCGGCGCGTTGTAGCGCATCCACGCCACGCCGAGGCCGATGACGGCGAGCGCGGCGGGCAGGAATGCGCCGGCGCGCGAAGCCGCCATGTTGATGACGATCGTGCATGCGATGAGCAGCACGCCGAGCGACGCGAACAACGCCGGCTTCGACGCCTCGTCGAAGAGCTGCCTGAGGCTTTCGCCGCTGATCGCCGGCGTCCCCGGGCCAAGCCCGGTGTAGTCGGCCGCCCCGGCGCGCGCGGCCGCGGCGCCGGGGTCCGCGTTGCCTTTCGCGAGCGGCGCGTCGGCGACATGCGCCGCCGCGGCAAGACGGCGCGCCTCGGCTTCGGGGTCGCCCGCCGCAATGAGCAGCCACAGCGCCACATAGGCGCCGAGCCCCACGCCGTACAGCGCGCATAACGCGACGAAGGCGAGCCGCACCCACAGCACACGCACGCCCAGATGCATGCCGACGCCGCGCGCCACGCCGGCGATCCAGCGCCCCCTGCGCGGACGCATCAGCGGAAGGCGCGCCGGCAGCAACGGCCTCGCGGCGGCTTCGGCCATGTCCGCCGGGGGAGCCGGCCTGACCCATGTCGGGGAAACGTTCTGCATGCCTACCATTGTGCCGCCGTTCAGGGAGAAAACCGGGTCCCGGCCCGAAGAATCAGGGATGATTCAGGGTGTCCCCGGAGGGCCTGCGCGCCTTCGGTTTGCTGTAATGGAGGCATGAGCAACACACAGTACGACCCGCAGCCGCAGGGGCAGGCCGGCCAGCAGGGTCAACCGCAGTACACTGCCCAACCCCAGCCGGCCGCGCCGCGACCCGAATCGAGCTTCTTCCGCTGGATCCGCGAAAGCCGCGTCGAACGCACGAACAACCGCGTCATCGCCGGCGTGTGCGGCGCGATCGCCCGCGAACTCGGCTGGAACGTGACGCTCGTGCGCGTCCTGATGGTCGTCGCCTTCTTCCTCGGCGGCTTCGGGGCCGTGCTCTACGGCATCTGCTGGCTGCTGCTGCCCGACGAGTTCGACCACCGGATCCTGCTCGAGGAGGCGATCGACGGCCACTGGGACTGGGGCTTCATCGGCGTCATCCTGTGCATCCTCATCGGCGGGTTCAGCGGCTTCGGATTCCTGTGGTGGGGGTCGTGGAGCGTCAACGTCGGCGCCTTCCTGTTCGCCGCGCTCGCGTTCTTCCTGCTCGTGGACAACGGCCGCCGTCGCTTCGCCGCGCGTGGCGCCTCCCAGCCGGGCAATCCGCCGGCCGCGGCGCCGGCGAGCATGCCGTACGGCGCCGCGACGCCGCAGCAGCCCGCGGCGAGCGCCGCCGCGTACGCGGCGCCCGGCCCCGCCCCCTCCGGCGCAGGCGCTCCGCCGTCCGACCATCCCTTTCGCCCCGACATGTATATGAGCGGCGGCGCCCCCGTCGACATGACGCCCGAGACGCCTTCCGCCGGGCCGCGGCCTGCAACGTCGTCCGCCGCGCCGGCATACGCGGACGCCCCGCGGTTCGTGCCGCCTCAGCCCGTCGCGCCTCAGCCCGCTGCGCCGCCGTCCCGCCCGGCGCCGGTGAGGACCGCGCGCCGCAAGCCGGCCGGCCCGATGCTCGTGCTGCTCGTGTTCGGGCTGCTCATCATCTCGATGGGCGTATGCTCCTTCGCCGTGAACGGCACGTCGCTCGTCAGCACGATGCAGCCGGCGGTGCTCTACGTCGGCGCCGTCTGCGTCGCGCTCGGCGTGATCATCATCGTGCTCGGCTGCGCCGGACGGCGCACCGGCGGCCTGCATCCCTTCGCCTGGACCGCGATGTTCCTCGCCGTCTGCGCGATGGCGGTCGGCGGCGCCTGGGCGGCCGTCAACGTCTACAGGAACGGCGTCGGCCGCGACTATACGCCGATCAGCCTCGCCGCCGGCAACGTCGAGCTGACTTCGTCGGCCGATGATTGGGAGAAGCTCGAGCGTGGCATCGCCGTCACCGGCAACAGCTACCGCTATAACCAGCTGAGCGTCGATCTGTCCAGCACGAAGAAGCATACGGTATGGCTCAACGACGGGCATCCGGGGACGAGCACGTGCCCGACGGGCCGCATCCCGATGACGGTGACGAACGCGCGCGTCGTCGTGACGATCCCCGACGGGTGCTCGTGGAGGATCCAAGGCGCCTACCCGACCGATGCGGTCGGCGGCCCGTACACGTTCTCCGCGAACGACAGCGCCTTCGGGCAGTTCGACATCGTCGGTTGGGACGACGAGAAAGTCGTCGGCTTCACCCACGTGAAGCTGCCCGGCATCGAAGTCGAGGTCGGCGATCCCGACGACAGGGATGAGGACATCGACGACGACACGACGGCCTGGGTCGACACAGACGACATGTACTTCACATCGCGCAGGATGGCCGACCTGTGCACCGGCGTCAGCGTGCAGGACGGCAAGGTCGACCTCGCCGCGGATGCGAACGAGCAGATGAAGAAGCTCATCGAGTCCGACCGCTACTGGCCGTGCGCGGCGAGCGCGGACAAGGCGCCGAAGGAAGCCGAACTCATCATCGAACCGAACGTGCTCATCTCGGGCGGCGTCGCCGTGCGCTACGCCTCGCAGCGGTGAGCGGACAGGAAACGGACACCGACATGAACAACGCAGACCACACCATGCACGACGACGACACCGAGGTCATCGCGCGGCAGGCCACGCCGGCGCAGGCCGACGACGCCACGATGGAGATGGACATGCCGCTGAGCGAACGCTTCGCCGACTTCGAAGCCGACGGCGCCCCGGCGCCCGACGACGGGGACACGCGCGAGACGCCCGTGCAGACGGTGAGCGACGAGACGACCGTCGTGTTCGAACGGACGGACGTCGACGAGCCCGAGCCGACGAGCGTCATGCCGCAGCAGGACGCCGATGATGCGACGCGGCCGATGTCGACCGGATGGTCGTGGTCGTCGGACGCGTCGGCGCCCGCAGCCGATACGCCGGCGCCCGACGGGACCTTCGACGCGGCCGTCATCGCCGAGGACACGGCGCCGGAGGTCGACACGCCGGATGCGGCGCCCTCCGCGCCGACGACGCCGCCGCCCCCGGCCGGCGCCGTGCCGATGTACAGCGCGCCGCAGCCGACCGGGGAACCCAGGGTCGTGCGTCCGGAGGGAGCGAGCGCCGGCACGATCGCGTTCGGCGTCGTCGTCACGATCATCGGCGCGCTGACGATCCTCGTCGGCGCGACGATGAACAGCGGCCTGCTCGACCACGTCGACTGGCGTGGGATCGTCAACTGGACGCTCATGGGACTGGGAGTGCTGCTCAGCGTCATCGCGATCGTCTGGGGCCTTGTCTCCCACGTACGCAACCGCCGCCGCGACGGCCGCTGAGCCGACCATATCCGTACCATCACGAAACCACCCGACGAAAGGAGGCCATCGGAACCCATCGCCCGACATACGGCGCCGCGGCACTTCGCTTTTCCAGTTACCCATCACCCAAAGCCGCGGCGGACTCACACGGAACGCCGCTCCTCGCCGGCGCCGCGCGCCATGCGCGGAAAACGGCGAAGGGCGGCGTTCCGCGCGCTACAGTGACAGCAGAACGAGGGCGGGCGGCCGAGGTGACACGCGCAGACCAGCGGCGGATGACGGAAGGCGAGGACGTGGACGAGACGACGAAAGCGACCGCAACGGCGGTGGCGGGCACGGACGGTGCGGGGCACCTGTTCACGGCGCGTGACGTGACGGCGGTCATGCCCAAGCGCGGCGGCGGTGAGACCACGGTGTTCCGGGGGCTCGAATTCCATGTCGACGGCGGTGAGGTCGTCGATCTGACCGGACCTTCGGGATCGGGCAAATCGACGTTGCTCACCGCCTTCGCGCGCCTCAACGTGCACACGACCGGCTCGTTCGCGATCGACGGCAAGGATTCGGAAAGTTTCACGCCGCAACGGTGGCGCCTCGCCGTCGCCTATCTGCCGCAGACGTCGACGCTCATCGGCGAGACGGTCGCCGACGCGATCCGGCTGCCGTGGACATTCAAGGTCCGGCAGGGCGCACGCGCGCGCGAGGCGAAGGACATGCTCTCCGACGCGCACATCCGCGTGACTCTCGACCGCATGGGCTGCCAGGACATCGACCTCGACCGCGCGCCGCGCGACCTGTCCGGCGGGCAGGCGGCCCGTGTCAGCCTCGCGCGCACATTGCTGACGAAGCCGCGCGTGCTGCTCGCCGACGAGGTCGACGCCGGACTCGACGAGGAGAACGCGGACAGGGTCGCCGACCTGCTCAAGCTCGCGGCACGGCAGGGCGCCGCCGTCGTGCGCATACGGCATCGCGCACCGGACGGACGCGCGACGCGCATGATGGTGCTCAAGGACGGCGGACTGCGCGAGGTGCCGCTGCCGACGGCCGCCCAAGTCGCCGCGGCGCAGCGCGCGGACGCCGTCGACGCTTCGGCGGACGGCGCGCAGGGCGACGGAACAGAGGAGTGAGCTGATGGAATCGTATTTCGATATCAGCATATGGGGGCTCGTCGCGTCCGTCGTCATGGTGCTCGTCGCGGCAGGCATCTCGGCGCTGATGAGGACCGGCGTCGCCAAATCGCTGATCTGGGCGACGGCGCGTTCGCTTGTGCAGCTGCTCGCGATGGGCTTCATCCTCGAATACGTGATCCGGCAGAACAACGTGTGGCTCGTCATCGGGCTCATCACGCTGATGCTGCTCGCGGCCGTGCAGATCACGATGGGGCGCGCGACGGGGGCGCCGAAGGGACTCGTCGGCATCGTGCTGCTGTCGCTCGTCGTGACGATGCTGCTCATGCTCGCGATCGTCGCGGAGCTCATCGTGCGGCCGAAGCCGTGGTATGCGCCGCAGCTCGTCATACCGCTCACCGGCATGCTGCTGGGCAACACCGTCAGCGCGCTCGCGCTCGGCCTGAGCCGTTTCTTCGAATCGATGCGCGAACGGTACGCGGAGGTGAACACGATGCTCGCGCTCGGCGCCACGAAATGGGAGGCCGCGAAGCCGTCGATGATCTCGTCGATCCGCCTCGGGCTGCTGCCGTCGATCGCAATGCTCGCGTCGAGCGGCATCGTGACGATCCCGGGCATGATGTCCGGCCAGATCATCGCCGGCAAGAGCCCGGTGAGCGCGGCGAAGTACCAGTTCGTCATCCTCGCTGCGGTCGCGGCGCTGACGCTCGTCGCGGATTCGATCATCATCGCGCTGATCTACAGGCGCTGCTTCATCTCCTACGACCGCTACTTCGTGCCGGAACCGGCGAAGAAGCTCAGCTTCAAGGACCTCGTGCAGCTGCGCAAGGACGTACATCCGAACGAGAAGTCCGATGAGGTCAGGCGCGCGGCCGCTCAGGAGCAGCGCGCGCGGACGCGGTAGGGCAGCGGACGATGAGACGCTGCCGCTGAAGCGGAGTCGGTGGGGCCGGCGGGCGGTTCCGTCGGCCCCACCGACGTTTCGGGTCGGAATCGGGCTGGTTTGCGGGTGGTTCCGTCGGGGCGTCGACGGATCGGGACGAAGACGGGCCGGTTCGCGGGTGGGTTCATCGGTCTGGTCGACGGATCGGGACGCATGTAGTTGCGGTCATCGCCGCATACACGCGGATACGCAAAAAGCCCCACCCGAAGGTGAGGCTTTTCAGAAGGGTCGGGCTGGCGAGATTTGAACTCGCGGCCTCTTCGTCCCGAACGAAGCGCGCTACCAAGCTGCGCCACAGCCCGATGTTGCTTTCTGGCAACAGGTGATAGTTTACGCACTCGTGAGGGAATTGCAACTTCGGCGTGTCGTGCCGGTTGTGCGGTGGGGAAAGCGGGAGGCGCGCGTGTAGCGGCGGGTGGTTACACTGGTGCGCTATACCGAGCCACACCGGCGCACGCATGCGCGTCGTGAGCATCCGTGCGCCGTGGGCGATGAGAGATTCGAACCCCCGACATCCAAGCGCGCACGGTGCGCGTATGCGCGCGGCGAAGAACAAAAGGACGAGAACGAGGACATGACCGAACAGAACGCGAACAACGAACACGAGGCGCTTGCCCAGACGCAGGCCGACGAGACCGTCGTCGTCGAGGACGAGGAGGCCGCGGCGCCGTCGATGAGCACCGTCGAACGCGCCGAGCTGCTGCTCAGGCAGGACGAGACGATCGCGCGCCGCATCGACGAAGGCGCGACGCTCGACGAGGCCGTCGATCCGTCGAACAAGGAATTCGGGCCGCTCGCGCACCCCGAACAGGTGCAGATGCGCGTCGCCAAGCGCGCGCTGATGCTCAAGGACGGCCTCAACCCGTATCCGGTCTCGCTCGACGTGACGGGCACGATCGAAGCGGTGCGCGCGAAGTGGGACGGCAAGCTCGAGGCCGGCGCGGAAACGGACGACGTCGTCGGCGTCGCCGGCCGCGTCCTGTTCATCCGCAACGCCGGCGGCCTGTGCTTCGTGCAGCTCGCGGCCGGGGGCGGCACGACGATCCAGGCGATGCTCTCGAAGAAGCAGATCGGCGCCGACTCGCTCAAGCTCTTCAAGCAGCTTGTCGACCTCGGCGACCATCTGTTCGTCAAGGGCCGCGTCATCGCGTCGAAGACCGGCGAACTGTCGATCTTCGCCGACGAATGGGCGATCGCGTCGAAGGCGCTGCAGCCGCTGCCGACGCTGCACAAGGAACTCAACGAGGACACGCGCACGCGCAAGCCGTACATCGGCATGATCGCCGACGAGAAGATCCGCAACATGGTGCGCAACCGCTCGAAGGCCGTCGCATCGCTGCGCCGCACCTTCGAGGAGCACGACTTCCTCGAGGTCGAGACCCCGATGCTGCAGACGATCCACGGCGGGGCCGCCGCGCGCCCGTTCACGACGCACATGAACGCCTTCGACCTCGACCTCTATCTGCGAATCGCGCCGGAGCTGTTCCTCAAGCGCTGCCTCGTCGGCGGCATCGACCGCGTCTTCGAGATCAACCGCGACTTCCGCAACGAAGGCGTCGACGCGACGCACGCGCCGGAGTTCACGATGGTCGAGGCGTACGAGGCCTACGGCAACTACGACACGATCGCCAAGCTCGTCAAGGAGCTCATCCAGAAGACCGCGATCGACGTCTTCGGCTCGACGAAGGTCACGCTGCTCGACGGCACCGAATACGACTTCGGCGGCGAATGGAAGCAGATGAGCATGTACGACTCGCTGTCCGAGGCGCTCGGCCAGCGGATCACGCCCGCCACGAGCGTCGCCGAACTCGGCGCGATCGCCGACAGGCTCGGCGTCGAACGCGACGAGGTCGAGAACCACGGCAAGCTCGTCGAGCACCTGTGGGAGCACTTCTACGAGGACAAGCTCTACGAGCCGACCTTCGTGCGCGACTTCCCGGTCGAGACGTCGCCGCTCGTCAAGGCGCACCGCTCCAAGCCGGGCGTCGTCGAGAAATGGGACCTCTACGTGCGCGGCTTCGAGCTGGCGACCGGCTACTCCGAGCTCAACGACCCGATCGTGCAGCGCGAACGCTTCGTCGCGCAGGCCAAGGACGCGCTCGCCGGCGACGAGGAGGCCTGCGACATCGACGAGGACTTCCTCGAGGCGCTCGGCGTCGGCATGCCGCCGGCAGGCGGCATGGGCATGGGCATCGACCGTCTACTCATCGCGCTCACCGGGGCAACGATCCGCGAGACGATCACGTTCCCGCTCGTCAAGCCGCTCAACAGCTGAGCATCGATTCTCCCCCCTATGACGGCGCGGTCGCGCGGTCGGTTGCATTCCGGCCGCGCGGCCGCGCCGTCATATATGCGGCCGCCGGTCCCTTCTTCTCGCGGTTCCGTGCGTCCATATGCGCGCAACGGCGGATCGGAGGCGTCCATGATTGGCGACGTCCGTTTTGTGCATCGCGAGCGTTTCCTGATACGGTGGACGGACCTCCATCGGCGGCGTTCGCCGATGGGGATCAGTGCGTGTCTTTTGGAAAGGAAGAGGAACGGACATGAGCTTCAACGAACAACCGCAGGTGCCGCCGATGCCGTCGGCGCCGCAGCCTGCATCAGACATGCAGCATAAGCTGCGCGAATTCAGCGACCCGAAGGTCAAGGTCGGCGGTTTCAGCGTTTCGTCCGCCGCGGTCACGACTGTCGTCGCCGCCTTCATCGCCATCATCGCGATGTTCCTGCCGTATGCGACCGTCTCGGTCGGTGGATTCATCTCGCAGACGGTCAGTGTCCTCGTCGGCACGAATGAATCCGGCAGTTTCATCAAGGGCGACGGCTGGATCGTCATCGTGCTCGCCGTCGTCGCGGCCGTGCTCGCCGTCATCCGTCAGGCGCTCGCGGCGTTCGTCGTGGCCGTCCTGCATTTCCTGCTGTGGCTGTTCGAGACGATCAACGCCGGACGTGCCGTCGGGGAGGCGGCGTCGTATTCCGGCCTGGTGCAGATCAAGGTGAGCTACGGCGCGGGATACTGGCTGTGGACCGTCACCGTGTTCGTCATCCTCATCGCGACGGGCGTCGAGTTCTACAGCATGATGCAGCTCAAGAAGGCGCAGGGCCCGCAGGCCGCGGCCGCCGCGGCGCCGCCGTCCGTTCCGCCGATGGCCCCGGCGGACGCCGCCCCGACGACGCAGCCCGGCACGCCGCTTGCGCCGTACGCGCAGCCGATGCCCCCGGCGCCTTCTGCGCCGTCGCCGCAGGCTCCCGTTTCCGCCATGCCGCCGGCTCCATCTGCGCCGTCGGTCACCGAGGTGTCGCAGACCGACGTCTATCAGGTGTCCGACCCCTCCTCGCCGGCCGGCGTCGATGACGTCGTCGTCGAACAGCAGACGACCTACGAGGGCATGCCGGCGCAGCAGTCCCCGGCGCCGCAGTCGCCGCAGTCGTCGCAGCAGCAGTGACGTCGATGCGACGATGACGAAAAACCGGTCCCTACGGGGCCGGTTTTTCGTTGCCGGCAGTCCGCGGCCGCGATGGTGCGGTCAGCGAAAAATGGGGCGTGGCATGTAAAGTGAACACCGTAATCGTCAATCGACAGGAAGAAGAGGACTATGGACCCGAATCAGCAGCAGCCGGGCGCACCGATGCCCCCGCAGGGCGCGCCGATGCCGCAGCGGCCCGCGCCGCAGGCTCCCTTCGCCGCGCCGCAACCGCAGTACGGGCAGCCCCAGGGCGTCCCGTACATGCCTGCGCAGGGCGCGCCGCGCCAGCAGAACGCCGACGTCGCAGCCACGCTGTCCAAGCGCATCCAGCTCGGCAAGCTGCACATCATCTACGCCGATTTCATCACGTTCTTCGGCGCGCTGCTCGGCGTCATCGCCGTGTTCGTGCCGTTCTTCTCGATCAAGGGATACTCGAGCCCCTACGGCGGGATCACGATCAGCCGGCAAAGCTCGACGGTCGCGCTCATCGCCAAGGGGTCGTTCGGGGTGAACATCGGTTGGATCTTCCTCGTGCTCGCCGTTGTGATCGCGGGTCTGGCGTTCATCGCCGACAAAGCCGTCCCGCTGACGCTCGCCATCGTCTACGCCGTGTACTTCATCGATCAGATCGCATGGGGCTCCCTCAATACGCAGGGCGCCGCATCCTTCCACGTCGGCTTCTACCTGATGCTCTTCGCCGTCATCTTCATGCTCGCCGGCACGATCATCGCGATGTGGCTCGAATCGCAGCAGACGAAGCTGCGCAACGGCACCGCCCGCCCGTCCGCGCCGATCCCGACCGCCTATCCGGCGCCGGCGAACGCCTACGTGAACAACGGCTGGCAGGCCGGTGTGCCGCCGACGCAGCCGGTCGGCACGACCGACAACAGCAACTGGCAGTTCGGCGTGCCGAACCAGCCGCAGGCCTCGGCTCCGTCCGCGCCGACGGCTCCGGGCGCCCCGACCGGTCAGTTCGCCGCGCCGCGCGGCCAGCATGCCGCCCCGTCCGTGCCGCCGACCATGCCGGGCGGCAACGCCTGAGCGAACGATGACATGACGGCGCCGCATCGGCGCCGCATCCCATCCTTGAAGACCTCCGCCGAATGCGGGGGTCTTCGCGATAGCGGCGCGCCGACGTCCCCTCCATACCACGGCGCGCGTAGTGTGGGACGTCGGCGGCGCCGTGCGCCTATGCGGCGCCGCCGATCCAGTTGACGAGCGTGGAACGGAGAAACCAGTGACCATCGACCAGTACATCAGCGGCATGCGTCTGCGCACGCTCGCGCTGAGCGTCGCCCCCGTGTGGATCGGCACGGCCGCAGGGGTCGGCGTCGTACGCGACCGCCCTGCGCACTCGCCGCGATGCGCGATCCTCCACGGCGGCGCGTCCTGCGTGCCCGACACCGTGCGCGTCGTCGCCGTCGCCGTGCTGTGCCTGCTCGTCGCGATGCTGCTGCAGATCGCCGCGAACTTCGTCAACGACTATTCGGACGGCATCCGCGGCACCGACGCGCACCGCGCCGCCCGTGCGATCGCCGCGCGGCTCGACGACGACCTTGATGCGCCGGCCGATCGCATGGAGGTGCCACCCGCGCGCCTCGTCGCATCCGGCATCCCGCCGAAGCACGTGCTCGCCGCGGCGCTCGTCAACGCGGCGCTCGCCTGCGTATGCGGCGTCGCCGTCATCGTCATCACCGGCTGCTGGTGGTTCGCCATCGTCGGCGTCCTGTGCCTCGCCGCCGGCTGGTATTACGTGGGCGGGCGCCATCCTTACGGGTACATGGGATTCGGCGAGATCGCCGTCTTCGTCTTCTTCGGACTCGTGGCCACGCTCGGCACGACCTACGCGATCGCGGGCGCACTCGACGCGGCCGCATGGGTCGGCGCGGCCGCCATCGGCCTCGTCGCCGTGAGCGTGCTGTGCGTCAACAACCTGCGCGATCTGGAGACGGACCGTGCGGCCGGCAAGCGCACATGGGCCGTGCGCATGGGGCGCACATGCGGCACCGTGTGCACGATCGCGTCCATCGCGCTCGTCATGCTCGGCGCGGCCGCGGCGTGGACGGCGACGAGCATGCTGGGGGAGCAGCTGGCGCATCCGTCGGTGCTGCACGCGTTCCTCGGCATCCTCGGCGCCGTGTGCGCGCTGCTCACCGGATGGTTCGCGTCGCTTGACATCGCCAAACGCAACTACATGCGCGCGATGCGCTCGCTCGGGCTGCTCGCGCTTGCGACGGCGCTGACGTTCAACGGATTCGCGTTGATGATCTGAGATGCGGACATATGCGGATCCCCGGGCTCCCCGGCCCGGCCTGCGCCCCGCTATGGTCCGATGCGGGCATGGCGAACAGGGTGAGGCGCCGGATTGCGGCCAACGCGATCCGTTGACCGGGGCGCCGATCTTGAGCATCC
Organism: Bifidobacterium castoris; assembly: GCF_003952025.1. GTDB lineage: Bacteria > Actinomycetota > Actinomycetes > Actinomycetales > Bifidobacteriaceae > Bifidobacterium > Bifidobacterium castoris. Next base: position 26,413 of record NZ_QXGI01000010.1, on the reverse strand, counting down.
CATAACCAACGGGTATATCCCCAAACGCATGTCGCGCTCGCGCCGCCGGTAGGTTGTGTCATGCGTCCTCGGTCAGTCGGATCGTGGACGCTTCGGCAACCGAGGAGGTGCATATGACGCAATTGGACACGAAACTCGTGCACGGTCTGCCCATCGACGACAACGCGACCGGCGCGGTGAATCCGCCCATCTACAACTCATCCACATACGCTTTCGAGACGGTCGCATCGATGCCTCGGTGGGACTACGCGCGCAGCGGCAACCCGACACGCGAATTCCTCGAACGCCAGATAGCGCAGCTCGAACACGGCACGCGCGGGTTCGCGTTCGCGTCGGGCCTCGCCGCCATCCACGCGGTGCTGTCTATCTTCGCACCGGGCGACCGCGTCGTCGTCGGCTCCAACATCTACGGCGGCACGTATTCGTTGTTCAATGAGCATTTCCGGCGTTGGGGGCTGCTCGGCACGCCCGTCGACACCCAGGACGAGAAGGCGCTCGAGTACGCCATGCGCGGCGACGACTCGACGCCGCCCGCGAAAGCGGTGTACGTCGAGACCCTCACCAATCCGCTGCTGCATGTCAACGACATCGCGGCGATCGCACGTATCGCGCACCGATACGGCGCCATCGTCATCGTCGACAACACGTTCGTCACCCCCTACCTGCAGCAGCCCCTTGATCTGGGCGCCGATATCGTCATCCACTCCGCGACGAAGTATCTCGCCGGGCACTCGGACGTCATCGCGGGGCTCGCCGTCGTGCGCGACGACGTGCTCGGCGAGCGCGTGTACTACGCGCAGAACAGGCTCGGCGGCGTGCTCGCGCCCGAAGGGTGCGACGCCGTGCGCCGCGGCATGCAGACGCTCGCGCTGCGCCTTGAGCGCCAGCAGGAGAACGCTCTCGTCATCGCGCGCCACCTGCTCGCCCATCCATACGTGGGCGACGTACACTATCCGGGCATCCACGGCGAGCCCGTCGCCGCCAAAGGCCTGCGCGGCTGCGGTGGCGTGCTCAGCTTCGAGGTGGCGCCCGGCCTTGACCCCGCCGACATACTCGACCATCTGCGCATATTCCGCCTGGCCGTCAGCCTCGGCGCGGTGGAAAGCCTCGCCGAACTGCCGGCGCGGATGACGCATTTCGAACTCTCGCGCGAGGAGCGGCTCAACGTCGGCATCAGCGACGAGCTCATCCGCCTGTCTATCGGCATCGAGGATGTGCGTGACCTCGTAGACGACCTCGATCAGGCCTTCGACTTCGCCCGGGAACGCGCCCGTCGGCGGACCGCCGGCGATGTGCGCGTATCGGCCGCCATCTGACGGGCGAGGTGGGGTGGATCATGTGTAGTGGTTTTGAGACGAACGCCGTGCACGCCGGATATGCCGCAGGCGAGCACGCGCATGCGGGAGTGCCGCCGATCTACATGAGCGCGGCGTTCGACATGGAGAGCGCCGCGCGCGGCGATGCGCTCTCCGCCGGAGCCGAGGACGGATTCTCGTATTCGCGCGTCGCCAATCCGACCGTCGACGTGCTCGAGCGCCGGCTTGCCGCTCTCGAAGGCGGCCGGAGCGCGGTCGCGGTCGCCTCCGGCATGGCCGCGGTTTCATTCGCGCTGCTGTGCGCGGCGGAGGGCGGAGGCAGGATCATCGCGCCGAAGACGCTGTACGGCGCGTCGGTGGACGCGATGGCCAGCTTCTTCCCGCAGTTCGGCGTGCACACCGACTTCGTGGAGTGCATCAACGACCTCGCCGAGGTCGAGTCGCTCATCGGCCCGGATACACGTGCGGTGTTCGCGGAGTCGGTGGCCAACCCGTCGACCGAGGTCACCGACGTCGCCGGTCTCGCCGAACTCGCGCACCGTCACGGGGTGCCGCTCATCATCGACAACACCGTGCCGACGCCGTACCTGTTCCGTCCCATCCGCTGGGGCGCCGACGTCGTCGTGCACTCCACGACGAAGGGGATCAGCGGGCACGGCAACACGCTCGGCGGCGTGGTCGTCGATGCCGGGCGATTCGACTGGGCGAGCCCCCGGTTCCCGCAGTTCACCCGGACGGAGGTCGTGGTGAGCGACGATCGCTCCGGGGTATGGCACAGCTTCGCGAGCAGATTCGGAGCCGACGCATATATCCGCCGGCTCCGCATCAAGTACGTCCGTACGTTCGGCGCGGTGGAAAGCCCGTTCAACGCCTACCTGCAGCTGCTCGGCCTGGAGACGTTGCCCGTGCGCATACGTCAGCAGACGCGATCCGCGGCGGCGGTCGCGCGGCATCTGCGCACGGTGCGGCATGTGCGCGACGTGCGGTATTCCGGCCTTGCGCTTGCGGCTCCTGACGGTGTGGACGTCTATCAGGCGCAGCTCGTGCGGCGATTGTTCCCGGACGGCGTGGGCGGCGTACTCTCCTTCGAGCTCGACGGGGACCGCGCGCATATCGAGCGGGTGCTGGATGCCGTGCGTGTCTTCACCTACATCCCCAACATCGGCGACTCTCGGTCGCTCATCGTGGATCCCGCCCGCATCACGCATCGCGAGGTGCCGGCGGATTTCCGCGCGGCGGCGGGCGTCACCGACAATCTGATCCGTCTATCCATAGGATTGGAGGATGTGGACGACCTGATCGCCGACCTCGATCAGGCGATTCAGCGCGCCTACGGCGAACCGTGAACCCCGGGCCATGAATCCATGGCTTCCGACTGCCGCGTCCATGCAAGACGGGTGGTCGCCCCGATGCCCCGCCTCCTCGGCAAGAGGAGGCGGGGCATCGTCATGGAACGGGGTCCGATCGCATCCGTGTGGGGACCATGTGCATAGATATATAAATAAAACTGATATCTAGTTCAATTGTCCCGTCATGGCGATGGTTGATAGAGAGCCATAACGAGAGTGAGTAATGAACCCCGTGTTTTCATGGAAAATCCGCGTTAGGATCTGTGACAAGCAGCCGCTCCCACATGCATCCGCTTGGGGTTGCCGTGGCCGGCGCTTCCATTTCAATGCAATCATCATCACAGAGAAAAAGGGAATCATCATGACCGACCGCAAGCAGCAGTTCCATGACATCGCACAGGGCAAGCCCGGTGCCGGACACCTCACCGCCGCCTGGGAGCATCTTGTGGGGCACGAGTACGGCGCCGCCGAATTCGCGGATGCGTACGTCGCCTTCATCAAGCGGTGGGACTGGGACTGGGTGAAGATCAATCCGCGCGCGGTGTACTACTCCGAAGCCTGGGGCGCCGTCTACGACCGTAACGACTACGGCGACTTCGTCATTCCCAAGACCGTACGCGCCGTCATCAATGAACCGGGCGACGTGGCCTCGATCGAACGGCTCGATCCCGCGCATAACGACGCGTTCGAAGAAGCCGTCGAAGCTGCCCGCCTGATCCGGGAGGCGCTGCCGGATCGCGGAGTCATCCAGACGATCTTCTCGCCGCTGTCGGTGCTGCTCCAGCTCGCCGACCTGCCGCTCTACCCGAACGACACGCACGCGCACTCCAAGACCACGGTGCAGGCCGCAATCCTCGACCAGCCGGATGCAGCCAAACGCGCGCTCGGCAACATCGCGCGCACGCTGGCCGACTACGCGCGCATCCTCGTCACCCCGACCGAACAGGGCGGCGCAGGGCTCGACGGCATCTTCTACGCGGTGACCGGCACGGTAAGCGAAGGGTACTTCGACCGCGAACAGTACCGCGAATTCTCCGAGCCGTACGACCGCATCGTCATCGATGCGGTGCGTGAGGCGAACCCGGACGCCGTCGTGCTGCTGCACACCTGCCGTGCCGAGTCGAACCCGGAATGGTTCGACGATCTAGGCGTGGACGTCATCCAGTGGGACCAGTACGCCGACGGCAACCCCAAAGCCGACCTCGACCTGCGGGCGGTGCCGGTCGCCGGCGCGAACTCCGTGGAATTCGAGCCGGCGGGATCGATCCGACAGGTGCGTGCGGAACTCGAGGAGACGCTCGCGCTGCGCGGCAACGCGCCGTTCCTGCTCGCACCGAGCTGCACGGTCATCACGCCGGCGAACGACGATGCGCTCGCCGTGCTCGCCGAGTACCGCGCGGCCTGACGGGCCTCATCCGAAGAAGAACAGAAGCGGATCCATCACGGAGACAGAGAAACAGTAAAGGGAACATCATATGAGCGCACATTGGAAGACACATTGGAAGAAAGGCGTCCGGACCGTACTCGCCGCATCGCTCGTCGGAGCGCTGACCGCCGGCACTGCGGCATGCGGGCTCGGCGGGGACGACGTCGCCGAAGCGGAGGACAACACCGTCAACATCGGCGTCCTCTACCCGAAGACCGGGCAGTACGCCGAATACGGACGGCTGTTCCAGCAGGGCCTTGACCTCGCCGTCGACGAGGTCAACGCCGCCGGCGGCGTGGGCGGCAAAACGCTCGGGCTGAAATACTACGACACGCAATCCGATCCGAAGCAGGACGCATCCGTCGCGCCGAAGCTCGCCTCCGATCCGTCCGTAATCGCCGTCGTCGGCGATTACGCGTCGCCGGCGTCGGCCGCGGCCTCACCGACATTCCAGCAGGCCGGCCTCGTGCATTACGGCTTCAACAACTCGTCGCCGACGTTCACGCAGACCGGCGACCACGTCTGGAGCCCGGCGATCGGCACCGACGCCTACGAGCGCGTATACGCGGATGCGGCAGCACAGCAGGCCAAGAGGGTCTCCGTCGTCTACATCGAGAACGACTGGGGCAAGCAGGCTTACGGGTACTTCAAGGAGCAGGCCGCCAAGAACGGCACCCAGATCGTGTACGAGTCGTCGTACCTGCCCGATTCGACCGATCTTTCGCCGATCCTCATCCCGGCGCGTGACGCCGACCCCGATCTCATCGTCAACATCGGCTATGGTCCCGACGGTGCATTGGTGGTCAATACGCTGCGCGACAAACTCGGATACACCGGTCCGTTCTTCGGCGGCCAGGAGACCGCCGAGTTCCTCGACCTGGCCGGAGACAATGCGGAGGGCGCGGTGATCACCGGCTCGTTCAGCGCCGAGGGCACGAAGAACAAGGGCGCGCAGGCGTTCGTCAAGGCGTTCAAGGAGAGGTACGGCAACAACCCCGGCAATTTCGAGGTGACCGCCTATCAGGCAGTCAAGGATCTCGCCTATGCCGCCAACGCGACCGAACCCACCCGCGAAGGCATCCAGAAAGCGTTGCAGACCGTCACCGACTTCCCGCTCTACCAGGGCAACGACACGACGTTCTCCTTCGATCAGGAAACGCGGCGTGCCCCCGGCATCGAACCGATCCTGCTCGTTGTCAAGGACGGCCGGTTCGTTCCGTACGAGAACTGACCTTCTCCGCAACATGAGGTGAGGAACCTACCGTGATAGATACGCTGTTCTCGGGACTGATCCATGGTGGCGCGTACGCGCTCGTCGCCGTCGGCGTCTCGCTCATCTTCGGCGTGACCAACGTCGTCAACTTCTCGCAGGGCTCGCTCGTCGCCGTCGGCATGATGCTCGCCTGGTACTGCGGCTCCGTGCTCGGCTGGCCGCTCGTCCCGGTCGTCCTGGCCGTCGTCGCGGCGACCGCCGCCCTCGGCTGGCTCATCAACGCCGGCATCATCGCGCCGCTTGAGGGACGCAAGCCGATAGCCGCGCTGCTCGCCACGATCGGCGTCGGACAGATTCTCGACAACGGGTTACAGCTCATCTTCGGCGCGCGTACAAGGCCGTTCCCCAAGCTGCTCGCCACGAGCAACCTGCAGGCGTTCGGCGTGCGGTTCGGCACGTCCGACGTCGTCATGGTCGTGTTCGCCGTCGTCGCGATGCTCGCGCTCTGGGCGTTTCTCGCCTATGGCAAGGCGGGACGCGCGATCCGTGCGACCGCGCAGGACCCCCAGGCGGCCCTGCAGATGGGCATCCCCGTCAAACGCATCCGCAACCTCGCGTTCGTCATCGGCGCGGTGCTCTCCGGCATCGCCGGCATCTTCATCGGATTGTTCAACGCGAACATCAATCCGATGAACGGCGGCACGATCGGACTGACGGCGTTCGTCGCCGCCGCGATCGGCGGTCTCGGCTCCATTCCCGGCGCGGTCGTCGGCGGCATCGCCCTGGGCGTCATCGAGGCGGTCGGCGTGTTCTGGTTCGGCGACGGCGCGCATGACCTCATCACCTTCGGCGCGCTGCTCATCATCCTCATCGTGCGGCCCCAGGGGCTGCTCGGGCCGAAGACCGATGTGAAAAGCGAGCCGATGACGGGCACGTTCCTCGCCGGAGGCCGTCCGATCCGCCTGCCATGGTGGGGCGACCTCATCCTAGCCGCCGCCGCGCTCGCCACGCCGTTCCTGTTCAACGACTATCTGTCCGGCATAGGCACGCAGGTCGCGATCTATGCGATCGCCGCCGTCGGCCTGACGCTCATCTCCGGATCGGCGGGCCAGACGATCCTGGGTCTCGCCGGGCCGGTCGCCGTAGGCGCGTACGCATCGGCGCTGCTGACGACGAAGGCGCACTGGCCGTTCCTGCTGGCGCTCCTGTCCGCCGGCGTCATCGCGGCCGTGTGCGCGAGCGTGCTCACGTTCCCGTCATGGAAGCTCTCCGGACACTACGTCGCAATCGCCACGATCGGCGTCGGGGCGGTCATGGTTGCGATTGTGCGCGTGGCGGAACCGCTGACGAACGGTTCGCTCGGCATCACCGGCATCCCGTTCCCGAGCATATTCGGCGCCGCGCTCCATACGCAGCAGGAGATCTATCTGCTCGACGTCATCGTCCTCATCCTCGCGCTCGTCGTCGTCATGCGCATCCAGAAGGCGCACCTCGGCCACGTGTTCGAGGCCATCGGCTCCGATCAGGAGGCGAGCGAGGCTCTGAGCATCCGCACCGGCGCATACAAGGCGCTCGCATACGCCGTCGCCGCGTTCCTCGCCGGCATTGCGGGCTCGCTGCTCGCACACCAGTACACGTACATCGATCCGACGATTTTCAATTCGAACATGTCGTTGCTCATCCTGACGATCATCGTGCTCGGCGGCATGAATTCCCCGCTCGGGGCCGTGCTCGGATCGGTCATTCTCATCGGCGCGCCGGAATTGCTGCGCGTCGTCCCGGAGGCGCGCATCCTGGCCTATGGCGCACTGCTCGTCGTCATCATCATGTTCCGCCCGCAGGGCCTGTTCGCAAGGAAGGGGTGACCAGCCCATGGCCGACCACCACGCCACAACGGATGCCGCCCGGCATCCCTCAGATAAGCCGTCCGATGTCCTCGATGAGGCCGTACGGGGCTTCCCCGCGGGCCGTGTGCGCGGACCCGTCGACGACGTCGACCCGTACTCCGCGGTGCTCGAGCCGTTCGGGGGCGACCCGGTCGCCTACGCGCGGCACCATCGCGAGGCGGTGCTCGAAGAACCCGTCGTGCTGAGCGTACGCAACCTGACGAAATCGTTCAAGGGCCTCAAAGCGGTCGACGGCATCTCGTTCGACCTGCATCAGGGCGAGGTCGTCTCGATCATCGGCCCCAACGGCTCGGGAAAATCCACCACAATCAACCTCATCTCCGGATTCCTCTCGCCGGACGGTGGCATCATCGACGTCGACGAACGGTCTTTGGCGGGCGCCTCCGCCGCCGACGTCTCCGAACAGGGCGTCGCCCGCACGTTCCAGAACGGCCGTGTATTCGGCGCGCTCACCGTGGACGAGAACATCGCCCTCGGCTACCACAAGAAACTCGTCGAGCAGCGGCCGTTCAAGCAGTTGCAAAGATATCCGTTGCTGCGCTGGGTGAACCTGCTGTCGGAGACGGCGCTCGCGCTCGTGCATGGGCCGAAGACGCGGGACGAGCGGGCGGCGGTGGACGACCGCGTCGCCATTGAGGTCGACCGTTTCCGAGAACGCCTCGGCACACGGCGCGGCGACTTCGCCTACACGCTGTCGTATGCGAACCGCCGCCGCACCGAGATCGCCCGCGCCCATATCAGCGAGCCGAAGCTGCTGCTCCTCGACGAACCGACCGCCGGCATGAACCAGTCGGAGACCGCGGAAGTGCTCGAACAGCTGCAGTACCTCAAGGCGCAGGGGCACACGATTCTGCTCGTCGAGCACAAGATCGAACTGGTGACGGCGCTTTCCGACCGCGTCATCGCGATGGACGGCGGCCGGATCATCGCTCAGGGCGAGCCCGACCACGTACGTCAGGCGCCGCAGGTCGTCGAGGCGTACCTCGGCAAGAGGCGCGAGCTCCATGTCACACGCAGCCGCGGGCAGCGAGGGGTGCTTGGCAAGCAGAACGCAATCGAACGGGAGGAGGTCGCGCAAGTCGAGCGCAGCAAGTCGCCCGAGATGCCATCGCCGTCCGAGACGCTCCACCGTGAGCCGCTGCTCAGGCTCGACGGCATCAACGTCTACTACGGGCAGGCGCATGCTCTTGAGGACGTGTCGATCGAGATTCCGCAGCGCGCGATCGTCTCGTTGCTCGGCGGCAATGCATCCGGCAAATCCACGACGATGAAGACGATCCTCGGCATCAACCGTCCGAAGAGCGGCGTCATCGACTATCGTGGGCGCGACATCACCCGCGCATCGACGCGCGACCGCGTCATCGGCGGCATCGCGGCGGTGCCGGAGGCGCGCCGCGTGTTCCCGAAGATGACGGTCGAGGAGAACCTGCTGTCCGGCGCCTATACGCGCCATGATCGCGACGGCGTCGCACAGGATCTGGAACGGATGTATACGCGTTTCCCGCGTCTTGCCGAGCGCAGACGGCAGCAGGCCGGCACGATGTCCGGCGGCGAACAGCAGATGCTGGCCTTCGCCCGCGCGCTCATGAGCCGTCCCAGGCTCATCTGCATGGACGAGCCGACCATGGGCCTTTCACCCAAGCTCGTTGAGGACGTGCTCGAGCAGATCGCCGCACTGCGCACCGACTTCGGCGTCTCCGTGCTCATGGTCGAACAGCAGGCGGAGCTGGCGCTGTCGATCGCCGACTACGGATACGTGCTGCAGAACGGGCGCATCCGCCTGCACGGCCCGGCCGAATCGCTGCTGCACGACCCGCGGGTGCAGGAGGCGTATCTCGGCGGCGCCCACTGACGCCGCCGCGTTGGCATACATGAAGAAAGGATGAGTCATGACCGAACCGACCATTGCGACGACCGCCGCACCGACGGGCGCCGCGGCTGATGCATCTGAAGCGCGCGTCGCCATCGTGACCGGCGCCGCCGGCGGTGTCGGCAGCCGCACCGTGCAGCGGCTTGCGGAACACGGATGGCGCGTCATTGCGATCACACGCACGAACAAGGACGCACGGCGATTGTCGGACCTTGACGGCGTCGATGCGCTGCATGTCGATCTAGCCGACGTGGATGCGCTCGCCGGTTGGATACATGCCGAACTGCTCACGCGTTTCCCGCTTGCACGGCTCGACCTGCTCGTGCATGCCGCCGCGACGGCGCATGTCGGGCCGGCGGCCGACGCCGATGCGTCCGTCTGGCGGCGTGTGCTGCGGACGAACGTCATCGCGCCGGCCGTGTTGACCGGCGCGCTGCTGCCGGCGTTGCGCGCGGGGCATGGGAGCGTCGTCTTCGTCAATTCGGGCGCGGGGGAGCGGGCGGTGCCCGACCACGCCGTCTATGCGTCGTCGAAGCATGCGCTGCGGGGATATGCGGACACGCTGCGTCTCGAGGAATCGGGCGCCGGCGTGCGTGTGACGACGATCTACCCGGGGCAGATCGCCACGAAGATGCTCGCAGGCATCGATCGCGCGCTCGACGTGCCGTTCGAACCCGGTCGTTGCATTCGGCCGCGGACCGTGGCCGACGCGATCGTCTGGATCGCCGAATCCGGCCCGGACGTGCAGATCACGAACATCGACCTGCGTCCGCGTCAGGAGATCTGCGCGAAATTCAACGTATGAGCACCGGCGGTGGGTCGTGCGGCATGGACGGCGATCCCCCCGATTCGTTGGAGGTATCCGCAGCACCGGCGGCACGGCGCGCGCCGCGGATGATTTGGCAGTACGCAACGCTAGACTGAAACGTATGACATACACACTGGTACTGCTCCGACATGGTCAGAGCGAATGGAACAAGACAAATCAGTTCACTGGCTGGGTTGACGTCCCGCTGACCGAAAAGGGCCGCGAGGAAGCCAAGCATGGCGGTGAGCTCATGAAGGAGAAGGGTGTCCTTCCGGACATCGTCTTCACGTCGCTGCTGCGCCGCGCGATCAACACGGCGAACATCGCGCTCGACGAGGCCGACCGCCTGTGGATCCCGGTCAAGCGTGACTGGCGTCTCAACGAGCGTCACTACGGCGCGCTGCAGGGCAAGAACAAGACCGAGATCCGCGAGGAGTACGGCGACGAGAAGTTCATGCTGTGGCGTCGCTCCTACGGCACCCCGCCGCCCGAGATCGACCCGAACGATCAGTATGCGCAGAACGGCGACCCGCGCTACGCCGGCGATCCGGTTCCGGAAGCCGAGTGCCTCGCCGACGTTGTGGCCCGCGTCGAGCCGTACTGGGACGCCGAGATCATCCCGGAGCTCAAGAGCGGCAAGACCGTGCTCATCGCGGCCCACGGCAACTCGCTGCGCGCGATCGTCAAGATGCTCGACGGCCTGACCGAGGAGGAGATCGCCAAGGTCAACATCCCGACCGCGATTCCGCTCGTCTATGAGCTCGACGAGAACTTCAAGCCGATCAAGAAGGGCGGCGAGTACCTCGATCCCGAGGCCGCCGCCGCCGGCGCCGCCGCCGTCGCGGCCCAGGGCCAGAAGTGATCTGAGCCTCCATTGCGTCCGATGTGGCCGTTCCATCCCCTGCGGATGGGGCGGCCACATCGTCGTTTTTCAGAACGTGCGCGGAGCGGACACGGGGCGGATGGCCGCATAACTCGATAGTTCGATCGCGGAATCGGTTCATGCGCGCGCATGCCGCGGCGGATGGCGTGCGGTGTCGCTTTATTGGGGTGTTCTGGTTGGTTCTGTGACGATCGTCGCGTGGATTGACCGATGTTGTGCGGATCGCGCCCGAGTGGAGATGTCCGTGCAGCCGAACGTCGCGGATGCGGCCGCATAACCGCGTTCCGTGCCTGAACTATCGAGCGATGCGGCGTCACGACCGGAAGGGATGGGTCACTGCGGTTCGACGAGCTTCGCGCCAACCCGGACGTGGACGGGACGAGCGCGGCGGTCCGTCATCTGTGCGCGGCGTCACGGTCTTCCATAACCCATGCGGCTGCGAAACGTCCATGTCGGACGCTGTCAGTGAACCTCCGCGCGCGCCGGACTCGGATGGGCCGACGATGGTAAGCGGAGCGCCGAAAGTCGGCGTGGACACGTCTTCGCGGGATCGAGGCCGTGAAGAAGGAGGCACCATGTACTACTCCGCAGGCAATTTCGAGGCGTTCGCGCATCCGAGGAAGCCGGAAGGCGTCGAGAAGAAGAGCGCCTACATCATCGGCACCGGCCTGGCGGCGCTGACGGCCGCGTTCTATCTGGTGCGCGACGCGCAGATGCCGGGGAAGAACATCCATGTGTTCGACAAGGACGCCCTGCCCGGCGGCGCGCTCGACGGCGCCTTCATCAAGGGCGAGGGCTACGTCATGCGCGGCGGCCGCGAGATGGACAACCATTTCGAGGTCATGTGGGACGTCTACCGCGACGTGCCGAGCATCGAGGACGAGCACGTCTCGATGCTCGACTACTACTACTGGCTCAACAAGGAGGACCCGAACTTCTCGAAGTGCCGAGCGACGAAGGGCCGCGGCCAGGACGCGCACACGGACAAGAAATTCGGCCTGTCCGACAAGGCCGTCATGGAGATCCTCAAGCTGTATCTGGCCACCGAGGACGAGCTGGCGAACAAGAAGATCACTGACTACTTCGACGACGAGGTGCTCAATTCGAACTTCTGGCTGTACTGGCGCACGATGTTCGCGTTCGAGAACTGGCAGTCGGCGCTCGAGATGCGCCGCTACATCCACCGTTTCATCCATCACATCGGCGGCCTTCCGGACTTCTCGGCGCTGCGCTTCACCCGCTACAACCAGTACGAGTCGATGGTGCTGCCGCTGATGAACTACCTCAAGGCGCATGATGTGCAGTTCCACATGCAGACCTCGGTCGACGACGTGACCTTCGAGGTCAGCGAGACCGAGATGGGACCGAAGCGCGAGTTCACGAACGTCGCGATGGACGAAATCGCCCGCGCGCAGGCCGAGAACGGCGCCTTCCCGCGCAACCCGTATTCGACGCCGAACAAGAAGGTCGCCAAGACGCTCGTCGTCACCGACCTCAAGCATAACGAGACGAAGACGATGGAGCTCACCGAGGATGATTTCGTCTTCATCACGAACGGCGGCCTCGTCGAGTCGACGACCGAGGGCAACCAGAACACGCCGGCCGGCTTCGACCCGTCGCTCAAGCCGGGCAACGGCTGGGACACGTGGAACCGCATCGCCGCCGTCGACCCGAGCTTCGGGCATCCGGAGAAGTTCATCTACGATCCGAACCTGACGAAGTGGATGAGCGCGACCGCGACGACGCTCGACGACGAGATCATCCCGTACATCGAGAAGATCACCGGACGCTCCCCGTTCGGAGGCCATACGGTGACCGGCGGCATCGTCAGCGTGGAGGACTCCAACTGGCTGATGAGCTGGACGATCAACCGCCAGCAGCAGTTCCGAGACCAGCCGAAGGACCAGATCAGCGTCTGGATCGACGCGCTGCTGCCGGACAACCCCGGCAACTACATCCGCAAGAAGATGCAGGACTGCACCGGCGAGGAGATCTGCGAGGAGTGGCTCTACCATATGGGCGTGCCGACCGACCGCATCCATGAGCTCGCCTCGGAGCACTGCAACACGATCCCGGTCATGATGCCGTACGTGGATGCGTTCTTCATGCCGCGCGAGCTCGGCGACCGTCCGGACGTCGTGCCCGACGGCGCCGTCAACTTCGCGTTCATCGGCCAGTTCGCCGAGGAGCCGCGCGACACGATCTTCACGACCGAATACTCGATGCGCACCGGCATGGAGGCCGTCTACACGCTGTGCGACGTCGACCGCGGCGTCCCGGAGGTGTGGAACAGCGAATACGACGTGCGCGACATGCTCAACGCGGCCGTCAAGCTGCGCGACGGCGAGCCGCTGACGACCTTCGGGCGCAACGGCATCGAACGCAAGGCGATCGAGGTCGCGCTCAACCGCACGAAGGGCACCTACATCTACGAGATGCTCAAGACCTTCGGAGCCCTCGCCGATCCCCAGCGTCCGGTGAACATGAAGCCGGGCATGCGCTTCGACGCCTCGTTCAGCGAGATGGACGAGGAGCGTCTGATGAACGAGGCGAAGGAAGCCGAGAAGGCCGCCTTCCCGGACAAGGCCGCCGAAGAGGCCGCCGCCGCGATCACGCCGGCGCAGGAAAGCGTCGACCCGCAGCCATCCGGCTCCGATGAGCCGGAGACCGAGGAGCGGTTCACCGCTCCGGAGGGCGGCTCCGAGACGAGCGGAAAGGTCGCCAAGTGAAGGCGTATGTGATCCCCGACGCGCAGGCGCGCGGCATCGATGCGATCAGGCTCGCCGACGTCCCCGATCCGGTCGCCGGGCCCGGCCATGTGCTCGTGAAGGTGCACGCGGCCGGCCTCAACCCGGTCGATTACAAGCTCGCCGAAGGCGGCAACCCGGCCTGGACCTATCCGCATGTCCTCGGACTCGACATGGCCGGAGAGATCGTCGGCATCGGCGAAGGCGTCGAGGGCACATGGAAGGTCGGCATGCGCGTCGCCGGGCACGGAGACCTGCGCCACGACGGCTGCTTCGCCGAATACGTGAGCGCACCGGCATACGAGCTCGCGCTCATCCCGGACGACGTGCCGTACGCGACCGCCGCCGGCCTGTTGTGCGGCGCGCTCACCGCCTACCAGACGATCAACCGCAAGCCGAACCTCAACCTCGTGCGCACCGCGCTCGTCCACGGCGGCTCCGGCGCGGTCGGCGGCATCGCCGCGCAGCTCGCGAAGATGCACGGCGTCGCCGTGCTCACGACGTGCTCGACGCGCAACGTCGAATTCGTGCGCGAGCATGTGCGCCCCGACGCCATCATCGACTACCGCACCGAGGACGTCGACGCGCGCGTGAGCGAACTCACCGGCGGTCTGGGCGCCGACCTCATCGTCGATACGGTCAGCGGCCGGGAGGCGCAACGCGATCTGGACAGGCTCGCCTACAACGGCCAGCTTGTCACGATCGTCGATGTGCCGCCGATCCCGGGCGGCCGGATGTTCGCGCGCGCACTGAGCGTCGACGCCGTCAACCTCGGCGGCGCGCACGCCTCCGGCAACCCAGTCGAGCAGCGCGATCTCGGCACGATGGCGTCGGACGTGCTGTCGATGGTCTCCCAGGGAGAGCTCGACCCGCTCATCACCGGCGTGCTGCCGTTCGCCGATCTCGTCGAGGGATTGCGCTCGCTCGCTGAACACCGGGCCACCGGCAAGCTCGTCGTGGACATGGACCGCTGACCCGTCCGGCCACCTACAAGTTATCCCCGGCATCCACAACGGATGCCGGGGATAACTTGTATCGTCCGTCCACGGTCGGCGCAGCGGCGCCGCGCCGACGTCAGTCGATGTCGGTGCCTTCGTCGCGCGCCGGCTCCTTCGCGGGATCGAAACCGGAGACGATGAACACGACGCGGCGCGCGGCCGAGACCGAATGGTCGCCGAGGCGCTCCATGAAACGCCCGATGAGGACGACGTTGATGAGCTGCTGGTTCGTGCCCGGGAAATCGTCCGACTGCGCGAGCATGAGCGTCTTGCGGTGCAGATCGTCCAGACGGTCGTCGTCGCGGATGATCTCGTCGGCCGTGTCCGTGTCGCGGTCGGCGAGCATCGTCACGAGACGGTCGGCGGTCATGTCGAGGAAGTCCTGCATCTGCCGGAACAGGTCGACGGCGTTCGCCGGCAGCGGCGAATCCGGGTAGGTGCGGCGCGCGGCCTCGGCGATGTGCCGGGCCAGGTCGCCCATGCGCTCGAAGGTGATCGCCAGACGCATCGTCGACACGACGACGCGCAGGTCGGTGGCGACCGGATTCTGCCGGGCGAGCAGCTCGACGCACTGGTCGACGATCGACGCGGACAGCGCATCGGTCTCGGCGTCGTCGTCGATGACCTTCTGCGCGGCGTCGAGATCCTGGCTGAGCAGCGCCGCCCCCGCGCCGTGGATTGCGTCGCGCACGTTGCGCACCATATGATCGAGGTCGTCCGCGACGGCCTTGAGCCCCTCGTTGAAGATAACGCGCATCTTCCCGCCTTTCATTCATCGGCCGCGCCTTCCTGCGGCGGCCTGCCGTGTCACCAGTGTAGAGGACACGCCCGGAGAAACCAACCGCTCGTCCACATCGGCTCCCGATACGGCGTCGCGGTGTGCCACAATGGCGGTATGCATATCGAAACGTCCGCCATCATCGCCGCGGCCTTCGCGCTGTTCGCTCTCGGCGCGCTCGTCGGATTGGGGATACTGCTCGCCGACGCGCTCGCGCCGCTGTTCACGCGTGCGACCGACGGCATGCCGCTCACGGAACGCATCGACGACGTCCTGTCGCGCTGGCGTGGCAGACGCCGCAAACGCGACGGGGACGACGACGGCGACGGGGACGACGATCTGCAGGATTCGACGGCCGCGCTGCTGACGATGATCCCGGCCGCGGCCGTCGTCGTCGATGACGAAGACGAGGTCGTGCGCGCGAACCCCGACGCCTACCGTCTCGGCGTCGTCGACGACGACGCGATCGTGTCGGTGCCGATCGCCGAGGCGGTCCGCGAAGTGCGCGCTCATGGCGGCCGGCGCACGCTCGAGCTGATGACGCGCACGCCGCGCCGCTTCGCCGATATCGATTATGCCGCCGACGCCGATGACGACGACGGACTGCCGCGTATCAGGACGGTGAGCAGGCCGAACTGGCTCAACGTCACCGTCGGCAGGATCTCGGAGGGGCTCGTCGTCGTGCTGCTCGACGATGTCAGCGAATCGGTGCGCTTCGCGCAGGTGCGCGACGACTTCATCGCGAACGTCTCGCAACGCCTCGTGCAGCCGAGCGACGAACTCAAGCATCTGGCGGAGACTCTCGAACGGGGAGGGCTCGACGAACGGCAGATCGCGCGCGACGCGCGCAGCGTGCGCCGCACGATCGGCTACATCGACCATATGATCGGCGACCTGCTGCTGCTCATCAAGGCGCAGGAACAGGTCACGCCGACGGTCGACAACGTGCTGCACGTGCTCGCCGAGGTGGAGGCGGCCGTCGACGTCGCGCGGCCCCTCGCCGCCGAACATGGGCAGCGCATCACCGTGCGCGGCGACGACACGCTCGTCGTGCACGGCGAGAGCGCGCAGATCCGCGCCGCGATCGGCAAGCTGCTCGACAACGCGCTCCGGTATTCGCCGGGCGGCGCGACCGTCAGCGTCGACGTGCGCGCGAGCCGCGACGGACGCGACGCCGTCATCCGCGTCATCGATCGGGGAATCGGCATCCCCGAGGACGAACAGCAGCGGATCTTCGAACGTTTCTACCGCGGACGCGGACAGAACGCGCGGACGGCCGACGGCGCCGGACTCGGGCTCGCGATCGTCAAGCATGTCGCGCTCACGCATCACGGCAGCGTGCAGGTGTGGAGCCGTCCCGGGCAGGGCAGCACCTTCACCCTCGTGCTGCCGATGGCGAAACAGGAATAGCCGTCGGCGGCGGTGCCGGCGGGCGATGCGTCATACGTCACTGGCCGAGCCGGCGGTAGTCGGAGCGATCGAAATGCTCCCAGACGAGCAGCGCGAAGCCGATGAGCACGCCGAGCGCGCAGATGAACATGGCCATCTGGAACCAGCGGACATGGGTGAAATACCAGCAGCAGACGCATATGATGAGCGCGACCGTCCACAAGGCGATGCCGAAGATGAATGCCTTGCGAAGGTCCACCTGCACCGGTTTCGGCATGGGACGCCGGGCGTGCGGATCGATGATCGGGGCAAACTTCATAAACCTCAACCTTAATACAGGCGGGGACAGGGCGCCGTCATCCTCCGGGCTGATCCAGACGTGCATGCCGGCGCCAAGGGCCATCGCGTACAATGGGGGCGTTCGGACGGACGGCAGAAAGGAACGCGCGCGTGTACACGATCCATCCGGTGCCCAAACGCTACGCGTGGGGATCGCACGGCAGCCTGCAGCGGATGTTCCATCTGGGCGGCTCCGACGCGCAGGGGCCGCTCGCCGAGATGTGGTTCAGCGGGCACGCGCAGTCGCCGTCGACGATCGACGTGCCGGACGGGGACGGCGTGACGCGTTCGATCGCGCTCACCGACATGATCGCCCGCGATCCGGACGCGATGGTGGGCGCGCGCGGCGTCGCCGAGTTCGGTCCCGAGCTGCCGTTCCTGTTCAAGACGATCGCCGCCGACGAACCGCTGTCGTTGCAGGTGCATCCGGTCGACTTCCAGGCGCGCGCGGGCTTCAACATGGAGAACCGGCAGGGCATCGCCATGGATGCGCCGGAGCGTTCGTTCAAGGACATGAACGCGAAAAGCGAGATGGTCGTCGCGCTCGAGCCGTTCCTCGCCTCGGTGGGTTTCGCGTCGCACGGCTTCGCGCTGCGCAATCTGCAGCTGCTGCGTTCGCCGGTCGCGCAGCGGATGGCGCAGGCCTTCGCCTCCGGCGGACGGCGCGGCGACGATTCCTTCGCGCAGGCCGACATGATGATGCCGGTCGCCGCGACGGTGTGGCCGGAATCACGCAAACGCGTCTTCCGCGCGTTCCATACGGCGGTCACGGCCGCGTCGAGCGATCCGCGGGAACTCGTCGACGATCTGCTGCAGGCGGCCGCGCAGGCGCCGCATGCGCGCAACGCGATGGCCTTCGACTTCGCGCTGCGCGCCGCACGCGCATTCCCCGGGGACACTAGCGTGCTCGCGTTGCTGATGATGAACCCGGTACGGCTAGAGGAGGGCGAATCGGTGTTCCTGCCGACCGGCGTCCCGCATGCCTATATATACGGCACCGGCGCCGAGATCATGACGAATTCGGACAACGTGCTGCGCGCCGGCATGACGGTCAAGCACAAGGACATCGCCAATCTGCTGCAATGCGTCGACTGCCGTCCGTCGAGTCCCGTCAATCCATCCGATTCGAGACTCGGCGCGCTGCTCATGCGCGACGTCGTGTTCTACAAGCCCGGCGTCAGCGAGTATGTGCTCGCCTACGGCCACGTGGACGCCGCCGAACCATGGCCGATCGTCGACCGCCTCGCCGTGCGCTACGACGCGCTCGTGCAGCAGGTGCGCGGCCGCGGCGTCGTACCGCACGCCGGTCCGCGCGTGCTGCTGTGCACGCAGGGCGAGATCGTATGCACGACCGAGACCGGTTCACGCACCTTGCGTCAGGGCGAGGCCGTGTTCATCCCGGCGGCCGACGGGTGGGCGCGCGTCGGCGGGGGCTCGGGCTCGTATCTGATGGCGTCGACGCCGTTCTGAGCCACCCCAAGATCGCGGATGCCCCACGAAACATCGGCGTTTCGTGGGGCATCCGCGATCTTGGGGTGGGACTAGAGGCGTTCGACGACGTAGTCGATGCAGTGCACGAGCGCCTCGACGTCGGAGGGCTCGACCGACGGGAAGACGCCGATGCGCAGCTGGTTGCGGCCGAGCTTGCGGTATCCGGAGACGTCGACGATGCCGTTGTCGCGCAGCGCGGCGATGACGTTCGCCGACGGAACCGACTCGTCGAGGTCGACGGTGACGACCGCCTGCGAGCGCGCGGCCGGATCGGTGACGAAGGGGCTCGCGTAGGAGGAGTGCTCGGCCCAGTGGTAGACGATGTCCGACGAACGGCGGCAGCGCGCCGACGCCCACGGCAGGCCGCCGTTCTCGTTGAGCCAGCGCACCTGCTCGTTGAGCAGCACGAGCGTCGCGAGCGCCGGCGTGTTGAGCGTCTGGTTCTTGCGCGAGTTGGCGATCGCCGACGTCAGCGACAGGAACGGCGGGATCCAGCGGCGTGCGCCCTCGAGGCTCGCGCTGCGGCGCACGCCCTCGGCGCGCTCGATCGCGGCGGGGGAGAGCACGGCCACCCACAGGCCTCCTTCGGATCCGAAGGCCTTCTGCGGGGAGAAGTAATAGGCGTCGGTCTGCGCGATGTCCACCGGGATCGCGCCGGCGCCGCTCGTCGCGTCGATGCAGATGAGCGCGCCCTGCTCGCGCGAGCCGTCAATGCGGTAGACGGGCGCCTGCACGCCGGTCGACGTCTCGTTCTGCGCCCAGCAGTAAGTGTCCACGTATTCGGTTCGTTCGGGCACGCAGTAGGTGCCCGGTTCGCTCTCGAACAGGACCGGCGGTTCGAGGAACGGCGCCGATGCCGCCGATGCGGCCATCTTGCCGCTGAACGAGCCGTAGACGCTGCAGGCGGCCTGGCGTGTGATCAACGATGCGCAGATGATGTCCCAGAACGCGCTCGCACCGCCGTTGCCGAGCACGACCTCGTAGCCGTCGGGAATCGAGAAGAAGGATACGAGGCCTTCACGGATCGAGCCGACGATGTCCTTGACGGGGGCCTGGCGGTGGGAGGTGCCGAGCACGGTGAGCGCGGCGCAGTCGAGGGCTTCGATCTGCTCGGGGCGGATCTTGCTCGGGCCGGAGCCGAAGCGGGCGTCCTCGGGAAGCATTGACTGCGGAATCGTGATTGTGTCCATGCCTTCCAGCGTAGCTAAAGCAAAGGAAAAACGCGGCATGGATGGACGTGGTCGCGGACGTTCGGGGTGGGGCGGAACCGTCGGGGTCGTGCATCATGCTTGCGCCCGCGGACAGGTTCGTCGAGGCGATCGACGGATCGGGCCGTTGCGGGTGGTTCCGTTGGCTCGGCCGATGGGATGAGGCGCGGAAGGGTCGTTTTGCGGGTGCGTCCGTCGACCTTGCCGACGGAAGGGGTCGGTGATGACGTATGGACGGGGACATGCGGCGCACGCGCTTCGAAATGTGAAGATTTGACAGCTCGCCGTTCATCGCCGGAGAACGCGGAATCGCTACTGCTGTTTTGGTTTTGGCGGAGTGCGCCGGCAGTCGGGCCCGGTCGCGGAAACGCGGATACGACGCGATTTGGCGTTTTGATGATGTACCCTGTTCTTTTGTGAGTCGAACGCACGCACGCCGTGCACGCAGTTGAGCAACGTTGAATAAGGAGTGATTTACGTATGAGGCATGCTGCCCACGCGACCCGCAAGGGTCCAGGCGCTATAGCCCTGACGAAGTCCCTGTTTACCACGAAGCACGGTGCGCATTCCGCCGAATCGGTCTACGCCAGCAAAGCCGCTGACGGCGAAGTGGCCGGCCTTGATCCGGCGCTCGCCCGCAAACTCAACGAGGTGGCGCCGCTGACGCGCCGCTCGATCCGTGAGTCCGCGCGTGCCGCGCAACGCCGCAACACGATCCTCGCTTCGGCGTCGCTTGCGGCGCTCGTCGGAACCGCGGCCACGTCGATGGCGTTCATGAAGACGGACGAGGATCTGCTGGCGCCGCTCGCCGACGGCGCGGAGACGACGCAGACGCTCGACATCGCGCGCGTCACCGATGCCGGCGCCTCCCGTTCGGATGTGCGTGAGGCGATCGACGGTCAGGAATCGACTGCCGTCACCGGCAGCTGGAACCTCGGCGAGACGAACACCGTCAAGGACGCGGCGGCGCTGACGACCGCGAAGGCGTACAACGACAAGGTCTCGAAGCTCGTCGACAAGGACGAGGGACAGCTTCCGGCCGGCTTCGACGCGAACCATGCGACCGGCGACACCGGCAACGCCTACCCGTGGGGACAGTGCACATGGTGGTCGTACGAACGCCGCCACCAGCTCGGCCTGAGCACCGGATCCCACTTCGGCGACGCGCGCAGCTGGGGCGCCTCGGCGCAGGCGCTCGGCTATTGGGTCGACAATCAGGCGCGCGACGTCGGCGACGTGCTCGTGTTCGCGCCCGGCCAGGAGGGCGCGCACAGCTACTACGGCCACGTCGCGATCGTCGAGGCCGTCAATCCGGACGGGTCGATCCGCATCTCCGAATCCAACGTCGAAGGACTCGGCGTCATCTCGCAGCGCGAGTTCACTGCCGAACAGGCGAAGACCTTCACCTATATCCACTACTGACGCCGCCGTCCCGTCGTCGCGACGGCTCGATGTCGATCGCATGGCCGACGCAAGCCGGTGGAAGAAAAAGCCTCTATAATACCTGAGATTGAGATAGCGATTGCAATCGGCGTGTCGCAAGTGGCGGCAATGTGTTTCGATAAGTCGGTCCCTGAGCGGCGCATCGAGCATATGCTAGCGTAGAGGACGATGAAAAAGATGAAACGTTCTATTTCGATTACTACCGCTGCAGCACTCGCCGCATCCCTGCTTGTGGGTGCGCCTGCGGCTGTCGCAGATGATGCAGCGTCGAGTTCGAATTACGTCGTCTCGACACGCTCATTCCCCAAAGTGAACACGGCGAAGACCAACTTCTTCGCCGAAGCCACCTCCACGAACGTCGACGAGGACTCCAACTGGGGTGGCCTGGAGAGCATGAATGTTCCTCAGACCAAGTCGACCGCGGAGAAGGATGCCGAACAGAAGGCCAAGGAAGAGGAAGAAGCGCGCAAGCAGGCGGAGGAGGAGGCCGCGCGTCAGCAGGCCGAGGCCGCTGCGCGTGAGCAGCAGGAGGCCGCCGCCGCAGCGAGCCGCAGCCAGGAGCGTGAACCGGTCGTCGAGGAGACCCCGGCCGCTCAGGCCGAGACCCAGACGCCGAGCGTGCCCGTGCCGACGAGCAAGAACGGTCAGGCCATCGCCGACTTCGCATCGAAGTTCGTCGGCGCGCCGTACGTCGCGGGCGGCACGTCGCCGTCCGGCTGGGATTGCTCCGGCTTCGTGCAGTGGGTGTTCGGCCAGTTCGGCATCTCGCTGCCGCGCACGTCGGGCCAGCAGGCCACCGTCGGCGTCGCCGTGCCGAGCCTCGCACAGGCTCAGCCGGGCGACATCATCGCCAACGGCATGCACGCCGCAATCTATGTCGGCAACGGCATGGTCGTCAATGCGCTCAATCCGACGCAGGGCACGCAGATCACGAGCCTCGCCGTCTTCTCGGGCGGATACTCCATCCGTCGCGTGCTGTGATCCCAATCCCACATTTCGCTTTTCTCGAGGGTGCGCGGTTCGACCGCGCACCCTCGCTTTTTGTGAGCGGAGGGGTATTCGCGGGCGGGTGCGTCCTCTTGGTCGACGGTTCGTACCGGAAACGGGCCGGTTCGTCGATCGGATTGTGTGACGGAGCGGGACGCAGAGGAAGCGGCTCAGAGGCGCTGTCGGCGTAACGTGGGGCGGCTTTTCCGCTGATAAGGTAGGAGCCGAAGGAAAACCACGGTATTCTTGAACGTGGAAACCAACCGAAGAGAAGGTTGTGCTGGGCAAGGAGGTCTCTGATGGTGAACGACAATACGATTCTGGTGGGCGTCGATGGATCGCATGCAAGCTACAAGGCGACGTGGTGGGCCGCCAACTACGCGAAACACGTCGGGTTGAGCCTGCAGATCGTGTGCGCGTATTCGCTGCCGAGCTACGCCGCCGTCTCCTTCGACGCGACGTACACGGCGATGGGGGATGACAACGCCGCGCACAATGACGCGCAGGAAATTCTGTCGAAGGCGAAGGCGATCGCTGACGAACAGGGCGTCGACGCGCAGACGCTCATCGTGACCGGCGACCCGTCGTCGGTCTTCGTCGAGCTGTCGCGCAACTACAACCTCATCGTCATCGGCAACCGCGGCAAGGGCGGCCTCGCCGAACGCCTGCTCGGCACGACGAGCTCGAGCCTGCCGGCCTACGCGTACTGCCCGATCGTCGTCGTGCCGTACACCGACGACAAGGGCAACCTGATGCACCTCAACAACGTCATCACGAAGGTCGCGGTCGGCTCCGACGACACGAAGTGGGGCATCCGCGCGCTTGAGCTCGCCGCGCAGTTCGCGCATGCGTGGGGCGCGCAGCTCGATGTGATCACCGTCGTGCCGTCGAACACGAATCTGGACGACGACGAGGTGCGGGGCAGGTTCGAGGACGAGCTCGGCGCGCGGCTCAAGCCGATCCTCGCAAAGTATCCGGAGCTCAACGTCCGTGAGAACATCGTCGCCGGCAACGCCGTCGAGACGCTGACGAAGGCGAGCCGCGACCACGACGTCGTCGTCGTCGGCTCGTGCGGCCGCGGCGGCTTCACCGGCCTGCTGTTCAACTCGACGAGCCAGGGCCTGCTGCAGCATTCGGTGTCCCCGGTGCTCGTCGTGCCGCGCAAGTTCGTCGAGGCCGAGGAGCAGCGCACCGAGAAGGAAGGCGAGCCCACCGTCACCATCACGCTCGACGAGCTCGTCACCGAGGTGCCGGTCGACCGCGCCGACGAGGACGTCGAGCGCGAGATCGAGATCAAGATCGATCCGAATGCCGCCGACTACCAAGGCGACAAGCAGGACGACTGACGGATTCTCCAGCCACGGACGAAGGGCGGCCGTCCGCACCGGCGAGGTGCGGACGGCCGCCCTTCATGCGCCGCATGGGCGCTGCGGTGGATGGCGGGAGCGCGCTCAGCGGCGCACTTCGATGTCCATGCGCACCGGCGTCTCCTGCTCGTAGGTGTGCATGACGGTGCAGCCCTTTTCGATGTGCGCCTTGACGCGCTTCTTGAGCTTCTCGACGTCCTCGTCGCTCAGCGAGGCGTCGGTCGCGTCGATGACGACCTGCTCGTTGAAGTTGATGTAGGAGTCGTTGTCGGCGTCGTAGGCGCCGTCGACGACGATCTTCGCGCCGTGCCCCTCGCCGAGCGCGCTTTCGATCGCGAAGTTGCTCGAGAGCGCCGCGCAGCCGGCGAGCGCGATCTTCATCAGGTCGCCCGGCGTGAACTGGCCGCGGTCCTTGCCGAACTTGATGTGGGCGCCGTCGTCACTGAACGCGTCCCACGAGCCGTCCTTGTTCTTCTCGACCCACAGTCGCTTGCTCATATGTCCTCTTTTCCGCGGCGGTCGCCGCTGGTCCTGTCAAGGCATATTCTATGCGCGTCCATGCCCCGCCGTGTCGCCACGCCGACGCATTCCGCATCCCGTTTTGGTCTCGCAACGATGGTATATGCGACTAGTCATCTCCAGCGATTACGATGAACAATCATGCCATTGACTCAGCAAGACCTTCAGCGAATCCGCGAGCAGGACGTGCCGTCGCGTCCGCACACCGACATCCCGATGCCGTACGAGGATCTGCTGCGCAAGATCCTGATGGAGGGCAACCTCAAGAACGACCGCACCGGCACCGGCACGATCTCGTTGTTCGGCCAGCAGATGCGCTTCGACCTGGCGAAGGGCTTCCCGCTGCTGACGACGAAGCGCGTGTTCTTCAAGGGCATCGCCTACGAGCTGCTGTGGTTCCTCAAGGGGTCGGGCAACGTGCGCTGGCTGCAGGAACACAACGTGCACATCTGGGACGAGTGGGCCGACGAGAACGGCGACCTCGGACCGGTCTACGGCGTGCAGTGGCGCAGCTGGCCGGCGCCGACGCCCGAGGATCCGAACCGCACGATCGACCAGATCTCGAACGTGCTCGATCTGATCCGCAACGATCCGGACTCGCGGCGCATGGTCGTCAGCGCTTGGAACCCGGCCGAGGTTGAGCATATGGCGCTGCCTCCGTGCCATGCGCTGTTCCAGTTCTACGTCGCCGACGGCCGTCTCAGCTGCCAGCTGTACCAGCGTTCGTGCGACATGTTCCTCGGCGTGCCGTTCAACATCGCGAGCTATTCGCTGCTGACGATGATGATGGCGCAGCAGGCGGGACTCGAGCCGGGCGAGTTCGTCTGGACCGGCGGCGACTGCCACATCTACGACAACCATGTGGATCAGGTGCTCGAGCAGCTGTCGCGCGAACCGTATCCGTACCCGCGTCTTGAGATCCGCAAGGCCGATTCGCTGTTCGACTACGGTTACGACGACTTCACAATCGTCGACTACCGGTACCATCCGACGATCAAGGCGCCGATCGCCGTCTGAGCCGCGCCGCCGCCGTGGGGCCGGGCGTCGCCGGGATTGCATAGACTGGTGACCCGGTTACTTACGTTCAAGGAGACGAAATGGAGCATGACAGTAGCCGCAGTGGCTATCACGAACCCGTGCCCGGTTTTGCCGGGCTTGCTGAGGCTGAGCTCGAGGACGACTGGGGTGACGACTACGCCAAGACCTTCTCGATCAACCTGATCTGGGCGCAGGCGAACGACAAGGACGGTCGTTCGGGCGCCATCGGATTCGAGGGGACGATGCCGTGGCACCTTCCCGAGGATCTTCGCCGTTTCAAGGCGCTCACCGTCTCACATCCCGTCATCATGGGACGCAGGACCTGGGAGGCGCTCAACCCGAAGTTCCGTCCGCTGCCGAACCGCGACAACATCGTGCTCACGCATGACCGCGGATTCCGGGCGCCGGGTGCGACCGTCGTGTGCGACGTTGAGGAGGCGCTCGACCTGGCCCGCCAGGAGGCGATCCCCGACGACGGCCTCGACCGCAGCGAGATCTGGGTCATCGGCGGCGCGCAGCTCTTCGAACAGATGCTGCCGATCGCCTCGAAGATCTATCTGACGCAGATCGACGCCGACGTGGACGCGGACACCTACGCCCCCGATCTGGACAAGGTGCTGCACTCCGACGATTGGGAGGTCGTCGAACGCAGCGAGTGGATGCGTCCGGAACACGCCGACGGCGACATTCGGGGATACCGTTACGTGACGCTCGAGAACCGGCGCGCCGAGGGGACGCCGACCGAATAACAACCGTGGCCGTATGACGGCCCATATGAGGGACAGGAACGTGAAGAGGACAGAGACGAAGCCATACACCGTCATGACCGTGTGCACCGGCAATATCTGCCGTTCGCCGATGGGGGAGATCATCCTTCGGCATGAGTTCGCCAAGCGCGGGCTCGCCGACCGTGTCCGCGTCGAGTCGAGCGGCGTCAGCGATGAGGAGTACGGCAACCCGATCGACCGCCGCGCCGTCAAGGTGCTCAAGGAACGTGGCTATGAGATTCCCGCGCGGCATTTCGCGCATCGCATCACGCGGCAGGAGATCGACGACACCGACCTGTTCCTGCCGATGACCGCCTCCCATATGAACGCGCTGATGCATATGCTGCCGCTGAGCAAGCGCAGCGAGGTGCATATGTACCGCAGCTTCGACCCGTCGTTGCCCGATCCGCAGCCGGGGCATGAAGGTGAGATCGACCTCGTCGATCCGTGGTATGGCGGCATGCGCGAATTCGAGACGGCGATC
The DNA here is from genome assembly GCF_003952025.1 of Bifidobacterium castoris. GTDB lineage: Bacteria > Actinomycetota > Actinomycetes > Actinomycetales > Bifidobacteriaceae > Bifidobacterium > Bifidobacterium castoris. The sequence continues at coordinate 86 of NZ_QXGI01000010.1, read as the reverse complement.
GACCAGATCGAGGAGGTCGCCCCGCATATCGCCGACTACGTCGAGCAGCAGGTCGACAACGAGCAGCGCTGAGCGGGAGGCCGTCG
>NZ_QXGI01000001.1 GCF_003952025.1 Bifidobacterium castoris | reverse complement strand
AGATGTGTATAAGAGACAGGGGCGTGATGCAGCCGGATATGAAGAAGCCCGTAGGGGGGTGTCCCTCTACGGGCGGCATGCCATGGGGCGGGGCGCTCAGTCGTTCTGCTGGGCTTCGATCGCGGTCAGCGCGATCGTATTGATGATGTCCTGAACGAGGGCGCCGCGGGACAGGTCGTTCACCGGCTTGTTCAGGCCCTGCAGGATCGGTCCGATCGCGACGGCGTTCGCCGTGCGCTGCACCGCCTTGTAGCAGATGTTGCCCGAATCGAGATCGGGGAACACGAAGACGGTGACGCGTCCGGCCACCGGGTTGCCGGCGACCTTGACGGAGGCCACCTCGGGCGACCATGCCGCGTCGAACTGGATCGGGCCGACGAGTTCGAGATCGGGCGCCTTCTGCCTGACGATGTTCGTTGCCGCGTCGACCAGATCGACGTCCGGGCCCTTGCCCGAACCGAGCGTCGAGTAGGAGAGCATGCCGATGCGCGGCTCGACGGAGAAGGCCTTCGCCGTCTGCGCCGACTGCAGCGCGATGTCCGCGAGCTGTTCGGGATCGGGGTCGAGGTTGATCGCGCAGTCGGCGAAGACCGAGACATGGTCCTTGAGGCACATGAGGAACGCGCCGGACACCGACTTGATGCCGGGCTTCGTCTTGATGAGCTGCAGCGCCGGACGCACCGTGTTCGCCGTCGAGCTGATCGCGCCGGAGACGAGGCCGTCGGCCTGTCCGAGCACGACGAGCATCGTGCCGAAGTAGTTCGGGTCCCTCAGCGTCTTGCGCGCCACGTCGGGCGTCATGCCCTTCTTCGCGCGCAGCTCGCACAGCCGATTGATCATGACGGCGAGCAGCTGCTCGTCATCCATCGACTGGAAGCGCGCCTTGTCGAGGGAACGCAGGCCGAGCCTACGGCCGCGCTCGAGGATGTCGTCCTGCTCGCCGATGATGATGAGGTCGCAGACGTCGGACTGCAGCAGGTAGTCGGCGGCCTGGATGATGCGGTCGTCCGAGCCTTCCGGCAGCACGATCGTCTTGCGGTCCGCCTTCGCGCGCGCGAGCAGGTCGTACTGGAACGCGTAGGGCGTCGTCGGCGGCACGAAGGGGGAGTCGAGCGTCTCCATCAGCTCGTGTTCGGGGACGTGCTCGTCGAACAGCGCGATCGCGTCGTCGGCGTGCGACAGGTCGGACAGGTCGATGAACGGCAGCGTCCACACGCGCACGGCGTAGTCCTTGAAGTACTCCTTGAGCGTCGACGCCTGGTCGTCCTTGCAGCCGGTGACGAAGACGCCGATGACCTTGGTGCCCGCGTTCGTGATGACCTCGGAGCATGATTCGATCGTCTCGAGCACCTCGTCGGGCGTACGCCCGATCGTGCACACGGTGAGCAGGACCGGCGACTGCAGATCCGCGGAGACGTCCGCGTTGAACGAGAAGCGTTCGGGGTCGCCGACCTTGGTCTTGTCGGAGCCGACGATGACGCGCGCCTGCGACCTGAGCACGGCGTTCGTGTCGATGAAGTTGGCGACGATCTGCTCGCGTGCCTCCTTCTTGCGCAGCCGCGCCGTTTGCAGCGTGACGCCGACGGCCTGCGCATGCGTCTGGCCCGATGACGTGTACTTGAGCAGCGTGTCGGTGAAGGTCTCGTCAGGGGAGACGGCGGGACGGAAGATGCTGGTGCTCAGATGCCTGGAGAGTGCGTTGACGACTCCGAGCGCGACGGCGTTGCGTCCGTTGCCGGGATTCGGGCTGAGGATGCTGACGTTCTTGAGGCTCACTGTTCGCTCCTTCTGCGGTTTGCAAGTGCGGGGATGCCCTGGATCGGCGTGGCGCCGGCGGGCAGCGTGACGACGTTGTTCACAAGCGACCATTCTACCCAGCGGCGATGCGCGCAGGCCGCCCGGCGCGCGCACACCGGGCGCAAATGTGAGCTAGATAACACCTGCGCAATACGAAGAACGGGGATCCGGAGTGATGTCCGGATCCCCGTTCCTATCGACTAGACGATGTCAGTCCTGAAAGGGGACTCACTCGTTGTCGCCCGCGGTGGCCGCGGTGGCGGAGAGCATCTGCGTCTCGTCGACCTTGACGTCCGGGTACACCCAGTCGGTGAACTCCGGGATGTCGTAGCCGTTGTCGACCGCGAACTGGAACGCCTTCTTGCGGAACTCGTTGAGCTCGTTGATCTTGTCGGCGTACTTGTCGGCGTCGATCAGCTCGAGAGCCTGAGCTTCGAGCGCGTAGCGATCCATGTCGTTGACGCGGACCATGTCGAACGGCGTGGTCGTGGAGCCCTGCTCCTTGTAGCCGACGACGTGGAAGTTGTCGTGGTTCGGGCGGTCGTAGATGAGGCCGCGGACGTCCTGGGCATAGGAGTGGTACGCGAACAGGACCGGCTTGTCGGCGGTGAAGAGATCGGCGAAGTCCTCGTTGGACATGGCTTCGTCGTTGTTCTCCGGGGACTGCAGCTTCAGGAGGTCAACGACGTTGACGACCTTGAACTTGATGCCTTCCTTGTTCAGGGCGTCGGAAGCGGCCATGATCTCCTGCGTCGGAACGTCGCCGGCGGCGGCGAGGACGACCTGGACCTCGTCGTTGCTCTTGGCGTTCGAAGCCCACTTCCACTCGGCGGCGCCGGCCTCGAGCTCGGCGCGAGCCTCGTCGAGGGTGATCCAGGTCGGAGCCGGCTGCTTGCCGGCGAAGATCGCGTTGATCTTGTTGGTCGACTTGAAGCACTTCTCGGAGATCGCGAGCAGCATGTTGGCGTCGGTCGCGAAGTAGATGTTCGTCACGTGGTCGTTGTTGAACGTCTTGTTGATCAGGACCGAGGTGACACCCGGATCCTGATGCGAGAAGCCGTTGTGATCCTGACGCCACACGTGCGAGGAGACGAGCAGGTTGACCGAGGAGATCGGCTTGCGCCACGGGATCTCGCGGACGGTCGCCTCAAGCCACTTCGCATGCTGGTTGAGCATCGAATCGATGACGTGGACGAAGGACTCGTAGGAGCTCCAGATGCCGTGACGGCCGGTGAGCAGGTAGGCCTCGAGGAAGCCTTCGCACTGATGCTCGGAAAGCTGCTCGACGACCTGGCCGGTGACGGCCATGTTCTCGTCGACCAGAGCGGACAGGTAGCCGTTGTCCCACTGCTTCTTCGTGACCTCATAGGTCGCGTTCAGACGGTTGGATGCGGTCTCGTCCGGTCCGAAGATGCGGAACGAATCCGGGTTGTTCTTGATGATGTCGCGGCAGTACGCGCCGAGCGAGCGCGGAGCCTCGACCTGGCCCCAGCCATGGCCGTACTCCTTGACGCCGGTGATCTCGTACTGATCGAGCTCGGGGAGCTTGAGGTCCTCACGGATGCGGCCGCCGTTGGCGTTCGGGTTGGCGCCGATGCGCAGATCGCCCTTCGGCATGAACGCGGTGACGTCGTCCTTGATCGAGCCGTCGGCGTTGAAGAGCTCCTCCGGCTTGTAGGATTCCATCCAGCCCTTGAGGACTTCGAAGTGCTCCTCGGTGTCGCGGGCGGAGGCCAGCGGGACCTGGTGCGCACGCCAGGAGCCTTCGGTCTTCTTGCCGTCGATGAACTTCGGGCAGGTCCAGCCCTTCGGGGTGCGGAAGATGAGCATCGGGTAGAACGGACGGGTCATGTCGTCGGTCTGGGCCGCTGCCTTGATATCGCAGATCTCGTCGAAGATGGTCTCGAAGAGCTCGGCGAAGCGGCGGTGGATCGACATGTGGTCCTCGTTGTCGAAGCCGGCGACGAACTCGTACGGGTGGTAACCCATGCCGCGGAAGAAGTCGTGCAGCTCCTCGTCGGAGATGCGGGCGAGGATCGTCGGGTTCGCGATCTTGTAGCCGTTGAGGTGCAGGATCGGAAGGACGATGCCGTCGGTGCGCGGGTTGACGAGCTTGTTGGACTGCCAGCCGGTGGCCAGCGGGCCGGTTTCGGCCTCACCGTCGCCGATGATGCACGGGACGAACAGGCTCGGGTTGTTCATGATCGCGCCGTAGGCGTGGGAGAGCGCGTAGCCGAGCTCGCCGCCTTCGTGGATCGAGCCCGGGGTCTCCGGGGCGAAGTGCGACGGGATGCCGCCCGGGTAGGAGAACTGGCGGAAGAACTTCTGCAGGCCGGCCTCGTCCTTGGTGATGTTTGGGTAGTACTCGGTGTAGGTGCCGTCAACGTAGGACTGGGCGGTGCCGGCCGGGCCACCATGGCCCGGGCCCATGATGAACACGGTGTTCTGCTGGTGGTCGGCGATGAGGCGGTTGATGTGGGCCAGAAGGAAGTTCAGGCCCGGGGTGGTGCCCCAGTGGCCGACCAGACGGTGCTTGACGTCGTCGCGGGTGAAGGGTTCCTTCATCAGCGGGTTGCTACGCAGATAGATCTGGCCGATGGACATGTAGTTGGTGACGCGCCAGTACTTGTCCATGCCTTCGATGGCTTCTTCGGAAACCGGACGATCCAGCTTCTGCCACGGGGTGCCAATAACAGGATTTGTCATGTGTACTCCTGTACTCCTGCACATAGTGTGCGATTGATTTTTTCAGTGAGGACGCAGGGTCCGCATGCCCCTTCATGAGGATGGGACCCCGCGTCCGGTCGAGGAACATGTTACGCGGACTTGCTGACGTTTTGCGTTCTTTTGGTTAGGTGTGAGTGAAAATGTTAGATTTCTTACGCATTTTGGAAGATTTTGCCGGTGAAATGTGAATTCGGCCGATGAGTGAACAATGCTGGGAATCATTGGAATCATTGGTGTTTCAGCTGATTCTGGATTTCTTGGCCGTTCGATTCCGTGCGCGGATCGCGGCGTGTTGCATCCGGCCGTCAGTCCGGGTCCGCATCCCCTGCGCCGTACGCGCTTGAACGCTTCAGGGCGGTGCCGCGCGCATCCGCGGGCGCCCCCGTGCCGGCACGGCCGGTTCGGGCCCAGGGTGCGGCCAATGTCTCCTCGCGGCAGCACAATATCTATGGTGTAATGCCCGTAAGAGCGCAATCCGTCCATCAAAGGGAGTTGTATGGCAACCGGTCCTGTCCTCGTCGTTGATTTCGGCGCCCAGTACGCGCAGCTCATCGCACGCCGCGTACGTGAGGCCAATGTGTATTCCGAGCTGGTCCCGCATTCGATGCCCGTCGACGAGATGCTCGCCAAGAAGCCCTCGGCGATCATCCTGTCCGGCGGCCCCGCATCCGTCTACGAACCCGGCGCCCCGACGATCGATCCGAAGGTCTTCGACGCCGGCGTGCCGGTGCTCGGCATCTGCTACGGGTTCCAGGTGATGGCCCATGAGCTCGGCGGCGACGTGGACAAGGCCGCGCTCGGCGAATACGGCAAGACCGAGGCCGTCGTCGACGACGCCGGTGGCATACTCGACGGCTCGCCGTCGCTGCAGACGACGTGGATGAGCCACGGCGTCGCCGTGAACAAGGCTCCGGAGGGATTCAAGGTCCTCGCGCACACCGAGGGCGCGCCCGTCGCCGCGATGGAGGACGACTCCCGCAGTCTCTACGGCGTGCAGTGGCACCCCGAGGTTTGCCACACGCCGCTCGGCCAGGACCTCATCGAGAACTTCCTGCACAAGTGCGCCGGCATCCCGAACGACTGGAACGCGAAGAACATTATCGACGAGCAGGTCGAGGCGATCCGCGGGAAGGTCGGCGATGCGCAGGTCATCTGCGGCCTGTCCGGCGGCGTCGACTCCGCCGTGGCCGCCGCGCTCGTGCATCGCGCGATCGGCGACCAGCTCACCTGCGTCTTCGTCGACCACGGCCTGCTGCGCAAAGGCGAGGCCGAGCAGGTCAAGCACGACTTCGTCGCCGCGACCGGCATCAAGCTCATCGCCGTCGACGCCTCGAAGGACTTCCTCGATGCGTTGAGGGGCGTCTCCGACCCCGAGACGAAGCGCAAGATCATCGGCGAGAAATTCATCCGCACCTTCGAGAAGGCGCAGCGTCAGGTGATCGAGGAGGCGGGCGCCCAAGGCAAGGAGGTACGCTTCCTCGTGCAGGGCACGCTCTACCCGGACGTCGTCGAGTCCGGCGGCGGCGACGGCGCGTCGAACATCAAGTCCCACCACAACGTCGGCGGACTGCCCGACGACATCAAGTTCGAACTCATCGAGCCGCTGCGTTCGCTGTTCAAGGACGAGGTGCGCGCCATCGGCACCGAGCTCGGTCTGCCCGACGAGATCGTCTGGCGTCAGCCGTTCCCGGGGCCGGGACTGGGCATCCGCATCATCGGCGAGATCACGAAGGAGCGCCTCGACGTGCTGCGCGACGCCGACGCGATCGCGCGCGAGGAGCTGTCGAAGGCCGGCCTCGACCGCGACATCTGGCAGTGCCCGGTCGTGCTGCTCGCCGACGTGCATTCCGTGGGCGTGCAGGGCGATGAGCGCACCTACGGCTCGCCGATCGTGCTGCGCCCGGTCAGCTCCGAGGACGCGATGACCGCCGACTGGTCGCGCGTGCCGTACGACGTGCTCGCGACGATCTCGACGCGTATCACGAACGAATGCCGCCAGATCAACCGCGTCGTGCTCGACTGCACATCGAAGCCGCCGGCGACGATCGAATGGGAGTGAGGCCGCCGATTGTGCGGTCGTCGCTTCCGTGACGTCCTTCCTTACGGGCGGCGCCCGTCGAGTCTCGGATTCGGCGGATGCCGCCCGTTGTCGTCCTCTCGTCTCCTCCCATGACCTGTGAAAGGTGCCCCCGATGATCATCCTGATCGCCGGCGCGTCGCATGCCGGCAAGACGGCGCTCGCGCAGCGGCTGCTCGAACGCCACGGCTACCCGTACCTGTCGATCGACCATCTGAAGATGGGTCTGATCCGCGCCGGCCGTACGCCGCTGACGCCCGAGGACGACGCCGCGCTCACCGACTACCTGTGGCCGATCGTGCGCGAGATGGTCAAGACCGCCATCGAGAACGGGCAGCATCTCATCGTCGAAGGCTGCTATATCCCGTTCGACTGGGCGCGCGATTTCGAGCCGCGTTACCTTGCGCACATACGCTGCCGCTGCATCGTGCTGAGCGAACGCTACATCCGCGCGCATTTCGACGACGTCCTGCGCTACGCGAACGTCATCGAGCGGCGTATCGACGACTCGTCTTGCACGATGGAGCGCGTCATCGACGACAACGCGCGCACGCTCGCGCAGGCCCGCGCGCACGGCGTCGACGTCCTGCTCGTCGACGCCGACTACGACGTCGACGTCAATCTCGACTTCGCCGCGGACCTCGGGACGGAGGAGCCGTGACGGCGGGGGAGGCGGGGCATGCGGACACGCCGGGCGTGCCGTCGGCTTGGCCGATGAGGCGCGTATTGGTCGTCGGCTGCCCGGGATCGGGCAAAAGCACCTTCGCGCGCCGGCTGTGCGATGCGACCGGCTTGTCGCTGCACTATCTGGACATGCTGTGGCACAAGCCGGACATGACGACGGTCACCCGTGACGAATTCGACATGAGGCTGGGGCGTATCCTCGAGGACGACTCGTGGATCGTCGACGGCAACTATGCGAGGACGCTGGAACGGCGCCTAGCCCGCTGCGACACCGTGTTCTTCCTCTATATGCCGACCGAGACGTGTCTCGCCGGCGTCGAGGCGCGCATCGGCGGGCGTCGCGAGGACATGCCATGGACGGAGCATGAGTTCGACGAGGGGTTCAGGAGGTGCATCGTCGACTTCCCCAGGGTTCTGCGCCCGCGAATCGTCCGCATGCTCGACGATGCGGCCGGGCGCGGCGTGCGGGTGCATGTATTGCGCTCACGTGACGAATGCGAGGCGGCGCTCGCCACGGTGCGCGCGCGATATGGGCGATTAGAGGCGCGGGTCTGATCGGCCGCGTCCGCGTCGGCCGCTCGTCGACGGCTTCATGCAGGCGGTGAGCGCGCACCGCGGCGAGCGCGGTCGTCGGATCCGCGGGCCGCGCAGGTGGAAGGGATAAGAGATGCGTCGTCATAGCCTGAGGTGAAGGCGATGGTCGTGCTCCGGCGGTCAGCCGCCCTGCCGTAGCCCCGAATCCGACGATCCGAACAGCAGCGGTGCGATCCCCGGCTTCTCGTTCGGGCGAAGTGCAAGATGGAGGGGTCCATCCATCATGGCGTCGTCGCCATGCACGTCCATTGGGTCATGGTGCGGCAGGGTCGCATCCGGCTCACGCGAGCATCATGACGGCGGCGAGGGCGCCGACGATGAGCGCGGTGAGGATCGCGAGCATGATCCATGTGGCGGGACGGCCGAGGTTGACGGTCCATCCGACGCCGAAGCGCCTGGGGACGAAAACGCTCGCGTCGTCATGGTCGATGTAGAACACCCCCAGTTTCCAATGCGCGTCGTCGTCGTACGGCATGCCTGCGCCGTCGTCGTACGGCATGCCTGCGCCGTCGTGCGTTCCGAGCGGGATCCTGCGGCCGTTCTGTCCGAGCATGACGCTGAGGGTCGCGCTGCCGCCGATGGCGATGATCAGCACATTGAGCACGATGATCATCGCCTGCCGTGAAGCGATGACTCCGGTGAAGGTAAGTTCCATGACCGGGGCGAGCATGCACACGATGAGCCCCGTTATCAGCGTGAAGACGCTCCATGCCCGGGCATACAGCCCATAGGCGAGGGCGCTGCGCCGCGGATCGTTAGGGTCGATGCCTTTCTTGGAGTGCGCGATGACGTATTGCGAGCACACGAGCGCCAGCGAGATCAGGCCGAACATCAGGACCGGAAGCCAGATGGCCATCGGCGACTTCGCCATCGAGCGCGTCACCTGCCCGCTGAGGTTCACCTGCAGCGGGATGCGCTCCGGCATGCGGTCGTATCCGGCGTATCCGATGGCGAGCGTCAATGCGAAGACCGGGACGTACAGCAGGTTCCACCACATCGAGATGGGGTGAGGAACATTGCCGTCCGAACCGATGATCGCCACTGCGCGGCGCTGCTCCGCATGCCAGCCGCGTTCCTGTTTGACGTGCTGCACCTTGACACGGAATACGAGCATGAGCGCGTACCCGAGGATGAAGAGTGCAGGCAGGCCGATGATGAAGCACGGCAGGAAGGCGTGATCCGGGTTGAGGCGCGCCGCGACCATGCATGCGGCGGTCACGGCGGTGGTGCACGCGACCATGATGCCGCAATACATGCGCCGGTATCCGACGAGTGTGCGGTCGTGCGACCGCGCCGAGGGGATCGTGACGGCGAAGCATTCGCCGGACGGCATCAGATACGGTGTGATCGCCAATATGACGCCGAATACCGGGATGAACGCGCTCAGGATGAGCAGAAGGGTGGTGGTTGAGGTCTGCATGTCATTGTGCCTTTGCTAGTCGTGTTGTGGGTCCGGTCGTGGAGGCGTAGGCCTGGGCCGCCTGCGAGGCGGCGTCGTCGAGGAACTCGCTCATCGAGCGGCCTCGGGCGCGGTAGGCGAGCGCGAGCGCATGCAGTTCCTCCAGCATGCGCCGTGCGGGGGCGTCCTGTTCGGCGTCGTTGCCCGGGTCGGGTTCGGCGACCGCTGCGCCGGCGCGGCCCCTCATCGTGATGTACCCGTCGTCCTTGAGCAGCGTGTAGGCCTTGTGCACGGTGTGCATGTTGATGCCGAGGTCGCCGGCCAGTGCGCGCACTGTGGGCAATGGGTCCGCGGGGTGCAACGCGCGTGTGGCGATGCCTGCGACGATCTGTCGGTAGATCTGCTGGTACAGGGGTTCGTGCGAGGTCTTGTCGATGGTGAGCAGCATCTCGTCTCCTTTTGTTATATCTTGACTATAACAAAGAAACGAGTATTGTGTTAGTTCGTCTAGAACAAAACGTGATCCTTGTCGGTCGCCGCGAGACGAGGGATCTGACTCGGCTGTAGTTGGTGCGCAAACTGAACATCGCCCACCGCGCGGTCTCGAATGGGGGCGGGCGGGAGCATGCCCGGGGCGTCCATCATGTTGCCGTTGCGTGACATATCGGGCATCATTGTGAACGGGCTCGCCCTGTCGGGGCGCCGGCCGTCGAATGGTTTCGTCATGCATATGCGGACTCTCTGCATGACACGAGGAGGGGAAACGGAAGATGAGGGTGATCGGGGGAAGGGAGGGACGAGACGCCGATCCCATGGGGGATGATGGGTACTGGAGGATTCTGGATGAATTGGCCTCCACGTCGACGATAGTGATCGACAGGCCCAAGGGGACAGGCCACCCGCGGTACCCCGACTCCGTCTATCCGGTTGATTATGGATATCTGCGCGATACGGAGTCGATGGATGGAGACGGGGTCGACGTGTGGGTGGGGACGGCGTCGTGCGGCATCGATGCGATCATCTGTGGGGCGGATCTGGTGAAAAGAGATTCGGAGATCAAGATCCTGATTGATTGCAGCGAAGAGGAGAAGCGGCTCATCTTCGACATGCACAATGCGACAGAGAATATGAAAGGCGTCCTCGTTCGCAGGTATCCGCTGCGGCTGTGAGGTGACGTGGATGCGCCGTCGATGCATGACGGCTGGAGCACCTTCACCTAGTGCGATATGCATGCATACAGGTTAATATGATTGAATACAAGGTGATATATCGTAATGAAATGATATACGACTGGTGTGCTGTGTGAGAGGAGGCTGCATGGATGTTTCCACGAAGGCATTGAATCCGTTCCGGCCGGGATCGGGCAAGCTGCCGCGTGATCTTGTCGGACGCGACGCCGACATGGAGCGCATGGAGCAGCTGCTCGTGCGTACCGAGCTGGGATTCGTCGATCGGGGCGTGATCTACAGCGGTCTGCGGGGCATGGGCAAGACGGTGCTGCTGCTGCAGTTCGCGAAGCAGGCGCGCTCGCATGGCATGATGGTTGTGCAATGCGAGGCGAACGGTGACGCGCGCAAGGAATACGATGCCGTCTTCCATGAATTGATGATGGCCACGCAGCGCATGCGCGACCGCGCGTTGCGCGAGGCGTTGAAGAACGCGTTCTCATATGTGAAGGATCTGTCGTTCGATTTCGGCATCATCAAAGCGACGGTGGGGACGCAATCCCAGGACGGACAGGTGCGGACCGACGCGTACCGTTTGGAGCTGCTCGTCGAGGAGCTGTCGCAACAGCTCAAGGAATGCAAGAGCGGCTTGTTTATGTTCGTCGATGAATTGCAGGAGATGTCCGATGAGGTGCTTGGCACGCTCATCGGCATCCAGCATCGCATGGGGCAGCAGGACCTTCCGTTCTTCATCGTGGGCGCCGGATTGCCTAATCTTCCGGGGGTGCTCACGAGGCTGCGCTCCTATGCGGAACGCCTGTTCTCGTACCATCGGCTCGAAGCGCTCTCCGAGGAGGCGAGCGCCCTGGGCTTCCGGAACCCGGCGCAGGAGGCGGGCAGGTCGTTCGATGATGCGGCGTTGTCCGAACTGGTGGAGCGCAGCATGGGATACCCGTATTTCATCCAGGCGTATGGTGCGGCCACGTGGGACGCCGCGGATGCAAGCCCGATGTCGATCGACGCCGTCGAACGCGGCCTGCCGGAAGCGTGGCGTACCTTGGACCACGGTCTCTATGTCTCCCGCTGGCAGCGTGCAAGCGAATTGGGGCGCGATTACATGGCGGCCATGGCCGCCGCTGGCACCGAGGCGGTGGACACCGCCGATGTGGCCCGGCGTCTTGGACGGCCGAACTCCTCGTTGACGAACGTGCGCAACCAACTCATCGAATTGGGATTGATCTATGCGCCGCGCCGGGGTCAGGTGGCGTTCACCGTCCCCGGTATGGATGCGTATATCAAGCGTGCGTTGCCGGTGCGTGTCGAACCATATGAGACCGAGGAGTGATAATGGCGCGCGCTGCCTCTTACCCCTCGGTGGTCGCCGGTGATGTGTGGTCATGGAACTTGTGCATCTCCATAATGACGAATCGGCTGATCATCTCGCGATAGATCGCCTCGACCATATCTGGATCCGCGCTGCAACGCTCGGCCTTGCCTCGCACCTTCGCGATGACCTGTTCCACACGATTGGTGTCGCGGACGCCTTCCTCATCCTTCTTGAACGCCGACGCCTGCATGACATATTGGCCGCGTTCACCGATCAATGCGATGATCTGGTCATCGATGTTATCGATGTGTGAACGCACTTCGTCCAAACTGCTGCACTGCATAATGGTATCGTCCTTCCTATTTGTGGAACAGTCAATGAATATATCAATGTATCTGAGGAGGAGAGATTGGTCATCATTGGTTCCATGGAATGATCAGAGAGCTTGCCGCGTGCGCCACGCGGCAAGCTCCGCATGGAGCTGCGCCTTGCGGTCATCCGAGGCGAACGACGCGTCGATCGAGTTGCCGGCGAGCGCCCCCAACTCCTCCATCGACATGCCGATGTCGGCGAGCGCGGCGTAGTTCGCGGCGGCATACCCGCCGAAGTACGCCGGATCGTCCGAATTGATCGTGCATGTGACCCCTTCGTTCAGGAAACGGGGAATTGGATGCTTGCGCATATCGTGTACGACCTGCAGCCTGAGGTTCGACAACGGGCAGCAGGTGAGTGGAACGCCATCGCGCACGACACGCTCAAGCAGCTCATGGTCATCTTGGACATGAATGCCGTGGTCGATGCGCTCGGCATGCAGCAAATCAAGTGCATCGCGAATATACGCCGCCGGCCCCTCTTCGCCGGCATGCGCCACGCAATGCCAGCCAAATCGCCGCGCCCGCGCGAATTGCTCGACGAAGCGGGCCGGGGGATAGCCCACTTCCGCTGAATCCAGGCCGATGCCGAGGATCTCGTCTTTCCGCGGCTGCGCCAGATCGAGGATCATGTCCGCTGAATCGATATCCATGTCGCGCACAATGCTCAGAATCAGGCCACCGGTGATGCCGAAGCGCTCGCGGCCGATCATCATTCCCTCAAGGAGGCCGTCGAGCACCATGTTGAAATCTAAACCATTCGTGCATACATGCACCTGCGGATCGAAGAAAACCTCGGTGTGCTTGACCCCATCCGCGTTCGCCCGTGTGAGATAGGCGACCATGAGGTCCTTGAAGTCGTCCTTCGTCTTCAGTGTCTTCATCAACGCATAGTAGAGGTCGAGGAACGACTGCAGGTCTTCGAATCGGTACTGCGCCTTCAGCTCGTCGATGTTCGTCCACGGCAATGCGACCCCGTTGCGCTCGGCCAACGCAAACGCGAAATCCGGTTCGAGTGTCCCTTCGATATGCAGGTGCAGTTCGGTATTGTCACGGGCGCCTGTTGCATTGCTTCATCCACCATGATTCCTCGTTCGCTGACGGCATCGGATACGGATTCACATATTCTACCTGTTCCGTGCTCCTCCAGCGCGGTCCCGAAGCCTCATACACCGTCCGGGAACGCGGTGAGGAACCTGAGCTTGTCCAATGTGACACGAGGACGCCACCAATTGCGGGCCTGCGCGAAGGCCTCCGGGTAATCGGTATGCCACTGCCAGCTGATGTCGAACCCGCCGTCCGGAGCCTGCCGTGCAGGCAGTGTCTCGAGTTCGGCTTGAATGAACGGTGCGAAGGACTCCACGAGGAACGGCGAGTCGGCACTGCGGAAGAACGTGGAGGGCGTCGTCACATATTCGGTGCTGTAGCGTGCGGTGTCGCGGCATACGGTGGCGTCAATCGCGCGGATGATCGCGGTACGTGCCCGTTCACCATCGATGATGCCTTCGATCTGCTCACGTGTGAGCAATTCCCATGCGAACATGAAGCAGGTGAGTTCATCCCCGGAAGACGCGCCGGATTGCGCCAACGTATCGAACGCCTCGGTGAGCAATGCCTCCCAAGGGCCTTCCGCATGCATGCAGACAAGGAACGCGGCCAACGAGACCGTGGGATTCCACCCGAAGATGCCATCGCCGCGGCGTTCCCACCAGATGGCATGCGGATGGTCGATATTGCCACTGACCGCGAAGCGCCATCGCATGGCGTGAGCGTCGAATTCCGCTCCAGACAGCAGGTACTGTGCGATGTGCTTGGCGGTGCCCGAATTGAGGTCGAGCGCTCCGGCGTCATACAGCCGCAACAACGCATCGTTCGTGGTGATCGGTGTGGAGTCGGGATTCCAATTGTCCGGTTCGAGGGCATGGCCGAAGCCGCCATCGGCATTCTGGAATGGAAGCAGCGCGTTGACCACTTCATTCGGGTCGCCTTTGGCAAAGAAGACGCGGTATTGCGCGAGTTCAAGTGGACGGGCGTGCTGTTCGACGAAACGCGCGGCTGCCTCGCGCATCGGTTCCTGCTGCGGTGCTGTGGATTCCATGCCCATAGGATACATAGGATACAGGGTGTGGCGGGAATGATCCATCGCACTATCCGAAACAGGGCTGTAATCGGCTCGTCACCGGCCGTATGCCGAATCCGGATAGGTTGGGATGCGGCTGTGACAATTCGAGCATGAGGAGGATGTGAATGAAACCCGTGATTGCCGTGATGCCGCTCGTCGATGACGAACGCGAAAGCCTGTGGATGCTGCCCCGGATATATGGATGCGCTGCGCGAAGCCGGCGCTGTGCCGTTCATGCCCGCGTTGACGACGGATGATGATGAGATACGGCAGATTTTCGCGATGTGCGATGGGATGTTGATGACCGGTGGGCATGACGTCGATCCACGGCAATATGGGGAGGAACCAAGGTCCGACAACGTCGTGCCGAATGCCGCGCGCGACACGATGGAACTCGCGTTGCTGCGCCTCGCGCTCAAGCACGACAAACCGGTGTTCGGCATATGCCGCGGTCTGCATATCATGAACGTGGCGTGTGGCGGCACGTTGCACCAGTATCTTCCGAGTGAATTCGACTCCGACATCGACCATCATCAGCGACCGCCATACGACCGTCCCGTGCACGGTGTGCACCTCGAAGCAGGGACGCCACTGTTTGCCGAACACGGCGTCGACGACCTCGCGGTCAACAGCTATCATCATCAGGCGATACTCGTGTTAGGGGAGGGGCTTACCGCGATGGCGGTGAGCGAGGATGGCCTCGTCGAGGCGATCGACAGGCCAGCAGGCACATACTTGCGTGCCGTGCAATGGCATCCCGAGTTCCTCTACACAGTGGATGAGCCGAGCCGGCGACTGTTCCGTTCGTTCGTCACCGCCTGCGCGCGGTGACGCGCAGAACCAAACTACGGGCGTAGCGGTGTGTGCCGCAGCTAGCATGGAATCCGATGGATCACACGCAGGTACCGACGAACGGACAAACGGATATGACGGCTGGCACGGTGAAACACGAAACGATGCTGCAATGCTTCGAATGGTATCTGCCTGACGACCACGGGTTGTGGAATTGGATCGGGGCACACGCGGAGGCCCTTGCCGCCGCCGGGTTCACGATGACATGGCTGCCGCCGGCATACAAAGGCCAGGCGGGCGACGCGGACGTCGGCTACGGTGTCTACGACATGTATGACCTCGGCGAATTCGGTGCGAAAGGTTCGGTGCCAACGAAATACGGGTCGCGCGGCGATTACCTCGGCGCGATTCACGCATTGCGCGGCCACGGCCTGCGCGTGCTCGCCGACATCGTCTTCAACCACAGGATGGGCGCCGACGGTGAGGAACAGGTCACCGCGCACGTCGTCGACGTCGACGATCGCACCGTGAACGACGGCGCGGCGATTGAACGCACTCTCGATACAGTCTACGACTTTCCGGAGCGCGGCGGCGCGTATTCGACGTTCCGCTGGGACTGGCATGACTTCACCGGCACCGACTACACGGCGAACGACGGAAGCGTCGGTATCATGCACTTCGACGGCAAGCGGTGGAGCGACCACGTCAGCCATGAGCGCGGCAACTTCGACTACATCATGGGCGATGACGTCGACGTCAACGATCCCGCGGTGGCCAGAGAATTGACCGATTGGGGCGTGTGGTACACCGAGACGACCGGTGTCGACGGCTTCCGCCTCGACGCCGTAAAAGCATCGACGCGACGTTCTTCGCACCGTGGCTGCGCACGATGCGGCGGCATGGGAGCCATCCCGACGTCGCCGTCGGTGAATACTGGTCGGGGAACGTGGATGAGCTGACCGCCTACCTGCATGATTGCGGCCACTGCATGACGCTGTTCGACGTCGCGCTCCACTTCCGCTTCGAGCAGGCCTCGAAAAACCCCGACGGCTTCGATCTGCGCGGATTGGATGCGGGCACGCTGCACGGACGCGAACCGGCATATGCGTGCACCTTCGTCGACAACCACGATACGCAGCCTGGACAGTCGCTCGAATCATGGGTGAGCCCTTGGTTCAAACCGTTGGCGTACGCGTACATCCTGCTGCGCGACTGCGCGATGCCATGCGTGTTCCTCGGCGACTACTACGGCATACCTCATGACCGCATACCTCCGATGCCGCTGCTGAGGCGGATGGTGTGGATTCGCGCCCATCTGCTGGGCGACGATGTGGCGAGGCAGCCGGGGGACACCGCGCATTCGCTGTGCTGGGTCGTGGGCGGCGGCCATCCGGTGTGCGTTGTGCTCAACACCGGGCAGGTCGCGGTCGAACGCGAGGTGCGCGATGCGGCGCTCGCGACGCGTACGCTCGTCGACGTCTGTCATCCGCAGGCCTCGGCCGACGTCGACGTCAACGGCCGCGGCCTGCTGCGTTGCCCTGCCGGGGCGTGTGCGGTCTACATCGACGCCGGCGACTACGAGGGGATGCGTGCGGCGCTGGGCGAGGGATGAGAGCGGAGCCGTGCGCGTCGTGGACGGCCGCCCGGCGGTGCATCCTTCCGAGAGCATAGGTGGGGGAGCATCTTGCCGTTCCGCCTTCTAGACTTGAAGAGAGCAAGACCGATGGATACAGGGCCGCGGCGGCGGACGAGCGGGCGGCATGGGAGAGGGCACGATGATGGCAGGACAGGAGAACGGCGTTGACGCGCGCGGTACGGCGGGGGCGAGCCGGGCGGGGACGGAGCGGATACGCGACGAGATCGCCGCGCAGGCGCACAACGCCTCGGTTCGGGCGCAGGCGCGGCGCACACAGAGGCTGGTCGAAGAGGACAATCGTTTCGGATACGACCGCCATGCGACCAACAGGGCGCTGCGGATCGCGAACGGTGTGGCGATCATCATCCTCGGATTCGCGGCGGGCAGGTTACTGCAGGCTCTTCCCGAGCGCAACACCGCGGATGTGCAGGAGGTGATCAGCGGGCTCGACCGACTGATCGGGCTCATGACCAAGGATCTGGTGGAACTGCCGCATCTGCAGCGGCATCCCGAATCGTTCATCGTCGAGATCGTCGCCATATTGGTCGGCTACACGCTGCTCAAACGCACGCATGAGGACACTTTGGAGTACGCTACGGCCTTCAACCGAATCGAGCAGTTCTACACCGCCGCGCAGCGGCGGCAGGGGTGGCTGCGCTGCGCGGCGCTCGTGATGCTGGGGACCGCGGTGATCCTCATCACGCATGGGTCGCTCCTCGCCTGCGGGTATGCCATATCCGACGACATCGCCGCCGGCATCGCGCAGACGAGCATCGCGATGGGGGTGTGGTGCTACGTGTTCGGCGGTCTGTATGCGACGCGCACCGATCTGTTCCTATACAATTTCCGTGCGTTGCGCAACGTCAACGTCTATGAGCTGGGCAAAAGCGAGACCGATGAGCGCCGCGAGATGCGGCTCGGCGAGAAGAAGCTGTGCGACCTGTCGTCGTCGCTGACCGGCTTCGCCGTGGCGATCGGCGTGCTGGGCGCGCTCGGCATGTACTTCCTGCCCGGCTTCCGTTCGCCGTACTTCTGGCTGCCGCTCGTAGCGACGGCCGTGGTCGCGCTTATGCTGCGCTGGCTCGTGATCCGTGTCGCGCGCCGGCGCTACGAGCCCGATTTCGACTGACGGGGACGGATACGCGGCGCTCGCCGCTGATGAACGGGTCGCGTACCAGCCCGTTTTCGCAGTTCCGGAATTCGTCCTTCGCCACCAGATGAGTGTTCGCCGGACGGCGTGCTTGAAACCGGCATGCATGACGCCGGAGGCAGTAGCGAAGGGGTATGGCATCCCGTAGGGAATCGCCTATCGGCGGACGGCGGTGTGCGGCTGCCGATGCAGGGATACCGGGATGGGATCGGACGAGGGGATCCCGAACGCGGTTCGCGGCAGAAACCCCTCGCGAAAGTCGTCGGATCAGCTCACTTCGCCTGCTTCGGCGTGGCGAGGAAATGCTCCTCGCTCGGCAGGAAGACGTTGAGGATGACGGCGACGACGAAGGCGACGGCGATGCAGTTCGACGCGAAGATCGACTGGAACAGCGGCGGGAAATGCTCGAAGATGCTCGAGACCTGCGTAAAGCCGATGCCGATCGTCAGCGACAGCGCGGCGATCGTGATGTTGCGCTGCGTGTAGCCTGCGTCGGAGATCATCTGGAAGCCCGAGAGGATGATGTTGCCGAACATCATGATCGTGCAGCCGCCGAGCACCGCCTGCGGCATCGAGTTGAAGACCTCGGAGATGGCCGGCACGAAGCTCGCGAGGATGAGCAGCACTCCGCCGGAGAGGATGACCTTCCTGTTGACGACCTTCGTCATCGCGACCAGGCCGATGTTCTGTGCGAACGACGTCAGCGGCAGACAGCCGAAGACGCCCGAGACCGAGGAGATCAGGCCGTCGCCCGCGATCGCGCCGGCAGTCTCGCGCTGCGTCGGCTCGCGGTCGAGGCCCACCTTCGTCAACGCGGCCGTGTCGCCGAGCACCTCGACCGACGAGACGACGTAGAGCAGCCCGATCGAGATGATCGCGCCCCAGTCGAATTCGGGCTTGAACGGCATGACGGACGGCAGGCTCACGACCTGCAGATGCGCGAATCCGCTGAAATCGACCTTGCCGAAGCACAGCGCGGCGACGTAGCCGATGAGCAGGCCGAAAAGCACCGACAGCTGCTTGGCGGTGCCCTTCATGCACAGCTGGAACACGAGGCAGGCGGCGAGCGAGATCAGGCCGAGCGTGAGGTTCTGCCAGCTGCCGAAGTCCTTCGCGCCGGCGCCGCCGCCGAAGCTTTCGGCGCCGACCGACAGCAGCGAGAAGCCGATCGCGGTGACGACGATCGCCGAGACGATCGGCGGCACGAAGCGCTGCCAGTACTTCGCCGTCAGGCCGAGCACGACCTCGAGGAGGCCTCCGACGATGACGGCGCCGACGACGGCGCCATAGCCCTGATGGGAGACGATCGCGATGGCGGCGGCGACGTAGGTGAAGGAGATGCCGGTGACCATCGGCAGACGCGAGCCGAAACGCCATACCCCGTACAGCTGCAGGCAGGTGCCGAGTCCGGCGACGAGCAGGCCGGACTGGATGATCTTCGCGGAGTCGGTCGCGGACAGGCTGCCGGCGGCGGCCACGAGGAAGATCGGTGCGAGGTTGGCGACGAACATCGCCAGCACATGCTGCAGGCCGAAGGGTATGCCCCTCCAGAAGGAGACCGGCGCGTCGAGGCTCGAGAGCGTCTCGAAGGAGACGCCGGAGCGCTTCGCCTCGCGGCGCTCCTCGGCGGGCGTGGCCGCGGCCTCGTCGCGCTTGAGCTCGTCGGTGACGACGGTGGATTCGAGGGTTCCGGCCCCGTCCGACGGATCAGGCTCGCTCGTCGGTGCCGTGGTGTTCGGGGCGTCGGTGGGTGTCATATCGTCTCCAGTGGTAGTGATGGGGGGGAATGATGGTGGCATGGGAAGGTCGGCGCGGATCATGCGGTGCGGACCGGCCGACGGGGAATCGCGCAATGACGATGACGATGGAAAACGGAAAAACGGGAGTCGCGCAGCCACAAACGAGGAAGAAGCCGGAGGCGCTGGCCATCGGCTTCTTCCCCGTATCCGCGCGGCGGCCCGCAGGTGAGGGATGGGCGGCGTGCTATGCGCGGAAGGCCACGGTGCCGGTCTCGGCGTCCATCGAATCGATGATCGCGAGCGAATCGAGGTCGTAGCCCTCGGCGCGCAGGCCGTCGCCGCCGCCCTGGAAGCCCTTCTCGATCGCGATGCCGATGCCCTCGACGGTCGCGCCGGCGTCCTCGCACAGTTCGATCAGGCCGGCGAGCGCCTGCCCGTTCGCGAGGAAGTCGTCGATGATGAGGATGTGGTCGCCCGCGTTGAGGAACTTCTTCGAGACGATGACCGGGAACTCCTTCTGCTTGGTGAACGAGAAGACACGCGTCACGTACTGGTCGCCGTCGAGGTTGATCGACTGCGCCTTCTTCGCGAACACGACCGGCACATCGCCGAAATGCTGCGCGGCGATGCAGGCGATGCCGATGCCGGACGCCTCGATCGTCAGGATCTTCGTGATCGTCTTGCCGGCGAAATGCTCGGCCCACGCGGCGCCCATCGCGTTGAACAGCGCGACGTCGCACTGGTGGTTGAGGAACGCGTCCACCTTGAGCACGTTGCCCGGCTTGACCGTTCCCTCTCGCGCGATGCGTTCCTCAAGTTCCTTCATCGATGCTGTTCCTTTCCTCGGATGGTCGTGCGTGTCCGCCTCGGCGTATGCCCATGCGGGGCCGGATAGGGGTGCGGTGCGCGCGGGACGTGGTGATGGCGTCCCCACCTTACGCCGTGCAAATGACGAGGCCGCCGAAACGCCGTAGCGCCGAGTCGGGGCGGTCCTTCGCCCTCCTCGGACGGGTCGTTGCGACGGGCGTGCATCGTGCCTCGACACGCGGAGCGGGTCCATCCGGATTGAAATACAACGCCGCAGATAATTAAATGTGAGCGTAGAGGCGAAGAGCTGATTGAAGGGAGCAAAATCATGAATGGATCGACTTCGACGCAGGAGCGTACGTCGCACGGAAAACGTCGGATCATCATCGGGTCGGCGCTGCTGGTCGCCGTCCTGGCCGCCGGCGGCGCGGTCGCCGTGTACCGGCATTCCGCGTCCGCGCAATTGGCGGAGGCGAAAAGCATGTGCGCCGAGGCGAGTGAGACGCTGCGGGTGGCGCGCAACAAGTACGACACGCTGCACGACCAGGATGCGGCCGAGGCCGTGAAGATCACCGGCAAGCAGGTCGCGGACGCGGATACGGTCGCCACGCTCGCCGCCGCCTACAAGGAGGAGGCGCCCGACCTGGCCGCATGCAACGTGCAGGGCGCGGACCGGCTGCGTGAGGCGAGGGGCCGCATCGGACGGAACGCGGCATGGTACGACACGCACACCGCCTCTCTGACGGAGGCCGTGGACGCGGTCAACCAGTCGCGTGACGCCAAGATGTTGAAGGACGCCAGGGACGCCCTGTCCAAGCAGCTGACGGCCGCGCAGGAGAAGTACAAGAGCACGGACGGCAAAGTGCAGGATGACAAGACCCGCAAGGATCTCAAGGCCATGATCGACAAGGCCGCCACAACCCGGGACGGCGAAGACGCGGAGGCGATGAACGAGCAGGCGAAGCAGCTCAAGGACCTCATGGGCAAGGTGGACGCCTCCGTCAAAGCCAAGCAGGACGCCGACAAGAAGGCGGCCGAGGAGAAGGCCCGCCAGGAAGCCGAAGCGCAGGCCGCCGCAGCGGCCGCGGCGCAGGCGCAGGCGAACGCGGCGGCGCAGCAGCAGTACGTCGCGCCGCAGCAGTCGTACACGCCGACCTACACGGCGCCGCAGCAGACGTACACGGCGCCGGCAACGCCCCAGTACACGGCGCCGGCCGCTCCGCAGCAGAGCGCGCCCCAGACCACGACGCCCAGCAAACCCAGCACCGGAAGCGGAGGCATGATCTTCAACCATTCCGGGGCAGGTCAAGGTGGCTGCACTCCGGGTGTGGATTGTGGCACATATGATGGGTTCAATCACAACGGATTCTGATTCCCGGCCCCTTTCGATCCCCTTCCCTCCTGGGCAGTTCCGGCAATGCCGGGGCCGCCCTTTTTTCCTCTTTTTCAGGCCCGTCGCCGCTCCGCCCTGTTTTGAGTGCATAGGGGTCTCCTAGCGTCCCCGTCCGGGGGACGTTCCCGAAATTGAAGGAGACAACCTATGACGGGACAGCAGAAGAAGCGGAGGAAGCCGGGAAGGCTGCTCAAGGCGGCGGTCGCCGCGCTTGTGGCCGGCGGCATGCTTGTCGGCGGCGCCGGCGTGGCGCTGGCGGACGGCGGATCTGGATCAGGTACGGCCGGCGACTGACCAAAGCGTGTGCTAGAAATGAAAGCCGGTTTTCGCCAAGTACCACCCGCAACGAGTGGGTGAAGCGGCGTGCGTGATACGTACGACCGATGCCGCCCGTAACGGAAACCACCCATCCGTAGGGGCGCCGCCCGGGACGCAGGCGCGCGTCCCCGGGGGACACGGCGAACACATGCGAACGCAGGCAACGAAAGGACACGACAGTGCACAACGATCCGGAGGTCATCGTCCGCTCGCCGCAGGAACTCATCGGCGACCTCAACGAGCAGCAGGCGCAGGCCGTGCAGTTCCGGGGTCCCGCGCTGCTCATCGGCGCGGGCGCGGGATCAGGCAAGACGCGCGTGCTGACGCGCCGCATCGCATGGATCCTCACCCGCTTCGGCGCATGGCCGAGCCAGATCCTCGCGATCACGTTCACGAACAAGGCCGCCGCCGAGATGCGCGAACGCCTGTCGACGCTCATCGGCCCGGTCGCGCAGCGCATGTGGGTCTCCACGTTCCACTCCGCGTGCGTGCGCATCCTGCGCCGCGACGGCGAGAGGATCGGCCTGAAATCCGGGTTCACGATCTACGACACCGCCGACTGCGAACGCCTCGTCAAGCTCATCGCCACCGACTTCAACATCGACGTCAAGCGCTACACGCCGCGCCAGATCCTCGCGCGCATCTCCGACTACAAGAACGGGCTCACCGGCGTGCGCGAGACACTCGCCCAGTACGCGCCCGACTTCCGCCCGGGCACGCGCGGCTTCCGCGTCGGGCACATCGGCAACGTCGAGGAGCTCTACGCGATCGTCTACGCCGAATACCAGCACCGGCTCGCGCTCGCGAACGCCGTCGACTTCGACGACCTCATCGTGCGCACAGTCGAACTGCTGCGCACGCAGCCGGACGTCGCCGAATACTATCGCCGCAAGTTCCGCTACATCCTCGTCGACGAGTACCAGGACACGAACCATGCGCAGTACGTGCTCGTGCGCGAGCTCGCCGGCGTCGACTCGGGGGAGCGGCCGTCGCCGGACGCCGTGGGCGCGGGGCGCCAGGGGCCGGCGTGGATCACCGTCGTCGGCGACTCCGACCAGTCGATCTACGCGTTCCGCGGCGCCGACATCAGCAACATCCAGGACTTCGAGCAGGATTTCCCGGACGCACGCACGATCATGCTCGAGCAGAACTACCGCTCCACGCAGACGATCCTCGACGCCGCGAACGCCGTCATCGCGCACAACGAGGGGCGCAAGCCGAAGAAGCTGTGGACGGCCGCCGGCAAGGGCGCGCCGATCACCGGCTACGCCGCCGACACCGCGCAGCTCGAGGCGCACTGGATCGCCCACGAGATCCGCTGGCTGCACGAGGAGGAAGGCGTGCGCTACTCCGACGTCGCCGTCATGTACCGGGCGAACGCGCAGTCGCGCTCGCTCGAGGAGGGGCTCATCCAGGCGCATGTGCCATACCAGCTCATCGGCGGCACGAAGTTCTACGAGCGGCGTGAGGTCAAGGACGCGCTTGCCTACCTGCAGGCGATCGTCAACCCGGCCGACGGCATCAACATGCGCCGCATCCTCAACGTGCCCAAACGCGGCCTCGGAGCGCGCGCCGAGTCGATGGTCACCGCCTGGGCCGACGAACGCGGGCTGACCTTCTGGCAAGGCGTCGAGCAGGCCGACCGGATCGAAGGGATGACGACGCGTACGCTCAACCCGCTCAAGCGCTTCGCGGCGATGATGACGCAGCTGCGCGCCTTCGCGGCCGAGCACGACCGCCAGCCGTCGCAGGTCGTCGCCGAAGTGCTCGCGCAGAGCGGGCTGCTCGAGGAGCTGCAGAAGTCGACCGATCCGCAGGACCAGTCGCGCGTCGAGAACCTCTCGCAGCTGCAGTCGGTGGCCGCCGAATACGAGCAGAACACGCCCGACGCGACGCTCGCCGGCTTCCTCGAGACGACGGCGCTCGTCGCCGACTCCGACCAGCTGCCCGACGAGGCCGAGGACACCGGCAAGGTCACACTGATGACGCTGCACACGGCGAAGGGCCTCGAATACCCGGTCGTCTTCCTCACCGGCATGGAGCAGGGCACGTTCCCGCATTCGCGCGCGATGGAGGACACGAGCGAGCTGAGCGAGGAACGGCGTCTGGCCTACGTGGGCATCACGCGCGCCAGACGGCAGCTGTACATCACCCGCGCCGCCGTGCGCGCGCAGTGGGGCAGGGCGAGCGAGATGATGCCGAGCCAGTTCCTCGACGAGATCCCCGACGAACTCATCGACTGGAAGCGCCGTGAGGCGGGCGTCGAACGCATGCGTTCGGGCTGGGGTCGCGGCTCCGATGGCGGCTCGTCGTACGGCCGCGGCGATGACTGGGACTCCGGCCTCGACGAGTTCGGCGGCTGGGACGACGATTTCGACGAGCCGTCCTATGGCGGATCGTCGTACGGGCGTTCCTCGTACGGCGGATCATCCTATGGCTCGTCGTCGCGCAGCCGATCATCCGGCGACACCGCGCCGCGCTTCGGCTCGGCGGCGCGCGAGCGTTCCTCCTCGTCGGGCAACGGCGGCGCCCATTTCAGCTACGGCGTGAGCGGCTCCTCCCCGACGTCGCCGCGTTCGTCGTTGCGCTTCGGTTCGACGGCGTCCGCATCGTCGCGCTCGGGGAAGGTGACGACGCGCAGGACGTCCCCGAAGTCGTCGCCGAAGCCGGTGTCGGCGCTCGACAAGGACAATCGTCTCGACATCAACGACTTCCACGTCGGCGACAAGGTGTCGCACGACAGCTTCGGCCTCGGCACCGTCCTCGAGACGCAGGACAAGGGCCGCAACTCGATCATCACCGTCGACTTCGGATCCGACGGCGTCAAGAGGCTCATGCTGCGCGTCGCGCCCATCGAGAAGCTCTGAGGCCCTCCCCGGCGGCCGGCCATGAGGGCGCCGCGCGTTCGTCCATGGCTGCGGTGTACAATCGACGATTGGTGCCGTTTCGAATGGGGCGGCGCCGTCTGGAGCCTTGGCCCGTCAGCGGATCGGCGGTCCGTCGCGGACCGTTCGTGCGATGCACGGCGAAGCGCTGGAGAGGCTGGCTCGCATGGCGTGGGACCCACGTCGTGTTCCGTTCAGACAACGACAGAACAAAGAAGGATAACCAATGACGAACGTTCAGCGTTCCCGCCGTCAGGTGCGCCTCTCGCGCGCCCTCGGCATCGCACTGACCCCGAAGGCTCAGCGCATCTTCGAAAAGCGTCCGTATGCCCCCGGTGAGCACGGCCGCACCCGTCGCCGCGCAGAATCCGATTACGCGGTCCGTCTGCGCGAGAAGCAGCGTCTGCGCGCCCAGTACGGCATCTCCGAGAAGCAGCTGCGCGCCGCCTACGAGAAGGGCACGCACACCGCCGGCCAGACCGGCAACGCGATGCTGACCGATCTCGAGACCCGCCTCGACGCCCTCGTGCTGCGTGCCGGCATCGCCCGCACGACCGCGCAGGCCCGCCAGTTCGTGGTCCACCGCCACATCCTCGTCGACGGCAACATCGTCGACCGCCCGTCCTACCGCGTCAAGCCGGGCCAGACCATCCAGGTCAAGCCGAAGAGCCAGACGATGGTCCCGTTCCAGATCGCCGCCGAAGGCACGCACCGCGACGTGCTGCCGCCGGTTCCGGGCTATCTGGACGTCAACATCGCCCAGCTCAAGGCCACGCTGACCCGCAAGCCCGAGGCGGAGGAGATCCCGGTGCAGGTCAACATCCAGTACGTGGTCGAATTCTACGCCCGCTGATCTGGATTCACATACTGTAAACCGATACAGTATAAGGACATACAGCGTAAGGCCCCGCGATGCAGATCGCGGGGCCTTACGTGTTGCCGGGGGAGGGCGGCGACGATCAGGAGGAGAACGCGGCGCTGACGATGCCGCTGACAATCGACATGATCAGCGATCCGAGGACCGCCCACAGGAAGCTTTTGATCGTGACGCCGACGCCGAACAGGCTGAACGCGAGCCATGAGGCGAGCTCCATGAACAGCCAGTTGATGACGAGGGCGAGGATGCCGAAGGTCAGGATCGAGAACGGCAGCGCCAGCATCTGCACGACCGGTTTGATCGACGCGTTGAGCAGTGCCATGAACAGCGAGAACGCGGCGACGCCGAGGATCGGCGGGTCGCCCACGGCGTGCATGCCGGGCAGCAGCACGACCATGACGCCCGCGGCGATCGTCAGGATCGCCCAGCGAATAAGGAAACCTTTCATGAGCCGATTATAGGGCAACCTGGTGCGATAATCAGAAACCATGATCCTTCATCTGCATCTCGTCCGCCATGGACAGACCCTTTTCAACCGCTACAACCGTCTGCAGGGATGGTCGAACTCGCCGCTGACGGCCGCGGGCCTCGACGACGCGACGCACGCCGGCGAACTGCTCGCCGGCGTCGACTTCGCCGCCGCCTACTGCTCGGACACGACGCGCGCGCAGGTCACCGCCGAACGCATCCTCGACGTCAACGAATCCCGCGGCCACGCACGTCCGCCGCTGATCGCCGACATGCATTTCCGCGAGCAGTGCTACGGCTACTACGAGGGACAGGACATGGACATGGCCTGGCTCGCCGCCGGCGGCCCGCACGGGGCGCCCTCCTACAACGCGATCGTCGAACGCTACGGCGTCGCCGCGACCCGCGACTTCCTCAAGGAGGCCGACCCCTTCCACGACGCCGAGTCGGACGACGAGTACTGGGAACGCATCGCCGGCGGCTACGCGCTCATCGCATCGAACCCGGCGCTCGAGGACGGCGACCACGTCCTGCAGATCTCCCACGGCAACACGCTGCTGAGCCTCATGCAGCGTTTCGCCCCGGATGGCTACGACCTGAGCGAGCGGCCGGCGAACGGATCGGTCAGCGAATTCGATCTGGACACCGGCGCCGACTTCGCCTCGGCGCTCGCCGTCGTCTCCTACAACCGGCGCTGAACGCCCCGTCTGGGCGATTGGGTACCCTGATGCGGGTAGGAAAACGTGTCGTGACATGCACGTCGTGACAGGAAAGAGGTGCACGAGAACATGGGTGCTGGAGAAATTGCTGGTCTGATCGCGGCGATAGCGTTCGCCGTGCTCGCCGGATTCCTGATCTATCCGCTGATTCGTCTGGGCAAGCTGTTCGACCAGCTCGCCGACACCGTCAAGGAGACCGGGGACCATGCGTTGCCCGCGCTCGACGAGGGCGTGACGACAGTGCAGCAGGTCAACAAGTCGCTCGCCGACGTCAACGAGATCTCGTCGGCCGCCTCGAGCACCGCCAACAACATCGGCGCGTTGACGAACCTGTACGGCTCCTTCCTCGGCAAGCCGATCATCAAGCTCGCCTCGATCTTCTACGCGCTGAGGACCACGGCGCGCTCGTTCATGAACAAGGGACAGCAGCCGGCGCCGGCCGCCAAGGCCGCCACCGGGACCAAGGGGGAGTGACCCATGCGCAAACGTCTACTGTGGATCGCGCTCGGCATGATCGCCGGCGTCGTCGCCGTCAGCAAGGCCAACGCCTACGTGAAGGCCAACACCCCCGACAAGGCGCGCCAGTTCCTGCTGGGCCCAGATCAGGAGCACGTCGGCGTGCGCACGCTGCAGGGGCTCATCACCGAGTTCACCGACGTGCGACGCGCCCGCGAGGCGGAGCTCAACAGCCGCTACATGGACAGGCTCTCCTGAGCCGGACGCCGGCGTGGCACCCGGGCGCGGGCCCGCGCAGGAGAGCGGCCCGTCCCCGGCTTTTTCATTGTTCAACATTGTTCACCATTCATCCACGGACACCAAAGTACATAAGGAGCCGCAAGCAATGCGCACCGCGGAGATCGCCCAGCGATATCTCAACTACTTCAAGAAGCAGGACCACCTCATCGTGCCGTCCGCCTCGCTCATCTCGCCGAACCCGACGACGCTCTTCACGATCGCCGGCATGGTGCCGTTCATCCCGTACCTGATGGGCGAGCAGACGCCGCCGAGCCACCGCATGGCCAGCAACCAGAAGTGCGTGCGCACGCTCGACATCGACGAGGTCGGCAAGACGACCCGCCACGGCACCTTCTTCCAGATGCTCGGCAACTTCTCCTTCGGCGACTACTTCAAGGAGGAGGCGATCCACTACGCCTACGAGCTGCTGACGAACCCGGTCGAGCAGGGCGGCTACGGCTTCGACCCCGAGAAGCTGTGGATGACGACCTTCACCGACGACGACGAGGCGCGCGCGATCTGGAAGAACGAGGGCGTCGACCCCGAGCACATCCAGATCCTCGGCATGGAGGACAACTTCTGGACGACCGGCGGTCCCGGCCCCGGCGGCCCGTGCTCCGAGATCTACGTCGACCGCGGCCCCGAATACGGCAAGGAGGGAGGCCCGATCGCCGACGAGAACCGTTACATCGAGATCTGGGACCTCGTCTTCGAGAACTACATGGTCGACAACGTCAAGTCGAAGACCGAGCTGCACATCGCCGGCGAGCTCAAGCACAAGAACATCGACACCGGCGCCGGCCTCGAACGTCTCGCCTACCTGCTGCAGGGCAAGCAGAACATCTACGAGACCGACGAGGTCTTCCCGGTCATCGAGGCCGCCGAGAAGCTCTCGGGCATCAAGTACGGCGAGGACAAGGACGCCGACGTCAAGATGCGCGTCGTCGCCGACCACGTGCGTTCCGCGCTGATGATCATGAGCGACGGCGTGCGTCCGAGCAACGCCGGCCGCGGTTACGTGCTGCGCCGTCTGCTGCGCCGCACGATCGAGGCGATGCGCGTGCTCGGCGTCACGACGCCGGTCATGCCCGAGCTGCTGCCGGTGTCCGAGGCCGCGATGGAGCCGAACTACCCGGAGCTCGCGAACACCTTCCACGACGTCTCCGAGGCCGCCTACGGCGAGGAGGACGCGTTCCGCCGCACGCTGACGAACGGCATCGAGATCTTCGACATGGCCGTGAGCAAGGCGAAGGACCAGGCCGGCGCGAACGGCGACGCGCAGCCGGTCGTCTCCGGCGACGCCGCCTTCACGCTCCACGACACCTACGGCTTCCCGATCGAGCTCACGCTCGAGATGGCGGCCGAGCAGGGCGTCAAGGTGGACGAGGAGAAGTTCCGCGAGCTCATGAACGAGCAGAAGTCGCGCGCCCGCCAGGACGCGCTCAAGAAGCGCCACAACGTGGACCTGAGCGAATACGACGACTTCAAGAACAAGCTCGAGGCGCCGATCGAGTTCCTCGGCTACACCGACATGACGTCGCGCAGTCGTGTCCTCGGCATCATGATGGAGGGCGTCGGCGCCGTGCCGGCCGTCTCCGCGCCGGCGACCGTGGAGGTCATCCTCGACCGCACGCCGTTCTACGCCGAGGCCGGCGGACAGCTCGCCGACCAGGGCGACATCGTCTCCGACGACGGCGCCGTGCTCGAGGTCGACGACGTGCAGAAGCCGATCAAGGACCTCATCGTGCACCAGTGCCGCCTCGTCGAGGGCACGCTCGTCGTCGGCGCCGAGGTGACCGCCGAGATCGACATCGAGCGCCGCGGCGCGATCGCCCGTTCGCACACCGCCACGCACATCGTGCACAAGGCGCTGCGCGAGGAGCTCGGCCCCCAGGCCACGCAGCGCGGCTCCGAGGACGCGCCGAACCGCCTGCGCTTCGACTTCCAGTGGCCGAAGGCCCCGACGAAGCAGCTGATGAGCGCCGTCGAGGCGCGCGTCAACGACCGCGTGCGCGACAACCTGCACGTCTCGACGCAGGAGATGAAGTTCGACGACGCGATCGCGCTCGGCGCGATGCATCTGTTCGGCGAGAAGTACGGCGACGTCGTGCGCGTCGTCACGATCGGCGACGACGGCTGGAGCCGCGAGCTGTGCGGCGGCACTCACGTCGACTTCGCCGGCAAGATCGGTCTCGTCAACATCATGTCGGAGGCATCCGTCGGCTCCGGCGTGCGCCGCGTCGACGCGCTCGTCGGCCAGGGCGCCTACGACTACAACGCCCGCGAGCACGCGCTCGTCTCGCAGCTGTCCGACACGCTCAACGCGCGCCCCGACGAGCTCGCCGAACGCGTCAGCACGCTGCTCGCCAAGCTCAAGGACTCCGACCGCCGCCTCGCGGCGATGTACGAGGCGCAGCTCGCCGCGTCCGTCCCGCAGATCGTCGAGGACGCGAAGGCGTCCGACGCGCCGATCGTCGTCGCCGCGAAGAACGTCGGCCACTTCGGCTCCTTCGACGTGCTGCGCAAGACCGTCATGGACATCCGCAACCGTCTGGGCGACGACCGGCCGGTCGTCGTGGCGCTCGCCGGAGTCAACGAGGACGACAAGCCGATGGTCGCCGTCGCGACGAACGAGGCGGCCCGCAAGGAAGGCATCAAGGCCGGCGACCTCGTGCGCGGCGCGTCGAAGATCCTCGGCGGAGGTGGCGGTGGCAAGCCGGACTTCGCCCAGGGCGGCGGCTCCGACGCGTCGAAGATTGACGACGCCGTCGCGGCGCTCGTCAAGGACGCGCGCAAGGCCTGACCCGACGCCGTATGGTCTGGCTAGGCATCGATCTGGGAAACGCTCGGGTCGGACTCGCACTGTCCGACCCGGAGCTGACCCTCGCCCATCCCGCGGGGAACATCACTGTGCGCGGGGATTATTTCCAGGCCTTCGACGAAGTCCTCAACGTCATCGAGGACGAACGCGTCGAATGCGTCGTCGTCGGCCTGCCGCTGCAGATGGACGGCACCGAGGGCAAAAGCGCGAAGAAGGCGCGCCGGTGGACGAAGGCGCTCGGCGCGCGGCTCGAGGCCGAAATGGAAGACGATCTGTCCGTCATCGACTGGATGCCTGATATTATGCTGATAGATGAACGCCTTACGACGGTCGACGCGCATCGTCGGCTGCTCGATGCGCAGCTGGGCACCCGTCGGCACCGCGCCGTCGTGGACCAGCAGTCAGCGGTGACGATCCTGCAGACGGCGTTGGAGCGGGCACGGCGCTGACGCGCACGGTTCAGAGGAGTGAGAGTGCCTGAGGATTTCCACGATTTTTTCAGCGATGACGCCTGGGACGACGGCTCCGAAGCCGGACGGCCCGGCTCCGGTGACGGTGCGTCGCGGCCGCCGAAGCCGCCGCGTTCGCGTCGCGACATGCGCCGGCGCCGCAAGCACAGGCGCCACAAGCGCCTCGTCGTCGTCATCGCCTCGATCGTCATCGTCGCGCTGTGCGTCGGCGTGGGCGTCCTCGCGGTCGGTAAGATCAAGCAGTGGCGTCACGACACGCTCGCCGACACCGCGGTCGTCGACGACTACCCGGGACCGGGGGAGGGGGATGTCTCCTTCACCGTCGAGTCCGGTCAGGGCGTCGCCGAGATCGCCGAAGGCCTGCGACGCGCGGACGTCATCAAATCGGTCGACGCGTTCACGAGCGTCGTCGCGAGCAACTCCTACACGCTGTATCCGGGCACATACGAGCTCAAACGCCACATGAAGGCGTCGGCCGCGGCGAAGATTCTCTCCGATGAGGGCAACGCGAAGGGCTTCGTCGAGGTGCGCCAGGGCGAACGCCTCGACGATGTGCTCAAGACGGCTGCCGAATCCTCGGGCATCGCGCTCGAGGAATTCGAGGACTACGTGGGCGACGCCTCGAAGACGGGGGCGATCCTGCCCGCCTGCGCGAAGGGCAAACTCGAGGGATGGCTCGAGCCCGGCGTGTACAACATCGGCGACGACCCGACGCCGCAGTCGATCCTGCAGCAGATGGTGCAGGCGAGGATCGAGAAGCTCAACGCGCTCGGCGTGCCCGAAGGCGACCAGCGCGAACGCATCCTGATCATCGCGTCGATCGTCGAGGCCGAGGTCAACTCGCAGGAGTACTACGGCAAGGTCAGCCGCGTCATCGAGAACAGGCTCAAGGACGACATGCCGCTCGGCATGGACTCGACGGTCGCCTACGGATTCAAGATCAGTGGCACCGAGCTGACGAACGAACAGCTCAACGACGGCTCGAACCCCTTCAACACGCGCGTGAACAAGGGGCTGCCGCCGACGCCGATCTCCAACCCCGGCGACGACGCGATCGAGGCGGCGATGCACCCCGAGGACGGCGACTGGCTGTACTTCGTGACGACCGACCTGAAGACCGGCGAGACGAAGTTCACGTCCAGCTACGACCAGTTCGAGCAATACGTGCAGGAGTACAAGGCCAACAACGAGAACGCGAACTGAGGGAGCATCCGCACCGATCAGTCTGCGACCGTGGAGAGCACGGCGAGCAGCCCCGCCGCCACGACCACCGGGACGAACGGCGCCCTGGCATCCACGCCGGGGCGCCGTTTCGCATACCGTGGCCACACCGCCAGCCACAGCAGGCCGCAGATCCCCATGAGCAGCCACCACCGTGTGAAGGGGACGGGGCCGAACACGCCGACGACGCAGCCGACGAGCGCGCTCGCGGTGACGTCGCCGAAGCCGAGCGCGCCGGGGCGGATGAGGGCGAGCGCGAGCTGGACGCCTGCGCCGCACATCAGGCCGGTGCAGGCGCGCAACGGCGCGGACGGGTCGCCTGCGATCCACGCCAGCAGCGCGCATGCCAGAAGCTGGGTCGCGATCCCGGCCATGATCAGCCGCCGCGGGACCGTGCGCCGACGCAGGTCGGTCACGCACGCCGCGATTCCACAAAGCAGTCCGGGCAGGCAGCAAAGGTACGGCATACCGTTAAGATAGTCACAGTTTTCCCACGGACCAAAGGAGTTGGCATGTTGCGTTGGCAGACCGCTGGCGAATCGCATGGCGAGGCGCTCGTCGCGATGATCGAAGGCGTCCCCGCAGGAGTGAAGATCACGTCGGACGACATCCGCGGCGCGCTCGCGCGGCGCCGTCTCGGTTACGGCCGCGGCGCGCGCATGAAGTTCGAGCAGGACCAGGTGCGCATGCTCACCGGCGTGCGCTTCGGCAGCACGCTCGGCTCGCCGATCGCGATCGAGATCAGCAACACCGAATGGCCGAAGTGGACCGAGGTCATGAGCGCCGACCCGCTCGACCACGAGCTCGCGCGCGAGGGCCGCAACGCTCCGCTGAGCCGTCCGCGCCCGGGGCACGCCGACCTCACCGGCATGCGCAAATACGGCTTCGACGACGCCCGGCCGGTGCTCGAACGCTCGAGCGCGCGCGAGACGGCGTCGCGCGTCGCGCTCGGCGAGGTGGCGCGCCAGCTGCTCGAACAGGTGGCCGGCGTGCGCACCGTCTCCCATGTCGTCTCGATCGGCGGCGCCGGCTTCGACGACCCGACGGCGATGCCGCTGCCGACGCCCGACGACGTCGACATGCTCGATGCGTCCCCGGTGCGCACGCTCGACAAGGACGCCGAGGCGCGCATGATCGCCCGCATCGACGAGGCGAAGGCGAACGCGGACACGCTCGGCGGCGTCATCGAGGTGATCGCCTACGGCATGCCGGCCGGCGTCGGCACCTATGTGGAGTCCGACCGCAGGCTCGACGCGGCGCTCGCCTCCGCTCTCATGGGCATCCAGGCGATCAAGGGCGTCGAGATCGGCGACGGCTTCCTCGAGGCGATGCGTCCCGGCTCGCAGGCGCACGACGAGATGGTCGTCGGCGCCGCCGGCCGTATCGAACGTCTGACGAACCGCGCCGGCGGCATCGAGGGCGGCATGTCCAACGGCCAGCCGATCCGCGTGCGCGCCGCGATGAAGCCGATCCCCTCGATCCCGAAGGCGCTGCGCACCGTCGACGTGACGACCGGCGAGGCGGCGCAGGCGATCAACCAGCGTTCCGACAGCACGGCGGTGCCCGCCGCGGCCGTCGTCGCCGAGGCGATGGTCAGGCTCACGCTCGCCAAGTACCTGCTCGAGAAGTTCGGCGGCGACAACGTCGACGAGACGCGCCGCAACATCGAGGCGTACGTCGCCTCGTGGCCCGAGCACATGCGCTGAGCGCGCGGGAGGACGGCCAATGGCAAGGCACAGCAGACACGAGGCCGGCGCGCGCAGGCGCCCCGCGGCCGTCATCGTCGGCATGATGGGCGCCGGCAAGACGCGGCTGGGCAAGGAGATGTCGCAGATGCTCGGCATCGGTTTCGCGGACGCGGACCAGCAGATCGAGGACGCGATCGGCATGTCGATCCCGAAGTACTTCGCGCGGCACGGCGAGGCGGCGTTCCGCGAGGTCGAGCGAAGGACCGTCGCCGAGACGCTCGGCTCCTTCGACGGCATCTACGCACTCGGCGGCGGCGCGCCGATGACGCCGACGGTGCGCGAGGCGTTGCATGACTACGCCGAACACGGCGGGCGCGTCATCTACCTGCTCGCCGATCCAGCGGAGGCGATGGAGCGCGCGCGCAGGGGAGGTGGACGCCCGATGCTCGACGGCGACGCCGACGCGCGCTGGATGGCGCTCTACGAGCAGCGCGACCCGGTCTACAGGCAGGTGGCGAACGTGATCGTGCGCACGCACGGCATGACGCCGAAGACAGCGGCAAGGAAGATGATCGAAATGACGAACGAGGGAATCGTCCATGTGGACGGCGCCGGCATCGAACCCTACGACGTGCGGATCGGCGAGGGCGTGCTCAACCATCTGCCCGACGTGCTCGGCGCAGGTCCGGTGCGCGTCGCGCTGATCCACACGCAGTCGGTGCAGCGGCACTCCGACCGGGCGCGTGCGATCCTGCGCAAGGCCGGCTATCAGGTGAGCGACATCGCGATCCCGGACGCCGAGGCGGGCAAGACCGTCCAGGTCGCCGACGGCATCTGGCAGCGGCTCGGCAACGAGGGCTTCACGCGCTCCGACGCGATCGTCGGCCTCGGCGGCGGTGCGTGCACAGATCTTGCCGGATTCGTCGCCGCCACGTGGATGCGCGGCATCCGCTACGTGAATTGCCCGACGTCGCTGCTCGCGATGGTCGACGCGTCCACCGGCGGCAAGACCGGCGTCAACACGCCGCAGGGCAAGAATCTCGTCGGTTCGTTCTACACGCCCGCGGGCGTGCTCGCCGATCTGAGGACGCTCACGTCGCTGCCGAACGACATCTTCATCGAAGGCCTCGGCGAGGTCGCCAAGTCCGGCTTCATCCGCGACCCCGAGATCCTCACGATCCTCGAGGACCACGCCGACGAGCTGCGCGCCTTCGACGGAGAGACCTTCCTCGATTCGCCGCTCAAGCCGGTCGTAGCCGAACTCATCGAACGCACGGTGCGCGTCAAGGCCCACCACGTCTGCGCCGACCTCAAGGAGGCGGGGCTGCGCGAATTCCTCAACTACGGGCACACCTTCGGTCACGCGATCGAACAGCTCGAGCATTTCCGCTGGAGGCACGGCAACGCGGTCGCCGTGGGCATGGTCTACGCGGCCGAGCTGTCCAACCTGACCGGGCACCTCGACCGCCCGACCGTCGAATACACCTACGACCTGCTCGACCGTCTGGGACTGCCGACCTCGTGGAACGGCGCCGGATTCGACGAGGTGCTCGCACTGATGCACCGCGACAAGAAGGCGCGCGGAAACACGCTGCGCTTCGTCGGGCTCGAGGAGATCGGCAGGCCGTTCCACCTCGACGACCCCGACCCGCAGGCGGTGCGCGAGGCCTTCGAACGTGTGCGCCAACAGGCGTGACGCGCACGGCGCCCGGCATCGTCGCGCACTATCATGGGGCTGACAACGTTTTCCAGGGAATGGAGTGGATATGGCCGAAAATGAGCCGGTCAAGGTGATCGTCGTGAACGGGCCGAACCTCGGTCGCCTCGGGGTGCGCCAGCCGGACGTGTACGGCAGGCAGGACCTCGAGCAGCTGCGCAGGCTGTGCACGCAGTGGGGCGAGTCCCTCGGGCTCGACGTGGACGTGCGGCAGACCGACGACGAGGCGCAGATGGTGCAGTGGATGCACGAGGCCGCCGAGCGGCAGAAGGCGGTCGTCATGAACCCGGCGGCGTTCACGCATTATTCGTATGCGCTCGCCGACGCGGCGCACATGGTGCTCGATGCGGACATGCCGCTGATCGAGGTGCATATCTCGAACCCGGCGGCGCGCGACGAGTTCCGCAAGCGTTCGGTGATCAGCCCGGTCGCCACCGGCACGATCACCGGCCTCGGCTTCCTCGGCTACAAGCTCGCGCTCGAGGCCGTCGCCGAACTGACGAAGGGCTGAGCGCGTTCGAAGCCGGAGCGCATTTCCTGAAGTTCGCGTATATCGTGGCGGACGACGTCGGGGTCCCGCAATAATCCAAGAGGATTGCGGGACCCCGACATTTTTCGTCGTCTCACAGATACGGATGCCATCGGCGGTTTTCCGTATTGACTCCGGTTCGGCTGCCGCATGGGGCGACGATGGCTGAAGGGCCCCCGCAGGGCGGTGGGGGAGGGAAGCAGCAGGACGCGCATCGTCCACGCATGCGCGTTCCGGTGGATTTTTGCTTACAGCTGAGGTATTATGAGGGATGATTTCGCTGCAAACGTATGCACCATTCGTTGACGAATGCCCCGGAAATCCTTGCATGATATGCAAGCGGGGTCTGCATACATTGGCAAACCGGATGGGCAAGACGGTCGGCATCCCGATGTCGCCGACGGACCCGGCCGGCTAGAGAAAAAAGGGAATGGACAACATATGGTGAATCAGCAGTTCCGCACTGCGATGCGCCGCACGACCGGGATGGGCGTGGCCTTCGCCATGGCCTGCTCGGGTGCGCTGCTCACAGTGCCGATGGCGGCCAACGCCGCCCCTGCCGACACGGGAAGCACGGCGCTTCCCGCGGCTACCGACGTGCAGGTCATCGCGTTCCAGCAGACCTGGAAGTCGATCGCGAAGGAGTGCACGAACACCTACGGACCGCAGGGCGTCAAATACGTCGAGGTCTCGCCGCCGCAGGAGTCGATCCAGGGCACGCAGTGGTGGACGAGCTACCAGCCGGTGAGCTACAGGCTCGATTCGAAGCTCGGCACCGAGGCCGAGTTCCAGGAAATGATCGAGACCTGCCAGGCCGCGGGCGTCGGCATCATCGCCGACGTCGTGCTCAACCAGACGACTGGCTCCGACGTCGCCTCGGGCGAGCAGACCGGCGTCGCGGGCACGAAGTACAACGGCTCGACCGGCGACTACCCGGGCTTCACCGGCGAGGACGGCCAGTATCCGCAAGGCGTGACCGCCGCCGACTTCCACGACTACGAGAACGGCAAGAGCATCTCCGACTACACGAACCAGCAGGAGGTGCAGGAAGGCCGTCTGAGCTCGATGTGGGACTTCGACACGTCGTCGGCCAAGGTGCAGGACATCCAGTCCGACTACCTCGCCAAGCTCTACAAGATGGGCGTGCAGGGCTTCCGCATGGACGCCGTCAAGCACATCAACAACGAGGACATGAAGGCCATCAAGGACCAGATGGCCAAGAAGGTCGGCAAGAGCGCCGACGACATCTACTGGATCCAGGAGGTCATCGGCAACGCGAACGAGGCGGCCGGCATCCAGCCGCGCAACTACTTCGAGACCGGCACCGTCACGCAGTTCGACTACAAGTCGGACCTTGCCAATAGGTTCCGTTCGAATATCAGTCAACTTGGCACTATTTCCTCTCGATTGGGTGATACCAGCACTAATCCGAATGCCATTCCCAGCAATCTCGCAAATGTGTTTGTGACGAATTGGGATACAGCGCGCAATGATGCTCTTAGCTACAAAGACAATTCCGCATATGCGCTTGCCAACGCATTCATGCTCGCTTATGACTACGGCACGCCGCGACTGATTTCTGATTACAAATACGACAACAAGGATGACGGCGCGCCGGGCGCGACCGCGACCTCGGTGCCGGACGTCGACTTCGACGAGGCGTGCTCGACGAAGGACGGCGACTGGAACTGCCAGCAGCGTTGGACGACGACGCGCGGCATGATCGCCTTCCACAACTACGTCGACGGCACGTCGGTCTCCGACTGGCAGGACGACGGTGTCAACAACATCGCGTTCTCGCGCGGTGACAAGGGCTTCGTCGCGATCAACAACTCGACCGAGGACAAGGAGACCGAATACACGACCTCGATGCCCGACGGCGAGTACTGCGACGTCTACGCCGTGCAGGACTGCTCGAAGACGGTCACCGTCTCCGGAGGCAAGGTCAAGACGACGGTGCCGGCGATGCAGGCCGTCGCGATCTACGGCGGCGCCACGAAGGCGACGCATCCGGCCTCCGACGTGGCCGTCGACCCGAGCACCCCGGACGTCGTGATCCCGGACACCACCGTCGAGCCGGACGACCAGACGACGACCATCTGGTACAAGCCGGCTGACGACTGGGATAAGGCGAACATCTACTATCCGGAGAATGGCGATTGGAGCAATCCTCAGACGAAGGACATGGGAGCCAAAGACGCCGATGGATACTTCAAGATCACCATTGACACCTATGGAAAAGATCAGGAAGTAGTGTTCAACAATGGCGATGGAGCGTGGGACAACCCCAATGGCGGCGGCAATTACAAGATCGCCAAGGGTTTGACGCATGTCGCCGTCGAGAATCATGAGATGACGGTGGGCAACCCGGAGGCGATCGGCGCGCAGACCCGTCTCGTCGTGCACTACAAGCCGGCGGCCGATGAGGCCACCGCGAACCGCGGCGTCTACGTCTGGGGCAAGG
Organism: Bifidobacterium castoris; assembly: GCF_003952025.1. GTDB lineage: Bacteria > Actinomycetota > Actinomycetes > Actinomycetales > Bifidobacteriaceae > Bifidobacterium > Bifidobacterium castoris. Next base: position 464,344 of record NZ_QXGI01000001.1, on the reverse strand, counting down.
ACACCACCGGCGCCGACATGGCGGCCGTGAACCATCCGTTCACCGGCGAGGATTGCTACGGCAAGGTCGCGGACCTCACCTTCGACGGCAAGTTCGAGGACCTCGGCTTCATCATCACGACCGAGGACTGGGACAAGTTCGGCGGCGACCGCAACGTCACCGTGAGCGAGACCGGCACCGTCGAGGTGTGGGTCGACGGCACCGGCGACGCGAACGCGACGTTCACCGAGGCGCCCGCCGACTACGAGTGCAAGGCGGACAAGGTCGACGTGACCGTCCACTACATGCGCAACGACGGCCTGTACTTTAATCCGGATGCCTCTTCCTTCCCCAGCAGCTATGCACATCCGGGAGCGGATAAGTGGGTTGTGTACAGCTGGAACGGCGGCGAAAACACTGAGGGGCGCTTCACTGAGCATGATGATTGGGGCGAGATTTCGCGTTACACCCTGACTAACTATACATATAAGAATTCTGACGGTTCCTCTGGAATCGGCTTGTTGCGTCGATTTGGTCAAGACGCATGGATAGCTAAAGATCCAGGCGAAGGCGATGTGTATATTCCTGCGAATGCACTGACATATGATGCCAACAATAATGCCAAGGCGGAAGTGTGGCTTATGCAGGATGATTGGACCGTCTACACGGCGCGTCCGGCGCTCGTCGCCAGCATCTCCACGGCCGAGATCGCGCAGAACAACGCGATCGACGCGAAGCTCACGAAGCCGGCCGACGTCAAGGTGTCGGACGTCAAGGTGACCGACGCCGACGGCAACGACGTCGCGGTCGACGACGTGACGACCGACGGCACCGCCGTCACGATCACGCTCAAGGACGATCTCGACCTGACCGTGAAGTACACGGTGACGATCGAGGGCTTCGGCTCCGCCGACGCCGTCGCCGGATCCGTCGTGCGCACCGACGCATTCGACAAGGAATACGCCTATGACGGCGACGATCTCGGCGCGACCTACGGCGAGGACGGCTCCACGTTCAAGCTGTGGGCGCCGACCGCGGCGAATGTCGAGCTCGTCACGTTCAAGGCCTCCGACACCGCCGACGCGCCCGAGGACAAGACGGTCGCGATGAAGCGCGGCGCCAAGGGCGTGTGGTCCGCGACCGAGACAGTCGCGCCGGGCACCGCCTACGTCTACCGCGTCTCCTTCGCCGACGGCACGAAGAACGACTCGCCGGATCCGTACGCGCGCGCATCGGTCGTCAACGGCCGCCGCTCCGTCGTCCTGTCCGACGAGCAGACGAAGGTCGAAGGCTCCGACCGCATGGCCCCGTTCTCGAAGAACACCGATGCGGTCATCGTCGAGACCCACGTGCACGACTTCTCGAGCAACGCCAACTCCGGCGTCTCGGAGGCCAACCGCGGCAAGTACCTCGGCATGATCGAGAACGGTACGAAGAACTCCGAGGGCAAGGCGACCGGCGTCGACTACCTCAAGGAGCTCGGCGTCACACACGTGCAGATCCAGCCGATGTACGACTACCTGAGCGTCGACGAGACGAAGCCGACCGACGACAACAACTACAACTGGGGCTACGATCCGGAGAACTACAACGTTCCGGAAGGCTCCTACTCGTCGGACGCGGCCGATCCGAAGGCGCGCATCGTCGAAGCCAAGGAGATGGTCAACGGCCTGCACAAGAACGGCCTTCGCGTGATCATGGACGTCGTCTACAACCACGTCGGCGACGTCAACACGAACCCGTTCAACCTGACGGTGCCGGGATACTACTTCCGCTACCAGAACGGCTCGCTCGTCTCCAACTCCGGCTGCGGCAACGACACGGCGTCCGAACGTGCGATGATGCGCAAGTACATCGTCGATTCCGTCACCTACTGGGCGAAGGAATACAACATGGACGGCTTCCGCTTCGACCTCATGGGCCTGCATGACCTCGAGACGATGAAGGCCGTGCGCGCCGCGCTCGACGCGATCGACCCGTCGATCATCATCGTCGGCGAGGGTTGGGACATGAGCACGACGATGGACAAGTCCCTCATGTCGATCCAGCCGAACGCCTACGAGCTCGACACCCACAACTCGACGGTCGCGTTCTTCAACGACTCGATCCGCGACCAGCTCAAGGGCTCCGTGTTCGACGAGGAGGACACCGGCTTCGCGACCGGCAAGGCCGACACCGAGCAGCTGATCCTCAACAACATGCTCGGCTGCCGCAACGGCGACGAGTTCGACGGCGCGTACTGCACGAACGGCAACGCCAACGTCAAGTACGACAGCGCGAACCAGATCGTCAACTACGTCGAGATCCACGACAACCTGACGCTCAACGACAAGCTCAACGTCTCGATGTTCGGCGCCAAGACCGACGGCGAACTCGATGAGGGCCAGGTCGCGCAGAAGGTGGCCGCCTCGAAGCTCGCGAACTCGTCGGTCTTCCTCGCCAACGGCATCTCCGAGATCCAGCTTGGCCAGGAGTTCCTGCGTTCGAAGGACGGCGACGACAACAGCTACAAGAACGCCGCCACGAAGAACGCGCTGGACTGGGACCGCCTGAACGACGCCGCCTACGGCGACAACGCCCAGTACGTGGCCGACCTCATCGCGCTGCGCAAGAAGACGGCCGCGTTCCGCATCGGCGACTACGACGCGATCGGCAAGAACTCGAAGGTCCTCAAGTCCGCCGACGGCGTCGTGGCCTATGAGATCTCCGATGACAGCGGCACCTACGTCGTCGCGCTCAACAACAACGCCGACGCGGTCGCGCTGCCGGGAGTCACCGCGGGCGACTACGGCGTGCTCGTCTCGAACGGCCGCACCTACCGCCACGCCCCCGAGGCCGTGGCGCAGGCCGACGAGGCCGTGCAGGGCGTCGATGCGTCGGTCGCCGGCGCGAAGATCGCCGTCCATGACGGCGACGCGGTCATCGTGCCGGCCGGCAGCGCGCTTGTGCTCGGTCCGGAGTCGGCGCTCGTCGACCCGGTCGACCCGGACGATCCGGTCGACCCGGACGATCCGGACGATCCGGACGATCCGGCCAACCCGGACGACCCGGCCAACCCGGACGATCCGGACGACCCGACCAACCCGGATCAGCCGGGCCAGCCGGGTGCGAACGACCATGTGGACACCGGCTCTAACGGCGCGTCGAACGCCGCCGGCGCGGTGAGCGACATGGCCTCGACCGGTTCCTCGGTCGCCGTCGTCATCGTCATCGCCGCGGTCGCGATCATCGCCGCCGCCGTGCTGCTCGTGGCGAACCGCGAACGCCGCTCGCACTGAGCGTCGGACGCTGCCGTGATGTCGTCCCCCTGAACGGCGTCACGGCAACCGAAAGCGGGGAGGCGGACCTTCGGGTCCCGCCTCCCCGCTTTCGCATATGCGCCCGTTGCGCGCGGCCATGCATCGGACACGCCGCGTGGCGTCGGGGATACGCCCCGTGGCAAGGATGCAAACGTTGCGTGAACAGGGCCTGCGGGTACATCCCGACATGCTATGCTTGTTCGCCGTCAGCACAATGTCTGGCCTTTGTGCCCCCATCGAACCATCCCTGAGGAGAACAATGACCACCAAACTACGCGCCGCCATCGGCGCGCTCTCGGCATGCGCCGTGCTCATCGGCGCGCTCGTCGGCCCCGCCGGCGCGCAGGAGAGCGAACTCGACGGACGCATCACGAACGTCTACACGGCCGGCAACGGCATGGCCTTCCAGAAGGTCAGCCATCCCGAAAACGGCCTCGAGACCGTCGACGGCGTCGTCGACTACGTCGGCGGGGGCGCCATCTCGGCCAAGGACCAGGGGCAGGGCGACCGCGGCCAGTCCTACAGCTACGCCGCCGAATCGGCCGGCGACTGGGTCTACATCGGCACGATGTATGGAGGCCTCGGCGTGCAGGCCATCCTCAAGGGCAGCCTGTCGGCCAACATGGGCATGAGCGTCGAGGAGGCGACCGCGTTGATCCAGACGCTCTACGCCGGCAACATGTACCTCGGCGAGCCGGACGGCAAAAGCGCCGGCGGCGTGCTGTTCAAGTTCAACGTGAAGACCGGCGAGACGAAGATCCTCATGTCCCAGTCCGAAGGCATCGACGGCGGCAAAGGCGTCATCCCGACCTTCCGCAGCGCGTTCAAGATGAACGGCAAGCTGTACTTCGAAGGCATGGTCATGGACACGAACAACGCCGAGCTGACGGCCCAGGAGATCGGCACGGCGATGGCGATGCAGAACGGCTTCCCGTGCATCTACGAGGTCGACCCGTCAGACGGCGACCGCCTGACGAAGGTCTACGACAGCGTCGACGCCGCCGGCTTCCGCGAGCTCGTCAAGCAGAACGTGTTCACGTCGACGCGCGCGATCGGCTCGTTCAAGGACGCGCTCATCGCCGGCGACCTCAAGCCGACCGCAGACGGCGAGGGCGCGGCCTTCCTCGTCGCCTCGAGGACGCCGTCGGTGCCCGGCTCCTACAAGGTCATCGCCGACATGGCCAGCTTCGACGATCTTCCGGCGATCCACCGCTCCGACGTCAACGGAGGAGGCGGCATCTACCAGGTGCTCGAGTTCGACGGCAGGCTCTACGTCGTCGTGTGCACCGGCAGCTTCGAGACGCGCAACGAGCAGACCGGCACGCTGCGCTCCTTCGCGATCTACGTCGGCGAGAACGACGGCGACCCGACCGAGAAGGACGACTGGACATGGCGTCCGCTCGTCGGCGACACGTCCAAGGGCGCGAAGTACACCTTCGGCCTCGACGCGTCGCGCGTGAGCGCCGGCGCCTGCACGCTGCAGATCTACAACGACCATCTGTACATCGGCGACTACAACGACGTCGCGAGCGCGCTGCAGGGCTTCGCGATGCGCACCGACTTCGTGACGCAGGCGACGAACCTCGAGCAGTCGATCAACCTGTACCGCATGGACAAGGACGAGCACGTCGAGATGCTCGTCGGCGACCCGAACGAGACCTTCCCCGACGGCGGCACGACCGGCCTGGGCTCCGGATACGGCAACCACATGAACCAATACACGTGGCAGACGACCGTGCATGAAGGCAAAATGTACCTGTCGACGATGAACACGACGACGCTGCTCGAGCCGATCGCGCAGTTCACGAACGGCGACATCCTCAACATGAGCGAGAAGGACTGGAACAACACCGTCCACTACCTGCGCACCTTCATCGAGCTCATCCTCGACCGCGACAAGGTCGGCGCGGCGACGCCCGCGGCCGAGGACGGCGACACGGCGCGGCTTGACGCGCGTCCGCGCTCCGACGACGCCGACGCTCTCGTCGACTGGGCGGTCGAGGCCGCCGACGCGCGCCTGCACGCGGCGACGCTCGCCGACGCCGACGGCGACGACGGGACGGCGCAGACGGTCACGCTGAGCGATGAACAGCGCAAGGCGCTTATCGACGGACTCAACGACGGCTCGATCGTCCCCGAGAGCCTGTCCGACGAGGAATCGGCCGCGCGGCTGCTCCATGCGAACGACCTGCTCACCGTGCTCGGCACGCAGCTCGACGAGAAGGCCTCCGAGGACTTCGCCGAGATGTACGAGGAGACCGAGCGGCTGCTCGCCGATGTGCCGCAGATGCCGGAGAGCCTCAAGAAGGTCTACGAGACGCTCGTCAAGCTGCTCAGCGTCGACAACCTCAAGGCCTTCCTCAAGTCGCTGCCGTACCTGTCCAAGTCGAAGCGCGGCTTCAACCTCTTCGAGATCACCGAGGGTGCCGACGGCGGCGTCGACGTCGCGACCGTGTCCGACGACGGCTTCGGCGACCCCTTCAACCACGGCCTGCACATCTTCGTCAACACCGACGACCACATGCTCATCGGCACCGCCAACCCGTTCTACGGCACCCAGCTGTGGCGCGTGGCGAACACGATGTTCCCCGTGCACGTGAGCGCCACGGAGGGCGGCACCGCAAGCGCCGACCTGACGCAGGACGTGGCGCCCGGCACGACGGTGACGCTGCGCGCCACGCCCGACGCCGGCTGGCGTCTGGCCGGCTGGAAGGTGACGAAGGGCGGCGTCGAGGTCGCCGCCGACGGCACCTTCACGATGCCGGGGGAGGCCGTCTACGTGGACGCCGTGTTCGAGCAGATCGACGCGCCGTCCGGCGGCGACGACGATGGCGACGATAACGGCGGCGGCTCGGACGTGACGAAGCCGGGCGACGGCGCTTCCGGGCCGTCCGACGTGACGGACGTGACGGAAGCCGACGGCGATGCGTCGTCGCCGGGCGACGTCGCGAGCACCGGTTCGTCGATCGCGGCCGCGATCGTGGCGCTCGGTGCGCTCGCGCTCGCCGGCGTCACATTGCTCGCCACGAAGTGCGCGCACCGGCGCGTCTGATGTGACCGGCGCGACGGCGCAGACGGCGGGGAGGGCATCCATAGGGTGCCCTCCCCGCCGCGTATCCGGGCGCGGACGCGGGGTATAGAGACGCGGGGTGGTATAGAGTGGTCGCGTTATGCGGTCAACGAGGACGCATCAACGAATCGGATGGATTAAGAAGAGGGGGTGATGACGGGACAATGCAGCCCGCGACGCCGTGGGACGTGGATGAGGACGCTGGCCGCGTTCGGATGCACCGGACCCGCCGCTGCTCGCGTTCTCGTGCGGCGGCAATGGCTTCGCCACGTTCAACAACGGGACGAAGGAGGCCGTGCACGAGTTCTCGACGATGATGCCCGACGGCGAGTGCTGCGACGTCTACGCCGTCGAGGACTGTTCGAGGACGGTGGGGGCGCGCAAGGGCAAGGTGCAGGTGAGGCTCGCGCCGACCTCGGCCGTCGCGCTGTATACCGGCACGACGAAGAAGACGCATCCGGCCGCAAGCCACGCCGTCGATCCGTCGACGTCGCAGCGGGTGCGCCCACGTCGGGTGCCGCCGCGTCGTCGACGTCCCGTCCGCGCCGTCGCAAGGCATCGCGACATCGTTGGAACGGCGCCGATGCAACGCATCGTTGCGGACTGAGGGACATTACGTTCGCGTCCGTTGCTGGCGCACGGCGACGCCGGCGGCCTACCGTGGCGCCATCGATGCGGGGAGCGTCCGGGCTCCCCGCCCTGGCAGATGGGAACCACGATGGCACGACCACGAACGCAGCGCCGCGCCGACCGGCGGCACGATCGACTTCGCCGGTCGGCGGATCACGGCGATGAACGCCGCGGCCGCCGACGCGCAATGACGGATCGCAAGGATCAGGAACGATAACAAGGAGCACATGATGGAATTCACGACCAGACTCAAGGATCTGCGCAGGCAGTCGCACCTCTCCCAGGAGCAGCTTGCGACCCGCGTCGGCGTCTCCCGGCAGGCGATCTCGAAATGGGAGAGCGGCGCCGGACGCCCCGAGATCGAGAACCTCGTCGCGCTCGCCGACGTATTCGCCGTCAGCGTCGACGCGCTGCTCGGCGTCGCCGACGCCGCGGCTGGCGGCGGAGCCGAGTACCGCTACGAGAGCGTCACGAGCCACGACGTCGACCAGCCCAAGCACTTCGACGTCGACTGCGGCTCGATCTACGGCTGCACAATCCGCGGCTACGACGGCGAGCAGCTGCGCGTGCGCGTCGTGTCGAACACCGTCGCCGAGGTCGCGCGGCACTTCAAGGTGTCCGTCGACGACCGCGCGAAGCGGATCGACGTCGTCGTCAGACGCGGCGACGGGATCAGCGAGACGCTCGCGAAGGACGACGTCTCCGTCGTGCTGTGGATCCCGCAGCGCTACGTCACGACGATGGAATGCGCGGCGAAGGCCTTCGAGGCGCATGTACAGGGGCTGGACTGCGACGGGCTCGAACTCGACGTGCGCACGCAGCGGCTGACGCTCGACGACGTGCACGGCCACGTGGAGGTCAACTGCAACCTCGACATGGAGATCGACTGCGCGACGCTCGACGGCCGCGTCGACGTCAACCAGCTGTCGGCGACCTCGCGCATCACGGTGCCCAAGGGGTCCACGATCGCCGTGCTGACGCACGGGCTGCGCACGCGCACGATCGTCGGCGCCGGCGTGCACGTGGACGAGGACGCGCCGGACGTCGTCGAGCTCAACGGTGTGGCGAGCGAGCTCATCATCGAGGGGCGCTGAGGCGGCGCGCGCCGGGGGAGGAGGCCCCGCGCCCGCCAGTCCATGTCACGGCGCAGCGATACCATGAAGACCCATGGCAAGAAGACAACATGGCAATGCTCAGGAACACGTCACCAAGCACATCTTCGTCAGCGGAGGCGTCGTCTCCTCACTCGGCAAGGGTCTGACCGCATCCTCCCTCGGACGTCTGCTGCGCAGCCGCGGCATCCGCGTCCTCCAGCAGAAACTCGATCCCTACATCAACGTCGACCCGGGCACGATGAACCCGTTCCAGCACGGCGAGGTCTACGTGACCGAGGACGGCGCCGAGACCGATCTCGACATCGGCCACTACGAGCGTTTCCTTGACGTCTTCCTCTCCCAGAAGGCGAACGTCACGACCGGCCAGATCTACCAGGAGGTGCTGCGCAAGGAGCGCGCCGGCGAGTACCTCGGTCAGTGCGTGCAGGTCATCCCGCACATCACCAACGAGATCAAGTCGCGCATGCGCGCGCAGGCCTCGGACGATGTGGACGTCATCATCACCGAGATCGGCGGCACCGTCGGAGACATCGAATCGCAGCCCTTCCTCGAGGCCGCGCGCGAAGTGCGCCGCGAGCTGGGGCCGGAGAACTGCATGTTCATCCACGTCTCGCTCGTGCCGTACATCGCCGCCGCCCATGAGCTCAAGACGAAGCCGACGCAGCACTCGGTCATGATGCTGCGCCAGCTCGGCATCACGCCCGACGCGCTTGTGCTCAGGAGCGACCGCCCGCTCAACCAGGGCATCAAGGACAAGATCTCGCTGATGTGCGACGTCGACCCCGAGGGCGTCGTCAACTGCGTGGACGCCGCGAGCATCTACGACGTGCCGAAGGTGCTCTTCGACGAGGGCCTCGACACCTACGTCGTGCGTGAGCTGGGACTGCCGTTCCACGACGTCGACTGGGACGAGTGGGAGGATCTGCTCGAACGCGTGCACCATCCCAAGCACGAGGTCAGCATCGCGATCGTCGGCAAGTACATCGACCTGCCGGACGCCTACCTGTCGGTGACCGAGGCCATCAAGGCCGGCGGCTTCGCCAACTGGGCGAAGGTCAATGTCAAGTGGGTCGCGGCCGACCGTTGCGAGACCGAGGAGGGCGCCGCCGCGGCGCTCGACCAGATGGATGGCATCGTCATCCCCGGCGGTTTCGGCATCCGCGGCATCGACGGCAAGATCGGCGCGCTGCGCTACGCGCGCGAGCACCAGCTGCCGGTGCTCGGCCTGTGTCTCGGCCTGCAGTCGATGGTCATCGAGTACGCGCGCGACGTGCTCGGCATCGAGGACGCCGGCTCGACCGAATTCGACCCGGAGTGCCCGAACCCGGTCATCGCGACGATGGAGGAGCAGAAGGACATCGTCGCCGGCAACGGCGACATGGGTCACACGATGCGTCTGGGCTCCTACCCGGCCGATCTGCTCGAGGATTCGCTCGTCGCGCGCCTGTACGGCACGACCCACGTCACCGAACGCCACCGCCACCGCTACGAGGTCAACGTCGCGTACAAGGACCGGCTGCGCGAGGGCGGTCTCGTCATCTCCGGCCAGAGCCCGGACGGCGAGCTGACCGAGTTCGTCGAGCTGCCGCAGGACGTGCATCCGTTCTACGTGGCCACGCAGGCCCACCCCGAGTTCAAGTCGCGTCCAACGAAGCCTCATCCGCTGTTCGCGGGGCTCGTCAAGGCCGCGCTGGACCATCAGGCGCAGCGTTGAGCGCGCCCCTGCCGCGCCCTTCGGCATCCCGGGGCGCGACAGGATGTCGACCGGCTGCTCTCCGTATGCGGGGACATGCGGGAGCAGCCGGTCAAACGTGGATGTTTTGTCATCATTTGTTCGCGGGGCTGGCCGTGTTCACGGCCTTCGCCTAGTATCAAAGCGAATCATCGTATTTTCGTGCAAGGAACTCTATGTCTTTTTCCAGTGGAAACCATGGCATGGGCGCGGACGGGGACGGCTTCCGCGCGGATTCCGGACAGCCGCCGGCGCCGCAGGTCGACGAGCTGACGATCGCGCAGCATGCGCCCCAGGGACGTCGCCGGCGCCGCGTATGGCCGTGGGTCGTACTCGGCGTCGCCGTGCTCGCCGTCGCGGCCTGCGGGGGGACCTACGCCTATTTCCAGGACCGCGCGTTGCCGGGCACGACGCTGTGGGGGCAGCCGGTGGCCGGCAAGAGCGAACAGCAGATCGCGCGCATGATCGACGACCAGGTCGCCGCCGTGCGCGTCCCCGTCACCTATGAGGGCGCGCAGGCGCAGATCGACGCGGCCGATCTGGGCATCGACGTCGACGCGGACATGATCGCGAAGCAAGCCGTCGACGCCAAGCGCTCCGGCCCCTTCTGGATGCGCTATCTGCCGTGGGAGCACAGCGACGTCGCGCCGACGATCACGCCCGAGGCCGATCCGACCGTACTCGACGCCAAACTCGGCACGAACAGCGCGAAGCCGGTCGACGCCACGCTCAAGGTCACCGAGGACGGCGCGCATGTCGAGACGGTGCCCGGCGCGAACGGCTCCGGAGCCGACTCGAAGGCCGTCGCCGACGAGGCCGTCGCCGTGATCGAGTCGCTCGGCTCACGCAGCGCGAAGACGGTGGCGCTGACGATGGACACGATCGAGCCGAACGTCGCCGACGCGACCGCCGATCAGGCCAGGGACTCGCTTAACGCGCTCATCGACGCCAAGGCCGGAATCGTGGTCGGAGGCGAGAAGGTCGCGACCTTCTCGCCGGCGGCGCTGCTCGACGCCTCGCGCATCGAGCCGAACGAGGAGTCGACGCTCAAGGACGGCGAGACGCGCTCCGGCGTCGTCGTCTTCGACTCCTCCAAGCTCCAAAGCCACTACGACGAGGACATCAAGCCGCACTACGCGACGACGAAGGAGGACCGCGAGGTCATCGTCAACAACAACGACGAGGAAGTCGTCGTCCTCAAGGAGGGCCACGACGGCGTCCGGATCAAGGACGGCGCCGACGCGAAGGTCGGCGAGCAGGCCGCCGAGGCCTTCGCCGGCGGCGAAGGCGACGTGCAGGTGGACGGCGAGGTCGATCCGATGGCCGTGAAGAAGACGAAGCGCCACGTCGTCGTCGACCTGAGCGACCACAAGGTCTACGCCTACGAGAACGGCAAGCAGGTCAAGGCCTTCAACATGTCCGCGGGTCAGGGCAACGACTACGCCACCGGCGCGTGCCAGCCGAGCGGCGACCTGTGCACGCCGCTGGGCGACTTCGAGATCTGGCTCAAGTACCCGTCGCAGCATATGAGCGGCACGCTCACGCTCTCCGACGGTACGAAGGAGACCTGGGACGCGCCCGACGTCGGCTTCGTCAACTACTTCTCGAAGACCGGATGCGCGATCCACCGCATCGCCACCGACACGCCGTACACCGACGCGCAGATCGCCGCGATGGGCAAGAACACCTCGCACGGGTGCGTGGGCATCGGATGGGACGCGGCCGAATGGTTCTACGACTTCGCCGTGCAGGGTCCCGACCACGGGGTCACCGTGCACGTGCAGCAGTGAGTCGCGGAGCCGTGTGACCCAACGCACATCGCAGGCCGGGAACCGCACGGTTCCCGGCCTGCGGCCGTTCCCGGCACCGGAGCGGGGCGGGCGGGCCGTGAAACGTTCTGGCGTGTTCATACGCCGTCCGTTACCATGTAATGCGGAACAACCAAGAAAACGAGAGGCGGCGACCTGTGGCAGACGATCAGATGCCCAACGCAGCGTCCGACGTGGAGATGAATCAGTATCTGGCTGATCGCGGCCGCGTCAACGAGGACAAGATAAGACAGGATGACGAGATCATCGGTCAGTTCGGCGAGTACTCGTACGGCTGGCACGATTCCGACGCGGCCGGCGAGGCGGCCAGGAAGGGCATCGACGAGCAGGTCGTGCGCGAGATCTCGGCGGACAAGCACGAGCCCGCGTGGATGCTCGACATGCGCCTGCGTGGCTACAAGGCCTTCGTCGAGCAGCCGATGCCCAAGTGGGGCGTCGACCTGTCCGGCTTCCACGCCGAGGACTTCAAGTACTACGTCAAGCCCGTCGGCAAGCAGGCGGCGCGCTGGGAGGACCTGCCCGACGACATCCGCGAGACCTACGACCGCCTCGGCATCCCCGAGGCCGAGAAGAGCCGTCTCGTCTCCGGCGTCGCCGCGCAGTACGAGTCCGAGGTCATCTACAACTCGATCCAGGAGGACCTGGCCAAGCAGGGCGTCATCTTCGTGGACACCGACACGGCCGTGCGCGAGTACCCCGACCTCGTGCGCAAGTACTTCGGCACCGTCGTGCCGCCAGAGGACAACAAGTTCGGCGCGCTCAACACGGCCGCATGGTCCGGCGGCTCGTTCGTATACGTGCCCAAGGGCGTGCACGTCGACATCCCGCTGCAGGCCTACTTCCGCATCAACACGCCGAACATGGGCCAGTTCGAACGCACGCTCATCATCGCCGACGAAGGCTCCTACGTGCATTACGTGGAGGGCTGCACGGCGCCGATCTACTCGACCGACTCGCTGCATGCGGCCATCGTCGAGATCATCGTCGAGAAGAACGCGCGCGTGCGCTACACGACGGTGCAGAACTGGTCGAACAACGTCTACAACCTCGTCACGCAGCGCGCCTACGTGCGCGAGGGCGCGACGATGGAATGGGTCGACGGCAACATCGGCTCGAAGGCGACGATGAAGTACCCGGCGTGCATCCTCGCCGAGCCGTACGCGAACGCCTCGACGATGTCTCTCGGCTTCGCCGGCGCCGGCCAGTACCAGGACACCGGCGCGAAGATGATCCATCTGGCGCCGCACACGAGCTCGACGATCGTCGCGAAGTCGATCTCGCGCGGCGGCGGGCGCTCCGCCTACCGCGGCCTCGTCAAGATTGTCGACGGCGCCGAGGGCGCCAGCTCGAACGTCGTGTGCGACGCGCTGCTCGTCGACGACTTCTCGCGCTCCGACACCTACCCCCACGTCGACGTGCGCGAGGACGACGTCTCGATGGCGCACGAGGCGACCGTCTCGAAGGTCTCCGAGGACCAGCTCTTCTACCTGATGAGCCGCGGCATCGAGGAGAAGGAGGCGATGGCGATGATCGTGCGCGGCTTCGTCGAGCCGATCAGCCGCGAGCTGCCGATGGAATACGCGCTCGAGCTCAACAGGCTCGTCGAACTGCAGATGGAAGGATCGGTGGGCTGACCGATGGTGGACAACGCGGAAATCAACATCCCGGTCGCGGATCCCGACGATCCGTACGCGGTGCCGGCGGCGATGCCGTCGAGCGCCGACACGAGCCCGCGCTCCTTCGACGTGGCCGACTTCGCAACGCCGACGCGCAGGCAGGACGACTGGCGCTTCACGCCTGTCGAGCGTATCCCCGAGTTCTTCGAGCCCTTCGAGCCGAGCGGCGCCACGCGCATCTCGGTGGGCTATATCGACGGCTCGCCGATCGACGACGACGACGTGGACGTGCGCGAGGTCTCGCTCGGCGAGGCGCCGTGCGGCACCGTCGGCAAGCCGTCCGACCGCGTCGCCGCCGTCGAATGGAACAGCGCGAAGGGCGCATGGGTCGTCGAGCTCAAACGCGAACCGGCGCGGCCGGTGCTCGTGCGGGTCCACGGCGGCGGCCTCGACCCCGACGCGCTGCACCTCGTCATCGTCGCGCGCGATCAGGTGCACGGCGACGTCGTCGTCGAGCACGACGGCGACGCGCGGCTGGCCGAGGGCGTCGAGATCGTCACCGGGCGCGACGCGCACATCGGCACGACCTTCATCCAGGAATGGGGCTCCGACTCGAAGCACGTGGCGAACCACCGCATCCATCTGGGGGCCGAATCGTCGCTGCGCCACTCGGTCGTCACGCTCGGGGGCGCCTTCGTGCGCATCCGCATGGACCAGGACTTCGGCGGCGAGCACGGCGACCTCAACATGCTCGGCATCTACTTCGCCGACCCCGGCGAGCACATCGAGCACCGCACGATGGTCGTGCACAACCACCCCGAATGCCGTTCGCGCGTCGTCTACAAGGGCGCGCTCAGCGGCGAGGGCGCGCATTCGACATGGGTCGGCAACGCGCTCATCGAGCCGACGGCGCCGGGCACCGACTCCTACGAGCTCAACCGCAACCTCGTGCTCACGCCGGGCGCGGTCGCCGATTCGGAGCCGAACCTCGAGATCGAGAACGGCAACATCATCGGCGCGGGCCACGCCAGCTCGGTCGGACGCTTCGACGACGAGGAGCTATTCTATCTGCGCTCGCGCGGCATCCCGGAACGCCAGGCGCGCAAGCTCGTCGTGCGCGGCTTCTTCGGCGAGCTCGTCGAGGAGATCGGCATCGACGAACTCGCGGCCCACCTGATGGACGCGATCGACCGCCGTCTGGCGCGCGGCGAAGACGAAGACATGCAACACGCATTGGAGGAGAAGTAATGTCCACGCTCGAAATCAAGGACCTGTACGCATCGGTCGAGACGAAGGAGGGCCGCAAGCAGATCCTGCGCGGCGTCAACCTGACCGTCAACTCCGGCGAGACGCACGCGATCATGGGGCCCAACGGCTCGGGCAAGTCGACGCTCGCCTACACGCTCGCCGGCCATCCCAAGTACGAGGTCGACTCCGGCCAGGTGCTGCTCGACGGCGAGGACATCCTGACGATGACCCCCGACGAGCGCGCGAAGGCCGGTCTGTTCCTCGCGATGCAGTACCCGGTCGAGGTGCCGGGCGTGTCGATGACGAACTTCCTGCGCACCGCGAAGACCGAGATCGACGGCAAGGCGCCGGCGATCCGCACCTGGACGAAGGAACTCACCGAGGCGATGAAGCGTCTCAAGATGGATCCGAAGTTCGCGACGCGTTCGGTCAACGAAGGCTTCTCCGGCGGCGAGAAGAAGCGCGCCGAGGTGCTCCAGCTCGAACTGCTCAAGCCGAAGTTCGCGATCCTCGACGAGACCGACTCGGGCCTCGACGTCGACGCGCTGCGCATCGTCTCCGAAGGCGTCAACCGGGCCAAGGAGGCCGACGACTTCGGCATCCTGATGGTGACGCACTACACGCGCATCCTCAAGTACATCAAGCCCGACATCGTCCACGTCTTCGCAGACGGCCACTTCGTGAAGACCGGCGGCCCCGAGCTCGCCGACGAACTCGAGGAGCGCGGCTACGACGAATACCTGCCCGAGGGCTCCGACTCCGAGTCGGCCCTCGCCTAAGGGGAGTGGAGACCGGATGACGGACATCGAGACGATACGCTCGCAATTCCCGATCCTCACCCAGCGGATCAACGGCCATCCGCTCGTCTATCTCGACAGCGGCGCGACCGCGCAGAAGCCGCAATGCGTCATCGACGCGGAATCCGGGTTCTACGAGACGATCAACGCCGGCGTGCACCGCGGCGCGCACACGCTCGCGGCGCGCTCGACCGTCGCCTTCGAGCAGGCGCGCGCCAAGGTCGCCCGGCTCGTCGGCGCCTCGAGCCAGGAGGGCGGCGAGGAGCTCGTCGTGACGATGGGCGCGACCGACGCGCTCAACCTGCTCGCCACGGCGATCGGCAACGCGTCGCTCGGCCGCGGAGGCCCCGGTGCCGAGCGGTTCGCGCTGAAGCCGGGCGACGAGATCGTCGTCTCGCGCGCCGAGCACCATTCGGTGCTGCTGCCGTTCCAGGAGCTCGCCGCGCGCACCGGCGCGACGTTCAAATGGCTCGAGGTCGACGAGGACGGCCGCGTCATGGCCGATCTCGCGCCCGAGACGATCGGCGAGCGCACGCGCATCGTCGCGGTCACGCACATCGGCAACGTCACCGGCGCGATCACCGACGTCGCGCCGATCGTGCACCGCGCGCACGAGGTCGGCGCGCTCGTCGTCCTCGACGCCTGCCAGTCGGTGCCGCACATCCCGGTCGACTTCCACGCGCTCGACGTCGACTTCGCCGCGTTCAGCGCGCACAAGATGTACGGGCCGACCGGCATCGGCTTCCTGTACGGCAGGAGGGAGCTGCTCGAGGCGCTGCCTCCTGCGCGCTTCGGCGGCTCGATGGTCGAGCTCGCCTATATGGACAGGCCGGCGCTGTACATGGATCCGCCGGCGCGATTCGAGGCGGGCACGCAGCCGGTCGCCCAGGTCGTCGCCGCCGGCGCAGCCGCCGATTGGATGATGGGCGTCGGCATGGAGCGCATCGCCGCGCACGAACGGGAGATCACCGACGAGCTGCTCGGGCTCGGGCAGGTCGACGGTGTGCGCATCCTCGGGCCGCGGACGGCCGAGGGCCGCATCGGCACCGTCGCCTTCGAGGTCGACGGCGTGCACCCGCACGATGTCGGGCAGTACCTCGATGCGGCGGGCATCGCGATCCGCGTCGGGCACCACTGCGCGCAGCCGATCCACCGGCATTTCGGCGTCTTCGCGTCGAACCGCGCGTCGGCCGGCGTCTACAACACCCCCGACGAGGCGCGCGCGCTCATCGAGGCGGTCAAGGGCGTGCGGCCGTTCTTCCTGCGCTGAGCGCGGGGAGGCGGCCGGAAGGGAATAATGCGGCGCATGAGCTGTTGGCCCGATAGGGACGACGGATCGCGCGGAAAGGAAGGCACGATGGCCGACAACGGCACTGACGAACTCGAACAGATGTATCAGGAGGTCATCCTCGACGCATCCCGCCACCCGCACGGCAAGGGCGTGCTGCCGGCCGGCGACGCCGGAGCGACCGACGGCGAGGCGACGGTCGCGGCGAGGCACGAGGCGTGCTCGACGGCGCGTTCGCACCAGTTCAACCCGACCTGCGGCGACGAGGTCACCGTCCATGTGGAGGTGGGCCGCGACGAGCCGCACCGCATCGAGGACATCGTCTGGGACGGGCAGGGATGCTCGATCTCGCAGGCGAGCCTGTCGATCATGGTCGACCTCGTGCGCGGGCGTACCGTAGACGAGGCGATGCACCTGTTCGACGGCTTCCATGCGCTGATGTCCTCGCGCGGCGCGGGGCTCGACGACGAGGCGGCGATGGACGCGCTCGGCGACGCGACCGTGTTCCAGGGCGTCTCGAAGTACCCGATGCGCATCAAATGCGCGCTGCTCGGCTGGGAGGGCCTCAAGGACTCGGTGGCCAAGGCGCTCGCGGCGCAGCGCAGGGCGTCCTGAGCGCGGGGCCCCTCCCACGGGCCCCAGGCGGACGCCATGGAGGACTTTGCAACTGTTTTTCAGGAAGGACAAGAAGATGAGCGACAATCTGGTGCCCGGACCGCAGGCGACGATTCTCGACGCGGTCAGCGGCGTCGTCGGCGACGAGGCGAAGGCGCAGGCGATCATCGCGAACCCGTCGCTGGCGAAGGACGTGAACCGGGACGCCGAGGCGACGCATGAGACGGCCGAAGGGCACGGCGGCTGCTGCGCAGGCCATGGCGGCGACGGTTGCGGCTGCCGGGACGACGGCGGCATCACGCTCAAGGGCGTCGACGAGATCGGCCGTGCGACGGCGCAGGACGTCATGGAGGCGCTCCATCAGGTCATCGACCCGGAGCTCGGCATCGACGTCATCGACCTCGGCCTCGTCTACGGCATCGAGATCGACGAGCTCGGCCGCGCGATCATCACGATGACGCTGACGACGCCGGCATGCCCGCTGACCGACCTCATAGAGGACGAATGCGCGAGCACGCTCGCCGGCCTCGTCGAGGAGTTCCGCATCGACTGGACGTGGACGCCGCGCTGGAGCGTCGACAAGATCACGCCCGAGGGCCGCGAGCAGCTCGCCGCGCTCGGCTTCAACCTCGACGCGATGCCGCGGTACTGACGCGGGCCCCGCGCCCCATCCCGACCCACGCGCGATGCGCGCCTCAACGACGGCGCGCATCGCGCGTCGCGTAGAAGGCGACGGCGCTCGAGGCGGCCACGTTGAGCGAATCGACGTCGTGGCCCATCGGGATCTTCACGGTGAGGTCGGCGTTGGCGATCGTATGACGCGACAGGCCGTCGCCCTCGGTGCCGAATATCAGCGCAAGACGGTCGATGCGCGCGTCGTCGGGGACGTCGGGCCCAAGACGGCCCACGAGGTCGTCGAGCGAGATTGAATCATCGGCGAGCGCCATCGCCGCCGTCGTGAACCCCAGCCCGTGGAGTTCCTCGAGCCCCTTCCACGGCCAGTAGCGGACGTCGTCGCCGCCGATGCGCGTCCACGGCACCTGGAAGACGGTGCCCATCGAGACCCTCACGGCGCGCCGGTACAGCGGGTCGGCGCACGACGGCGTCACGAGGACGGCGTCGACGTCGAGCGCCGCGGCCGAACGCATGATCGCGCCGACGTTCGTGTGGTCGACGATGTTCTCGAGGACGGCGACGCGCGTCGCGCCCGCGCACACCTGCTCGACCGACGGCAGCGGCCAACGGCGCATCGCCGCGATTGCGCCGCGGTGCAGCCGGTAGCCGGTGAGGCGTTTGAGCTGCTCGGGGGAGGCGACGTAGACGGGGACGTCGTCCCCCCACCGCGCGTCGATTGACGCGAAGGTGTCCGCCATGCCGTCGATCCACGGCTCCTCGACGAGCAGCGAAATCGGCTCGCGTCCGGCGGCGAGGGCCCGCGTGATGACCTTCGGGGATTCGGCGATGAAGACGCCCTTCTGCGGTTCGAGACGGTTGCGCAGCTGCAACTCCGTCAGATTCGTGTACGCCTCGACGCGTGGATCGTCGACCGACTCAAGATGGATGAACCGCACCTCTGGACCTCCCGGATGGCCGTCGCGTCCGCGGGGGAGCGGGGCCGAAGATGGATGGATGAAAACGAAAAGACCGGCGATTCTCGACGAGAACCACCGGTCTTGGTCGTGTCCGGAGCGGGACTTGAACCCGCACGCCTGTATAAATAGGCACTAGCACCTCAAGCTAGCGCGTCTACCATTCCGCCACCCGGACCCGGGTCGCTGTGCTGATCACTGTGCTGTGTTCTCAGCGGCAACAGTTGAATACTATAGGGCAGCTGCGCGACGTGCGCAACTTCGGCGTGTCGCGCCCGTGTCGGGTAGCCTAGGAACCATGACAATCCCTTTGTTTCTCGTAGATTCCGGCCATGACGACGCCCCGATGGCGTCCGAGCAGATCGCGTCGGGTCGCACCGGCTGGATCATGACGCTGCCCGAGGGCGTGCGCAGGCATGCGTTCGGGTCGATGCGCCTGACCGTGGGCGACGAGCTGCAGATATCCGACGGGCGTGGGCTGCGCATCAACGCGACCGTCGTCGACGAGCGTAACGGCGACGTGTGCGTCGAGTCGTTCATCAAAGAGGAGCCGCCGCTCGTCCGGCTCGCGCTCATCCAGGCCCTCGCCAAGAACGGGCACGACGAGCAGGCGATCGACACGGCCACGCAGATTGGCGTCGACGACGTCTATCCGTGGCAGTCGGAGCGCGCGATCGCGCGATGGAAGGACGGGCGCACCGACCGCCGATGGCGCGCCACGCTCGCGGCCGCCACCGAGCAGTCGCGCCGCGCCGCGACGCCCGAACTGCACGACTGCCTGAGCGACAGGCAGCTCGTCGCGCTCTGCCGGCGCGCATGCGTGCGGGGGGATCTCGTCGTCGTGCTCCACCAGGACGCCACGCTCAGCTGGGACGAGGTGGAAGGGCGCGTGCGCGGCGTGCTCGAACGCTGCCTCGGCGACGGCGAGCCGCGCACCATCCACGTGGTCGTGGGTCCCGAGGGCGGCATCTCCGACGCCGAGGTCGCGTCGCTTAAGGACGCGGGCGCCGAGGTCTGCGTGCTCGGCGGGAACATCCTGCGCGCCTCCACGGCCGGGCCGGTCGCGCTCAGCCTGCTGTCGCGCGAGCTGGGGCGCTTCAGCTGACGGCCGCGTCCGCGCCTGCGGCCATGCAGGGGCGGGAACGCCGGCCAGGGCCGTTTATCCCGGCGCGGCAATACGATGGGAGGCGCCGGCCGCCAAGGCCGTGCGCGCATCCGGTAACGACGAGAGGAAGACGATGAGCGAGCCCGACTGCCTGTTCTGCAAGATCGTGAACTGCGACATCCCCAGCGAGAAGGTGTACGAAGACGCGAGCGTCTACGCGTTCCGTGACATCAACCCCAAGGCGAAGGTGCACGCGCTCGTCGTGCCGCGCGAGCACTACCGCGACGTCGACGAGCTCGCCCGCGCCGACGCGCAGTTGCTCGCGCACATCGTCGAGGTCGCGCAGCGCGTCGCCGACCAGGAGTACGACGGCTCGTACCGCCTCGTCTTCAACACGGGCGCAAGTGCCGGGCAGACGGTCTTCCACGTGCATGCGCACGTGCTCACCGGCGAGCCGCTCGACGAATAGGCGCCCCGGACGCATGACGGCGGGCGGGGCGCCGCGTGATCGAATCTGTTTTTCCCTTTACCATGGACGGACGCGCGCGGCGCGCCGTCGGAGAGAGGTGTGGTGGCGACTACAACACGAACGGTGACCGTGCCGGAGCAGCTCGACCCGGTGCGCGTCTTCGGACCCTACGACGAGGTCATCCGCGAGCTCGAGCGCGCCTTCGGCGAGATCACGATCCACATCCGCGGCGACCGGGTGACGATCCGCTCGACATCGAAGGCGGGGGAGGCGCAAGCCGCCGAGGCCGAGGACCTACTGCACCTGATCGTCGACGCCGCCTACGGGCATCCGATGGACGCGCCGACGCTGCGGCGCATGCTCGACCAGCGCGTGCTGTCCAACGACGTGCGCGACGAGGCGCCGGGCCACGGCGCCCGGACCGACGAGATCCGCAGGATCCGCGCGCGCAGGCGCTCCGACGGGCGTGACGCGCGCGCCGAATACCGCAAGCCCAGCGTCCCGGGGACGATCGCCTGGGCCAACGGGGTGCCGGTGCGGCCGAAGACGGCGGGCCAGGTCGCCTACGTCAACGCCATCGAGGCGAACACGATCACCTTCGGCATCGGTCCGGCCGGCACCGGCAAGACCTACCTCGCCGTCGCGAAGGCCGTGAGCGCCTTCGAGGACGGCCGTGTGCGCCGCATCATCCTGACGCGGCCTGCCGTCGAGGCCGGCGAGAACCTCGGCTTCCTGCCCGGCACGCTCAACGAGAAGGTCGACCCCTACCTGCGGCCGCTCTACGACGCGTTGTCCGACATGCTCGGGCCCGAACGCATGCACCGGCTCATCGAGGAAGGCGTGATCGAGGTCGCCCCGCTCGCCTACATGCGCGGCCGCACGCTCAACGACGCCTTCGTCATCCTCGACGAGGCGCAGAACACGACGGCGCAGCAGATGAAGATGTTCCTCACGAGGCTCGGGTTCAACACGACGATGGTCGTCACGGGCGATATCACGCAGGTCGACCTGGCCGCGCCGCGTTCGGGGCTCGTCTCGATCGAGCGCGTGCTGCGCGGCATCGACGGGGTCGCCTTCGCGCACCTCGACGCCGGCGACGTCGTGCGACACGAGCTCGTCGGCAGGATCGTGGCCGCCTACGAACGCTACGACGAGGCGCGCGCGGCGAAGGACGCGGCGCGTGGCAAGAGGAAGGACGCGCGCGATGAGCGTTGAAGTGAGCAACGAGACCGAATGGATCATCGACCCGAAGGTCTTCGCCGACCTCGGCGTATGGGTCATGGACCAGATGCGCGTGAGCACGCAGTCGGACCTGGCGATCCTGTTCGTCGACCCCGAGCCGATCGCCGAGCTGCATGAGCGCTGGATGAACCTGCAGGGCCCGACCGACGTCATGAGCTTCCCGATGGACGAGCTGCGCCCCGGCGCCGACGGCGCGCCGAGCGAGGGCTGCCTCGGCGACATCGTCATCTGCCCGTGGGTCGCCGCCCAGCAGGCCGCCGCCGCCGGGCACAGCACGATGGAGGAGATGCTGCTGCTGACGATCCACGGCATCCTGCATCTGCTCGGCTACGACCACGCCACCCCCGAGCAGGAGCGTCAGATGTTCGGGCTGCAGCGCCAGCTGCTGCTCACGTTCTTCGCGCTCAGGCAGGGTACGTCGTGGATCGCGCTCGTGCCCGACGACGTGCCGGACGCGCTCGCGCTCTACGAACGGCGCCACGGCACCGACCGCCAGCTCGGCCACTGAGGCCGCGCGGCATTCTCCCGAAGGAACCACCGATGTCCGAAGAACTCACGATCGCGCTCGTCGTCGCGATGTGCGTGGCGGCCGTGCTGCTCGCATGGCTCTCGATGATGCTCGCCGTGGTCGAAAGCGCGATCTCGCGCGTCACGCGCGCCAACCTCAACAACCTGATGATCGAGGTGCAGTCGGACGGCGAACTGACCGACTTCACGCGGCGCAAGAGGATCAGGCGCCTGCAGTCGGCGCAGCGCATCGTCGCGCGCCGCTACGCCGCGTCGAACTCGTGCGCGTTCTTCCGCATCTGCGGCAACGTGCTCACCGGCGTGCTCGTCGCGTGCATCGCCGCGACGCTCGGCTACGCGATGTGGGTGCAGCTGACCGCCGGCCTCGTCGTCGCGCTCGTCATCGCCTGCGTCACCGTGCTCATGCGCCCGCGCACCGTCGCCGGCACGAAGCCGCTGTCCGTCCTCATCGACCATGCGCCGCTCGCCGCGGCCTGCGTCAGGCTCACGCCGTTCATCGCCGGGCGCGCCCGCGGCGCCGCGGGCTCCGGACGCGCCGGGGGCGCGGTCTCCGACGACGAGGAGCTCGAGAAGATCCACCACGAGCAGGGCAAGGCCGCGATGGACCGGCTCATCGAGACCAACCGCTTCGACCCCGAGGTGTCCGACATGCTGCGCAACGTGCTCATGCTCTCCGATACGCTCACCCGTGAGATCATGGTGCCGCGCACCGACATGATCACGATCGAGCGCGACGGCACGCTGCAGGACTTCCTGTGCCTGTGCTCGCGCTCCGGCTTCTCGCGCGTGCCGGTCATCGGCGCCGACATCGACGACCTGCTCGGCATGGCCTACCTCAAAGACGCGGTGCGCACGACGGCCTTCAACCCGGCGGCCCGCGCACGCGACGTCGAGTCGATCATGCGCCGGCCGATGTACGTGCCCGAGTCGAAGCCGGTCGACGACCTCTTCCACGAGATGCAGCGCACGCGCAGCCACGTGGCCGTCGTCGTCGACGAATACGGCGGCATCGCCGGCATGGTCACGATCGAGGACGCGATCGAGCAGATCGTCGGCGAACTCGACGACGAGCACGACCGCACGCAGCACGCCGAACCCAAGAGGATCGGCGAAGAACGCATATGGAGCATGCCGGCGCGCACGCCGATCACCGAACTCGAGGAGATCTTCGAGATCGACCTCGACGAGGACGACGTCGACACCGTCTACGGGTTGCTCACCAAGCTGCTGGGCCGCGTGCCGATCGTCGGGGCGAGCGCGACGACGCACGGGCTGCGCCTGACGGCCGTCGACTCGGCTGGGCGCCGCAAGAAGGTCTCGACGATCGTCGTCGAGCCGGCATCCGTCGAGGGCGGCGACGACACTGGCAGTACGATTCAGCAGCAGGGCGATGACGCATCGCACGACGGCAAGGGACAGGGACATGACGATGACTGAACGGGACGCAACGCACGACACGACGCAGGAGAGGCCGTACCGCTCCGGATTCGTGGCCGTCGTGGGACGGCCGAACGTCGGCAAGTCGACGCTCATCAACGCGCTCATCGGCACGAGGATCGCGATCGCCTCGTCGAGGCCGGAGACGACGCGCAAGGCGATCCGCGGTGTGCTCACGCTCGACGACGCGCAGATGGTGCTCGTCGACACTCCGGGCATCCACCGTCCACGCACGCTGCTCGGCCAGCGGCTCAACGACGTCGTCGACGAATCGCTCGCCGACAGCGACGAGATCGCGTTCCTGCTGCCGGCCGACCAGGAGATCGGCCCGGGCGACCGGCGC
The DNA here is from genome assembly GCF_003952025.1 of Bifidobacterium castoris. GTDB lineage: Bacteria > Actinomycetota > Actinomycetes > Actinomycetales > Bifidobacteriaceae > Bifidobacterium > Bifidobacterium castoris. The sequence goes on along the minus strand of NZ_QXGI01000001.1, from coordinate 440,413 downwards.
ATCCTCAGCCGGCTGCGCTCGCAGTTCGCGACGAAGTCGGACAGCGGCCGGTTCGTCTGGAAGGTGCCGCTCATCGCGATCGTCACGAAGATCGACGAGCTCGACCGCTCGCAGCTCATCGACAAGCTCATCGAGATCGACGGCTTCGCGGACTTCGCCGACATCGTGCCGGTCAGCGCCCTCAAGGACGACAACCTCGCCGAGGTCACGAAGGTGCTCGTCGAGCATCTGCCGGAGGGGCCGCAGATGTATCCGGCCGAGCAGATCACCGAGGAGAGCCCCGAGGACGAGATCGCCGAGCTCATCCGCGGCGCGTTCCTCGAGGAGCTGCACGACGAGCTGCCGCATTCGCTCGCCGTCGTCGTCGACGCGATTGAGCGGCCGCGGGACAACGAGACCGGCGAGGGCTACGCCGGCAAGACGCGGGTGCTCGTCTCGATCTACGTCGAACGCGACTCGCAGAAGCCGATCATCATCGGTCGCAAGGCCGAGCATCTCGTGCGCGTCAAGAAGCGGCTGCGCACGGCCGTCAACAGGATCGTCGGAGGCAAGGCGGTTCTCGACATGCACGTCAAGGTCGCGAAGAACTGGCAGTCCGACCCCAAGAAGCTCGACCGCCTCGGATTCTGAGGGCGTACGGCCGCCGGACGCCGAACCCATGCGAGGAGGCCATCGGGACGGATTCCCGATGGCCTCCTCTTTCATCGCGCTTCATTATGCGCATTGCGCGCCCGGGTCATGCCGCCGGGCGCGCACATGGCGTCACTGCGTCTTCTCGGCCGGATTGCGCTTCGTGTACATCTGCGTGTTGAGCAGATCGGTGTAGCGCTTGATGACCTTCGGGCGGATGACCTTCATCGACGCGGTCATCAGACCGTTCTCCTGCGAGAACTCCTCGGGCAGGATGATGAACTTGCGCACCGACTCGGCGCGCGAGACGCCCTCGTTGCCCTGGTCGACCCACTTCTGCACCTCGGCGCGCACGGCCGGGTTGACGGCCGCGTCCTCCATCGTCATGTCCGCGTCGAGGCCCTTCGACGACAGCCACGCGCGCAGCGAATCGGGGTCGAGCGTGACGAGCGCCGAGATGAACGGGCGCTTGTCGCCGAGCACGAGCGCCTGAGAGACGATCGGGCAGCGCTGGATGACCTCCTCCATCGGGCCGGGGGAGACGTTCTTGCCGCCCGCCGTGATGATGAGGTCCTTCTTGCGGCCGATGATGTACAGGAACCCGTCGTCGTCGAGCCGTCCCAGATCGCCGGTCGCGTACCAGCCGTCGTCGGTGAAGGAGGACTCGGTCTGCTCCTCGTTCTTGTGGTAGCGCGGGAACACGGCGGTTCCCTTGACCTGGATCTCGTTGCCGTCGCCGATGCGCAGCTCGAAGCCGGGGAACGGGATGCCGACCGAACCCTGATGGTAGGGCACGCCGATCGGGTTGAACGCGCACGGCGCGGTCGTCTCGGTCAGGCCGTAGCCCTCGTAGACCGGCACGCCGGCGCCGCGGAAGAAGGCCATGAGCTCGGGGTCGAGCGGCGCGCCGCCGGTGACGATCCACTTCGCGCAGCCGCCGAGCACGTCGCGGATCTGCGCGTAGACGAGCGGGTCGAAGGCGTTGCGGCGCATCGTGGCGAAGCGGCTCGCGTTGCCACGCTCGCTCATCTCCTGCATGTACTTCTGCGCCGCGACGACCGAGGCGGCGAAGACGCGGCCCTTGGGGCCGTTGCCTGCCTTCTGTGACGCCGCGTTGTACACCTTCTCGAGCACGCGCGGCACGACGATCATGATGTGCGGGCGCGCTACCTTGAGGTCGCCGGTGAGCGTCTTGATGCCGTTGGCGATGTAGATGTGGATGTTGCTCGCCACGCAGATGTAGTTGATCGCGCGCGCGAAGGAGTGCGCCTGCGGCAGGAACAGCAGCACGCGGCTCTTCTTGTCGTGCAGCAGGTCGGGCATGTAGTCGGGCAGGTTCGTGGCCGTCGCGCAGTAGTGCGCATGGGTCATCTCGACGCCCTTCGGCGCTGACGTGGAGCCCGAGGTGTAGACGATCGAGCACAGGTCGTGCAGACCGACCGTCGCGATGCGCTCGTCGAGCTGGCGGTCGCTCACCTGCTTGCCGTAGGCCTTGAGCTCGTCGAGCGCGCCGTTCTCGAGGCACATGACGTTCTTCAGCGTCGGGCAGTCGCGCTTGGCGAGCTCGGTCTTCTTGAGCATGTCCTTCGTCTCGACGACGAGGAGCGTGGCGTCGGAGTTGTTGACGATGTTGCGGATCTGCTCGGCGGAGTCGGTGTCGTAGACGGTCGCGAGCACGCCGCCGACGGCGAGCACGGCGGCGTCGAACACGTCCCAGTCGTAGGACGTGTGGCACATGAACGCGCAGCCGTCGCCCTTCCTGAAGCCCATGTGGATCAGGCCCTTGGCCACGGCGCGGATGTCGGCGAGCGTCTCGTTGGCCGTCTTCGACATCCATTGGCCGTCGCGCTTGAAGGTGTAGAGCGGCTCCTCGCCCATGCGAGAGGCGCGGTCCTCGTAGATGCGGTAGACGTTGAAGTTGTCCGGCAGCGGGCTGTTGCCCTCGGTGCTCGCCGTGATGAAGCCGGAGTCGGCGTCGATGAAGGTCGTCGTCGGGCGGTCGGGCCCCCAGAAGTCGACGTGGGGGAGGTTCTCGTAGTCGTGGTGCTGCAGCTGGGTCTCGGGATCGACGTAGTCGGGCGTTTCGCCGTCATCGCTGATCGGGTGCGAGAAGTCTCCTCCCAGATGCAGCGCCCGCTGCGTGAGATCGGATGCGCGGTCCTTGACGGATTTGAAGATGGACATGATTTTGCTCCTTACCCGCGAAAATACACTATTCCCTTGCAGTGTAGCCGTTGTGAGGGGACACGTCACCCTACGCTTGCGTAGCATCGGCCCCGCGCGCGGCAACCGGCGCGCGGCTGCGCGGATGGCGAAAACGGGGGCGGCCGGCCGAAAGATGGACGTATGGGTGCGGCGGCGCCCGGATTGGCTACACTGTAACGCTGTATGTTCACCATCCCGCGACGGGCGGGATGCATAGAAAGGGTTCACATGGCCGAACAACCAGAAGGAACCGTGACCTTCGGCGTCTTCAACGAGACGTCGGAGCACGAGTCCCGCGTCGCACTGACGCCGGACATCGTCACGCGGTTGCGCAAGGCAGGCGTCGCATGCCTGATCGAATCGGGGGCCGGCGAGGCTTCCGACTACACGGACGAGGACTACACGAAGGCCGGCGCGCAGATCGCGGACGCCGACGCGATCCTCGCGCGCGCGGACGCGCTCGGCTTCGTCGAGCGCCCGGATGACCAGCTCGTCGCCCGCATCAAGCCGGGCGTCTGGGTCATCGGCATGCTCGGCTCGTTCACCGACGCCGACTACATCGAAGCGCTCGACAGGCGCGGCGTCACCGCCGTCGCGATCGAACGCCTGCCGCGCCAGCTGAGCGCCGCGCAGTCGATGGACGAGATGACCTCGCAGAACTCCGTCATGGGCTACAAGGCCGCCCTCGTCGCGGCGAACGCCTATGGCTCCTTCCTGCCGATGATGACGACGGCGGCCGGCACGATCCGCCCGGCGAAGGTGCTCATCCTCGGCGCCGGCATCGCCGGCCTGCAGGCGATCGGCACGGCGAAGCGCCTAGGCGCCGTCGTCACCGCCTACGACGTGCGCCCCGCCTCGCGCGGCGAGGTCGAGTCCCTCGGCGCGAAGTTCCTTGAGCTCGGCCTCGACTTCTCCAAGGGCCAGGGCGAGGGCGGCTATGCGCGCGCCCTGACCGCCGAGGAGCAGGCGCAGCAGCAGGCGGCCGTCGACGAGAAGGCCGCCGGCTTCGACATCATCATCACGACCGCGAAGGTCCCGGGGCGCAAGCCCCCGGTCCTGCTGACCGCGCGCGGCGTCGAGGGGCTGCACCGCGGCGCCGTCGTCGTCGACTGCGCGGCGAGCGAGCTCGGCGGCAACGTCGAGGGCTCCGCGATCGGCACGCGCCGCACCGAAGGCGGCGTGACGATCATCGGCGCGCCGTATCTGGCGAGCGAGGTCAGCACGACCGCGTCGAACCTGCTGAGCCGCAACGTCGCCGACATCCTCGTGCACTTCATCAGGAACGGCGCGCTCGCCGTCGATCCGTCCGACGAGATCGACCAGGCCATGATCGTTGCCGGCAACAAGCCGGCGACCGAAACGAAGGGAGAATGACATGCAGGTCATCATGCCGAATCTCGTCATCGCGCTCACGCTGTTCGCCCTCGCGCTGCTCATCGGCATCGAGGTCATCGGCAAGGTGCCGGCGACGCTGCACACGCCGCTGATGTCCGGCGCCAACTCGATCCACGGCATCGTCATCGTCGGCGTCGTCATCGTCGCCGCGCACGCCACGAGCACGCTGTCGTACGTGTTCATCTTCCTCGCGGCCGTGCTCGGCACGATGAACGTCGTGGGCGGCTACGTGGTCACCGACCGCATGCTTGAGATGTTCAAGTCCGACAAGTCCGACGCGAAGAAGGGGGACAACAAGTGATCTACGACAATTGGATTCCCGCATCCACCGTCGATGTCGTCGCCTGGTGCGTCTACGTGCTCGCCGCGGTGCTCTTCGTGATGGGTCTGCACTACATGAACTCGCCGAAGACCGCGCGCAAGGGCAACTTCGTGTCCGCGGCCGGCATGGTCATCGCCGTCGCGATGGCGTTCGTCAAGCTGTTCATCGACGGCAACTTCTCGAAGACGGCGCTCGTCCTGCTCGTCGCGGGCATCGTCGTCGGCGCGGTCGCCGGCGTCGTCTCGGCCAAGAAGGTCAAGATGACCGACATGCCGCAGCTCGTCTCGGTGTTCAACACCGTCGGCGGCGGCGCTGCGGCGCTCGTCGCGCTCAACGACATCCTCGCGGGCGAGGGCAGCCCGAGCCTCGTCGTGCTCATCACCGCGGGCCTCGGCGTCATGATCGGCTCGGTCACCTTCACCGGCTCGCTCGTCGCGGCCGGTAAGCTGCAGGGCATCAAGTGGGTCAAGAAGCTGCGCCTGCCGGGCAAGAGCGTGTGGAACATCCTGTTCATCGTGCTCACCGTCGCCGCGTTCATCATGTTGTGCGTGCAGCCCGAGCACCGTGCGCTGTGGTCGATCCTGACGACGGTGTTCGCGCTGTGCTACGGCCTCGTGTTCGTCATCCCGATCGGCGGCGCCGACATGCCGGTCGTCATCTCGGTGCTCAACGCCTGCACCGGCACCGCCGTCGCGATGTCCGGCCTGGCGATCGACAACGTCGCGCTCATCGTGGCCGGCGCGCTCGTCGGCGCGGCGGGCGTCACGCTGTCGGTGCTCATGTCCAAGGCGATGAACCGTCCGCTCATGTCCGTCCTCGCGGGCGGCTTCGGCGGCGCCAACGCCGCCGGCGGCGACGCCGAGGGCCCGGAGGGCACGATGAAGGAGACCTCCGCAGACGATCTGGCCGTCCAGCTCGTCTACGCGGACAAGGTCATCTTCGTCCCCGGCTTCGGCCTGGCGCAGGCGCAGGCGCAGCGCGAGCTCGCCGACCTCGGCGAGCTGCTCAAGGAGCACGGCGTCGAGGTCGAGTACGCGATCCACCCGGTCGCGGGCCGCATGCCGGGCCACATGAACGTGCTGCTCGCCGAGGCGAACGTGCCCTACGACGAGCTCATCGACCTCGACGACATCAACCCGCAGTTCCCGAGCGCGAACGTCTCGCTCGTCGTCGGCGCGAACGACGTGACGAACCCGGCCGCCCGCAAGCCCGGCACGCCGGTCTCCGGCATGCCGATCCTCGACGTCGACAAGTCGCAGAACGTCGTCGTCATGAAGCGCGGCCGCGGCAAGGGCTACGCCGGCATCGAGAACGAGCTGTACTTCGAGGACAACACCCAGATGCTCTTCGGCGACGCGAAGGCGAGCCTGCAGGCCGTCATCGCCGCCGTCAAGGAGCTGCTCGCCTGATTGCCGGACGCACCCGTCCGCATGGCTAGGGAGGCCGGTCCCCAAGGGGCCGGCCTCCTTCGCGTATGGGGATGGATCAGAAGGATAATGCGCCACGGCCCGTCTACCGGCCGATGCGCATGACGCCCGCGGCACCGTTCAGGAGGCGAAGGCGGCCACGCCCCGCAGGAAGCCGTCGACCGTCGCCCAGTACAGTCCGGGGGCGGTCGCGAGCGAGGCGACGTGGCCGGCGCCGTCGACGACGAGCAGTTCGCAGTCGTTGCTCGCGCACGCCCCGTAGAGCCTGCGCGCGCTCGACGGGGCGACGATCATGTCGGCGTCTCCCTGGATGAACAGCGTCGGGACCGTCAGGCGCCGCACGGCGTCGAGCACGTCGGCGTCGGCGAGCGATGCGGCGGCCAGACGTCCCAGCAGCAGGTTCGCGACGCCGACCGACGGGCGCGCGAGCGCGCGCGGCGCATGCAGCGCGCCGGCCATGCTGTGCGCAAGCTGCGCCGACGCGGAGACGAAGGCGCTGTCGGAGACGATCGCCTTGATGTTCGGCGCATGGCACGGGTCGGCGCCGGCGAGCAGCACGCTCGCAGCGCCCATCGAGTTGCCGTGCAGCAGGATGCGCGCCCGCGGGTCGCGCGAGACGATGAGGTTGACCCACTGTTTGAGGTCCCTGCGCTCGAGCGCGCCCATCGTCACGTAGCGCCCCTCGCTGAGCTCGTGCGCACGCAGCGCCGGCGTGAACACGGTGAATCCCATCGCCGCGTAGTGCTGCGCCCACGGCGCCATCTCCTCGGGGCCGCCGGTGTAGCCGTGCACGCAGATCGCGTAGCGGTGGGGCAGCGGCCGCGCCGTGTCCGGGTCGAAGCGCCAGCCGTGCAGCCGCAGCCCGTCGTAGCTGCGGATGGCGACGCCCTGCCGTGTCATCTCGAACCAGCGGTGCGCCTGTCCGGGGACGGGGACGTTCGCGTCGTCGCGGTCGGCGAAGCCGCTCAGGCGCCGGCGCGCGAAGACCGAACGCGGGCAGTCGGCGTCGAGCGCGACGCGCAGCAGCGCGACGCCCGCGCCGCACACGGCGCCCGCGGCGGCGATCGCGCCTGCGGCCGCTGCGCCGGCGGCGACGCGGCCGGCCCACGATGACGATGACGACGATGCTGGCGATGACATGACCGGCGTTCCCTCGATTCCTCGGACGGATAGGCGACGTATCCGATGACTGCAGCCATTGTACATGGGTGCGCGCGCCGGGTCTCGGCGCGCGTTGTCCACGTCGGCGCCTATCGTCGAAACGTTGCTTTGGCGAGGGAAGGCGGTTCGCGCCTTCCGTTATCGACTCGGCACGAAGGCGCTCCCCAGTGCGCGTCTTCGGCTCGTTGATGCGCCGAAGACGGAGCATATAAGGAGAATCATCATGGCAAACACCACCATCGTCCTCGAAGGCGAACTGCGCACCGAGTTCGGCAAGGGACCGTCGCGCCGCATGCGCGCCGCGCAGCAGATCCCGGCGACGATCTACGCCGGCGGCGACCAGCCGGTCTACGTCAAGCTCCCGATGAAGGAGACGACGCTCGCTCTGCGCCACACGAACGCCCTGATCACCGTCAAGTACGGCGAGGGCAGCAAGCTCGCGGTCGTCAAGGACGTCCAGCGCAACCCGGTCAAGCGCATCGTCGAGCACATCGACTTCTACGAGGTCAAGGCCGGCGAGAAGATCGACGTCGAGGTGCCGGTCTTCGTCGAAGGCACCCCGAAGGGCGCCGCTGTCGCGTTCGTCGACATCCAGGAGCTCAAGGTCCGCGCCGACGTCAGCAACCTGCCGGAGCGCATCGTCGTGACCGTCGACGGCCTCGCCGACGGCGACAAGGTCTTCCTCAAGGACCTCGCGCTGCCCGAGGGCGTCGAGCTCGACATGGAGGACCTCGACGAGTCCGTCGTCACCGTCGAGGTGCCGCAGGACGCGCCGCTGACCGAGGTCACCCAGGAGCAGGCCGAGAACGTCCCGGCCATTGACGAGTCGAACCCGGCCGCCTGATTCCCCGCGCGGCGCATGCGCGCCGCCCGAACACCCGCGACGCCCGCCCCGGCATCCCCCCGGGGCGGGCGTCGCCGTCCTGCGCGGCGATGGCCAGTATGTGAACGGGCGGGACGCGTTGGACATGGGGTTGTGCAAGAGTGAAGCATGTCGGCGCCAAAAGCGCTCATGGACAACCACTACGATTTCGATTTTTCAAGACACACCCAAAGAAGCATCACCATGACCAATGAATCCCATCACGATCCCACGTACATCGATTCCCTCGCCGAGCGCTTCACCGTCCTGCCGAACCCGGATCCGGCCTCGGACGCCAAGCGCGAGGGGCTCATCGACAAGCCGGCCTTCGGCCAGGTCTTTTCGGACAGCATGGCCCATATGACGTGGACGAAGGGCGAAGGCTGGTCCGACCGCCGCATCGAGCCGTACGCGCCGCTCAAGCTCGACCCGGGCGCCTCGGTGCTGCATTACGCGCAGGAGGTCTTCGAGGGCCTCAAGGCGTACCGCCACGCCGACGGCTCCACCTGGCTGTTCCGACCGGATGCGAATGCGGAGCGCATGCAGAACTCGGCGAAGCGCCTGTACCTGCCCGAGGTCTCGATCGAGGACTTCCTCGGCTCGTGCGCCGCGCTCGTCGAGAAGGACGTCAAATGGGTCCCGGCGCGCCGCGAGTACACGCTGTACCTGCGTCCGTTCATCTTCGCCTCCGAGGCCTTCCTCGGTGTGCGTGCCCCCGAGGAGGTCGAGTACTGCGTCATCGCCTCGCCGTCCGGCCCGTACTTCGCCGGCGGCGTCAAGCCGGTGAGCATCTGGGTCGAGGACAAGTGGTTCCGCACCGGTCCCGGCGGCACCGGCTTCGCCAAGTGCGGCGGCAACTACGCCGCGTCGCTGCTCGGCGAGTACCGCGGCATCGCCGAGGGCTGCGAGCAGGTGTGCTTCGTGGACGCGGCCACGAAGACCTATCTCGAGGAGCTCGGCGGCATGAACATGATGGTCGTGCACAAGGACGGCCATGTCGAGACGCCGAGCCTGACCGGCAGCATCCTGCCGGGCGTCACGCGCCGTTCGATCATCCAGCTGCTCGAGGACGACGGCCATGACGTCGTCGAGACGATGATCGTGCTCGAGCAGCTGCTCGACGAGATCCGCTCCGGCGAGGTCATCGAGGTCTTCGCCTGCGGCACCGCCGCGATCGTCACGCCGATCGGCCGCTTCAAGTCCGAGAAGTTCGACGTCACCGTCGGCGACGGCGAACCGGGCGAGCTGACGATGGCGATCCGCAACCAGCTGCTCGGCATCCAGCTGGGCGAGATCGAGGACCCGCACGACTGGATGTGGAAGGTGTGCTGAGCGCTTCCCGTTGAATCGTAGTGACGGGGCGGGCATCATCGCGATGCCCGCCCCGTTTCGCATCCGGCGCCGACGATGACGCCGTGCGCGTAGGGGCGGCGGCCGCGCGTACAATGGGTGGGATTCGCGCCGGCGCGCGGGAAAGGAGATGCGATGGAGGTCGCGCTGCAGAGCTCGCCGTTCTTCCGGGGCGTCGAGTACCTCGCCATCTTCTGCTGCGGCATGGCGGGGGGACTCGCCGCGATCCGCAAGGGCTACGACGTCTTCACGATCATCATCACCGCATGGCTCACGGCGCTCGGCGGCGGCATCATCCGCGACGTGCTGCTCGGCGCCGTGCCGCCGGTCGGCATCTCCGACCGTGTCTCGGTGCTCACGGCGCTGCTCGCCGGCTGCACGGTCGCGATCATCCATCCGGAGGTGGACCGGCTCAAATGGTCGATGCTGACGATCGACGCGCTCGCGCTCGGCCTGTTCGCCGTCAACGGCTCGAGCAAGGGGCTGCTGTACGGCACGAGCGGCATGACGGCCGTCTTCCTCGGCACGTTCACGGCGATGGGCGGCGGCATGATCCGCGACATCCTGCTCAACGAGGTGCCGATGGTCATCCGTGACCGCCACTGGTACATCATGCCCGCCGTCATCGGCAGCATGCTCACGGTGCCGGTGTGGCGCTGGCGGGCGCGCGGCATGATCCCCGCGCGCGCCGCGATGACGCTCGACGTGGTGATCGTCGTCATCGTCGTGCTGCTGCGGCTCGGCTCGGTGCGCTTCGACTGGCAGCTGCCGCGCGCCGTGCCGCGCGCGAAGGTGCGTCTGCCGCGCGTGCTGCTCGAGCGGCGCATCCACCACCGCACCGGCGACGCGCATATGCGCGTCGCATCCGGACGGCCGGGGGAGGACCGCGGCGACGGGGCGGGCAAGGCCGGGGCGAAGCCGACCGTGCCGCATGACGGCTGACACGCATCGAGGGCGTCCGTGGCCGCAGCCGGCCGGGGACAGACTTATAAACTAAGGGGCCCGGATGGATCGCTCCATCCGGGCCCCTTAGCCAAACGTGAATCGGATCACATCGCGTTGATCCGCAGCGCCAGACCGGACTTGCGGTTCGCGGCCTGGTTCTTGTGGATGACGCCCTTGCTGGCCGCCTGGTCGAGCTTGCGGCCGGCGATCTGGAAGGCGGCCTCGGCGGCGGCCTTGTCACCGGAGGCGATGGCCTCGCGCGTGTGACGGATCGCGGTCTTGATCGCGGACTTGACCGCGACGTTGCGCCTGTGCGCCTTCTCGTTGGTGAGGACGCGCTTCTTCTGCGACTTGATGTTTGCCACTATGTATTCTCCAAACAACGGTTTCTATAAGGACATACGGATAAGAAGCATACCACGCACCGCGGATAAAGTCGTGCGCGGCGCGCGGGGCCGTTTGCCATGCGTTGCCGCTAGAATGGTCGCGGATATCGTACAACAGGAGGGCGGCTTGAGCCAGCATCACAATCAGCCCGGTTTCACCGATCAGTCGGCGATCCGCAATTTCTGCATCATCGCGCACATCGACCACGGCAAGTCGACGGTCGCGGACCGCATCCTTCAGCTCAGCGGCATCGTCCCCGAGCGCGAGATGCGCGACCGCTTCCTCGACCGCATGGACATCGAGCAGGAACGCGGCATCACGATCAAGTCGCAGGCCGTGCGCGTGCCGTGGACCTACGACGGCCAGGAGTACACGCTCGGCATGATCGACACCCCGGGCCACGTCGACTTCACCTACGAGGTCTCCCGCGCGCTCGCCGCATGCGAGGGCGCCGTGCTGCTCGTCGACGCCACGCAGGGCATCGAGGCGCAGACGCTCTCCAACCTGTACATGGCGATCGACCACGACCTGACGATCATCCCGGTGCTCAACAAGATCGACCTGCCGAGCGCCGAGCCGGACAAGCACGCCGAGGAGATCGCCGGCCTCATCGGCTGCGACCCGTCCGACGTGCTGCGCGTGTCGGGCAAGACCGGCGAAGGCGTGCGCGACCTGCTCGACCGCATCGTCGTCGACGTGCCGGCGCCGTCGGGGGACCCGGACGGCGACGCCCGCGCGCTCATCTTCGACTCCGTCTACGACTCCTACCGCGGTATCGTCACCTACATCCGCATGGTCGACGGCGAGCTGCGCTCGCGCGAGAAGCTGCACATGATGGGCGTGGGCACGACCTACGACCCGATCGAGATCGGCGTCATCAGCCCGGACATGATGCCGACGCGCGCGCTCGGCGCGGGCGAGGTCGGCTACGTCATCACCGGCGCGAAGGACGTGAGCCAGTCGAAGGTCGGCGACACGATCACGTCGGCCGCGCACCCGGCGTCCGAGGCGCTGCCCGGCTACCGAGACCCGCAGCCGATGGTGTACGCGGGCCTGTTCCCGATCGACAACGCGCAGTTCCCGGAGCTGCGCGAGGCGCTCGACAAGCTCAAGCTCAACGACGCCGCGCTCGTCTACGAGCCGGAGACCTCGGTCGCGCTCGGCTTCGGCTTCCGCTGCGGCTTCCTCGGCCTGCTGCACATGGAGATCGTCTCCGAGCGCCTCAGCCGCGAATTCGGCCTCGACCTGATCTCGACGGCGCCGAACGTGCCGTACGAGGTGACGAGCGAGGACGGCTCCGTGCACCGCGTCACCAACCCGAGCGAGTTCCCCGAGGGCAAGATCAAGAGGATCGTCGAGCCGGTCGTGGCCGCCGACATCATCACCCCCAAGGAGTTCATCGGCGCCGTCATGGAGCTGTGCCAGGACCACCGCGGCGTCATGGGCACGATGGAGTACATCTCCGCCGACCGCGTCGAGATGCACTACCGCATCCCGCTCGCCGAGATCGTCTTCGACTTCTTCGACCAGCTCAAGAGCCGCACGAAGGGCTACGCGTCGCTCGACTACCACGAGGACGGCGAGCAGGCGGCCGACCTCGTCAAGGTCGACATCCTCATCCAGGGCGAGAAGGTGGACGCGTTCTCGGCGATCGTGCACCGCGACAAGGCGTACAGCTACGGCGTCATGATGACGAAGAAGCTGCGCGAGCTCATCCCGCGCCAGCAGTTCGAGATCCCGATCCAGGCCGCGATCGGCTCGCGCATCATCGCGCGCGAGACGATCCGCGCGCTGCGCAAGGACGTGCTCGCCAAGTGCTACGGCGGCGACATCACCCGCAAGCGCAAGCTCCTCGAGAAGCAGAAGGCGGGCAAGAAGCGCATGAAGATGCTCGGCCACGTCGAGGTGCCGCAGGAGGCCTTCGTCGCCGCGCTCGCGACCGGCGAGACCGGCAACGACCGCGACACGAAGGACAAGATCCGCGCCGCCCAGAAGACCGAGGGCTGAGCGCGGCCGCGGCGGAGGAGCCAGATGACCTACGAGATTTACGTGCACGTGCCGTTCTGCCTTCGCCGCTGCGGCTACTGCGATTTCAACACCTACACGGCGCCGGACATGGGTCCGGGCGCCTCGCGCGGCGACTACGCGTCGACGGCGATCGCCGAGCTGCGCCTGCTGCGCCGCTGGCAGCTCGGGCACGGCATCGACGAGCCGGCCGTCTCGAGCGTCTTCTTCGGCGGCGGCACGCCCACCGTGCTGCCGCCGCGCGACCTGATCGCCGTCCTCGACGCGATCGGCGAGCTGTGGGGCGTCGAGGACGGCGCCGAGATCACGACCGAGGCGAATCCGGACACCGTCGACGCCGACGCGATCGGCGCGCTCGCCGACGGCGGCTTCACGCGCATCTCCTTCGGCATGCAGTCGGCGGTGCCGCACGTGCTGCGCACGCTCGACCGCACACACACGCCGCGCAACGTCGTAGACGGCGTGCGCGCGGCGCGCGAGGCCGGCCTCGAGGCGAGCGTCGACCTCATCTACGGCGCGCCAGGCGAGAGCCTCGACGACTGGCGCGCGAGCGTCGAGACCGCGCTCGCGCTGGGCGTCGACCATTTGTCCGCCTACGCGCTCACCGTCGAGGCGCGCACGAAGATGGGCCGGCGCATCGCCGCCGGCGAGCTGGCGGCGCCGGACGACGACGACGAGGCCGCCAAGTACGAGATCGTCGACGACATGTGCGCGGCCGCCGGGCTGCAATGGTACGAGATCTCGAACTGGGCGCGGCCCGGCCATGAGAGCCGGCACAACCTCGGCTACTGGAGGAACGTCGACTGGGCCGGCGTAGGTCCCGGCGCGCACAGCCACTACGCATTGCCCGCCGCGGACGGCCCCGCGCGCTCGCTGCGCGCATGGGACCTGCCCCATCCGCGCGTGTGGGCGCAGCGGGTGCGCCTCGGCGACGTGCCGTGGGCGGACAGCGAGCGGATCGGCGCCGACGAGGACGTCGAGGAGCGCGTCATGCTCGGCATGCGCCTGCGCGAGGGGCTCGATCTGGCCGGGATCGAACGCGTCAGCGGACGCGACGCCTCCGCCGTCGCCGACGAGCTCGTGCACGAGGGGCTCGTCGAGCGCGCGCGAGGCGGCCGCCTTGTGGCGACGCGGCGCGGCCGTCTGCTCAATGACGCCGTCATCGAGCGGCTGTTCGACGCGCTGCTGTAGAGACCCGTCTCACTATGTGAGTTTTTTTACCACGGCCGGCGCGCTCGTCATACTTCCGAAATATAGCGCCCAATAGAATGCGAAAGGCCGGATTGCCCGACCGCGTCCGCTGTGCCCGGCGCGCGCGGTCCCGCTGGATGGACGCGCCCGCTCCGCGATACGGTCGCGAGGCCGTCCCCATGCGCGGCGACGGTAATCCGGGCTGACCAACTGTGCGATAGGGGATGGGCGTCCCCTGTGACTAGAGAGGTGATTGCGGTGACGTTTGGAACCCCGCTTGATTTGACGATCCGTCGTCCGGAAGGCATGTACGACCCCGGCAGCGAGCATGACGCCTGCGGCGTGGGCATGGTCACCACCCTCAACGGCAGGGCCGAACGCAAGATCGTCGACGACGCCATCGAGGTGCTCGTCAACCTCAACCACCGCGGCGCCGTGGGCGCCGAGGAGAACACCGGCGACGGCGCCGGCATCCTCATGGCGATGCCCGACGAGTTCATGCGCGCTACGGTCGGCGCCGAACTGCCCGAGGCGGGACGGTACGCGGCCGGCATCGCGTTCCTCGACCGCGACATCGCCACCTGCGGGCGCCAGGAGCAGGCGATCGCGAGGATCGCCGCCGAGGAGGGCCTCGAGGTCCTCGCATGGCGCGTCGTGCCCACCGACCCCAACGGGCTGGGCCTGCAGGCGCTCGCCAGCATGCCGTCGTTCAAGACGCTCGTGCTCGCCGATCCGCGCCGCGAGCTCGCCGGCATCGAGCTCGACCGGCGCGTCTACCATGTGCGCAAGCGCGCCGAGCACGAGGTCGGCATCTACTTCGCGTCGCTGTCGGCGCGCACGCTCACCTACAAGGGCATGCTCACGACGATGCAGCTCAAGCCCTTCTTCCCGGACCTGTCCGACGAACGCATGAAGACGACGATCGCGATCGTCCATTCGCGCTTCTCGACGAACACGTTCCCGTCGTGGCCGCTCGCCCAGCCCTTCCGCCTGATCGCGCACAACGGCGAGATCAACACGATCCAGGGCAACCGCAACTGGTTCTCGGCGCGTCAGGGGCGCCTGAAGTCCGAGCTGCTCGGCGACATGGACGACCTGCTGCCGATCCTGACGCCCGGCTATTCGGATTCGGGCACCTTCGACGAGGTCCTCGAGCTGCTCAACCTCGCCGGCCGCTCGCTTCCGCACGCGATCCTGATGATGGTGCCGCCGGCATGGGAGAAGAACAAGGAGCTCGACCCCGACGTGCGCGCCTTCTATGAGTACAACAACGCGCTCATCGAGCCGTGGGACGGCCCGGCCGACCTCGTCTTCACCGACGGCGTGCAGGTCGGCGCGCTGCTCGACCGCAACGGATTCCGCCCCGGCCGCTGGCAGCTCACCGACGACGGCTACGTCGTGCTCGCATCCGAGGCCGGCGTGCTGCCGCAGGTCGACGACGCGCGCATCGTGCGCAAGGGCCGTCTCGAACCGGGCCGGATGTTCCTCGTCGACACGGCCGCCGGCCGCATCATCGAGGACGACGAGATCAAGCACGAGCTCGCCGCCCAGCACCCGTACCGCGCGTGGGTCGGGGGCAACACCGTGAACATGGCCCAGCTGCCGCAACGCGAGCACGTGAACTACTCCGACCAGTCGGTGCACCGCCGCCAGCGCGCCTTCGGCTACACGCAGGAGGAGCTCAAGATGGTGCTCAAGCCGATGGCGGACACCGGCAAGGAGCCGCTCGGATCGATGGGCACCGACATCCCGCTGTCCGTGCTTTCGGGGCGCAGCCGCATGCTCTTCGACTACTTCACGCAGAAGTTCGCCCAGGTCACGAACCCGCCGCTCGACTGGGAGCGCGAGAAGATCGTCACGTCGATCGAGTCGGCGATCGGCCCGGAGCCGAACCTGCTCGAGGACTGCGCGACGCATGCGAAGAAGATCCTCATCGAACAGCCCGTCATCGACTCCGACGAGATGGCGCAGCTCAAGAACGTCGACCGCGCCCGCCAGCTCGACGGCTACTACAAGCCGGCCGTCATCAAGGGCCTGTACCAGGTGACCGGCGGCGGCGAGGCGCTCAGGGAACGCCTCGACGAGATCTTCGACGAGGTCGACCGCGCGATCGAGGACGGCAGCAACTTCCTGATCCTGTCGGACCGCGACTCGAACCACATGATGGCGCCGATCCCGTCGCTGCTGCTCACGTCGGCCGTGCAGCACCACCTGCTGCGCCGCAAGACGCGCACGCAGGTCTCGATGGTCGTCGAGGCCGGCGACGTGCGCGAGATCCACCACGTCGCGCTGCTCATCGCCTACGGCGCCGCCTGCGTCAACCCGTACCTCGCCTTCGAATCGGTCGAGGAGCTCGCGCGCACCGGCTCCCTCGAGGTCGATGCCGCCACGGCCGTGACGAACCTCAAGAACGCGCTGTCGACCGGCGTGCTCAAGATCATGAGCAAGATGGGCGTGTCGACGATCATGAGCTACCGGGGCGCCCAGCTTTTCGAGGCCGTCGGCCTCAGCCAGGAGGTCATCGACGCCTACTTCACCGGCACCGTCTCGCGCGTCGGAGGCTGCGGCCTCGACGACCTCGCCGAGGAGGTGGCGATCCGCCACCGCGTCGCCTACCCGAACCAGTGGACGGCCACGCCGCACCGCACGCTGCGCACCGGCGGCGAGTACAAGTGGCGCCGCACCGGCGAGGAGCACCTCAACGACCCCGAGGCCATCTTCCTGCTGCAGCAGTCGACGCAGCGCGGCGACTACGCGATGTTCAAGCGCTACTCGGCGCACATCAACGACACGTCGAACCGGATCATGACGCTGCGCGGCCTGATGAAGTTCAACCACGCGCGCAAGCCCGTGCCGCTCGACGAGGTGGAGCCGGCCAGCGAGATCGTCAAGCGCTTCTCGACCGGCGCGATGAGCTACGGCTCGATCTCGAAGGAGGCGCACGAGACGCTCGCGATCGCGATGAACTCGATCGGCGCGCGCTCGAACTCCGGCGAGGGCGGCGAATCGGTCGAACGCCTCAACGACCCGATGCTGTGCAGCAAGATCAAGCAGATCGCCTCGGCGCGCTTCGGCGTGACGAGTGACTACCTCGTGCACGCCACCGACTTGCAGATCAAGCTCGCCCAGGGCGCCAAGCCGGGCGAGGGCGGCCACCTGCCGGGCGCGAAGGTGCCGCCGTGGATCGCCAAGGTGCGCCACGCGACGCCGGGCGTCGAGCTCATCTCGCCGCCGCCGCACCACGACATCTACTCGATCGAGGACCTCAAGCAGCTGATCAACGACGCGAAGATGTCCAACCCGAAGGCGCGCATCCACGTCAAGCTCGTCTCCGAGTTCGGCGTCGGCACAATCGCCGCCGGCGTCGCCAAGTGCCACGCCGACGTCGTGCTCATCTCCGGCTACGACGGCGGCACCGGCGCGGCGCCGCTCAACGCGATCCGCCACGCCGGCACGCCGTGGGAGATCGGCCTGTCCGAAACGCAGCAGACGCTCGTGCTCAACGGCCTGCGCTCGCGCATCACCGTGCAGTGCGACGGCGAGCTCAAGACCGGCCGCGACGTCGTCGTGGCCGCGCTGCTGGGCGCCGAGGAGTTCGGCTTCGCGACGACGGCGCTCATGGTCGAGGGCTGCGTCATGATGCGCGCCTGCCAGAAGAACACCTGCCCGCAGGGCATCGCGACCCAGGACCCGGAGCTGCGCGCACGCTACACCGGCAAGCCCGAGCACGTCGTCAACTTCATGATGTTCATCGCCGAGGAGGTGCGCGAGCTGCTCGCCGAGCTCGGCTTCCGCACGCTCGAGGAGGCCGTCGGCCACGTCGAGTGCCTCGACCAGGACGAGGCGATCAGGCGCTGGAAGTCGGAGGGCATCGACCTGGGCAACGTGCTCATGCAGCCGGGCCCGGTCCCCGGCACCATCCTGCACAGGACGACCGAGCAGAACCACGAGCTCGACAAGGCGCTCGACAACGAGCTCATCGCCCTCGCCGGGCCCGCGCTCGAACGCGGCGAGCACGTCACGATCGCCAAGGAGATCCGCAACGTCAACCGCACGCTCGGCACGATGCTCGGCTACGAGATCACGCGCCGCTACGGCGAGGAGGGCCTTCCGGACGACACGATCGAACTCGAGCTCGAAGGCACCGGCGGCCAGTCGATCGGCGCGTTCATCCCGCACGGCGAGACGCTGCGCATCGTCGGCGAGGTCAACGACTACGCCGGCAAGGGCCTGTCGGGCGGCCGCATCTCGATCGCCGCGCCGCAGGACGTCACCTACGACCCGCATGAGAACGTCATCGCCGGCAACGTCCTGGGCTTCGGCGCGACCTCCGGCGCGATGTTCGTCGCCGGCCGCGCGGGCGAACGCTTCGGCGTGCGCAACGGCGGCGCGACCTTCGTCGTCGAGGGCGTCGGCGACCACGGCTGCGAGTACATGACCGGCGGCGAGGTCGTCATCCTCGGCCCCACCGGCCGCAACCTCGGCGCCGGCTTCTCCGGCGGCCACGTCTACGTCCTCGACCTGGACATGGACAAGGTCAACCCGGCCTCGGCGGACGGCGCGCTGCTGTTCGAGCAGCTCGACGACGAGACGGCGGCGCATGTGCGCGACCTCGTCGAGCAGCATGCCGCACGCACCGGCTCGCGCTTCGCGCAGGGCCTGCTCGACGACTGGGAGCATGCGCGCGGCCGCTTCACGCACATGGTGCCCAGGCAGTTCGTCGCGATGACCCGCGCGATGGAGCGGGCGAAGGCCGAGGATATCGATTTCAATGAGCCCGGCGTCTGGGAGCAGACGTACGAGCAGGTTATGGAAGGAGCGCGCTGACATGGCAGATCCACGTGGATTCCTCAAGGTCCGCACCCGCAGGGAGCTGGCCGAACGCCCCGTCGAAGAACGCATCAGGGACTGGTTCGATGTGCATGCCGAGAACGGCCTGCAGGACTGGACCCGGGAACAGGCGGCCCGCTGCATGGACTGCGGCACGCCGTTCTGCATGTCCGGATGCCCGCTGGGTAACCTCATCCCCGAATGGAACGACCTCGTGCGTCAGGGCAAGTGGGAGGAGGCCTACAACCGCCTGTCGATGACGAACAACTTCCCGGAGGTCACCGGACGCATCTGCCCGGCGCTGTGCGAGTCGGCGTGCGTGCTCGGCATCCACCAGCCGCCGACGATGATCAAGAACGACGAGGTGACGATCATCGACCAGGCCTGGGCGCTCGACTACGTCAAGCCGCTGCCGCCGGCGCGCCTGAGCTCGCAGACCGTCGCCGTCGTCGGCTCGGGCCCGGCGGGCCTCGCCTGCGCGCAGCAGCTGACGCGCGCAGGCCACACCGTCGTCGTCTACGAACGCGACGACGAGGTCGGCGGCCTGATGCGCTACGGCATCCCGAACTTCAAGCTCGACAAGCGCATCCTCGACCGCCGCGTCGAACAGATGAAGGCCGAGGGCACGCGCTTCCGCACGAACACCGAGATCGGCCGCGACATCACCTGGGACGACCTGCGCTCGCGCTACGACGCGGTCGTCGTCGCGATCGGCTCGACGGTGCCGCGCGACATGAACATCCCGGGCCGCGAGATGGACGGCATCCACTTCGCGATGGACTTCCTGCCGGACGCGACGCGCCGCGTCTACGGCAAGGAGCCGGTGCACGGCATCACGGCCAAGGACAAGCACGTCGTCATCATCGGGGGCGGCGACACCGGCTCCGACTGCCTGGGCACGTCGATCCGCCAGGGCGCGAAGGACGTCACGGTCCTGCAGATCATGCCGCAGGA
Organism: Bifidobacterium castoris; assembly: GCF_003952025.1. GTDB lineage: Bacteria > Actinomycetota > Actinomycetes > Actinomycetales > Bifidobacteriaceae > Bifidobacterium > Bifidobacterium castoris. The sequence goes on along the minus strand of NZ_QXGI01000001.1, from coordinate 420,729 downwards.
GCCGTCGTCTCGTCCCGACGACCAGCCGTGGCCGACCTTCGCGCGCCTCTACCAGAAGACGTCGTCGATGGAGGAGGGCGGCGAGTACGTGTACAACACGGACTCCGTCGGCTTCGTCGGCGAGGAGGACGGCACGAAGATCACCTACGAGCACGCGGCGCGCACCGAGGGCTTCGTCGCCGACGAGCAGGGGCACGTCACCGGGCTGAAGGTCGTGACCGTCGCCCCGGGCGCGGACGGTCCATTCACCCGCCAGCCGGGCACCGAACGCGTCATCCCCGCCGACCTCGTGCTCATCTCGGTGGGCTTCCTGCATCCGGACACGGCGACGCTGAGCGAGCAGCTGCCGTGCGATCTCGACGCGCGCGGCAACGTGGCGCGTGACGACGCCTTCCACACCTCGCAGGAGGGCGTGTTCTCGTGCGGCGACGCCGGACGCGGCCAGAGCCTCGTCGTCTGGGCGATCGCCGAGGGTCGTTCGTGCGCGGCCGCCGTCGACGCCTACCTCACCGGCGAGCCGACCGAGCTGCCGGCGCCGATCGTCGCCTCGCAGCGGCCGATGTCGCTGCCGCGGCGCTGACGCGCGCGAAGGGCCTTCGGATCCGGGGCGGCGCCTTGCGTCGATGGGCGCAACCCGCCGCCCGCATGCCGCGGGTTGCAGTACAGTAGAGGACGGTGAGCACGCCGGCACCGGCGTGGACAACGTGTCTTGCGAAAGGAGCAACGATGGCAAACCGTGCGGAGCGTCGCGCGCAGAGGAAGAAGGGCGTGCCGGACCAGTACGATGCGACGAAGGGTCGCGCGCGTTCGGGCATGATCGACGAATACCAGCTGCAGGAGAAGTCCCGCCGTCTCAAGGAGGGCAAGAGCGGCCCGTGGAAGCCGACGAGCAGCGAGCTCGAGCATGCCGAGGAGGTCGCGATGGACACCGACCCCAACGACTTCGACCCGCCGCAGGTCATCCGCGCGCCGCATTCGGTGCGTCAGTGGTTCCGCGTGGCCAGCTGGGTCGTCATCGTCGTCTCGGCGATCATGTTCTTCGTCGTCATGTGGCTGCCGCAGCATCCGCTGTGGTCGATCATCACCGTCTCCGCCTGCTTCGCCGTGGGCGTCCTGAGCCTGTTCTTCACGGCAGGCGACCCGAAGAACAACCCGAACCTCGACCAGAACGGCACCGCCGTCTGACCCCGTGCCGGACGATACGCGAAGGCGGCCGGACCGTTTTGAAACGGTCCGGCCGCCTTCGCGTATGATGCCTATGGGGGACGGTTACTTGATCTTCTCGATCTGCTCGAGCAGTTCGTCGATCTGGCCGTTGACGTTCACGTCGTAGCCGGCGAAGACGATCCTGTCCTCGCCGTCGAGCACGAAGGTGGAGCGGACGGTCTCATAGGTCTTCTTGCCGTCCTTGAAGTGTTCCTTGGCTGCGCCGTACAGCTTGTGCACGGTGTACTCGGGGTCGGACAGCAGGACGAAGTCCAGATCGTTGCTTTCGCGGAACTCCTGCAGCACCTTCACGTCGTCGGGGGAGACGCCGATGACGGTGTAGCCCTCCTTGGCGAAGCGCTCGAGGTTGTCCTGGAAGTCCTTCGCCTCGAGGGTGCACACCGAGGATCCGGCCTTCGGATAGAAGTAGAGCACGACGTTCTGATGCTTGAAATCGGCGAGCGCGTAATGCTTGTATTCGTCGGATTCGAGTTCGAAGTTCGGTGCCGTATCGCCTTTGGTCAGGCGTACCATGTTTGTTTCGCTCATGCCCCCAACGGTAGTGCAAAACGGGTGCGGGCGGGCGAAATACGCGGTCAGGGGAAGTTTTGCCGTCGAAAGCGAACCGTCCGCCGCCGCGTTCGGCGCCGGTGGTATGCGTCCGCGGTCCGCCCTCTTCCGGATGCCGGAATGTGCGCGGCGCCGGGGCGCGGCGGTGCGCTAGCGTGGCAGCAGCGTGCATGCACGCGGCGGACGGGAAACGGACGGGAGAGAAGGAGCGCGCCGATGCGAGACGATACCACCACAACCAAAGCCGGGGCGCGGGGCCATGGCGCAGACGCCGTCGCCCTGCGCGGCGTCGCCTTCCGCCGGGACGGGCGCACGATCCTCGCCGACGTCGACCTGACGATCGGCCGCGGCGAGAAGTGGGTGCTGTTCGGTCCCAACGGCATCGGCAAATCCACGCTCGTGCAGATGATGGCGACGCGCGGCCACCCCTCGTCGGGCACCGTCGACGTCCTCGGACGCCGGCTCGGCAAGGTCGACGTGTTCTCCTACCGCCATCTGATCGGATTGAGCTCGGCGGAGCTGCTGCGCTCGCTGCCCGGCGTCGAGGACCCGCTCGACGCCGTCGTCACCGCGCTCAAGGCCGTCACCGGCCGCTGGCGCGACACCTACACCGACGCCGAGATCGCGCGGGCGCGCGCCCTCATGCGCGACTTCGGCATCGAATACCTCGTCGGCAAGTCGATGGCGAAGCTGTCGGAGGGTGAACGCACGCGCGTCATGATCTGCCGGTCGTTGATGGCGCGTTCCGAGCTGCTCATCCTCGACGAGCCGATGACCGGCCTCGACCTGGGCGGCCGCGAGATCACGCTGCGCGCCCTGGGGCGGATCGGACGGGACGACCCGCGCGCCGTCGTCCTCGTCACGCACCGGCTCGAGGAGATCCCCACGGGATTCGACCATGTGGCCGTCATGGGGCGCACTCGCGGCGGCGAGGCGGACGCCTGCGCCGACGGTGCGGCCGGCCTCGACCCGGCGCCCGGCACGGTCGTGTACGCGGGGGGCATCGACGAGGGCCTGACCGACGAACGGCTCTCGGCTGTGTTCGGCCTCGACCTGGCGGTGCGCCGCGACGGGGGTCGCTGGAGCGCGCGCCTGCGCGGCTGAGGGGCCCGCGGGCCGGCGCGGGCGGCGGTTGCGTGCGGCCCTCGTGTACGCTAAGCGTTGGAAACGTGCCGGACGGCGCGGCCGCCCGAGGCCCGCGCCGATGAGTCAAGGAGTCGCCGTATGCGCCGTGGTCCCTTTGTGGCGGGGGAGAAGGTCCAGTTCACCGACAGGAAGTCGAACAAGATCACCGACCAGCTCGTCGCGGGAGGCTCGACGCAGACGGCGCACGGCCTGATCCTGCATGACGACGTCATCGGTAGGAGCGAGGGCATCGTCGTGACGAGCGTGACGGCCAGGCGCGAGGCGCAGGTCAACGCCGAGCATCCCGAACGCGACGCGAACAAGCCGTGGAAGGGCACGCGCGCGATCGGCGGCTGGCGGTACGCCGTCATGCGTCCGCGGCTGGCCGACTATGTGCTGTCGATGCCGCGCGGCGCGCAGATCATGTATCCGAAGGACACGGCCCAGGTCGTCGAGCTGGGCGACATCCGCCGCGGCCACCGCGTGCTCGAGTCGGGCGCCGGCTCGGGCGCGATGAGCCTGCACCTGCTCGAGGCGTGCGGCGCCGAGGGCGAGCTGACGACGATCGAGCTGCGCCCCGAGTTCGCTCGAGTCGCGCAGGCGAACGTCGACCTGTACTACGGCGCGCATCCGGGCAACTGGAACCTGCTGACCGGCGACTTCGACTCGGTCGCCGCCACGCTGCCGGCCGGATGGTTCGACCGCGTCATGCTCGACATGCTCGATCCGTGGAACCGCCTCGAGCAGGCGGAGCGCGTCATCGCGCCCGGCGGCGTGCTCACCTGCTATGTGACGACGACGACGCAGATGGCCAGGCTCGCCGAGGCACTGCGCGCATCGGGACGCTGGAGCGAGCCGCAGATCCAGGAGACCCTCGAGCGCAACTGGAAGGCGCAGGGGCTGGCGGTGCGCCCCGACCACCAGATGATCGGGCACACCGGCTTCCTCGTCGTCTCGCGCGCGATGGCCGACGGCTTCGAGGCGCTGCGCCGGCGCGAGCGCGCGGCGAAGGACACGACGACCGACATCGACTCGCTCAGCCCCGAACAGCGCGAGGCCGTCTTCGAGGAGCTCGAGCTGCGCGACATCTCCGACCGCAAGCTGCGCAAGGTGCTGCGCGACCTCGACGCGCAGCTGCGCGTCATCGGCGACGCCGAGCGCGAATAGGCGGGCGCCGGCGCCCACGGCGCTATACTGCATATGACCAGCGCCCCGATGGGGCCACCGATGGACGAAAGAGCGTGCATGAACGTCAGGAAGGCCGCAAGGAAGGCGAAGGACTACCAACACGTGCTGCTCGTCATGCGGCACGCGAAGACCGAGCCGTCGAACGCGAAGGGAGACTTCGAGCGCGAACTGCTCGACAAGGGCCTCAAGCAGGCCAAGCGCATGGCCAAGGGGCTCAAGTCGATGGGGCTGGAGCCCGACCAGATCGACTGTTCGAGCGCGGTGCGCGCCCGCCAGACCTGCGAGCGCATGCTCAAGGTGTTCGGCGACGGTCCGAAGGTCGACTACACGAAGTCGCTGTACGAGGACGGCATGCAGTCGGTGTTCGACGCGCTCGCCTCGTGCAAGGACAAGCGGCGCACGCTGCTCGTCCTCGGCCACGAGCCGACCGTGTCGATGGCCTGCCAGTGGCTTGCCGGCCCGCGGTCCGGACAGGACGTGACCGACCTGCTCAAGCTGGGCATGTCCACGGCCTGCGTGGCCGTGTTCGGCTCGGACGCGCCGTTTCGCAAGTGGGGCGTGCACGAGGCCGACCTCATCGCCGTGCTCTCGCCGAAGGACTTCGACTGACGCTCCCGCGCCGCCGCGGGGCCGCCGGGCCTTCGGGCCCGGGCTATAAGCTGCGGTTATGACGTCGTCTCAATAACCGGTATGGCCGTTTCGCGGCTTTTTCGCAAGACGTGGGCGCCGCCGCCCGGGCCGGTCTGCTAGCGTGATGCACGTTGCAGCAAGCAAGCCCGATTTTTGGAGGCACCCATGAGCGTTCCCACGTCCATCTCCGGTTTCCCGCGCATCGGCAGGAACCGCGAGCTCAAGAAGATCATCGAAGCGTACTGGAAGGGCGACGCGTCGCTCGACGACGTGCGCCGCGTCGGCCGCGAGCTGCGCGCCGAGCATTGGCGGCTCGAGCGCGCCGCCGGCATCGACCTGATCCCGAGCAACGACTTCAGCCTCTACGACCAGATGCTCGACACGGCGATCCTGCTCAACGTGATCCCGGCGCGCTACCGCCGCCTGTCCTTCGACGACCCCGAGCAGACGCTGTTCGCGATGGCGCGCGGCTATCAGGGCGAACGCGGCGACGTGACCGCGCTGCCGATGAAGAAGTGGTTCACGACGAACTACCACTACCTGGTGCCCGAGTTCGACGAGGCGACCGAGGTGCGGCTCAACGGCACGAAGCCCTTCGACGAGTACCTCGAGGCGAAGGCGCTCGGCTACCAGACGAAGCCGGTGCTTATCGGCCCGTACACCTTCCTCAAGCTCTCGCGCGACGACCAGGCGCGCGAACTGAGGGTCGACGAGGGCCTCATCGACGCCGTCGCCGGCGTCTACGCCGAGATCCTGCGCCGCTTCGCCCACCTCGGCGCCGCATGGGTGCAGCTCGACGAGCCGTGCCTCGTGCTCGACAAGGACGACGCCGACGTGCGGCTGTTCAAGTCGCTCTACTCGCGCATCCTGCCGGCGCGCGAGGGGCGGGTCAAGGTGCTGCTCAACACCTACTTCGGCGACATCGCCGACATCTACGAGACCGTCAGGCTCTTCGAGTTCGACGGCGTCGGCCTCGACCTGGTCGAGGGCCGCGAGGCGAACCTCGCCGCCGTCGGGACCCACGGCGTGGGCGAACGCACGACGCTGTTCGCCGGCGTCGTCTCCGGACGCAACATCTGGCGCAACGACTACGCGGAGAGCATCGCGCTCGTCGAGGGGCTGCAGCGCGTCACCGGACGCGTCGCCGTCGCCTCCGCCTGCTCGCTGCTGCACGTGCCGTTCAGCACGAAGGGCGAGGAGGCGCTCGGCGACGACGTCCTGCGGCACTTCGCGTTCGCCGTCGAGAAGCTCGACGAGGTGCGCGAGATAGCCGACCTCGTCGACCTCGACGACGACGCGAAGAAGGCGTCCGACGTGCTCAAGGCGAACCAGCTGCTGTTCGACGGCAGCCGCGTGGCGCGCGACGATGCCGTCAGGGCGCGCCTCGAGGCGCTCGCCGACGACGACTTCACGCGCCTGCCCGCGCGCGCCGAGCGCCAGCGGCTGCAGCGCGAGGCGCTCGGCCTGCCGCCGCTGCCGACGACGACGATCGGCTCGTTCCCGCAGACCAGTCAGATCCGCGCCGAACGCGCGAAGCTGCGCAAGGGCGAGATCAGCCGCGACGAATACGACGCGTTCATCAAGGACCGGATCGACGACGTGATCCGCCAGCAGGAGCAGATCGGCCTCGACGTGCTCGTGCACGGCGAATTCGAGCGCAACGACATGGTCGAGTACTTCGGCCAGCGCCTCAACGGCTTCCTGTTCACGAAGAACGCGTGGGTGCAGTCCTACGGCACGCGCTGCGTCAAGCCGCCGATCGTGTGGTCCGACGTCTCGCGCGCCGAACCGATCACCGTCGAATGGAGCCGCTACGCGCAGTCGAGGACCGACAAGCCGATGAAGGGCATGCTCACCGGCCCGGTCACGATCCTCAACTGGTCGTGGCCGCGCGAGGACATCTCCGCCGAGGAGCAGACGCGCCAGCTCGCGCTCGCGATCCGCGACGAGGTCCTCGACCTCGAGGCCGCCGGCATCCGCATCATCCAGATCGACGAGGCCGCGCTGCGCGAGAAGCTGCCGCTGCGCCGCTCCGACTGGCACGCGAAGTACCTCGACTGGGCGATCCCGGCGTTCCGCCTCGTGCATTCGGGCGTGAGGCCGGACACGCAGATCCACACGCACATGTGCTACTCCGAGTTCAACGACATCATCCGCGACATCGACGCGATGGACGCCGACGTCATCTCCTTCGAGGCGTCGCGCGGCGACCTCGTCGTCCTCGACGCGATCGACGACGCCGACTTCGAGACCGAGGCCGGCCCCGGCGTCTACGACATCCACTCGCCGCGCGTGCCGGGCGAGGCCGAGATCGAGGAGCGCATCGGCGAGATCCTCGCCAAGATGGACGTCGACAAGGTGTGGATCAACCCCGACTGCGGCCTCAAGACCCGCGGCGAGGCCGAGACGTGGCCGAGCCTCGGGCACATGGTCGAGGCCGCGAAGGCCGTGCGCTCGCGCCTGTGACCCTGCGCGCCCGCCCCGGGGCGGGCGCGCCCATCGCGCATCGCCGGCGCATGACGCCGTCGGCCCCCACGCGACGACGATGCCCTCCCTTCCTCCTTACCCCTTTACCCCCTCCCGCTTTCCCGTTCCAACCTCCCGTATCCGAGGACGACCCATCATGTCCATCTTCTCCCTGGAGATCTTCCCGCCCAAGCGCACCGCGCCGGTCGGCACGATCTACGACACGCTCGACGGCCTGCAGGGCCTCGAACCCGCCTTCATCTCGGTGACCTACGGCACCGGCAAATCGGTCGACCGCACCGCCACCGCGCGCATCGCGAACACGGTGCGCGCCGAATACGGCATCCCCGCCGTCGCCCACCTGACCGCCCAGTACCTCGACGAGGCCGGCGCCGAGGAGGCGCTCGACCTGTTCGACCAGGCGAAGGTCGCCGGCGTCCTCGCGCTGCGCGGCGACCGCAACCCAGAACGCGAACCGGCGAACGTGTTCCGACACGCCTCCGACCTGGCCGCGTTCATCCGCGAGCGCCGCCCCGACCTGCCTATCTACGGCGCCTGCTACCCGGAGAAGCACCCCCAGGCGGCGAGCCTCGACGAGGACATCGACAACCTCAAACGCAAGGTCGACGCCGGCGTCACCCATCTGATCTCCCAGCTGTTCTACGACGACGAGGACTTCCTGCGCTTCCGCGACAAGGCGCGCGCCGCCGGCGTCGACGTGCCGATCGAGGCCGGCATCATGCCGGTCGCCAACTGCGCCTCGGTGCGCCACATGGCCGGCCTGTGCGGCTCGAGGATCCCCGAACCGCTCGCCGCCATGCTCGACATGTGGGGCCACGACCCGGCGTCCCTCAAGGAGGCCGGCATCATCTACGCGTCCGAGCAGATCCGCGACCTGACCGCCCGCGGCGTCGACGGCATCCACCTGTACACGATGAACCGGCCGTGCGTCACCCGGCGCATCTGGGCGAACACGAAGGCGTTCTTCGGCTGAGCCGCCCGCAGCGTCATCCAGCACGGGTAGATTGGACCCATGGACCAAGGCACACCGACGAACATCCCCACCCGCGACGTCATCCACGCCGGACTGCAGAGCATCGGCAGGGCGAAGCAGCTCATCGCCGACCTGCTCGGCGCCGACGCCGACCACGAGGCCGTCGCGACGCTGCTCGGCCAGCTCGCCGCATGCGACGACCCCGACACGGCGCTCGCGAACCTCGTCGACATCCGCCGTTCGCTCGCAGACCGGGGCGAAACGCTGTCCTCGATCGCAGCCGGCGAGGCCGCCATGGCGCGCCTGATCGGCGTGCTCGGCGCCTCGAACGCGATGGGCACGCTCATGCGCTTCCGCCCGGCGCTCGTGCGCGCCGCCGTCGCCGAACCGCGCCGGACGGCGGCCGTCACACGCGAGGAACGCCGACGGCGCATCCTCGAGGCCGTCGGCGCCGACGCCGAGTCCGGCGCCCCGATGGCCTCCAAACCGCTCGCCGAGGCGACCGGCGCGCTGCGCGCCGACTACCGCGAGCAGCTCGCCGCGATCATGGCGCAGGACGTGACCGACGGCGACCCGATCGAGATCCAGCCGAAGATCAGCGGCGAACTGTCCGACCTGGCCGACGCGGCGCTCGAAGGCGCGCTCGCGGTCGCGAGGCGCGAGACGGCCGGATCCGAACACGTGCGTTTCGCGGTCATCGGCATGGGCAAGCTCGGCGCCCGCGAACTCAACTACGTCTCCGACGTCGACCTCATCTACGTCGTCGAACCCGCCGACGGGCAGACCGACAATCCGACGCTCACGCGCATCGGCACGAAGATCGCGACGACGCTGCAGCGCATATGCCAGTCCGTCGTGTCCGGTGTGGCCGAGCAGCCGCTGTGGCAGATCGACGGGGCGCTGCGCCCCGAAGGCAAGGACGGCCCGCTCGTGCGCCGCCTCGACGCGCATGAGGCCTACTACGGGCAGTGGGCGCAGAACTGGGAGTTCCAGGCGCTGCTCAAGGCGCGCGCCGTCGCCGGCGACGCGGACCTCGGCGCCGACTACGAGGCGATGGCCGCGAAATTCGTCTGGACGGCCGCCAGACGCGAGAACTTCGTCAACGACTGCCAACGCATGCGCGAACGCGTCGAGGACCTCATCGCCGCGCCGCTCAAGGACCGCGAGATCAAACTCGGGCGCGGAGGCCTGCGCGACGTCGAGTTCACCGTGCAGATGCTGCAGCTCGTGCACGGGCGCACAGACGCGTCGCTGCGCGTGCGCTCGACGCTCGACGCGCTGCAGGCGCTCTCCGACGGCGGCTACGTCTCACGGCCCCAGGCGAAGGCGCTCGCCTGGGACTACCGTTTCGAACGCGTGCTCGAACACCGCCAGCAGATGTGGATGCTCAAACGCACCCACCTGTTCCCCGATCTGGGCCGCGGCAACGTCGGCGGCCTCGAGAGGAAACGCACGCTCAACACCGACGAACTCAACCAGAACCCCGAACTGCACCGGCTCGCCCGGGCCGTGCACATGCGCCCCGAGGAGCTCGTCGGGCAATACGACGAAACCCGCCAACAGGTGCGCCGCCTGCACAACGACATCTACTACCGGCCGATGCTGCCGATCAGCGCGACCTCGCCCGACGAGGCGGTCGCGCTGAGCGAAGAGGCGACCCTCGAACGCTACGAGGCGATCGGATTCGCCGACCCGGCCGCCGCGTTGCGCCACGTGCGCGCCCTGACCGACGGCGTCACGCGCGCCGCGAAGATCAACCGCATCCTCCTGCCGGCGGTCCTGCGCTGGCTCGGGGAAGGGCAGAACCCCGACATGGGCCTGCTGTACTGGCGCACGCTCGAGGAACACTTCGGCGGCGAACACGAATACCTCGGCTTCCTGCGCGACTCGCCGTCCGCCGCCCGGCGCCTGTGCCACGTGTTGTCCAACTCGCGGTACCTGGGCGACGCACTCAACAAATCCCTCGAATCGATCACCTGGCTGGGCGACGACGCGAAGCTGCACGCCCGCTCCCGCGCCAGCCTCGACACGCAGTGCGCGGCGATCATCGACCGCCACTCGCACGCGGCCAGGGAAGCGGCCACCGCGCTGCGCGCCCTGCGCCGCCACGAGATCGAACGCATCGGACTGGGGTGGATGAGCGGCGTCATCCAAGGCCCCGAGATGCTCGAAGGCATGACCGACGTGTACGACGCGATCCTCGACGCCGCGCTGCGCTGGTCCGTCAACGCCCAAATGCGCGCCGACGGCATCGACGCCGCCCCGGCGGCCATCACCATCATCGCGATGGGCCGCTACGGCGGACGCGAGGTCAACTTCAGCTCCGACGCCGACGTCATCATCATCTACCGCCCCAATGCGGGCGCCGACGACCAGGCCGCCAACCGCTTCGCACGCAAGGTCCAGGAGCAGCTGCGCATGCTCGTGCAAGGCCCCGTCAGCCTCGAACCGAAGATCGAACTCGACATGGACCTGCGCCCCGAAGGCAAGAACGGGCCGCTCGTGCGCTCCTACGCGTCATGCGAGGAATACTACCGCTCATGGTCCAGCACATGGGAACGCCAGGCGCTGCTGCGCGCCCGCGCCGCCGGCGGCGACATGGCGCTCGCGGATGATTTCCTGACGAACATCGCCGATCCGTTGCGCTACCCGGACCGCGCGCTCACCGAGGAGGAGATCGGGCAGATCCGCAAACTCAAGGCGCGCATGGAAGCCGAACGCCTGCCGCGCGGCGTGCGGCGCGACCGCCACCTCAAACTCGGCAAGGGCGGCCTGAGCGACGTCGAATGGACCATCCAGCTGCTGCAGCTGCAACACGCGCACGGCGACCCGGACCTGCGCGTCAACTCCACCACGGAGGCGTTGGGCGAACTCGTGGCCGACAACGTGATCGGCGAGGAGGACGCGAACACGCTCGGCGAGGCGTGGCAGATGTGCACCGACGCGCGCAACGGCAACTACCTGTGGAGCGGACGGGCCAGCCAGGCGGACATCCTGCCGACCGACATGTACTCGCTCGGCGGCATCGCCGTCTACCTCGGCTACGACGCGAACCACGGCCAGCGCTTCGAGAACGACATCCTCGCCCAGATGCGACGCAGCCGCGAGGTGTGCGAACGGCTGTTCTACGGCGTCGAGGCGTGACGGCATTCGCATCGTGAGACGGGACACGCCCCGGGTCCGCATCCGGCCCCCAATAGGCGGGTGCGGTTATAGTTGGAGAGGTCACTTCGGTGACCACCTTCACATTCGGTCAGAAAGGTGAGTCATTGGCTAGCGAAGCACACAACGCTCCCGCACCCTCGATGGTCGGCACGAGCGTCATCACGTTGGACGACCTGTCCATCGAGCAGATCCGCGAACTGCTCGACAAGGCGCGGTACATCGATACGCACCGCAAGGAAGTGGCACACACCTGCGACGGCAGAGTGTTGGCCACTTTGTTTTATGAGCCGAGCACGCGCACACGGCTGAGCTTCGAAACGGCGATGCTGCGCCTCGGCGGCAAGGTCATCGGCTTCGCCGGCGCCCAGCTCGCCTCGGTCACCAAGGGCGAATCGATTTCCGACACGCTCAAGACCGTCTCCAACTACGTCGACGTCGTCGCGATCCGCCACCCCAAGGAGGGCGCCGCGCTCGTCGCCGCCGACGCCGCGTCCGTGCCCGTCATCAACGCCGGCGACGGCGGCCACATGCACCCCACGCAGACGCTCGCCGACCTCGCGACGCTGCGCTCGCGCTTCGGGCGCGTCAACCATCTGACGATCGGCCTGTGCGGGGACCTGACCTTCGGACGCACCGTGCATTCGCTCATCGAGACGCTGTGCCGTTTCGGCGACGTGCGCTTCGTGCTCATCTCGCCGAAGGAGCTGCGCACGCCGCAGTACGTGCTCAACCGCATCAACGCGACCGAGGACTGCTCGTACGTGGAGGTCAGCGACCTGAGCGAGGTCATCGGCGACCTCGACGCGCTGTACATGACGCGCGTGCAGAAGGAACGCTTCTTCAACGAGGACGACTACCTGCGCCTGCGCGACACGTACATCCTCGACGCGGCCAAGCTCGCCCTCGCCAAGCCGGACATGGCGGTGCTCCACCCGCTGCCGCGCGTCAACGAGATCGCCAAGGAGGTGGACGACGACCCGCGCGCCGCCTACTTCGAACAGGTCAGGAACGGCATGCTCATGCGCATGGCGTTGGAGAGCTCGGTGCTCGGCGACGAGCTGCCCGGGTTCGCCGACCACGAGAACAAGGAGGTCATGGCCTGATGGAGGTCACCAGCATCCAGGACGGCATCATCATCGACCACGTGCCGGCCGGCACGGCGCTCAAGGTGCTCGAATACCTGCGCATCAACCCGTCCGCGACGAAGCTCGCGCTCATCATGAACACCGATTCGCGCCGCTACGGCACGAAGGACATCATCAAGGTCGAGGACGCGGACACGGCGATCGACCTCGACGTGCTCGGCCTCGTGGCGCGTTCGGCGACCGTCGACGTCATCCGGGGCGGGCGCATCGTCGACAAGAAGACGCCGACGCTGCCCGAACGCGTCGTCGACGTCATCACCTGCGTCAACCCGCGCTGCGTGACGACGACCGAGCCGGGCGTCGACCAGGTCTTCTACCTCGACCGCGCCGACGGGGACGTGTACCGATGCCGCTACTGCGACGAGGAGGCCGAGTTCTGATGTCGATCACCTTCAGGGACATCCGCGTGTGGGACACCGGCGAGCGCATCGACCTGGTCGTGCCCGACGGACGCGACCAGATCGTCGACGCCTCGCGTCTCACGGTGGCGCCGGGCCTCGAGGACCCGCACGTGCATTTCCGCGATCCGGGCCAGACGTACAAGGAGACGATGGCCACCGGCTGCGCGGCGGCGGCCGCGGGCGGCTACACGAACGTGCTCATCATGCCGAACACGGTGCCGGCGATGGACGGCCGGATCGTCACTCCCGGGGAGCCGGGCGCCGACGAGGTCCTCGCCGCCGGCTGCGACAACGTCATCGACTACCTGCAGCACTACGAGCGGATCCACGGCGTGACGCTGCCGGTGCGCTACGAGCTGTGCGTGTGCGCGACGAAGGGCCGCGCGGGTCAGGAGCCGACCGAGCCCAAGGACTGGGCGTGGTACATGCCCGGCAACGACGATGAGAAGGACGCGGCGCAGATCGCGCACCCGGTCACGGCGATGAGCGACGACGGCTCGGCGGTGCCCACGCCGGTGCTGCGCGACGTGTTCGCGAACGTCAAGGAGACGGGGCTGTACCTGATCGAGCACTGCGAGCACCACGACGTCGGCGCCGTCAACGACGGCCCCGTCGCCAGGAAGCTCGGCGTGCCCGGCATCCCCGAGGACACCGAGCTGGCGGTCGTGCAACGCGACATCGACCTGGTGCGCGAGACCGGCGTGCACGTGCACTTCCAGCATGTGAGCACGGCGATCAGCTTCGACGCGATCCGCCGCGCCAAGGCCGAGGGCCTGCCGATCACCTGCGAGACGGCGCCGCACTACCTGGCATTAAGCGACGAGGCGCTGCTCGAATACGGCACGCGCGCGAAGATGAACCCGCCGCTTCGCAGCGAGAAGGACCGGCAGGCCACGATCGCCGCGATCGCCGACGGCACCGTCGACATGATCGCCACCGACCACGCCCCGCACACCGCCGACGAGAAGGCGCTCGGCTTCCTTGAGGCGCCCAACGGCATCATCGGCCTCGAATGCGCGTTCGCCGTATGCCACACGGTCCTCGTCGGCGGCGGCTGGATCAGCGACGAACGCCTCATCGAACTCATGGCGCTCAACCCCGCCTCGCTCATGGGCAGGCATTCGACCGACATCGCGGCCCTGCTCAACACGGGCGCGAAATGCGCGGCGAAACGCACGCTCGACCTGGGCGCGAGCGAACACCCCGAGCGCAACGACCTTGTCATCCTCGGCCTCGACGACGCATGGACGATCCGGGCCGACGAGTTCCGGTCGAAGGCGCGCAACACGCCGTTCGACGGCTGGGAGGTCACCGGCAGGCCGTACGCGACGATCATCGGTTCGCGCCTGGTCTCCGCCAGCCTCGACGCGCTCGCCTGACGCGCCCCCGCGACGCCGGGCAGCGCAACCCCGCCCGCGCGCCCGGCCGCGCGGACGAACCGCCGCGCGAAGCAGACAACGCCCCTCACATCCACAACCACCCACAAGGAGCATGATGGACCGCCTCATCGAAGCCATCGAAGACAAACAGAACCCGAGCGTCGTGGGCCTCGACCCCACGCCGGCGCTCGTGCCCGCTCAGGTCATGGACGCCTACCGCATCGAAGCCGACGAATACGTCGAGGAGGACGACGACAACCTCGCCGCGACCGGCGCCGCGGCCGCGTACTTCGAGTTCAACCGCGCGATCATCGACGCGGTCGCCGACATCGTGCCCGCCGTCAAACCGCAGATCGCGATGTACGAGGCGCTCGGCCCGGCCGGCATCGACTGCTACACGATGACCTGCCAGTACGCGCGCCAGCAGGGCCTGTACGTGATCGGCGACGTCAAACGCGGCGACATCGGCTCGACGGCAGCCGCCTACGCGAAGCACCTGACCGGCTTCGACGGCGCCGACGTATGGCACGAGGACGCGCTCACCGTCAACCCCTACCTCGGCTCCGACGGCATCGAACCGTTCGTCGAAGCCGCCGGGGAGTCCGACCGCGACCTGTTCGTCCTCGTGCGCACGTCGAACCCGTCCTCCGCGCAGATCCAGGAGCTCCAGCTGGCCGACGGCGGCCGCGTCTACGAACACGTCGCCGACCTCGTCGAGCAATGGGGCGCCGACACGATCGGCCGCTTCGGCTATTCGCGCACCGGCGCCGTCGTCGGCGCCACGCACCCCGAGGAGGGCGCCGCGCTGCGCGAACGCATGCCGCACACCTTCTTCCTCGTGCCCGGCTACGGCGCCCAGGGCGGCACCGCGGCCTCGGTCGCCGGCATGTTCGACCATGACGGCTCCGGCGCGATCGTCAACTCGTCGCGCGGCATCATCGGCGCATGGCGCGACGACGCGCGCTACGACGCGGGCCTCGAACCCGAGACCGCGCTCGAACTCGTCGCCGCCAACGCGCGGCGCGCCGCCGAGGACATGCGCGACCAGCTGCGCGTCGCGCTCGCCTGACATGCACGCGCGCCCCTGCGGGCGCGGCGGCGCGAGAAGAACCCCAGTCCAGCAACCACAGCAGAGAAGAAAGAGGGACAGGACACCCATGCCAACCACAGCGTTTTCCCATACGGTGGAGGATGCCGTATCGAACGGCCGCACGCCGACCCGGCGCACCGTCGACGTCACCGACGTGCGCGAACTGACGCCCGGCGTCGTGCGCCTGACGTTCCGCGACGAGTTCATCGCCGCCAACGTCCGGCCCGCACAGTTCGTCAACCTGTACTCGTCCAACCCGCAGCATCTGATGCCGCGCCCCTTCGGCGTCAGCGACGTCGACGGCGACCGGGTCAGCCTGATCTTCGCCGTCGTCGGCTACGGCACCGACGAGTTCGCGCACTTGAAGGCCGGCGACCATGTGGACGTGCTCGGCCCTCTGGGCAGGCCCTTCGACCTGCATGAGGCGGCCGACTACCTGCTCGTCGGCGGGGGGCTGGGCATCCCGCCGCTGCTCGAGGCCGCGCAGGCGCTCGCCGGACGCGACGACTGCCGCGCGATCGCCGTGCTCGGCTACCGCGACGCGCATTTCGCCGACGTGTACGCGGCCAGATACGCCGACGAGGTGCACAGCATCGACGAGTCGGAAGGCAACGTGCTCACGCTGCTCGAACGCCTGTGGCCGGGTCTGCAGGAGAGCGGCCGTGAGCTAATCATCCTGTCGTGCGGTCCGACGCCGATGATGAAGGCGGTCGCCGAATGGGCGTCCAAGCGCGGCGTCGACGCGCAGCTGAGCATGGAGCAGCGCATGGGCTGCGGCTACGGCACCTGCGTCGCCTGCACGATCGACACGCGCGACGGCCGCGAGAAGGTGTGCGAGGCCGGCCCGGTCTTCACCGCGCACCAGCTGGGATGGGACAACAAGTGAGCGAGGACAACGTGAACATCGAACAGGAACTCAATGAAACCCCGACGAGCGTCTACGCGCCGCACGAATGGCGCCACGGCACCGTCGTCGCCGGCGTGCCGTGGAAGAACCCGGTCGGCACCGCCTCCGGCACCTTCAACGCCTACGCGTGCGGACGGTTCTACGACGTGTCCCAGATGGGCTCGGTCACCACGAAGGGCGTCTCGCCGGTCGAATGGCTCGGCAACCCGGGCGTGCGCACCGCCGAAAGCCCGGCCGCCACCGTCAACGCCGTCGGCCTGCAGAACCCCGGCGTCGACCATTACCTCGCGCACGACCTGCCGTACCTCAAGGACCTCGGCGCCACCGTCATCGCGAACGTCGCCGGCCACTGCGACGACGACTACGCGCAGGTCGTCGAAAAGCTCGCCGACTCGGACGCGGACATGCTCGAGATCAACGTCAGCTGCCCGAACGTGACGCACGGCGGCATGTCCGTCGGCACCGACCCGGTCGCGCTGGGAAAGCTCATGGACCGGCTGCGCCCGATGACCGACAAGCCGATGATCGTCAAGCTCACGCCGAACGTCACCGACATCGCCGCGATCGCGCGCGCCGCCGTCGACGGCGGCGCCGACTGCCTGAGCATGATCAACACGCTCGTCGGCATGCGCATCGACATCAGGACCGGCGAGCCGATTATCGCCAACCGCACCGGCGGCGTGTCCGGGCCTGCCGTCTTCCCGGTGGGCCTGGCCTGCGTGTGGCGCGTGCGCGCCGCGCTGCCCGACATCCCGATCATCGGCATCGGCGGCATCGACTCGGGCGAGAAGGCCCTCGAATACCTCTACGCCGGCGCCAACGCCGTCGAGGTCGGCGGCGCCGCGCTGTACGACCCTACCGCGCCGATCCGTGTCGCCCTCGAGCTCGAGGAGCTCCTCGACTCCAGACCCGAACTGACCGAAAAGCTCGCCAAGGGCGACACCTGGCGCTGAAGACGCCTCGACGACACCACAGAACACATCCATCCGGAAGGAGACACGATGTTCGACTCCCTCGACCACCGATTCACCAAGTTCCTGCTCGAATCGAACGCCCTCAGATTCGGCGACTTCACATTGAAGTCCGGACGGCGTTCGCCGTACTTCATCAACGCCGGCGCCTTCGACGACGGCAGGAAGATCGCGACGCTCGGCGCGTTCTACGCCGAGAAGATCCAGACCGAGATCGACGACGGGCGGCTGCCCGCCCGCATCGACACGATCTTCGGCCCGGCGTACAAGGGCATCCCGCTCGCCGTCGCCACGTCGATCGCGCTCGAACTCAACTACGGCGTCACCGTCGGCTACACCTTCGACCGCAAGGAGAGGAAGGACCACGGCGACGGCGGCACGATGGTCGGCAGGCCGCTCGAGGACGGCATGAACGTGCTGCTCGTCGACGACGTGATGACCGCCGGCACCGCCGTGCGCGAGGTCGTCCCCAAGCTCAGGGAGCAGGCCGACGTCAACATCGTCGGGCTCGTGCTGTCCGTGGACCGTATGGAGAAGACGAAGGACAGCGACCTGTCCGCCGTGCAGGACGTGCAGCGCGAGTTCGGATTCCCGGTGTTCGCGATCGCGAACGTCAGGGAGATCTTCGCCGCCGGCCGCGAACTGCCCGACGACGACGGCAGGCCGTACGTCAGCGACGAGATCGCCGAGGCCGCCGAGGAGTATCTGGCGCGGTACGGGGCGTGAGAGGGGCAGGAGGGGTGTGGGGTGCACCAGCCCACACCCCCTCGTCTCGTCAGTCTGGCCAGCCGTGCGGCGGTATGGCGAAATTCGCAGACAGAATGCAGCATTGCGCGCATATCGTCGTCAAGTACGATCGTGGTTGTACGGGCATCGGACTGCGTCAGGATTTTGGCGTCGGCCTCTTCGGGGCATAACGTCAGACCGCCTCCTCGGATCCATGCATAGAGCGCTGATGTCTGTGTCGCGAACGCGGTCTTGACTGGAAATCTCACGGTGAACCGCGTCGCAACGGCGATACGGGGAACGGGACTACAAGGGGTCGTACCGGCTCACGGGCGGTGCCGGAACCGGCAAGACGGTTGTGGCGATGCATCGCGCGAAATATCTCGCCGCACACTCGTACGGCGGCATAGTGCACATAAGGTGCTGTTCACCACATACAGCAGGAATCTGGCGACCGACATCAAGGCGAACCTTCAGCTCATCTGCACGCAGGAGGAGCTCGGACGCATCGACGTGCTCAATCTTGACCGATACGTGGCCGGTTGTCTGCGCAAACGCGGATTCGACTACCAGCTGACCTATGATGACGTGGCGATTGGCGAAGTGTGGAAGGCCGCCATCGCGGAAAGCGGCCAGTCCCAGTGGAGCGGGGAGGAAGCCTTCCTGCGCGACGAATGGGAAGAGGTGATCAAAAACAAGGGCATCACGACACTTGGTGAATACTTCCGCTCCTCGCGCCGCGGACGCGGATCGCGCATGTCGCGTGCCCATAAGGCGTCGCTATGGAAGGTCGCCGAAGCCTATCACCGGTATATGAGCGACCACAAGCAATGGGATGTCTATCAAGCCATGGGTATGGTGGAGGATAGCCTGCGCGCAGGCCGAATCACCTCCCCGTATGCGCACATCATCGTCGATGAGGGGCAGGATTTCTCCATCGTCGGCGATGCCCAGCAGCGCATCTACGGCAAAACCGTCATGCTTTCCCAATGCGGCATCGCCATACAGGGACGATCCCGAAGACTTCGCATCAACTACCGCACGATCGAACAAATCCGGGATGCCGCCGAACGCGTATTCGACACGAACGGCACGGACGTGTCCGACGAAGCGTTCAAAGCGGTTCTTGGTGAATCCATGCAAGGCGATCCAGAGCGTTTCGACGATCTCAATGGGGAAACGGTCGAATCCAACGACAGCCACTCACTCATGCAAGGACCAGCGCCCGTTGCAAAGCGATTCCACAGTCAGCATGAGGAACATAAGGCTGTGGATGATTGGATCACCGAACAAATCGCAAAGAACGGCGAGGACTATGAGCGCAGCATCTGCATCGTAGCGCCGGCAAAGTACCTGTGCGATCAATGGGTCGACTACTTCGAACAGCACGGACGCGAGACCTATGTCCTCGGCAGGGAGGCGGAAGACACCGACAGGCCCGGCATCCGCGTCGCCACGATGCATCGTGTCAAGGGCCTCGAATTCGACACCATCGTCGTCGCGGACATCAATCCAGACACCGTGCCTCCGGAGGGGAAGCTCGAAGAGACCACCGACGTGGTCTCAAGACGCGAACTGTGCAAGCAGTACCGGAGTCTCATCTACGTGGCGCTCACACGCGCTCGCAAAGAGGCACTGATGGTCGGAGTGAAATAATCCCGCAACCCAGACAATCCAATGAACGCCCCGGATACCTCGCCGATCCATACGACAAGCCGTCCGGGGCTTCATCTTACGCAAAGGAACCCCCATGATCCGCATCATGACACCCGACGACTACGACGCCGTCCACGCATGCTGGATGGCATGCACCGGCATGGGACTCAACACCATCGACGACTCACGCGAAGGCATCACCAGATACCTCCAACGCAACCCCACCACCTGCTTCGTCCATGAAGCCGACGACGGAGCCATCACCGGATCCATCCTCGCAGGACACGACGGACGACGCAGATACATCTACCACACCGCCGTCAACCCCGAACGCCAACACCAAGGCATCGGCACCGCACTCGTCAATGCAGCACTGCATGCGCTCGCCAACGAAGGCATCATCAAAGTCGCCCTCGTCGCCTTCGCGCACAACGATGCCGGCAACGCGTTCTGGCAGCGCCTCGGCTTCAGCGCACGCGACGACCTGACCTACCGCAACAAGGCATTGCGCGAGATCAACCGCATCGACACATGAGCTACGCCGCCAACGGACGATGCTCGAAGAACAACGGCGGCTTGTCGCGCTCGCGGTAGAAGTCGTCCCAGCGTTCGAGCACGTCGCGCAGCGGTCCGGGCAGGTAGGAGAGCGCCTGCCCGGCGATGTCGTCGGGGATGCCGTAGGCGACCTGCGCGATGCTCGCGGCCATTGCGGCCTGCGTGTCGCTGTCGCCGCCCAGCGACACAGCGTTGCGGATCGCGTCCTCGAAGCCGTCGGAGTCGAGGAAGCAGCAGATCGCCTCGGGCACCGAACCCTGGCAGGTCGCGTCGAAACGGTACGCGGGGCGTATCCGGTCGATGGACAGGCTCATGTTGTAGCCGTACTCGTGGTTGAGGTAGTCGCGGATGCGCTGCTTGCACTCGGCCGGATCGTCGGCGATGCTGCGCTCGAATTCGCCGTGGCAGCCGCCGAACCAGTAGCGCGCGAGGAAGATCGCGTCGGCCACGGCCATGCCGCCCTTGACGCCTTCGGGATGGTTGTGCGTCACGGCGATCGAACGTTCGGTCAGCTGACGGCCGGCGATCGGCATGAAGCCGGTGCGCGCCATGAAGCCGCAGTCCATCATCCAGCCGCAGGGGGAGACGCGCATCGCGGCGCCGTTGCCGAAGCTGGCGATGGCCTCGCGGCTCTCCGAGGCGAGCCATTTGCGGAAGCGGGCGCCGTAGCCGGCGTCCGGGTACATGCGGCCGTACTTCCTCATCGCGTCGATGAAGTCGTCGGTGCCGCCGCCGTTCATGATGCCCTCGGCCACGGCGCAGGTCATCACCGTGTCGTCGGTGAAGCGGCCGCCGTCGGAGAACAGCGGGAAATCTTTCGTCTTGATCGGATTCCACTCGTACTTCGATCCGACGATGTCTCCGATGATCGCCCCGAACATGATGCCCTCCTTAGGACTCGCCGCGAATCGGGCGCCTACGCCCGACGTCGCTTCAGTAGTGTAGCCGCATCGTTCGGCCGGCGTGGGCGGACGCGCGCCGCCGGCCCGGACACATGGCGCCGGAGCATTGCGTCCGCGGGCATACGGGAACCGGTTTGCGCGGCGGCGCGACTTCCTCTAGGATGTGCACCACGCATCCGAAAGGCAATGACGCAGGCGGATCACGCCCCGACGACCATGGTGCGGCGCGGTATCCGCATAAGGCAGGATACGAAGAAGAGGGGAGGAACGGGAATGCGTAAATTCATCATGATGGTCGGCGTGCCCGGATCGGGCAAGACCACGTTCATCGACGCCCATGGACTCGCGGCGTACGCGATCAGTCCCGACACGCTGCGAGGCTGCTATGGCCCAGCACGGCGCGCCGACGGCACGCTCGTCCTGTCGCAGGCATACGACCGGCGCGTCTGGGACCACGTGCGCGTCATCATCGAGGACCGCATGCGGGGCGGCGAACTCATCATCCTCGACGCCACCAACTGCAACATCAAGACCGCACGCCGCATGATCAGGCTCGCCAAGGACCACCGCTACGAGACGGTGCTCGTGGACATGATGCGTGACGTCACCATCGACGAATGCATCGCCCGCCAGCGCGGACGCGGCGCCAAGACGGTGCCCGCGGACGTGATCCGCGGCATGGAGGAACACTACCGCAAACTGATCTACATGCACGATCCGGCGGCTGCGCGCGCCAACGGCATCACCGTCACCACGCCCGCAGGATTCGACTCCGCGGTGTACGCGCACCCGACCACCGTAAGCACGGACGACTACGACCACGTCATGGTCATCGGCGACATCCAAGGCTGCCACAGCGCGCTCATGGAGACGCTCGGCCTCGATCACGACGGCTCCGGCACGCTCGACCCGCGCACCCTGTACGTGTTCGCCGGCGACTACCTCGACCGCGGCGCCGAGAACGGCAAAGTCATGCGCTGGCTCATCGACCACGCCGAGGACTCCAACACCGTCTTCGTCGAAGGCAACCACGAAGCATACATGCGCGACTTCGCACACGGCAGGAACGCACGCTCGCGCGAATTCACGCGACGCACGCAGCCGCAGCTCGAACAAGCCGGCATCACGCCGCGCGAAGTGCTCAAATTCACGCGCAGGCTTACGCCGATGCTCTGGTTCACCTTCGCCGGCCACGAATACCTCGTCGATCACGGAGGCATCGCGGACTGGTACAAGAACGCCGTATTCGTCCCCGAACGCGAATACGTGCACGGCACCGGCGACTACGACGAACTCGCCGACGTCGTCACCACATGGGAACACGCCAAACCAAACATCGTGCAGATCCACGGCCACAGGAACATCGCCCACGTCCCCGTGATCGAAGGCGCGAACATGATCAACCTCGAACGAGGGGTGGAAGACGGAGGATTCCTGCGCAGCGCGACCATCGACACGGACGGCGCCGTGCACCCCAAGGAAGTGCGCAACGCCGCGCTCACGGCCTGCGCCGACCTGACCAACCGCAGATTCGTCGAACGCCTGCTCAACGACCCGGCAAACATCCGCGTACGCGACTTCGGCGACATCAGCTCGTTCAACTTCACACGCCACGCCTTCAAAAAGAACGTATGGAACGACATGACGCAGAAAGCGCGCGGACTGTTCGTGAACATGCGCACGAACCAAGTGGTCGTACGCGGCTTCGACAAATTCTTCAACGAAGGGGAGAGGGAACGCTGGGACGGCTACCTCAAAACCGTCCAATACCCGATCTCCGTGTACAAAAAAGAGAACGGATTCCTCGGACTGGTAGGCTACGACCCCTCCACGGACGAACTGATCATCACCTCCAAAGGCTCACTGACCGGACCATACGCCGAATACGCGCACGACGTCATCCTCTCACTGACCACACAGGACAAACTCAAAGCATACTGCCGCGAACACGAAGCCACACTGCTGTTCGAAGTATGCGACAAGGAACACGACGAACACATCATCGAATACCCCAAGACGACCGCCTACCTGCTCGACGCGGTGCGCAACGGCTTCGAATTCCAGAAACTGTGCGATTACGAAGCACTGACGGCGCTCGCCGGAAGCCTCGGCGTGCCGGTCAAGGAACGCGTAACGGTGCTCGATGACGAGGATGAGGCGCGCGCGTTCATCGCCGACATCATCCGCGACGACTACGTCTATCGCGGCGAGCATATCGAAGGGTTCGTCTTCGCCGGCGCCGACGGCCACATGCTCAAGTTCAAGACGCCGTACTACAGGCAATGGAAGAGGATCCGCGCGCTGCTCGAAAGCTCCAAGCCCGTGAACCGTGAACGGTGCAACGAACTGGAAAGCTCGGTGCTTGACTGGGTGGCCGAACAGGGAATCGAATTCCGCTCCGGACGCGCATGGCCGGAGGATGAAGGCGCAGACGCGGACGTGCGCGTGGACGACGGTGCCGCCGAAGGCGCATCCGACGTGAAGGTGTTCGACAGCGGCGACCTCATCCGGCTGCGCAACGCCTATCAGGCGGCCCAAGGCATGCCGGAGGGCAGGAACCTGTGACCATGAATCGGCCGTGACATCGCTGAATCGAACGCGCGTGGAGCGGACGCATCTGCATCCAAGACCGTGTTCGCGGGCCCACATGCAGGCTGCTCTGCCGCTGGAGCGTACATCGCGGAACTGAATCAGTCGTGGTGGTAGATCAGCGCGTCCACGTTGCGGTTCGCGATCTCGACGAGCTGGGAGAGGGGGGCGACGAACTGCCGTCCCAGCGGCGTGAGCTCGTAGTACACCTGCGGCGGCTTCGCATGCTGCACGACGCGCCGGCGCACGACGCCGCAGCGTTCCAGATACTTGAGCGTCTGCGACGCCATGCGTTCGCTGATGCCACCGATCGTACGCACCAGTTCGCTGAAGCGCAGCGAACGGTCCGCCAGCGCCAGAATGATGAGCAGCCCCCATTTTCCGCTGATGACCGACAGGTTGAAGCGGGTGGGGCAGTCCTTGGAGAAGATGTCGATGTCCTGCATGCCCTCATCATACCACACAAATATACAGGTACTTACGGTTAGTAAGCATCGCTTCCCAAACCACCGCGCCAAGCACCAATCTGACTGCAGCGCAAAACAAGCATCTAGAAAGGAGAAATCCCATATGCGCATAATGCGTATGCTCATGACATGAGATTCAGAGAGGTGGAACGCATTCTTCTTCGGGATGGCTGGCAGATCAAAGCGCAGGTCGGCAGCCACCGGCAATACGTCCATCCTCGCAAACAAGGCAAGGTGACCGTGCCGCGAACCACAGAGGTGATTTGCCGCCGGTCGTCGTGAAGGCGATATGGAGGCAGGCGGGCATACAGGGAAGGAGCACGAAATGAAGCTGACGTACCCGATCATTCTCGAACCCTACGGGGAGGACGGAGGCGGCTATGTCGCGACCGTCCCCGACATGCCCGGTCTGGTCACCTATGGCGCCAGCCTGAGCGAGGCGATGGAAATGGTGCAGGTGCCGCATGCGGATGGGTACTCACCGAACTGGAGGACGGAAGGCCTGCTCCACGAGCCACTGCGCTGATGGACGTCGCCGCGGACGATGCGAATGCGCAGAAGGCCCTGATCCTTCTGGACATGGACGCCTATGCGGAGCAATACGGTCATCGCGCGGTACGCAAGAATGTCACCATCCCTGCATGGCTGGATACGTGGGCCTCGCGGCAGAATCTGAATTACTCGCATACGCTACGGGACGCCTTGGAATCCGAATACCTGCAGCAGACGATGGCGTGAGTGTGAGTCGCAGGCCGTATCTGCGATTTTGGGGTGGGGAGGTCGGGCATATCCTCCGGCGTGTCGGGCTTCTGGCCGGTGACACGCCGGAGGATATCGCACGCGTCCCACCCCAAAATCGCAGATACGCCCATCTGGAGGACGGATGACGCCCCTACGGCGGTCACGAGACCCGTCACGGACTCACACGCGGCCGCCTTCACTGCTCGATGACGTCGTATCCGTGATCGCCGAGCACGTCCCTGAGCTTGTCCAGATACACCTGCGCCGGCTTCGTCAGTTTGGCGCGCTCGTGCGAGATCCAGCCGAGGAGCATCGTCACGTCGGTGTCGAGCGGCACCGTCACGATCTTCTCGTTGTTGAGGTCGCCGTTGTCGATGCCGGTGCACACCGTGTATCCGTTGAGGCCGATGATGAAATTGAGGATCGTCGCCCGGTCGGTCACGTTGATCTGCTTGGGGGACTGGTCCGGCCACACCGCCTCCTCGGCGAAGTAGAAGCTGCCCTCCTCGCCCTGCTCGTACTGGATGAACGGGAAGGGCCTGAGGTCCTCCATCGTGACCTTCTTCTTCATCGCGAGCGGGTTCGTGCGCGCGATGAACACGTGCAGCGGCGCGCGGAACAGCGGATGGAACTCGAGATGCTTCTCGCGCAGCAGCTTGCCGATGACCTGTTTGTTGAAGTCGGACAGGTACAGGATGCCGATGTCAGAGCGCATGTTCGCGACCTGGTTGATGATGTCGCGGGTGCGCGTCTCGCGGATCGTGAACTCGTATTCGTCCGAACGGATCGATTCGATCATCTTGACGAAGGCCTCGACGGCGAACATGTAGTGCTGCGTCGAGACCGAGCACAGCTGCTTGCGCGGCTTCGCGTTCTTGTAGCGTTCCTCCATCAGTGAGACCTGATCGAGCACCTGGCGCGCGTAGGTGAGGAACTCGGCGCCGTCCACCGTCAGCGCGATGCCTTGCGACGAACGCGTGAAGATCTCGATGCCGAGCTCGTTCTCGAGTTCCTTGACCGACGAGCTCAACGCCGGCTGCGAGATGTACAGCATGTGCGAGGCCTCGTTCATCGAGCCGCATTCGACGATCTTGACGATGTACTTGAGCTGCAGCAATGTGGCCATACGATGCCAGTCCTTTCCGTTGCCGTTTGCCGATGATTGCCCGATGAAGCCTCAGATGGCCGCGCCGAGCCCGCGCAGCGCGTCACGCGCGCCGGCCGCGTCGGTGAAGCGGATGCCGTGCCAGCCAAGCGCCTCGGCTCCGGCGACGTTCTTCGCCGTGTCGTCGACGAACACGGTCGTCGATGGGTCGAGCGAGAAGCGTTCCTCGGCGAGCCGGTAGATAGGCGCCTCGGGCTTGTGCATCCGTTCTGCGCCGGAGACGACGGTGCCCTCGAGCAGCCCCTCAAGCCGCGGGAAGCGGTCGAAGGCGAAATGGAAGGTCTCCTCGGCCCAGTTCGTCAACCCCCACACGTGCACGCCCGCGGCCTTGAGGTCGCGCAGCAGCTCCTCCATGCCGGCGACCATGCCCGGCAACGCGTCGCCGTAGTGTTCGATGTAGTACCGGTAGATCGCGGCGATGTCCTTGCCCTGCTCCCGTTCGACGATCGGCAGCACGTCGTCGAGCCGCATGCCGCCATCCATCAGATCCTCGTAGTGGAAGAAGCCGTAGGGGTCGTCGTCGGCGCAGATGCGTTCGACGAGCCCGGCGTCCACATGGCCGTCGAGCGCGCAATGGCACTGCCAGTCGACGAGTACGCCGCAGAAATCGAAGACGACATCGGTGATCGGACGGGCATCGGCCATCGGGAACCTCGCTTGGGTGCATCGGATGAAGATGAGAATGACATCGCCAGTGTACTGCACGGGCGCCGATGTGCACGTCCGTGCAGTACGAATGGCGGACAGTGCATATGCGGGCATGGTGCGGATATGCGAGGAGGATCCCCACGGACGGGGATCCTCCTCGCATATGGACGACGGCCGTATCAGACGTGTTCGATGAGGTCGAGCATCGGCGTGACGCCTTTCCTGCCGAACTCGGTGCGCTGTTCGCCGCCGCGCGTCACGACGATGCACGGCACGCTCATGACGTCGTAGCGTTCCTTGAGCTCGGGGTAGCGCGCGATGTCGTACGCCTCGGCGCGCACGTTCGGGTTGAGCGACGCGATGCGTTGCGCGGCGCGCACCGTCTCCGGGCACATCGTGCACGTCAGCGAGACGAGCAGCATCACGTCGACCCGATCGTGAATCGCCTCGATGCGTTCGCGTTCGCCGTCGGCAAGCGGCTGTCCCGGACCTGCCGCGTTGTACAGCGCGAGCGCGAAGGAGTTGAACTCGTGTCCTCCGGGCACGCCGTGGAACGCGATGCCGGTGGGCACGAGCTCGCCGGCATCGTTGCGCACGAGCAGGCTGACGACCGGCGCGGCGAAGGGCAGCGGCAGCGTCGCGTTGAAGACGCCGCGGCCGTGCTCGTCGACGCGTTCCACCGTGTCGGTCACCATTTCGAGCCGTCCGTCTGCCAGTCGCACGAGCTCCTCGACGAAGGCCTTGAGCTCGATGCTCAGCGGAGTGTCGTCGAGCTGCAGCTGCAGTGTGACCGTACGTTGCATGCGTGAGAAGACCATCGCGAGCTGCGTGCGCACGTCGTCGTCGAAGAACGAACCGACCTGCGGCGCGGGCGTGTCCTCGACGTCGCTGGACGTCGGCGCGAGCGTCGTCTCGGGCGGCACGTTCTCCTGCGCGTCGCGCTCCTTGCGTTCGTAGACGGAGGCGGAGGACGGCCGTTCGGGGATGATGCCGGTGCGTCTGGAGGCCTCGGCCGCGTACTGTTCGGCGTGCACGGCGGCGATCGCGCCGTCGGCCGTGGCCGTGACGACCTGCCGCAGATCCTTGGCGCGCAGGTCGCCGGCGGCGTAGACGCCGGGCGCCGACGTCTCGAGCGTCGTCGGGTCGCAGATCACGTAGCCGTCATCGTCGAGCCGCACGAAGCCGTCGACGATCGAGGTCTGCGGCACGTAGCCGGCGAAGACGAAGACGCCGAAAGTGCCGTCGTGCTCGGGCTGCCACCGGCGCCGTTGCCCGGTGTGCGCGTCGCGCAGCGTCGCTTCGACGAGGCCGCGTTCGCCGGCTTCGACGCCTTCGAGCTCGGTGTGGTAGAGGACGTCGATCTTCGGGTCGCTTTTCGTGCGTTCCGCGACCTGCGCGTCGCAGGTGAAGTCGTCCTCGCGTACGAGCACGGTGACCTTGCGCGCGTAGCGCGTCAGGAACACCGATTCCTCGGCCGCCGCGAAACCGCCGCCGACGACGAGGACGTCATGGCCGGTGAAGAACTCGCCGTCGCAGGTCGCGCAGGTCGCGACGCCGCGGCCGGCGTATTCGCGTTCGCCGGCGAATCCGATGCGGCGCGGCGCGGCGCCCATCGCGAGCACGACGGCGAACGTGCGCACGCCGCCGCGCGTCGTGCGCACGAGCTTGACGCCGTCGTCGAGCATGTCGATGCCGGTCACGTCGGCCGTGCGCAGCTCGGCGCCGAAGTCCTGGGCCTGCCTGCGCATCGCCGACGCGAGCGCGCGGCCGTCGGTCGTCGGGACACCGGGGTAGTTGACGACTTCGTCGGTGATCGTGATCTGGCCGCCGAAATCGTCCTTCTCGATGACGAGCGTGCGGTAGCGCGCGCGTGCGAGGTACATCGCCGCCGTGAGCCCGGCGGGGCCGCCGCCGATGACGACGGCGTCATAGAAGTCCTGTCCGGCCGTGCCCATCACAGCTCCCCGACGAGGTCGAGGCTCGGCTTGATCGTCTTGTCGCCGGGCTCCCATTTGGCCGGGCATACCTGATCGGTGTGCTCGTAGACGAACTGGGAGGCCTTGACACGGCGCAGGATCTCGGCGGCGTCGCGGCCGACGTTCGACGAAATCACCTCGTAGGCGACGACGCGCCCCTCGGGGTCGATGATGAAGTCGCCGCGTTCGGCCAGCCCGGTGTGCTCGTTGTAGGTGTCGAGGTCGCGCGCGAGCGCGCCGGTCGGGTCGGCGAGCATCGGGAAGGCGATCTTGCCGATGCTCTCGTTCGCATCGTGCCATGCCTTGTGCGTCCATTGGGTGTCGCAGGAGACGGAATAGATCTCGCAGCCGGCCTGCTTGAACGCGTCGTAGTGGTCGGCGAGGTCCTCGAGTTCGGTGGGGCAGACGAAGGAGAAGTCGGCGGGGTAGAAGAAGAGCAGGGACCAGTGCCCGAGCAGGTCGGATTTGCCCACCTGCCGGATGCCGTCGTCCTGGTAGGCCTGGAGGGTGAAGTCGATGACGTCGTGCTGCAGCAGTGTCATGATGGTTCCTTTCTGATACGGCGTCGCGCGTTCATGGCGGACGCTCGCTGGCTGGGCGCATATCCCACCGTACACGTGCGCGCGTTTTCGTTCCGCAGCTGATTAGTCGCTCACTCGTAGCGTGCGGTCGCATTGAGCATGTCGAAGGCGGCGGGAAGCGCGTCGACGACGTCCATCGCGATGATCGGATGGCCGACCGATTCGGCGGCGAGCGTGTCCTCGTCGCCGTCGGAGAACAGCGCCGGCTCCTTCCATGCGCGTTGGTCGCTGTGCGAGGCGAGTGCGGCGGCGAGCCCGTGCACGTAGGCGGCGCCGGCGACGACCTCGGCGGCGAGCGAGGGGTCCGCGACGACCTCGTCGGCCTGTTGGGCGAGCATCGCGCCGGTGATGCCGGCGAGCACGTCGCCGGCGCCAGCCGTGGCGAGGAACGCGGGTGCGCGGCCGCATACGAGCGTGCGCGTCGCGCCGGCGTCGTCGGCGCCGACGATGACGGTCATAGCGCCTTTGAGCAGGACGGTCGCGCCGGTCAGTTCGCAGACGCGGCGTGCGGCGGCCAGCGGTCGGGCGGCCACGTCGGCGGCGTCGGCCGCCTCACCGAGCCGGGTGAGCAGGGCCGCCATCTCGCCGGCGTGGGGGGTGATGACGACGTGGGCGGGCACGTGCGCGGGAAGCAGGTCGAGCGCGCCGGCGTCGACGACGACCGGCGGCATCGCGAGCGCGGCGCGGCGCGTGTCCTCGTCGCCGTCGAGCGAGTAGTGGGCGAGCAGGGCCTTCGCGCGGGCGCGCTGCAGGTCTCGTTCGTCGCCGTGCGCGCCGTCGGGGACGCCGCAGCCGACGACCCAGGACTGCACATGGCCCTTGCCGACGACGGCTTCGGGCAGCGCGTGCAGCACGAGGTCCTGCGCGCGTCCGGGACCCAGGTAGCGCACCATGCCGATGTTCGAGCGCGCGGCGGCGCATACGGACAGGACGGCGGCGCCCGGGTAGGCGTCGGAGCCGGTGATCAGGCCGGTCACGCCGCGTTCGTATTTGGCGTCCTCGAGGCGCGGGATGCGGATCGCGGACTGGGCGAAGGCGCGGTCGACGATTTCAACGTCCGGCTCGGCGTCGTCGACGTCGAAGCCGAAGTCGACGAGCGTGACGCGGCCGCACGCGTAGCAGGCGGGAGGCAGCATCGCGCATGGCTTGAGCGCGCCGAACATCATCGTCATGTCGGCGGGGATGTACGCGCCGGGCAGTGCGCCGTCCTCGACGCCGATGCCGGATGGCGTGTCGATGGCGAGCACGAAGGGGAATTCGATGTCGAGCTCGTCATCGGGAAGCGCGGGGCGTCCGGGCGCGCCGCGCTTCCCGACGGCCTCGGCGATGGCCGCGGGGATGCCGCGCAACGCGCCGTTGACGCCGATGCCGGTCATCGCGTCGATGATGATGTGCGCGCGCGAGGCGAAACGCACTGCCTGTTCGAGGCGTGCGCCGGCCTCGCCGGAGGAGAATCCGACGGGGGCTCCGGGGATACTCGCGTTCGGGTCGAGCGTGAAGACGTGGCCGCCGGCCTCGCGGAACGCGGCGTACGCCTCGTCGTGCAGCGAACGGCCCACGGCGATCGCCGTCACGTTGAGGCCCTCGCCGGCGAGCATCGCGCCGCAGTACAGGCCATCGCCGCCGTTGTCGCCGGCGCCGGCGAGCACGCACACGCGCAGCGCGTCCGCCTCCCAGTCCTGTTCGTCGATGACGTCGAGCACGCGGCGCGCCGCCGCCGCGGCGGCCATGCGCATGAGCGGCGCGCCGTCGTCGAGCAGCGGGCGTTCGAGCGCCTTCACCGTCGCCACGCCGTAGGCGTTCGAGCGCAGCATGTCGGTGCGCGGCCCCTCCTCGGCTTCGATGTCCTGCGTGCCCGCCATGCCGGCGCCGCTCGTGCCGTGATCGTTCATCGTCGGTCCTTTCCCCGCCTTCCCGCGACGTGCGAGCGCATGGCCGGGAAGGGACAAACACATACGCCACCCACTCTAGTACCGCGCGCCGTGTGCGCCGCCGGCCGAACGCCGGGAAGCCGCAGGGCGTCGCTTCCTCTGACAACGATAACCGGCGCGCACGCGCCGAACCGCTCCCTACAATGGCGGCAACGGCGCACGACCGGCCCCTCCGGGCGGCGTGCGCGATCGAACGCGGGCGGCGGGGCCGTCCGCGGCATGGAAAGGAACATCATCATGTGCAGTGCAGTGCGTTTCGTCGACGGCGAGGGCAACCTCTACTTCGGACGCAACCTCGATTGGGAATGCGGCTACGGGGAGAAGATCGTGTACACGCCGGCCGACTATAACTACCAGCCGGTGTTCAACGCCGAGGACCGCAACCACGCCGTCATCGGCGTCGCCATCGTCGTCGAGGACACGCCGCTCTACTTCGACTGCGCGAACGACGCGGGCGTGACCGTCGCCGGCCTCAACTTCCCCGGCTACGCGCAGTACGCCGAGGACAGCGTCAACTTCACGACGAACGTGGCCGCCTACGAGTTCCCGCTGTGGGTGGCGCGCAACTTCACGAGCGTCGACGACGTCGCCGAGGCGCTCAAGAACGTGACGATCGTCGCCAAGCCGATCAACGACCAGTACCCGGTCGCGATGCTGCACTGGATCATCGCCGACGCGACGCGCAGCATCGTCGTCGAATACACCGCAAGCGGCATGCACGTATACGACGACGACGTCGACGTCATGACGAACCAGCCGGAGTTCCCGGTGCACCGCCAGAACCTCATCAACTACATCAACTGCGTGCCGACGATGGTCGAGCCGGTCAAGTGGGGCAACGCCGAACTCAAGCCATGGGGCGCGGGCCTGAGCGCCCACGGCCTGCCGGGCGACCCGAACTCGATGTCCCGCTTCGTGCGTGTCGCCTACGCGAACGCCCACTATCCGGACAAGCAGGGCGAGAAGGACAACGTCACCCGCCTGTTCAAGACGCTCTCGATCGCCGAGATGATCGAGGGCATGAGCGCGCTTGCCGACGGCCAGTACGAGAAGACGCGGTTCACGAGCGGCTACTCGGCGAAGACGAAGACCTACTACATGGCCACCTACGACGATCCGACGATCGTGGCCACGCCGGTGAGCGACTTCGACGCGACGAGCAACAAGCTGCAGACGAAGTGAACCCATGCGGGGCCTGAAGACCCCAAGACGCCCATCAACATTCAGCCCATGGCGAAACGGTGATGCAAACGCGGAACGCCATGGGCATGGTGCGATGCCCTGTCATATTATACGGACGTCGTAAGCCCGTTTCGGCCGCGCGCGTGCGCCGCGCCGGCCATGGAGCGGGGCGCCCCGCGGCAACCGGACAGGAGGCATGTAATGTTCGAAGAGCTGCACAGGAAGATGAACCATTTCTGGAACGACGACCGTACCCTGGCCCAGACCGATCCGGAATACATCGCGTTGTTCTCCCGATTCGCCTACGACGAGGTCGTGCGCGAACCCGAGGCGAACGACCCGAAGCTGGGGGAGGCCGACCGGTGCCTTGCGATCATCGCCGCGATCATCGGCGCGCAGGGCATGGACGCCTTCGAGATGATGCTGCCGGTCGCCTACCGGACCGGCGTCACGTCCGTGCAGCTCAAGGAGGTCATCTACCAGGCCACGCCCTACGCCGGGTTCGCCCACGCATTGCCGTACCTGAGGAAGCTCAACGACTTCCTCAACGCCGAGAACGTCGCGATGCCGCTGCCCGGCCAGGACACCGTCCCCGACGACGGGCGCATGGCGGCCGGCCAGCGCATCGAGATGCGGCTGTTCGGCGACGTGATGAGGGACTTCCCGCACAAGGGGCCCGAAGACACGCGCCACATCAACGCATGGCTCACCGACGACTGCTTCGGCGGCTACTACACGCGAGGCGGCCTGACGCTCGCGCAGCGCGAGATGGTCACGTTCTGCCTGCTCATCGGCCAGGGCGGCTGCGAGGCGCAGGAACGCGCGCACATCCGGGCCAACCTGCGGTTGGGCAACGACGAGCATTTCCTCATCGCCGTCGTTTCCCAATGCCTGCCGTACATCGGATACCCGCGCGCGCTCAACGCGATCGCCTGCATCCGCACGGTGCTCGGCGAACACGACGCGGAACCGGACTACGAAACGGGCGCGGAGCCGGGCGGCGGGGCGAGCGCGCGGCGTGACGGCGAATGACGCGCGGCGCGGCGCCGGCGCGTGACGGCACCGCGGCAACGAGAAGCAACGAGAACGGAACAAGGACAAGGACATGACGGACGACCACACGAAGGACGCCACACATGGCGCGCCGCCGCAGGGCGACGGCATCAGCGCGCAGCAGGAGCGCAAACACGAGGGCGCGGCCGTCAAGGCCGCCCTCATGGCGAACATCGGCGTCGCCATCGCCAAGCTCGCCGCGTTCCTCTTCACACGGTCGTCGTCGATGCTCTCGGAATCGGTGCACTCGATCGCGGACTGCTCGAACGAGATCGTGCTGATGGCCGGCGACCGCGTCGCCAGAAGACGACGCAAGAACGCGCAGCACCCCTTCGGCTGGTACCGGGTCAAATACCTCGCGTCCTTCGTCGTCGCGACGCTGCTGTTCTTCGTCGGCGGCTTCTTCTCGACGAGCGAGGCGCTCAAGAAGATCGGCGAGGTGCTCGAGGACCCCGCCATGCGCGCCGCCAACCGCGGCGAGCTCGTCGTCGCCCTCGTCGTCGTCGTCATCTCCGCCTGCCTCGAGGGCTACGGCCTGCACCAGTCGGTCAAGGAATCGGACGAACGCATGCGGCACACCGGCATGCCGCACATGGGCATCTACAGGTTCTGGCGCGTGACGAAATCCGCCGACCTCGCCTCGGTCATCATGGAGGACACGCTCGCGCTCATCGGCCTCGCGTTCGCGTTCCTCGGCATCGGCCTGGCCATCGCCACCGGCGACGAGCTTTACGACGCGCTCGGCGGCATGTGCGTCGGCGTCGTCCTCATCGTCGGCTCGCTGCTGCTCGCCTACAAGGCCGGCTCGCTGCTCATCGGCGAATCGGTCGATGCGCTGACGCAGGAACGCATCATCAAGGCCGTCGAAGGCACCGAAGGCGTCGAGGACCTCATTAACATGCAGTCCGTGCACATGTCCGAGGACAACATCCTGCTGTGCCTCAAGGTGCAGACCTCCAAGCTCGACCGCGACTACGATGTGGACACCGTCAACAAGATCGAACGGTCGGTGCGCGAGTCGATGCCGTGGTACAACTGGGAGATCTACGTCGAACCGGACATCATGCGCGCCTCGCAGGCCGGCACGCCCGACGAGCCGGTCGATCTCGACTGAACGCGCGCACGGACGGAACCGCGCAGACGAAACAGGGGCTTCATGGAACCGTTGTGGTTCCGTGAAGCCCCTGTTTCGCGTCAGTGGACCGCAAGGACCGGCGCGTCCTCACTCCTCGGCGACGAGCTCAAGGTAGGAGTCGTTCCACAGGTCCTCGTCGCCGTCGGGCATCAGCAGCACGCGTTCGGGGCGCAGCGCCTCGACGGCGCCCTCGTCATGGGTGACGAGCACGATCGCGCCCTCGTACTTCGAGATCGCCTTGAGGATCTCGGCGCGCGAGGCGGGGTCGAGGTTGTTCGTCGGCTCGTCGAGCAGCAGCACGTTCGCGCGCGACGTGACGAGCGTGGCGAGCGCGAGCCTCGTCTTCTCGCCGCCGGAGAGCACACGCGCCGGCTTGAACGCGTCATCGCCGGAGAACAGGAACGAGCCGAGGATCGAACGCGCCTGCGTGTCGGTGAGTTCGGGGGCCACATGCTGCAGGTTCTCGAGGACCGTCATGTCCAGTTCGAGCGTGTCGTGCTCCTGCGCGAAATAGCCGATCTTCGCGCCGTGGCCGTATTCGACCGCGCCGGTGTCCGGCTCGTCGAGATGGGCGAGCAGCCGCAGCGTCGTCGTCTTGCCGGCGCCGTTGTAACCGAGGATGACGACGCGCGAGCCCTTGTCGATCGCGAGGTTCACGCCGGCGAAGACGATGTTGTCGCCGTACGCCTTCGAGATGTCCTTCGCCATGATCGGCGTGCGCCCGCACGGCGCCGGTTCGGGGAAGCGGATGTCCGCGACCTTCTCCTTGCGCTGTTCGCCGCTCGTCTCGTTGAGCAGCTTCTCGGCGCGGCGCATCATGTTCTGCGCGGCCACGGCCTTCGTCGCCTTGGCGTGCAGGCGTATGCCCTGCTGCATGAGCCGCTCCGCCTTCTTCTCGGCGACCTCGCGTTCGCGCCGACGGCGCTCCTCGTCGACGGCGCGCTGGTGCAGGTACGCTTGGTAGCCGAGCGAGTACATGTCGATCTGCGCGGTCTGCGCGTCGAGATGCCACACCTTGTTGACGACCTCGTCGAGCAGCTCGACCGAATGGGAGATGACGAGGAAGCCGCCCTCATATTTCTTGAGGAAGCCGCGCAGCCATTCGATCGAGTCGGCGTCCAGATGGTTCGTCGGCTCGTCGAGGATGAGCGTGTCCGCATCCGAGAACAGGATGCGCGCCAGCTCGATGCGGCGGCGCTGGCCGCCGGAGAGCGTGCCGAGCGGACGGGACATGACGTCCTGCGGCAGCCCCAGGCTCGCCGCCATCGCCTGCGCCTCGGACTGCGCCGCGTAGCCTCCGGCCTTCTCGAAGTCCTGCATCGCCTTGTCGTAGCGGTTCATCGCCTTCGTCATCACATCCGGGTCCGGGTCGGTCATCTCCTTCTCGGCCTTACGCATGCGCCGGATGATCGTCGCGATGTCGCGCGCGCTCATCATGCGGTCGAGCGCCGACTGCTCCGGGTCGTCGGCATGCGTGTCCTGCGGCAGATAGCCGAGCTTGCCGGTGACGCGCACCGTGCCTGCCGTCGGCAGCAGTTCGCCGGTGATCGTGCGCGTCAGCGTCGTCTTGCCGGCGCCGTTGCGTCCCACGAGGCCGATCTTGTCGCCCTTGGCGACGTGGAAGCTCGTCGGCTGCAGCAGCGTGCGCGCGCCGATCTGAATCTCCAGTCCCTGTACTTCGATTGCCATTGCGTCACCGTCTCCCGACCCTGAGGTCCGTGATGTTCGTCCGTTCGTCCATGAATTGTCCTGTGCGAACGCCCGTCCTTGCGAAAAGCGCCGGCGGCCGTTCGCGCGCGCAGACCATCATAGACCATAAACGCGCCCCATGAACGCGCGCATCGGCGCGCATGGGGCGCGGCCGCCGCGGCGGGTCAGGCGAAGTCCGCCATGTCCACTTTCTCGCGGTAGATCGCGATCAGGTTGTCGAGCGTCCTCGCCGCGTAGGCCGGCGACGTGCTCGGCAGCGGCGTGGACGGCAGGTCGATCCCGTCGTCGAGCAGCATCGGCCTGCAGTAGCGTTCGTACAGGGCCGCCGCCTTCGCGCCGCACGGGTAGATGTGCCGGATCTCGGATCCGCGCACGATCGGCGCCAGGTCGCTCGGCACGACGTCGCGGATCGACGCGTCGGACGCCCCGAGGATCTCGCACGATTCGACCGTGTCCCACAGCGCGAAACGATGCCGCAGCGCGAACGCGCGGCGAGACGCCGCACTCGTGCCGACCGTGTCCGCCGGGTCGTCCGGATCGGCGAACAGCGAGTCCATGATCGGCCAGAAGCGGTTGCGCGGATGCATGTAGAAGAAGCCGGCCTCGCGCGACTTCGGACTGGCCATCGTGCCGAGGAAGAGCACGCGCGAGCGCGCGTCGAACAGCGGCGGGAATCCGTGCTCGACGCGCATCCAGCGGCCGTCGGCGCCCCTCGCGCTCATCGCTCGGCGTCCTTGTGCGAGGAGGCGCCGCCATCGCCGGAGCGCAGGTCACCGCTTTGCGACGGGTCCGGCGCGCGCCGCGCATCGCGCCGCGGCCTGGCCGATTCCTGCCGACGCGGCTCGATCGTGCCGAGCCTGCCGGAGATGCGCTTCCATGGGACGTACATGAACACGGCCGTCACGGCGGCGAGCGCGATGATGACGACGGCCGTGAACTTCGAGACGTCCATCAGATGGATCGCGATGCCGACGACCGACCACAGCGCGACGAGCCCGAAGACCCAGTCGTCGAAGCGGAAGCGCGCGAGGCAGGCTACGGCGAGCAGCGCGAGCGCGAGCACGATCGTGGCGACGGACTGGCCGGTGCCGCTCATCGCACCGTCCTTCGAGACGTAGTAGGTGACGGCGCGCGCGACGTCGACGAGCGTCTCGACGATGAGCCACGATCCCCACAGCGAGAACGGCGCCCAGCCCCATATGCTCGCGTCGTCGCGCCGGGAGAGGAACCACAGCGTCCACACGAGCGCCGTCTGCACGGCGATGAGCGTGACCGAGGCCGGATAGTTCTTGAAGGCCCAGGCGAACACCCAGCCGACGCCGACGAGACAGGCGGCCGTGAACAGCGCGCCGAGCAGCGTGAAGCGCACGCGGCCGAGCCGCTTGGCGCGTCGACGGCCGTTGCCGACGCGCACGAGCCATACGGCGAGCAGCAGATAGACGGGGATCCAGATGAGCTGCACGTAGCGCGGCGCCGAGAACCACGAGTGCACGCGCTGGCGGGCGTCGTTCATGTCCACGTGCACGAGGACGCCGGCCTGCGCGAGCGCCATGACGACGATGAGCGCGGCGAAGGAGGCCCAGGCGACGATCATCTCAACGTCGCGTTCGCGTCCGCCGTCCTTGTCGCGCGCGTCCTTTGCGCGGCCGCCGGCGCGCGTCTCTGGCGGCTGCGGTGAGTCGGCGCCCGTCCTGCGCGGCGCGCCGTGCGTGTTGCTGTCTGCCATGGTTCTCGCTCCTTCGTCGTGTCCGTTTCCTCCGTGTCGGCCGCGCGGCGCCATGCGGGCGCGGCCGTGACGACTTCCAGCGTAGGCGAAGTCCGGGCGGCGGCGTGCGCAGCGCCACCGTTTTTCGTCCTGTGGGTGAACGTGCGGCGGCCGTCTGGCGCCGCCGGCGGCACGCCTGCGCGCGCCCATGCGAAGATTTCGAACAGGTGTTCGATTTTTTTCGTCCGGATGCGCTATCCTTGTGTTGCCTGCGCGCCCGCGGGACGGGCGTGCGGACGGACCCACACGGGAATCGAAAGGCGGGATCCATTGGCAGCAGAACACGAAGCACGGACGTCGCATGCGGTCCTCGAACGCGTCATGTCGAGCGACGCCTTCCTGAGCCGCGAGCTGGCGAAGGCGCCGTTGCGCGAGGAGCGCGGTTCGCTCATCGCGGACATCGGCCATCTGCCGAACGACCTCAAGATCGTCATCCAGGGCGCGCGCGAGCACAACCTCAAGAACGCGGACCTCGAGTTCCCGCGCAACCGCATGGTCGTCTTCACCGGCCTGTCGGGCTCGGGCAAGTCGTCGATGGCCTTCGACACGTTGTTCGCCGAGGGCCAGCGCCGCTATGTCGAGTCGCTGTCCGCATACGCGCGCCAGTTCCTCGGCCAGATGGACAAGCCCGACGTCGATTTCATCGAGGGGCTCAGCCCGGCCGTCTCGATCGACCAGAAGACGACGAACCGCAACCCGCGCTCGACGGTCGGCACGATCACCGAGATCTACGACTACCTGCGCCTGCTGTTCGCGCGCACCGGCGTCCCGCACTGCCCGGTGTGCGGCGCCGAGGTGAGCGCGCAGACGCCGCAGCAGATGGTCGACCGCCTCCTGGGCAATCCCGAGGGCACACGCTTCCAGATCCTCGCGCCGGTCGTGCGCGGCCGCAAGGGCGAATTCGAGGACCTGCTCGAGCTGCTGCGCGGCGACGGCTACGCCCGCGCGCTCATCGACGGCGAGATGCGCCAACTGTCCGACGACATCACGCTGGCCAAGCAGAAGAAGCACACGATCGAGGTCGTCGTCGACCGCCTCGTCGTGCGCGACGGCATCCGCCAGCGCCTCACCGACTCCGTCGAGACGGCGCTGCGCTTGGCGAAGGGGCTCATGGTCGCCGACTTCGTCGACCGCGACGCCGCCGCGCCGGACCGCCGCGTCCCGTTCTCCGAACACATGGCATGCCCCAACGGCCACACGCTCGAGCTCGACGAGATCGAGCCGCGCACGTTCTCCTTCAACGCGCCCTACGGCGCATGCCCCGAATGCACCGGTCTGGGCTTCAGCCTCGCGATCGACCCCGAGCTCGTCGTGCCCGACCCGGACAAGACGCTCAACGAGGGTGCGATCGAGCCGTGGATGATGACGAAGTCCACCGGCGACTACTACCGCCACGTGCTCGAGGGCCTCGGCTCCGAACTCGGATTCGATCTGGACACGCCGTGGAAGGACCTGCCCGAGGAGACCCGACAGGCGATCATGTACGGCAAGGACTTCAAGGTCACCGTCTCGTACCGCAACCGTTGGGGTCGCATGCGCGAATACTCGACCGGCTTCGAAGGCGTCGTGCGTTCGCTGATGCGCCGTCACGAGGAGACCGACTCCGAGCAGCGCAAGCAGTACTACGAGTCGTACATGCGCGAAGTGCCCTGCGCCGTCTGCCACGGCAAGCGGCTCAAGCCGGAGGTGCTCGCCGTGACCGTCGGCGGGCTGTCGATCGCCGACGTGTGCGACATGCCGGCCGAACGCGGCCTCAGGTGGATCAATGAGCTCGACCTGACCGGCGCCGCCGCGCGCATCGCCGGCGAGGTCGTCAAGGAGATCCGCGCGCGCCTCGGCTTCCTCAACGACGTCGGCCTCAACTACCTGACGCTCTCGCGCGCCGCGAAGACGCTCTCCGGCGGCGAGGCGCAGCGCATCCGCCTCGCCACGCAGATTGGCTCGGGGCTCGTCGGCGTCATGTACGTGCTCGACGAGCCGTCGATCGGCCTGCACCAGCGCGACAACGCGCGCCTGATCGACACGCTGCACCATCTGCGCGACCTGGGCAACACGCTCATCGTCGTCGAACACGACGAGGACACGATCCGCTCGGCGGACTGGCTCGTCGACATC
The DNA here is from genome assembly GCF_003952025.1 of Bifidobacterium castoris. Lineage (GTDB taxonomy): Bacteria > Actinomycetota > Actinomycetes > Actinomycetales > Bifidobacteriaceae > Bifidobacterium > Bifidobacterium castoris. The sequence continues at coordinate 380,595 of NZ_QXGI01000001.1, read as the reverse complement.
GGCCCGGGCGCCGGCGAACACGGCGGCGAGGTCGTATACTCGGGCCCCGCCGACCATCTCGTCGACGCGAAGCGTTCGATCACCGGCGACTACATCGCCGGCCGCAGGAGGATCGAGACGCCCCCCAAGCGGCGCAAGCCGAGGAAGTCGCGCAGGCTGCGCGTCGTCGGGGCCCGCGAGAACAACCTCAAGGACATCACCGTCGACTTCCCGCTCGGCGTCATGACCTGCGTCACCGGCGTCTCCGGATCGGGCAAGTCGACGCTCGTCAACCAGATCCTGTACCCGGTGCTCGCCGACCGGCTCAACGGCGCGAGGATCGTGCCCGGCAAGCATACGCGCGTCGAAGGCGTCGAACTGTGCGACAAGGTCATCCACGTCGACCAGAACCCGATCGGACGCACGCCGCGCTCCAACCCGGCCACCTACACCGGCGTGTGGGACAAGATCCGCGCGCTGTTCGCGAAGACGCCCGAGGCGCAGGTGCGCGGCTACGGTCCGGGACGCTTCTCGTTCAACGTCAAGGGCGGCCGCTGCGAGGCCTGCCACGGCGACGGCACGCTCAAGATCGAGATGAACTTCCTGCCGGACGTCTATGTGGATTGCGAGGAATGCCACGGCAAGCGCTACAACCGCGAGACGCTCGAGGTCAAATACAACGGCAAGTCGGTCGCCGACGTGCTCGACATGCCGATCAGCGAGGCGGCCGAGTTCTTCAGGGCCTACCCGGCGATCTCGCGCTACCTCGACACGCTCGTGCAGGTCGGCCTCGGCTACATCCGCCTCGGGCAGCCCGCCACGACGCTTTCCGGCGGCGAGTCGCAGCGTGTCAAGCTCGCCACCGAACTGCAGCGCCGCAGCACCGGCAAGACCGTCTACATCCTCGACGAGCCGACGACCGGACTGCACTTCGAGGACGTCAACAAGCTCCTCGTCGTGCTCCAGGGCCTCGTCGACAAAGGCAACACCGTCATCGTCATCGAACACAACCTCGACGTCGTCAAGTCGAGCGACTGGATCATCGACCTGGGGCCGGAAGGCGGCGAAGGCGGCGGCACGATTGTCGCCGAGGGCACGCCGGAGCACGTCGTCGAATGCGACGGGTCGTGGACCGGCCGGTTCCTCGAGCCGCTGCTCGGATAGCGGACGGCGGCATCGGCAACACCAACGTCATCATGGAGGCGACGTGAGCACATTCGAACGGCACGCGCCGGGCACCTGGCATGCGATCGCGCGCGATCTGGCCGCATCCGGCGGCGCGGACGGGCAGGGCGCAGGCGCCGGCGTCAACGCGAACGGGGCGCCGCTGCTCGGCGACAGCCGCGACCTGTTCCGCCCGAAGACCTCGGACATCCCCGCGCGGCCCGGCGTCTACAAGTGGCGCGACGGCGAGGGCCGCGTCATCTACGTGGGCAAGGCGAAGAACCTGCGCAACCGGCTGACCAACTACTTCCAGCCGCTGCGCCAGCTCCATCCGCGCACGCAGACGATGGTGCTCACCGCACGCTCGCTCGAATGGACCGTCGTGGGCACCGAGATCGAGGCGCTCACGCTCGAATACACATGGATCAAGGAGTTCGACCCCCGGTTCAACGTCGTCTTCCGCGACGACAAGACCTACCCGTATCTGGCGATCTCGGCGGGGGAGGAGTACCCGCGCGTATGGGTCACGCGCAGCCGCAAACGCCGCGACACGCGCTACTTCGGCCCCTACGCGAAGGTATGGGACCTGCGCAAGAGCCTCGATAGGCTGCTGCGCGCGTTCCCGGTGCGCACCTGCACGCCGTCCGTGTTCCGCAAGGCGCAGCTGACCGGCCGGCCCTGCCTGCTCGCGTCGATCGGCAAATGCTCGGCGCCGTGCGTCGGCAGGATCACGCCGAAGGAGCACCGGCGCATGTGCGAACAGCTCGTCGGCGTGCTCACCGGACGCATCGGGCGTTCGTACGTCGCCCAGCTCACCGCGCAGATGAAGGAGGCGAGCGCCGAACTCGACTTCGAGCGCGCCGCGCGGCTGCGCGACGACATCCAGATGCTCTCCGGCGTCGTCGAGCAGAACTCCGTCGTCCTCGACCAGGACGTGGACGCGGACGTCTTCGGCTTCGCCACCGACGAGCTTGAGGCGTCCGTGCATGCCTTCTTCGTGCGCACCGGCACGATCCGCGGCGAACGCAACTGGAGCGTCGAACGCTCCGAGGGCATCGGGGACGACGAGATCGTCGCCGACCTGCTCGTACGCGTCTACGCCGACCTCGTCGGCGACGAACGCCGCGAGGGGGAGCGGGCGACGAAGGTCGTCGTCAACGAGGAACGCAACGCCGTCGCCGCCTCGCAGCGCTTCCGCGCGACCGATCCGACGGCCCGCGCGCAGGCGACGCGCGAACGGCGCGAACGGCTTGAACAGACCGGGCGCGCCGATTTGCTCGCGCCGATCGCGCCGGTGCCCCGGCAGATCCTCGTACCGTTCGAGCCGGCGCGCCGCGAGGAGCTCGAGACGTGGCTGTCCGGCCTGCGCGGCGGCGCCGTCTCGATCGACGTGCCGCGGCGCGGCACGAAGCGCCAGCTGCTCGACCGCGCGGACCAGAACGCCCAGCAGGCGCTCCAGCGCAGCAAGATGAGCCGCATCAGCGACATCGGCGCGCGCACCGAGGCGATGAACGAGGTCGCCGAGGCGCTCGGGCTCGACCAGGCGCCGCTGCGCATCGAATGCTACGACATCTCGAACACGGTCGGAGGCGCCTATCAGGTCGCGTCGATGGTCGTGTTCGAGGACGGCGTCGCGAAGAAATCCGAATACCGGCGCTTCGCGATCCGCGGCGCCGACGGCTCCGGCGCGCTCGACGACCTGTCGGCGCTCACCGAGACGCTCACGCGCCGGTTCAGGCACGGCAACATCGCCGGCGACAGCGGCGAGAGCATCGACGACGAGCGGCGTGCGTCCCGCGCCATGCGCGACGGCGGCCGGGACATGGCGGACGCGGGACGGATCGTGCAGCAGGACACCGACCGGCGGCGCTTCGCCTACAAGCCGAACCTCGTCGTCGTCGACGGCGGCAGGCCGCAGGTCATGGCCGCAGCGAAGGCCCTCGCCGACTGCGGCGTGGACGACGTGGCCGTGTGCGGACTCGCGAAGCGCCTCGAGGAGGTGTGGGTGCCGGACGACGACTATCCGATCATCCTTAGGCGCGCGTCGGAGGGCATGTACCTGCTGCAGCGCGTGCGCGACGAATCGCACCGCTTCGCGATCGACTACCACCGGCGGTCGCGCCGCAAGGGCGCGCTGCGTTCGTCGCTCGACGGCATCCCCGGCGTGGGGCCCGCGTTCCAGAAGCGGCTGCTCGCGCATTTCGGCTCGGTGCGCGCGATGCGCGAGGCGAGCGTCGAACAGCTCGAGGAGGTCAAGGGCATCGGATCGGCGAAGGCGCTGCGCATCTGGCAGGCTCTGCACAAGGACGGCGCCGAGGACACGCAGGCGCAGGATGCGGGGGACGGCGACGGGCGGACGCACATGCACGCGGCCGGGGACTGAACGCGCCGCATGCGCATGCCGCGATTCGGCCGTATGCCCGTCGCGCGCGACGGGCATACGGTACGCTGGTGGAGCGGCCGCGGCGGCATGACGCCGAGAGTCGCATCGACGGCCCATGTCGGCAGACGGCCATGTCAGGAGGATGTATGAACAATGGACCACGGCGCTGCGCCGTCCTCGGCAAGCCCATCGCCCATTCGCTCTCGCCGCTGCTCCACGAGGCGGCCTACCGCGCGCTCGGACTGGACGGCTGGAGCTATAGGCGCATCGAAATGGACGAGGACGGCCTCGCCGCCTTCCTCGGCTCGCTCGACGGCGGCTGGGCCGGCCTGAGCCTGACGATGCCGCTCAAACGCACGATCCAGCCCCACGGCGCGCCAGCGAACCTGTGGGCGCGCGAGCTGGGCGTCGCGAACACGGCCGTCTTCGCCGACGGCACGACGAAACTGTACAACACCGACGTCTACGGCATCGCCAGGGCCTTCTCGCACGCGGCGGCGGCGAGGGGGATCCAGCCGGCGGCGAACCGTTCGGCGGTCATCCTCGGCAACGGCAACACCGCCACCTCCGCCCTCGCCGCATACGTCATGATGGGCGGCGTGACGCATGTGACCATCGCCGCGCGCCATCCGCAGCGCAATCCCGGACTCGCCGAGGTCGGCGCTCGGCACGGCGTCGACGTGACGGCGGTCGCGTTCGACGACGCGCATGCCACGGCGCTGCTCGCCGACGCCGACCTCGTCGTCAACACGATCCCGGCGAACGGCGCCGACGCCGTCGCACGCCGCCTCGCCGAAGCCGGCGGCGCCGTGCGCGGCACGCTGCTCGACGTCGTCTACGACCCGCGGCCCACCGAGCTGATGAAGGTTTGGGAGCGTCTGGGCGGCGTCGCACTGGGCGGGGAGGAGATGCTACTGTATCAAGCGGTGGCCCAGGTGCTGCTCATGACCGGACTCGCCGCGGACGATGACTTCGACGCCGTCGACGCGCGAGCGCCCCATGACGCGCTCGAACGGGCCATGAGAGAGGCATTGGAGGAGGCGCTGTGAGCCAAGGCAACGATACTGCGACGCACGAGGACGGACGGCAGGAGCACATCGGCGGGCCGGCCGAGGGATTCGAGGTCATGCTCATCACCGGCATGTCCGGGGCCGGCAGGTCGCACGCCGCGCACAGCATCGAGGACATGGGCTGGTACGTCGTCGACAACATGCCGCCGCAGCTCATGGTGCCGATGGTCGACATGATGACCGCGTCCAAGAGCGGCGTGCACAAGCTCGCCGCCGTCATCGACGTGCGTTCCCGCGACTACTTCACCGACCTGTCCGCGATGCTCAGCCATCTCGACGACCTCGGCGTCAAGACGCGCATCCTGTTCCTCGACGCCGACGACGAGGTGCTCATCAAACGCTTCGAGGCGGTGCGCAGGCCGCATCCGCTGCAGCGCAACGGGCGGCTCATCGACGGCATCCGCGAGGAACGCGAGATGCTCGAGAACCTCGAGGAGCGCGCCGATATCGTCATCGACACCTCGCATCTGAGCATCCACCAGCTGTCGACGAAGCTGTACAACGCGCTGATGGGCTCGGGGCCGACGACCGTCTCGGTGCACATCTTCAGCTTCGGCTTCAAATACGGCATCCCGATCGACGCCGACTTCGTCGCCGACGTAAGGTTCCTGCCGAACCCGTACTGGGTGCCGCAGCTGCGCGAGCTCAACGGCCGCGACGAGCCGGTGAGCGACTACGTGCTGCGCAGCGAGGGGGCGGCCGAGTTCCTCGACGCCTACGAGAAGGCGATCGGGATCGCCGTCAACGGCTACGCGCAGGAGGACAAGCACTACGTGACGATCGCCATCGGCTGCACCGGCGGCCAGCACCGTTCCGTCGCGATGAGCGAGGCGCTGGCGGAGCGGCTGCGCGCCCACGGGCTCAACGTGAGCGTGTCCGCACGCGAACTCGACCGACGCCAGTCCTGAGCCGTCCCGGCCCACGCGACACGCGGGGAAACAAGCACAATTCCAACGGTTTGTCAAATGCGGGTCCACATCCGTCGTTGTCCAAGACCTTCGGTATCACGGAATGTCGGTGGTCACTTGCGACACGCCGTACCGATCACGATACACACAACAGGAGGATCCTTTGGCTCTTCTCGATGAAGTCAAACGTGAGCTGTCCGAAATCGACGGGGAGATGGTCCTGGCGCAGAAGGCGCAGGTGACCTCGATGCTCCGTTTCGGAGGCGGCCTTCGCAAAAGCGATCGAAACATCATCGTCCAGGCGCAGTTCGACTCGCTCGACGCGGCCCAGTGGCTCCAGCGGGCGATCAAGAACCTGTACGGCCACGACGCGATGCTGACCGCGGTCGAACGCCAGACGCCGACCGGGCCGGTGCGCCGCTACATGGTCATCGTCGAGCGCGGCGGCGTCGCCCTCGCGCTGCAGACCGGCCTGCTCGACCGGCGCAAGCACCAGGCCGTCGCCGGACTGCCTCAGGAGCTCATGGCCGGCAACATCGCCCAGATCAAGGCGATCTGGCGAGGCGCGTTCCTTGCCCACGGCGGCCTGTCCGACCCGGGCAAGGCCAGCTATCTCGAGATCATCTGCCCGACCGACGAGACTGCGCTGGCGCTCACGAGCGCCGCACGCCGACTCGGCGTCAGCGCCAAGCCGCGCCAGCTGCGCAGCTCGCGCCGCGTGACGCTCAAGGACCCCGACGCGATCGAACGCATGCTCAACCTGATGGGGGCCCCGCGCTCGGCGCGCGAGTGGACCGGCAAGCGCTCCGACGGCGAAGCGCGCGGCAAGGCGAACCGTCTGGCCAACTTCGACGACGCGAACATGCGCCGCAGCGCGAAGGCCGCGGCCGAGGCGTGCGAGAAGGTGCGTCGCGCCTTCGAGATCCTCGGCGATGACGTGCCGGAGAACCTGCGCGCCGCCGGTCAGCTGCGCCTCGACCACGACGACGCGAGCCTCGAGGAGCTGGGTCGCCTCGCCGACCCGCCGATCACGAAGGACGCCGTCGCCGGACGCATCCGGCGTCTGCTGCAGCTGGCCGACAAGGTCGCCAAGGCGTCCCAGGACGCCGAGGCCTGACCCTCGCCCCCGGGCCGACGACGGCCCGGATGCATCTGTGGACAGGCGGGGACGACGCTCTCGGCGGAAGGACGCGCCTGTTCGTTTGTGGCTGTATGATGCGTAACTGGCGGATCATGCAGCCGTTCCCCGCCAACCCCGGCGGCGAGAAAGGAAAATCCATATGAAGACACTCAAGGATCTTGGAGATCTCAAGGGCAAGCGCGTCCTCGTCCGCGCCGATTTCAATGTGCCGCTCGATGGCACGACCATCACCGACGACGGTCGCATCAAGGCCGCACTCCCCACGATCGAACAGCTGCGCAAGGACGGCGCGAAGGTCATCCTCATGGCGCATCTGGGCCGCCCGAAGGGCAAGGTCGTCCCGGAGCTCTCCCTGGCGCCGGTCGCCGAACGCCTCAGCGAACTGCTCGGCGTCCCGGTCGTCCTCGCGAAGGACACCTACGGCCCGGACGCGCAGGAGAAGGTCGCCGCGATGAAGGACGGCGATGTCGTGCTGCTCGAGAACGTCCGCTTCAACCCGGAGGAGACGAGCAAGGACGAGGCCGAGCGCGCCGCGTACGCGAAGAAGATCGCCGCCCTCGGCGACGTCTTCGTCTCCGACGGCTTCGGCGTTGTGCACCGCGCGCAGGGCTCTAACTACGACGTCGCGGCCGATCTGCCGGCCGCCGCCGGCCTGCTCGTCGAGAAGGAGGTCAAGGCGCTGTCCAAGGCGACCGAGGACCCGGAGCGTCCGTTCACCGTCGTGCTGGGCGGCTCGAAGGTTTCCGACAAGCTCGGCGTCATCGAGAACCTCCTCGACAAGGCCGACCGCCTCGTCATCGGCGGTGGCATGGTGTTCACGTTCCTCAAGGCCAAGGGCTACGAGGTCGGCACGTCGCTGCTCGAGGAGGACCAGATCGAGAAGGTCAAGGGTTACATCGAGACGGCCGAGAAGAACGGCGTCGAACTCGTCCTGCCGGTCGACATCGTCGTCAACAAGGGCTTCCCGGCGGGCGACACCCCGATCGACCCGAAGGTCGTCCCGGCCGACCAGATCCCGTCCGACATGATGGGCCTCGACATCGGTCCGGAGTCCTGCAAGCTCTTCCACGACAAGATCGTCGATTCGAAGACGGTCGTGTGGAACGGCCCGATGGGCGTGTTCGAGATCCCGCAGTTCGCCGATGGCACCCGCGCGGTCGCACAGGCGCTCGTCGACGCGACGGCGAACGGCGCGTTCACGATCGTCGGCGGCGGCGACTCGGCGGCCGCGGTGCGCAACCTCGGCTTCCCGGAGGACGGCTTCTCGCACATCTCGACCGGCGGCGGCGCCTCCCTTGAATTCCTCGAGGGCAAGGAGCTTCCGGGGCTCACGGTACTCGACTGACGGCACGCGTCGCGGCCCGTCCGCGACGCCCGTACCGCGACGACAAGGCGCGCACCGTCCGGCACACGGCGGTGCGCGCCGCGCGTTCCATCCGCAGACCCAAGTCCTAGGGAATCCATATGGCATCAGCACGCATTCCGATGGTGGCCGGCAACTGGAAGATGAACTTCGATCATCTCGAGGCGACCGCCTTCGTCCAGCAATTCGCGAAGAACCTCAAATCTGGCCGTTTCGACTTCTCGAAATGCGAGGTGGCCCTGTTCCCGGCCTTCACGGCGCTGCGCAGCGTCCAGGTGCTCGTAGACGCGGACAACCTCAGGATCCGCTACGGGGCCCAGACCGTCTCCGTCACCTCCCAGGGCGCCTTCACCGGCGACGTCTCCGCGGACATGCTCGCCCGCCTCGGCTGCAGCTACGTCATCGTCGGACATTCCGAACGCCGCAAATACCATCCCGAGGACGACGCGAACATCGTCGACCAGGTGCGCGCCGTGCTCGCCGCCGGCATGCAGCCGATCCTGTGCGTCGGAGAAAGCCTCGAGGAGCGCCGCAAGGGCATCGAACTCGACTTCGCCGTCGGCCAGGTGCATGATGTGACGCGAGACCTTTCCGACGAGGAGGCCGAGCGGCTCATCATCGCCTACGAACCTGTGTGGGCGATCGGCACCGGCATGGTCGCCACGCCGCAGTCCGCGCAGGACGCCGCCGAGGCGTTCCGCGCGCATCTGGCCCGCACCTTCAACGACCACGTCGCGCAGACGGTGCGCGTGCTGTACGGGGGATCGGTCACGTCGCGCAACGCCGTCGAGCTCATCGGCGAGCCCGACGTCGACGGGTTCCTCATCGGCGGCGCCGCGCTGCACGTCGACGAACTGACGAGAATCTGCATGCTCACGCTGAGGACCACATCTTCACAAGGTCTTTGAGGTTGCGGGCCGTTTTGTTCTCGGCCTTGCGCTAAGGTGGTACCAGCAATTGATAGTTTTGGAGGTTCACCAGTGTCCGGTATCGCAGTTGTCAAGCTGATCCTGCAGATTGTGCTCGTCGTGCTCAGCCTGCTGCTCACCCTGCTCATCCTTATGCACAAGGGCAAGGGCGGCGGCCTGTCCGACATGTTCGGCGGCGGTCTGACGCAGAACGCCGGCTCCTCGGGCGTCGCGGAGAAGAACCTGAACCGCTGGACGGTCATCATCGCGCTCGTCTGGGCCGCGATCATCGTCGCACTCGGGCTCATCGCGAAGTTCGTCCCCGCAGCCTGACCTTTCGGGTGGCGACCATCAGCTTCGATCCCATGGCCATGACGGCCATGGGATTCTTTGTATGCCGCCGGCCGGATCCGGTCATGAACGACCAGATACATATACGATAGGGGAGGGGATATGCCCACTACACCATCCATCATCGTCGACCTCGACGGCACGCTGCTGCACGACGCGCCGCGTTTCGAGGAACGTGACTTCAGCGCGCGCACGCAGCGCGCCGTCGACCGCCTGCACGAAGCCGGCGTCCCGGTGGCCGTAGCCACGGCGCGGCCGGTGAGCACCGGGCGCGGCATCGTCCGACGGCTGCGCGCCGACGCGTGCATCTACCTCAACGGCGCGCTCATCGACTTCGATCCCATGCACTCCGATCTGGATTCGCTCACCGGGCGCAAACCATGCGAGCCCGGCGCCATGCTCAAGGTCGGATTCCCCTCGAGCCGCGCATGCGACGTGTGCCGGGCGATCCTGAGCGTCATGCCGGATCTGCAGATCGGCATCGTCATGAACGACGTGCGCTACACGAACTTCGACGTGACGCAGTACTGGACGTCGCAGGCATGGACCTACACCGATTTCCGCGACGTGCCCGACGGCGTCGCCGACAAGATCATCGCCTTCCCGCGCGCCGATCAGACCGAACTGCTCGCCACGCTCATCCCCGACGACTTCGACGTGCATGTCTCCGAGGGAAGGCTCTGGATGCTGATGGCGCCGGAAGCGAACAAGGAGCAGGCGATGCGCACATTGTACGAACGGTGGGGGATCGATCCGTCATCGGCCGTGTCCTTCGGAGACGACATCGTCGACATCGCGATGATGGAGCAGTCCGGCACCGGCGTCGCCGTCGCGAACGCGAATCCCAAGGTCCTCGCGATCAGCGACGAGGTGTGCGCGTCGAACAACGACGACGGCGTCGCGCAATGGGTTGAACACAACATGCTGTAATTGAACATTTGATGAAATCCTTGAACAACAAGCGGATAGTATTAAACATCATATGCGTCGACCGATGATTGTACAACGCGAGGGAATGAGTTCATCAGCTGAAGCCATTTGTTCAATATTCAGCGTGTCATGTTCAACGTATGCTAGACTGTCGTTCAGTTTGCATCGCACACCTCGTGACGGGAGCTTTGATGACGGATCGATTCACGCAGCGCCTCAATCAGGCGATGGATCTGCGCAACATACGGCAGAGTGACTTCGTGAAGGCGGCCGAGGAGCATGGCGTCAAGCTCGGCCGCAGCCACGTCAGCCAATACGTCAACGGGAAGACGAGGCCGCGCCCGGAGATCGAGCGTTTCCTCGCCGCCGTGCTCGGCGTCGACGCGCGCTGGCTCGCGGGGGAATCCGTCGCCTTCGACGAACATCCGGCCACCTTCGACGACGTCGAGCAGGCGATGAACATTGAACACCGTCATGACGTTGAACACCATGACGCCGTCGCTGTTCGAGATGATGTTGAACAGATGTATCGACTTGAACATACAAATCTTGAACATAAGAGTTCAATTGAACACGATGGTGTTGAACATGAATCCACTGTCGAACCGAAGGTCATCGTTGAACACAGTGTTCAACCGTCGTCATTGAACATCGGCGAATCGACCTACGCATCGGCACCGCATCGATCCGGACAGGAGCACATCATGGAACCGCAATTCGACGACGACGTTCAGGATCCCTCGTTCACCGACGTACCGTCGAGCGTGACGCCCGAGGAGACCAAGGTGCGCGGCAGGCGCACCTTCACGAAGTCGCACAAGCTCGACAACGTCCTCTACGACGTGCGCGGACCGGTCGTCAACGAGGCCGCGCGCATGGAGGCCGCCGGCATGCACGTCATGAAGCTCAACATCGGCAATCCGGCGCCCTTCGGCTTCCGCACCCCGGACGAGGTCGTCTACGACATGGCCCAGCAGCTCACCGACACCGAGGGCTACTCGGCGTCCAAGGGCCTGTTCTCGGCGCGCAAGGCGATCATGCAGTACGCGCAGCTCAAGAAGCTGCCGAACGTCGGCGTCGAGGACATCTACACCGGCAACGGCGTCAGCGAGCTCATCAACCTGAGCATGAGCGCGCTGCTCGACAACGGCGACGAGGTGCTGCTGCCGGCTCCGGACTATCCGCTGTGGACGGCGTGCGTCACGCTGGCCGGAGGCAGGCCGGTGCACTATGTGTGCGACGAGCGGTCGGAATGGTATCCGGACATCGACGACATGCGCGCCAAGATCACCGACCGCACGAAGGCGATCGTCATCATCAACCCGAACAACCCGACCGGCGCGCTCTACCCGAAGGAGGTCCTCGAGCAGATCGTCGAACTGGCGCGCGAACACCAGCTGATGATCTTCTCCGACGAGATCTACGACCGGCTCGTCATGGACGGCCTCGAGCACACATCGATCGCGTCGCTCGCCCCGGACCTGTTCTGCGTCACCTACAGTGGCCTGTCGAAGTCGCATATGATCGCCGGCTATCGCATCGGCTGGATGATCCTGTCGGGCAACAAGGCGGTCGCGAAGGACTACATCGAGGGGATCGACATGCTCACGAACATGCGCATCTGCTCGAATGTGCCCGCGCAGTCGATCGTGCAGACCGCTCTCGGCGGACACCAGAGCGTCAACGACTACCTCGTGCCCGGCGGACGCATCTACGAGCAGCGTGAATACATCTACGACGCGCTCAACTCGATCGACGGCATCACCGCCGTCAAGCCGAAGGCCGCGTTCTACATCTTCCCGAGGATCGACGTGAGGAAGTTCAACATCCGCGACGACGAGCAGTTCGCGCTCGACCTGCTGCACGACGAGAAACTGCTCATCGTGCAGGGCACCGGTTTCAACTGGAAGGACCCCGACCACTTCCGCGTCGTCTACCTGCCGCGCGTCGAGGTGCTCAAAGGCGCCGTCGACAAGATGACGAGGTTCTTCTCCCGCTACCGCCAATGAGCCGGCGTCGAAGCCGGAACGCGGACGAACGACAAGGAAAAGAGGTCGCCTTATGGAGCATATGGACACAAACACAAACACGGACGACCGCCCGCGCGGCGCGGGCGTCGACGCGGACGATCTGTCGATCCTCGAGCTGCTCGAGAACGATGCGCGCCTCGACGCGCGGGACCTGGCGGACATCCTCGGCGGGGACGAGGAGAGCATCGCCTCCAGCGTGCGGCGCATGGAGGACGAGAAGATCATCTGCGGCTACCACACGGTGATCAACTACAACAAGGTGCTGCGCGACGAACGTATCATGGCGTTCATCGAGGTGGACGTCACGCCGATGAAGGACCGCGGATACGACCACACGGCCGCGCTGCTCGCGAAATACCCCGAGATCGATTCGCTGTACCTGATCACCGGCGACAACGACTTCGTCTGCCTCGTGCAAGGCAGGACGATGTTCGAGGTGTGCCAGTTCGTAGCCGACCGCATCGCCGTCATGGAGAACGTGCGCGGCACGAAGACGCTGTTCGTGCTCAAGCAGTACAAGCAGTCGGGCGTGCTCACCGCGGCCCCCCGCGCGGCCGGCCGCGAGGGGCGATTGGTGGTGAGCTACTGATGAAACCGATCAACCGCGCCATCGAGGCGCTCAAGCCCAGCGGCATCCGCAAGTACTTCGATCTGGCGAACTCGATGGAGGACGTCATCTCGCTCGGTGTGGGCGAACCGGACTTCGACACCCCCTGGCACATCAGCGCGAGCGCCGTCGAATCCTTCAAGGAGGGACACACCCACTACACGGCGAACCGCGGCCTGATCGCGCTGCGCCGGCAGATCGCGAACTACTACCGCAACCGCTACGGCATCGACTACGATCCCGAATCGCAGATCCTCGTGACGGTCGGCGGTTCGGAGGCCGTCGACCTGTGCTGCCGCACGCTGATCGAACCGGGCGACGAGGTCATCGTGCTCGATCCGAACTACGTGGCCTACGAACCCGCGATCACGATGGCCGGCGGCGTGCCGGTGCGCATCGGACTGACGCAGGAGCACGACTTCAAGCTGCTTCCCGAGGACCTCGAGGCTGCGATCGGCGAGAGGACGAAGGCGATCATCCTCAACTTCCCGTCGAACCCGACCGGCGGCGTGATGAGCCGCGACGACTACGCGCGCATCGTTCCGATCATCAGGGAATCCGGCATCTACGTCATCTCCGACGAGATCTATTCCGAACTGCTGTTCGAAGGGGAGTTCTGCTCGCCGGCGAACTTCGAGGAGATCCGCGACCAGGTGCTCGTGATCAACGGGTTCTCGAAGGCCTTCGCGATGACCGGCTGGAGGCTCGGCTACCTGCTGAGCAACCCCCAGCTGAGCGCGCAGCTGACGAAGGTGCACCAGTTCGTCATCATGTCGGCGCCGACGGCGGCGCAATACGCGGCGATCGAGGCGCTCGAGCACGGCATGCCGGACATCGCGGCGATGCGGCGGGAATACGAGGCGCGCCGCAACCTCATCTGCACCAGGCTCAACCGGATGGGACTGACGACGAACGTTCCCAAGGGCACGTTCTACGTCTTCGCGAACATCACGTCGTCGGGCCTGAGCTCCGACGAGTTCTGCGTGCGGCTGCTCGAGGAGCAGAGGGTCGCCGTCGTCCCCGGCACCGCGTTCGGTGAATCCGGCGAGGGATTCGTACGCATCTCCTACGCGACGAGCATGGAGCACATCAAGGAGGCCTGCTCGAGGATCGAATCGTTCCTCGAATCGCTGCGCAACGAGTGAATCCATGCTCCGGCTATGCTGGTCGTATGCCGAACACCCTCACCACCACGCCACCGCGGCTGCCACGTCTTCCCGATGCGGCCCGCGGCGCGTACGACGAAGCCCGCATCACCGCCATATGCCCCGAGGAGGATCTGGACGGGCTGCGCATCAACGGTCAGCGTGCCGACGTCGTCGACATGACGGCGGCCGCCGTGCTCGACTGCACTTTCGAACGGCTGGCCATCGGCACGCTCGTCGCCGAACGCGCGCATATCAGCCGCACGGTGGCGGACGGCTGCCGCGCCGCGTCATGCGATGTCCGCGCGGCCGGCGTGGAGGCGTGCCTCGTCGACGACTGCGCGTTCGGCGCCGTGCAGGCGAACGCGTCGAAGATCGTCGGCGTGGAGGTCCGCGGATGCCGCATCGATTATCTCAACTGCCGCGGCGCCGTCTGCCATGATCTGATGTTCAGGGGCTGCACGATAGGGGAGTTTGACGGCAACGGCGCCCGGCTGTCCCGCGTCATGTTCGCCGACACGCGGGTGGATGTGCTCTCGCTGCAGCACGCCGTATGCGCCGACGTCGATCTGCGCGGCGCGCGTCTGCGTGAGGTCAGCGGCGTCGATTCGCTCAAGGGCACGACGATGACCGTAGGGCAGATCGCCGACCTCGCCGAGGTGCTCGCCCGCAGCATCGGCATCCGCACCAGCTGACCCCGTGCGCCTTCTTCCCGGTCTTTCGCACATATATGAAAAGGCCCCGGCATGATGCCGGGGCCCTGCGTTCGCCCGACCGGTCAGGTCAGGGGCGGATCATGATCCGAGAGACGAATCAGCCGTTGACGCGGTCGATGCCGGACTGGACGTCGGTGAGGACCGAATCCCAGGACTTGATGAAGGCGGCGACGCCGTCGGCCTCGAGCTTGTCGGTGACATCCTTGAAGTTGATGCCGACTTCGGCGAGGTCGTTCATGATGTCGTGGGCTTCGTCGTAGTTGCCCGGAATGATGCCCAGCGTGGCCTGGCCGTGGTCGGCGACGGCGAGGAGGGTCTTCTCCGGCATCGTGTTGACGACGTCCTTGGCGACGAGCTCGTCGACGTACTTGACGTCGGAGTAGGCGGCGTTCTTCGTGCCGGTGGAGGCCCACAGCGGACGCTGCTTCTTGGCGCCCTTGGCTTCGAGGGCGGCCCAGCGCGAATCCTCGGCGAACTTCTTCTCGAAGAGCTCATAGGCGAGGCGGGCGTTGGCCACGGCGGCCTTGCCCAGCAGGCCCTTGGCCTCGAGCGAGCCGATCTCCTCGAGCTGCTTGTCGACCGCGGTGTCCACGCGGGAGACGAAGAAGGAGGCGACGGAAGCCATCTTGGACAGATCCTTGCCGTTGGCATCGGCCTGGACCATGCCCTCGATGAAGGCGTCGATGACCTGCTCGTAGCGCTCGAGCGAGAAGATCAGCGTGACGTTGACGGAGATGCCCTTGGCGAGCGTCGCGGTGATCGCCGGCAGGCCTTCGAGGGTCGCCGGGATCTTGATCATCGCGTTCGGGCGATCGACCTTGGCCCACAGCTCCTCGGCCTGCTTCTCGGTCTCGGCGGTCTCATGCGCCAGACGCGGGTCGACCTCGATCGAAACGCGGCCGTTGACGTAGTCGGAGGCTTCCGCGACCGGCTTGAAGATATCGCAGGCGTTGCGCACGTCGGTCGTCGTGAGCTCGCGGATCGCGGTCTCGACGTCGACCTTGCCGAGCTCCTTGAGCTGGGCGTCGTACGGACCGACCTGGCTCAGGGCCTTCTGGAAGATCGACGGGTTGGTCGTGACGCCGACCACGTCGTCGTTCTTGATGAGCTCCTCGAGGTTGCCCGATTCGATGCGGGTGCGGGACAGATCGTCCAGCCAGATCGAAACGCCGGCGTCGGAAATTGCCTGAGTGGATGCAGTCATATTGCTTCTCCTGTTTGTTGTTGGGGAAAAATCTTTTCGCCTATTGCAGTATAGGCGAAAGGGGAGGGGACGCCTTTCGACATCCCCTCATGGGTGAATCAGCGGGCCTCTTCGATCGACGCCTTCGCGGCCTCGACGACGTGCTCGGCGGTGATGCCCAGATCGATCATGTTCTGGGCGCCGTCACCCTGCAGGCCGAACTGGTCGATGGCGATGGCCTTGCCGTAGCTGCCCAGGTACTTGTACCAGGACATCGCGGAACCGGCCTCGACCGAGACGCGGGCCTTGACGCTCTTCGGGAGGATCTCCTCCTTGTACTCGTCGTCCTGCTCCTCGAACCATTCCATCGAGACCATCGAGACGACGCGCGCCTTGACGCCTTCGGCGGCCAGCTTCTTGGCGCCTTCGAGCGCCCACTGGACCTCGGAGCCCGAGGCCATGATGATGACGTCCGGCTCGCCTTCCTCGCCGTAGAGCACGTAGGCGCCCTTGCGCACGCCTTCCTTGGCCTTCTCGGCGGTCTCGACGAGCGTCGGGACGCCCTGGCGTGTCAGGACCATCGCGGTCGGCAGCGTGTTCTTCTTCTCGAAGAAGTAGCGGTAGGCCTCGGCGGTCTCCCACTCATCGGCCGGACGGACGACCTCGAGCTGCGGGATGTCGCGGAAGGAGCTCAGGTGCTCGATCGGCTGGTGGGTCGGGCCGTCCTCGCCGAGGGCGACGGAATCGTGGCTCCAGATGTACAGGTTCGGGATCTCCATGAGCGCGGACAGGCGGACCGCGGCGCGCATGTAGTCGGCGAACTGGAAGAAGGTGCCGGAGAACGGACGGGTGTCCGAGCCGAGCAGGATGCCGTTGGTGATGCAGCCCATCGCGAACTCGCGCACGCCGAAGTGCAGCTGGCGGCCGTACGGCGAGCAGTTCGGCCACTGGGTCGTGGCGTCCTCGGCCGGGGCGAAGGATGCGGCGCCCTTGATGTTCGTGTTGTTGGAGCCGCCCAGATCGGCGGAGCCGCCCCACAGTTCCGGCATGATCGGCGCGATCGCGTTGATGACGGCGCCGGAGGCCTTGCGGGTGGCGACCTTGGAGCCGGCTTCGAAGCCCGCCTCGAGGTCGTCGATGGCCTTGTCGAACTCGGCCGGCAGCTCGCCGTTCTTGATGCGTTCGTACAGCGCGGCCTTGTCCGGGTTGGCGGCGGCCCACTTGTCGAAGGCCTCGTCCCATTCCTTGTGAGCCTCGAGGCCGCGTTCGGCGACCTTGCGGGCGTGGGCGAGCGCCTCCTCGTCGACCTCGAAGGTCTTCTCCGGGTCGAGGCCCAGCGCCTTCTTGAGGCCGGCGACGGCCTCGTCGCCGAGGGCGGAGCCGTGCGACGACGGATCGTTCGTCTTGCCCGGGGTCGGCCATGCGATGAGCGTGTCGACCTTGATGAAGTGCGGACGGTCGGTGACCTGCTCGGCCTTCTCGAGAACCTTGGTCAGGCCTTCGATGTCCTCCTTGTAGGAGCCGTCGGGCTGGATGAAGCTGATCTCGTCGGTGTACCAGCCGTAGGCCTCGTAGCGGCCGAGGACGTCCTCGTCGAGCGCGATCTTCGTCTCGCCCTCGATCTGGATGTGGTTCGCGTCGAAGATCACGAAGAGGTTGCCGAGCTTCTCGTTGCCCGCGAGCGAGGAGGCCTCGCCGGAGACGCCTTCCTCGATGTCGCCTTCGCCGCAGATGACCCACACCTTGTGGTCGAACGGCGAGGTGCCCTCCGGGGCGTCCGGGTCGAGCAGGCCGCGCTCGTAGCGCTGGCCGTACGCGAAGCCGACGGCGGAGGCGACGCCCTGGCCGAGCGGGCCGGTCGTCATCTCGATGCCCGGGGTCAGGCCGTACTCAGGATGGCCCGGGGTGCGCGTGTCGGCGCCGCCGCGGAAGTACTTGAGGTCATCCAGCGTCAGGCCGTAGCCGGAGAAGTACAGCTGAACGTACTGGGTGAGCGACGCATGGCCGCCCGAGAGGATGAAGCGGTCGCGGCCGGCCCAGTTCGGGTCGTTCGGGTCCTGCTTGATGAAGCGCTGATAGAGCGTGTAGGCGATCGGGGCCAGCGAAATCGGGGAGCCGGGATGGCCGTGACCCGCCTTCTGCACCGCATCGGCGGAGAGGGCCTTCGCCATCTTGATGGCGCGCTCGTCCAGTTCAGACCAGATGTTATCGGTCATAGGTGATCTACTTTCCTTCCAATACTTCGGACGCGCGGGGGTCCGGCATTGTGCCGTCCTTCGCCCGTCCTTCACATTGCCCTTACATAGTAGCCGCCGTAACCGACTTAAACGGCGGCGTTTGGCGTGTTCGGATGCGCGCCGGGCGCGACGCGGCCGGCATCGGCCGGGACCGGACCGCCGCGGGGCGTTCGCCGGCAGCGGCAAACTAGCACTCGATGACCAAGAGTGCTCATACAATGGATGTCGGCAGGTCGCGCGCGTCGTCCGCGCGCCCGTCCGCTTCGAACAGTTCAGGAGGCTTGAGCGACCATGACCCAGACACGTCGCATGCAGGTGCTGCACGCCGTCGTCGAGGACTACATCCGCACCCAGGAGCCGGTCGGCTCGGCGGCGCTCATCGCACGCCACCATCTTCAGGTGAGCTCGGCCACGATTCGCAAGGACATGGCCGCGCTCGAGGAGGAGGGCTACCTCGTCCAGCCGCACACCTCGGCCGGTCGCGTGCCCACCGAGCGCGGCTACCGCTACTTCGTGGACACGCTCGCCACCGTCGTGCCGTTGAGCGAATCGCAGCGGCGCGCCATCCACACCTTCCTGGACGATTCGGTGAACCTGCAGGACACGCTGCAGCGCGCCGCCCATCTGCTGTCCGAGCTCACAGGACAGGTGGCCGTCGTCGCCTCGCCGTCGCTGGGCAAGTCGCGGCTGTGGCACCTTGAGCTCGTGCCGGTGTCGGCCACGTCGATCCTGGCCGTCGTCGTCACCGACACCGGCCGCGTCGCGCAGCATGTGCTGTCGGTGGGTCAGCTGCCGGCGCGCGGCCACCTGCAGTCGCTGTGCGACGTCGTCAACGAGCGCTGCGGATCGCTGACGCTGCGCACGGCCGCGTCGCGCATCCGCGCGCTGCGGCTCGGCGACGACATGGACGACGTGCGCGCGCTGCCCGGACTCGTCGCGCACGCCTTCGAATCGATGGCCGACGAGGAGCGCACGCATGAGCTGTTCATGTCCGGGGTCTCGACGCTCGCCCGCCAGCGCGCCACCGCACAGGACCTCGCGCCGCTGTTCGACGCGCTTGAGGAACGCGCGGTGCTCATGCATCTGATGACCGAGCTCAGCGAAGCGCCCGACGCGCGCGGCGTCGGCGTGGCCATCGGATCCGAGACGAACACGCCGGGGCTCATCCACGCGGCCGTCGTCACAAGTGGCTACGGTGCGAGCGAGACGGACGCGGAGGCCGCCGACGCTGGCGCGGACGAGGACGGCGCGGTTGCGCCGATCGCCTTCGTCGGCTCGATCGGCCCCACCCATATGAACTATGCCGTCACGATGGCGTCGGTGCGCGCCGTCGCACGGTACCTGACGACGTTCCTGGGGCACACCGGGACGACCGAGACCGGCATGGCCTCGTGACACCACACGTTGAACCATCGGAAGAAAAGGAACCCTGGCATTGGCTGACTACTACGAAACGCTTGGCGTGGAACGCACGGCTACCGAAGAGGAGATCAAGCGGGCGTACCGCAGGATGAGCCGCAAATACCATCCGGACATCGCCGGTCCCGAATACGAGGACAAGTTCAAGGAGGTCAACAGCGCCTACGAGGTGCTCTCCGATCCGGACAAGCGGCGCATGTACGACGCGGGCGTCGACCCGAACGACCCGGGCTCCGGCGCATACGGCGCATCCGGCCCCTTCGGCATGGGCGACATCTTCAGCCAGTTCTTCACCGGCGCCTTCGGCGGCGGCGAAGGCCCCGTCCCGCGCACGCAGCCGGGCCGCAACACGATCGAGTCGCTGGCGATCACGCTCAAGACCGCCGTGTTCGGAGGCACCCAGAAGCTCGAATACCACACGATGGGCGTCTGCGAGCACTGCGAGGGGACCGGGTCCGAGGACCGCCAGCCACCGGTCACCTGCCCGCAATGCCACGGCACGGGCCATGTCCAGAAGGTCGTGCGCACGCTGCTCGGCCAGATGATGACCTCGGCGCCGTGCGATCGCTGCGAGGGGCACGGCACGATCATCGAGCGTCCGTGCACGGTGTGCCACGGACACGGACGCGTCCCCACGCGCCGCACCCTCGACGTGCCGGTGCCCGCGGGCGTCGCCGACGGCACGCGCGTGCGCATGGACGGCCAGGGCGAGGTCGGCGAATGCGGCGGCCCCGCGGGAGACCTCTACATCGACTTCCGCGTACGCCGCGACCGCCAGTACACACGCGACGGCGACGACCTGCACTGCTGGGTCAGCGTGCCGATGACCTGGGCCGTGCTCGGACACGAGACCTCGCTCGACACCTTCGACGGCGAACAGACGCTCGAGATCCCGGCCGGATGCCAGCCGGACCAGCAGATCGAGCTCAAGGGGCTCGGCGTCACGCACCTGGGCGGCGACGGCGAGCGCGGCGACCTCATCGCGCACATCGAGGTGCAGATTCCGACGAAGCTCAACGACCGCGAGCGCAGGCTCATCGACGAGTTCGGCCAGCTGCGCAAGGACGGCGAGCGCTCCGTTGACGCCCAGGGCTCGAAGCCCGTCGCGGCCCAGAAGAAAGGGTTCTTCAGCAAGATCAAGGACGCGTTCAGCTGAGCAGCGAACGGCACATCTGGCGGTATTCGCTCACGTAGCCGCCGCCGAAGAACACGCAGTGGCCGGCGATCGGATAGAGCTGCCAGAGCGTCGTGCGTTCCTCGTATCCGGCCTTGAGCGGGTGCACGGACTGGTAGCCTTCGGTGATCTCGCTCAGGTAGGACATGCCGAACAGGTGGAGCATCGCGAGGTCCTCCTCGCGGTGCCCGCCATGCGCGGCCGGGTCGATGAGGACGGCCTCGACCTCGCCTCGGTCGTCGGTCCACATGACGTTGCCGCTCCACAGGTCGCCGTGCACGCGGGCCGGGCGGTCCGCCGCGGCGCGGCCGAGCAGTTCGGGCAGCGCTTCGATGACCTCGTTCGTCAGGTCCATATCCATGTCGCGCAATGTGCCGCGTTCGATGCCGAGCTGCACCATCGGGCGCAGACGTCCCTCGGCGAGGTAGGTGGCCGGGTCGGTCCATGCGCCGGTGTCCATCGGCACCGGGTCCTGCAACGGCCCGAAGTAGCAGGTGCCGTCGTATCCGTCGGGGGCGGAGCCGAAGTATGAGGCGCCGGCGTCGTGCATATGCGCGAGGGCGGCGCCGAAGCGGCGTGCGGCCTGCGGCGTGCTGGAGCATGCCTGCACGCGTTCGATGTCGAGGTGGTCGTCGCCCCAGCCGTACACCTCGACGACGCGCGGGCCGCCCTGCGGCGTCGCCTCGCCAAGCCATTCGAGCCCCTTGCCTTCGCATTCGAAGAATCCCTTCGGCGCGTGCGCCCTGCTCTTCCTGTACTCCAAAGCCATCCTCGGCTCCTTTCGCCGTTGCCTGTCCGTGTCCGAATCCGGGGCGCCGCGCCCCGTTTCCGCTGCCCATCCTAGGCCGTGCGCCGTATCGGCGGGACGGGTGGCGGTACAGTGAACAACGAAGTCAATACACTCATCCATCTATCTCAACGAGGGTCCATGAACTTCTTCCAAGCAATATTCCTGGGACTCGTGCAGGCGTTGACCGAATACCTTCCGGTCTCGTCGAGCGCGCATATCCGCATCATCGGCGACCTCATGCTCGGACAGGATCCGGGCGCGGCGTTCACGGCGATCATCCAGATCGGCACCGAGCTCGCCGTGCTGCTGTACTTCCGCCACGACATCTGGAACATCCTCAAGAACTGGTGCCTGTGCCTCGCCGGCAGGCAGGGCTCCGACTGGCGCCACCGCATGGGCGCGGGCAACAAGGACGCCCGCCTCGGCTGGTACATCATCATCGCCACGATCCCGATCGTCGTCGCCGGCCTGCTGTTCCAGGACGCGATCGAAAGCACGCTGCGCAACCTGTGGATCACCGCGGCGATGCTGCTCGTCTTCGGCGTCATCCTGTGGATCGTGGACGACCGCGCCCCGCAGGTCAAGACGATCGACGACATGACGACGAAGGATTCGGTCCTCTACGGCATCGGCCAGATGCTCGCGCTCATCCCGGGCGTCTCGCGTTCGGGCGGCACAATCACGTTCGGACGCGCGATGGGCTACACGCGCGAGGCGGCGGTGCGCTGCGCGTTCCTCATGGCGATCCCGGCCGTGTTCGGCGCCGGCATCCTCGAGGCCGCCAAGGCGATCAACGGGGGAGCGGCCGCCGATCCGATGTTCCCGGGCTGGGGCGCGACGATCGCGGCGACCGTCGTCGCCTTCGTCGTCGGCTACATCGTCATCATCGGCTTCCTCAAGTTCGTGTCGACGTTCTCCTACAAGGCGTTCGCGATCTACCGCATCGTGCTGGCCGTCATCGTCGCCGTGCTGCTGCTCACCGGCGTGCTGCAGCCGCTCGAGGGCGCGGCGCTCGGCGGCAACGCCTGAGGACCACACGGCCGCATATGGTTCGGGGCCCGTGCAAGGAATCCTTGCACGGGCCCCGAACCATATGCGGCCGTGTGGTCACGGCGCGCCGGGGATGGGCATCAGGCGGATTCGAGAACGTCCGCGCCGACGCTCACATCTGCTGGTCGCGCAGATAGGCCTCCGCCTCCTGCACGAGCTGTTCGACGGCGGGCGCGCCGGCCGTCGTGATGTCCTTCGCACGCTGGCGCATGTCGGCGTCATGTTCGAGCTGGTCCACGTACTGTGCGAGGTCGGCGTTGTTGCGCACCATGATGTCGCAGTGCGAGCGCCACTGCGTGGCCTTGTTCTCGAGGTCCTTCGCGTCGAGCCTGACGCCGATGACCTTCGAGAGCTCATCGAGCAGTTGCAACGTGGCCTGTGGGCACGGGTCGGATCCAAGGTACTGCGGCAGCGACACCCAGATGGCCGTCGTCTCGTAGCCCTCCTCGATCGCGAGCGCGTCAAGCAGATGGGGGATTCCAATCGGACCGTTGTATTCGCTGTCCGGATCCGTCTGCTCGCCGTCGACGCTCACGTCCATCGGCAGCGGACGCGTGTGCGGGCATTCGGCGAACATCGATCCGAGCGTGATGATGCTGTGCACGTCGTACTGCTGAGCGAAGTGCAGACTTTCCTTGCAGTACTCCATCCAGTGGTAGTTCGGCTCGGGGCCGAGCTGGGCGAGGATATGCAGCGAATCGTCGATCGTGATGTCGTAGAACGCGGTCTGCGGCCACAGGATGCGCCGTGTGCCCTGGATGACGCACTGCATCGGGCGGGAGGTCTGGTAGTCGTAGTAGCCGTCGCGGCTGATGTGGCCGACCTCGAGCGCATGGAACTTGGAGACCAGATGGCGCACGACGTTCGTCGCGCTCTGACCGGCATCGTTCCAGCCGTCGAACGCCGCGACCATGATGTATCTCGCTCTGGGTCTCTGTCCGTACATGACTTTTACTCTAGACCTCGATTTGTTCAGGAATCGTGAAGGTTAGCCCCGGGCTGACACCTCTCGGCGTACGGCGTATCGGGGTATTGGAAGCACAGTCTACGCTGGCCGCGCCGCCGTATGCGACTCCTGTTCCGCACTGTGGGCTGCACGTTCTTCCCGAACGTCGTGCCATGCGGCCGGGGAAGGGCGGCACGACGGGCGACACGCCGTGATGTTGCGAATCGCGGCGGCGTCGTTTAAAGTAGTCAATCGTGCTCAGGCAGCCCAAGCGCCGCCAGGAACACATGCGGACATAGCTTAGTTGGTAAAGCGCGACCTTGCCAAGGTCGAGACCGCGGGTTCGAGTCCCGTTGTCCGCTCTAAGGTCCGATGAGTCTGACGACCTTGTCGGTGGGTTAGCCAAGCGGTTAGGCAGCGGCCTGCAAAGCCGTATAGACGAGTTCGACTCTCGTACCCACCTCGCACGGATGAGCGATCATCCAAGCCGACCGGGCGGTTGGCGCAGTGGTAGCGCACTTCCCTGACACGGAAGGGGTCACAAGTTCGAATCTTGTATCGCCCACGAGCCGAGTGATCGGCATAACTGAAGAACGGGTGATTGGCGCAGCGGCTAGCGCACTTCCTTCACACGGAAGGGGTCGTAGGTTCGATTCCTACATCACCCACCCATATGGGCCTCCGACGGCATGTCGGAGGCTTTTCTGTTTCGGCGTGTCCGTTGGGATGGGTCGGCGTGTCGGGCGTGTCGTGTGGAGGCGTGTCCAAGGGTGGTGCGTGCGTGGTTTCGGAAACCGGATAGGTGATTTCGGGTACCGGTCGGGTACCAAGGTGCCCTAGGATCGTTCCGGGTTGGATGCGCGCCCTGTGTGTTTCGGCGTGTCGCGGTGAGGGTTTTCTTCTGCCGCATCGGAGAGACGCATGACGAACACGAACATGAGCATGAACAATATGGAGGGGTGCCGTTTCGGCGGCGTCCTGGCGAAGAGGCGCGCGGACGGGAGCGTGGCCTATCTGGCCCGTTACGCGAATCCCAAACGTCCCGGAAGCAGGGTGGGGCGCCTGTTCGACACCCGCGCCCGCGCGGTGGCGTGGCTGGACGACGAGCGGGTCCGCGTCGACATGTACCGCCGTGGGCTCGCCGACTGGACGGCGCCCAGGGAACGGGACAGGGCGGCCGCGCTGTCCGGCATCACGTTCGCGGACTGGGCGGATGTGTGGATGGACAGGTGGGGTGGTCGTGCGCGCGGCGGGGAGCCTCTCGCGCCCGCCACGCTGCGTCGCAAACGTCTCCTGCTGCGACGGTTGAAGGACGTGTTCGGCCGTGTCCGGCTCGACGCGGTGGACGCGCGCATGGTGTCCGCATGGCTGGACGGATGCTCCCTGGCGGCCACGCCCAAACGTGAGGCGTACATCATGCTGCGTGCCATCATGCGCGCCGCGGTCGCGCCGCCCGATGGTTCGGCGCCGTTGCTGGAACGGTCCCCCTGCGTGGCGCCCGTGCCGGCGAAACGCATGGCGGACAAGGATCTGATCGCGGAGCTGTCGCAGGATGACATTCGGCGTCTGGCCGAGGCGATGCCGGCGTACACGCGCATCAGCATCCATGTCATGGTCGCGTTCGGTCTGCGCATCGGGGAGATGTGCGCGCTGCGCGTGGGGGATTTCGATCTGGAACGGCATGTGCTCACCATCCGTCATTCGATCCGCCGCGGCCCTGATGATACGGGTCCGGTGCGTCTGGGCGCCATGAAGACGCGCGGGTCGATGGCGTCCATGCCGATCCCCGAACGGCTCATACCGAAACTCGCGGAGCATATCGGCATGTTCTGTCATGAGGGGCCGGAGGCGCAGCTGCTCAACCCGGTGCACGGCGGAGTCATGTCGGACAGGACGCTGCGCGCCCAGTTCGACCGGGCCGCCGCCCGTATGGGACGTCCCGAACTGACCCCGCACATGCTGCGCGCCACGGCCATTTCGCGCATCATCCATGAGGGCGGCGAGTTGAAGGATGCGCAGCTGTTCGCCCGGCATGCGGATCCGACCATCACGATCCGCTACTACGCGAAGTCGCGTGGCCTGGAGGAGCGTGCGCGCCTGGCGGCCATGTCGTATGACGACGTGTTCTCCCCGGGCCGGAGCCGTGACCAGCTCGGCCGTGAGCTCGACGAGCTGGAGCGGCGCGCGGACCGGATCCGTCGGCTCCTCGCCCGCTGACCATCTCCGCCGTCATCCGACGCATGCACGTCATGCCGACATTGCATGGCACAGGCAAGGGATTAAGGAGTCGGTGATGATGGTGCATGGGGAGATGGTGAGCGGTGACGGTATGGAGGATCCGGGGCGGATGGACGGCCCCGTGCCGGAGTATTGCGCCGACATGGACGGTGATGATGTCATCGTCGTGATGCGGGGGCGTATTCGCGACGGGGTCCGTGAGCTGCACGATGTGGCCGTCATGGATCTGGACCGTCTCGAACAGGAGGATGGTGGCGGTCGGGCGGTGGCCGTGTGGATGGGTGAGGGGATGCTGGAGAGCGTCGTCACCCATCCGCACGGCTGGCTGGCTGCGGGGCCGATATTGCAGGCGGTGGTCGACTCCGTGTTCCAATATGTCACCGACATGGCGTTGGAGGTGGCCGGCGGGGATGTCGTGGCCGGCGCGGACCGGATGCTGCGCGGTCTGGACGGGGCGGGGGACGCATCCGTGCCCGGTCATGGGCAACATGAGTCTTAACCGGGCGGCGCGCGGCGACAGTTCGGATGAATGGTATACGACGCCGGCCACGGCGGCCGTCGAGCTTGAACGGCATCGGGACGCTCTGCGCGGCCGGGCCGTGCATTGCAACGCGGATGGTCCCGACTCGGCGTTCGCGCGCTGGCTGTCCGCGAACGCCGCCGATCTGCGGCTCCGGCGGCTGACGCTCACCCGGTGGCGGGAGGGTGCCGGTTCGCTGCTCGACCCGGACGGGTGCGGCGACCGGTGGGATTGGGCTGGCGACGGGTGGGAGCATGCGCGGCTGCGCGGCGACGGGTCGTATCGGAGCCGTGAGTGCATGCGGGTGACGGCGGGCTGTGACATCGTGGTCACGAATCCGCCGTTCAGTCTCCTGTCCGACTATGTGCCGCGCATGCTGCGCGCCGGCGCGGACCTGCTGGTCATCGGCACGTTGAGCTGTGCGAAGTATGCGCGGATCCTGCCGTATGTCCTGGACGGGACGCTCCGGTTCGGCTATATGTGTTCGCGTATGCGTTTCCGTGTCGGCGACGGGGAGCGGGTGCTGGGCAACGCCCGCTGGCTCACCACGCTGCCCGTGCGTCGCGCACCGTTGCGCCCGCACGGCGACCCGGCGTTGCTGGAACCGTTGGACGGTCGGCCCGGCGTGCTGCATGTGCCGAGGCTGGACATGCTGGCCGACGTGCCGGGCGTGTATGCGGTGCCGCTCACGTTCCTGGACGTGTGGCCGTTGGACGGGTGGCGGCTGCGCGGCGTGTTCGCGGACGGTCCGGACCGTCATCATCTGGGGCGTGCGTGCGTGCATGGCCGGAACCTGTTCGCCCGCCTGTGCGTGCAGCGGCTCTGACGCATCCGGCGGGTGCATGTTGGCCCCGGTGGCGCAGCGGATGGCGCGTCCGTCTCCGGAACGGAAGGTCGCGGGTTCGAATCCCGCCCGGGGCACGGGGTCGTCTTCAGCACGCCGTCCGCCGCCTGTTTCGGCGCGGATGGTGTGCGAAAACGCCCCCGGCCGGTCATTGCACTCAGGCCGGTCGGGTGCGGTCCGGGACGTCGTCACATGTGCGCCGGACCGCACCCTTCCCTCTTGTTCCTTTCTTTTTCGTCCGCCGACGCATAGGGCCGGTGCGTGAACGTACGCAGTGGAAAGGAAACCCCCGTTATGGACGAAACCCGCATGCTTGCCACGGTCGAGGATGCGCCCGGCCCCGACATGGCCGTCACGGTCGAGGATGTGCCGGCCGTGACGTTCCCCCGCACCCTGCGCGGATACAATCCGGACGCGGTCGACCGGGTTCTCGCCGACGAGCGGCGCCGCAACAGTGAGCTTCGCCGCCGTCTCGCGCATGACGCGGAGGCGTTCGCCGCCGTCGAACGGGAACGAACGCGTCTGGCGACGATGACGGACCGGCTCATCCGTGAACGTGACGCGGCCCGCGAGGATGCGCGCCATGCGCTCACCGCCGTCGCCCGCGACAACGAGCAGATGATCGACAACTGCCGTCGACAGGGCGAACGGATCGTGACGGAGGCGCACACGGACGCGGACCGCATCGTCGCGGAGGCGACGGGCCGGGCGGATGCGATGCTCGACGAGGCGCGCCAGAATGCGGCGCGAACGGTGGAGGACGCCGCCGAACAGGCGAAACAGGCGGCCGCGGAAGCGGACCGGATCGTCGAGGAGGCGCGGCGTCGCGCCGACATGCTGCTTGCGGCCGCCCGCACACGGGTCAGGTCCGCCGAGGAGCGGGCGGGCGCCGCCGACCGTGCGTTCCGTGAGATCACGGCACGGCTCACGGAACTGGCGGACGCCCTCGAGGCGGGCGTCGACGGCACGGCGGCGGACGGGGGGACGACGCGGTGAGCCGCATCGACCTGGGGTTCGCGCAACGGCGCGGCGACGACGAGTTCCACACGCCCGCCGGCACGGCGGAGCCGATGCTGCAACGGTACGCGGACCGGCTGCGTGGCGCGCACGTGCTGCTCAACACGAATGACGGGGACACGTCCGCGTTCTGGACGATCCTGTGCGAACGGTTCACGCAGTGGGGTCTGCGCTCGCTCACGAGTCTGCGTTTCGACCCGTCGGCGGATACGCTGTTCGCCGACGCGGACGGCGGCGGCCGCGTGTTCCGCTATGACGGGCGCCATGTCTCATGCGAGCCGACGGGGGATGCGGGCGGATTCGATTCACCCTCCGGACTGCGGGAGCTGACGGCCGCGGACGTGGTGGTCGGCAATCCGCCGTTCAGCCGTCTGAAGGATTATGTGCCGCGGCTGGTCGCCTCGCGGACGGGGTTCCTGATTATTGCGAATCCGATGTGTCTGGCCTACCGGAGCGTGTTCCCCCTGTTCCGCGCCGGACTGCTGCGATGCACGGGCGGCAACGGGGGGTTGTGGTTCCGTCACCCGTCGGGCGACGTGGATGCGTGCGCGACACGTCGCGACGTGGACGGCTGTCAGCTGGTGCGGGTCTCCCCGTGCGGATGGCTCACCAACCTGCCCGGCCCCATGGAGGGGGACGTGTTCGACCCGGAGCCTGGCGACCCGTCCATGCTGCCGCTTCTGGACGATCCGGCCGTGCCGGTCGCCGACCGGCGCGCGCTGATTCCCGGCGGCCATGACGGCATGGTGGCCGCGTCGGTGGGGGTGTTCACGATGTGGCCGCGCGGCTGGCGGCCCGTGGCCGTCTCGGGCGCGGAGGGCTGGCCGGCTGCGCGTGTGCACGGGAGAAAAGCGTATAAGCGGATCCTGTTGGAGCCGTGCCCCGGCTGGGTTCCCGGGATGGGCGTTCCGCGGCGAGCCGGATGACCGTCTCGGCGGGGATGTGCAGGAGACGGATGATGGTGTCCGTGTCCTCGCCGCGGTCCAGCCAGTGGCGGGCGATGTCGAGTCGGATGTCGCTGACGGTGTCGTCCCTGTCCGCCATGAATGCTCCTTCATGTTGGCCGTGTCTTCCTCCGGGCCGCTATGCCGGCCGGCGCCCATGGCGGGCGGGCGCATAGGCGCATGCCAGGTACGGCCGTCCCCGTCGGACGGCCCGGTTGACGGAAAAGGGGGAGGACATGAGCCTCAAGGACGTTCTTGTTGTGGCATGGCGCGCATTCTGGGCGAACATCCTAAGCGTCGACTCCCTGATGGTCCTGGCGTTCATCCTCGTCGTGGCCGTCCTGGCGGGCGTCGCCATGGGCCGCACCATGGGATACGTGCGCTACGCCGTGCGCGCCGCCGCCGCCATCCTTCTCGTCATCCTCCTCATCGGCGTGCTCGGCGCACTCGGCCTGCATTGGGATGCGGGCGGCGGCTCCACGATCCTCGGCTGGCTCAACGATCTGGTGCAGGCCCCGTTCCTTCCCGCGGAGGGTGCGGCATGAGGCCGGGCCGGGGCGGGGTCGGGGGCACGCTCCTCACCATGTTCCTCGTCATCATCCTCCTCATCGTCCTCGTCCAGTCGGGCGGATGGCGCGCATTGTCCGAACAGACGGGCATCGGAAACCCGGATGTGGCCATCGGCGACCTGTTCACACGGGATGACACGATGCCGGAACGCAACACGGACAGGCCCGGCCTTACCTTGGACCGCAACACGGACAAGTCGGATACGGCCGCCGCCCCGTCCCCGGATGCGACGACCCCAAGCCCGGCGGCGGGGGAGACGCCGCGCCCGGACGGTTCGGGATCGTCCGGGGACGGGGCGGCCGGCGTATCCGACACGGCGGCGGGATGGAAGGACGCGCTCGACGCCCTGGACGGAGTGAGAGTGGCGGCGGCGAGACCGGGCGGCTACGACCGTGAGTCCAAGTTCGGCGACGGCTGGGCGCAGGCCGGCTGCGGCAAGGCGACCATCCGCGACACCATCCTCGCCCGCGACCTCGCCGACGTGGCACGCGACCGTGACTGCCATGTCACCACGGGCACGCTTGACGATCCGTACACGGGCCAGACCATAGGGTTCAAGCGTGGACGGTCCACGTCCGGGAAGGTCCAGATCGACCATGTGGTCGCCCTCTACGACGCGTGGGCGTCCGGCGCACGCGACTGGGGGCAGGATCGACGCGTCGCCTACGCCAACTCCCCGGATGTGCTGCTCGCCGTGGACGGTCCGGCCAACATGGCGAAAGGCGCCGGCCTTGACATGGCCGGCACCGGACGCTACCGGACCGGGTCCAATACGACCGCCCCCGACATCTGGCTGCCCGACAACCAGGCCTACCGGTGCGACTACATGGCGAAACGCGCACGGATCAAACACGACTGGGGTCTGACGATGACGGCGCGTGAGAAGCAGCAGACGGTCACATACCTGGCGTCCTGCGTGGCCGGCTCCCGGCCGTAGCGTTCATCTACGCGCCGACGGTTCCCGGCGTCCGCGCCGTATCCTCCAGAAGGGACGGGTCGTGTTCGTACCGGACCCGCATGTGTTTGAGCGTTTCGCCGCCGTAGGTGAAATACGCCGGCCCCTGCAATGGTGAGGAGGTGCCGACGAGGGTGCGTGCCAGAGCGCTGAGCGTCCACAGGTCGCCCTCGTATTCGACATGCGCATTGTCGGCGATGACGATCTGGATGCTCTCGTCGTGGATGAACGTGATCGTTTCGCCGGCGGTGAGACCGACCATGTCGAAACGGAACGGGGTACGCCGCGTGCGCGCCTCCTCCGCCTCCTGTTCGTCCTCACGCTGCTCCGCGTCCGCTTCGAAACGGTGCAGCCGATCCGTCGTGTCCGTGATCGTGGCGATGTCCTCGAGGAGCCGGTACGCGTCCTCCGCGTCCATTGCGTAGAATTCACGCCTGCGGCTGTGCCCGTGCACCTCATCTATGCTGCGCAGATCGGGGTTGAGCGCGTCGATGAGGTGATGCAACCGCTTGTCCACGTTGCTTCGGGACACGTCGTATGTGGCGTATATGCGGAATGCGAACGGCACCGCCGTAGACGCGTTGAGCTGGCCCACCCGCTCGTCCACGTTGGTGGCGTAGCCGATTTTCACCCATTCGGGGAAGCTGGGGTTGGTGAGAATGTAGATGCAGCTCATGGTGGCCTCCATCCCGTCATGCCGCCCCGTATGGCGCGTCCGTCGCACGGGGCGGGGTTATGGCCCTACCGTAGCACCTTCCGACGGGGCGACCCGCCGGGGATGAGGACGCATGGTGCGGGTGTATGAACCGTACGGGATGGCCGTACGGCGACGGGCACCGCAATGGAGGACATCATGAACGGCAGGGCACAGGAACCGCAGGGAGTATTCAAGGAGACCGGAATCCTCACGATCGGCATGGATGGGGAGAACTGGCCGCTGGCGGAAACGGTCAGGGTGGAGATGGAGGATGGGACCAGCCGATACCATGGTTACGTGTCGGATGACACGATGGGCAGGCTGGCGGATGAGGATGCGCGCGGCCGGGTGATGATGCTCGCCCAGTGCATATCCGTCAACATCATGGAGAAGATCATGCGCCTGTACAGGGAGGGCGTGATCGACAACGAGGAGGCGCGTCGTATCCTCGGAGCGTTGTCCTTCCCGTATCAGAAGGCGTTGTTCGACCTTGAGACGGAATTATGATGTGGGGATGGTGCGGTCGCAACGGTTTTGCCTTCCTGCGCCCGCACCGTCCCCGTCATTGGGCCGTGCGGGCCGCATACGCGCGGGCCTGTTCGCTGAACAGGCGGATGCGTATGCGGCTCGCCATGGTGGGCCGTCCGTCACGGTAGCACAGGGGTGGATTCTTATCGGCGGCGTTTGCCGCCGGCGTGGGGGCGCCGCGTCTTCCCGTTGCCGCCGCCGTTGCGCGTACTCCCATGGGGTCTCCTTTCGTCAGGGCCGCCGTCCGCGTCCGCGGCGTCGCCGCGGCGCCAGCGGCGTCGGGCGATGATGATGCGTCCGATGATGAACACGGAGCAGAGGATGATGGCCTGGTCCATGGCGGCGCCGTACAGGAGGATCCTGTACAACGCCACCCACCACGGGCTTGTGGCCACGGCCAGCACGCACAGGGCGACCGTCTTCGCCATGAGCCGCACGTTGGGCCGCCGCATCCATGAACGCAGGGCGCGCCATGCGCGCCGCACCGTCGGCGTGTCCTTATCCTTGTCGTTGCTCATGACGTTCCCGTATGCGTCCGGAGAGTGGACGCATACGGGAACGTCATGAGCGCATGCGTTTTCGATCCGATGGATGACCGGTGGTGGGTGATGGGCCCCATCCTCAACTGGTGGGACTCCACGTTGGGGTCCTCGCCCGCATGGCTGGCCGATGAGGGGCGGGCCGGGCGGCTGCTTGCCGACCGGCTGCCGCTCACGTTGCGCGCGTTGGCGCTCATCCACGCCCACCGCACCTGCGAGACGGGGCAGCTGCACCGGCTGGACGCGCGCATCCCCGGCAGGCCTCATGCCATGTTCTGGCGGTCAATGGCGGCGCTACGTCTCATCGACGCGGGATTCCCCATGGATCCGGACGGGCGCGCCCGCGTCACGCCGTCGACCGCGCCGTGGATGGCGGTCCGTCTTCCCGTCCACGACCGCATCGAGACCCGGCTCGCCCGGCTCGGCGCCAACCCGGTGCAGATCGCGGCCGTGGGGCCGGGCAATCTGCGCGGCGTACGCCAGTATGATCGGCACAACCTCATCTGCACCGACCTGTCCATCCGCGCCCGCCGGGCCGGATGGCGCACCGCAGGCGAGGCGTACGGCCGTTTCGACATGCTCACCCGTGATCCGGCGATGGGTTCCGGCGGCCCCGACCTCATCCTCATAGGTCAGGATGCGCGCGTGTGCGTCGAACTCACCGCGTCCGCGAACATGGGGCTGGAACGCAAGGTGCGACGCTGGGATCGGGCGTTGGCGCACGACACGTGCCGCGATACGCATGTCGTGTGGGTGAACGCGTCACGCACCGACGGGATCCTCAACGCCGTGTCCGCATTGTGCGAGGGGCGGCCGCGTCAGCATGCCGCCGAGCTGCGCGCGTGGGCCGAAACGTTGACGGCCGTGGACGGGTGGCATCCCGAGCCGGGTTCGCCGCCGCGGGCGCGGCATGACTGGGCGCGCGCCGGCCTGGAGGCGATGGCCGCCGGGTTCGGGTTCCCCGATCTGGACGGGTGGCGGCTCCCGTCGGGTTTCGACACGGGTGCGCTCTACGACTAGCGTCGCCGGACGCATACGGGGACGTCATGATGATGAACGACAGGGGTGCGCGGCTGGAGGATATGGACATGGAGAGCCTGTTCGCCCTCTACGCCGCCTGCAGCGACGATTACAGGATCCTTGAACAGGCCAGCCGTATCCTGGAACGGCTGAGCCCGGACGATCAGCGGCGTCTGCGCGCCGCGTTCCGCGTCGTCGGCCGTCTCGACGACGGGGAGGGTCTGGCCGGCGGCCTGCGCATGGCCGCGGCCGGCATGATGGGCGCCCGCGACGCCGGACTGTCCACCGGAAGGCTGCACGCCCCGCGGCGGGAGGATTCATAAGGGGCGCCCAACACGTCAGGGGTGTCGCATACGGGGGATACCCATCCGTATGCGACGCCCCTGACGTGTTGGGCGTGCACAGGGTCAGCGTGCGCGGCGGCGGCGCGTGGCCAGCAGGGCGATGCCGGCGAGGGCGGCCAGGAGGGAGGCCCCCGCGGCGGCGCCCGCGGCCGTGCCCGTCTCCGCCAGCATGTCCGTGCCCGCACCCGTCTCCGTGGCCTGCACGATCCGCACCGTGTAGACGCGTCGCGTCAGACCATCGGCGGACACGGCCGTGAGGATCGCGCGTTCACTGCTCTTGTCGACGGTGACGCTCATGCCCGACTGCTTGTCGAACACGGGGGTGACGGTGTAGCGTTCCGGATTCTCCACACCAACCGTGTATTCGGTCCGCTCCGGGTCGAATGCGGGCATGTCGGCGCCGTCGACGCGGATGTTGTCGAGCTGGGCCTTGTGGGTGGCGGCGGTGAGGTAGGTGACGGTGACCGTCCGTTCCGCATACGTGCTCTGGTCGGCGGCGAGCACGCCCAGACGGTAGCGCCACGTCATGCCCTCGACCCGTTCGCCGGTGGCCTGCACCACCTGTCCCGCATACGCCTCCCAGGAGAGGACGCCGCCTTCCGGGATCGTGAAGCTGTCACGGTTGACGGGCGTGTACTTGCCGTCTACGGTGTAGCCGACGGAGTACAGGTCGGTGTTCGTCTCGGACGGGTTCTCCTTGTCGGTGAACGCGCCGGCCGGCTGCGGCGGGGTGAACGCCTCGTCGGCGGTGGGTGTGTCATGGTCGCGGATGAGGGTGACGGTGTAGGTGCTGTGCGCCCCGTCCGGGCCGGTGACGTCCCACGTCTGGACGGTGGTGTACGCGGTCTGCCGGGACGGGCCGGTGGCGACGGTCACGTCGTCGGCGTGCTGGGGGACGACGACCTTTTCGCCCTGCTTGGCGCGGATGACGTAGTCGGTGCGGTCCGCGCTGAACCCGTCCATGGGTTTGCCGTTGACCAGGAATCCGGTGAGTACGGCCTGCCCGTTGGGTTTGTTCGCCGGGGGCGCGTCGAACGGCTGGGTGACGGTGACGGTGCGCGTGACCGGTTTCATCGTGGTTGCGCCGTCCTCGCCGCGGCTCATCTCGTCGACGGTGAAGGTCACGTCGAACAGGCGTGCGCCGTTGTCGCCGAGCCGGGTGCGTACGGTCACGTCGCGCACGTTCGGGTCGGTCGCCTCGGCGATGGCGGCGGTGATCTGGTACCGGTCGCCGACCTTGTCGTAGCCGAGGGAGGGGAGGGTGACGTCGTTCATGCG
Source organism: Bifidobacterium castoris (assembly GCF_003952025.1). Lineage (GTDB taxonomy): Bacteria > Actinomycetota > Actinomycetes > Actinomycetales > Bifidobacteriaceae > Bifidobacterium > Bifidobacterium castoris. The sequence continues at coordinate 345,607 of NZ_QXGI01000001.1, read as the reverse complement.
CAGTCCGCTTTCCATGGGGCTCTGCCAGATGGTCGTCTCCTTGCCGTCCGCGCCGGTGGCGGTGAGGGTGAGGCGCAGCGCCGGCGCGTAGGTGCGGGTGGCGTTCACGTCGACCCTCACGGTTTCGCCGCCCGCGGCGCGTCCCGTGTAGGTGACAGTGCACTTGGCCGACATGTAGCCAGTGAGGGCGGTCTGTCCTTCCATCAGGGGTTCGTTCCGGGCGGTGCATTCGCCGACCGTCGGATTGGTGAGCGTGGTGCCGTCCGAAAGGGTGACGGCGCGTGCCGTGTCCCATCCGAAATAGTCGCTGCCGGTGCCGAGCGGGGCGGTGAGGGTGGTGGTGTATTCGCCGGTGTCGTCGCGGGTGAGGGGCGCCGGGGCTCCGTCGTCGAGGGCGGCGGTGGTCTGTGCTCCTGCGGCCGTGCGGACGGTGGCGGTGAGCTTGGCGCCGTCGCGGCCGGTGCCCGAGTATTCGCCGATCCGGTCGCCGACGCCCAGCTTGTCGCCGGATTCGAACCGCTGCGACTTTAGGGGCAGGGTGGCGACGGTGGCGCCGTTGCCGTTGGTGACGGTGACGGTGTCGGGCAGTGCGCCCCCGTCCACACGCAGGTCCGCGTGCCAGCCGTCGTCCGTGGCGGTCATGGCGGCGCCGTCGGCCGTGTAGGCGCGGGCCGTGGCGAGCTTGCCCCTAAGGGCGCCGATGCGCGCATGGAGCGTCGTCGCCTCGTTCCTGGTGGTGCGCGCGTACGTGTCCCGCATGGCGGCGGCGTCGGCGACGGCCGTGTCGTACGCGTCCCACGTGTCCGGCGTGTAGAGGGCGGGGTCGAGGCTGCCGTGTTCCGTGATGTCGTCGCCGAGCCCCGTGTCGTCGAGCAGGCGGGCGCGTAGGCGGGTGAGCGCGTCCTGCGTTTCGGCGGCGAGCAGTGCGGGGTCGTCCGTGCCGTCGCCGTCGAGGACGGTCTGGATGCGTTCGCGCCGTTCGGAAAGATCGTCGACGGCGGCCGTATCGAGGGGGAATCCGGATTCGTCCTCCCACCAGTGCGTATCCTCGACGAGCCGTTCGAGCTGTGCGCGTTGTGTATCGTCTAGGGTTGTGCGGGCGGCGGTCGCGCCCGCGGATGGTTCGGCGGTGGGCGTGGCCGCCGCCTCGTGGGCCATGGCCGGCGTGGCGGCGCCGGCGAGCATGACGGCGGCCATGGATGCGGCGGCCAGCATGCGGGGCGTGTGCGTATGTTTCGTCATGGATTCGTTCTCCTCTGTCGGCTGTCGATGCGTACCGTGACGCCCGCCCCCTATGCGCCCGCGACGCATAGGGGGCGGGCCATGACGATTCCATGGCTTGAACGGATTCTCGACCACACCGGCACGGCGGAGGCGTTGGCCTATGACGACAATGCCGCATGCCGCTGGTTCGCGGCCCGCTACGCCGACCGTCTGGAACCCGCCGCGGTCCGCATGCTGGCGGAGGACGACGTGCCGGCGGTGAGGGCCGCGATGGCGCGCCGGACGGATCTGGACGCGGATGTGCTTGATCTGATCGCCCATGACACGGATCCGGTCGTGCTGGCCGCGTTGGCGACCGCGCATGATCTGCCCGGGGAGGTGAGGGACGGCATGTGCGACAGGGTTCCCGATCCGCGCGTATGTCGCGCATGCGGCGCGCAGACGGCCGCCGACCTGCTGGATCTGGCCGAAGGGGGTCTGCGAGGCGTGGAGTCGCCGAAACGACGGAGGTGGTTTCAGTGAGGGAACGGGATGTGGAGCGGCGTCTGGGCGTGTTGGCGGCGCGCCGCGGCGGATGGAGCGTGAAATGGTCCGCGCCCGGCACCGCCGGCGTGCCCGACCGGCTCGTGTTCCTTCCCGACGGGCGCCTGTTCATGGTGGAGGTGAAACGGCCGGGCGGACGCGTCCATGACGTGCAGCCCGCCATCCACCGTCGGCTCGCCCGGCTCGGCTGGCCGGTCCATGTCGTCGACGACGCGGACCGGTTCTTTCACGACGTGGTCGACGCGGCCGCCCCGGCCGACGGCTCCGGTTCCTGATCCTTGCCGTCCGGCACCCTGAGTTCGGCCCCCTCCCAACGGTTGGACCAGTCCTCGAGGGTGGGCGCGGTGCCGGGGGCGCCCCAAGCGGTGATGTGCGGCGTGCCGTCCGGGTCGGCTATGAGCAGGTCGAACCCGTATGAGCACTGTCCCGCATCTTTCGCCGTGCCGGAACGGTCCAACGTGACGGAGACGCGCGCATACGCCCGGTCGGACGTGTTCCGCTCCCGGTCCACACTCCCACGGTCGGCGTACATGAGCTTGTGGACGGTCGCTGATTTGACGACGCCGTCCAGCAGCATCGGCTGGTAGCGGGCGGCGGGATCCGGGTCGGACATGACGACCTTGAGCCGGTCCGCGTCCGAACCCATGACGGCCTGCGCCCACTGGGTGACCAGCGCGTCGAGCGCGTCCGTCACGGTCGCCGTCTTCAGCACGCCGTCCCACGCCTCCTGCGTGTTCGGCGACACGGTCGCCGGCACCGTCACCGGCGTCACGTTCGGGTAGCCGATGGCGGTCCCGTCGGCGCGTACCGTCTCCGTCACCGTCCACCAGCGGTCCCCGTCCGTGACGGTGAAATGGTGCGCGACGGCGCTCACCGGCTTGTCCTGGGACGTGATCGTCACCTCGTCGGAGCCGTCCCATGACATGATCGCCGCCTGCGCGCCCAGAGGTTGGCCGTCCCTAAGCCACGTGTCGACCATGCTGTAGGCGGCGGCCTTGCCCGCCGGCGCCAATTGCACGACGGGCCCCGTGGAGGCGGGTTGGGAGGGCAGGCCGGAGACGGTGAACGCGGCGTAGAGCGCGAGGATGAGCGTGGCGACCTGCACCCACCGCCATTTGTTCGTGTTGCGGGCGACGAGCCGCAGGAACTGCCTGTCCGGGTCCGGCTCCCGGCGCCGCGTCGGATCGTCGAACCATTCGTCTCCGCCATGTCTGCGTGTCATGGACGGCATGCTATGCGTCCCGGGCGCATAGCGTGGCCGCAAACCCGTCGACACCGCCCCTCGGGGGCGGGGGGAGGAGAGTCATCATGGAACACAATCACGGCATCACGCTCGCCGACGCGCCGCAGATCGTGGAGCCCGCCGCGGAGGGCGTCGCCAAATTCGTCGGCTACATCACCGAGAACGATTCGCTCAAACTCGCATGCACCATCGTTGGCGCCATCTTCATCGTCATCTGCATCGTACTGCTCGTCATCCGCCGCTTCTGGCCGCAGACACCCATCGGCCAGTCGCTGAACGCGGGCAACAGCACGGTCGTCTGGTGCATCGCCGGCATGGTCGCGGGCCTCATCTTCATCCTTCCCGCCGAGATCCTGCCGTTCCTCACGAAAATCGTCATGACCGGCGTGCAGGCCCTTCTCAACATCCTCTCGCGCATCTTCAACTTCTGACGGGGCGCGTCATGATGCTGTACGATCTCACGAAGGTGTCGGGGCAGCGGGTGAGCCAGGTCGATGAGCTGCATGTCGGCGGCCGCCAATGGATGCGCAGCGCCGACCTGTTCCTCCTGCTCGGCGGCGGCGCCGCGGGCGCGGGCGCGGCCCAGCTGCTGCGCGTCGTGTTCCGCGGCCAGTACTGGCCGTATCTGCTCGTGCCCGTGTTCGCCGTCGCCGTGTTCCTTCTGTTCACGCGCAAACGCTCCCGGGCGGGCGAGACGACGCGGCGGCGTTGGGACCGGTGGCGCGACCGGCACCGCGCCAAGCACCATGAGTTCATCCTGCCCGGCTCCCCGGATTCGTTCCGCCCCAACGGGCGCACCATCATCCTCCTGCACTCCCACCCGTACGATCCGCACGCCTGAAGCGTCACACGTCGGCGAGCATGGAGCGCACCATGTCCCGGATCCCCTCCGGGGCGAGCCCCTCGGCTTCGAGCAGGTCGAACAGCGGCATCGCATCCGCCGCATGGGCGCGCACCCATGCGGCGGTGGAATCCGGGTCGGGCCGTTCTATGTCGAACCGGACCGCGTCGCCGCTGCGAAGACGGCGGATGATGCTGACGGCGGCCTGCCGGCTGTCCTGATCGTCCGCACGCGAGTACGCGACCGCCGTGTATGCGCTCATCACCGTGGATGCGAACACGGAGTCCATGGCGATGGCGTGTCCGAGACGGATCATGTCGTCGACGGGATAGCCGTCCGGGTATGCGATCCGCACCCGTTCCATCGCCGCCTCACGCATCATGTCCGCCAGTTCGCTCGGCGCGCCCGTCGTCAGATGCGCCACCACCTGCCCCAACGCGTCCGGGTCCGTGTCGTCGATGACGGGGGACATGGAGGGGAACATGTCGGCCGAGCCGTGCCGCACCCAGCCGAGCAGGTCGCAGGTGGCAAGCATCCGCATATGCCACGACGCCATGGTCTCCCCGCAGCGCAGCGACGCCCATTCGGCCGGGAGCCACAGGTGCGGCGCCGTCAGGTACGACACGGTGACCGGTGCGACGCCCACGGTCCATGGGGGCGGCACCGGGATGGGGCTGTCGTCGATGATGCCGGCCATGAGCCGGGTATGCGTCGACGTGCCGTCCACGTCCGGGCCGAGCATGACGGCGGCCCATTGGGCGGCGAGCCCGTCCCACGCGTCCCGGTCCGGGACCATGTAGGGGCTGGCGAAGGTGAGGGTCTGCATGGTGTGCGCCTTTCGTTTGTGCTGCCGGTTCGACACCCCGGCCATACGTCGGGGGATGCCATATCACTCATGGTAGGCCCTGCGCGGCGGCGGGGGCGGCGGCGTGCCGCCTGTCGGCCGCGGCGCGGCGGCGGGTGCGCCGTGCGCATGCCGGCCGTGGGCCGGCATGTCCGCATCCATGCCGGCCGTGGGCGCCGGCACGCCGGGGGAGGCTGACGGGGCCGCGCCGCCGGCGGCGCGTTTCACGGACTGCTCGGCCCGTTTCCTCGCCTCCGCCTGCGCCCTCTCCACGATCGGGTTGGACCGTGGCTGCCCGATCGCATCGGCCCGCACCGTCGTGTCCCGCGCCCCCTCGGGCTCCCGCACCCGCTGCTTGCCGGGCGCGATATTCCCGTAGCCGCCGTTAAGGTGGTTGAGATGGCCTCCGGCGAATGCGCCGTTCACGGCCGAACCCAACGTTGCGGCGGCCATGACGCCCGGCATGGCCGGACCCACGACCAGCATGCCCGCGCCCGCGGCCAGCCCCGCGGCGACCTTGTGGTTGCGGGCGAAGCGCGCCGTCTCCCCGGATACGACCGACGCGGCCGTCTTCATGGTGCCGCGCACACCGTCGGCGTACCGTTCGCGCGTAAGCTCCCACCGGCCCGCAAGGGTGCGGTTGAGCTCACGTTGGCGCGCCAGGTCCTGCACCTGCAGGCTCCGCTGATGCTGCAGCCGGTCCCGTTCCTCGACCGCCGCCCGGTGGGTGGCGAGCTCGGCGAGCGACTGTCGGGCGTTGGCGTGGATGGTGGCCTGCACGGTGCCGTCCTCCATGTAGCGGCGCACGGTCGCCTCATCCGCGTCCAGGCCGTTGTCCTTGAGCGTTTTGCGAATCCGGTCATGTTCGGCCCGTTCTGCGACCATGAGGGCGGTGTCCATGTCGGATTGCGCCGCCGCGTCCTCCATGGCCTGCCGGTATGCGGCGGACTGGGCGGCCGGATCGTCCGGGTGCGCGGCGACGGCGGCGCGGTTGATGTCCTCGACGGGGATGCGCCGCCGGTTCTCGGCCAGCAGGTTTGCGAGCGCCTGCTGGCGTGCGTCGAGTTTCGGCATGTCCGGCACTTGGGTGAGCGGGCTGCCGTCCACGGCGCGTTCGACGTCGCCTCCCGCGGCTTGCTCCGCGGCGGTGGGCTTGTGCTGTGCGCTGGAGCGGGCGCCGCCCCGTCCGCCCTTGCCGCGGCCGGTGGCGGCGCGGCCGAACGCGGTGCTGTTGTAGCCGTGCTGCGCGGCGGCGGCGAGGCTGGACGCCTTCGCGCCGTTGATTGCGTTGACGGCGATGGCGGCGACGCCGCCTCCCGCGGCGCCGGCCGCGATGCCGGAGGCGAGTCCCTTGGCGGCGCCGCCTATGACGGAGCCTACGGTGCCGAGCCCTTTGGACGTGGCGGCGAGGAGGGAGCCGATCGCGCCCCAGCCGGACGGTTCGCCGATCTTGAGCACGTTGACGCACAGCCATTGGAGCGCCTTGACGCTCAGGAACGGGAACACGAGGGTCGCGACGCCCATGACGAGGACCGTGGCGGACGTGTTGCCGTTGTGGTCGATGATGCCGAAGATCTGCATGAGCAGCGTCATGATGATGCATACGAGCGCCGCGCCGATGGACAGTACGGAGGGGACGGCGAACATGGCGACCATGTTCCTGAACGCGTTCGCCATGGCGGCGCGTCCGCGGTCCGGCACGGCCGCGTACATGAGGAGCGCCACCCATAGGCCGAGTACGGTCAGGTAGGCGCAGATGAGCGCGATGATGCGCAGCAGGCCGAAGAGGACGCCCCAGATGACGAAGTTGACGGCGCCGGCGACGGCGAAGATGATGGAGCCGCCCGCGTCCGCGAGGCTCGCGTCGCCGTGCTGCATCTGCATGGTCTTGATGGAGGCGGTCACGGCGGCGGCGTGGTTGTCGGGGTTGTCGCCGTATTTGCCGGCGATGCTTTGCGCGGTGGCGAGCCATGCGGTGTTCGAGTTGGACAGGTCGAATTTCTGCGCGATGAGCCGGAGTACCTTGTCCTCGGCCGTGCCGGATCCCATGCGTTGGGAGCGGCGCACCTGCCCGGTGTTCTCGTTGGCGGTGGGGGAGGCGGCCGCGGCGTCGGCGGCGTCCTGTTTGTCGGCGGCGGTTTCGCGCAGCGCCTGGCATCGTTTGAATTTCGCCTCGATCTCCGGGTCGTTGACCCGTTCGAGCTGTGATTCGGGGGTTTTCTGCCATTCGTCCCCGTCGAATTGGGAGCAGTCCTCGCTGGCCATGTCGTCCTTGGCGTCCTGCGCGGTTTCCTCCGCGAGCTGCTTTTGGGTGAGCTCGATGCGTTCGTAGGCGCCGAAGTCGGTCATGTCGGAGCCGGGGAAGGATGCGGTGCCGGAGATGACGGCGGAGCAGTACTGGTCCATCTGGCCGGCCTCGCCGAATCCGCGGTTTGGGCCCCGGACCAGGTCCACCCATTCCCAGCCGTATCGGGTGGCGAACCGTCCGCCGTCCGTGTTCACGTATTTGCACGTGTCCCACATGGTGACCATGCGGTCGAGCATGATGTTCGATGCGGGCGCCGGATTGTCCGACTTGTCGTTGAGTGCTTTGTCGATCACGGTCCGGGGGCCCTCGTCGGGGCCGAGGAGGAGGTTCGGGTTGAACGCCATCGCGTCCTCGGAGGCGACGTTACGGCCGCCTGCGTCCGAATAGGTCACCGCTTGGTTGGTGAGGTTGGCCTGCTCGGCCGCGGAGGCGCCGGCACGGTATTCGAGGACGCGGCAGAACACGTCGGAGCCGTTCGCGCCGGGCCCGTACTGGGCGCGGATCCACATGCGCAGCCCCGTCTCCTCCCACATCATGTTCATGGTTTTGAGCAGCGTGTCGGTGCGGCCCTTCGCGGTGTCGTCTGGCGTGAACTGTTTCGCCTGCTGCGGGGTGCCGTCCTCCTTGGCTTTCGGGTCGGCGGTGGTTTCGTTGAGCCGCCACAGGTAGCCGCGGCAGGAGAGCATGTTGTGGTTGTTCTTGGAGCGCAACGTCCCGTCCATGCTGGAGAACGCGTTGATCGCGCTTTGGCTTACGGCGTCGCCGGTGGTGGCGACGACGTTGCGGACCTGTTCCGCCGTCCACCATGGGGTGCCCGTCGACGGGCTGCCCGGATGTGTGGCCGCGGCGGCGCCCATGGTGACGAACATGGCGAGCCCCACGGAGAGCGCGCCGAGCCGTTTCATGAGGACGCCGGCGCCCTGGCCTTTGAAGACGAGCGTGACGGAGGCGATCAGGGCGAACACGATGATGATGGCGGGGATCATCCAGTCGCCGGTGATGGCCTTGTACAGCGAGCCGATGAGCGTGTTGAGGCTCTCTCCCATGCGTTCGCCCGCCGTGTCGCTTGCGGCGCCGCTGGAAAGGTTGAGCAGCCATGCGCCGCCGCTCCACAGGCCGTTGCCGATCGACAGGAACAGGCCTTCGATGGACAGGGGCACGGATTTGAACAGGTTGGTGATGTAGTCGATGAGCCCGTCCGTGCGGTTCTCGAGCACGGTGGCCACGTCCGCCCATCGCATCACGGGCAGGCGTGGCAGGGTCTCCTCGGCAAGCATCATCACGGGTCCGGTCATCATGGGCGCATCCTATGCGGGCATAGGGGCGTGTATGTGCATGCCCGTCGGGAGAACTGGAGGATCTGGCCATGTCGGATAGGCGCAGGGAGCGTGAAAGGGAGCGGTTCCGTTCGCAGGCGTCGCGCGACAGGTACGGCGTGTGGGTGGCGGTCGCGTTCGTGATACTGGTCGCGCTCCATGTCGTCCTCGCGCTGTGCGGGGTGTCGCTGCGGTGAGCGGGCGCGGGCCATGGCGCGCCCTGCGCGCATGGATGAAGGCGTCACGGCGCGCATGGTGGGCCGTGACCGGGCTCTGTTCGCTGCTGGGTGTGGACGCGGCCGCCACGGCCGTCCTGTTCCTCGGCCGTGTCCGCGCCCGCGTCGCCGCCTTGGAGGATGCGCCCGAATACGCCTCCGACGTGTCGCTCAACCCCTACCATGCGCTGCGCGGACATGTCGCATGGCCGCATTGGGCATGGGCGTCGGGCCCGTGGGTGTGGCCGGCCGTGGCGTTGTGCGCCGCAATGCTGCTCCTGTGGGCGGCGCGGCGCATCCCGATGCGCGCGCCGCGCAACCCGTTCGAACGTGATCCGCGACGCCGGTTCACCCGCACGGACCGTGACTGGGTGAGCGGGTGCGCCGGCGGCCGCTGCGAGCATCGGATGCTGTTCGGCCTGCTGCGCTGCCGGCGCGCGGGCGAGCAGATGGACCATCATTATCCGTGGAGCCGGGGCGGCGCCACGTCACGGCGCAATCTGGTGTGGCTGTGCGCGCGGCACAACAACCGCAAAAGCGACCGTGTGCCGTCCCGGTTCGACACGTGGGCGCTGGTGCGGGCGCGTGAACGGTACTGGCCGGTGTGGGCGCGCGGCGACATGGTGCCCGACGGGATGTGCGAGACGGATGATGCGGCCGCGGACGGGGAGGGGCCCGATATGGGCCATCCTCCGGAGCCGTGGCCGGACGGCGCCGTCCGGTCCGGCCCGGACGGCGCCGATGCTACAGGCTTGTGGCCCAGGAGATGATGAACGCGACGAGCGCGAACAGGGCGGCCCCGCCTCCAAGCAGGACGGCCAGCGAACCCCACGCCACCGGATGCTGCGGGGTTTCGCGGAATCCGTCATCCTCCAGCACGGGCTCTCCCCACTGGTTGTAGAGCGGTTGTCCGTTCTCGTCGAGCTTCTGCCTAAGCTCGCGCGGGGCGCGGTCCGCCCGGTTGTGCTGCGCCGCGCTTGAGCTCTTCATGGCCGCGGCCACGCAGCCGACGAGGAGTATTGCGATAAGCCATCCCATGATGGTCCCCTTCCGTTCCGACGGCGGAATGCTTCGCCGCGTTCCCGCCGTCAATGTCTCTTCACTTGTCATCGTACTGTCACGGGACCGTCCTGTCCAATCCCGCCTCGCCGCGTCGGCATAGACGCCGCCCGTCATGCACATGCAGGCGGAAAGGATCGGATATGACGACGTTACAGGCGAGACGTCCGCAGGGTTCTCCGGGCGGCACGGGGGGACAGTTCGCGCCCGACGGGGCGCGGGGAGGAGGCATGCCGCCCGCCATCGGCGCGCCCGGCCCGGACGGGGCCGTTCTGGACGACAACGAGGTGATGGACGTCAAACGCCGCATCGACGCGCTCTCCGCGGCCGGGGAGCGTCGTGAGGCCACCCGGCTCGCCCGCTCCCTGGGCGCCGTATGCCCCGGCGACCGGATGCCCTACGGGTCCGGCTACGTCACCGTATACGACGGCCACAGCCTCGAGACCGGCTTCTCCGACGGGTACCGGATCGTGCGCTGCGCCGTGTTCCAACCCGACCGCACTCCCGTGTCCGCGCCGCATAAGGCCCCGGCGGTCCGGCCGGGGCCCGACGGGCGGACCGTGAACATCGTGGGGCTCGCCCGCGAGGTGGAGCGGCGCGCCGCCATGGGCGACAGGGCCGGCGCCGACCGGCTCGCGGCCGCCATGGGCGCATGGACGGTGTCGGACCCGATTCCGGACGAGGCGTTGGAGGAGGGGGCGGCCGTGACCGTATTCGACGGGCGGCGCATGGAGACCGGCATCGTCGCCGATGGGCGCATCGTGTCGGCGGGCGCGTTCTGGCCGGAGACGTGCCGGCCGCCGACACGGTGCGACACGCCGACGCGGGCGGACGCATCCTGACGGTCGCCTACCCCGCAGCACGGTGCGGCGGGGTGCACGGCGACAAGAAAGGAAGACCATCATGGCCGATTTCACCACCCCGAACCCCTGCACGGCGACGTTCATCCACCTGTTCAAGCCCAACGATCAGGGCAAGTACGAGCTTACGCTCCTGTTCGACAAGAACGACGCCGGGCAGATGGAGGACGTCAAGGCCATCGCCGGGCAGATCGCCGCGACCATCAAGGCGGGCTGCACCGAGGAGATCGGTTACAATCCGAAGACCGGCAAGTCGTTCATCCCGTTCGCGGGCTGCGACCCGAATAACGAGGCGTGGGTGCGCACATTGCAGACCCCGCTCAAGGACGCGGACGCGTATGTGCTGTCGCGCGGCAAGAACGCGGGCCGCACCCGCGCGGAGGTCACCCCGGAGTTCGCGGGCAAGTTCTACATGGTCGTGAAGACCTCGAAGAACCTTGCGCAGGAGAAGGGGCCGGACGGCATGAGCTTCCTGCGCGACCTGTCCACGGGCGCCGATCTGGACCGTCGCACCCTCTATCCGGGCGCGCTGGTCCGCCCCGTCCTGTGGTTCCGCCCCTACGTGACGGAGCAGAACGACATGGGCATCCAGGCGGTGCTGCAGGCGCTCGTCAAGACGGGCGACGGCACCCCGCTCATCGACATGGAGGACCGTGACCCGCTCGCCGCGTTCAACCTGCCCCGCCCCGGCGCGGAGGCGGCCGGCGCCGACGCCGGCCGGTCGATGCTGGGGGCGATCATGAACGGCTCCGTCTGAGCCGGGACCGCCCGCACCCTTGGGAGGGGCGGGCCGTTCCCGGATCCTCCACGCCGCAGGGTCCCCGCCGTCATGTCTCTCCGTTCCGACGGCGGCGGCCCGGTATTCGATTCCATGGCGTGGAGGGTCCCGGAACGGCCCGCCCCTCCCTTGTTGCCGCCCCCGGCGCATAGCGGCGCCGCTATGATGGGAATCATGGAATCCCGTGTCGAAAGGAACGAAATGGAACCTTATTGGATAGCGCACAATTTCATCGTGTGGGACAGTGCGGCCCCGCCCGCGCCCCGGCCGCTGCCGGCCGCGGAGTTCACGGCGCGCGTGCGGGCCGTATGCGCGGCTGCGGCCATGGTGGACGGACGGCGCGGCACCCGCTGGGCCGACGCGCTGCGGGACCTGCTCGCCCCCGACGAGACGCGGGAGCCGGACATGGAGGACATGCTCCTGCTGGGCCTGTACGAGTCGTGGCTCACCGTGTGGGAGCGGACCGTACCGCCGGATCCGGCCGCGGCGGCGCTGCCGGACGGGCCGCGCTCCTGGTGGCGCGGAGCGGACGGCGTGTGGAACCGTGCGGTCGTGGACGGTGAGGGGTGGACGGACACGTCCGCCGCATGCCAGGCCGCGAACATCCCCCAGTGCCGCGTGTGGCTGCTCGACCCGGGGATGCTGCCGATGCGCTGCCTGCTCGTGGACGCGTGCGCGGACCCGGCCGGGGAGGCCGCATGGATGGCGGACATGATCGAACAGGCCGACGCGGCTGACGACGGGTACGGCGACGACGCGCTGGGACGTCTCCTGCGCGACATGGACGCCCGACGCGGCTGACAGGCGAACCGGATGGGCGGGAGGGGGTCCCGCACCGTGCGCGAACAGCGCCGGTGCGGGACCCCCTCCCGCTCCCGGATGCGCTCAGCGCAGCGGGACGGTGGTGGCCAGTCCCGCCTTGTCGAGCGCGGTGCGGATGATGAGCGCCGTGTCCTTGGGGTCATGGCCGGGGCGTGCCATGGCGCGCATCCGTTCCACGAGCGTGTCGACCTCGCCCTGCTCGAACCCCTGCTCGGCGGCGCGCCTGCACAGCCCGTACGTCCATTCGACCAGGGGCATGTGGGTGGCGCCCGGCGTCTGCGCCGGCGGGTTGAGCCGCATCGTCGCCCCCCGGTTCACGCCATCCGGCCGGGCGGCCGGCGGCGTCGCCGCACGGGCGAATCCCATGCGGTCGAGGATCTCCCCCGTGTCCGCGTCGACCTGCGCGTCGTCCGCGTCGGCGCCCATGCCGTCCACATAGCCGTGTTCGGCGAGCCATCCGAGCAGCGTCCCGGAGATTTCGGCCACGGGCCGCGCGTCGGCTATCTCGTAGCGTCCGCCGCTGGTGAGCGAGCCGGGGGCGATCACGTACCCCTTGCGGGCGGTGCGGATATCGAGCGGAATGTCCTGCTCATGGACCGCGTTCTTCAACGTCACGCCCTCCGGGAGCCGGTAGTAGGCGTGGACGCCGCCCGAGGGGGTGCGCACCAGGAACGTGGCGGGGAACGCCAGCGAATCGTAGCGTCCGACCTCCGTGGATACGATGCTCCACCCGTCGCGCCCGTCGGGGGTCTTGGACATGTCGAAGTCGAGGACCGCGTATCCGGGCGCCGGCACACACGCCCACGCCTCCGCGTACTGCGGCGGAAGGGTCGTGTCCGTGTCCGGATCCTCGGTGCGCCGCTTCCAGTTGCGGGCGACCTTGTCGGGGCCGGCGTCCACATAGTCGCAGCCGAACCCGTACTCGTGCGGGTCGCGCGTCGCGGGGGCCGGGTCCAGCGGTTCGGGCGGCGCCACATGACCCTCGCCTCGCAGCATCTCCGCGGCGTATGCGCGGAACGGTTCGAACCGGGCGCGCGCCTCCTTCGAGGAGCCCACGGCGAGCACGAACGGTTCGCCACGGCCGCGACGGACGCTGACCAGCCCCATCTTCGTCTTGAGCCGGCCGATGGCCACGCCGTCGGAGGCGCGCATGTACGGGTTATCCGCGCTTGAGGCGTACCCGGTCTCCACGATCTGGCCGGCGACCCACAGTTCCGCATCCGTCATGTTCTCGGGACGGTTGAGCTGGACGATGCGGGCGCGCCCGTCCGGGTTGGCCATCCAATGCTCGCAGGAGGCCATGATGAAGCCGGCGGCGCCGATGGTGGCGCAGTAGCGGCGGAACACGCGCATGCCTATCTCGTCCGGGTCCCGGTGGTCGCGCATCCTCACGAACGCGAACCGGCGGCGCATGCTCGCGTCCATGCCGGTGACGAAGTCGAGGTTCGTGGCGATGCACAGGGTGGCGCGCGGGTTGAACGACACCACGTCGCGGCCCAGACGGCGGCTGTCGATCCGGTCGCCGGTCGACAGGCGTTTGAGCCGTTCCGTCTGGTGCTGGTCCAATCCGTTCGCGTCCTCGTCGAACGCCCACAGTTTGCCGATGAGCTTTGCCGGCTCCTGTTCGAGGCTGGTGCCGGACAGGCGTGAGCCGCCCGCCAGCTTCTCCGCGTCGACGGTGCAGGCGAGGCGTGCGGTCTGGTCGTTGTATCGGGTGAACGCGGAGAAGAACACGCCTTTGCCGTTGCCGCCGTCGCCGGCCAGGGCGAAGGTTAGATGCTTGTATTTCTGCAGGAACGGGGCGGCGGGCAGCAGGAGCAGGTTGTAGAGGCTGTCGGGGTCGGCGCACACGCCCTGCATGATCTCGCGTGCGCGGCGCGCCTCACGGTCCGTGAACTCCGAGTCCAGGTTCAGTTCGAACGGCATGTCGAGGATCGGGTCGCCCGCCTCGGCGCGGTTGAGCGTCTGGGAGCCGTCGCCGTGGTCGTCGACCCAGTAGGCGCGGTTCGTGAACCGGATGCCGTGGATGAGGCGCAGCGGACGGCCGTCGGGGCATGCCAGCCGGCGGCATTCGCGTAGGAAGAGCCGTTCGAACCGTTGGTTGCGTTCCGAACGGGGCACCCCGTATTCGTCCGCGATGCTCGCGATCGCGTGCCATGTGTCGAGCAGTTCGCCCTGGTCGGTGTCCATGTCGCGCCGGTACAGGACGGCGCCCTTGTCGTTGGGGGCGGATTCGAGGACGAGGTCGCGGTTCTTGAAGTCCCAGAGCGCTTCGGCGTATCCCTGATGGATGTAGGTCTTGCGGTCCTCTTTGCGGGGCACCCCCATCGGGCGGCAGCGCATGTCGATCCAGTCCCATTGGTCGTCGCCGGCCGAGTCGGGCAGCGGCATGAGACGGTCGAACACGGTCTGCGCGTATTTCGGCGAGTCGGGGACCCGGTCGAACCGCCATGCATCCATGTTCTGGGGTGTGTATCCGTCGGTCATGTCTCCTCCGTTCCGCGCATCGGGATCCGAGCGCTGTCTGGTCGTCCGCGCCTGTGCGACGGGGCTATGCGTCGGCGCGGGCCGACCCCGCACGGGCGTCGGTCGACCCATATGCGTCCGGAGGACGGTCCGGCCTTGGGTGATGGTCCCAACCTGCCGATTCGCCGGGTTGCGGCGACGAGCGTCCGGCCGAGGACGGGGGATGCGGGGATGCGGGGGTCCGGAGGCTCATCGCCGATGTGGATGCACTGGGGTGCACTGAGGTCGGCCCCGACCCCAGAACGCCCCTCACGCTTACTCCTATAGGGGATGAGAGACCATAAGCACTGAGGTCTGGGGTATGTGGGGGATACGCAAAAAAGGGAGTCACGCGCGTAGCGGGGGCGTATTCCGGTTCCCTCGAATTCGACCGTATTGAGGCCGGGGAGTCGCGCACACGCGGGGGCGTGTCATCGGCTGACTCCCTTTTTCGTGGTCCTTACACAACCCCGGACCTCAGTGCACAGGGGCTCTCGGGCCAATGGTTCCAACGGGTCAGGGGCGTTCTGAGGTCGGCGCCGACCTCAGTGCTCGCTTTTCGATCGGCTTCCGCGGCCGCGATACGGGCCTTCGGGCGCCGACGGCGAGGCCGGGCCGATCAGGGGCGTGTGCGTCGCATCCGCACCATCCTTCGCGCGTCGAGCTGGATGCACTGGGGTGCACTGAGGTCGGCGCCGACCTCAGAACGCTCCTCATCCCTACTGCCATAAAGGATGAGAGACCATGAGCACTGAGGTCTGGGGTATGTGGGGGATACTCAAAAAGGGGAGTCACGCGCGTAGCGGGTCGGCTTGTCCCGTGACTCCGGTTTTTCGTGTCCTTACACAACCCCAGACCTCAGTGCACGGAGCCTCTCAGACCAATAGTTCCAACATGTCAGGGGCGTTCTGAGGTCGGGGCCGACCTCAGTGCTCGCTTTTCGATCGGCTCCCGTGGACGCGATACGGGCCTTGTGAACCGATCGGCGCCGACGGTGCGGCGGCGGGCATGGACGCGAGCCGATCAGGGGTGTGCACCCCAGCGCATCCGCACCATCCATCGCCGACGCGGGAGCACTGGGGTGCACTGAGGTCGGCCCCGACCTCAGAACGCTCCTCACGCCTACTCCTATAAGGGATGAGAGACCATGAGCACTGAGGTCTGGGGTATGTGGGGGATACTCAAAAAGGGGAGTCACGCGCGTAGCGGGTCGGCTTGTCCCGTGACTCCGGTTTTTCATGGTTCTTACAGACCCCAGACCTCAGTGCACACCCCCGCTCAGCCCAATGGTTCCAACATGTCAGGGGCGTTCTGAGGTCAGGGGCGACCTCAGTGCACGCACGCGGGTCGGACAGGGCTTTTTCCGTCGGCGTCGACGAAACGGCCGTCAGTGCGCGCGCGGGTCGGCTTGTCCCGTGACTCCGGTTTTTCGTGTCCTTACACAACCCCAGACCTCAGTGCACACCTCCGCTCAGCCCAATGGTTCCAACATGTCAGGGGCGTTCTGAGGTCGGGGCCGACCTCAGTGCTCGCCGGTTGGCGCATAGGCTCCGGCCTGTACGGCGGTCGGTGTTCCGGCCGCATGCCAAGGCAAGGGCGGTGCATATGGCGTTCAGACCGAATCTGTCCGGCAAGGGACCGGCGAAACCCCGCACGGAGCCGGCCGAACCGTCGCCGGAGCCCCCGGCGGCCGAGCCGGTCGCCCCCATGAAGGATGACGCGGCCGACACCGCCCCCGCGCCGGCGCAGAGCGCACCGCGACGTGGGGAGCCCGCCGCCCCCTCGCCCCGGCCGGAGGACGGCGAGGAGGACTGGGAGCGCCTTTGGGCGTCCGCTCCGACGCCGGAGCCGGCCGACGGGGAGCTGATCGACGGGGAGCCGGACGGTGGGGAGAACACGGCCCCTGACCCGGCCGGCGGGAGCATGGAGGCGCAGGAGGATGACACCCCGTGGGCATCGGTGGGCGAACCCGTATGGGACGAGACGGGCATGGAACGCCCGCAGCCCGCCGAGGAGACGGCGGACGTGCCGCCGGACGTGCCGCCGGACGGCGTCTCCTCGGCGGGCCCGGAGACGACGGAGGACGACGGCGATTGGACGCGTCTCCTCGCCCGGATCGACGACCGGCCCCTCGACCTCGACTGGGACGACGACGGGGCGACATCCACCGAAACCGCGCCGGAAACCGCGCCGGCGACGGACGGGCCGGTCGTGGCCGAACCGGCCGGCGCGGACGATACGGGCTGGGCGGATGGCATGGCCGAACCCGCCGGCGCGGATGATGGGGGTTGGGCGGACGGCGCGGACGGCGACCCGTGGAACCCCGACACGGGCGACTTGCGGGACGATGCGCCCGGAATCGCGCCCCCGATCGCAGGGGAGGCGCCGGACGCCGGCACGGATGCCTGGGAGGACGTGTTCTCCGATCCGCAAACAGAAACGGGGACGGAGACGAAAGCGTCGAAGGCGCGCACGCCGCGCTGGGTGTGGGTGCTCGCCGCCGTCCTGGCCGCCGTGCTCGCCGCCACCGCCGTGACCGTCGCGGTGAGCGTGGCCGACGACCGGCGCGTGAAGGCCGCCAGGGAGGCGTCGTGCGCCGCATGGGACGAACAGGCCGCCCGATACCGGACATTGTTCGACAAGGCGAAGGCCGTGGATATCGATCCGGGCGAAAGCCCCGCCGTGCGCTGCCCCACGGACGCTGACGGCGCGGCCTCGGCGCTTAAGGAACGGCTCGACGCGCTGGAACCGAAGGTGGTGCAACGCACCGGCGAACTATGGGAGGCCCGCCGCGCCGAAATCGCGCGCACGCTGGACGAATGCCCCGACATGGCGTCAAAGACCCGGAACCGTCTGAGCGAACTGTCCGCGCAGGGGCCGGACGGCGACATGGACTGGACCCAATACGACAAGGAGACGACGACGACGATGGACGCCGCGGCCGGGGAGCAGAGGAAAGCCGAGGCGGAGGAGGCGCGCAGGAAGGAGGCCGAACGGCAGAAAGCCGAAAACGCGCGCAAGGAGAAGGAAAAAGAGGAGGAAGCCCGCCGGGAGGCCGACCGTGCGGCGGCCGAAACGGGCGAAGCGGACGGACAGGCGCAGACCGCGCCGGACACGGCCGGCACGGACACGTGGACGGGGACGGTCGCGCCGCAGCAGACCGCGCCCGCCGCGCCGACCGTCCCGCAGCCCGCACCGGCGCCGACCACGGTCCCGCAGCCGCGCCCGTCCGCCCCTACGGGCGGATCCGCGAGCGCCGAGATGTAGCGGTTGGGGCGGTTCTAGTCGTGCCGGATGGGGACGATGACCTGCACCCAGTCCTCATCGTCGCCGTCCGCGAGGATCATGGCGGGTTTCCTGTCCCCGTTGGCGCGGATGACGACCCGCTGGGAGCCGATCGTCTGGAGCGCGTCCTGCAGGTAGGGCGCGTTGAATGCGGGCAGGGTGGCCGTGTCGCCGTCGATGCTCGCGTCCTCGATCGTGTCGCGGCCGGTGGAGTCGTCTCCCGAATGGGATACGGACAGGCCGTCGGCGCCCCATGCGAGCCGGATGGGCACCATGTCGGATTCGTCGGTGTCGAGGGCGCGCAGGTATTTGACGGCGGCGAGCAGCGCGGCGCGGTCCGCCCGGATCTCCGTGGCCGCGGCCGTGTCCCGTTCGGGCATGACGCGGCTCAGGTTCGGCCAGTCGCCGGCGAGCAGGGCGCTTTCGTCGGTGAAGCCGGGGCCGGACACGGCCAGGGAGGATGGTTGCGGCGTGTCGCCGCCCGCATGGCGGGTGCGGCGGATGCGCAGCGTGTCCGCGTGGCGTGCGGCGCCTCGGAACCATTCGGCGCCGACGGTGAGCGACCCCTCCCAGCCGGGCTGGGGGATGCGGATGCGGGCCGCCCGGTACTTGTCGGTGCTTTCCGCGCTGATCGTGCGCCCGTCGCCGTGCAGGTGGATGCCGGAAAGGATGGGGGTGGTGCGTGTGCGGGATGCGCAGTGGCCGGTGGCGTCGGACAGGCGCGCCAGCGTGCCGGCGGGGAAGGACAGGACGATGTCGTCGGGGCCGTCGCCGCGCATGACAGGGGCTGCGGTGTCGTCCGTGAGGGTGCGCATGGTGGCGACGCGGCGGCCCGTGGTGAGTGTGAGCCCGCCCTCCCCGTCGGCGTCGATCATGCTTTCGCCGGCGCCGCTTTGGGCGGCGAGCGCGAGGAGCCATGTGCCGCATACGGCGACGGCGCCCGCGTCGAGGACGGTCGCGGGGATGGTGACGCGGCTCACGGTCTGCGCGCCGTCCGCGCCGACCGTGAGCCGCCCGTCGTCGGCTTGGATGGTGATGCGGTTGCGTGCCGGGTCCAGACGGTCCAGGATGCGGCCGGCGTGCCGGACCGCGGCGGCGAATGCGGAGCTGTCCATCAATGCTTTCATTGTCGTGCCCTTTCTTGTTCTGCTGGCGTTGCGCCGCGCCCCCGGTATGCGTCGGTGCGGCGCATAGGTGGCGCGCATGTGGTATGAGCTTGAACCGTTGCCGGGCGCGGACACGGACGATCAGCGCGTGTTCCTGGACCGTGCCCGCCGCACCGCCGCCGCCCTCGGATTGGCCGACCGGCCCTCGTGGAGCACATGGTGGGCGATGCTCACGCACCGCACGGACGGCATGGTGCTGTTGGCCGACCGGGCGAACCGGTGGGTGTGCCTGCCCGACGATGCGCCCGCGGACACGCCCCGCATCCTGGCCGCCGGCTGCCATGCGCGCGCCCGCGCGCTCGACGGGCCGCCCCCGTGCCTGGACGCGCCGCTGCGGTGGGCGCACGCCATCGTGCCCATGAGCGCGACCCTGTCGCGCACCGCCCGGGGCGGTCCGGGCGGCGGGGAGACGGATGACGATGCGCGCCTCGACCCCGCCCACGGCGCCGTCGTCGCGTTGAACCTGCGACGGCAGGGCGTGTTCGAGACCGGGCGGGCGAAGGATTGGCTGGCCGACGAGTTCAATTCGGCGCCGGACATGAACAGGCTCCAGGAGACCGGCACCGCGGCGGTGCGCGTCATGGCGGCCGCGCCCAGCCGTGCGGCTGCGCTGCGTGAGGCGGCGCGTGCCGCGAACGCGCTCGGATTGGGGTTCACTCCGGGCGTGTCCGCGCACGCGTCACGTCCCCGCATGGGCGCCGTATGGGCCGCGGCCGCATTATGGGTCGCCGCCGTGGGCGCGTATGCGGCGTGGGGCGTGTGGTGGCCCATGATCGTCGCATCCGTGCTGCTGGCCGCGGCCGTGGCGCGTCGCGCACGGTGCGCGCCCGATGAGGCGCTCTGGCAGCGTCCGCGCCATTATTGGCGTATCCGGGCGCGGATGCGCCGCGCGGACGCGGCCGACTACAAGAGCCGCTACGGCGGCGACGACCATTCGTCGCATGTGCGTCATCGCATGCACGCGTACGCCTACCAGCGTTCCACGTTCCCGCTGCCGTCCGACACGCTGGCCGCGTTGACGACGCCCCCGCCGGGCGCGAACGCGGTGCGCGCCGCCCTGTCCGTACGCCCCGACGAGCTCGCAGACGCGCACGGCCCGCTCCTGGGTTTGGACGCGGTCGGCCGCCCCGTGCGCATGCCCGCCGACGTGGTGTGGGACGGGACCGTGCTGATCGGCAAGCCGGGCGGCGGCAAGTCGAACAGCATGCACGGCCTGCAACGGTGGGCGTCCGCGCACATGCGCCCCGACGATTCGCTCATCGCCCTGGAGGCCAAGGGCCGTGACTCGTTCCCCATCCTGTCACGCCTGATCGCCGGCATGCGGTTCATGGACGTCGCCGACGCGCGCACCCCGATCATCGATTTTCTCGGCGACGGCGACCCGGCGGCGCGTGCGCAGCGTTTCGCGTCCCTGATGCGCGGCGCGTTGGGCGACGAGCAGATCGGTCCGCGCAGCCGCGCGCAGATCGCGGACGCGGTGGAGCTGTCCCTGCGCGCCCTCGACGCCGGCGACGCGTTCACGCGCGCATGCGCCGCGGCGGGCGTCGAACCGCCCGCCGGATGGGTGGAGTGCGCGTACACGCTCCTGTTCGGCCACGGCGCGCAGGCGGCTCGCGCCGTGGCGTCCGCCGCCGTCAACACGCTTGACGACGGCGCCGCCAGGGAGGCGGCGGAACGGCTCCATGGCGGCGTCAACCCGAATACGGGCCGTCCGGCCGTCTCCGACGGGCAGCTGTACGCGCAGCTGTCGGCGCCGATGAACAAGATCGGGCTGCTCGCCGCCGTGCCCGCCGTCACCGCGCCCGGACGGGTCCGCATCACATGGCGGCGCATCCTCGAGCACGGCATCCGTCTGGCCGTCAACCTGGGCGACCCGGTGGGCGCGGACGTGGCCGGCGTCAACGAGGATGCGCGCCGTCTGGTGGGCGCGCTCCTGTTCCAGGGGCTGCGCGTCGAGGTGGGGGACACGTGCGCCGGCTGGGAGGCGCACGGCCGCAGGGTGCGCATCTACGTCGACGAGCTCACCGACATCACCGGTTCCGATGGGCGGACGGGCGGCAACACGGCCGCCGTCGAATGGCTCCGCAGCCGTGCGCGCGCCTACGGCGCCGAGCTCACCGTCGGCACCCAGTACCCCGAACAGCTGGATGCGCGGCTCACCGCCTGCATTCTGGGGTTCCGCACGATAGGCTGCTATGTGATGCTCTCACCGTCGAGCGCCGAGACGATGGGCGCCGCCCTGGACGTGGATCCGGCGGTGCTCCGCTCCCTGCCCACGCACGCGTGCGTGTGGCGCACGACGGACGGCAACGGCGGCAGCCTGCCGGCGCTCACCCTGTCCACGCCGCATTTCGACGCGGGCGCCGACGCGTAGACGGGGCGGGACGCATCCGTGCGCGTCCATGAGCGTTCGATCATTGGACAGAGAGGGCCGTGACCGGCTCGACCGCGCCGTGGCGGCCATCGACTGGGATGAGGACGCATGCCGGTTCGGTTCGCCCGAACGGATGCGGGTGGCCGCGTGGGCGGCCGATTCCGGATTGGTGGAGGGGGAGATGCGCCGCCTGTTCCCCGACCCGGAGCAGCGGGCCGTCATGTGCGAGTTCACGGGGCCGCGCATCATGGAGAAGATCGTCGGCGTGGCCGTCGTCACCAACCCGAACCTGTGGAATCCGGGCAACCTGTGGGATCCGCGCCGTGCGACCAGCTTCTGCGGATGGCTGCGGCGCACCGCGACGGCCGTCGCCCGCGCGAATCCGGCGCGGGTCCTGCACGGGCGCACTCGTCCCGTCAGCGCATGGGATGACGAGGAGGGCAACAATCCGATCATGGACGGCGCCCCGCGGCCCATGCCCGTCTCCGGCAACGTCGAGACGGCCGCCCTGTTCGACAGGGAGCCGGATCTGCGCGTCATGCGCCCATGCGACCCGGCATGGTCGCGCCGGTGGGCGCGCACGGCACGCACGGATGCGGCGGCGATGGGCGTGCTCAGGCGCAGGCTCGTGAAGGACGGGTACTGGCATCGCAGCCTCGACCGGCTGGACACGGATGTCGCATGCGCGCTGCTGCTCGCCCCCGTGCCCGAACGGCGCGCCATGATCCTGCCCGCCGCGTTCCCCGACGGCGTGTGGCGCGACGCGGCCCACGCGTACTGGCCTACGCAGACGGGGCGGCGCCATGTGGCCGAATCGTATGCGGCGGCGCGCGCCGCCGTGGAACGGGTCGCGCTTTGCGAGGGACGGTTCGAATGGCATGTGTGGACCGAACTGGGCACCGCGATGGCGCGTCTGCTCGCCGATTAGGCGTACGGGTCGGGCGGCGGCGGCGTCCAGCCGCCGATCGTCCGGTCGCATGCCAGCGCCGTGAGCCATGCGAGCAGACGTGCACCCCCGGTGCGTTCGTCCAGCAGCCATCCGACCGTCAGCGTGCCCGGAGACCGGTCGGGGCGTGCGCCGGTCCATTCGCATGCGCGCCGCAGATGGTTCAGGGCCCGTTCACGGCCCGAACCGAACACGGCCTGGTCGATCAGCCACACGTGCAACGCGAGCACGGCCCGGTCCGTGCCGGCGGCGTCGACGAGACGGGGGAGGCATTCGATGCCGCGCCCCGTGTCGGCAAGCCGTTTGAGCTCCAGGAGGATCATGGCGCGGCGGGCCGCCGCGTCACGCGCCCCCATGGCCCCTTTCATCGGGTCCGGCGCCATGGCCACCATCCTTTCGCCTGTTCCCTCGCCGCCGGTTCGAGCCGGAGGCCCAGGAACGCGGCCTGCCGGCACAACCATGGGGTGTGCGGCGGCGTGAGCCGCGACCCGGGCGTCTGCAGCGCCAACGTGGACACGTCCCAACGGTCGGTGCCCGCGTAGCGGGCGACCGGGGCGAGGATGCGCGCCCAGTCGCGGTCGGTGCGCGGATGGGCGAGCCCCGCGGCGGCCACGGCGACGGCGCAGGTCATGTCGGCGTCATCCACGGCACCCAGGGCGCGCATCCCGTCCTCCAACTGGCTGCCGGTCTGTCCGATGCGGAACAGCATGCGGGCGAGCCCGGCCTCCATGAACGGCCGGATGACGTGGCCGGCGAACGTGCGCCGGTCCTCCCATTGGGCCGGGTCGATCCGGTCCGCGTCCACCAGCACCAGGTCGATGCCGGGGGTTTCGCACAGCCGCAGGATCGCGGCGCCGTACAAGTCGTTCATGCCGGCCGCCAACGGGTCGGCGGGGCCGGGCAGCAGCGCGTACGCCTGCCCGGTGCGCCGGGGCATGAGGATGGCCCGGTCCAGCGTGTCAAGCCATTGCGCGTTCTCCAGCATCCGTTCGGGGCCGAGACGGTGCCACACGCGCTGCGACTGCTGTCCGGCGTTGCCGTCGACCAGCACCACATGCCGGCCCGTGCCGCCCAGCGCGGCCGCCAGCATGCGGGCGTTGCCGCTTTTGCCGATCCCGCCCGAACCTCCGGTGACGAACGCCAGCACGGCACGGCCCGCGCCGTGCGCCGTGCCGTCTTGTTCCATGCTCATGTCGGGGCGCCTATGCGTCCGGCCCGCAACGACGCCGGACGCATAGGCGTCCGGCGTCATTGCACACCGTGTGAAAAGGAGACACGTATGGCGAACTTCGACTGGCTGCGCGGCGAGGGGACCATCCCCGACATTCCGGCACCCGCACCCGACCCCGATCCGGCCCCGCCGGCCGGTGCGAACACCATGCCCGCACCGGAGCCCGCACCGGAGCCCGCACCGGAGCCGGAGCGCGGACATGACGCGGGCGGCGCGCCCGCGCCCGAACCCGCGCCCGCGCCGCCCGCCGCGAAACGCACCCGGAACCGCACCCGCGCCAAGACGGGCCCATCCCGACGCGACATCGAACGCATCCTGAACATCGCCGACCAGGTGGAGGACGCGGACTACGCGGCGCTCGTCGACGAGCTCACCGGCTCCGACGACCGTGCCGGCCGCGTCGAGAAGATCCTGGAGGGCCGATGGCGCCAGCCGGTCGAGGACGCGGAACGGATCGCGGCGGCGGGCGGCGACATGGCCCGCTTCAAGGAGACGCTGCGCCTGCACGATAGGAACCCGGAGCGGCTCAAGGCCGTGGTCCGCCTCCTGGGCGCCCTCACCGCCGACCCGGACGTGAAATGGGGAGGCAACGAGCTCGACGTCGCGGAAACCGTCGCCCGCGTCATCCCGGACGCGGACCTGACCCGCGTCCGGGGCCTGAAATGAGCGGACCCGTCCCGGACCGGTTCACGCCCGCACGCCTCGCCATGTTCCTGCACGTGCCGCAACGGTTCGTGCGCCGCATGGCCGCCACCGGCCTCATCGAAGCGCCGGACGCGGACGGCGCCTGGACGGAGCCGCGCCTGCGCGCCATGCTGCACGACCATCCGTGGCTGCGCATACTGAACGTGCCGCTGTGCGCCCGCGAGCTCAACAGGATCAACACGGCATGGCCGGCGCCCCTGTCCGGCCCGTCGGTGGCGGGCCGCCGCTACCTTCCGCTCTGGCGCATCATGGACGAGCATTGGGACCGGACCGGCCGCACGGCGCCCGCCGCACGGGAGGGCGCGGACACGGGAGGCTGGCTCGAACCGCTCTTCTAGGCTTTCATCCGCCCGACAAGGGGGCGCAGCCCGAACCGGTCTGCGCCCCCTTGTCGGGGCGGATGGCGGCCATGCGGCGGACGCATGACCCCGGCATGGCGCCCGCCGCTGTCCGGCCCGGCCGTGCGCCGCGCAACCATACGACAGGGGCCGGAAGGGACAACACGGGAGGCCCCCTTGACGGACGTGACGCTGCTCAGCTTCAACCCGGACGGGACCGCCACGCCGACGGCGCGGATCGACCCGCCCGCCCGCTTCTCCCACAGCACGCTCACCGCGTGGACGCAATGTCCCGCACGCTGGGCCGCGGACCGTCTGATCGGCCGCGAACCCGCCGACGCGGACCCGCTCATCCTCGGCACCATCGTGCACCGCGCCATCCAGAAGGCGATGGACGAGCCCGGCGTTGCCGCACCCGACTGGCGTGCGCTCACCGCCGACGCCATCACACTGCTGCGCGCCGAACACGACCATGACGGGCGCGGCAAGGATCCGGCGCCCCCCATCACGCTGCAGGACGGCACACGCGCCACGGACGCGTACTGGGCGCATCTGGCATGGCGCAAGATCAGGGACTTCCGGCTCACGGACGCGTTGGGCCGCACGCCACGGCCAGCCGCCACGGAACAGCACGTGGAGGGCGAATGGGACGGGATCCGGCTGCACGGCTACGTCGACTACCGCGACGAGGCCGGCATCCTCATCGACTGGAAGACGGGCCGTATCCCCGCATTCGCGGACGCGGCCCGAACCCACGCCGACCAGCTGCGCCTCTACACGCACCTGTACGCCACGATGGGCGTACCCGTCCATGCGGCACGCGACGTGTACGTGGAGCAACGCGACCTGCGCGCCGCCGACCTGTCCGCGGAGGCGATGGACGCCACCCGCGCGCGCATCGTCGCCGCCGCCACGGACATGACCGCCGCACTGGACGCCCACACGCAGCGGCTGCGCCTGCACCCCTCGGCGCTGTGCCCGTGGTGCCCGCTGGCGAACGTGTGCCCGGCGGCGCGCATCGACGGCGCCAAGGCGCGGCGCGCCGCCGCCGCCCAACCCGTGGCGGCGCACGACCCGCGGTTCGTGCGGACGCATGCCCACGCCACGAACGACGGAAAGGAGACACGCATGGATCTGTCCGCGTTTCTCATGGGCGAGGCCGCCGCCACGAGCGCACCGACCCGACCGGACCCGCCGGCGCCGGCCGCCGGAACGGACCCGTGGGCGACCCCGGCCGGCCGTGAGGCCCTCGCCCAATGGGGCATCGTCGACGATACGGCCGACACGACGCCGGAGCCCCGCACGGGGAAGGTACCGGAGCCGCACCCGGCCGCGCCGCCACGCATGGCGGAGGGCAAGCCGTGGGAGGCGACATGGGACGGAACAACCCTCAATCCGGCCGGATACGGTTGGAGCCGCTGGGTCGACATCACCCTCGACGCCATGACGCTGGCATGCGACGACACCGACGCCTGCACGACGGCGACGCTCATCGTGCAGGCCGCATGGGCCGCCGCACGCACCGCGCTCGGCGAAGGGGGAGCGCCCGACATTCCCGGACTGGCCGAGGGACGGCCCATGGCCGAACCACTGTTCGCATGGCTGGACACGACGGTCGCCCGCGACACGCTCCGCATCCTGCGCACCCTCCTCGACCACGACACGCAAGGCACGGCGTGCGAACGGATCGGCCGCGCCGCCCGCCGCGCCGCCGACATATGGGGCGCCATGCTCGCACCCCTCGACCCGGACGCTATGATGGGCGTACCGGCACGTCCGGGACGCACCGGTACGGGGACGGCGAAGAACACACGACCATAAGACACGTAAAGGAGAAGGCAATGACCAACCACGACTACGCGGTGCACCGCATCAAGGACGACGTGTGGCTGCACAACGACCCGACCGAGAGCGAGGCCAGCTGGGAACGCTACCCGGAGGACGCGAGCGTGTACGCCACCCGCGACGAGGCCCTCTACTCGGCCGCCGCCTGCGGCCTGGTCCTGGACGACCCCGACCGGGGCGTCTTCACCCCCGTCGACGGCATCGAGATCGTCGCCATCGCATGGGAGACGGACGAGGACGCGATCCCGGACGACATCGACCGCGAACTTGACGCAGAGGAGGGGACCCGGGGCGCATAGCGCACGTCGATGACGACGCAACCGGACGCGGGGCCGGCGAGGGGACACGCCCCGCGCCGGCCCCGCCCCATGCCAACCGGCGGAAAGGAACACGCCCCTCACCATGGCCCGCACACCACGCACCCTCCTGTTCGACATGGACGGCACCCTCCTCGACTCGCTGCACGTGTGGGAGGACGTGGACCGCGCCTTCCTGCACCGTCGCGGCATCACGGTGCCCGACGACTACATGCGCATGGTCGCGGCGATGCCCGCACGCGACATCGCCGCCTACACGATCGGCCGCTTCCGGCTCACCGGGGACACGGTCGACGGGCTGCTCGCCGAATGGGAGGACATGGCGTTGGAACGCTACACGCATGACGTGAGAACCAAACCCGGCGCCCTCGACTATGTGCGCCGCATGGCCGAACGGGGACACCCCATGGCGGTCGTCACCACGATGACGCCACGCATCCGCGCCGCCGCACTGGACGCCGCCGGTCTCACCGGCTACATGCGCATGGTCATCGGCACCGAGCACACGCCGGGAGGCAAGGCGACGCCCGGCTATTACCGGCACGCCGCCAAGCTCATGGGCACGACGCCCCACCGCTGCGTCACCTTCGACGACATGCTCGCCCCCCTGAAGGCCGCCCGGGAGGCGGGGCTCGCGACGGTCGCCGTCCACGACCCGCACGCCGGCGCCGACATGGAGCGCATCCGCATGACCGCGCATCTGACCATACCCGGATTCGCGCACATGCCGGACACGCCGCCCGCCCCCTGAACGCGCCGGAGAAGGGACGGGCCGCACGGTCACATGGCGTACACGGCGTGCAGGAAGGAACGCATCTCCGAGAGGCGCCGCCGGGGCGTGCCGTCCGCGCCGCGCACCCTGTTCGCACGCCGATCGTCACCCGGCTCCATGTCGAGGAACAGGCGGGCCGCATCCGTGCCGAGCGCCTTCTGATAGGCGATCATGCGGGCCACGTTGCCGTTGCCGCCCGGCCGGTCCCACGCCGCCACGATACGGGAGCCGCCGCGCCGCGACAGGATCGCCCGTTGGGCGCCGTCCACATCCAGGCCACGCTCCGCGGCCGCCCGCCGCCCATACGCCATCGCATAGAACGCGGCCGCCTGCCGTGCCGGATCGTCATCCAACGCGTGCAGCGCATGCGCCGCCTCCCGCGCCTCGCCGACACTCGGCACGCCGCGCGTGGGGGAGTGGACCATACGCAGATAGGAGCGGGCCACCTCCGCCTTCGCGTTGCGTTTGTTGACCATCCTCACCACCGGGATGCGCCGCCCGTCCGCATCCTTGACATACCGGTTCGTGCCCGGCTCCATGAGCCACACGACGCGCCGCTCGCGGATCGCGTCGCCCGCATGGTGGACGGTGCCGTCCGGGTCGGTGACGTCCTTGTCGTAGCGGGCGACGGAGGTGCGGTTGATGTACGCCCAGGCGGCCTCATGGTCCGTTTCGGACGGGTAGCCGGCGCGGATGATGCTCATCGCCTGCGACGCGTCCTCCTCCTGCATGTCGCACAGCAGCCGCACCGCCTGCGCCCCGTCCGCACGTCTTCTCAGGGACGCGGCGACACGGTCCGCGGGCGCGTAGCGGCGCAAGGGGCCGCCGCGGTCGATGAGCCTGCGATGCCCGTACGGACCCGTCAGCGCCCACGCGTCCCGGGCGAGACGACGCCGCTCGGCCGCACCCACCCCTTCAAGATCCTCCTCACGCATGGCGAACACGCGACGCGCCTCACGGCGCACCCGCTTGTCGGCGCGCAGGGTGCGCCGATCCAACGGCAGACCGCCCGCCGCCTCCGAATACACCGTGGCCCCGTCCGCATCCCGCAGCACAAGACCATCGGCTCCGAGCTCCACGCTGGCCGTCTCCGCCAGCAGACCCGCCGTCTCCTCCGGGGTGCGCGCCGTGACCGGCTCACGCACGGCCCGCCCCCGCAGGTCGGCGGTGATCTCGGCGAGATCAAGACAGGCGGCGTCACCGAGATCGGGCAGCAGGGAACGGAACGAACCGGCCGTCGTATCATACTGTCCACCCGCCCCGTTCGGCGCCCCCTTGGGTTTCCTGGGCTGTTCCATCACCGGCTCCTTTCCACACGGATCCATCCGTACGGACGCTATGCGGCCGTGGCATAGCCGCCCCGCATGGCATACACACGCACACAGCGAGCCCGCCGCACCACGCGCAAACGGGCCGCCCGCGCAAACGGGCCCGACACGGCCGGCATCCGGGCGCCGATCCTCACCCTCGCCACCCTCGCCTCCCTCACCCTCGCATGGTTCATGCTCCCATGGGCGCCCCTCATGTGCGCCGCCGCCGCGGGCACGCGCGCCGCAGCCCGCCCGGCCCAACTCACCGGACAGGACCCGTGGAAACGCCCCGCACCGGCCACGCCCGCGCAACGCCGCGCCGACCGCGCCTACCGACTCCGCCGCTCCTGGTACACGCACCTGTCCGCACGCCTCGACCCGCACGGCCCCCAGCCATGCCTGTACATGGGGCTCGGCGCCCTCACCGCCATCCCCGTGCAGACACGATGGGGCGCATGGGCCGCCCTCGCCCAGATGATCGGACTCGTGCTGCTCCTGGCGGCCCGCCCCACCCCCACGGTCGACGGGCCGGTCCAATGCGGGCCACGGCCCGTGACGTGGGCCCGCAACCGCATCCCGTGGATCACGGGCGCCACCATGCTGGGATTGACGGCGGGCGCCATCATATGGACGCTGGGAGGCAGCGCATGGTGGACGCCCGCGCTCACGCTCACGGCCGCACCCGCACCCATGTGGCCCGCATGGCGCGCAAGCCGCCGCCAATACAAGGCCGACAAGGACATGACGGCACGGCTCAACCGGTGGCTCACCGCCGACGGCCGGCCCGCCACGGACCGGCCGCCCGCACGGCTCGACTCCACCACAAGCGGCGCGCACGGGGAACGCACATGCCGGCTCACCGTCCCATCCGCACCCGCATGGACCGACAAGACGGTGCGCGACACGCTGCGCGCCGCCTCGGCCCGCGACGGATACGACGTGGGATTCGTCCTGTGCGGCGCCGACATGATGCACGTCATGCTCGCCGTCACCCCGCTGGACGCGCCCGCCCCGGCCGACATCCTGGCGGACAAAACGGCGCTGGAGGCGTGGTGCGCCGTGGAGACCGCCCGCCTGTGCAACAACTACAACGCCACCGGCGGCCGCCCCCGCCTCACCCAGGTCGGCACACGCGACGGGAAACCGGCATGCTGGATCATGCGCATGGACGGCGGCAGCGCCGACTCGGACTGGGACATGATCCGCCGCGACTGGCTACGCGGCTCCCAAGCGGGCCAACTGGGCGACTGGGGCTGCCTGTGCGGCCTGACCATGAGCGTCGACCCGGGACTGGACCACGCATGGGTGTTCGCCGCCGACACGGGCACGGACGGGATCGTCTTCGACGAGGACAAAGCCAAAACGGGCCACACCGCCGCGTTCAGCACCATGACGGACGGGAACACTCCCGCCTACCTCGCCCTGATCGAACAGGAACGGGCCGACATGGCCGTCTGGGACGAGGCGCTCAACGGCACCAAGCTGGAGGCGCCCATGCAGATCATCTACGACCGACGCACGGGAGCCGACAGGCTCACCAGCCGTGACGGACGGTGGGCGTTGGAGTGCACCCCGTGCAGCATCCCCACCAAAGGCGGCCACAGCGCCGCCGACTACATGAAGACCGACCTGCGCGCCGCCTTCGGCGACTCGACCGTCGCCGACGTCATAGGACTGCGCAACCGGGGCAAATGGTTCACCCGCTACATGCAGCTCGTGCAGACCGTGCCCGCCAACAACCCGGCCGCCCCCACCAGGCTCGCCGACCTGTCGGGCGACGGTCCTGCCGAACGGCTCATGGCGCAGGTCATCATCAGCCGCGCCATCGCCGGCACGCTCAAACACGCCGCCTACGTGGACGCGCCGCGCCAATGCGCCCGGGACACGTCCTGGACCATGTGGCGCGCCGAAATCCAACTGACCGGCGGCGACACGGCGATGGACGCGCGCCGCGCCGCACCCCGCATCGCCACGCTCCTGGGCGCCGACACGACGCTTTGGGAGATCCGGGAGGCGGGGATGATCATCCTCTGGGCCGGCAACCGTCCGCCGGATGCGCCCGAGAAGTGGCGGCGCGGCACGGACCGGGACACGGTGCTCCGTCTGCGCTTCGACGAGGCGTGGGCCGCGACCGGGCTCACCGCCCCCGACGGGCGCACCGTCGCCACCGCCCACATAGGGGACGACACGGGGCCGCTCACCCGTCTCGAGTTCACGCTGCCGGCCGGCATCGACCCGGCCATGTGCGACGCGCGCCTCGACCGGTTCGCGGCAGCCGCCGGCTACGGCTACACGCGCCCCACCGGCGCCGCGGCCGGCCGCTACGCCATCCTCGCCGCCGCCACGAATCCGCTGCCCGACCGGATCGGCCTCGACGGGCGCACGGCCATGTCGGGCGACCGTCGGCTCGCGTTCGCGGTCCGCGACGACGGGACCACCGTCCTGTTCGACCCGGCCGACGATCCGCATCTGCTCGCCTCCGGCACGACCGGGTCGGGCAAAAGCTCCGTATCCGTGACCCTGATCGTGCAGGCGCTGCGCGCCGGCTGGCAGGTGCTCGCCACCGACCCGGAGAAAGGCGCCAACGACCTCAAACCATTGGCCCCCCACATGTCGGCGTTCGACCCGTCCCTGGAGGGTTGCTACGCGATATTCCAATGGGCGCACCGGGAGATGCGCCGCCGTGTCGCCCTCATCGACGAACACGGCGGGGGCGACTGGGCGATGCTGCCCGACCCGGTGCGCCCGCCGCGGCTCCTTGTGTTCTGCGACGAGTTCAACAGCCTCCTGCAAAAGGACAAGACGAAGATCAGCAACGAGAACAACGACCCGGACCTCGCCAACGAGGAGACGATGCGCACATGGCGCAACGGGCTCAAATCCAGCATCGGCATGTGGGTGAGCGCGCTGCTCACCCAGGGCCGCTCCGCCGGCATCACCGTGCTGCTCGGCGCGCAGGCCCTCAAGGCCGGCGACCTGGAGCTGCTGCCGAACGCGGGCACCGCGAAGACCATGCTCGCCCGCGTGTTCCTCGGCTCCGGCGACGCGTCCGGCAACGTGTCCGGCGCGAACGTCAAGGAGACGAACAGGTTGCACCGGCAGGCGACCCGCTGCGGCGGCATGCCGAAAGGACGCGGCGTGTACGAGCGGCTCGGACGCGGCGTCGACATGGTCCAATGCCTCTATCCGGGACAGGGCGACGAGCTTGAACGGTGGGGCCCCTTCCCGCAGCCGCAACGGATCGACCTGTCCCCGTTCATGCCCGCCCCGCCCGAACTCACCGGACTGGCCGAACCGGACATGACGGGATCGGAGAGCGTGGAGACGGTGCAAGTCGACGCGGCCGGCGAGGAGTGGACGCTTTAACGGCTCTCGTCGAGCCGGCGGCGCAGCTCGTACTCGAACGTCTCAAGCTCGGCGCACGTCAACGACGCCACGGCCGTCGCACCCCCGGACGCCGTCATACGGACCACGGCCGAACCGTCCGGCATGATCGTGACGGCGAGCGGCCCGCACACCACCGCATCCGTCCCCGCATCCATCCCATGATCCGTGCGTGCACCCATGACGTGACCCTTTCATAACCGACGGCGAAAAACACGTCCCGTCCCATGCGTCCCCGCCGCCGCATAGGAGAGCCGCATTCCGTCGACGAAAGGGAGGCCCGCATGGGACGGGACGGCCAATCGCACGCCGGCGCCATCGCCGGCGCCGTCATCACCATCGCCTGCACCATACTCATCATCCTCACCGTGCATGCCAGCCGCCACCCGGCCGCCGACACCGCATCCGCACCGTCGCCGGCCACCCCGGCCCCGGTCTCGGACGCGGGCACGCCCGTCATCGACATGGCGGCGCGGCGGGCGCGCGAGGAGACGGCGGCACGGTTCGAGACGACGCTGCGCGACTGGGGTGCGGACGCGGCCGCCGCACCCCAGTCGTGGGCGGACCGGTCCGCGGCCGACACGCTCAAAGCGCTGCGCACCGGCGCCGACATGCGCATCCCCGACCCGACCGGCGTATCCTCCGTCACCGTCCCGGACGGGGCCGGACCGGACGCGCCGTCACCCGACTGCCAGGACCGTCCCGACTCCGCCCAATGCCATACGCGGCCGCGCATGCGCGACTGGTGGGCGGCCAACGCATGGGGCGTCGGCGCACGGTTCACCGACGGCCCGCACGTCACCGTCGCCGACGACGGGGGCGACGCCCATGTCACCGGCACGGTCCGCGCCATCCTCCTGCAGGGAGGCGACACGTTCCATGACGGCGACTGGTGGGCGCTCACCCCCGCATGGCGTGATTTCCGCATCGACGACACGCTCCGCTTCGGCACGGACGGCACGGTGCGCGCATGGGAGCCGCACGGCGCCGACCATTGGTGGCTGGCGCCCGCGCTCACAGCATGGGATGGGACCATGCCGGCCGTGATGAGCGGCGGCGACCGGGTCGCGATCCCCGTGAGGGGACAGCCCGTCATGGATGGGCAATGGCCCAGCATCGCCCTCATGGACACGCCCCGCTCCACCACCGACATGGACGGCGCCGTCGACTTCACCCTGTGGGGGGACCGGCTGTGCGTGACCAACTGCGCCGCGACACCGGACAGGTGAGCGGGCCGCGCCGTCGGGAGGGGGACGCATCCGCACATGCCGACACATACGATCACGGGAAGGGAGAAACCATGACCCCGGAGGCGTTCAAAACACCCAAGACGCGGACACGCCGCCCAATCGGCTGGCTGCACACGGCAGGCGACATGCTCATCATGGGTTGGCTCGTCACCGTCCTTGCGCTCTACTGGACGATAGGCTCCCTGCTGCACCATAGGGACGACGACGACTGGGCCGATCTCTCCCGATAGGACACACCCCCGCGGGGCGGATCATTTCCAACTGTTCTTGCGGAAGAACACGCGCCCGGCGCCGGCGAACGCGTCCTGGGACAGTTCACGGCCGTTGTACCGGTCCCACCGGCCCTGCCCATACGGGTCGAAGTTGCCCTCACTGATGCGGATTGTCCACTTGCCGCCCTGCTCGGTGACCTCCTCGACGACGGCGATATGCCCAATACTCGCGGTGCCGCCCAACGCGCCGCCGAGCATCGCCACCCCGTCACCCGGCTGCGGCGTCTCGCTCACCGTCCATGCCGCGTTTGACGCCAGACCGGCGGATATCTTACCGGCCGCCCCATCCGGCGCGGCCGCCTGGAAGTCCGTGTTCGCGATGTCGCCGTCATGGAGCAGCCAAAGCCGGTTCAACGCATACCACCAGCATTGATAACGGGCGGATGTGAACGCCGCCGGATCAAAACCCGGGTCGCCGTCATGACACAGTTTCAGCTTCGTGTCGCACAGCCACGAATAGTCGCCAAGCCCCATGGGCGCATCCCCGGCCTTACCGGTCCGTACCCCACCGGACACGGAGGAGGATGACGGGCGGCAGGCGACCGCCGTCGTATGGGACACGCCCGACGACGCCCGCGAGACGCTCTCGCCTTCCGTGACCTTGCCCGTCCAAGTGAGCCGGGCGAA
Source organism: Bifidobacterium castoris (assembly GCF_003952025.1). GTDB lineage: Bacteria > Actinomycetota > Actinomycetes > Actinomycetales > Bifidobacteriaceae > Bifidobacterium > Bifidobacterium castoris. The sequence goes on along the minus strand of NZ_QXGI01000001.1, from coordinate 311,227 downwards.
CACGTCGCTCTCATACCAGGTGCGCGCATACTCCTGCCGTGTCCGCCACGAGGAGTCGTTGGCACGCTCGTAGCCGTGGAAGAACGCGAGCGCCGCATTCTCCGGATCGGCGGCATGCCGCCACGTGGCGAACAGGGAATCATCGACGACGCCGGCCAGACCCTGCGACCGGGCCGTCTCGAGATACACGTTGTTCCACAACGCCTCGTTCTTGCCGACGTTGTCGACGATGAAGCTGATCTGCCCGTCCTCGTTTCGCCAGTCATCACCGTAGCCGTGGTCGTGGAACCATGACATGTAGTTGTCCGGCTTGGTCTGGACGAGGCCGCTGAAGCCGTACGCGTTCTGCACCGTGGGGTCGAAGCCCGACTCGGCCTGTATGTTGCCCATGACGCCGGCGGCGGCCGCCTTGGAATACCCCGCCTCGGCCAGTGCGGCGGCGAGCTTGTCGGCGGTGGAGGATGCGGGGATGTTGCTCGTGCCGGAGCCGGCGGCCGCGGCCGGCGTGACGGTGCCGGTCTGCGTCTCCTCGCAGGCGGCGGACTGGGTGGAGGATTGCTGCTGTCCTGCGCCTCCCATGTTCACGATCATGCCGCCCATGGAGCCGACCGTCATGCATGGGAGCAGCAGCAGCGCGGCGAGACCGGCGGCGGCCCCCGCCGCCATGCCTTTCATGTTCGCCATGCCCGCCGCCTTTGTCGTCCCTGTCCCTGTCCGCGTATCCCGTCGCGGCTATGCGCGACCGGGACGCATGAGCGGACCGGTCCGGCCGGCATGCCGGAGAAAGGGATGGCGATGACGTCGACGGGAAAGACATGGGAAAGACGGGAGGGGTTCTCCTACTGGACGCTGCGCGCCCACTGGGATCTGGGAGACCGCGGCGACGACGCGCCCATACCCGCACGCCGATACGCGTCCGAACCGACGGTGACATGCGGCATGTTCCGCGCATGGGACACCGGACTCGCCCCCGATGACTGGGTGTGCCGGATCGGCTGGGACGGACGCCACGACCATTGGATGACATTGGACTGGTCCGCATGCGTCATGCCAGCGGCGGCGCGCGCCACACTCCGGCACATCATGGCCGGCGCCGCACCATCCCGGCTGCCGCTGCGCGCACCCGTCACCATCCTCTACGACCATGCGCCCGCACACGGGGCGCCGTTCCCGACCGTCACCATCCACGTACGCCCGCACGGCGGCGGCATCCCGGACGTGCACACCAGCCATGATGCGACGCTCAGCGCAGAACAGGCCATGACGTTGCGCGTCGGCGCCCACCTGCTCGCCTCCTTCCTGGAGGCCGACCGGCCGGGGCGCGGCGCACCGCATCCGCCTACGGCGCACATGACGGCCATCGACCATGATCCGCTCCTGCTGCCCCTCACCGGACACGTCGACCATACGCCGCCCTACATCGGCGGGTCGGCGAGCATGGCGGACAGCGGCATGTAACCCTCCGGCAGCGAATACGCACACAACGCGACATGATGATGCCGCGGCTCGCACCGGTCCGGGTCGAGGACGAACGCGAACAGGTCCGGCACCGGCGGCACCCGCCCCAACGCGACGCCGGCGCCGTACATGGCGGTGAGCGTCTCCGCGGTGTTGTCCGGATCGCCCCAATAACGCGGATCGGGATAGCCGACGGACGCGACGACGCCCACATGCGGCCCCGGAGAGCCGAACCGTCGCCACAACGGCGCCGCCAATCCCATCACCATGCTCTGACGTGCGCGCCGCTCACCGGCCGGCAGCCGCATGTTGCTGGTCAGCCACCCCGCATCCGGCACATCCAATACGGGGAGTACGCCCCGAACATCCCGTCCGGCGGAGCCCATGAGCCAGCGGCGCGCATGCGCGCCGCGCCAATGGTCGGGCGCGGGGAACACGACCATGTGGATGAGCGCGCCCCGCCCCGACATGGGACGCGGGTCTCGCGCATACGCGGTCATGATCCGATGCTCCGGATCATCATCCGGCCACACGCCCTCATCCGTGCCCGCGTCGATCAGCGGCTTGAGTGTTTCGGCGGCAAGCACCGGCGACTCGGAACGGCCGCCGACCAGAACCAGAAGGACGAACCGGCGCACCGGGTATGCGCCCGAGACGAGTGCGCGCCGCCACACGGCGCGCGCCTGCCCGCGCAGCCGCGCCCGCGTCCGTGCCCGGGTCGACGTGTCCTCGCCGCCGACCGTGGTGAGCCACAACGTCTCCGACACGCGGAACATGACCGAATACGGACGTCCCATCCGCTCAACCCCTCATCAACGCGTCCAAGGCGGCCGCGTCCATGACCAGCCCCGCATCCGCGCCGTCCACGGCCGGCGCAGACGGAGCGGCCGATGCGGACGGGGACGGCGTCCCGCTTTTGGACGAGGGGGCGTCGCCCGTCGGCTGCGGCGTCTCGAACTGCGCGCGCGCATCATCCCACGCGTCCTTCAACGCGACCAGGATCGGGTCGGAGCGCAACGCCGTCCCGTAGTCAAGATCGATCCGTTCGGTCATCGCCCGCATGTACTCCGCATCCACCGGATCATCCTCGCCGTGCGGTTCGAGCAGACGCAGGAACCGTGCCGGGTCGATCCCGTCCGGCAGGCCGACCAGATCCACAAGGGCGGCCGCGAGCCGATACGTGTCGCTCCTGCCGTCGCCGCCCGGATAGCAGGTCTTGAACACGCACGACGGCTGCCCGGTGAACTCAGCGCGCCCCACACCCTTCGTCACCCCCTCCTCCGTGAGATTCTCCGGCACGTCCGGCATGGACGCCAGATCATGGAACACGCCCCGCAGCAGACTTTCGGACGGGTTGGGGCCCATGACGATCCGCTGTCCGAACAGGTCACGCGTCGTGGGCCCCAGGCCGGACCGGTCGTTGACGGTCTGGGAGATGAGGATGAGCCGGTACCCCTGCGCGCGGGCCGTGCGCAGCAGTCGCAGCGTACGGGAGCGGATGTCGTTCTCCGCCTGCCCGGTGAACAGCTGCCCGAACACGGCCGGCAGCGTACGCTCCGGGTTCGGGATGCTCTTTACCGTCATCGCCTCGTCGACCAGCGACGAATACTCGTCGATGACGATGTAGTGGAGCGGATACTGCTCCTTCGCCCAGCGGGGGATGTCCAGCCAGTTCTGCCACGCGTTCTCCCTCCACACGCGCGCCCGCTCGCCATGCTCGATGTCGTCGACCAGACGGTTGAGGACGCCGGCGGCCTGCACGATGCCCTCGCAGCCCCACTGGCCGGGCGTCACCCACGGACGGCACCAGTAATAGTCGGTCGCCTTGTTCGACAGGTCGATGATGGACAGTCGGGGCCGCTGCGCGATGATGGAGGCGAGCATGCCGTTGACCAGGACGCTCTTGCCCGAACCGCCCTCGCCGCCGATGAGCACGAACGAGCTTTCCGTCCAGTCGATGCACGCCGGCTCGTAGGACACGTCGTCGCCGCCGCGTGCGGGAAGCATGACGCCGAACGGGGTGCGGTCACGGTCCCCGCCACGCCCCAACCTGTCGAACGGGAACGGGTGGGAGGGCAGGAACGTGGGCGGCTCTCCGGGAATGATGTCGACGACGCCCGTCTTCGCATCCGCCTCATACGTCCACCCGTAGCGGCCGATCTGGACGGCGGCCTCACGGGTCGCCGCGTCCCATTTCGACGGTTTGAACACGATGTGGGGGGAGAGCACGCACCGCCATCCGCCGTCGTCGCGCGGCGAGACCTGCACATCCCACGGGTTGATGCCCCACGCGTCCGCGAGCATGCGGCGGGCGCGCGACTGCTCTGCGGTGAGCGGTTCGAACACGGCGCGCCCCTCGTACGGTTCGAACCGGGTCATGCTCATGTGCAGGCGCGGCTCCCATACGCGTGCGATCCGCTCCCCGGCGTTCGCCTTCTGGTCCGCGGGAGCCAGGGACACGATGCGGCGGCGCGCGTCGCCGCTGGAGGACGCGACCGGACGGTCGACGAGCTTCGCGGTGTGCGTGTCCATGTCGATCCATTCGAGCCGCGCATCCGCGGCCTCGGGATGCTCCCTGCGGAACACGTCGAGCTGACGGTCGAGGAGCGCACGGTGCGATCCGTCATGCACCGGGTCAAAGGGGACGACGGCGCCGTCCCGTGCCCTCACGGTCGCGGGAAACGTGTAGTTGAACTCGCGCACAGCATTCCGCCTTTCCTGTCGTGCACATGTCGGTCGACGGGTCGCCTATGCCGCCGCCGGTGGTCACCACAGGTCGCCGTCGCGGATGCCGCGCGCATACGCCAACGCCCAATCCGCCGCGGACAGCGGCACGGTGCGGCCCGCCACCTCCCATGAGGGCGCGTCCCACGCGTCCGCCGCCGCCGCACGGCACAAGGCGAGACCGCGCGGCACATCCGCACGACCGTCCGCGTCGAGCATGTGGCACGACTCCCAACCCCACGACGGCTCCGCATGGAGCGGGCGCATCCCGTCAAGCGGACGGTAGGAGCGTGGCCGGGACGCGATCACGGCGAGCGCATACGCCCACGGGTTCGCGTACGCCAGCCGTGCGCACTCCGCGACCAATGCGGTCACCGTTTCGGCACGCTGCGCGCCGAAACGCTCCGCCAGGGCAAGCGTCGTGTCCTCCGCATTGCCGGTCGGGGCGAACCCGTCGACCATGATCCGCTCCGGATGACGACACAGCCACCGCCATGTGCGCCCATCCGCCGCGGGCACGTCGACGACGGCCGGGCCGGGCAGGAACATCCACGGCGGACGGCACGCCGTATCCTCCATGGATGCGTGCAACGCGTCCATGTGGACCGGCGAGAAGTCGAACCGGAAACCCCAACCATGCCGCGTATGCTCCGCGGAGCCCAGATCGAGGAAGGGTGAGAGGCGTCGGGCGGCGAGCACGGTGCCCGCCAACGGTTCGACGGCGGGGGAGACGCCGCGCCCGCCCGCCATGACCATGAAATCCGTGTCAGCATCCATGCCGACCCTCCATGCGTCCCGCCCGCCGCATGGCCGCGGGGCCCCTCTGATGCGGCCCGCCGTGTCGGCGAGGCTTACGAACCGTCCGAGACCGCCCGGATTCCCGGTTTTTGCGCCCGGCACGGTTTCGGCCCTCGCATCACCCTCGTTAATGTGGACGATAAGGGAAAGGGCTTTGGGTGATGCTGGATCGTCATGCCTGCATGACTAGGCCCGCCTGCGTGCCTTCCGTTCGTTTGTTTCCTGTCCATTGCATTCGGCTTCGGGGGTTGTTCTCTGTTCTTCGTTTCGCTTGTCGTGTTTTTGGTTTTCCTCGTTTTGGTGCTCCCTTTTTCGTTTTTCGGTTTTCGTTTTCGGTTTTCGCTGTTCGGGTTTTCGGGTTTTGGTTTTTCGGGTTTTGGGTTTTCAGGTTTTCGGGTTTCGCGGGGAGGGTGGTTGGCACTCGGAGGCGGCGGGGGTGGGACGCCTGTGCGCCGCGCATGGAAACAGAAAACGAGGAACCTATGAGACGTGACTATCGTCCCCGCGTCGCACCTGCTGTGCCGGCGCCGGACCGTCCGGATGCCGGAGGGGTCGCCGCATGCCGCCGTGCCGCCGTGGCCCTCCTGGACCGGTGCGTGCGGCGCGGCGCGGGCGCGGATGGGTGTGTCATCCTGTCGGCGCGGGAGCGTGCCGGGTACATGGATGCGCTTGCGGCGCGTATCCGTCTGCTGGACTCGTGGCTGTGGGAGCTGGAGCTGACGGGCGGGACGCATCGGCGCGGGGTCGGATGCCGGACCGCAGGGGTCGGGCGCGGACATGGAGGAGATGATGGTGATGGCCAGGGGTGAGCTGGATGCGGCCACGGTGGAGGCGATGGGCCGGGGCGTGGCCGTGTGGGTGGTGGAGGATCGGGCGGACGGGTCGCATGAGGAGCGGCCGATGCTGGCGGATCCGCGCACGGTGCGGATGATGAGGTCCGCGGGCTGCGGCGACACGGTGCGCGTGTGGCGTGCCGGGTATGTGCGCGTCCTGCCGTATGCGCTCGTGTCCGGCATGGGCAGGGTCACGTGCGTGCGTGTGCCGGAACATGATCGGGATATGGGCGTGTGGCGTCTGGATGTGCTCGGGGGTGTGCGCATGCTGGTGCCCGACGCGCGGCTGCTGCTTGTCGTGGAGGGGGCGCGGCGGGCGGATTCGGCGGATGGGTCGTTGACGTTCCCGGACGCATGAGCCGTGTCGTATCCGCACCCCGCCCCGGGGGTGCGGCTTGTGTTCGGAAAGGTTCGTGATGATGGGTGCGAAGATGTCGGCTGGTGTCGCCCATGTGGTGCTGCTGGTCGCTGCGGGTGCGGCGGCGGGTGCGGCCGTGGCCGGGTGGGCGACGGTGTCATCGGGTGTGATGGCTGTGGGTGCGGCCGTGGTGTGCGCGCTGCTGCCGTTCCTGGCGTTGTCGGTTCCCGACCGTGGTGCGCGTCGACGTGTGGGTGGTTGCGCCGTGGCGGGAGTGTTGTGGCGTGGCATGCTGCTGTCGGCGGGCATGTTCTCCTTGCTGCTGCTGGCCGTGTGTTTCATGGTCGCGTACGGTGTGGGGGTGCCGTCGGGTTTGGTGGCGGCGACGGTGTGGATGACGGTGCCGGGCGGCGCGTGCGCGCTGCCGGCTCTGGTGCTGCGCGTGTGGCGCGACTGGAACACGGATGACGGCTGCGGGGACGCATGATGCGGGGCGGAACCCGTATTCGTCTTGAGGATTGAGGAGCGACCATCATGTATCGGACCATGTGCGACACCCGCTGCAGAAACTGTCTTGTCCCCGTCGCCGACTGGGATTGCGAGACCTGCGACACATGCGGCGGCATCCTATGCCGCGGCTGCGCTGACCTGTGCCGCTGCGCACAGTGCGCCGAACCCGGCTGCCCCGGCTGCGTCAGACTCTGTGACAACTGCGACGCCCCGCTGTGCGCCACCTGCAAGGACTCCGGGGACCGTCCCGTGTGCGCCGAATGCGGCAGCCGCCTGTGCAACGACTGCGTCGAAACCTGCGACGGGTGCGACGCTACGCTGTGCGGTGACTGCGTGAATCATCCCTGCGCCGCGCATGCCGGAAGCGAGATCGCATGAGCACGGCCACTCTGCTGTCCCTGATCGCGCCGCTCATGCTGGTCGCGTGGGCGGCGACCATGCCCGCCATGGCTTTCGCCATCCCCACCGTCATCATGGTCAACACGCGCCGCATCCGCACGGGCCGTGAACCGTTGTCGGGGTCGCGATGCTGGACGCTGTTCGCCGCATACTGGCTGCTCACGCTCATCGTCGCAGCATGGCTGCTGTGCGCAAACCGATAGAGGAGGGGCGTCACATGAGAACCCGGAGCATTACCATCGCGAAACTACGCCGTGACTATTGGGGGCGTATTCAACGTGGGGAGAAACGGTTCGAAATCCGTGACGATCCCGTGGCCGACTCATCGGTGGCGTTCGTGTTCAAGGATGCGGACACGGGCGACTATCTGGGATGCGCGCGCATCAAACACCGTACGGATTTTGGAGGAGGCGAAGCCTCACCGTGGAACTGGCCCATACTGAGTGTCCTTTCCACTGTCCCAATCCCCGAGCTCAAGGAACTGTTTCCGTTGGGTACACAGATCAGGGACGCGGAGCATGAATACACACTGTACGTGTACGAGATCGAACCAATCGACAGTGAGACCCTGCTCTCTTTGCTCATTGGGCAAGAGGAATCATGACCCAGTACAGCGGCAATGAACGCTTCTACCGCAAACTGGGTCGCATCATGATGATGGGTCCGGCCTGCACAGGGGGAATTCGACTCGTGGGAAGCGTACGCGCAACATGCTATCCACTACACGCCCGAACCGGGCAATAGGAAAGGAGCGGAATCATGACATTCGATCTGACGGATTGGTGGCCCACCGTTGATTACTTGAAGCCGATTTGCTGCGTCATAGCCGCGTTCGCATTCGCCTGCCTCAGCCACGGGTTGTGGGAAAAGCGCCACGACCAGAATGCAGAGAGCAGATCATTATGGCGGGTGGAATTCATGTTTTCCCTATTGCTGACCATAGTCGTATCCCTCATGTCCCTCAACGCGGTGATTTTTGCTATCTTCCCTAACTCGTTCTCTGTCAGCCTCAGTGACTATCTCAACGAACAAGCCAATATTCAAACGAACGGCACCTTGACAGGTATTAGCTGCCAGACACCGAAAATCGGTGACATCCCGAATGGTTCAAGCCGATATCCGTGCAGCTGGGTTTTCAACGGTTCCACCATTCAGGGGACGGTCATGTTGACTGAACCACAGTCTAGCGGCAACCATCTGCCGAGCAGAGCGACCCTGCTGGACGCTCATGGTGACTCGTGGTGCCCCGTCGAATGGGACACGTCAAACGGATGCGAACCGATCATCGCGGACGGCGACCGCGCCGCCACACCCACAACACCGGAGGAGACCCGTTGAAGGACACGACCGAAACCACCCTGTACGCCACATTGCGCCACCTGACACTGCGCACGCTGCAGACGGACGAGCGGATCGCGGCCGCGTTCCGCATGCGTACCATCGGCGTCGAAACGCACGACAACGGCATCGAACAGCTTGAGGATGACTGATGGTTACGCGGAAGAACCGGGACCGGATTCTCAAGTGGGTTGCGGATGACGTGCCTATCAGGTGGATCGCGAAGAACACGGGGCTGACCGTTTCCAAGGTCGAGGCGATCGTCGCCCAGGAGGAGCAGCGACAGGCAAAGGAGGCGCGGTCATCCGGCACATCCCCAAGGAACTCCACAGCGAGAAGTAATCCTCAACGAGTTCGAAATCAGAGACCGAGACAAGGAGTAATCATGAGAAGCGAACACGTCACGATTAACGGCAGGGTGGGCAAGATATCCAAGTGCGGGAAAGCCTGAATCCGTATTCACAAAAGACATCGACACAAAGGAGAAAAGGATGACTACTCGTAGCTTGATCGGTATGCAGCATGGGGACGGTTCCATCACGGCCATCTACTGCCAGTGTGATGGGTACCCGTCATACAACGGGAAAGTGTTGCGCGACCATTACACGGATACGACGCAGGTGGAGGCGCTCATGGCGTTGGGCGAGATCGACGTGCTCGGGCAGACGCCTGCCGCATTCATGGACGATGCGGAGAAACGCCGCGACATCGACAAGAACGGCTATCCGCCTTCGAAAACAGCGGCCGCCAGCACCTACGGCAAGAATGATGCCATGCAGGCCGCCGTATATGTGGACCGTGACGCATTCGTGGAGGCCGCACGTGGCATGTGGGCCGAATACGTGTACCTGTTCGTCAATGATGCATGGTCCGTGCGCGACCTGTACGACGAGAACACTGGTTGGGCCCCCATCGACGATTCCATCAGCAAAGACTAAGGGAGAACGAGCCATGAAGTATTTCACTTCCGATTTGCATTTGCATCATCCGTTCGTGGCGGCGCTGCGTGGATACGCGAAACCGCAGTGGCCTTTTCTCGTATCACAGAAAGGGCTACGTGTCATGAAGAAGCTGCGTGAGGTGCTTAACGTTGGGAGGAAGCATGACTGAAAAGATATTCGACATGATTGTGACCGCATTACCCTTCCTGCTGCACCTAATGCTGCACCTAATGCTGGCGCTCGCGGTTACCGTCATTGCCGTGCTCGTGTTCTACACGCTGCATGCGCGCTGGCCACGGGGCCCCTTCTGGCGTCATGCCGACTTGTACGTGGAGAAAGATGATTGCACGCTGGGGCCTGTGTGGTGGCGGCGTTCAGACGGTCGGATCAAGGTGGAGTATACCATCGTCAACTGGCTGCCCGGCCGGCATGAATACCGCAACGATCACATATGCGTGTTCCAGCGCGGCATCAGACTGGAGGAGGACGGCGATCGTGTGTCGCATGTCCTGCCCCAGGGAGCCGAGGTCCGGTTCTCGCAGACCTTCCTGGCGCGGGACGGTTCGACGCCCGTCATACAGGCTGATTCGTCGTATACGCCTGCCCGTAACTGATAGTCGCTATCGTTTACGGGCAGGCATCATGGCGTCGCCGGCCTGTAATTGATAGAGGCGATCAATTACAGGCCGGACGTTGGTGCGCCCCGCATGGGTGCGCGTCGTCGCCTTGGGGTCAGTCGTCGTATCGGCGTGCGAGCGTGTCCAGGGCGAACGCGATGGCCGACAGGTCCGCCGCCACACGCCAATGCACACGGCCGGGTCCCACCGTCAACCGGTCCAGCGAACGCTCCTCCACCATGCCCTGCGCAGCGCCCATGACCCGACGGTGCAACGAATCCGCGACGGTACGGGGCGAGGACGTGAACATCATCCTTCCCAACGGGACGATGACGCCCCTCACCGTCAGGGTGACGGTATACCAGGGCGGCGTTCCGGGTTCGGCCTTGCAGATGATGTGCAGACCCGTGAGCCGGGCCATGTCGACGATGACGGTGCGCAATGTGGCGTCGATTGCAGCCTTGTCCTCCATGATTCGTTCCTTTCGCATGTACGGGATGCGCCCCCGTACATGCGTCCTGCGCCGCATAGCATGCGGCGACCATGGATGCTCCGACAAGGGAGGATGGATGATGGGTGAGCCGCGGGATGCGTTGGGCCGGGAGGATGTCAAGGAAAGCCACTTGGCGGTGATCCGTCATCCGGTCCGGCCCCGTCTCGTCCTGGTGCGCCGCGACCCGCGTTGGATGGGCGCATGGCTGCTCCCGTACGCCGACACGGACGGGGGGCTTGCCCGGCTGACGGGTGTCGGTCCGGACGCGCTGGCCGCGCCGGTGACGGTGCTGTCGGACAAGCCGTCCCCGTCGCATGGCGGCGCGCCGCGCCGCTACCTGTACCGGGTGCATCATGTTGAGCCGCCGGCCGGATGGTCGCCGCCGGCCCCGGGCGGCTGGAGGTGGATGTCGGCCGCGTGCATGGCGATGGACGAGGCCACATGCGGCGTGAACATGGATATCATCCGGCTCCTGTCACTATGAAAAAGCGCGGGCGCATACGTCATACGGCCGGGGTGCGGCGTGGACGCCGCCGTGGCGGTCGTCGAGGCTGTAGAATCGTCGCAACGAATCAGCGAGGCGACAACGGGGGGAGGGCAATGATGTTCCGGCATCAGGCATTGCTGCGTCCGGCGATCTACGGCGTCGCCGTCGGCGACGCGTTGGGCGTGCCGTATGAGTTCACGGCGCGCGGCGGTTTCCGCTGCACGGATATGGTCGGCCACGGCGCGCATCGGCAGCCGGCGGGCACATGGTCGGATGACACAAGCATGACGCTGGCGACCGTCGATTCGTTGCGGCGGGGCGACGGCCGGGTCGACGTGGACGATATGCGCCGCCGCTTCGTCCTGTGGCTGCGCGACGGCATGTACGCGATCGACGGCAATGTGTTCGACTGCGGCATCACCGTGCACGAGGCGCTGCGGCAGGGCGCCGGGCGTGACGGCGAACGCAGCAACGGCAACGGTTCGCTGATGCGCATCCTGCCGCTCGCGTTCACCGACGCCTCCGACGACGAGGTGCGCGCCGTCTCCGCGATCACGCATGCGCATGCGACGAGCATGGACGCGTGCGTCGCCTACGTGCATGCCGCGCGCGCTCTGCTCGAAGGCGCCGGTCCGCGCGATGCGGCGGCGACGGTCGGGTATGCGGGTATTTGGGAGCGGCCGGCTTCGATGATTCGTTCGACCGGCTATGTGCTGCATACACTGCCGGCGGCGCTGTGGTGCCTGACGACGACCGGCGGTTACGCCGACTGCGTGCGCGCGGCCGTCAATCTGGGTGACGACACCGATACGACGGCCGCCGTCGCCGGAGGTCTCGCCGCGATCCACTATCACGGCGGCTCCGGCGACGTGCCGCGGGATTGGCTGGAGCGGCTGCGCGGCCGGGAGATCATCGAATCCGTGCTGCCGGCGTGAGGCGTGCGGACGCGGACGCATGCGCCCCGTGAGGGCCAACCATGTGTGAGGACCGGAAGCGAGGCGATGATGGTTCATCGGCATGAACAGGACGATACCGTGCAATGCGCAGGCTGTGACGGATGGTTCGGGCCGGACCGGATGCTGTGCTGCGACGTGTGCGGGACGCTCCGATGCGGTCGATGCGCCGAATGGTGCGAGCATTGCGACCGGACGTTGTGCCGCGGCTGCACGTTCCGATGCGAGCAGTGCGGCTTCGCCTTATGCTCCGACTGTCGGAACGGTTGCCGCATGTGCGGTTTCGCGTTGTGCCCCGACTGCAGGAGGGACGGCGACGGCATGTGCGAGGAGTGCGCCGGCAGGGAGGGGAAGGAATGAACGGTCTGGTTGAGTTCCTGATGCGATCCGACCGGGGCGTCATGCCGTTCCGCGAGTGGACGGTCGACCATACGGATGCGCGGCATTACCCCCGGATCGTGCATCGTCAGCCGCGTCCCGTCCCGGATGGTGTGGTACGGATCGATCTGAACGGCGATTGCGACCGGTTCACCATCGGGCGGCTGTGCATGGCCGAACGGTACGCGTCCGCGCATCCGGGCGAGCATGATCTGCTTGTTGTGGATCCGTATATCCTCACCATGGCCGAACGGGCGCTGGACGACCTGTACCGGCATCTGTGTCGGCATGTCATCATCGACACCGGCCGGGATGCTATGTCATGTTATGCTGATGGACGATAGTCCGGCGTGTTTCGTCGCGCCGGCATCTGCTTTACCACAGTGCTCCGCACCCCCGATTCGGGCTGCGGGGCACTGCAGCTTCATCAACCGTCTCCGAACGCCCCCTGACAGCGCGGGAGCCGGCCCCCATGATGCACAGGGAATCCGGCTCCTACTTCCATATCCTCCACGGAGGCTGGCTTTACACTGCAGCATATCATCGAATGCGGAGGGGCGTCAACGGAACATCAGGGGGCGAAGAAGCCGGCCTGGGGCCTTCCTCCCGTAGGCGCGCCGGCATCCCAAGCCGGAACGGGCACGGCACGCATGCCCGCATTGGCCCCCAGGGCGGCGTCCATGTGCGGCCGACCGTGCACGAAGGACGGGACGGCGCGGCTTGCTATTGGAATGCGAACATGGCGGGAAGGATGCCGGCGACGGACAGCATCAGCACCATGAGCAGCGCCCAGAAGACCACGGCAAGAACACCCATGATGATCTCAACCAGCTCATAGGGGAGGGGGAGAAGATCCGCCGTCCGGTAGAAGAACACGAACAGGGTCGATGCGATGGCGAACGTCAAAAGCCACCATGTGGGCGCCGTCCCCTGCATGACCTTCCAGACGACGATCATGCAGACGACCCAGGTGGAGACCGCCAGTGTTTCCTGTACGATACGCATACGTCAACGTATGCGTCCGGGATCATTTGCGGGGCAGGGCGAAGAGGAACAGAAAAACGCATGCGATCAGGGCGAACGCCGTACTCCATGGCTGCCAATGGTTGCTGAGGGATAGCGAGATGATGCCCGTGGAGGAGAAGACGGCGGACAGGATCAGACCTGCCGTCCGTGACGAACGGTCGCTGTTCAGATAGCAGGCATCCATATAGGCGGCATACGCGTCCAGCTGTCTGTCCAGATTCTCCCATCGGGGATCATGCCGGTCCACGAGCCTGCTGGTGCGGCATCGGGCGATACGGGCGTGCTGCAACGGCAGATCCCTCCAACCCCGGTATTGGAGATGCTGCTGGTAGATGGCCGCGCCCAGCAGTTCGCACTGTTCGGCCAGCAACCCCATCGCCATGTCGGCGATGATCCGGGGCAGGTGCGCCGCGTCGCATGCGGTGGCGGTCCTGCAGGATGCCGCTTGGAGTTCGGTTATCCGTTTCGTGCCGGCACCCTTTCCCCAATCCGTCAACGACGCGATGGTCGGCGGGATCGTCTTCATGTCCCGTCTGCGCGCGTGGACGGGGATGATGACGGCGAGCAGGCTGGTATCGTCCATGACGAGCAGCACGTCGCCATGCCGATACCAGAACAGACGGCTCCCGTCCTCGAACCCCCAGGGGCGTTCCCCGGTCTCCTTCCAGCCATGCTGGAGGAGCTGGCTCCGGTTCCATTGCGGCTTCGAATCAAATGGGGGGACGTGCCCCAGATCGTGGAGTGCACGCGGGGAATGGGCGCGCACGGACGGATCATCCGAGCGCATTGCGCACATCGTCGAGGGTCTCCTCGAGGTCTTTGATGCGCCTGCGCTGCTGACGGATCAACTCGGGCACGGTCTTCGGCTCGACCCGCTGGCGGTCGGCGGTGCGGTGCCGCCAGTTGTCTTCGTCGGCCATCGGGATGAACTCGAGATGCTCGTCGAGCTCGATGAGGTCCTGCGCCGAGACGAAGGTCTCGTCCGAGCGGTCCATGAGACCGTGCGCCTGCAGGATCTCGAGGATCTGCGTCAAACCGGTCGCCTGCATCAGTGCGCCTCCCCTGCCTTTGCCTTGCCGCGCACCACACGCACCCGGCGCACGGCTGCCGGCTTTTCGCCTGCGCGGCGCGATCCCGCGAGCGCCCGCTTCGCGTCGTACGCGTCGAGCATGTCGCGGAGTTCCTTGTGCGGGCCCGAGTACTTCACGCATTTCATGGTTCCGACGTAACCGTTTTTGCTGGTGATCATGCTTCTTCCTCCTTGGTGTTGACGGGGATTCCCATTGGATAGTTGACATCGGCAAGAGACACGTATTCGCCCTTCAGCTTGTACTTCAACTCAACATGTCCCGCATCACCTGTGGGCGCGCCTAGTGTCTGCGACATGGGGAATGGCTTCCATGCCAGCCCACGGATCTCTTTCTCACGCGCCCACCACTGGCGTGAATCCCGTGATTCCCAACATTCTGAGATGCCGATGGCAGCGATACACACAATCATCGCGGCAAGGGCAAGCAGTATTTCTTCGTAATGGTTCATATCGGTTTTCCTTCACTGGTTGTATCCAACCACTGCCGGTATTGGTCGAGGTACGGTTCCAAACTGACCATCATGATGCCTCCGGCGGCTTGGAAACCGGTTCGCATCCGTTTGACGTTTCCCATTCCACGGGGCACCACACGTCGCCATGCGAATCGACAAGGGTTGCGGTGGGTGGGGTACTGGACCATCCGTTTGCCTTGGGACCAGCGATACGCACACTACCTTTGACAGGCTTGCCGTCAAAACGCCAAGTGCACAAATACCGTCCATCCTGCTTAAGGAACTCGTACTTGTGGTCCACCACAGGTGTCTCGCACTCCACGTCAGTAAGCGTCGGCGTGTACGCTTCCGCCTTTTCGGTGATGTAGACACCCAAGGTCGTTGTCTGCCGCGTGGCGGCGGGCTGATTCAGTATCACCCTACCGATCTGCAAAGCGAGTATCCCGCAGCCCACGAAAAGCAGTACGGAAACAACCACATGGTGGTTCCGGACCCAAGCGGTATCACTATTCCTGATGTGCTTCACGAGGAAGAACGGCGTGATGATAGCGGCGCAAAAGGGGATTATAATAAACACCAGGTCCCCCCAGCTAGAGCCTCCTACCATCTGTACCGGCCACCAGTCCGTCAAATCGAATGTCATGATTCCTTCTCCTTGGTGTTGACGGGGATTCCCATTGGATAGTTGACATCGGCAAGAGACCTGTATTCGCCTTTCATGATTTTGAACGGGACGCCATGCATGTCTGGTGCGGGGACGAACCGCCACCATGCACATGCGCGTCCTTGGCATCATCCTTCGTGATACGGCGTTTGATGGTGAAGCTGGTGTCGTCGTGTTCCCCGAACCAGACGAACATTAGCTCATCGTGAATGTTCTGCACCAGCCACGCATGGGAGTATCCTTCAGTGGGACTCGTGGCCTCTGCAAGTGCGCTAGTTATACGTCCTTCCAATGGCAAGGTCTCAATTACCTGGTCCATGACCTCCCGTGAGGCCACGCGCCGGATAATCCGAACGTCATACGCGTTTTTACGCGCCACGTCGGATTCTTCTCCCGGAGTACGAAGAATATCGTCGGGCTGGAGCATATTCTTCAGTTCCCCATACGTGCCTTCGTAAAAACGGTATTTGCCATGTTTGCTGAGTCGGGTTCTCATTGAACTGGTTCCTTTCCTTGTTGTCTGCGCCCGCCGGAGGTATGCGTCCGCCCGTCGAAGGCGGCGCGCTCCGCCCCTCATTCGTCCCGTAAGCGGGCGGCTCGGATGGGGGCGGACGGCGGGTTCCGCCCGCCCCCGGGCATCGTATGGCGTCAGTCCATCTTCGCCTCGGTATGCATGCCCTTGGACAGTGCGCACAGCACGATGCGTGCGAGGCGGGGCACGGGCTGGTCCTCGTCGAGCTCGGCGGTGTGCGCCGCCACTGCCGGCATGTCGTTCGTGAGCCATGCGAAGTACATGAGGGTCGCCGTGAACGGGTTGTGGTGTTCCGGCGTATCGTCGAGGTCGCGCATGCGTTCGAAGAGGCTCATGGCGCGCCCGAGGCTTTCCGTATCGACGGGCAGGGTGCCGAACATCACGGCGGCCAGTATCCGCGCCTGCAGGGCCGCATTCGACTTGTCGTGCGGGTGCAGTGCGAAGCCGAGGATGTGGTCGAGGCTGGCGTCGTCCGGTCGCAGGGCGCACATGATGACCGCGTCGCGCGCATGGAGGTCGGTCGCGAACAGCGGCGCGCAGGCCCTCAAGGTGGCGTCGTCGATGGGCGCGCCGTCGGCGACGTGGTCGTGGATGATGATGACTGCTTCGGTGGTGTCCATGGTGTGCTCCTTGGTGTTCGTGCCGTTCTTCGGCTATCGGGAACATGCGCCCTCGACCGAACCGGATGCACTGGGGTGCACTGAGGTCGGCCCCGACCCCAGTGCACCCTTCAACCCTACTGCCGTAAAGGCTGAGAGACCCTGAGCACTGAGGTCTGGGGTATTTAGGGAGAGGGGAAAAAGGGGAGTCACGCGCGTAGCGGGTCGGTTCTTGCCGTGACTCCGGTTTTTCGTGTCCTTACACAACCCCAGACCTCAGTGCACACACCCGCTCAGCCCAATCATGCCAACGGCTCAGGGGCGTTCTGAGGTCAGGGCCGACCTCAGTGCACACCCCGGGTCGGAGTCGCCATCCCCGCCCGTCCGCCGCGCCGGGATGGCGACGGGGATGGGGGCGTCCCGCGATGACGAACGCGCCCGGAACGATCGTCGCCGCCCGGCCCCGTCGCTCGACGATCGTCATTGCGGATGGTGTTGGGCGGGGATGCCGGTCGGCACCCTCATGACGGTGCCGACCGGGGCGTGGCCAACGACGACGAGAACACGGAACCGAACCGGAAGCACTGGGGTGCACTGAGGTCGGCCCCGACCCCAGAACGCCCCTCAACCCTACTCCTATAAGGGAAGAGACCTTGTAAGCACTGAGGTCTGGGGTATTTGGGGAATACAGAAAAAGGGGAGTCACGCGCATGCGGGGGCGTGGTATCGGCTGACTCCGGTTTTTCATGTCCTTACACAACCCCAGACCTCAGTGCACGGACCCACTCAGCCCAATCATTCCAACGGGTCAGGGGCGTTCTGAGGTCGGGGCCGACCCCAGTGCACACCCCGGCGCCCCGTGTCGGTGCGAGACCCCTGTCGGCGTCGTATGCGTGCGCGCGGAGGGAACGTGGATACGCCGCCCCGGTTCGGGCGCGTCGGACGAACCCGTCTGAGAGGGGCCGCTCCGGGCGCACCTACGGGGAGACCGTGGCACGGTGGTATGGATGGCGGCAATGATCGCGCATGACGCCGACGCGCCCCCTGTCGGCCGTACATGGCCTTCCGGCATTGGCCGCCCGCATCCCGGCCGTTCATGCCCAAGCGGCCCCGGCCCGTTCGCGAAAAGCACTGGGGTGCACTGAGGTCGCCGCCAACCTCAGAACACTCCTCACGCCTACTCCTGTAAAGGCTGAGACCCCCTGAGCACTGAGGTCCGAGGTATTTCGGGGAATGGGGGAAAAGGGGAGTCACGCGCGTAGCGGGTCGGTTTCTCCCGTGACTCCGGTTTTTCGTGGTCCTTACAAACCCCAGACCTCAGTGCACGGAGCCTCTCATCCCAATGGTCCCAACGGGTCAGGGGTGTTCTGAGGTCAGGGGGCGACCTCAGTGCTCATTTCGGCGCGGGAATGTAGCGTGCCGAAATGAGCACGCATGCCGGGGCCGACGGACGGCGTTATCGTTTCGGGCATTGCCGGATGATGCCGATCATGGGGCATGGTACGGGGAGGAGCCTCCCGTCTTCGGGACGGTCGCGACGAGCCCCCATGCGTGCGGGGCAACCGTACACGGCGGCCGACCCGCACGCATCAGTCACATCAAGGATGGGAGCGCCGCATGCCGACATGGGCGCGGGTGCACTGGGGTGCACTGAGGTCGGCCCCGACCCCAGAACGCCCCTCAGCCCTACTGCCGTAAGGGAAGAGAGACCTTCTGCACTGAGGTCTGGGATATTTGGGGAATACCTAAAAAGGGGAGTCACGCGCGTGGCGGGGCATGTCATCGGTTGACTCCCTTTTTTCGTGTCCTTACGCAACCCCAGACCTCAGTGCACGCCTCCGCTCGGCCCAATGGTTCCAACGGGTCAGGGGCGTTCTGAGGTCGGGGCCGACCTCAGAACGCACGCGACGGCCCCGCATCTGCGGTATCGGCGGTCAGGTTGGGCGGACCACGGGCTCCGGCATGTTCCGGCGCCGATCACGGGCGGCCCGCATCCCGACGGGGACCATCCGGACCGCCCGTCCTCGCAACGGGCCGGCGCCGAAAGGACGGGTGCACTGGGGTGCACTGAGGTCGGCCCCGACCTCAGAACGCCTCTTATCACTACTCCTATAAGGGAAGAGGGCCCTTCTGCACTGAGGTCTGGGGTATTTCGGGAGTATGGAAAAAAGGGAGTCACGCGCGTAGAGGGTCGGCTTGTCGCGTGACTCCGGTTTTTCGTGGTCCTTACGGACCCCAGACCTCAGTGCACACCACCGCTCAGCCTAATCATTCCAACGGGTCAGGGGCGTTCTGAGGTCGGGGCCGACCTCAGTGCACGGTTCCGGCCGACACTGCGCGCCATCCACCTGCTGCGTTTGGGTCGACCGGCGGGGATGTCGGATGACCCATGATGACGATTCACCGGTCGGCGCCGACCGGACGACGATCGTCATCATGGGGGAGAGCAGGGCGATGCCGTCCTCGCCCCCATGACCGTCCCCGTCCGCGAACACGGCACCGGCGGATAAGAATGCGGGGCCGAACCGGGGCACTGGGGTGCACTGAGGTCGCCTCCGACCCCAGAACACCTCTCGGCCCTACTGCCGTAAAGGAAGAGACCTTCTCTGCACTGAGGTCTGGGGTATTTGGGGAATACCTAAAAAAGGGAGTCACGCGCGTAGAGGGTCGGTTTCTCCCGTGACTCCCTTTTTTCGTGTCCTTACACAACCCCAGACCTCAGTGCACGCCTCCGCTCGGCCCAATAATTCCAACGGGTCAGGGGCGTTCTGAGGTAAGGGCCGACCTCAGTGCACGTTTCACCGACCCCGACACCCCCTGCCCGGCATGGAATGCGAGGGCGCGCCCCGCTGCGCGCATGCGAGGAGCCGGACAGGACCGCGGCTCCACGCACCCATGGGCGCATGCGCTTCAGCCCCCCCACGTCGGCTCGACGGCAATCATGGGGAGGGCGAGCACTGGGGTGCACTGAGGTCTCCGCCGACCCCAGAACGCCCCTCAACCCTACTGCCATAAAGGATGAGAGACCATGAGCACTGAGGTCTGGGGTATTTGGGGAATACGGAAAAAAGGGAGTCGCGCGCGTAGCGGGTCGGTTCTTGCCGTGACTCCGGTTTTTCGTGTCCTTACACAACCCCAGACCTCAGTGCACAACCCCGCTCAGCCCAATCATGCCAACGGCTCAGGGGCGTTCTGAGGTCAGGGCCGACCTCAGTGCACGCCCCGGGCGTCGACGCATCACCGTCCGGGCAGGAAAGGAGGGGCCGATGCTCTTGCTCGACGGGCCCGAACTCGTCGCCGCCATACTCGACCGGTACCGTACGATTGCGCACACCCTGCGATGCGAGGCGGACCGGACGGAAAGGGGCGGGCGGGAACGGCTGCGGCGTGGCCGTATCATCCGTGATGCCGAATGGCTCGGGCAGGGCGCCGGCATGATCGGCCGCGCCCGCCACATGCGCGCACTGGCCGACCTCATCGCCGAACGCAGCCGGCACGCATGGGAGGCGGTCATGGCCGACCCCGCACCCGACGATACGATCCAACTCGGCGCCATGGCGTGCCGCCACGCCGCCCTGACCCCGCTGCGGTGCATGATGCCCGGCTGCGCGACCCTCGTATGGCTGCTGCTTGATCTGGAGGACGGGCCGGACCGTGACATGACGTACGGAGACATGGTCTCCGCGGCCGGCTGGCGGCGATGGGTGCACCGTTTCGAAGAACAGGAGAGCGAACCCGTCGTCTGCCCGCTCCATCTGGGCGCCCCCGTCCGCGCCGGCGACGGCATGCCGGATGGTTCATGGTTCCCGTGGGACGCGGACCGGGCCATGGTGCCATGCGTGCGCGCCGGTGAGCGTGCCGCGGTGCGGGAGCTGCTCGACATGTGCGACCGGTGGGGACGCATACCACTCCTGTAACCCCGCATCGGTATGGAAAGGACACGGATCATGAACACCACCAACACCCCGACCCTCAACAACGAACACGCCGACTTCCGCCTCGACCCCGACGCACTCGCATACCACCCCGACACCCGCGCCTACATGTCACGAAGCGACCTCGAAAACGACGTACGCGGCGCGCTCGACCCCGACGCCTGGAACAGCGAAGACACCTACGAGACCACCGTCGAAGCCGTCACCGACCACTTCAGCCACTGGATCGACTACGCGGCCGGCACATGGGAGGGCACCGACATCATCGGCAACCTCGACACCGTCAACCCCGACGATTTCTGGACCATCGTCGCCCGCCTCGACACGGATCGCACACCCCGAAAGGAGTGACCTGTGGACGCCGCAACAAGTCCGGCATGGCGGGACCATGCAGTGTGCGAGGGGTTGGACGACCTGTTCTTCGACGACGCGTGCACGGATGCCGCCAAACGCGTCTGCGCCGCCTGCCCCGTCCGGAACGCCTGCCTCGACCATGCGCTGCGCCGGCCGGAACGCCACGGCGTATGGGGCGGCGCAACCGTCGAGGAACGCCAACAGATCCTGCGACGCCGACACCATTGACAGCAAAGAAAGGGGAAGCATGTTCCGTACGCGACAGTTCTACAGCACCGTCTGCGACGCCTGCGGCAAAACCCATGAGGGCTACGAACACGACTGGTGGATCGAAGAGACCATGGCCGAGGAGGACGCCGTCGACGACGACTGGCAGGCGTACACGGGGCCGGACGGCACACGCCGCCACCGCTGTCCCGACCATTGGGGCCTGACCTGCACACGATGCGGTGCGCAGGCCGGCCCCGCCCCCGTGGACGGCCTGCGCACCGTCGGCTGGGAATACGGCGACGATACGCTCTGCCCCGCCTGCGCCAACACGCCGGACGATCCGCCGCTGACATGCACGCTGCTCCTGGTCGAAGCCCACTGCGGCGGCCTGTACACGGTCGAGGCGCGACCCGACACGGATAGGCAGAGGGACGAGATCATGCAGACCTGCGACCAGTGCGGCGACACCGATTGGGTGACGGGCGACGCCGCCACATGGGGCCAGTTGTGCCGTCTGCTCATCGGACGGGCCGCGGACGGCGTCGAAGCGGACTATCTCATGAAGGTCGCACGACAGGACGGCGCACGGTACTGTCCGCACGCGGCCCCGCACATGTTCGACATGCTGGAGACGCGGCTACGTGAGGCGGAACGCCGATACTGGGTCGAGGATGAAACAGGAGGGGACGTCATGAGCGACGACGCGAGCCTGAGGAGATCGTGCGATCAGGGGTTCGTGCGGGCGGCGCTGGAGGAGCATGCCGCCCGCACGAACCCCGGGCTCTAAAACGAGGATGATACGGCGGCGACGCCCCATGTCATCGGGCCGCCGGTTATGGTCACAAGGCGGGATATCAGGGAAAAGCGTAAGGAAATCGTCCGCGAGTACGGCAGTGAACGGTCACTGCGCCGCAAGGCCATGACTGGCATGATCACGGACGACGAACGCATCGCACTGCAGAAGCTGGATGACCTCAGATATCTGGAAGGTACGGGGACGAACGGTCGCTGCGGGCCCGGCAGGGGGAGCGTGAGGCAATGAGGGCCATGAGGCTACGTATCAGCAACATCGGCACCATCAGGAATGCGGACATGCGCCTGAACGGCATCACCGTGCTGGTCGGCGAGAACGGCACCGGCAAATCCACCATATGCCGCACCCTGTACGCCACGGTCAAGGCGCTGCGCAAGAACACGGACGACATACGCCGGTCACGCGCCGACAGCCTGTTCACCCTGCTCCTGGACTACTGCCTGCGCACGGACCGCACCGACACGATCACCGCCCCCATAGGTCAGGCCGTCGAGGAGATGGCGGACGAACTGGCCGCCCTCGGCCCTGAACGTACGGACAGGGCGACCGTCACGCGGCTGCTCGACCGGTTCCTCCCCCCGGACGATACGGAGGAGGACGGGAAGGAACGGACGCTGCTCATCGACCGGTTGTGCAAACGGCTCTCCTTCGGGGACGCCGAGGTGCTGGACCGGGTACGCGCCGACGTGCTACGCCGGGAGCACATCACGAACCGTGACGACACGGACGGCTGGATGGAGCTCGAAAACGCGGGGCGCGGCCCCGACCGTCTCACCGTCGGCGGACACGTCGGATCGGACGCGGATGCGGCGACCCCGCCCATCGGATGGGGCGGGGACGTGACCATGCTGGACGGTCCCCGTCTGCTCGACGGCATGGTCCGCTCCTCCATACCGCACCGCAATCCCTGGTTGCGCAAACCCGACGACGGGCATGCGGCCGACCTGCGAGACAAGATCCTCGCCGGCGGCGAAACCGACGCGGTCACCCAGCTCGCCGTCGACGACGCCATCTCCCGGACCCTCCGATCATTGCGCGCCCATGCCGGCGGTGAACTCCTCATCGACCGGTACGGGCTGAAATTCAAGGAGGACGGCGTCGGACGGGACCTGGACATGCGGGACGTGTCCGACGGGCGCAAGACGTTCATCATGCTGCTGCGGCTGCTGGGCGACAACCGGATCGGTGAGGACGACGTGCTCATCCTCGACGAGCCGGAGATCCATCTGCACCCCGAATGGCAGCTCGACCTGGCGGACATGCTCGTGGAGCTGCGCCGCGCGTTCAACCTCACGATCCTGGTGAGCACGCACAGCCCCTACTTCCTCGAAGCGTTGGAGACTTATGCGGCCCGGCACGGCATCGCCGACGACATGACCTGCTACATGACGCGTCGGAAGGCTCAGGGGGGTTGCGTATGCGAGGACATCACCCGCAATCTCGAAAAGGCCTACGGGGTGCTCGCGGCGCCGTTCGACCGGCTTGACGAGGAGAGGAATGCGCGATGACGTGTTCGGGACGGAAATCGGGGCGGCATGGCCGGCGCGCACACCCGATGCCGTCACACGCCCGTTTCCGCCCCTTCCATGTCCATCGGCACGTCGGCATTACCGGGCCGTCATCCGTGCGCAATAGTCGAGCACCTGACTGTAGCCGGCCAGGTTCCGGTAATGCGCTGCGACGATCGGGTCGGCCGTGTCCGCCCCCACGGTTTCGGCCGACCCGTCCGACAGGTAAAGCCGCAACCCCCCGGTGACCGTAAGCGGTTCGCCGACGGTGAGCGCCATGTTCCCGTTCCCGTCCGTCAGTAGTTTCGGGGTGGTTTTCGCGGAGGCCATGAACACGAGCCGGCTTTGCCCCGGCTGCAGGGTGAACTGGTGGTTGACCGGCACCACATCGCTCCAAGTGACATCGCCGCCGGGGGCGACCAGATCCCCGTCATCGTCCATACGCGGCACGCACACCGCCAGACGCTCATCGGCGAGCCCACGGTCGATGTCCAGAATGGTTCCCTGCGTACGGCCCGTGTTCGTAACCACGTAGGATATGTACGAGCCGCTCTCCTCGCCGGAGAGCTCCATTGCGGGGCCGTCCACATAATTGATGAAAATCTGGCGTTCGCAAACCCGGTATTTCAATGCCGGGTTAGAACGCTTCCACTTATTACATATGGTAGTGAATATGGCACATATGGTGAACGATTCACACATGGTAGAACTTCAGTGTACAATCTGAACTACCACATCATCTGGTGCACGAAATATCGTCGCAAAGTGCTCACGAACGGTGTGGACGAGGATCTGAAGACCATTCTGCACGCCATAGCGCGGAACACGGCTATCGCATACCGCATGTCGAAGTTGGATTGGATGACCATGTGCACTTGTTCGTGTCCGCGCCGCCGAAACTAAGCGTGAGCAGCGTCGTAAAACAGCTGAAAGGCACCAGCAGCCTGCGCTTGTTCGCCATGCACCCCGAACTCAAGAGCACCTACTGGAAACGAAAAGGGGAACGCAGCCTGTGGTCGCCCAGCTACTTCGTGGAAAGCATCGGCGCCGTGAACGAACAAGCGGTCGCCAGGTACATCGACAACCAAAGAACCAAGGAGCGTGAACGCTCATGACCAAACGCAAGATCGCGCAACGCATACCGTTCACACCGTCGAAAACGCAGGCGCAACTGTTGGAACAGTGTTTCGGAGATAGGCGTTTCGCTTACAATCAGCAGGTCGAGGCGTTCAACACGTACGACAAAGAGACGAACCCGAACCCCGAGTATCCGAACGTGACCGACATGAAGAACGCGAACGGATGGCTCAGGGACAGTCCAATCCCGTCGAACGCGTTGAGCAACGCCATCATGGACTTCCGCAAGGCACGGTCGGCGTACTTCCGCAAGGCCGACTACGAGAAGCATCGTCCCCGTTTCGCCTCAAGGAACGACAACATCCAATCGTTTCGCAACACCATGCCCATACGCCGCATGGACGGCAACCGTTACCCACTGTCCAAGAAACTCGGTTCGGTGCGCATCCGCAAACGAGACCGGCTACGCTATCCAATCGAATCATTGTCCAGCTGGACGGTGAAGCGTGAGAACCGGACGTACTATCTGGTGCTCCTGTTCGACGTGGACGTCCGGCCGAAACCCCCAGCGGAAGGATGCATCGGCATCGACTTGGGCGTCAAGGACTTTCTCACGCTCAGCACGGGCGAGAAAATCAACTACCCGACACGACTCCGAGATTTAGAAGAAAAAGTGAAGCGCGAACAACGCCGACTGTCGCACAGGAAGAAAGGGTCAAGCAACTACATCAGGCAAAAGCAAAAGCTCGCCAAAGCCTACGCGAAGCTCCGTCACTACCGCGACGACTTCCAGCACCAACTGTCCCACAGGCTGATCGAAGAGAACCAATTCATCGGCATGGAGACCCTGATGGTGCGGAACATGACGCGAAAGGCGAGGGAAAGACTAGATGCGGATGGCAAGCCGATGCGCAACGGTCAGGCGCGCAAACGCGCGATGAACCGTTCCATACTCCGCGACGGGTGGAGCGGCCTCGTGGACAAGCTGTCCTATAAGGCGGAATGGTACGGACGCGCCCTTATCCGGGTGGACAGATTCTACCCCAGTTCCAAACTCTGCCACGAGTGCGGATACAAGTACCAGAGGCTGCGGCTGTCTGAACGCGAATGGGTGTGCGGGCATTGCGGCACCCTGCACGATCGCGATGTGAACGCCGCCCTGAACATCAGGGACGAGGCGCTTCGACTCAACGGAAGCGGGGAATAACGACAAAACAGGAACCGGCCGACAATCGGGGATAGCCTGCTCAATATGGGAAGCCTCTGACATCAGGCGCGCAAGCCAAGTGCCAAGCACGCCCAGTTCGCAGGAATCCCGTGATTTCAATCACGGGAGTGTCAACCGGTAGACGGCGCCCTCCGCATTGAATTGTGCAATCGACCGGCGATTCGCCTCATCGGCCTGCCATATCTGGAAGAAAGTGGCGGGGATGCCTATGATGGCGACCAGTGAGGCGATGATGGACAGCCACAATTCAGCCTTGACCCAAAACCCGGACGGCTTCCCGCCCGAACGCCCCTCATCGTCAGATGATCCGTTTTCCTTGTCCTCTGTGGGTGCCCCCTCACCGGCGTGCGCCGACACGTCGCCCGTCGTCGGTTGGTCTTCCGTGGGCTGTCCCGTATCCTGCACGCCGTTTTGCCTAGGCTGGGGAGGGGTCGCCGACGCATCATTCTGCGGCATGGTTCCATGTGTGGATGGGCGACGGCCGCCGCGATGCCGTTTGATGTTGCGTTTCGGCCTGCGTTTCCCGTTGCGTTTTGCGCGTTTCCGTTTCATGGCCTCATCGTATCGGCCCGTGAACCATACGGGAGGTGGGCCGTCTCATTATCCGATGCGGAGGAGAGGAATTCGTTATGGGTGGATGGCTGATCGTGGATATTGCGATCCTGGTGCTGGTGTGGTTGCTCAACATCGCGCTTCTGGTGGTGCATGTAGCGAAGCTCGTGGCTATGAGGAGGGAGGAGCGTGCCGCCCGCACGGACTCCGACACGGACTCCGACACGAAACCCGACACGTCCTGGCTGCAAAGCGACCTGTATGTGGACGGGGATGATTGGGAACTGTATGATGTGTGGTGGCGGCGAACAGCGGGGTGGATCGAGGTGGAGTACGGTGTCGCCAACTGGTTGCCGGGGCAGCATGAGTACCGCAACGATTTCATCCGCGTGTTCCAGCGCGGTGTCGGACTGGAGGAGGAGAGTGTCCGCGTGTCGCGTGTCCTGCTCAAGGGCGCCGAGATTAGGTTCGTGCAGACCTTCCTGGCACGGGACGGTTCGACGCCCGTCATACAGGCTGATTCGTCGTATATGGGATAAGGGGATGGCGATGGGCGGGTGATGCTCAAAGGAGCCAGAGTGAGATTCTTCCGGTCGTTCACGGCAGCCGACGGGGCGGAGCCGCTCATCCGCCCGAACCGCGCAAGCATTCCCGTCAGCGTGCGTCAACCCGAACACGGGATGGGGCAGGCCGATCGCAGCCCTTCGTGTCATGCCGACGCATAGGCTGCCGGCATGACACGGACTGGACCATCATGGCGGCGCAGGGCGGGCGGAACGTCACATTCCGTCCTCGACATGGGCGATGCACGCCTTCAACGCCTCATCCATCTGCGGATACTCATAAGCCGTCCGCGTCTCCACGGGCACATCCATGATCCTCGCCGACTCGACCTGACGTCCGGAGGCGGTGCGGATACGCAGCATATCCGTCACCTGGAACGGCGCACCATGCTGCACGGCGCCGGTTGCGGGATCGTACGGCGTGCGCGTCTCCTCGGCGACCAGGATCATGAGCGCCGATTCCTCGGCGGGGATGCGGATCTTCGCGCTGTCCGGACGAACCGGCCGTGCCGTGTTGAGCTCGCCATCCTCGTTGAAATCGGGCACGCATGGGGTCATCCTTTCCGCCCTGCCGTCCACTATCTGGTCTACGCCCATGATGCTCCCGTCGGTGCGTCCCCTGTTCGTGACCACTATCGGATAGGCGGGGGCGGATATGATGACGTTCCCCTCGAACCGTATCCCGGGGTTCACATGGTCGAGCATGAACCACGAGTAGACGGGACCGGATTCGTCATGCTGCCGCGCGGACATTCTCAGCCCATATTCGCCCTGCCATATCGGGACAATCGCAAACAGGGCGGCAATGGTCACGCTGATGATCTTATGCTCCTGCACCCAGCGCCATACCTGCCGGAGAAAGCGGACAGGTGCGGCATGGTCTGGTTCGGAACGGTGCTTCGCCCCGTCGTGAGGTTTGTTCATGTGATGATTGTATCCGCGCGGGCATTGGCCGGCGTGGCGGGAGTCGGAGGGGAGGCCGGTCGGTGATGAACACGTCCATGTTACTCGCGATCGTATGCTGGCTGCTTCTTACCATATGGCTCGCCCTGATGATCAGCGCCCTCGTCGCCGACCGGGTCGGGTGGAGCGCATGGGAGGATTGCGATCCGCGCTTCGAGGACGGGGATCGTGTCGTGCATGCCGTGCGTTGGCGTCGCAACCCCCTTTTCGGCCTGCTCGTCGTGGAGTACGAGGTGGACTGCCTCCGGGCTGGCGGGACGCCCGTCCGCAACGATCTGCTGCGCGCCTACCAGCATGGCGTGTCCTTGCGCCCGGTCGGCCGCACGAAGACGGTGTGGCTGCTCCGGGGGGCCACGGTGCGGCTGGAGCAGACGTTCGAGACGCGCGACGGGTCGTCGCCGCTCATCCGCCCCGCCCGCCCCTGACCGGGGGTGAATCCCTCGTCTTCTCCAGCGGCGGACGCATGGGTGTGGCGTAGCGGCCACGGACATGATCCCCGTTCCGCGCCCATGTGTTGTTTCGTCCATGAGGGGACGCATGGGCATGGTGCAAGACGACCGCCACCACCGAAAAGGAGCATCATGGACGACATGAATCTTGAGATCAGCCTCGACATAGGGTCCGAAAGCATAAGCGTCCCCTATCTCACACGCCGCATGACCTTCGCCGCGAACGGCACGGTGACGGACGACCGGTACACGCTCAACCCAAACCCAAGCATCGACTGGGACGACGGGGAGCTGCTGCGGCTTCTGGACGACACGCTGACCGGGATGCGCGCCGAGATACGGCACCGGATGCGCGCCATCCGACAGGGGGCCGCATCATGAGCAACCACTACCATCCCAAACGCGTCACACCCGACAGTGCGCCGATGCGTGTCGTGCTGTTCCGCAGCCGCCGCAAGGACAACACGCATGTCGAGGGCTTCCGGGAGCGCTTCGAATCGTTCCTCACCCGCGATCCGCTCGTCTCGCTGGAATCCCGGTTCGCACGGTTCGTGCACGACGGCCTGCCGGGCGAGACCAGCCGCTTCTACGTCTCCGTGAACGCGCGCGACGACGCCAAGGTCCGCACCGCGCTGCTGCACATGCTGATCGACGAGCCGGACGTGGACATGGCGAGCGTCGGCCAGATGGCCGTGTCCATCGCCGCCCGACCCTCCAACGCGGCGCAACACCGCTGGCTGTTCGACGTGGATGACCCCGACCTGCTCGCCGTCAACCTGCTCATCAACGACATCCACCGCATCAGCCAAGAGACGGACACGGCGAACGGGGTGGAGGTGCGGCGCACGCCGAACGGGTGGCATGTGATCTGCGAGCACGGCTTTGACCTGCGCCGCCTGCACCTGCCGGAGACGACGGAACTGAAAAAGGACGCGCTCACCATCCACATGTGGGCCGCCAACATTGGCGACCCGTCGCAGCTGAACGCCCTCCAGAGCTTCTGGATGCGCGACACGCCGCAACGGGACAGGTCCGGATACGGCCGGTAGCGGTCGACGGACGGCATGCGGAGCGGCGGGGGTGCCGTGCATGATCCATGACGGACCATGCACGGCACCCCCGCCGCTCCGATAACCCTCAGGGCGTATGATGGATAGGTAAGGCATCGTGCCACTGCTCCGACATGTCCGCCCGAAGACCCGCATTGGACGGAAGAAGCAACCGGATGGAAGAACGAACACCATACCCGTACCGAGGTGATTATCATGGCGAGAGCCATTGACGTGGCGAGGTACATCCTCGAGCAAAGGGATGCGCGGGAGCATATGACGACCGCGTTCGCATTGCAGAAACTGCTGTACTACTGTCAGGCATGGACGCTGGTCGCCACCGACCGGTCGTTGTTCGACGACAGGATCGAGGCGTGGAGGCACGGACCCGTCGTCCATGCCGTATACCCATACTGCAGGGGGCGGCGCTATGTGTTCCCCCGTGAGATTCCCGAGGGGGACGCGTCGGCGCTCAACGTGCAGGAACGGCTGATCGTCGACAGGGTGCTCTCCATGTTCGAACGTCAGGACGACACGCAGCTCGGCGACGCGTTGGAAAGCATGAGCCACGAGGAGCGGCCGTGGTCGAGCGTGGCGTCCGGAACCAATGACGTGATCTCGCAGGAAAGCATGCTGGATTTCTACTCGGCGCTGCAGGCCGATCCCTCACTGTCGCACGCCGCGCCCATACCGAACCTCGCCGACGTGTCCGACCGGACGTTCATCAGCGGCGAGGACGCCGACATGATAGCGGCGCTGCTGTCCGGCCAGGCGTGACGGAAAGGGAGAGCATGTGCACACAGGCATGGGACCGCATCGTCGCGCTCGATGACGACGTCAATCTGGACGGTTTCAGATGCGGCGAACCCGACATAGACCTATGGCTGCAGCGTGACGCCCGCGAATGGCAGGAGACGTCGCGCTGCACGGTGTATCTCGCGATGACGGACGCGAACGAGATCGTCGGATTCTTCTCCCTGAGCATGCACGCCCTGCAGGTGCAGGTCGTGAAAGGGGTGGTGGACGTGTCCGGCAACGCGAAGGTGCCGACCATCCTACTGGGCAAATTCGGTGTGGACGAACGGTTCCGTGGCCGTAATCGCACCGCGTTGGGGTGCGGCCGTCAGGGGCCGCTGCTCATGCGCGAGATCATCGACAGGGCCCGGCAGATGAGCGCATTGGTCGCCTGCCGTCTGCTGTATGTCGAGGCGCTCAACGACGGTCTCATCGCATGGTATGAGCGGCAGGGCTTCCACAGCATGAAGAACCCAAGGAAGATGATCCTCGACCTGCGGCCGGCGCGGCCGGTCGACATGGGACGGTAACGTGCCGCGTCGGCTGGATGGGTTACGGTGGTGGCGTGGGACGCATTGGCTGTCGCGACCATATCGGCAGTCCGGTCCGCATGATGCGGGTGGGGACGGAGAACATGTAAAGGAGCATCGATCATGGGACAGGTGAAGGATACGGATCGCATCCGGCCGGACGGGACGGAGGACGGATCGGCGCGGACGGTGCGACGCAGGCGGGTGACGGCTGCCGTCGCCGGCGGCATCGTCGTCGTTGTCGCCCTGGCCGCCGGCGGCGCCGTCGCCATCTACCGGCATTCCGCGTCCGCGCAATTGGCGGAGGCGAAAAGCATGTGCGCCGAGGCGAGTGAGGCGCTGCGGGTGGCGCGCAACAAGTACGACACGCTGCACGACCAGGACGCGGCCGACGCCGTGAAGATCACCGGCAAGCAGGTCGCGGACGCGGATACGGTCGCCACGCTCGCCGCCGCCTACAAGGAGGAGGCGCCCGCCCTGGCCGCATGCAACGTGCAGGGCGCGGACCAACTGCGCGAGGCGAGGGAGCGCATCGGACGGAACGCGGCATGGTACGACACGCACACCGCCTCCCTGACGGAGGCCGTGGACGCGGTCAACCAGTCACGTGACGCCAAGACGTTGAAGGACGCCAAGGACGCCCTGTCCAAGCAGCTCACCGCCGCGCAGGAGAAGTACAAGAGCACGGACGGCAAAGTGCAGGATGACAAGACCCGCAAGGATCTCAAGGCCATGATCGACAAGGCCACCACAACCCGTGACGGCGAAGACGCGGAGGCGATGAGCTCGCAGGCCAAGCAGCTCAAGGACCTCATGGGCAAGGTGGACGCCTCCGTCAAAGCCAAGCAGGATGCGGACAAGAAGGCGGCCGAGGAGAAGGCCCGTCAGGAAGCCGAAGCCCAAGCCGCCGCAGCGGCCGCGGCGCAGGCGAACGCGGCGGCGCAGCAGCAGTACGTCGCTCCGCAGCAGTCGTACACGCCGACCTACACGGCGCCGCAGCAGACGTACACGGCTCCCGCCACACCCCAGTACACGGCACCGCAGCAGGCCGCGCCCGCACAGCCGGCGAAGCCCAACACCGGCAGCGGACCCATCAGCGGCGGACACGGCATGACGGGACCGTGTGATGCAGCATGCCAAGCTGAAGCAATGAAACCAATTCAGCGTTGACCGTTCATTTACGTGTTCCCGCGTGTGATCATCTCTGCGCTGGGACGATGGTATTCAACCACAACGGTTTCTGACTCCCGACCCCCTCCTCAATCTCCCCTTCTTTCTGGGCGGTTCCGGTATTGCCGGAACAGCCCTTCATTGTCTGATTCATCCGAATGGCGTGAATCGTGAGACAATGAACGGTAGTGACTGAAGAGAGGATGTCATGCACGACGATATGAAGAACACCACCCCTGACAGCCATAAGAAGAAGCGGATCGTCATCGGCGTCTCGGCGCTGCTGGTCGCCATTCTGGCCGCCGGCGGTGCGGTCGCCATCTACCAGCACAGCGCGTCCGCGCAATTGGCGGAGGCGAAGAGCACCTGTGCGCAGGCGGCCGACCGGTTGCGTGTGGCGCAGAACAAGTACAGTGCGTTGATCAACGGCGACGAATACAAGTCGGCGGTGGCGGTCACGGACAAGCAGGTCGAGGACGGCAGGGTCGTGACCACGCTCGCCAAGGACAGTGGGGACGAAACCCCCACAATGGTCGCGTGCAACGTGGAGGACAAGACAGCGCTCGAACGCAACACGGGCTTGATCGACAAGAACACCACCTGGTACGAGACGCATGCCAAGACCATCGACGCGGACGTGAAGAACGTCGTCAAAGCACGCGACGCGAAAACGCTGAAGGACACGCAAACCGCGTTGGGCAGGAAGATCACGGACGCGAAGAAACTGTACGATGCCTCCAAGGATAAGGTCAAGGACGACAAGACCCGCGACGCGTTGAAGAAGCAGATGGATGCGGCCGGCAAACTCAAGGACGGCAAGGACGTGAAGAAGATCAAGGATGCGCAGGCCGGGTTGGAGAAAGCCATGAAAACCGTCAACGACAGCGTGAAAGCCAAGCAGGATGCGGACAAGAAGGCGGCCGAGGAGAAGGCCCGTCAGGAAGCCGAAGCCCAAGCCGCCGCCGCAGCGGCGCAGGCGCAGGCGCAGCAGCAGTACGTCGCGCCGCAGCAGTCGTACACGCCGACCTACACGGTGCCGCAACAGTCCTACACTCCCGCGTATACGGCGCCGGCAGCGCCGCAGCAGAGCGCACCCCAGTACAGTGCGCCCGCCGCGCCGGCGCAGCCCGCTACCCCCTCCACGCCCAGCACCGGCGGCAACACGGGCAGCGGACCCATCAGCGGCGGACACGGATGCGGCTCACTATGCACCAGTGCTCCAACTGATACATATGTCCGTTAATGGTTCCTAGTCGGATGGTGGGGATGATTCCCGCCACCCGACTATTTTTTGTGCCTGCGAGAACGAGAGGCGCTGTCAACAAGGAGTCACCTGCGCAAACGCCAACATGTTGGACATGCCCGGACGGTGGGGCTCGCGCAATGGGGCGAGGCGGCGGTCAGCCCAGTTTTACTTGCCGTCCGTCCGGTAGTGTGCCTATGACGTCAAGTCGGCCGCCAAGAGCCTCCATGTATTTGCGCAGCGTATCCACCATTGCGTGGGTTCCGCCGTTGTTTTCGATTGCTGATACGCGTTTTTGGTTGACGCCCATGCGTTCGGCCAGCTGCGCCTGTGTCAGTCCGTTTTCCTTGCGGGCTTCCCTGAGTTCATACAGGCGTATGTCCCGGCGGAGTCGGGCGACGGCTTGTGCGTTTTCTTCGGGGGTGATGTTGTGGTCGCGAGCGAAGTCTTCGATGGTGTAGCCTTTTCTTGTTGTTCCAGCCATAGTTCTATGGTAATGCCGTTTTGTGTGGCGCCCCTCGCGACACCCTGACGCGCATGCACCACATCCACGGCAATCGAATACGCTAGAATCACAACCATACCGCTTGAGTTCAGCAGAAGGAAGCAAATGGCAGTGAAAAACACTACCCCCCCCCGCTATAGCGTTTATAGTGGCGGCCCGTCCGCACGGTTCCCGTGGTGGGGTGGTTGCTGATGCGGCGTGAAGCGGGCACGGACCTGTGGGTCGCCCGGCAACTGGATTCCTGCGGCATCGACTACACGCCGCAAGGCAGCGACGTCAAGGACATCAGCATGGCGTTGGCGGGCGCGTCGAAGCGCGGCACGGGACGTGCGGGATACCCGGAGTACGTGGCGGTCGTAGGCGACTACGTGCTGGTCATCGAGGACAAGGCCGATCTCGACCGGCATGTGTGGTACGACGGGGCGGGTGTGGTCTCGTTGGATGTGAAACCTGTTGTCGAGTATGCGGTCAACGGCGCCGTGTCCTACGCCAAACGCATCGCCCAACATTCCCATTTCCGCAAGGTGTTCGCGATCGGCGTGTCCGGCGATGAACGGCATCATCGCATCACTCCCGTGTATGTGGACGACCGTGAGGGCTACAAGATCCTCGATGATGTGGAATCGTTCATCTCGTTCACGCCGGGCAACATCCGTGAATACTATGAGCGGCAGGTGCTCAACCAGCGCACCGACGTGGAGAAGACCACGACGGAGATATTGCGGGACGCGGCCGAACTGCACGAATACCTTCGCGCCTACGGGTCGGTGAAGGACCAGGACAAACCATTGGTCGTCGCCGGTATCCTGCTCGCTTTGGATGAATTGGAACACGGGTTCTCCCTGGACATGCTCAAAGGAGAGGACTATCCCGGCGGCCGTGACGGCGATCTCATCTACGACGCGATCAAACGCCGCCTCAACCGTTCCAATGTGGGGCCGGACACGAAACGCGACACGATGCTCAGCGAGTTCTCCATCATCACCTCGTCCGCGAAACTCAACGAACCCAATCCCGCGTTGGGCATGACCCCGTTGCGGTATTACACGCAATTCCTGTACGACCGCCTGTTCACCGCGATCAAATACCAGCAGTCATCGGAGGATTTCATCGGCCGCTTCTACGGCGAGTTCATGAGCTATTCGGGCGGGGACGGGCAGACGTTGGGCATCATCCTCACCCCGAGGCACATCACCGACCTCATGTGCGACCTGTTGGACATACAAGTGGACGACGTGGTGCTCGACCCCACATGCGGCACGGGCGGGTTCCTGATCTCCGCGATGCACCGCATGGTCCATCAGGCCCACGGCAAAACGGCCGTGGAGGCGCGCATCAAGAAACAACAATTGCACGGCTACGAGTTGCAGCCGAACATGTTCGTCATCGCCGCCGCGAACATGATCCTGCGCCGTGACGGCAACGCGAACCTACGGCAGGAGGACTTCCTCAAACAGCCGGCGGGCGAGGTCCAGTTGAAGCACGCGACTGTGGGGTTGATGAACCCGCCGTACAGCCAAGGGTCGAAAACCGATCCGAGCCAATACGAATTGGGTTTCATCGAACACCTTTTGGACTGCCTGGCCCCGGATGCGCGTTGCGCGGTGATCGTGCCGCAATCATCCATGACCGGCAAGACCAAAGCCGAACAAACGTTCAAAACATCGATCCTCAAGCACCACACGCTGGAAGGCGTCATCACCTGCAACACGAACACGTTCTACGGGGTGGGCACGAACCCCGTCATCGCCGTGTTCACCGCCCATGTGCCGCATGACCCCGAGCATGTGGCGAAGTTCATCGACTTCAGGGACGACGGCTACGAGGTACGCCCGCACATCGGCCTTGTCGAGGGCGACAGCGCGAAGGACAAACGCCAGCACCTGCTCGACGTGTGGAACGACCGGATCGAAGCCCCATCGAAATTCTGCGTTCAATCCACCGTGGCCGCCACGGACGAATGGCTGCACTCGTTCTACTACTTCAACGACGAAATCCCCACGGACGCGGACTTCGAGACGGCCATCGGGGATTATCTCACGTTCGAGTTCAACATGGTCATGCAGGGACGGGAATACCTGTTCGAACACCGCGAGGCCGACAATGACGACAAGTAGGATGATAAACGAGAACATGACGGTCACACCGTTGGGAGAGAAGGAATGGGAACCGTTCAACGTCTTCGAATCAGGCATCCTGTCCATCAAGACGACCGGCAGCGGCGTTGACGGGATCCGCATCAAAAGCGGCAACGACGAAAACGTGCCTTACATCACCCGTTCCGACACCAACAACGGAATCGCCCGTTTCGTCAGTGAAACGAACTACGAGTACGGATTCGACGAGGGGGGATGCATCATAGTCGGTCTTGACACACAGACCGCGTTCTGGCAACCCGGCAGGTTCATCACCGGGCAGAACATCCACATCATCACCGCCGACTGGCTCAACATGGAATCCGCCATGTTCCTCATTCCCCTGCTACGTTCCCAAATGCGGGCCAAGTTCAACTGGGGCGGCAACGGGGCAACCTTGAAACGCATGCGGAAACTCGCGATCATGCTTCCCGTCACAGGTTCCGGAGAACCTGATTATACGTACATGGCGGATTACGTGCGGCAGAGACGCATGACGATGCTTGAAAAATACCGCGCCTATGCTGAAAAACGTATCACGGCACTAGGTGATTCAGCCACGATTCCAGCATTGGAAGAGAAGGAATGGCATGCCTTTGCGGTCAATCAGGTGTTCCTCTCCATACAACGCGGCAAACGCTTGAAGAACGCCGACCATATCCCGGGATGCATGCCGTATGTTTCCTCCACCGCCCTGAACAACGGTGTGGCCGATTGGATCGACGCCACGGAAGGCACCCGTGTTTTCGAAGACTGCATCTCGTTGGCGAATTCAGGCAGCGTGGGAAGTGCGTTCTACGAACCCTTCGCTTTTGTCGCAAGCGATCACATCACCCATCTCAAACGTCCCGATACCAACGGCTACATCTATCTTTTCCTGACATGCGCGCTGGAAAAACAAAAGGCAAATTTCAACTTCAGCAGGGAAATCAACGATTCGAGAATCAACAAACTGCGCATCATGCTCCCCGTGAACGATGCAAACGAACCCGACTACAAGTACATGGAACAGTACGCGCGCAACATGATGATCCACAAACTCCGCCAATACCTCACCTTCATCGAGTCCAAGGCATAAGCAGGTTCTTGCCGTGCGCCATCAGCAGCGGACACGGCGTGACAGGTCTCCCTGGATATACTTTGGCTGATACCTACGCCCGTTAATAGTTCCTAGTCGGATGGTGGGGATGATTCCCGGCCCCTTTTCGATCCCCTTTCCCTCCTGGGTGGTTCCGGCAATGCCGGGACCGCCCTTTTTTCCTCTTTTTCGGGCCCGTCGCCGCTCCACCCTGTTTTGAGTGCATAGGGGTCTCCTAGCGTCCCCGTCCGGGGGCGTTCCCGAAATTGAAGGAGACAACCTATGACGGGACAGCAGAAGAAGCGGAGGAAGCCGGGAAGGCTGCTCAAGGCGCCGGTCGCCGCGATTGTCGCAGCGGCCGCACTGATGGGCGGCGTCGCGCCGGCCGCGTTCGCTGCCGGCGGCGGCGGCAACCAGCCGGGTTCGGGCGGCGGCCTGGCTGCCGCGCAGTTCTGGCAGTATCGTGACGGGCCGGACGGGTCGTGGGGTCCGGCGACGAGTCTGGATTCGGTGCGCAACGCGATGAAGGCGGCCGGTGTGACGATGCTCGATGAGGGCGGCAGTTACAATGGTCCGGCGAAGGCGCAGGCCGCGTTGGATCAGGCGCGTGCGGAGTGCGAGTCCGGGTTCAACCAGCGGCATCCCGATGAGGCGGGGCAGGCGAACTGCCGTGTCGTCGCGGTTGGCGCCGTGGCGGGTTCCGCCGCGCAGGGCGTGAACGGGTGGAATGGTTCCGGTGTCGTGGCGCGTGAGACGTGGATCGACAACTGGAACAAGTACGTCGCACCGGTTCGATACAACTACGCCGGCACGCGTCCGTACTACACGTCTACTCCGTTCGATGATAATCCGTCGGACAGCGTGGACAAGATCATGAACCGCAACGTCCACGACGACACGAGCATCGCCGTCATCGTGCTCGACAAGTACCAGCCCGCCCCGCCGGTCACCGACTACGAGCTGACCATCACGACCGACGTCAATAAGCCCAAGGACCTCAAGGCCGGCAGCACCGACAAGGTGTCGGACACCATCCACGCGTCCCAGTCGGCGGGTGATGCGCAGCAGGTCAACGCGAATGTCATCATGCACTTCGACGGCAACAAGCATGTCGCCGCGAAGACCGCGACCAAGACCGTGAAGATCACCACGAAGGGCGACACGCGCACCCCGGAGTTCGCGCCCGCCGATTTCGGCTTCAAGTCGTGGCCGGCCGGCACCTACTGGTTCGACGTGCAGGTGCCCAAGCAGGGCCACATGAAGGCCGCGGTGGATACCGCCGACCGTGAGGCCTCTGAATCATTCCGTATCGTGGATGTGCCTCCTCAGCCTCCGGTCAAGCAGATCGAGCAGGGCGTGAGCGCGGATGCGATGGTGAACCATACGGTGATCCGTTCGGGCACCGGCCGTGGCGGCTATGCGATGACGTTCAAGGATGTCATCACGCCGAATGGTGTCACCTACAGCGTGTCGAACATGAAGGTGATCGACGAATCCGACAACAAGGACATCTCGGACCAGTTCGATATGAACTGGGACAAGGCCGCGAATACGGTGACGGCGGTGCGCAAAGACACCACGTCGATGATGCCGTTGGAGCACACGTACGCGTTCCATCTGGACGTGACGGTCGCGAAGCCCGACATCAACAAGGTGGTCGACAAGGGCACGGTCATCTGGAACGACACGTCGCAGGATACGGATGCCAAGGAGTTCCCCACGTGGAAGCCGAACCCGGACAAGTCCTGGATCAAGCAGAACACGGACGGTTCGTGGGCTGCGGTCATCGATCCGGACGAGACCAACGACACGGGAGCCGACCGCAACGTGTTCCTCGACGGCGACAAAGTCGCTTCCGTGGTCAACGGCGTCATCTCCGCGAACCTGATCGACGCGCCCACCACATTCACCCTGGAGGATGACTGGACAAAGGCTGACTACATCTTCGACGCCGACACGAAAGGCATCAAGGTGTACATGATGGACGCCCAGTCCAACACGGCAAGCTCCGTATACGACATCGTCAACAAGGGCACCGACGTCACCAGCCAGTTCGACATCACCGCGCAGGGCACCAAGGCGACCGCGAGCATGAAGGCGGACGCGCTCAAAGCCCTCAAGGGCCTCAAAGCCCACCGTCAGTACACGCTGCTCATCCCCGGCGTGGTGAACTTCGCGAACGGCGGCGGCGCCGAACAGGTGCGCAAGGACGCCGGCAAGGAGCCCGGCGACGAAGTGGAGTTCTGCTCGGTGCCCGGCTCGGACGCGAAGCTGACGAACTCGGGCGCGCAGACCGTGAACACCGACCGTGTGCCGACGAACGAACCGTGGATCTGCGGCTACATCCCGCCGGTCGAGAAGGACGTGCTCGGCGAAGCCTCCCAGGGCGGCGCGCAGGAAAGCGTGGACGGCAAGGTCGTGTTCCCCGGCCAGAAGGTCGAATACCAGCTGACCACCACGCCGAAACTGCCCGGCCAACTCGCCTACGACGTGAAAACCGTGGTCGTCACCGACCAGTACGACGAGCATCTCATCCCGGACAAGCAGACCGTCGAAGTCACCGACATGGGCAACGGCAGGATCGTTCCCAAGACGCAGTACACGACCCGGTGGGACGACGACAAGCACCTGTTCCAGCTCACCTTCGACGACACGTACGTCAAGGCGAACTGGGGCAAGGGACAGAACCCGCGCCTGCTGATCCGCTTCGAGGGCACCGTCAGCCAGGACGCGCCGACCGACACGAAGGTGGACAACCAGTGGATGCTCACCCTCAACAACTCGGTCACCCCGTCCAACAAGGTGTTCAACACGCCGCCGGATTTCACGCCGGTCAAGGAGGACACGCAACAGGACCCGACCATCAGCATCGACGGCAAGACCGCCCTGCTGGGTGACGTCCTCTACTACCGCGTCCACCTCGACCTGAAGAACCTCGGCCGTGACGTCACCGCATACGACATCAAACGTGCAGGCATCGTCGACGACTACGACGACGAATACCTCACCGCCGACGAACAGCACGTGGAGATCCTCAACACCAAGGGCGAGGACGTGACCGCGAAGTTCAACGTCCAGTTCAAGGACGGCGTCGCCTACGTGTTCGCCAAGACCACCGACACGAAGATCCCGGCCACGGGCGAGACCGTCAAGGGCGACCCGCAGCCGACCGACCTCAAGGCGTACAGCGAGAAGAAGATCGACCCGCTCAAGGACCCGTCGATCGACCAGTCGCTGACCGGCTCCGAGTACACGGTCGTGCTGCCGATGACCGTCACCAAGGTCACGGACGGCTACACGGTGAAGAACACCGCCACGCAGATCGTCAACGACGTGAAGAAGGACACGAACACGGTCACGAACCCGTTGAAGCCCATCAACCCCGTCAAGGACGTGACGTTGAAGGTCAACGGCGATTCGGTCAACGGCCAGGAAATCCCGCTCACGCAGAAGTTCCTCTACCGTCTCGACAGTTCGGTCATCCCCGCGGACCGCGCCTACCCGCAAGTCACCCAATGGGGCGTCACGGACAAGCTCGACACCCAGCACGACAAGTATCTGGGGGAGTGGCAGATTCGTGCCAACCGTGACCTGTACAAGGACGGCACGCTGATCGCCAAGACCGGCGACGTGCTCGCCGGCACCGGTTTCGACAACACGGAACTGCTCGCCGCCATCACCGGCGACGCCGCCACGGACGATGCCGCCCAGCCCACTGGCGAACAGTTGTTCACCGTGGACTACAAGGACGGTGTGATCACCGCGAACGCGTCCGACACGTTCCTCAAGCTCGTGTCTGCCGACACCGAGCATGAGCAGGCATGGTCCCTGTTCCTCAGCGTGCAGCGCATCGCCACCAGCGACCGTGTGGAGAACACGTTCACGGAAACGTTCAATGACAAGGAGCTTGTGTCCAACACGGTGTGGACCAGCACGCCCGACCTCACCCCCAGCATCCACTTGGAGAAGTGGGATGAGAAGAGCGGCTGGCCCAACGGCGACCGCGACACGCGCGAACAGGCGTTGAAGGACGCGAAGAACGGCGACGTCATCGTGTTCACCATCACGAACACGAGCCGGACCGACAAGGACGGCAACGGCGCGGTCTACCGTGTCAAGGACTTGAAGCTCACGGACCAGACCATCCTCGGTGACGGCCGCGTCGTGGACCTCAAGTACCCGGATAATTGGGATACGCTGATCCTCAAGCCCGGCGAGTCGGTGGACGTCAAGGGCGTGCTCAAGGACGTCACTGGCGACCACACGGACCGCGCCTCCGTGTCCGGCATTCCGCTCACCCCGTGCGTCGTGAACGATGACACGCCGTTCGACGGCAAGGACAACCCGACCGTGCCGGCCGGCGCGGTCGACATCGACGGTGTGAAGATGTGCGGCGCGGACCGGATCGTGTCCAACACGGACGACTGGAACGCAACCGTCAAACCGCCGCTGGCGCATACGGGCGCGGCCGTGTGGACTGTGGCGGTCGGGGCGATGGTGCTCGCCGGTGCGGGTGTGGTGACGCTGCTTGTCTCCCGGCGTCGCCGGCACCATGCGGGCCGCCACGGCGGCGAGTGATCCCGTAAAAAGGGGTTGGCCTTCCGCCTCCGGGCGGGGTGTGCGGGGCGGGGGCCCGTCGGGATCCGTGACGGATTGCGGCGGGCCCCCGCCTTTGCCGCCCCGTGCCGTCCGGGGACGCAGTGATGGGGCGTACCCGCCAAGGATAAGGGGAGAGGAGCATATGCTGGAACAGCCGAGGAGGTCGAAAGGCGGCATGGACGGCGTAATGCCGTCGTCATCGACCGGGAGGATCGCGACCCCACCGCCATGGAGTCGGCCGCGATCGCCGAAGCGGAGCGGGTGCTCGACGAGCTGGGGGAGGTCGAGGACGGGGGCGAGACGGGCGCGGATGCTATCCTGTCAGGGAGCTTTCGCGCCCGTCTCGCCCCCGTCCGGAGGTGGGATGCGGGTGAAAGCGTGGAAACGGAACCGGCTGTCGCAGGCTCCCGGAGCCGACGCGTCGGTCCCCGTCGCGAGAACTGGAGTCTAGCCTCATGGACAGGTGATACATCGCGCATACGGCGGTATGGCGATGGGTTCATTTTTGCTCTTCGGAGCGGCATGCAGAAGCCGGAAACAACGGTTCCTGCGAGCCTTGGGCACGTCCAGCCCAAGGCTCGTCCTTTTCACTCCGGGTCCCGTAGGGGGCTGTCTTGTTCGGATCAAGGATTTGATTGCCGGTTTGCAGGCGCATGAGCCGGCCGCCCAGTTTCTGCACGTCCCGTTCGAAGGTTTCGGATTGCGGGTCGAGCCATACCTGCCTATTGTCCGCGTTCGCGACTTCCTCCTTTTGCTCCATGACGCGTGCATGCTGGTCATGCGTCCAGCGGGAGACGTGCCGGCGGGTGGCGTACGGGTTGGCGGGGCGGCGCGCCTACGATCAGCCGGCATCCCGCTCCGCCCCGCAATCTCCGGCATGGAACGCACAAGGCGTAACCTTTTGTTTCGGCCGATGGGAGGGCATTCGTCGCTGCGCCACGGCGCCTATCCTGCTGTTTTTGACTTTTTGCGGGTTTGGCGATAGTCTTATCCGTCCGTATACGCACATTATCGCCTGTGAGGAGTGTTGCATGGGGTACAAGACCATCCGGCAGACGCTGGCCATGGAATCGCGCACCATCCCGCCAACGCAAGCCGCCCAGCAGGAATACGACGAACGGCTCCGGGGCTGGTCCACATACCGTTCGGGTCTTGTCCTGGACGGCCACGAGATGTTCGCCGTGCTGTTCGCGCAGCTCGGGCGCGATATGGACAAGGTCCGCGAACTGGAAACCCGGGTGGAGACGTTGTGGGACAACCTGCCGCCCATCGCATGCCGCGCATACCTCATGGATCTCATCGGCGCAGAGGTGCAAAGCACGAACACCATCGAGGGTGTGCACACCACACGCAAGGAGATAGCCGAGGCGTTGCAGGCCGCCAGCACCGATACGGGGCATACGCGATTGAGCGAATTCGTCAAGCTGTTTCTCGGCCTTTCCGACACCGGCGCCGAGGGGCTGGATCTTCCCTCCTCCCTTGAGGACATTCGTCGCATATACGATCAGGTGATGGACGGCGAGCTGGACGCCAAGGATGTGCCGGACGGGCAGATGTTCCGCAAAGGGACCATCGCGGTGTGGGACGAAAGCACCGGACGCAAACTGCATGACGGCGCATGGCCCGAAACCCGCATCCAGGTGCAGTTGACGCAATGGCTGTCATTGGCGCACGACCAAGATGTTCCGCCACTGGTGCGGGCCGCCATGTGTCATTACGCGTTCGAACACATCCATCCGTTCTACGACGGCAACGGGCGTACGGGGCGTTTCCTGTTCGCGCTGCAATTAAGCAAGCATTTGTCCACGCCTACCGCGATCAGCATCAGCACCGTCATCGCCGACCATAAAACGCAGTATTACAAAGCGTTCGACGACGCCCAGCATCCGTTGAACTGTTCGGACGTGTCCCTGTTCTGCCATCGTATGACACGGTTCGTGGCCGAGGCGCAGGAGAACATCATCACGCAATTGACCGAAAAACAGTCCCTGCTGGCGGCGGCGCAGGCCTCTCTGCTGGCATACGGCCGACAGGAGGGCATGTCCGACCTGCAGCAGGGCGTCCTGTTCTTCCTCATTCAGGAGGAACTGTTCGACAGGGTCCCCATGCCCGTGACGCGTAGGATTCTTCGCGAGGCGCTGCATATCGGTGAGCGCAGGATCGTGTCCGCGCTTGATGCGCTTGTGGAGGCGGGTCTGCTGCAGACGCATGGCGCCAAGCCGATCCGCTACTCGCTGTCCGAGACCGGGCGCGCACGGTTCCTGGACGTCTGACCTCATGTGGGCGTGCCGGCGGCGTGCGACGCGTTCACGATCCGGCCCGTTCCCTGTCGTCGCGCAGCAGTCGCTGGTATGCGACGGAGCCGAGTCCGCCGGTGATGTCGCATTGCGCGCCGATGTCGGCGAGGTCGGCCGTACGGACGGGCCGTTTCGTGCCCGTCGTTGCCGTACCGGGATCCGCATGTCCGGATGGTTCGCCCGTCATGGTCGGCTCCGGTCGTGGAGGGCGGCGTCCGGGCGGAACAGG
Source organism: Bifidobacterium castoris (assembly GCF_003952025.1). Lineage (GTDB taxonomy): Bacteria > Actinomycetota > Actinomycetes > Actinomycetales > Bifidobacteriaceae > Bifidobacterium > Bifidobacterium castoris. Next base: position 267,294 of record NZ_QXGI01000001.1, on the reverse strand, counting down.
GGGAGCCATCCGTCGATTTCGCGGATGCGGCGCCGCAGCAGCATCCCCGCGCCTGTGACGCCCTCCCGGTCCCGGCCGCGCGCCCACCGGGCGCGGATGGTAAGGGAGGCGGCGGCCGCGGTGAGCCGGGCGTGGACGGCCGTCATGTCCTCCACCATGGCGTCCGGGTCGCCGATCCGCTGCATGAGGGCGGGGATCATATGCCGCATCCGGTCGACGCGGCGCACGTCCCGGAGCGTGTCGGGCATGCTGCGTCGCAGGTACGCCATGCCGTACGCCATCGTAACGTTCTCGTTGCACATGCCCACCCTCTATGCGTCCCCCGTCGACGCATAGAGGGTGGGCATGATGCATGCCGGAGCCGGCCAGACCCGTGTCGATGACGACCGTCACCGGACCCGATGCGGGGCCGCCGGCCGCACCATCCGATCGGGAAAGGACGGAAAGAACATGAACATGACACGCACCGACCATGGCGTCATCGCCGCCGCCCTCGCCATGGCGTTCACGGCCATCACGGCCATCACGGCCGTCCCCGCCGCACTGGCCGAGGATACGCGCATCACGGACGACGACCTGCTGCGCGCCCAACCCCTGACCGTGACCGCCGCGTCCGACATCACGGATCGGCGCCTGTCCGCGATCCGGCTCGCCCAGTACACGTATGCGACCACGGACGGCGACCATCTGACCGGCTATGACCTGCGAACCACGCAGCCCCTGGCCGGCGCGATCGGCTCGGCGCTCGACAAGACGGGCATGACCGGCTACGACAAGGACGATCCGATGCAATGGGTCGTGAGCAATCTGCTCGATGCGCGGTCCTCGCCGTGGGCGGGCCGGCTGCGTGACTTCATCGACACATTGCGCGCCGAACACGCCATACAGGACATGCCCGGCACCGCGCTGCGCCCCGACCCGGCGGATGCGAAACGCCAGAGCGCGCAGGTCACGCCCGGCATATATCTGGTCCTCGACCGCACCGCGAGCGGCCGTGCCTCCATCGCCGGCATGACCGGCACCGGCATCGACGGCAAGACCACGCTCAAGACCGACAAAGGCACCTACACGTTGGGCGACGTCGAATACAAGGTCCACGACATCACCGTCGGCAAACGCATCACCGCCGTCGAGGACGAGGCGCGGGGCGATGTGAACACGGACGGCCTGTCGGCCGACACGGAACAGGGACGCACGCTCACGATGCGCCTGACCACGAGCGTGCCGAACCACACCGGCTACGACAAGTACTATCTCGCCCTGACCGACACGTACAGCAAAGGCCTGACGTTCGACATGCGGACGGCCGACATGACCGTGAGCGTGGACGGCAAGCCGCTCGACGCGCAATACTGGCATGTCGACGACATCCGGGACGGCGCGTTCACGATCCGTTTCGGCACCGCGGACGGCGACATCATCCCCGACAAGGACAGGTTTCCCATCGACGCGCCCATCACCGTCACCTACAAGACCCGCCTCGACCAGGACGCCATCGCAGGCGCCGCCGACACGAACACCGTCAGCGTGGAATACTCGCACAACCCGAACACGTGGACCGACCATGAGACCAGACAAGGCGACACCGTGAGCGTGCACACCGGGGCGACCGCCATCTCCAAGACCGACATGAACAGCCAACCCCTGGCCGGCGCCGAGTTCCAGCTGCTCGACCAAGGCACACCCCGCGCCGTCGTCAGGACCGGCGACGGTGCCTACCGCATGGCCATGCCCGGTGAGGAGAACACCACCATGACCCTGCTCACCGACAAAGACGGGCATCTGAGCGTCAACGGCACCGACGGCACCTACACGCTCAAGGAGACGAAATCCCCGTACAGTAATCCGTTCCTGCCGCAGGCCGACCTGACCGTGGCCGTGGACGACAAAACCGGCACGATCACCGTCAGCGAGACCGGCGGCGACCGCGACGCCATGATCGGCATCACCGGCGGCGACACGGTGCAGGTCATGAACGCGCGCAATCTCATGGAGATGCCCAAGACCGGCGCCACATGGCTCACGATCTGGACGATCGGATGCGTGACCGCGGCCGTCGGCGGCCTGCTGCTCATCCACCGCGGCCGCAAGGCCCGTGATTGACCGGAAGGGATGGCGGACACATGTGCAGGCACGGCGACCCGCGGGCGGCGACGCGGTGGCGCACACTCCTGGCCGGATGCGCGCTGCTCGTCGTGTCCGCGCTGTGCGTCACCATCCCGTTCGGTATGCAGCACGCCAACCGGAACCGGCTCGCCGATACCGGCACGCGGCATGCGACCGCGGCGGCCGTCATGGACCGGGACACGCGCGACAGGGAGCTGGACGAGGCGCGCTCCTACAACCAGCGGCTCGCCGCCGCCGGCCAAACCGTGCTGGGCGACAACCCCGACCCGTTCTCCGGCACGGACGACCCCGCGTACGACACGGACTACCTGCATGCGCTGGACATGCCCGAAGACGGGATCATGGCCACTATCCGATACCCGAGTCTGGGCATCAGCCTGCCTGTGCGCCACGGCACCGGCACGGACACGCTTAGTCGGGGTGCGGGCCACCTGTACGGTACAAGCCTGCCGGTCGGCGGCACGGACACGCACACGGTGATCAGTGCGCACACCGGCTTGGCGGACACGCTCATGTTCGACAAGCTGCACTCGTTGGGCGGCCGGGCCCGTGTGGGGGACGTGTTCTATCTGACCGTCCTCGACCGGACCCTCGCCTACAAGGTCACAGGCATACAGGTCGTGGACCCGGACGATTTCGACGCGTTGACGATCCAACCCGGCAAGGACATGGCGACGCTGCTGACCTGCACCCCGTACGGCGTCAACAACAAACGTCTCCTTGTCACCGGTGAACGCGCCGCCATGCCCGCGCAGGCGCCCCTGCCCGCACAGGCGCCCGAGGACCGCACATGGCTGTGGGTCTGGGCGCCCATCGCCGCCCTATGGGTGGGCGTCCTTACCATCATCGCCGTCAGCCTTGCCCGCCACGGGCGACGCAGACCCCCGCATCTGCACCAACGACGCCCACGACACGAACCCGCACCCGACACCCTCGAATTTCGCATCATCCAACCCGAAACGAGCCTGCCATGAGCCTGCATCACACGACCCGTCATACACGCCGCGTCGGCGGCATCCTGCTCATCATCAGCCTGCTCACCGGCCTCCTGGGCATGGGCATGATTGCACCCGCACATGAGGCGCAGGCGGCGAACCTGACCATGAGCGACACCATGATCGACAGCTTCACCGCGAAAATCCACCGCGCCGACATGGAAGAGGGCGAATACGAGGACCTGACGGACAATAGCACCGTATCCGTGTATGACACGATCCGTTGGCAGTTGGGATTCAACGTGCCGGCGGGCACGTTGAGCGACGCGAACCCCACGTTGCAAACCTATCTGGAATTGGACGGCGGCCGTGATAACTGGCTGAACCTGCAATCCGGCTTGTATGGCACGTGGATCGGTACGATCATGGTCAACGGCGAACAGGCCGGCGACTACCAGATACGCATCCTCAACCCCACCTACGACGGCAATGACACGCATGAAGTGCATACGGGGTATTACCCGCCGGTGAAGGACAACCTATACCAGTACCGTATCCGCATACGGTTCACATTCAACAAGGAGTTCATCAACCGCAACCAGACCATGCCCATCAACGACGGCACCCTCTGGTTCGACCAGGATGCCTACTGGCTCGGCGGAGACGGCGCTACTCCAACCGTGGGCATTGGGGATCACACCATGCGCCTGACCGTGCAGGGCATGCATGTTGCTTTGGACAAGGAAGCCATCGGGGACCCCGTCTACAATCCCAAAACCGGGCTGGTCGATCAGAAATGGCGGGTCGCCGTCACCAACGATGGCACCATGGATCTGCCAAATGGGTGGACGCTGGCTGACACCATGTACAAGAACGACGCGCCCGCGAGCATCCTCAACAACACCGGAAGCGTGGATTCGGTCGGATTCGCCTGCAACATCAGCTATCCATCCAGCCAATGCGTTTACGGTAATACAGGGGCTACTGTGCATCCACCCATTGAGGGAGCCCTGAAGGGTACTGTTGCCCTTTCTGGCATTCCATGGTTTTTCATGGGTGAAGACGGGGCGTATAACGGCACCTTGCGCCGTGTCCAATATAGTTATACTAAAGTTCCTTATTTATCCTATTTGTCTAAGCCCTCCTACAACTCTGAAGTGTGGACGATGGATACCCTCAAAGCAGGTGACACCATCACGTATGAGTACACGTCGCACAGTCCATGGAGCGATGAGTATGATCACGTTACCAACCGTGTCATCCTGTCCCCGAACAGCAAATATTATCCGGACATCCTGTCGGACACCGCGCAATACGCGATGCCAGACAAAGGCGCCGGCACCCCGTATCTGAAGACCACGAAATTATACGGGTCCAGCAAGCCGATTGGGGATTGTCTGGAAGGCGAGGACGGGTGTTTGACACAATCCACATGGAAGACCGTCATCGAGAACACCGGCGATGGCGACCAGCAGCCCCCGTGGCAAATCGTGGACCAACTCAACCGCAGTGGCATCAGCGCCAACCCGTGCTCACCCGACGGGAAGTATTCGTGGTTCCGTGCTGAGGACATCCAGCAGATGATCGACAACCTCAAAGAGCAAGGGTTCGATGCTGAATTGGACGCGGTGGAAACCTGCGCCGTCGAGGCGACGCCCACTCCGGCGAACGGTTGGCATAATGTGGCCGATCTGGCCGATTTGGACGGATCGTACGCATCCCGTAGTGTGGTGGGTGCGAAACTACGCGTCAACACCGTGCTGAAAGCCGGCGGGAAGATCAGCATCGAATACAACTCCACAGCCCAAGGATACGGGTATACCGGTGAACGACGATACTACAATGCGGCGCAGGCGTGCTCGTGGATCAACAACAACTGGGTGTGCTATCCGGGTACGTCCACGTCGAACGTGCGCACCATCCAACAATTGCTCAAAAGCTGCGGCGGCTTCTACGGCGATAGCCAAACTTACAACACCGGCTCCTATGATGGCAAACGCTGGTGGCTGGGGTTGGAAACCGAACAATCCACCAAAACAGCCGAATTGGGCTCATGCGGCATTAAAGCCGATCTTGCACCCGCCGACCGTGGCAAACCAGTCACGTTCCACGAAACCATGACCGCTTACGAGAACAGGTCGAACGACATCCCCAAAGGCTTCACCCTCGTAGGCAGCACGAACCGGTCCTGCACCCCCAACGGCACCAACAACGCCACCTGCTGGGGCGTTGAGGCACCCACCACCATCGGGCAGCAAGTGTCGAAGACCGTGAACAACGGCAACACCACCATCACTGTCACCAAAACCGGGGAAGGGGAGTGGGACATCACCTTCCACACACCCAACCAAAACACGAACTATTGGTCGAGCATCCTGTTCTATGTCGTCTACCAAAACAAAGACTTCGACAAAGACGCCTGGAAGGATGTGGACCGGAACGGACGTATCGAACACTCCATCGGCGGCCGCAACACCGTGCGTGCAGTGGTGAAAAACGGCATCATGGACCTGACCGCATCCGATTACTGGTATCACTACCATTACGACAACGGGTCTGTCACCGCCGCCAAGACGAAAACCTCCCACACGCCAGAAGGCGCAAGCGGCACAAAAGTCACATATAGTACCGGGTTCAACCCGAATGCCATCGATCTGAACCCGGACGGCGCCACCGTGAGCCTATCGGATACGGTGACAGGGCTGACGGATAAGGACACCGTAGCCCTCATGCCTGGCAGCGCGGTGGTGAGATACTTGACCGAACCCCAAGCACAAAGCATCGGCCACTCTGCGACCGGTAGCTATTCTTCCGGGGTGGGACCTTTACATTCAAATGTCCGTTCCGGTTACGGCTACTATTACACGTGCAGCAACATCCCCTCCACCCCGCCATCGGATGCGAAAACCCTTGACCCGGACATGTACACCGCCAGTTGGGATGCCGCCACCAACACGCTCACCGTGGACGGATTGCCCGACAACGCGCGCATCTGGGTCGAGTACGCGCTCGTCTACAACAGCGTCAACACGCAACTGTCGAACATCAGGAACACAGCCATGCTCACCGTGGACGGCGAACCGGTAGAAGGCATCAGCACCGCCACCACAACGAACACGTTCCCCATCTACAAAAGCGCCGCCGTGGCGAAAATCCAAGGCGTCTACCTGAAAAAGACCGACAAGGACGACACGACCCTGCTATTGCCGGATGCGGTGTTCGACCTGCAACGATGGGACGGCACGCAATACGTGCACGACCGGACCATCACCACCAGTGATACAGCGGCGAGCGTAGTGGACAAACTGGAGTGCGGCACCGCATACCGGCTCACCGAAACACAAGCACCCGACGGCTACCAATTGGACGCCACACCCTACGACTTCGCGTTGAAAGCATGCGAAGCGCCCACCAACCTCAAACCCGACGATTGGAAAGGCGTGGAGCATATCAGCATGGACACCATCACCCGCACCAACCAGCTGTTGCCCATGACGCACACGATGCCGCTGACGGGCGACGGCCGATGGCTGATCCTCCTGCTTGCGGTGTCCGTGTTGACGGCCGGCGTCGGCGTCGCGCTGGTGGTACGTGGCGGCAGACGCTGACAATGAGGTGTGCGCTGTAGCTCTGGCGAGTGCTGATTTGCTTTGCATCGTGGGGTCGTGCCATACTGAGGGCAACCGCAAACGGCTGAAAGCGCTTTCGCTGTTTGCGCAGCGAAAGCGGACCATGACTGAATGACCAGTGGACATGACAGATAAAAGAGCGGAACGAGATGCACGCAGCCGCATGACAAGGCATGAGCCTTTGCGATATGGCTGGAGAGGGCAAGAGCCGCCGCACCTCACCGATGATTGCGACGACCGGTTCATTCGTGAACTTGCTGAACTTCTTGCCAACCAGCAGTTTCTGGCTGAAAACCTGGACTGGAAGAACCGAGACAAGTACATGAGACGCACACGCATGTTCATCAGGCAGAAGATGGACAGAATACGAGAAGGTCATGCCTACCCCAGATCGGACATCAGATCCTTGGAACTGGCCGACGAGCAGGGGATTCCCCTCTTCGAGATGCGGTGGCACCGCACCATGTATCTGCGCGAGGACGATAAGCAGGATGAGCATATCCGGCAGTATTGCGCCGAACCGGACGATATGCCCGGTTGGGTATTCGGTCTGGTCGTCCATTTCAAAAACGTCAATGGGCAGGACGAGAAGAAGATACATGAAGAGCAGGATGAGCATATCCGAGATGCGATCACCCGATACCGAGACAATGCACGAATCGGATGGAGCCGTCCATGAAGGCGGCGTGATGCACGGATACGGAAAGGCAGGTGATGAACATGACGGACGCCTATGATTACGACGCATTGGCCTACACGCTTTACCGGGAGGCGGACGACCTGATCGAGAAGCTGGTGGCGATCCGCGACGCCCGGGGCATGAGCGTCGCGGATCTTGCCGAGGAGATGAACGTTGACGCCGCCACCATTGTCGGCGTGGAGGACGGCAGCGTCGAGCCTACATTGCAGCTACTTGTCGATTATGCGTTGGAAGCCGGGGCGATACTTCATGTTCAGGTCGAGCCGGCGCCCTCAGGCAAGTCGTCGTCCTACAGTTTCAGCAGGCCTACGGAATCGGCGGTCTGCGCCGCTGAATGGGGGAACGGCGACATTGCCATGATTGACACCATTGTCCCGATCAATGAGCGGAATGAGACGCCCGAGAAAATGCATATCATCTCACAGGGAGCACGACAGGCGTACGTCGTCTCCACGGCACGGGATATGAACACGACGGAGGCTGTAACATGCTGAGATTGAATAACATCATGCCCTTGTCAAAATCGTCGGCTCGGGTCGTTGAAGAGAAAAGAGTGACCGGCAGGTTGGAGTTCACCTGCACTTTCACGCTCAATGACACGGCCGACCGGCCATGGGCGCAGGAGATGACCGTGGACATCAATGTGTCACTCATGGGTGAGCATGATAATCGTGCTGAACTCATGCATGCCCAGAACACCTACGCGGTCGGGTTCACCGAAGCGGCTGATGGGGCTTCCCCTGAGGTCACGGATGCGGTGTGGCCGTATGTGCGCCCCGATGTCGTCGAGTGCTTCCGAACCTATGGTCTGCCGGCGGATGCGATCCCCTTGCATATGATGGCCAGCGGGGACGACGGAAGCGTTGAGGATGCAGCAGTTCCGGTCTGATGTTATTGCCGCTTTCCTGACGATGGCAACCAAGGCCTGGCGTATCGCTTCGCTTCCTCGGCATGACGGAAACATGCCGAACTGCTCGAAACCAGTCTAGCGCGACGACGCCAAGCCGCCCAGGATGCGATCCGGGCCGCGCCATGGGGCGATCGACGTTTTTCTGCGACCATCGGCCCGGCCGGAACATGGTCAGTGGTCGAGGATGATGCGTGCGATCATGTCGGCCGTGAGGGCCTGCCGCGGCAACGGTCCACGCCGCTCCGACATCGACCGGTGGATGAACTCGGCCTCACGTTTCGCCGTATCCCGGTCGCCTGCGCGATAGGCGGCGAACACGCCCAGCGAATCCGCGAGCCATCCGGCATCCTGCGTATCATCCGCGTTGCCGGCGACGCAGTCCATGATCGTGGACATGCTCTCCGCCGTGGCCCGTGCCTGCCGGTTGGAGGGCGCCTCGAGACGATCCCGCAGCCGCCGCTCCAGATCGCCCTCACGGCTCGGACTGTGCGCGACCAGGGCGGTGACCGCGTCCACCGTGCCGTATGGGTCATGGTTGACGCCCAGCGCGAGCGTGGACAGGGATGCCTTGTCGCCGGTCGGGTCCGGGGCGCCCATCAATTTGACGATGGCGTCACGCACATCCGGGCCGAGCGGAAGCCCGTCACCCGTGTAGGCCGCCTCACGCAGGCAGATGACGTCGTTGAGGTCACGGCCCACATAGGGCGCGTTGCGCTCATACTGCCGGTACCGGCTCGCAGCCTCCCGGCGGGCGCGGTCGGCATGCCGGTAGCCTACGCCGTCGTGTGCCCTGTCGTCGGAGAGCATGTACTGGACGTATTCGTTGCCGTCGCGGTTCATGGCGACGATCTGTTCGGGCGACAGGCGTGCCATGTCGAGACCGGGGTGACGGCAGGACAGTTCGTACGCGTCGGCGCAGTATGCGGGCCGACCGGCCCATGCCCGGTTCCACTCGTCCTCGCTGACGTAGCCGTCCGGGGTGGCGTGCACCCGGTCGCCGGGCCGGAAGTCCATGTCCTCACGCGACCGTGTGGCGAGCCGTTCGCCGACCTGTCGGATGTTCTCCACCATGCCGTCGCCGATCGGGTCGCCCGGCTCGTGGTCGTCCTCGTATTTTTCCGTGTAGAACGCGACTTCGGGTTCGAATCCGGCGTCGTAGGTGGCTTCGATCTCGGCGGGCGTCATATGGGCGACGTCGTCGGAGGAGTACTCCCCGTTGTCGGCGAGCATCCACGCCTTCTCCTCAAGCGGATGGCCATCCCACACGTCGCTCCAGTCGGATTCGGCGACGTAGTCGCCCCAGTCGTTGATGCGGTAGCAGCCGCCGACGGGCAGCGTGTCCCAGTCCTGTCGGCGGTCGAACAGCCCCTCGGCGATGTCGTTCACATCGTCCATGAACCGGTCGCCGACGGGGCGGGTCGGGTCCGGCCCCGTCATGGCGGGCAGGGGGGTGGCGCCGTGCCGTGTCGTGTCGTACTGGCCGCCCGTCCCGTTCGGGCTGCCTTTCGGTTTCCTGGGCTGTTCCATGTCATGCTCCTTTCCTGATCCTTGTGTGCCGTGCCGTGTCAGCGTGCGCCGTCGTCATCGTCGTCGTCGACGGGGTGGCGGTATTCGTACGCGTCGAGCCATTGCGGGCTCACCGTGTCCATGTTCGCGGGAATGTCCGTGCCCCTCCACACGCCATGGTCGACGTCGACGTATCCGGCGAGCGTGTCGGCGAGCCGTCGCGCGTACCGGGCGGACGGTTTCGGATTGTGCCGGTGCCGCCATTCGTCGACCTCGCGGCGCATGTCGTCCTCGGAGAACACCTGACGGTCCGCGCCCTCCTCGGAGTAGACGATGGGGTCGTCATGGCTGTCGCATACGTCCAGATGCCGGTCGATGTCCTTCTCGCGGCGCGGGTCGGAGCCGGGCATGGCGATGGTCGCGAACGTGTCGTCGTCGCCGAAGCGCGTGTAGTTGGCCGTGTAGCCGTGCGGCTCGTCGCCGAACAGGGTGTGCAGGAAGGTGGGGCCGGATTCGTTGTAGTCGTCCGGATCGTAGGGCAGGTCGAGGGGTGTGACGTGCGTGTTGCGCATGTCGCTGTGCTGCATGGTGATATTGGACCAGTCGAGGTTGAGCACGTCGGTGGTGTCCATGCCGTTGAGGTCGGCGTCGCGTATCGTGCCGTAACCGTCCTTTGGCCATGGGATCGGCGCCGTGCGGCCGGGTGCGGTGGTTGTGGCCGGCCCGTTCAGGTCCGGCAGTGGGGCCGGGGCGCCGTTGCCTGTGGTGTCGTACTGGCCGCCGGTGCCGTTCGGCGACCCTTTCGGTTTTCTGGGCTGTTCCATGTCATGATCCTTTCCGTCCATGGCTGTGCGCCGTCCGGACGCGACTATGCGTCCTGGCCGGATGCGGCCGCACCACGAGAAGCCGCGCCATGTCCGCGCATTCGCCATCCGCCTATACGGCCATGACGACACCGTCCATATGGCACTCCGCGCCCGCGCCGGCCCGGTGCGCCGCACCGTCGGATCGGTGCCGGCGCGACCGTCAGCCCCGTCCTCACCGGCGACCGCTTCGTGGGCGAACCCTACCGCCACCCGCTGCGCGCAGGCCCTGCAAGCGAATCTCGCGGATCTGGCACAACGGTGATCAAGGCTGCCGCGACTTGCGCTAATGTATCCTCTGAGATACAATCATGGCATGAGGATACTAACCACCAAAGAGTACAAGCGCTGGCTCTCGAAACTCAAAGACAAACAAGCGAAAGCGCGAATCATCCTCAAAACAAACCAGATCCAGCAAAACGGCATCAAGGCCGCCGACTTCAAACACGTGGGACGGGAGGTTCTGGAACTGCGGTTCCACTTCGGAGCCGGATACCGCGTATATTGCGCCAACAAACAAGACACCCTGCTCCTGCTGCTCACAGGCGGCGACAAAAGCTCCCAGCGCAAGGACATCGAAACCGCCCAACGGCTACTGGACGAAGCCAGAAAGGAACACCAATGGTGAACATCAGCGAATGGGACGCGAGCGAATACCTCGACGACAAGGAATCCATCATCGAATACCTCAACGCCGCCGCCCAGACAGACGACCCCCGGCTGCTTCAAACCGCACTTGGGGACGTCGCCAAGGCACGCGGCATGGCGCAGGTCGCCAAAGACGCCGGCGTCGGCCGCGAAAGCCTGTACAAAAGCCTCAGCCCAAGCGGCAACCCCTCGTTCGGCACAATCATGAAAGTCGTACACTCTTTGGGCGGGCGCATCACCATCGAACCCGTCGCCGCGTAATCCGGAAAACCACGTCCTCCCCGTCCGAACATGCGTCAGACGGGGAGGACGTGGTAGAGAAAGTGCCGGCACGACAAAACATGCCGGACGACGCAAGTCGGCGTACCATAATCCGGCGGCGTCATGCTGCGCTGAGCTTATCCGGTACGAGGTGATTGAAGCTCACATGCTGTTCCTGTGTCTCCAACACCAAGCGCCGGTGCGCAGCGGGCGCGACGTAGCGCCGCCGCCACCATGTCCGCATCCGCGCCGACCTCAAACAGCAGCCGCATCATCGCATGCACGCCCCCGTATCGGCGCGCCGTGCATGCGGGTGATCGGCGTACCCTCATACCCCCACGTCTCGGTGCGCGCATCCGCGCACAGGGCCGCGTTCTTCAATGCGGGATAGGTGCGGGCGATGAGCCTATGCACCGCATGGCGCAGCCGACGCCGGGTGCGGATGTCGCGGCATGCGGCCAGCTCGTCGTAGTTCGTGGCGTGATGACGGAGCCAGTTGACGCGTTCGCGATCCCACATGGCCGGATGCCGCCGCCGATAATCGGCGACATCCGCGCCCAGCTCCGCCGTAAGCCACTCATGCACATGCCCATCCAGACGCTCCATGCTCATCCGGTCGCAGCGAAGATACGCGGCCACATCGCACACGGCAACCACCCCCGCCCGTCAGCACTCGTCCACGCAATCGGGGCACAATTCGCCCCACATGCAGCCGCGACAGATGGTGCAGCCGCAATCCATGCACAATCCAAGCCCTTCACGGGCCCCGCAGTATTCGCACATGACCGTCGCTCCTTTCCGAAAACATCCCTGACGCCCCGACCCATGCGTCCCGCCGCATAGGGGCGGGACGCATGGCAAACCGCGCGACATGGGGAGGATGGACATGGAACAGCCCAGAAAACCGAAAGGCTCGCCGAACGGCACCGGCGGCCAGTACGATGCGGCCCCCGCCGGCGCGGCCGGCGCACCGCCCGCATGCCCGCCGCCGGGGGCCGTCCCGGACGGGGACGTGTTCGACGGCGCCGTGTTCTCCGGCGCGGACATCACTCACAAAAGCATGCCCGACACCGTGTTCGACGACTGTGAGTTCTACGAAACGCGCGGCTTTGGCGGCGCCGACCTGTCCGGCTCCGGTTTCAACTACTGCTCGTTCGATCTCGACCGGGACGACGAGGCCGCCCTGTTCGCGCAGCGCGGCTGCACGTTCGACGAGTGCCGCATGTGGGGCGGCGACGGGTTCGTGTCGTACAGTCGCATGTCGGGACGTGCGGATGCGACCGTCGTGGAGTTCGACGACGACGGCGAGGAGCATCCCGTCGTCTCGTTCGCCACCCCCAACGATCCGCATGAGACCCCGTGGCTTGACGAGCGGGAGATGCGCCATGCCGGCTACGGGCGTCTGATCGAGTACGCGGATCTGGCGCGTGGCGTGTGGCGGCATACGGACATCCCCTGCTCGCCGGGCTCCGTCATCACGAAACGACGCTAAGGAGGTCGGCGTGGAACAGCCAAGGAAACCGAAAGGCTCGCCGAACGGGGCGGGCGGCCAATACGACCGCAACCCGCACGGCACGACGCCCCTGCCCGGCCTGGACGCGGACGCGCCGGAGCCGGGCCGGGACGCGGACGCGCTCACCGAACAGCTGTTCGACCCGTTCCTCGATTGCTACCAGGACCGGTACATCAACCACACCGACCTGACGGGCGGATGGCGATGGTATCCGGAGATATCCGCGACGTACGGCGGCCGTACCCGCGTCTGGCATACGGGCGCCGATGACGGGCGAGGACGCTGGGAGGACCATGACGGCATGGACGGCGGGCCGCGCATCACCGTGACGGATTTCAACCAGGCCGGCGTGGACATCCGCTTCGAACGCGAGCTCCATTCGGGCGCGATCGTCGTCACCGCCCGCAACCTGCGCACCGGCGAGGAGACGCGGACGGCCGCCTGGTCGTCCATGGAGGCGGCGGACGCGTTCGACGCGGTGCTGGAGACGGCCCGGCATGAGGGGCGCCTCCCCGACGACGTCATGGGGTCGCACGCGTGTTTCGCATCGTTCCCGCAGGCCGATCCGGAGGGGTTCGCCGACGCCGCCCTGGACGGGTGCCGCGTGAGGGGCGTCACCTATGAGGGGCGTATGGTGGATGGTCATGTGACCGCCATGTTCTCCGACGGTTCGTTCCGGCTGGATGACGGCACGGACATCGGCGTGGGCGCGTTCCGGCCCGGCCGGGTGGAGTATCTCATCAACGACGTGAGACCGCGGGGCATGGTGCACGTGGCTCCGGCCGTGGCGGGCGAAAGCCCCATATGGGCGGCTGTGCGGCGCAACGGGTGCCGTGTCGACGCGGAGCTCACGTCGGGGGAGCGCGTCTCGGGGCGCATGACGTCCGCGGGACGCGTGGGCATGACGTTGCGCACCGGGGACGGGAGGCGCGTGAGGGTGGAGTACGCGGATGCGGCGCGCCTGTCGGCCGACCCGTCCGACAGGGCTCCGATCACGGTGCGCGGCGCCGCCGACTACGGGTTCGGGCCGGGGTATGCGCGACGCTGGTGCCGTCTGCAGAGGCTCCGTCACGCGGCCCATGGGTGCCGGCCGGTCACCGTGTCGTGGACCGGCGCGGACGGGCGCCGACGCCGCATGTGCGGCGTGCTGGCCGACTACACGGCCGAACGTGCCGTGGTGGAGGCGGACGGCCGCATGGTGGAGATCCCCAACGGCGACGTGGTCCGCTTGAGCGTCGACGTGTGACCCGGCGCGCATAGCCGCCCCCGACCGTGCATGCCGAACACAGCATAGGGAGGAGACCCATGGCCGATCCGTTGGATGATACGTACGGGCGCATGCTCGAGGAGCTGATCGCGGCGGGGGAGACCGTCGCGATGGACTGCGGATGCGGCGTCCGCTCATGGACGCGGATCGGCGCCGACGGGGCGCTCATCCTCACCGTGTGCGCCCGTCGGGGGCGGTTGGAATCCGCCATCGTCACGATGACCGGCCCCGACGGGCGGCCCGTGGACCGTGTGTATCTGGGCGACTGGGACATGTCCTGCCCTGCGCCCGTCCCGCTGCCCGACGATCCGGACGGGGCGGCGGAGCGGATCCGCGTCGTGCTCCGCGTGGTCCTCGCCTCCCACGCCCTGCGCGCCGCGGCCACCCCACCCGCAACAAGTAATATGCGAGGCAATAAGACGATCTAACGTCGCATGAATCATAAGACGGGGCACGGCCGACCGGAGGCGTGCCCCACCGTTTTTATGGAAGGCTGCTGCGTTGTATTCGGCGGCCTCCTTTGTTTTTTCGGCGTTCGGATGCGGGCCGGTCGGGGCATGGTGCGGGGATGGGCGGGCGGACGCATGGTCCGGCGCATGGACACCATGGGATTCCTCGACCGTCTCGAACGGCTGCTGCGCCTCGCCTGTACCGGCCGCGCCCGACTGGTGCGCGCCGCCGAGGGGAAGCGCTGGCGGCAATGGGCGGTGCTCACCGACACGGGCGGTGCCGCTCTCATCTGCGAGACCGACGGCAGGGGCGCGCCGTGCGCGGCCGTCCTCACCGCGCTGCACACCATCGACGGCGTCATGCCGCCACCCGTCATGTTCGGCGACTGGGGCGACATGGTCGCGGCCGAGCCGATCGGCGGCGTCGAATCACTCACGGCGGCCTGCATGGACGTGGTGGGCCTGGACTCGGGAAGGAGGACGTGATGTCGGAATGGGTCGTGGACGGGGCCGACGCGATGCTGGTCGCGGACACCGTCGACGTGCTGCTCGCCCTGGCGTCCGAGACGCCGGAACGCGGGGCGCGCGACCGTCTCCTCGCCGCTGCGGTGCGTATCCTGTACGGTGTGCGCGCCGCGCACCCGCAGACGGGGAAGGTGACGTTGGCCGACATGCGCGCCGCGCTCGAGAACCGGCTTTCGCGGCTTTCGGAGGCGCAGTCGCTGCGTCTTCACGGCGCGGTCGACGCGGACGAGAAGGCGGCGTGGGAGGCGATGATGGCGCTGCGCCCGATCGGGCCGGCGCAGGCCCTGTGGGCGTTCCGCCGCATCCCGCCGGCGCCACGGTGGCTGCCGGACGAATACTGGAACCTGTAAGCGTACCATCGGACGTAGGGGCCGGCCCTTTCCTGATCGGGGGAAGACCGGCCCCGTTTTCGTCCTCCCACGCCCGTTTCGGCGCCGCCTCGGCGGCCGTACGTGCTCCCGGAGGCGTTCGGATACGGGTCGGCGCCCGAAAGGCCGCGATGAGGCCGACGATGGGCGCATGGGCCGGTCGGCGCGCACGCCGTGTGAGGTCCGGGGTCTGCAGGAAGCGCGGAACAGGGGAGTCGCACCCGAGGGGGCGGGGCTCCCGTCATGCACTGAGGTCGGTGCCGACCTCAGAACGCCCCTGAGCCGTTGGGACCATTGGGCTGAGCGGGGGTGTGCACTGAGGTCTGGGGTTGTGTAAGGACACGAAAAACCGGAGTCACGGGACAAGCCGACCCGCGCGCGCACTGACGGCCGTTTCGTCGACGCCGACGGAAAAAGCCCTGTCCGACCCGCGTGCGTGCACTGAGGTCGCCCCTGACCTCAGAACGCCCCTGACATGTTGGAACCATTGGTCTGAGAGGCTCCGTGCACTGAGGTCTGGGGTTGTGTAAGGACACGAAAAACCGGAGTCACGGCAGGAACCGACCCGCTACGCGCGTGACTCCCTTTTTCCCATATTCCCGAAATACCCCAGACCTCAGTGCTCATGGTCTCTCTTCCCTTATAGGAGTAGGCGTGAGGGGCGTTCTGGGGTCGGCGCCGACCTCAGTGCACCCCAGTGCACCCCCGACTCGGTGCGTGCAAAGGCTCGAACCCGACACGGCGATGATACGGGACCCGTCTCCGTGCCCGACGACCGCGGTGCGCCCGCTCGCGCCTATCGGCCCCGGCCGGAGTGGAACCGTGATGAGCCGACCCGCGCCTGCGCGTGCACTGAGGTCGACCCCGACCTCAGAACGCCCCTGACCCGTTGGAACCATTGGGCTGAGCGGGGGTGTGCACTGAGGTCTGGGGTCTGTAAGAACCATGAAAAAGGGGAGTCACGGCAAGAACCGACCCGCTACGCGCGTGACTCCCTTTTTCCCATATTCCCGAAATACCCCAGACCTCAGTGCTCGGGGTCTCTCTTCCCTTATAGGAGTAGGCGTGAGGGGCGTTCTGGGGTCGGGGCCGACCTCAGTGCACCCCAGTGCTCCCGCGTCGGCCCCGTCGCACAGGGGCGCCGGATGACGCCTGTCGGGGTGCGGGCCGTCGTGATACGCGCCGATCAACAAAGCACGCTGCCGTCCGTCGTACGGAGTCCCGATCCGTATCCACCCGGGCGAGGGAGAGGGGCCATGTCGCACACACGCAGTCGCCCTGCACGCGTGCACTGAGGTCGGCCCCGACCTCAGAACACTCCTGACATGTTGGAACCATTGGGCTGAGAGGCCCCGTGCACTGAGGTCTGGGGTTGTGTAAGGACACGGAAAAAGGGAGTCAGCCGATACCGCGCCCCCGCATGCGCGTGACTCCCTTTTTCCCCATCTCCCCAAATACCCCGGACCTCAGTGCTCAGGGTCTCTCTTCCCTTATAGGAGTAGGCATGAGAGGCGTTCTGAGGTCGACCCCGACCTCAGTGCACCCCAGTGCTCGCCCCGTAATCACCGTGGTGGTTGGTGCCCTTGTTCCGGCAGGATCGGTCATGAACGGGGAGGATGCCCATGCGCCGGCGTCGACGGATTGGGCGACGCCGGCGCATGGGCATCCGATCGTCTTCCCGCCTTTCATGCGCGGCGGGGGCATGTCGCCCCGCACGTGTGCACTGAGGTCGACCCCGACCTCAGAACGCCCCTGAGCCGTTGGGACCATTGGGCTGAGAGGCTCCGTGCACTGAGGTCTGGGGTCTGTAAGGACACGGTAAAACCGGAGTCAGCCGATGATGCGCCCCCGCATGCGCGTGACTCCCTTTTTCCCCATCTCCCCAAATACCCCGGACCTCAGTGCTCGGGGTCTCTCTTCCCTTATAGGAGTAGGGTTGAGGGGCGTTCTGAGGTCGGGGCCGACCTCAGTGCACCCCAGTGCATCCGGTTCGGTGTGCAAGGGCGACGAGAAGATCGGCGGATCGTGGCGTCCAGGGG
Source organism: Bifidobacterium castoris (assembly GCF_003952025.1). Lineage (GTDB taxonomy): Bacteria > Actinomycetota > Actinomycetes > Actinomycetales > Bifidobacteriaceae > Bifidobacterium > Bifidobacterium castoris. The sequence goes on along the minus strand of NZ_QXGI01000001.1, from coordinate 249,554 downwards.
GTATCCCCGCCGCGGCCTCGCGCCCTGGACGCCATCCGGCTCCATCGGGGCCGCGATACGCCGACCACACGTACAGGGCCGATGGTCCGCGCGGGCCCCCGGGATGAGCCGACCCGCGCCTGTGCGTGCACTGAGGTCGGCCCCGACCCCAGAACACTCCTGACATGTTGGAACCATTGGGCTGAGGGACTCCGCGCACTGGGGTCTGGGGTTGTGTAAGGACACGGAAAAAGGGAGTCAGCCGATACCGCGCCCCCGCATGCGCGTGACTCCCTTTTTTCCCCTCTCCCCAAATACCCCAGACCTCAGTGCTCGGGGTCTCTCTTCCCTTATAGGAGTAGGCGTGAGGGGCGTTTCTGAGGTCGGCGGCGACCTCAGTGCACCCCAGTGCTCCCATGCCCCGGGTTGGCGATGATCTCCCAGGGGGCGCGCATACGCATCCCGTTTTGCCGTGTTCCCGAAGCATTCCGGCCCGATGCGCCGCAACACGCATGCGTTCAGGAGGGGGCGCATGGGGGCGGGGCATAGTCGCCCGCAATCGGCCACGGGTCCGAGGCGGGCGGAAGGGAGGATGCCAAGGCGGGGATGGAGGCCGCCCCGAACCGACGGGCGGGGGCGACGCGATCACGGGCGGCCGTATCGTGGCGGACGCCTCCGAACGACGACGCATGACGCCGGTCATGCATTCGCCCTGCAAGGACGACGGCTTATTGTTCGCCGACATGCATGCGAATATCCGACAATCGAACCCACTATTTAATCCTATTTTATTCTCACATATGAAAGGAGCCGTCGATGGCACAGCCACGCAAACCGAAAGGGGCGCCGAACGGGGCGGGCGGACAATGGGACACGGGCACGGACACGGCTGCGGCGACGCTGCCGCCCGTACCGCCCGCGTTCGACCATACGGACAAAACGATGGACCTCAAAGGCCTCGACATGCGCGGCATCCGCATCAGCGACTCCGACATGACGGACACGGACATGGACGGCGCAGACCTGTCGGGCGCATGCATGGACCGGAGCCGTCTGCGCCGCGCCTGCATGGACGACACGCGTCTGGCCGACACGCGCATATACGGCACCGACCTGCGCGGCGCCACGTTCATGCACGCCGCCGCAACGGGCCTGGAATGCGAGGACGCGGTGATGCGGGACACCGCATGGGCGGGCGCGGACCTGTCCGGCATGTCCGACACGGACGGCGACTGGCGCAGCGCCGATCTCGAGGACACGACCCTGCGCGGCTCACGCCTGCACGGCACCGACCTGCGCGGCGCCACCGTGACGGGAGGCGACTGGACGGGCATGGCCATCGACGCCGCATGCACCATGCGCGGCGCCACGTTCATCCGGTCGGACCTGCGCGGCACGTTCGACCGGCCCGGCGGCGTGCTCGACGAATCCGTACGCCTCGACCGCGTCCTCATCGGCTCCCGGACCTCCTGGGCGCAGATCAGCCGCCGTGACGGCTGGGAGCATGCCGTCCTCACGTCGGCGGCGCATCCCGAACCCCTCACCGCGGACATGACCTGTACCCCGCAGGCCGCGTGGCGTACGGCATGGCACGGCCGCGAACGGATGCGCGCCTGGCTGGACGGTTTCACGGCGCGCGACGGGCACCGGCCCTCGCCGAAGGTGCGCGACCGGCTGGCCAGGCTACTGGACGCGCACACCGACCCGGACACGGGCTGCTGGGCGCACACCGACATCCCCGCCGGCCCCGACACGTTGGACCGTGACTGCTGGGAGGAGACGGTGCGGCGCATGGAGCACGTGTGACGCATAGGCGCACGCATGACCCTGCACGAGACCGGGCCGGCCGGTCCGGGAAAGGAGCACGATGGGTATCCATGCGCCCGACAGCGCCGTCACGTCGCCCGCCTGCGGCGACACGATCCGTATCCGCGTCGAGACCGACCATGACGGCTATACGGTCGCCGCGGCCGGTTTCACGGCGCACGTCCCGGCTGATATCGGCGTCGCCGACACGGTGCGCACCATCCGCGCCGCGCACATGCGGAAAGCTCACGGCCTATGAGCGCGGCGCATGCGAAGCCGCTGTCGCGCCGCCGCCGTCGGCGCCGCGAGTGCGCCGCGAGACGCGCGGTAGGCGCCGTGTTCCTCATGCTGCTGGGCGCCGCCTCATGTGGTCTTGTCATGTCCGGCACGGCCGGCGCAACCGGCGCGTCCCACGGCCACTCACCCGTGACGCGCGTCACGCAGGCCGCCGCGGCGGACCGTTCCCAAACCCGCGCCGACCTGTTCGCCGACAATGCGCATGCGGCCAGTGTGGACGCGACGGGCACATGGAAGCTCAGCGACGACCGCATCGACGTGGACGCGCTCACCACGCCGAAACCCGCCCCGGCCGCGGGTGAACCGTCGGACACGGCCGCGTCACCTGCCGCCGGGCAGACGCGCGCCAGCGAACAGACCGTGGCCCTGCTCAACGACACAGCCAAGCCCGACGCCGCCCGCACCGGCACCCCCGCCGACACGGGCGACACCGGCAACGCCTACCCGTGGGGCCAATGCACATGGTGGGCGTACGAACGCCGCCACCAGCTCGGCCTGCCCGCCGGCTCCCACTTCGGCAACGCCGCCTCCTGGGCGGCCAGCGCCGCGGCCCTCGGCTACACGGTCGACACGACGCCCACGGTCGGCGCGATCGTCGTGTTCCAACCCGGACAGGCGGGCGCGCACCCCGTCTACGGGCATGTCGCCGTCGTCGAACAGATCCACGACGACGGGTCGGTCACCATCTCCGAAAGCAACGTGCAGGGCCTCGGCGTCATCTCCAACCGCACCCTGCCGGCCGCCAGCCAATACGCGTACATCCATTAACCGAAAAAGCGACAAGGAGCGACAATGAGCGACTTCTACACGGCAGGCGGCGCCGCCCTGACCAGCGATAAGGACGACTGGGAAACCCCACAGGCCCTGTTCGAACAATTGGACGCGGAATTCCATTTCACGCTCGACGCCGCAAGCAATGACCGCAACACTAAATGCGTCAAACACTACACACGCGAGGACAGCGCCTTCAATCACTCATGGGAGGGGGAGACCGTATTCTGCAACCCACCCTACGGGCGGCACACGATCGACTGGATTCGCAAATGCTCCCAGGAAGCCAGCAGACCCGATACGCTCGTCGTGTTGTTGGTGCCCGCACGTACCGATACAAAATGGTTCCAACAGTACATCCTCAACCGCGCCGAAATCCGGTTCCTGCCCGGCCGCCTCAAATACGAAATAGACGGACACCCCGGACAGGCGGCACCATTCCCCAGCATGATCGTCATCATGCGCACCGGCGAACGATAAGCAAGGAACCCAATGTTATCGACCGCTGTTACATGTGTCGTGTTTGTTTGTGCGCAGACACGACACATGTAACAGCGTGATCGTGATACTCATACCAGGGCGATCCGGCGGCCCAATGCCACGGCCAAGCGGTTCAGCGTCTTCACTGATGGGCTGATTCGTCCGGTTTCGATACGGCTGACACCGCTTTTCTCGGCGAGCTGTTCTTGGCTCAAGTGGGCGGCTTCACGGGCGAGCATGAGGTCCACGGCCGCGTCCATGAGCGCGCCTTGCTCGTCCATGTAGGCGGCGTCATCAGGGTTGTGCCGGTCTTGCTCGATAAGGGTGTCATAAGGAATAGCGGTGGGCATGGTGAGGATCCTTTCATTGGTCCGTGAGGAAGTCACCTGTTTCGTTCTCTCTCTTGCGCTGAACCCGATTTCTCTTTCCCCCGACTACTTCGGGAGAACACGGGCAGCACCATATTCGCCAACATGGTGCATACAGGGACGGAAAGCAAGATGAACGAGCTTGGGTTTCGCGTCATGATGAACGCAATAAGCGACCCCAGGATACACAATGTGAATAATGAGATAGTGGCCCATTGGCCACGCTTCCCTTGTGAAATCTCGGCATCAACAAGCTTGTCTTGACGATGCGACTCGTTAATGGTGAACGCATCGTTCCATGCGCACATCCGTTCACGAACCTCAATGGGATACTGATGAAGATGTCCGGCGGGGGCAGAGCCCCGGAAAAGAAGGATTCCTTTCCCGCCACCAGCAGTTTTTCTAGTTCGCGGCCTGATAATTCAGGAAACGCATCCTGCTCTATTGCAACGTCGCTTTCCTTCTGTCGGCCAGCTCCGCCATGATCAATGACGCCGTACGCGCCTTTGTCTGCTTCCTGAGGTTCCGCTGTGCCGTCCTCATTGATTCCTGGCGAAGTTCCTCCAGCTTGCGGGAGGTGTCCAGTCCGGGAATCGTCATCATTCTCATCATGTCTTTCATGGTTCATCGTAGTCCTTTCACTTGGTCACTGTTCGAAGGACCGTTTTTTTCAGTGTAGCAGCGACACGCCGTAAGCCGCATACATCCACTCGACCATGCCACACGGCCGCACGCGCCACCGGCTCGAGGTGGCCGGGAAGACGCCGAGCATGGTCAGGCGAGCGCTTCGGCGCCGCGGTTCGCGAGAGCGATGCGGGCGCACACGTCCAGCGTCCTCTCGACGATTTTCTCGATGCTCCAGACGAACGGCCGCTCACCTGCGGCGCGCACTTTTTCCGTCTCGACGGCGCAGGCGACGACAAGAAGGACCTGGTGCGTATGGCCGCCGACACGGGCAGCGCCATCGGCACGCTGCCCGACGACGTGACGGACGAATACGGCCGTCAGCGGACCGTTGCGGCGTCGTCTGATCGCGGACGCCGCCGGTATTGCCCTGCCGGTACGCCGACGACCGACGACGGCCGGAACCCGGCCGGGGTGGTGATGTTGGGCCGAGACCGCACCGTCCGGGGGGGGCATGGGGGCCGTCCGTGCCGACGCATTGCCGGCCGGGCATGATGGACCTCGATGACATGATGGCGGCCGTCCGCGGCCCGGAGTCGTCCGCCGCGGTCGGCCGTACGGGCATGTCCCGTTGGGTGGATGACGGGCCGCTCCGGCTCAGCGTGCACGGATGCGACGGGCGCGCGCATGCGCTCGTCCGCGCCTACGGGCTGCATGATCTCACCGTGTTGGAATGCCGCAACATCCCCGTCTCCGCGGCCGGCGCCCGCTGGCTGGCGCACCGATGGGAGGAGGCGCGATCGTCGCAGGTGCGGCGCGCGGCGCCCCGGGAATTGCTCGACACGGCCCTGATCCTGGGCGCCCACGGCTGGGTGACGGTATGCTCCGCGCACGGTCTGACGGCGGCCAGACCCGGCGTGTTGGCGCGTTGGCGGCCGGTCCGGGACGGCAACGGCCGTCTCCGTGCCTGCACGGCGATCGTGGAGGACACGGCGGGACAGATGTGCACGCACGTGGACCTGTCCGCCTGCCTGCCCGCCACGGCACGCCGCGACAGGCTCCTCGCCGCTGTGGCATCGCCTAACGCCGCGGCGGGGCGGCCGTGCGGCGACGCGGAGCTGCTCATGCTCGACGCCGAGCGACCATAGGGCGGTCGGCTGTTTCCTAAACGATTTGCTTAAATATATTTTAATATGCTATACTATGTTGCATGTTGGTGAAGGAATGGGCCGAGCGTGAGCATCTGCACCCGCAGACCGTGTGGAAATGGTGCCGTCAGGGCACCATGCCCGTCCCCGTGGAGCACACGCCGTCTGGCATGTGGCTCATCCACGACCCGAAATACGAGACCATGCCGCAATCGAAAAGCATGGAACCCCGCACCGTCTGCTATGCGCGAGTATCCAGCGGCGACCAAAAGAACGACCTGCAACGTCAAGCCGACCGACTGAAAGCGTTCGCCCTTAGCATGGGCGTCGAGAAGCCCGAGGTGGTCACGGAGACGGGTTCCGGCATGAACGACAGGCGGCGCAAGCTCAACCGGCTATTGTCCGACCCGACCGTGGGCACGCTGATCGTGGAGCACAGGGGCAGGCTCGCCCGCATGAACGCGGGACTGGTGGAGAGCGCGTTGAAAGCGCAGGGACGCCGGATCATCGTGGTGGACGACACGGAACTGGACGACGATTTGGTGCGCGACATGACCGAGGTGCTGACCTCGTTGTGCGCGAGACTGTACGGACGCCGCGCAGCCAAGCACAAGACGGACGCGGCGTTGAAGGCGGCACGCGATGCTTGAGGCGGTCAAGGTGACGCTTGACCCGACGTCACGGCAGGAACGACTCTTGGAGTCCCATGCTGGTGCGGCGCGGTTCGTCTACAACGCGGGACTCGCTCATGTCAAGGACATGCTCGAACGCGGCGATAAACCCGAATGGTCGTACTACGGGCTGCGCAGGTGGTGGAACCAAGCCAAGAACACACTCGCCGTGGACAAGACCACGGGAGAAACATGGTGGCCGGAGAACAGCAAGGAGGCATACAACAGCGGCCTCGAATCATTGGCCGACGCCCTGAAGAACTTCTCCAAGTCCCGCAAGGGGCAGCGGAAAGGCCGCAGGATGGGCTTCCCACGCTTCAAATCCAAGGACAAGGCGGTTCCCGGATTCGCGTACACGACGGGCTCGTTTGGCCTCATTGGCTGTGATCCTCATGCGCTGCGGCTCCCGAAGATAGGCCGCGTGCACTGCATGGAGAACGTGTCCAAGCGAGTGAACGGTGCGAAGGTGCTGCGCATGAGCGTATCCAAGCGTGGTGGGCGCTGGCAGGCCAGCCTGACCGTCGAACGCGCCGACCTGCCGATTCCATCGCCGCCGAAAGGCGGGAGCGTCGGCATCGACTTGGGCGTGAAGGAGCTCGCCACATTGTCGGACGGCACCGTGATACACAACCCGCACGCACTCAAATCGAACCTCAGACGGTTGAAGAAAGCCCAACGGAATCTGAGCCGCAAACGGAAAGGCTCCAACCGCCGCCGCAAGGCGAGAGCGCAGGTCGCCCGACTATACGCACGGGTGGCGAACCTGCGTTCGGACGCGCTCGACAAGACCACCACCATGCTCGCCCACACCTACGCGGACATCAGCATCGAGGACTTGAACGTGGCGGGCATGGCGGGAAACCACAGGCTCGCCCAATCGATTCAGGACGCCGCGTTCGCGGAGTTCCGACGCCTACTGACCTACAAGACCGCACGCACCGGCGCGAGGCTTCACGTCATCGACCGCTGGTATCCAAGCTCGAAGACGTGCTCGAACTGCGGGACGGTGAAAGCCAAGCTGCCCCTGTCCGAGCGCGTCTACCATTGCGAGGAGTGCGGGCTTGTCATCGACCGTGATGTGAACGCGGCCATCAACATCCAAGTCGCCGGGAGTGCCCCGGAGACGTTAAACGCGCGTGGAGGAAGCGTAAGACAGGCCCACCCCAAAGGCGGGACAATGCGGCATCCGGCGAAACGCGAACCAAGCGACGGCGAGAGTCGCGTGAGGCTTGGAGCCGGCCTTGGCAACGAGGCCATGCAGATGACTTCGCTCTAGCGACAAGCTAAAACAAAGTCATCTACAACGGCCCCGATGCCCGTCCGGTGCGGGAACGGTTGTCGGACAATGCCCTGCGGAACTTCTATGACTCCCATCCGATGCGTATATCCGTGTCGTCCGGGTCGAGCAGGACGAGCGTGAACACCGGGCGGCGGCGCAGGCGGCGCAGCGTGTCACGCTCCTCACGCACCTGCACATACTCCCGTTTCCACGCATCGAACCGTTCCCGCACCGGACGGGGCCGCATGTCCGCACCGCAGACCGGGCAATGGTTGCGCCACCCGTGCGCCGCCCCGCAGCGTGCGGCCGCGACCCGCGACCCGCAGCCGGGACACGGCACCAGACCGTCCGGCGCCTCGTCGCGATGTTCGGCCCACCATGCGTCGTTGCGCGCCGCCAGACGGTCGCGGAGCCGTTCCAGCCGCGCACCCAGCCGCGTCTCGCGCACGCCTGGACGTGCGGCCGGCATCATGTCGTCATGGCAGAGCGTGGCGGGTCGCGCCCCGCCGGACCGGTGCGCGGTGAGCCGGTCGACGGCGTCACGGACGGTGGGCGAGACGCCGTCGAGCATGATCACCGGCAGGACGGGCCGCCCATGCGCGCACGCCCACCCGTCGACCAGACCCTGCAGCCGTTCGGCCGTGACGTCCCCGTCGCATTCCATCAACCTCACATCATCCTCCTGTCGCGCACACCAAGGCCCCATGCCGCGGCATGATCCTCCTACATTTCGGCCGTCGCCGTGTCCGGCGTCGGCGCCTGCCCCGGATCGGACCCGGCGGCGCAGCCGGCGGCGCCGATGGCGAGCACGGCGGCGAGCAGCATGACGATCGGAGTCCTCGTTCCCATAGCGGTCATCCTTTCCGAAAAACACCCCGCCGCTATGCGCCCGGGCATAGGGGAGGGGCGTGGGTGGCGCCCCATGACGGGGCGCGGATGATGACGGGAGGCGTCCACATGGCGAGAAGACAGTCCGTGACGGCGGCGGGCACGAACGCACGACATCTGGGAGGCGGCTACGTGCGCACCACAGGCGGCGAGGCATGGCTGTTCGCCCAAGTGCCCGCACAGCCGCCCGTACGCGACGCCTCATCATGGGACGACCGCGAAAGGAACGCACGCCCATGGCTCATGGCGCTGCCGCGCATCGCCGAACTCACACCCCACATCCCGTTCGTCGGCCGCAAGGCGATGAAGGGCTTCTACCGTGAAATCCACATCCTGGCAATCTCCACACCCCAACCATACGAACCGAGCCCCATCCTGGACGCGGCCAGCCGGTTCAGGCTCGCCCGTGACTTCGGCGGCCACGCCGTCCACGACCGCTTCACCCTCCTCGGCGTGCGCCTCACCTCCGGCCGCAACCCCGACACGGCGAAGAGAAGAAGCATCTGGTCGCGCATCGCGGGCGTCGTCACGACGATGGCCGCGATGGACGGCACCGGCATGCCGCCCGACTCCGACTTCGACGCGGACCGGGCCGCCATCGCCGAGATCCTCACGGACGCGGGCTGCACCGTCCCGGACGAGCGGATGATGAGACGCGCCCTCGCATGGTGGCGCACCGACCGCAAACCCGAGATCGTGCCCGTCATGGTCGAACACGAACACATGCACACGTTCCCCGACTACCGTTCATGCAAACGGGCCGAACGGTTCTTCGACGCGGGCGGCGACTGCGCCACCTGGACGCAGCGCGAACCCTTCTCCTATCCGATGACCATCGTCACCCTCAGCCCCCTCCCGTTCGAAGGGCAGGACGTGCGCCAGCTGACGGACTCCGACTGGGCGGCGACGCTCATGGCCCAATCCAAAGGCGGCGGCCAGGGCGCGCTGGCCCTCTCCATCCGCGGCCTGCTGGAACCCGGCGAGCTGACACGCGAACAGATCGACAAGGACAAGGAGCTGGTGTACGAGAAAGCAGTCGAACAGGCCACGGACGGGCACAAACGCAACGTGCGCACCGCCGCGGACCTGGACCGGGTGGACGACGCGTACCAGTCGGGCGAGAAGCCATGGCCCACGCTCATCGAGGCGCGCGCCCACGCCGCCATCCCGCAGATCGTGGACCGGCCCAGCCAGATCATCTACCCGGGCGACGTCCAATTGAACCCGGAAAGGCAGGACGCCGCATTCCAGGACATGATGATCGGCTCGCCGATCAGCTACAACCCGTCGCCCTTGTACTGGCCTGTGCCCATCGTCGCCTACGCCGGGCTCGCCGGCCGTTCCGTCGCCGGCGACGACATGGGACGGGGCGGCAAGACCGACCTGCCCGGCGCGCTGCTGGGATTCACGGAGACGGACGCGCAGCCCGTGTACGTGTCGCCGTTCGAATCACGCGAAACCCACAACCCGCCATGCCTGCTCGTGACGGGCGCGACCGGTTCGGGCAAGACCCGCGTCCTCCTGTGGCTCGCCTCCCAGATGGCCGCCCTGCCGGACCCGTACAGGGACGGCCCGAACCGGCAGTCGCAGCGGCGCATCCCGTACGACCGGATCGCCCATCCCGTGCGCATCCCCGGCGTGTTCCTGGATCCGAAACCGAACTCGGATGATTTCGAACCGTTCATCCGCAAGCACCACGGCGTCATCATCCGTCTCGACACCGCCGAGGCGGACGGCATCCTGGACCCGCTTAGGTGCATGCCGGCGGCCAGCGTGGAACGGGTGCAGACGGCGGTGGAGATGCTCTCGCAGATCACGGCGGGCGAATACGGCGACAAGAGCCGTGAACTGGCGCTCAACTCGATCCTGTTCTACGGCGACATGCACGGGGCCGACTGCATGGGCGAGGCCATCGAAATCGCCTACCGCGCGTACACGGGCCGGGAGGCGGGCTGGGAGACCATCGACCCGATGGTCGAGGATATCGCGCCCGCGATGCGCCGCAACATCGAGTCGAACCCGATGCTGCGCATCATCTACGGCACCCGTCACGGCGGACGCTCCCTGGCCGTGTCCGAGGGGCTCACCTTGCTGAGCGCCGGCACGATGAACATCATCGCCGACCCGAACAGCCAGTCGGTGCCGTCCATCATCCAACGCTGGACGGTGCGCATGGCGGCCCTGGGTGCGGGCGCCGCCATCCAGGGCCGTAACGGGTTCCTCATCGTCGACGAGGCCTGGTCGCTGCTCGGCGACAGGTTCGGCGCCGGATTGGTGAACCGCATGGGCCGTCTCGCCCGCGCCCAGCATTACTTCCCGATCTTCGCCAGCCAGAAGGTCGACGAGTTCGTCGACGTGGGATTGCAGGATTTCGTGGGACGCGGCATCATTCTGGGTCTGGGCGCCCGCAACGAGGGCGGCACGTCCGGCGAGTCGCAGGCGCAGGCGGTGTGCCGCCTATTCGGCATCCCCACGGATGGCCGTCTCCATGAGCGCATGATGCACGCCCGCGTCCTGGATGCGGAAAGCCAGGAGCCGGACTATGAGAGCCTGTACGCGCTGGTCGACCCGCGCACGGGGCGGATCGTGCGCGGCTCGGTCCCGTACTATGTGGGGCCGGAGGGCGACGCGATCCCGGTCGAGGTCAACGTGCCCGACGAGCTCATCTAGCGCGGACGCATATGTGCCGGTCATGAACGATTATCGCAACGATCGCATGGCCGTGCCGCAGCGGCTTTCGGATATGGCCGTCCTGTACGGCGACTGGGTGCTGCCCGACTGGATGGGCGCCGACACGGTGCTCATCCCCGTGGAAGGCGGATGCTGATGTTCGGCGGCAAGGACCGGGAGCGCCTCCGGGGCGCCGCCGCGACGCCGGGCATGACGGTCGGTACAGGCCCGGCCGGGGAGGGGAATGCGGCCCCCGGGGCGGCCGGGCCGCATGACGTGCTGGTGCGTGCGCTGACCGGCACCGATCTGACGGTGGACCTGATGGCCCGCATGTGGCGGCGCATCGCCGTCACCGACCCGGACGACCCGTGGAGCCGCGCCGTGCTCGCCGTGATGCTCTCGGATGATCGGGGCATTGACGCGGCCGCCATGTTCATGGCGCAGCCGGACCTTGCGGCGGACACGCTCGCCGCGGTCCTCTCCGGCGCCGCGCAGCCGCGATACGCATGCTTCGAGCCGGCATGGACGCCCGACCCGGCGTTGCGGACCATGGACGGCCGTCTGGGATTCCTCCCGGATTCGCGCGGCGTGTGGGCGTTGCACCTGTGGGATGCGTGGCTCATGGGTGACACGGACCGGATGGGTCTGTGCCGCGCCGCCATCGACGCGAACGGCTGGGACCATCCCCTCATCCGGCTGGCGGCCGCATACGGCGGGCAAGGACTGTCGCCGTGCGGCGCGCCGACGCGGGACGCATGAGCCGTCCGTCACGCATGGAACCATGCCGAACATCACAAGGAGACACGATCATGGAGAGCAACGGACTGCCGGTCATCGACCTGACCGGGTGGACGGATGACGATCTGGCCTCGGCGGCCGTCATGGCCAAGGCTTTCAAGGAGAGGATGGACGTCATCGAAAAGGCCGCGAAGGCCACGCTCGAGGAGCGTATGGGGGAGGGGACGGCGCGCACGGTGACCGTCGCAGGCCGGCGGGTGGCCGTGCTCAAACGCACCCGTGCGGGTTCGTACGGCCGATACCGTGTGACGGACCGGGCCGCCTACGGCGCATGGCTCGCCGCCCACGGCCGCGCCGACGACACGGAGACGGAGCCGGTGGCGCGGGATGCGGCCTGCACGGACGAGTACGTCAAGGATGTGCTGGCCGCGGAGGACACGGGCGAAATCCCCGACGGCGTGAAGTATGCGCCGCCGCGCTCCTCGACCATCACCGCGGCGTTGGACGAGGAGCTCATGCCCCTGCTTTCGGAGCGCGGGCTGAGCGCGCCGGTACGCCGGCTCATCGAGGGCGGCATGGAGGACACGGCCATGCCGGCGGACACGTCAGCGCGCACACCGGCGGGGACAAGCGGAGACGTGTTCTCTGACATGGGCCTTTGACGACCTGCCGGGCGGTGGGCCGCACATGACGGATGGCGCCGCAACCCGCCCCGCAGAGGGGGGAGGGTTGCGGCGCCATCCGTATCGTTTATTCGCAGACCGACCGTCCGTCACGCCATGATTCGACGACTGGCTCGGCCGCGGGGAATGAACCGGACACGATCCTTTCATGACGCGCCTTGGCGGCCGCATGACGCGGCTCCAGCCAGACGATGTCATGCCGGCCGTCCCACCACATGCGGGCACATTCGATGGTGACGCGCAGCATCACGCCGAACACGGCGGCGATGGATCCGATCAGGAACGCGGGAATGCCGATATGGGTAAGGAACGTCACGAGCACGACGGTGCCGAGGAAGAACCAGAAGACCGCCCACAGCAGCATCTCCACCAGCAGCCGCACCAAACTTTTCATGGCGTTCTCCTTTCTCCGGGCATGACCCCATCATGATACCGCCGTCAGGCGTCCCGCAGCACCATGTCCACCTGCGCATGCGACATGCCCAGCCGTCCGCCCGCCATGTACGGGTCGAACCCCCGGTCGAAGGCCATGCGGATCACCAACGCCGCATCCGCCGCATCCCCGGGTTCGTGTGCGGCCGCGGACAGGTCGCCGGACGGCTCCCAGCCGTGCTCGCAGCGCAGCATGTCAAGACTGCCGGTGCGGATGTGACGGAACGTGTCCGCCCGCATCCGCTCGAACAGGATGCGGCCGTTGCGCGTCCGGTCCCGTTCGGGCGGCAGTCCGGCCTCGGCGCGGCGCCGGTTGGCCGCAAGCGTGGGATCCGCGTTCGACCCGTCCGAATAGTAGTGGCCGCCGCCGCCCAGATGCCCGTCCTCGTGGATGGTGGCCTGATAGGCGACCCACTCGTCCATCGCCTCATCCCACAGCCGGTCCTTGACCTCATCCGCCGACAAGCCGTAGTACGGGTCTGAGGGGTCGGTCGCGGTGAGCCGTCCCCCATGCCGGGACAGATGCGCGTTGAGCCGTTTCTGGTAGCGGCCGCCGTCACGGCCGCGATGCGCCTGCCAGCCGTAGCCGGCGTGCATCATGGCCTCCAGGTGCACGTCACCCATCTTCGCCTGCACCATCGCCGCCGTGTACGCGCGCGCCGGGTTCAGGGCGCAGGAGCGTCGTTCGCTCAGCAGCGCCCCGTCGATCCATGCCTGCCCCATGCGGTACGCATCCTGCGCGGATGCGGCGACGGGTTTGAACCGGCGTGCGACCGGCCCGAGCGTGCTCCACGACTCGTCGGAGCCGAGCGCACGGGAGACGATGTGGATCTCCTCCTCGGGGGAGCATACGGGCTGTCCGCGATAGTCGGCGTCGTCGCCGGGCATGGTGGCCATGAGCCGGGTCTCGTCGTACAGCCAGTCGCCATGCATCCCGTCCATCCACGCGTAGAGCGCCAGCCGTCTGGCCCGCGGGCTCGCGTCGTCGGGCAGGGAGCGGAGCATGTCGAGCGTGTCCTCGTCGAGGCCGAGACGGTCGATCGGCTGCGCGGTGCCCAGATCGGGGAGCGGCGCCGGCGGGCCGCCGCCCATGGTGTCGTACTGGCCGCCCGCCCCGTTCGGGCTGCCCTTCGGCTTACGGGGTTGTTCGCGTGTCATGCGACGCGCCTATGCGCGTCTCCGACGCATGCCCCCGGCCCATGAGAGTTGCGTTGCATGACTATCAGATCGAATGCGTACGGTTCGCGCTGGACGCGTTGGCCCGCCACCACGGCTGCGGCCTGTTTTTGGACATGGGGTTGGGCAAGACGCTCACCAGCATCTGCATCATGGACGTGCTCCACCGCACCGACCCGCACGTCCGCTTCCTCGTCGTCGCCCCCAAAACGGTCGCGGTGAACACGTGGCCGGCCGAACTCGAACGCTACCGGGAGATGCACACGCTGGGCTGGGCTCTCGCATGCGGCGCCACGCCGGACCCGAAGCGCCGCAGGGCGGCGTTGGACGCCGGCGCGACGGTGACGATCATCAACCAGGAGAACATCGGCTGGCTTGATCGTGAACTGCGCGAATGGCCGTGGGACGGCATCATCCTCGACGAACTGTCCGGATACAAGGATGCGGGGTCGAAACGGTTCCGCATCCTGCGCCGCCGGCGCCGCGACCGCACGCGCGGCGAGCACGGTCGCGGCCGCGGCGTGCCGACCGGCTGGGTGATGGGCCTGACGGGCACCCCGGCCGCCAAAGGACTCATGGACCTGTGGGCGCAGGTCGCGCTCCTCGACGATTCCGCGACGCTCGGCCGTTCGCTCACCCGCTACCGCGACACGTACTTCACGCCGGGGCGCCGCAACGGGCATGTGGTGTACGAGTGGCGTGAGAAGCCGGACGCGTTCGTGCGCATCATGGACGCGATCCGCCCGTTCTGCATGACCATGGAGGCCGCCGACAGGCTCCCCGGCCTGCCCGGCGGCGTCCGTGTGCTCGACCATTGGACAGACATGCCGGCCGCCACGCGCCGCGCATACGACCGGTTCCGCACCGAACGGTGGATCGAGCTCGCCGGCACGGAGACGACCGCGGCCAACGCGGGCGTGCTCGCCGGCAAGATGACCCAGTTCGCCGCCGGATGCCTCTACCCGGACGATCCGGCGGACACCGGCGCCGCGCCGGTACGGCTGGACCATGCCAAAATGGATGAGGTGGAACGCATCATCGCCGAAGCGCAGGGCGAACCGGTGCTGGTCATGTACCAGCTGACGGACGAGCTGCAGCGGCTGCGCGACCGGTACGGGGACAGGGTGCACACGCCCGACGAGCCGAACATCGTCGCCCGGTGGGATGCGGGCGACATACCGATCCTCGCCGCCCACCCGGCCGCCGCCAAATACGGGCTGAACCTCCAGCATGCGGGACGGACCGTCATCTGGATGTCGTTGCCGTGGAGCCTGGAGGACTGGCTCCAGTCGAACGCGCGCGTCGCCCGTCAGGGGCAGGGGCGGCCCGTGCTCATCCACCGCATCATGGAGCATGACACCATCGACGAGCGCAAACTCGCCGTACTGGAGGGGCGGGCCGAACTCCACTCCGCCGTCATGGATGAGCTCACGCCCCGCACCCGACCATAGGCGCCGGCGCATCCATGCCTTCCTCCACGCCGGCGTCGGCGAGGAAACGGACACGGAGACGGTGCGTGAACCCGTCGAGGATGCGCCGCGCATCCTCCATGCCGTGCCGGCCCGGACGCCAGCCGCGGGGACGGCGCAGCGTGTTGAGCCGTGTGCACGCCGCATCCCACCGGGCCACGTCCGTGTCCTCCAGCGCCGTTCCGGTCGCGAGCAGCGTGCGGGCGAGCCGGACGGGAAGGCCGGCGGAGGTGAGGATGCTGTCCGGCTGCCAGGATCGTCCCGTATACGACAACGCCAGCCGACGCGCCAATGGGCGGCCGACCACCGGCTCCAGCCTCGCGGCCATCGTGTCCAGCCGTGCCGGGTCCGCGGCCCACCGGCTGCGGGGCGCGGGTTCCGGCAGCCGGTCCAGGTCGGCGCGATGCGCCTCACGGATCAGGGCGGCGGTGTCGATGCCGGCCTCCTCAAGCATGTCCCGCTGTCGTTGGGGTAGGCGTTCGACCATGTCCGCCGTGATGCCGTGATCGCGAAGCCAGGCGGCGTCCGGTGTGAAGGATTCTCCGAGCGCCGCCGTTTCGGTGGAGGAGGGGGCGCCCGTGTCGGCGCCGATGTCGGAGAGGGCGCGGCAGTAGTCCTCATCCTCCATGTTGTCGCCGACCATGGGGACGGTGCGCACCGATCCGAGCCCCTCGAGCTCCGCGAGCCGCCTGTTCCATTCGTCGAGGCCGCCGCAGCCGAGCATGCGGCGCGTGTCAGGCGTCTGGCAGTCCGGGTTCGCGCTGGAGCCGTCCGCGTATGGGGGCCAGCGGGGTTCGCCGCGGCGTCCGGCCGCCATCTGCTCGAGTTGGCGGGCGACCTCCTCGTCGGCCGCCATGTTCCACACGTCCGCGTCCGTGAGACCGTCGAGCATGTTCTCGGCGGCGAGCCGTCTGCGCAGCGTGTAGTAGCGGCAGCCCGCACGCATGAGCGTCGCGGGGAATCCGGCGCGACGCTGCAGGATCGTCTCGATGCTCGGATGCGAGCAGATGTGGCGGACCAGAGGATAGGAGAGTGTTTGCGGTGTTCTCGGCTTGCCGGTCCTGCCCACCGGTTTCGCCGCCCAGATCAGCTCCTCCTGCACATAGGCGTAGACCAGTTCGCGGCACAGCTCCGGATCGTGCAGCAGCGCGGTGAGCTTCGCGGCGGGCGTGCCGGTGCGGTACGGGTCGGAGTATCGGGCGATGAGGCGGGCGATCTGTTCGTGGGTGGCGGGCTCCTCGTCGAATCCGCCATGGGTGTTCCTGCCGCTCTTCGCGCGCGTGCGCGTGGCGGTGCTCGTGCGTTCGGTAGTCGTCACAGACACCCCCTATGCGTCCCGCGCATGCGTGCGGAGGGTGTCAACCGTTGCGAATACTGGTGCCGTCCATACCCGACACCGCATGACGCGCGGCACGGATATCATGGACGCATAGCGTGGCCGTCAGGGACGTGCAGCACGTCCCCGTGTGATTCGGTAGCACATGTCCGTTGGGCCGGTCGGCGGGAGAGACAACCCGTGCGGGCCGACCCACGGAACCCCTCTCTTCCCTTCCGGTCCCATCACAGCACACGCGGCCAAAGCGGACGCCTCCCCGGGGCGACCCTGCACGTCATGCGCACGAAAGGAGCCGGCCATGAGTCCGGAAGCCATCCTGCTGACCGTCGTCCTCACCGCGATCGCGATCGTCGCGTTCATCGGATCGCGCGGAGTGGGCGCGCACGACCGCGCCGCATGGCTGCGCCGCGACATGGAACGGATGGACTCCGAGGATGAGCGCATCCTCGCATCGGACGCGCATCTGGGCGACGTGATGCGCAGCATCGGCATCCGCCGCGCCGGCCCCAACGAACCCGAACTGGACGGTTGGGCATGCGACCCCGAACCATTGGAGACGGACCGGCTGCGTGACGCCGCCGGCGACCTGGCGCGCGCCGTCACGGCGCGGCATCCCGGACTGTCCTGCCATTGGCATGTCCCCACCATGGACGAGCGTGCCGCGGGCGACACCGATCTCGTCATCCACGGCACGGGACGGGACGGCGTGGAGAAACTGTTCTTCGCATACCTGCAGCTGATGGTCGGCGGCGCCGGCATCGCGTACCGGAGCGTGGACGCCGGCCGCATGATCCGCTACGATGCGGCGCGCCATGTGCTGCGCCCCTACACGATGCACGCCCCGCTCGTCACGGTCCGTGACGCGGTACGCGCGCAGCACGACGCGTTCGTGGAGGGCATGAACGTGGGGCTCGACCGGCACGGCTTCCCCTGGTCGCGGCTCTCGCATCGGCCCGTGGACGCGGTGTTCGTCACCGTCGCCGTCCAGGCCACCGACGATCCGCTCACAGGCGCGGACAACCTCGCGGACCCGTTGGGGAGGCGCATCGTCTCCATCCCCGAGTTCCTCGCCATGCTGGACGCCGCGGGCCCCTACGCGCCGCAGCCGACCCGTGACGTGGACGCGCTGTTCGCCGCCCACGCCCAAGACGCATGACCCCCTCTGATGCGGCCCGCCGTGTCGGCGAGGCTTACGAACCGTCCGAGACCGCCCGGATTCCCGGTTTTTGCGCCCGGCCCGTTTTCGGCCCTCGCATCACCCTCGTCAATGTGGACGATAAGGGAAAGGGGCCTTGGGTGATGCTTAGGGTCATGCCTGCATGACCGGACACGCCCACGTGTCCTCATTTCCCCTTATCTGCTCTGTGCTTTTCCTTTTGTCTCCTTTTCGTGCTTCCTCGTCTTTTTCCCGATCCGCCGTCTTTTGGGTGTCGTGTTCTTTTTGGTTCTCCCTTTTTCTTTTTCTCGTTTTTCGGTTTCGGGTTTCGCGGGGGAGGGTGGTTGGCACTCGGAGACGGCGGGGACGCATGGCGGCGGGTGCGCGGCCATGACGGCCGCCAATGCACACGGCGGCTCGGAAAAGGGGGCACGGTATGGATGGTCAGGTGGGTTTGAGGATGGCGACGCGTGCCGACCGGCTGCGTTTGACCGGCGTGGGCGACGACCTGTCGGCGCATGAGATGCGCACCGCCCGATATGCGGCGCGCGCCCAAGTCGAGCATGTGGACGGTCTCACCGTGGTCACGTTGCCCGCGCATGGGGGATCCGTGAGGCATCGGGTGCTTGCCGGCGAGCATGATCTTGCGGACGCGTTGTTCGATCCGGCGTTGCGCCTGTTGGGGGAGGTGCGCTGCATGCGGGATCCATGCCGCGCCTGTTGGACGCGTTCGGGCTCGCCGAGCCGGTTCGACACGGCGCGGGACGCGCTCGACGATCTGCTCGCCGCAATCGGGTCAGGTGCGGACGCGACGGGCGAGCGGCGTCGTGAACGGTTCACCGATCGGGTGCGAGAGGGTGCTTGGATGACGGACGGGACCGCCCATGAGCCTGAGCAGTGATTGTGGTTCGATGCGGAGCAGCCGCGGATCGTGCCGGTCGACGGCAAGCAGTCCTGTGGCGATGAGGTTGCGTACGAGTGAGGGGCCGGCGTCGAGAAGCGTCGCCGTCTGCCGGATGGTGGGTTTCGTGTCCATGCGGATCCGGTTCGGCACGGCATGGTCGAGCAGCCGGTCGATCATGTCCATGCGGTAGAGCGTCACCCGTGCGGATGGTTTCACCCGTTCGACGGGAAGGTTGGCGACCGTCCGTTCGGTCACGTCGAGGAGGCGGGCGAGCCGGGAGGGGCGGAGCATGATGGGATAGTCGGTTGGGATCATGCGTGCAGGTGATGCGACGGGGTGCCGTGTCCATGTCCGTGTCGTGGGTACCATGGGGGTATCGGTCGTGGTGGCCGACGCCGCGGATGGTGAAAGCATGGGCGTGTCCAGGTTTTGTTCCGAATGCCTACATCACCCACCCATATGGGCCTCCGACGGCATGTCGGAGGCTTTTCTGTTTCGGCGTGTCCGTTGGGATGGGTCGGCGTGTCGGGCGTGTCGTGTGGAGGCGTGTCCAAGGGTGGTGCGTGCGTGGTTTCGGAAACCGGATAGGTGATTTCGGGTACCGGTCGGGTACCAAGGTGCCCGGGGATCGTTCCGGGTTGGATGCGCGCCCTGTGTGTTTCGGCGTGTCGCGGTGAGGGTTTTCTTCTGCCGCATCGGAGAGACGCATGACGAACACGAACATGAGCATGAACAATATGGAGGGGTGCCGTTTCGGCGGCGTCCTGGAGAAGAGGCGCGCGGACGGGAGCGTGGCCTATCTGGCCCGTTACGCGAATCCCAAACGTCCCGGAAGCAGGGTGGGGCGCCTGTTCGACACCCGCGCCCGCGCGGTGGCGTGGCTGGACGACGAGCGGGTCCGCGTCGACATGTACCGCCGTGGGCTCGCCGACTGGACGGCGCCCAGGGAACGGGACAGGGCGGCCGCGCTGTCCGGTGTCACGTTCGCGGACTGGGCGGATGTGTGGATGGACAGGTGGGGTGGTCGTGCGCGCGGCGGGGAGCCTCTCGCGCCCGCCACGCTGCGTCGCAAGCGTCTCCTGCTGCGACGGTTGAAGGACGTGTTCGGCCGTGTCCGGCTCGACGCGATGGACGCGCGCATGGTGTCCGCATGGCTGGACGGATGCTCCCTGGCGGCCACGCCCAAACGTGAGGCGTACATCATGCTGCGTGCCATCATGCGCGCCGCGGTCGCGCCGCCCGATGGTTCGGCGCCGTTGCTGGAACGGTCCCCCTGCGTGGCGCCCGTGCCGGCGAAACGCATGGCGGACAAGGATCTGATCGCGGAGCTGTCGCAGGATGACATTCGGCGTCTGGCCGAGGCGATGCCGGCGTACACGCGCATCAGCATCCATGTCATGGTCGCGTTCGGTCTGCGCATCGGGGAGATGTGCGCGCTGCGCGTGGACGATTTCGATTTCAACCGCATGGTGGTGCACATCCGCCACAGCATCCGACGTGGCCCGGATGATACATGCTCTGTTCTTGTGGGACGCCCCGTCTCGGCGAAACCGAAAAAGCCAATGCGATAATCCAACTTCAAAGTGACACCATCCTGGCGTGACATGATCCAAGAGGGCGCCGCAAGCCAGAACATGTGCCTCTCTGAATACCTGCGCGACCTCACCTTGCGGCGTCATATGGAACTACAAAACAACCGAGGCACCATCTGACGCGCAACAGCCGCAGGTAAAACAAAATCCGTTCGTATCGCAACAGCTCCTGTTGTGATACGAACGGATGGTTCGGTGTGATTGTCAGGCGGTCATTGCAAACCCATGATGATCACTCCCACAACGACCGGCAGGGGAAGCAGCACAGACAACACCACTCCATACACCGGTATCCGGTTGTCCTTGTCCGTGAACGCCCCGAACGCCGTACCGAAGATGAGGAACGCGAACCCTACCGCTTGAAGGACAGGCGCTACGAGTCCGCCTTTCCAAACGATCTGCACGATGGCCTGCAACGACCACAGGACCAGATTGCCGAGGCATATCAATGACCCTAGTTTGATGTTCCACCGTTTATTCAACTGAATCATCACGCCACAATCCCCTTTCCGGCATGCACGCCAACAAAGCGGCAGGTCACTTGCAGAACGCGCCGCCAACGGTCAGGACGCCACTGGTGAGCATCCCACCGATCGCGATCGACGCACCCGCGGACGGTGCTGCCGCGATGCCGACGGCACCCCCACAACGCCCCGTTGGCTAACCCCGCAATCATCATCGCGGCGGTGCGGAGCTCCAGGACGGAACCGCCGCTGCGCCGACGCCGCGACCAGAGTGATTAATTATCTGTACAGGTATTTGCCCTCGTCTATCTTGCGGGCGATATCCTGCAGCTCCGCGGCGAGCCTGCGATCCTCCTCGGAGCTGGAATTCAATTTATGCGCCTTGCGGTCCAGCCGATACTCATTACCGAAATACGCGCCTATGCCGAGAATCAGCACCGCTATGATTACCCAGATCATGGTTTCTTCGTCACCTCCCGAACCCGAACAAAGCCAAGCAGGCACGAAGTTGACCGGCAGCACCGCACTTGCCGACGCCACGGCATGAATCACAGGTGGACGCCCAATGGTCATAAGGCGTTTCCCATATGGACTTTTTCATATTCGTCCTCCTTCCTTGTCCACGACTCAGCGCCGAATCGTTGGACCGAAATATACACCGTAGAGAGCTCCAACGGCTCCGATTGCCGGATAAGCAGAATAATCAAAGGGTATTCGACCACACCGATGGACGTTGCTGCGACATACGTGCAAGGATTGCCTAGTAAGATGTCATTCGATTATGTAAATAAAACGGGCGTAATTACATAATCTGCAGCGCATATACCACAGGCACAGGGCAGTAAAAACATGAAAAATATGGCTTCGATCCCACGCGCCGCAGCTCACGGGCACCCGTCTTCCGGTCCGGCGCACCACATGTCGTCATTATCGTTATATAGTGTACTGTACTGTTATGTAGTGTTATACACTTGGTTGCGGCATGCGCCACAGCCAACGACGACGGAGGACGAAAGCATGATGGACATCGTCATCAACGCCGCCTCGATGACGCCGATCTACGAGCAGATCGTGGACCGCATCCGCGCGCTCATCAAAACAGGCGATCTCAGGGCGGGCGACGCGCTGCCCTCGGTGCGCGCCCTCGCGCGGCAATGCGCGATCTCGGCGCTCACCGCGAAGAAGGCGTACGACGTGCTCGAACAGGAGGGTCTCGTCGTCACCGTGCAGGGCAAGGGCACCTTCGTCGCCGAGGTCTCGCCGAACATCGTGGCCGAGGAACTCAACCGCCAGGTGGAGGAGGAATTCGCGCAGGCGATAGCCAAGGCGCGCAGGCTGCGGCTGGATGACGGGGAGATCATGGAACTCGTCACGATGCTGCTCGACGAGACGGACGACGAGGCGACGGACATGGAAGGGGAGACGCGATGAGCGACGACGCGATCACGCTGGACCATGCGACGAAACGATACACGGACTTCACGCTCGACGTGACGATGCGGGTGCCGAAGGACCGCATCACCGCACTGGTGGGCGTCAACGGATCAGGCAAGACGACGACGTTCCGGATCATCCTCGGACTCGCCGAACCGGATGCCGGATCCGGCACGCTGCTCGGCGCCGACGTCGCCCGGCTGCCGAACACCGTCAAACGACGCGTCGGCGCCGTGCTCGCCGACGCGGCCTTCGACGCCGCGTTCACAGGCGACGACGTCATCAGGCAGCAGGCGGCCTTCTATCCCGCCTTCGACGCGGCGCTGTGCCGGGGGCTGCTCGAACGCTTCGAGCTGCCGGCGAACAAGCCGATGGATGACTTCTCCACCGGCATGGCCGCGAAGTTCAGGACGGTCATCGCGATATCGCATCGCCCCGAGGTCCTCATCCTCGACGAGCCGACGGCAGGACTCGACGTCGTCGCGCGCGGCGAACTGCTCGACCTGCTGCGCGCCTACATGGAGACGCCGGGGCGTTCGATCCTCGTCAGCTCGCACAACGCGAAGGACATCGAATCGCTGTGCGACGACTTCTACCTCATCGACCGCGGACGCATCCGACTGCACGAGACGATCGACCGTCTGCACGACGATTATGCGACGCTCATCCTCTCCGACAGCCAGGCGGCGGTGATGGACCGCTCGCACATCCTCGCGAGCGCGCGCATGGACGGCGCCGTCCATGCGCTCACCGACGAACGCCGCTACTACGAGGAGAACATGCCCGGCGTCCAGATCGCGCGAGGCGACATCGACGGGCTCATCACCGTCCTGACGATGGCCGGGGAGCCGGAACACGCGCCGACGGCCCGGAAGATCGACGAGACGACCAGGGAAAGGAGCCGGTCATGAGGGGATTGTTGGCGAGGGACATGATCGCGATGGGCAAGAACCGGGTGTTTCTGGCCGTGACGTTGATGCTGTGCCTGTTCTACACCGTGTCGGACATGTATGTCACGGGCGTGCTGCTCATGCCGATGCTGCTCGCCGCGGTGTGCGGGAACATGATCCGCAACGATCTGAGCGTACCGATACGGCGCACACTGTTCGCGATGCCGTTCGACAGGGGACAGTACGTGGCGGAGAAGTATCTCGTCTCGATCGTCCCGTCCTGCCTGCTCGCGTTTGCGCTGCAGGCGCTCAGCGCCGCCGTCCACCGGCAGCCCGTCGCGCAGTCGGCGATGGTCGTCGCCTGCGCGGCGCTGCTCACCGTGCTGACCGCCTCGATCGAGATCCCGGTGAACATCGTCTTCCGCGACCGCGCGCAGATCGCCCGCGTGTGCATCCTCGCGGTCGTGGTCACGCTCGTCGTGCTCGCCGTGTCGCTCGACATGGGCGCCGACGGATTGCTCGCGGCCATCGTCTCGATGCCGTCGTGGGCGCCGTACGGCATCGGCGCCGCGCTGGGTGCGGCCGTGCTCGCCGTCTCCGTCATGGTGTCGCGGCATGCGTTGCGGTCGGCGCAGCTGTAGGCGACCGTCGGCATCTTCAACGGAATCGGGCGGCCGTGTCGTTCATCGACAAGGCCGCCCGATCTACGGTTCTCCTGCACCTCTATATATGCATATGCATGCACGCGGCGTCTATTCCTGCGACGTTGACGCATCGGCGTCGCCGGTGCCCATGTCCACGTATTCGAGCGTGAGCACGCCGCCGTTCGCCTTCGCGTCGTCGGCGAGGCCCTGGAACAGCACCTGATAGCAGCCGGCGTCCTTGACGCCGTCGGTCATGCACTGCGCGTCGAGGCCGCTTGCCGTGGCGCGCACGCGGTAGCCTTCGTGGGTGTCCGTGTTGACGGCGAGCACGAAGAGGTCTCCGTCCTTCCCCTCGTTCCATTGTCCGGACAGGTCCGCCGGGTCGGCGGGGAAGGACGTGGAGACGACGTAGTAGGCGCCGTCGAGCTTGACGTCGGCGTACTGCAGGAACTCGAACTGCAGCAGCTCGCTCTGCCCCTGGACGCTTTCGGGGATGAGCGTCGTATGATGGTCGTCCTTGCCGCGCGTCGTCGGCATCGGCATATGCGGCCACGCTTCGGACGTGTCATGGAACATGACCATGTCGCCGTTGGCGGCGCGCCACGTCGTCGTCTCGAATTCGTCGGCCGTCAACGGCGTGCCCGCATCGGCGACGTGATCGCTCCAGGCGGCGTCCATCCGATCGGCGTCCCACGAGGCGGACGAACCGCATCCGGCGAGCGCGGAAGCCATGAGGGCCGCCGCGGCGATCGCCGCCGTCTTCGTTGATCGTGTGGTCATCTGCACGTCCTTTCGTCGGTCGTACTCGGGCGTATCGTTTTCCGCACCAAGTATATCGTCCGGGGCATCATTCGGATCCTGGAGGGCGAATCCGGACCGAATCGACACAATCGTCGGCATGGTCAGCGATGTGCGTTCGCCTTCGTGAACCAGTCGATGATGGTCGTTTCCGAGACCGGATGCAGATTCCAGGCATCGAGCCCGACGTTGACGCTGCATGCATCGGTGCCGTCGGGAACATCCTGATGGGTATGCCCATAGAGCAGCCATCCGTCCGTCGCGGGTGCCTCGTCGATGAAATCGGCGGCGTTCGGAGCCTGGCCTTCCATGGTGCTCGCACCCTCGCGTGGCCCTCCTTCGTCGTGGACGAGCATAGCAGATGTTCGTTTTCGGGCATCGGCGTCTAATCGCTGATGCGTTGCGCATTGGCGTAGTAGGTGAGGAACGCCGAGTTGCGCTCCGCCTCCGTCTCGAATTGACGGAACCAGTTGTCGCTGGTCGTCGCGTCGATGATGAAGTGCAGCTGCAGGAGGAAGTGTTTGGGACAGTAGCGCCGGGTGTACGTCGTGCCATCGGCGTCGCCGGCGGCGAGGGAGAACTTGGCGGCGTTCTCGCACAACCCGTAGAGGTAATTGCATGATTCGTCGCCGGATCCGTCGTCATCGTCGAATATCGAACCGATGACGTCGATGAAATCCCCGTCATCGCTCGCGCATGAATCGTCGGATGCGACGACGGACGTGCGTGTGTTGCTGCGGGTCATCTGTGATACTGCCATGATCGTTCCTTGCATGAAGTGTTGTTAATGCATTGGGTGGTATTTCTTGTTGAGCGCTTGCGGCGGCGCGGATATCAACCGCTCTTGCGGCACTTCCAGGGGATTGAGGGGCGTGTCGCGAATCAGGTTGAGAACATTGAGGCAATCGGCGATATCACGCTCCACGTCATCATCCGAAAGGATCGAGTCCTTATCGAACAGTTGCGGGTAGGCGTTCATCTGCATACGCAGCGACACCGCGTCATGGATGCCGATGTCGATGATCGATCCATCATCATCGGTTTTCCAGACCACCACGCTTTCGCTTGGCAGCGCCAATGTGAGTCCGGTGCGCACGCAGTTCAGGGCGAGCGCATCGGACTCTCGCTTGTCGTATTCACAGGTGAGCAGTCCATGGCGATGCAGCATGGAGGTTCGTTGGACGTTCGTCAGTATGCGATGCTCATCCAGGCCGCCCTCATCGAGAAAACGCACCACGAAATCACCTGTGCTGACCGAGTTGATCGGGGTCAGGGAGCGAAGCGTGGCCATGTTGAACGCGATCTGCCGGAGGGCGCCTTGTTGCCTGCGCATGTGCGAGTCATGCCAGTCCCGGCACAGGAGCACGAACGCGCAAGGCCACCCATAACGGTTGCATTCAAGCGTCGTGAAATCCTTGAAGCCGGTGATGCGAAACTCCTCGGACGCATGGTGCAGCTGCTCGTCGAATGAGCGCTGCACCTGTTCGATCGCGTCAGGCCGGCCTGTGTCCCCGACCCAGATGAAACCTTCGTCGTGATCGTCGTGGCCGTCGTATGCATCGTTCATGATCCACCGATCCTTTCCTCTATCGCATGACCGTTATGCCGTACACGGCTACCAACCGGACAAAACGACAAAACGATGGGACGATGGTGCTGCGGCCGGGATGGCAACGGAGTGGAGATATGTCCGATTAGTGACGAAGAAGGTTGTCAGCTCCTGCGCCGACCCGCTAGAATCGGATACGCCGCAGGAGGAGAGCGAAGGGGGAGTGATGCCGCCTAAACATGCGAAAGCGATATGGGATCCCGCACAACATCCGCGAGGATGGGCCGCGGAATGGTTCGAAGCGCCCGACATACCCGATGACGGCAGCTACCAGATCGGCGAGGAGATCCGCAATCTGAGGAAGCCAGGCCCCAAGACCATCGGCGTCTTGAGTCGGACATGCAACAGCAAGATCGTGCTTTATCCAGATCTGCGGGCCCTCTATGAGTATCGTGGCGAGACGGATGCCCGGAGCGCCGATCAGGTGGGTGGGTTCTGGGCGAACGAGTTCTGCACGATGCATATGATGTGCGGCAAGGAGCGCAAGGCGATCGGGTTGCGGCACGCATTCGTCAAGCTCTATCTCAGTTCCCACAGCGACCGGCAGTTCCGTATCCGCTCATATAAACCGGTTCGTGAGTTCTTCGGCAAGGAATTCGCGCAGAACACCGATTTCGGTCGACTGCGCGCACGCATCGAGGCCAAGTTGCAGCGGTGCAGGTCTTTGCAATCCGGTGAGCCGGTTTTCGAGAACGTCATGGTCGCGTGCGACGGTCCGGGGCGCAAGGAGGCCGTGAACGCATGGCACGTGTCGGGTGCTCCCGTCGCACGGACGACGAAGACGAAGGGCGAGTTGGCCGAAGCCGGAGCCAAGGTCAAGGTGGCGTGGCCGTCCGAGGAAGCGGTGAGGGAAGTGGGCCGGCAACGCGCCGCGCTTGCCCTCGAATACGATCCCGATACCGGCAGGCTCTATCATCAACGGGGCCCCAAGTATACAATCGGGAGAAATGGCGCGAAAGGAAGGATGTCGCAGCTGGATGAGTGGCTCCTGGCCGTGCTCACCGCAGCCGAAGGGTCGATGACCCTTTCCGAAATCGTTGAGGTGATGCTCATCGACCATCCCTATCTGGCGCCCGACCATCAGGTCGACATGCATATGGAATCGTTGCAATTCGAGGATGGTGCCATGCGCAACGACATCGAGACGAGCACGTACGGACGATGCATCGCCGCAAGCGCTTCCACCGTCGCCGATCCCGCCGACGCATTGGACTTCTATGAGCGTCGCGATGGGGGCGCGGATGCACAGCGCAGGCGCGCACTGATCGCGATCATCGACAAAGAGCTCACTGCGGAGCAGCTCAAACAGTTGGCTCCGCACTCGCTTCCTACGCGTACACTGATGAACATTGCGCTCACCTTGCGCTGCCGGCGTATGCAGACGACGAGCAGGGATGAGATCGAGGAACGGCTCGAATCCGAGCTGCGCAAAACCGAACTGCGCGAATCGACGAAGGAGGGCAGGTGATGGAGAAGAACATCCCGGTGCTCATACCTCAGGAGATGCTTGACGTGACCGATTCCGAATACCGGCGTCGGGCGCTCGAGGAGGGGCCGCATGCGAATCAGCTGTGGATTGCCGAGGACGATGACCATGTGGAGTTTCTGATGATCGCCGGCATCGACGATGACGATCCGCGCATCGTGCACGTCATCCCGATGTCCAACGATCCCGGCGAGCAGACGGCGGATGGGCTCGTCATCGACAAGACGCCCATCGGTATGCCGATGGTCGCATGGCCGGCCCTGGGCATTCCGATTCCCGTACGCGTATTGGACACACCGCTTGGCGATTTTTGCGCCGGCGTCGCACAGGCCGTGACATGCGATGACCCCGCCTTGAACGGCCATGTGCACAGGGCGGAGGATCCGGATGATTTCCTCGCTGCATATGCGCAGGTGTCGGAGCGAGCGCACACTTTCCAGCAGTGGTGGGCCATCGGCAGGCATCTGCCGCCGCTGCATCAGGAGCAGGTCATCGTCTTCGGCGTTTCGGAGGAGCGCAAGACGTATGCGGAGGCGTTGAAGACGGCGCTCGGGCTGAGTGCCGCCCAACGCAACGCAATCATGAACCATGGCATGCCACTGACGGCGACGCAGTCCAAGAAGATGAAGCAGGCCGGGTTCCCGGCTGCCCCGCCGCAGGCGCAGGAGGCCATTCCTGACGCGTACCTGATCGCGGCCGAGCAACCACGTTGGCGTCGGATCCTCGACGATATGGATATCGACGGCGATGACGTTCGGCTGGAGCTCGCCCGCAAGGCCGCGTTCGACCTCGCCGCCCGTACATCGGGCCGTGACGCCGCCGCGGTGAACGGCGCGCTTCTCAAAGCCGTCGAATCCATGAAAAATGGACAGTGACTCGATGACGGATTCCAACTCCGCATTCCATCGTGCAGTGGACGCGCAGGCGAGACGGATGGTCGAGCTCGCCCGCGTGCTGCACCCCGAATTCGAACAGGACTGCATCACGGATCCGGATATGATTGCCAAGCATTGGCATGATGACGTCCGTATCCGCTTCGTCGATTCCCTGGTCGACAGTTGGTTACGTGATGATGCGTACGTGTTCTATGAGAACGACGGCGAGAACCGTTCCTCGCTCAATGACCTGCTCGGATTGTTCAGCCCTGCCTTCGACAAGCGCCATGTCCATAGAATACAGGTCCAATACGGGAAGAAGGAGCGCCGGGAGGAGCGCAAACGGATCAACGGCGACCGGATCCGGTATCCGATGCGCAGATACTTCACGATACTGCATGAGCTGGGCCATTATCTTCAGCAGACCGACGACGATCTCGCAGAGACGCTGATGTCGATCAGTTCGACGAACTACAACAAACGCCTCGAGGAGGGAGCCTGCAACAGGTTCGCGTCGCTCTCGCTGCTTCCGGATGCCTACATGCGCAAGCATTGCAGGATGCTCCATGAATTCACCGCGAAGAACGTGGCGGATTTCTTCAAATCGGACCAGAGCCGCGGCGTGCATCGGGTATGCAGGGTGTCACGGCAGGCGGTGACGAGACGGTTCGCCGATTTCCTGCCGGAAGGAGGCTACACGGCCTTGGTGCGCATGGCGGAGGACGGAAACGATGCGCGGCTTGTGTTCCGGGCTCATGCCGATGGCGGGGCGGAATATGGTACGCCATGCACATTCGATGAGCGACGCCTTCTTGAGACCGCCGGCCGTGTCCCGACCAGCAGGCGGACCGAAGAGGGAACAATGACCTTGTCCGCGCGGCAGACGGGCAAAGGCGGTATCCGATGGCACATCATCGTCTGGAGACCATACTGACCATGAAGCATGGCCGATGGTTGGGGCGGGCTCAGGAACCTGCAACACCTGAGCCCGCACCGGATCATACGCATGCACTAGTTGGCCGGACCCTCCGCCGTCTGGGCGATGTGAAGCCGTGCGATGAATTTGCTTGTATCTATTGCGGCAGTCGGCACGTTGTTCACGTGCCGACTGCCGCAATCACGACCCTGCTTGCCTTATCACCGCATATCGTGCGTGGCGTCGGCACTCCCGGAGGGGCGTGCCACGGGACGCCCAGACGTCGGCGCGTCGGCGGTTCGGGCCGAAGGACGGGGCTCGTTCATGTATACGATGCCTTCCGGCACGGGACGCTCCCGCATCCGTTGCTCGACCTGCCTGTCCTGCGCACGGTGGTCGCGACGGACGCGTGCCACCGCACTGACGATATAGATCAGCACCGCGACCGTCGCGAATATCCAGATCATATTGATCGTCTGCCTTTGCCCATACGCCGACTTGCCTCCAAGGGCGGCGAGAACGAGGAACCCGATGATAAACAGCGTGATTCTGAGCGCCCCATCACGTACGGCACGCAGAGGGGAACGGCGCAATGCGCGGATGGCGGCGGGGATCTTGACAAGACCGACGATGAGTCCCACAAGGAAATAGATGCTGCCGAGAACGTTGAACAATGTCGACATGGTAGGTCCTTTCTCCATTCATAATCGCGAGTCGCAACGCCGTATGCGTCGCGGCCTTCATTCCTGGGAACCGGACAAAACACCGACTAAGATGAGGCGACGCATACCGGGCGTGTCCATCCGCCCATTTGCGGTTCCCGACCGATAATGCAAGCGTTTTATCCGGTTCGTACAGGCGACGCATCCGACCGGGTGCGAAAGAAACGGGAAAGCAAAGACAGGAGCTCATCATGGCATACATCGGCCATTTCTTCGCAATGGTGTTCAGCGCGGGAGGATTGCTGACATGTCTCATCGTCGGCGGCGTATGCGCGCTGCTCGGGTCTATGGTCAGCAAGGAGAATCGCGCGCACAATGCATGCGCCGCCGGAGCCTATGGCGTCGGCATCGCATTGCTGCTGATACTGTTCGGCGCGGGAGGCTCCTACTCGGCCACGCCGATCGTCTGCCTCAACGTGCTTGTCCTTATCGCCGCGATCACGGCCATCATCCGTTTCTTCCCCTTCCTCAGGGCGTTGCGGCTGCGCCCGCAGATCCAGGCGCAACGCATGGCGCAAGAGCAGTACATCCACGACCATATGCCATCCGTCATGTTCAGCCGCGCCGTCCAGCGATTCCAAATCGTTCCGGCGGTGCAGGGGGAATCTGAGTTTCGCGGGTACCGCATGATCTCCTCGGACGGGAAGGGTCTGCCTGATCCGTTGTATGAGCAGGCAAGGCACTATCAGTTGTCGAAGGCGCGCAACGAACATCGTCTGTTCGGCAATCCCGGCGTGGGCCTCAAATCCTCCGACTTCGGCGACATGCAAATACATTCCGGACTGTTCGGGGAGCGGATGCTCGCCAAGATCATCGCAAGCAGCGGTCTGAACGTCGTATCGTTCTGGTCGCTGTATGGGAAGGACGCACAAGGCAACCGCACCGACGCGGACATCGACGCCGTCATCATCGGCGTCGGACGCAGCGGGCAACCATACGCATGGTTCGTCGATGCGAAGAACTACAAAGGCGGGTCGGACACCGCATATGTGAACATCGCGGACGATACGCTCGCGCGCGTCAGCATCAGCGAACACGCGTTCGTATCCGGATCCGATGGTCGCGCGGACGTCCACATGAGCACGAACATGATCACGCAATGCCAGCATTGGCGCCCCCTTCTCGAACGATACGGCATCATGAGCGACTGGCTTGTCTGCATGGTTCCCACGGGCAAATCCGGCACGCCCCACCTGCAGGACGTGACGTGGCCGGGAGGCGTGCCGGCGATGCCGCCGGAAGCGCTGCTTGAACGCATCGGCGCGCTGGATCTGGCCGATCCCGCGAACATCCCCGACGGGATCATCAGGCTCTTCACGGAGAACCTCAAACCGGACAACGCATGACACATCGGAGTTTTGTCCGGTTCCAAGCAATGTCACCGGATCGACGAGTCCGCATCCGAAGACGATTGGAAACACTATAGAAAAGGACACATCATGAACGACATCACCAAGGAAACGCTCGGCATCCGCGAATACGGACTGCTCGTCGAGGCCATGCTCGGATACCGGCCCAAGGCGGCGTATCCGGATGATTCGGACAATCAGGCCGCGCAGCTGGAGGCCGGCTTCGTACGTCAACTCGTCGGCAGGGGATTCGGCGGATTCGATCCGTACGGCGGTTTCGTCCCCAATGAATCCGCGGCGCGGTGGCTGGACGGGCATCGCGGCAGGGGAGCGTACAGCCTCGCGGCGAATCCGGTCGACGAACCTGAGGAATGGTGGGATTCGCCGGCGTATGTGATTCCGGCCCCGTTCTGGCTGACCGAAACGGTGGAGCCGGTGCGTCCGCTCAGCAACAAGGAGCTCACCGGCTTCGTGGCGTACGACAAGGAGCCCTATGTCGGATACGCCATCGAATACACCTGCTGGGATGACGGATGGAGGTGGATGAGCGACGTGGAGGCCTATGCGCTCAACGCGGACGTCGCCGAGCGCCCCTGGGCGCCCGATCCGCTCGAATACTATGTGGCGCGCGCCAAGTTCAACCATGAGCGCGAATGGGACGCCATCGAAGAGCAGATGGCCGAGAGGCTCGGAGTGCCGCTAGAGGAACTGTATGACCTCCCCGACGAGGAATACCACACGCTGTTCTGGAGCATCGCCGACGAGCGCCGGCGTGTCAACCCTCCGCGATGCATCCAGGACGATCCGCTGACCTATCCCTATCTGCAGACGGAAGGCTATATCGAGGATCTGGGCGAGGACGGCTTCCGCTTCCTCAAGCGCACGCGGGAGATGGGGCTGATCCAAGGGCAGGAGCCGTACGTCGAAGCATGCGAGCGCGCCGAGTATGACGTCGACGAGCGTCTGCGGAGCATCGCGCAGCAAGGTTAGCCACTTCTGCTGCAGAAAAGGGTTGGGAGCGCGGAGTAACCATTCAGCGCTCCCAACCCGACACGTCATGGCTGATATGCATCTTGTTTGTGCAGGCGCCGGAAGGCTACAGTGGGCACAGGAACATACACATATGGGGCGGCGCAGAGAGGGAAATACAATGAATGACATGCAACATAGCGCTTCAGGAGACGCATCCGCATCGTCCGGCGCACGGCTGAAGCCGGAAGACATGCGACCGGGCGTCATACTGGAGGGGGTTATTCCTGATCAGTGCGTGACGGTGATCGCCGCGATTCACGCCGATGGAACTTGGGCGCTCATATACCGGGCCGCGGACGGTTCACTGAATGAGGAACTGGTGGACGAAGGCATGTTGCAGCGGTTCTCCATCGCATGCACCGAACGCGACAATCCCGCCTTCGACGGCGATTCCCAACAGTTTCGGTTGGCGTCGGATGCGCTGCGCATCCGCTATGCGTCGCTGTATGACACGATGTCCGCAGTATATTCCTCGAACATCGATCCGCTGCCTCATCAGATCCGTGCCGTCTATGAGGACATGCTGCCGAAGGTGCCACTGCGATTCCTGTTGGCCGATGATCCCGGTGCAGGCAAGACGATCATGGCCGGCCTGTACATCAAGGAGATGATCATGCGTTCCGCCGCCGAACGCGTCATCATCGTCTGCCCCGGCGGTCTGGCACAGCAATGGCAGGACGAGTTGGAGGAGAAGTTCAATCTCCGCTTCGAGATCTTCGAACCGTCGATGGTGGCAGCGCGGACTAATCCGTTCACCACGCATGACCGGCTCATCGTCCGCATGGACCAGGTGGCACGCAATGACGAACTTCGAACACAGCTGAACGAATCGGACGTGCTGTGGGACATCGCCGTCGTCGATGAGGCGCATCGTATGAGCGCCCATTACAAGAACGGATACGGCGAGGTGGAGCACACGAACCGGTTCCGATTGGGAGAGATCCTGTCCACGCATGCGGAGAATCTACTGCTGATGACGGCGACGCCGCATTCCGGCAAGGAGGACGATTTTCGTCTGTTCATGTCATTGCTCGATCGCGATCGGTTCGCAGGGCAACGTCATGCAGGCAAAAGCAGACCTCTCGTCATCGGCGACATGCGGGATGTGATGAGACGCATGGTCAAGGAGGATCTACTGCGTTTCGATGGCAGACCACTGTTTCCGGAGCGGCATGCACAGACCGTGGAATACCGTCTCTCCAAGGAGGAGATGGCATTGTACGAGGCGGTGACCGCCTACGTCCGCACCGGTATGAACGCAGTATCGAAGATCAGTGAGCAGGATGGTCGCAGGGGGAGCAGCATCGGATTCGCGTTGACGCTGCTCCAACGCCGTCTCGCATCGAGCCCACAGGCGATCCATGCGTCGCTTAGACGGCGCAGGGACCGCCTCGAGCGGCTTCTGCGCGACTGGCGCAGCGGCGACGCCGTGCCACGATCAGGCGCGGGATGCATCGATCCGACCAGCATGGACGACGTCTGGGAGGAAACGGACGAAGCGGACCAAGCGCGCATCGAAACGCAGATCGAAGAGACCATCAGCGGAACCACATGGGCGAACAATGTCAGGGAACTGCAGACGGAAATCGCCATGCTGGATGGGCTCGTCGCCCAATCCGAACAACTTGTCACTGCCGGCACGGATGCAAAGTGGCTGCAGCTTTCCTCCATCCTTTCCAGACATATCCTGGATGCGGGAACCGATGGATTCGCGCATAAGCTGATCGTGTTCACCGAACACCGCGATACGCTCGAATACCTCGTCGACAGGATTGCCGCGTTTCTGGGCGCCCCGGAAAGCGTCGTGTGCATTCACGGGGGATTGAGCCGCAGGGAACGCAAGGATGTGCAGTCGCGATTCGTGAATGATCCCTCCATCCGCATCCTCGTCGCGACGGACGCCGCCGGTGAAGGCCTGAATCTGCAGCGTGCCGATCTGATGGTGAACTACGATCTGCCATGGAATCCGAACCGCATCGAGCAGCGGTTTGGCAGAATCCATCGCATCGGCCAGCAACGGCCGTGCTTCCTGTGGAATATGGTCGCCGCCAATACGCGTGAGGGTGAGGTGTATGCGACGTTGCTGTCCAAGATCGCGGTCATGGGGAAGACCTATGACGGCAGGCTGTTCAATGTGTTGGGCGATGGCGACGCATTCGCCGGCCGTTCGTTGAAGGATCTCATGCTTGAAGCAATCCGATACGGAGACGACCCCTGTATCCGCGAGAAGCTCGACCGAGTCGTGAACGCCGGCGTCAGCGATGGATTGAGCGCATTAATCAGGGAACAGTCCGCCGACCGTGAGCTCAACGGCGCGATGAACATCACGAAGATTCGCGACATGATGGAACGCAACCGCGCGCGCAAGCTGCAGCCCGGCTATATCGAGGCGTTTTTCCTGGACGCATGTTCTGCCTTGAGCATCCCGATTCGTCGCAGGGAACGCGGACGTTGGGAAGTGGTGCATGTGCCGCATCGCATCAGAAGCATGTCGGTTGCCGGGCAGAGTCTCACCCACGCTTATGAACGCATCACCTTCAATCCGGCGTATACGCATGTGTCCGGTAAACCAGACGCCGAACTGATCGCCGCGGGGTCGCCGTTGCTCGACGCCGTCGTGAACGCCATCATCGAACAGTACGGACCGGCGCTGCAGCATGGCGCCGTCTTCGTGGACCATACCGATACCCAACCGGAACAGCCCATGCTGATCGCATGTGTGGAGCAGGATATTCGCGACGATCAAGACCGCACTCTTTCCAAGCTCTTCGACTACGTACGTTGCGAGGAGGACGCCGCGCCCGAACTGTGTGAAGCGCCTCCGTACCTTGATTATGAAGGGTTGGGCGCCGCCGAACGGGTGCCGGCACGCCGACTGATGGAAAGGGCATGGTTCCAGACGAACCATCGCGACGCGATGACGAATCTGGTCACCCGCGAGCACGGGCTTGTGGCACGCGACGAGCTTGCCACTCGTATCAAGCAAGAAAATGCCCATATCCTGCGACAGGTCAGGCAACGGCTGCAGGAGGAGATTGACCATTGGTACGGTGAATACAATCTGCTGCTGGACAGGCAGCGCGTACAGGGGAAAACTCCCAGAATGGCGCCTTCCACCGCGCTTCAACGTGCGAGGGACATGGAACAGCGGCTGGAACTGCGCGAACGGGAGCTCGATCCGGAGCGCGTCAGGATCACGCTCAGTCCGCCACGTCTGCTCGGCATGGCGTTGGTGGTGCCGTCCCGATTCTTCCCGCAGTCGTCCGGCATGCGGCCTCATGTGTTCGCACACAGCACCGAGGAAGTAGACCGCCGCGCCATCGACGCCACATTGCAGGCGGAACGCGCCCTCGGACGGCATCCGCAAGAGATGCCGCACAATAACAAGGGGTACGACATCCGGTCAACGGATGCGCAGGGCGCCGTGTACTTCATCGAGGTGAAGGGACGCATCACGCCGCCGGATCCGGAGACCTTCACCGTGTCGGCGAACGAAGTGGCCTTCGCGAAGACGCAGGGCGACCGGCACCGCCTGTCGCTCGTGAAGGTGAGCGTCGATGGTCCCGAGCGCGACGAACTGCGGTACGTGGGCAACGCCTTCGACGATCTGGATATCGCGCAGACCACCCGCTCGTTCAACGAACGCCTTGCCGACTACTGGCGGCGGGGCGGCGAACCGTTCTGATGAATAGGGAGAGCGGCCGCGGCACGCGCCGAAAGCGCTAAATATAAGACTGGATATAAGATATGACGGAGATTATGAAGAATGTCCGTCGATAGGAAGGCATAACCATGACCGGGGAATCCCGTCCTCGCAAACTAATCGAGACCGGCATACCGTTGTCGAAGATCAACGCCGAATCCGCGCGCGAAAAATCCCTGCGGCATGGCTTGCCATCCACGTTGCATCTGTATTGGGCGAGGCGTCCACTCGCCACAACGCGCACGATTCTGTTCGCGCAACTGGTGGACGATCCGGCATCACATCCGGAACGCTTCGCCACAACCGAAGAGCAGGATGCGGA
This sequence comes from Bifidobacterium castoris, assembly GCF_003952025.1. Classification (GTDB taxonomy): domain Bacteria; phylum Actinomycetota; class Actinomycetes; order Actinomycetales; family Bifidobacteriaceae; genus Bifidobacterium; species Bifidobacterium castoris. The sequence continues at coordinate 212,843 of NZ_QXGI01000001.1, read as the reverse complement.
GCGTCGCCGCCTGCATGAGCTGATGGAACGCATGGCGGTATGGGAGAACCGCGACGACGCCGAACTGTACCGCGACGCGGAGCAGGCGATCCTCGACTCCAACGGAGGCAGAATCCCTGACGTGCTTGACCCCTTCGCGGGGGGGGGTGCCATTCCATTAGAAGCTCAGCGCCTTGGCGCGCATGCGCATGGGTCCGATCTGAACCCACTCGCCGTCATCATCAACAAAGCGCTCATTGAATTCCCCTCCCGGTTCTGCGGCAACGAATCGGTCCATCCGGGCGAAGATGTTCGAGACCGCAACCGCGCCGAGGGGCTGGCCGACGACATCCGGTATTATGGCAGGCTGTTGCGCGACAAAACCTTCGCACAGGTAGGGCATCTGTATCCGAAGGTCAAAGATGACCAAGGTGCCGAACATACCGTCATCGCATGGATCTGGGCGCGCACCGTCACCAACCCCAATCCAGCCAATCCGATACCCGTGCCACTCGTGCGTTCATGGTGGCTTTCGAAAAAGAAAGGCCATGAGGCATGGGTCAAACCGGTTGTCAGCGACGATGGCTCGATCCGCTATGAAGTGCAGCACAGCGCCGACGGGCCGACGGGAGACGAAGAGGGGGACCGTCAATCGTCGTGGCGCGGTGTCCATCGTGGATGGAACCCCCATAGACTTCTCCTATATACGCGCTGAAGGACGTGCAGGGCGATTGGGAGCACAACTCATCGGTGTCGTCGCCGACGGAGGTACCGGGCGGCTATATTGTTCGCCTTCCAATATGCAAAAGACAGTTGCTGAATGTGATAAGCCAACGTATTATCCAAATGGCGCTATTTTTGATTGGCCCGGTAGAATCAATGTCTTTCGATATGGTATGACGGAGTTTGCCGATTTGTTCACGAATCGGCAGCTGACGGTATTGACGACATTGGCTGAGACTGTCGCCACCGTCCGGCAGCAGGTGGTGGATGACGCGCTGAACGCTGGGATGCCATTGGGTGCGCCACTCGATGATGGTGGCGACGGCGCCCAAGCCTATGCCGATGCCATCGCAGTCTATCTCGCGCTTGCTGTCAGTAGGCAAACCGATAGGAGCTCCTCGATCAACAGTTGGGACTCTGGTTGTAATAAAATACGCAACGTTTTTTCTCGGCAAGCGATTCCGATGACATGGGATTACGCCGAAGCCAACCCGTTCTCTACAAAATCCGGCAATTTCCTCGGGCAAGTGGAATGGGTTGCCGAAGCCGTGGAGAATGTGCCGGCGAAACCGTTGAGCGAAGCCCATCAGGCCGATGCGGCAACGCGCGACTATACCGATGTCGTCGTGTCCACCGACCCTCCGTATTATGACAACATCGGATACTCGGATCTATCCGACTACTTCTATGTGTGGCTGCGCCCGATGCTCGCCGATGTCCTGCCGTCGGTGACCGCCACGATGATGACGCCAAAGGCCCAAGAGCTCGTCGCCAACCCCTACCGCCATGGAGGCAAGGATGGGGCTGCCAGGTTCTTCACCGACGGTTTCAACCAGGTGTTCGCGCATATACGGCAGACCGCGCGCACCGATGTGCCGATGACGGTGTATTACGCATACAAGCAGAAGGACAACGAGACCGGCACATCTACCGGATGGTACGCGCTGCTCGATGGACTGATCAAGGCGGGGTGGGAAATCACTGCAACATGGCCGGTACGCAGTGAACTGTCAAACCGCATGCTTTCCAAAGGCACCAATGCTCTGGCCTCGTCGATCGTCCTGGCCTGCCGCCCACGTCCCGATGATGCGGAAACGATTACGGCCCGTATATTCAACAATCTGCTGCGCAGCGAACTGGCACAGCGGCTGCGCACGATCATCGCATCCGAGATCAGCCCCGTCGACCTGAGCCAGGCGGCGATCGGCCCCGGCATCAGCGTCTATTCACGGTACGCGCACATCCGGCAGCCCGACGGCACCGATATGTCGGTGCAGGAGGCGCTGCAGCTCATCAACCAGATCATCGACGAGGTGATGGGCGAGGAGGGCACCGGCTACGACGCCGACACGCGGTTCGCCGTCAAATGGTATGAGGCCTATGGCTGGAGCCATCAGGACTCCGGCATCGCCGACCAGCTGGCCCGTACGAACGGCACATCGGTCGCCCAACTGGAATCCGGCGGCATCCTGAGCACCGGAGGCGGGGATGCGTGGCTGCGTCAGCCGACCGCAATGACCGAAGCGTGGGATCCCGCCACCGACGTCCACACGAGTCTGTTCGAGGTGGCGATGAGACTGACAGGCATCCTTGAGCGCGACGGAGCCGAAGCCGCCGAGAACGCCATCGCGAAAGTCATCGGCAAAGGCATCGCGTTGGACGTCGTACGCATGCTCGTGTTCCGCATGTTCCACGAGGCCGAGAAACGTGACGACGGTGCATGCGCGCAGCAGTTCAACGCCTTGGTGTCGATATGGAGCGAACTGGCGTCCCGGGCCACGCAGAAGGCGCAAAACCATGAGACGATGCAGGGCGTGCTCGTCGGATAGCGCGTTCCTCATCGTCCATCATCGTTCGTTGTCCGTAGGGGACAACCACACATCCATCACAACAGAGAAAGGGGGAGGCCATGGCAGAAGTCGCCAAGCCTCGTAACAACAAGGAGCGCGTCGCCAATGCGCTGCATTTCCTGCAGGAGGGACTACACGATCCGGTCGATGGCGTCATGCGCGGCAGATTCGGTACGCAGGATTGGCCGGAGGCGTGGGCGCGGGAGGATGCACAGCGCATGGGACGCAACCCGCTGAAGCTCAGCAAGGACGACGTATCGGTCCAGTTGCGCGCGATCACGACCTTCGGCCGTGACTTTAACGGCATCCTCGAACGCTATCAGCAGGCGTACGCATCGGAACTGCGGGAATTCCGCAACCGCTGGGCCCACAGCGACGAGCAGTTCACCAATGATGAGACGCTGCGCATGCTGACCACGACGCAGCTGCTGCTGGAGGCACTCGACGCACCCGACTCCGCCCATGACGTCCAGATCATGAAGGACGATCTGCAGCGCGAGATCTACCGGCAGAAGACACGCGATACGATGCGCAAGAAGATATACACGATAGCGCCGGAAGGCGGCATCAAAGCGTGGCGCGAAGTGATCATGCCTCGCCCCGACGTGGCGAACGGCACCTATTCAGCATCCGAATTCGCCGCGAACCTCTACACAGTCGCCGTGACCCACGATGCCGACGCGACCTACGGCGACCCTATCGAGTTCTTCAAACGCACCTACATCACCGAAGGCCTCCACGATCTGCTGCTGCGTGGCGTCAAACGCCTCGTCGCCGGCACTGGCGGATCGCCGGTCGTCAATCTGCAGACGAACTTCGGCGGCGGCAAGACGCATTCGATGCTGGCGATGTACCACCTGTTCGGCGACACGAAGGTCACCGAATTGCCGCAGGACGTCCAGGACATCGCCATGGACGCCGGTGTGGAGCCTTGGGAACCGGGGCATATCCGCCGCGTCGCCATCGTCGGCACGAAGCTCAACGCGGGAAGCGGCAACGTCAAAGAGGACGACACCGTCGTGCACACCATCTGGGGTGAACTGGCATGGCAGCTCGGCGGCAGGGAAGCCTACGACCTGATCGCCGAGAACGACCGGAACGCCACGCCCCCCGGCGCGCTGCTCGACGAACTGCTGCACCGCTACAGCCCGTGCCTGATCATGATCGACGAATGGGTCGCGTATGCCCGGCAGCTCGTCGGACGTGACGACCTGCAGGGCGGCACCTTCGACAACCAGTTCACCTTCGCCCAAGCGCTTACGGAGGCGGTGGCCGCCGAACCGCGCTGCATGCTGCTCATCTCTATTCCCGCGTCGGATACCGACGACGCTGCGTCCAGCTCCGAGGTCGGCGGCAGCAAAGGCCATGAGGCTCTGGAACGGCTGCAGCACATCGTGCGGCGAGAGGCCGACCAATGGAAGCCATCAAGCCGTGACGAATCTTTCGAGATTGTGCGTCGCCGACTGTTCGAGGAGCCCGACGCCGCCGCGCAGGAGCAGATCGACATCACCGCAGCGCAGTTCATACGCATGTATCAGCAGAATCCCACGCTGTATCCTTCGGATGTGACGACGGTCGACTATCGCCGGCGCATCAGCGCATCCTATCCGCTGCATCCGGCGCTGCTCGACTGCCTGTATGAGGACTGGTCGAGCCTCGACGGCTTCCAGCGCACCCGCGGCGTGCTGACGCTCGTCTCCTCGATCATCAGCGCGCTGTGGGCCTCGAACGATACAAGCCCGCTCATCCTGCCGGGCAATGTGCCATTGGCCGATGAAAGCGTGCGCTCCAATCTCACCCAGTATCTTGAAGGGCATTGGCTGCCGGTGCTCGACGCCGACATCACCGGGGAGGATGCGACCGATGCGCGGATCGACGCCGATGTCGCGCCATTGGGAGCGCGTCATCTCGCTGAACGCATCGCCCACACCGTCTTCATGGATTCGGCGCCGCGCGCCGCGATGGCCGTGAAGGGCATCTCGGCGGAGCAGCTGATGATCGGCACCGTCATGCCGGGGGACAAAACCGGCAATTATCCCGGGGCAATCGACAAACTGGCCGCCAACTCCACCTATTTCTTCGCTGAGAACAACCGGTACCGCTACGGCACCTCGCCATCGATGGCCAAGGAGGCACAGGAGTCGGCGGAGGCGCTGAGGAACGATCCGCAGATGGTGTACAACGCGATTGTCTCCTTCCTCAAGCAGGAGGGTACGGCAGCCAATCGCGGCATGTTCGCAAAGGTGACGGTGGCGCCGACGTCGGAGGATTCGATCGCCGACGCCGACGCCTGCACGTTGGTGATCGACCATCCGCGGTACGCGATCTCGCGCAACGCCGACCGGCGATCCGATGGCATGCGGTGGATGCGCAAGGCCGTCGACGAGGCGAACGGCGCGCAGCGGCGCAACCGCAACATGGTGATGTTCGCCGCTGCCGATCGTGACAGGATGTCGATGGTCGAGGATGACACGCGCATGTACCTCGGTTGGAAGAAGGTGCTCGAGTCCAGCAATGCGCTCGATCTGACCGAATCGAACAAGGCCCAGGCGCGACTGGAGGTCGAGCAGCGCGAACAGGCGCTGCACGGCAGCATCCGCAACGCCTACATCTATCTGGTGTATCCGGAGCAGCTCCAGACGAACGCCGCCTACGAGCTGCGTCAGGTGAACGTCGTCGACGATCCGGAATCAAGCATCGCACGGCGCATGGGCGACAAGGCGCAGGACAATCAGGCGTTGCTGCGCACGATGGACGCGTCCACGCTGTCTATGGACGTCCTTGCGCATATGCGATCGCAGTTCGAGGACGGCACGCTGCCGCTTGCCGACGTCTGGTCGTGCATGGCGCGGTTCGTCTACATGCCGCGCCTGACCGGAAAGGCGGTGCTCGACGACTGCATCGAAGCGATGCCCGGCACCGTGATGGAGGCGGAGCTCCGATTCGCGGTCGCCGCAGGCCGCGACAAGGAGACAGGACATCTGCAACAGCTCGTCATTCCCGGAATAACCGATTCGCAGCGAATCTTCCATGTCTCCGACTCCACGTTGATCGTAGACTGGGACACCGCGATGGAGCAATATACGCATGACGAACAAGCTATGCAGGACGCGACCAAGGATTCCAATGTGGATGATTTCCATGCACGGAACCTGGCACCACAGACAGGTGTAGAGGAGCCCGCCACGGAGACCGAAGTCCCGCATCCGCTCAAGACGCGGTATTTCGCGATGGTGCGATTGGACGAACAGATGCCGAACCGCACCATCTCCCAGCTCAATGAGCGGATCCTCGACCAGCTTCGTCTCGTAGGCGCCAAGGTCACGTTGCAACTGGATGTGCAGGCATACAGGCCGGACGGATTCGACGAGGAATTCGTCGAACGCATCACCGATGCCTCCAAGGACATGGAGGTCCAGGACTTCAATTTCGAAGAGGACTGACACGAGGCGTTCATGTGATGGCCGCATACGTATGACGATGCGGTGCGGCCACCACATGAACGGCGCCCCACGGATATCTCACCCCTGCGCCGGCACGACCGCCTCCATCAGCAGGTCGGTCTGCCTGTCCTCGCCGAGCACGAAGTCGTGGGAGCCGATCTGCGTGAAGCCGAAACGCTTGTAGAACGCGATCGCCGGGTCGTTGTGCTCCCATACGCCGAGCCATATCCTCGTCTTGCCCTGCGCGCGCGCCATGTCGAAGGCGGCGCGCATGAGACTGGTCCCGAGTCCATGGCGTTTGAACGCTTTGAGGATGTACAGGCGCTGAACCTCCATATGGTCGTGGGGCATCTTCTCGGTCTGCGCGGCACCGACGTTGACCTTCATGTAGCCGGCCGGCACGCCGTCCACGGTGGCGACGAGGAACGTCGAGTCCGGATCGTCGACCTCCCGGCGGATCACGTCGGGGGAGAGATGGTCGGCGACGTACTTGTCCATGTCCTCCGGCGTGTTGAGTGCGGCGAAGGTCTGCGCGAACGTCTCGACGCTCAGGTCCCGGATCGTGGCCACGTCGGCGCTTCGGGACATCTCGATCATCGGCATGGAGTATGCTCCTTTCGCTCGTTTCCTTCCAGTGTAGGAACGCGCGTTCGGTGACGGCTGAACACGCGCATGCGCACGTATGACACGCCGGTTTGGCATGGGCGACGATATCCGGTAGAGTAACGACTCGTGCCTGTGCGATGCATGTCGCGCCGTGCACATGCGGACATAGCTTAGTTGGTAAAGCGCGACCTTGCCAAGGTCGAGACCGCGGGTTCGAGTCCCGTTGTCCGCTCTCATCGATCAATATCACGTTTCCCGATATGCCAGGGGAGCGTTCCCATGGGAGGTCAACGGACACTTGCGGATCTGAGTGCGGTGAATGAATCAGTCGGCCGGTCACGTCCCGCGTGCCGCCGTGTTCTTTCTGCGCACGTCCGGGTCCGGGCAGGCGCACCGCGGTCTCATTCACCGTCTGCTTGTTCGTTCTGACGGCACGCCATATCGGCAAAGGAACCCGACATGGCCACGACACTCAATCTGCACGGCGTCTCCTATATCTATGAAGGCGCGCCCGAACCATTGTTCGACGGCGTCGAAGCGTCGCTGCCGCAAGGCTGGACGGCGCTGCTCGGCGACAACGGCTGCGGCAAGACGACGCTCGCCCGCATCGTGTGCGGCGCGCTGACGCCGACGCGCGGCGCCGTCAACCCGTCGCCCTCCACGCTCGTCGCCGCCTACTGCGAGCAGGAATGCGCACACGAGCCGGCGAATCTCGACGAGCTGCGCGACGACTGGTCGCCCGAGGCGATCGCGTTGCGCGACACGCTCGGCATCGGCGACGACTGGCCCTACCGCTTCGCGACGCTTTCGGGCGGCGAGCGCAAACGGCTGCAGGTGGCGTGCGCACTGCACGGCGCGCCGGATCTGCTCGTGCTCGACGAACCGACGAACCATGTGGACGCCGGCACCCGCGACGCGATCGCCGCGGCGATGCGCGCATACCGCGGCATCGGCGTGCTTGTCTCGCACGACGTCGAGCTCATCGATGCGACCTGCACGCAATGCCTGATGTTCGTCCGTCGCCACATGGGCGGGCGCAACCGCACGGTGCTCGAACGCTACGCCGGCGGTTACACGAAGGCGCACCGGACGCGCGAGCTGCGCTGCGCCGAGACCGACGACGAGCTCAAGGCGGCGCAGCGCAAACGGCGCGCGCTCGAGAGCGCGCGAGACGGCCGACGCGCGATGATGGACGCCGCGGCCGCGCGCAAGCACGGTGGCCATCTGATCGACCGCCACGACCATGACGCGCGCAACACGCACAAATGGAACGAGAAGCAGGCGGACAAGGCGAGCGCGGCGGCGTACCGCGCGCTCGGCAGCCGCCTGGAGGCGGCGCGGCGCGAGGCCGAGGCGATCGAGACGGACGCGAAACGCTACGACGGCGACATCCTCGTGGACATCACGCCGTCGGCGCGCCGTCAGATCGCGCATGCGGAATCCGGCATCCTGCGGTTCGACGGCGCGGCCCCCGACGACGGCTGCGTCGCCGTATGCGAACTGACCGTCGACGGTGCACGCTGGCATACACAGGCAATCGACGGCATGGGCGCGGTCACGCAGGGCGGCCGCGGGATCCGCGTGCCGCATCTGAGCGTCGGCCCGCGCGACCATATCGGCATCGACGGCGCCAACGGCACCGGCAAGTCGACGCTTGTGCGTGCGCTGCTCAAATCGGTCGACGACATGGTGCCGACGCTGACGATCGGGCAGATCCCGGACGCCGACGCCCATGCGCGGCTGCTCGCGCGTCTGCACGGCCTCGGCGCGGACGACAAGGCGCATGTGCTGTCGATGCTCGCGCAGCTCAACGACGACCCCGACAGGCTGATGCGCGGGGAGGAACCGAGCCCCGGGCAGGCGCAGAAGCTCGCATTGTGCTGCGGGCTGCTGTCGGGCCCGCAACTCATCGTGCTCGACGAACCGACGAACCATCTCGACCTGCACTCCAAGCAGGCGTTGGCACGCTTCCTGCGCGGCTATCCCGGCGCGCTCGTCGTCGTCAGCCATGAGCGGTGGTTCCTCGACGAGGCCTGCGGTGCCGGCATGTGAGACGCCCGGAGCCGCGGGCGGTCGGGCGTCGGCACGCGCCGACGCCCGACCGCCGGGACAAGCGGGTTGTTGTCTGCGCTGAACCCTAGGTTATGTACCTGTAACCAACAGTCCAGGTCTGCACCTTGTACCGCGGACCCAGATAGACAAGGACGAAACCCATGGCACAGAACACCATCTCCATCACGGTCAACGGCGAAGCGAAGGAGGTGGATGCGGGCCAGACGGGCGTCGAGCTGTTCGCCGACGACAAGAACATCATCGCCGTGCGCCTCAACGGCGAACCGCGCGACCTCTACACGCCGCTCAAGGACGGCGACGCCGTCGAACCGATCGCCCTCGACTCCGAGGACGGCATCGCGATCATGCGCCATTCGGCGACGCACGTCATGGCGCAGGCGGTGCAGGAGATCCGCCCGGACGCCAAGCTCGGCATCGGGCCGGTCATCGAGAACGGCTTCTACTACGACTTCGACGTGGCCGACCCGTTCACGCCGGACGACCTCAAGACGATCGAGAAGCACATGCAGCGCATCATCAAGTCCGCGCAGCGCTTCTCCCGCCGCGTCGTCACCGAGGAGGAGGCGCTCAAGGAGGAGGCCGACCAGCCGTACAAGCTCGAGCTCATCAAGGACAAGGAGGATGCGCTCGGCACCGAGGCGTCCGTCGAGATCAGCGACAAAGAGCTGAGCATGTACGACAACGTCGACCGAGACGGCAACGTCGTGTGGACCGATTTGTGCCGCGGGCCGCACCTGCCGAACACGCGCTTCATCAAGGCGTTCAAGCTCGAGCGCGCGGCCGCGGCCTACTGGAAGGGCTCCGAGGCGAACCCGATGCTGCAGCGCATCTACGGTGTGGCGTTCCCGACGAAGGACGAGCTCAAGGCCTACCAGACTCGCATGGAGGAGGCCGCCAAGCGCGACCACCGCAAGCTCGGCCAGGAGATGGACCTGTTCTCGTTCCCGGAGGAGATCGGACCGGGCCTGGCCGTGTTCCACCCGAAGGGCGCCGCCATCATCAACGCGATGGAGGACTACTCGCGCGAGATGCACCGCAAGCACCACTACAGCTTCGTGCAGACCCCGCACATCACGAAGGGAGGCCTGTATGAGACCTCCGGCCACCTGCAGTGGTACAAGGACGGCATGTACCCGCCGATGCACCTCGACGAGGAGAAGGACGAGGACGGCAACATCGTCAAGCAGGGCTTCGACTACTACCTCAAGCCGATGAACTGCCCGATGCACAACCTCATCTTCAAGTCGCGCCAGCGTTCCTACCGCGAGCTGCCGCTGCGCCTCTTCGAGTTCGGCACCGTCTACCGCTACGAGAAGTCCGGCGTCGTGCACGGCCTGACGCGAGTGCGCGGCCTGACGCAGGACGATTCGCACATCTACTGCACGCGCGAGCAGATGCGCGACGAGCTCAAGAGCCTGCTGACCTTCGTCCTCGACCTGCTCAAGGACTACGGCCTCAACGACTTCTATCTCGAACTGTCCACGAAGGACGAGCACAAGTTCGTCGGATCCGACGAAATCTGGGAGGAAGCGACGAACACGCTCGCCGAGGTGGCCGAGGAATCCGGCCTCGAGCTCGTCGCCGATCCGGGCGGCGCCGCGTTCTACGGCCCGAAGATCTCGGTGCAGGCGCGTGACGCGATCGGCCGCACGTGGCAGGTCTCGACGATCCAGCTCGACTTCAACCTGCCGGAGCGCTTCCAGCTCGAGTACATCGCGCCGGACGGCACGCACCAGCGCCCGGTGATGATCCACCGCGCGCTCTTCGGTTCGATCGAGCGCTTCTTCGCGATCCTGCTCGAGCATTACGCGGGCGCGTTCCCGGTGTGGATCGCGCCGGTGCAGGCGCTCGGCGTGCCGGTCGCAGACGAGTTCGCGCCGCACCTGCAGCGGTTCATGGACTCCCTCGAGGAGGACATGGTGCGCGTCGAGACCGACCTGTCCGACGACCGCTTCGGCAAGAAGATCCGCAACGCCTCGAAGTCGAAGGTGCCGTTCATCATCATCGCCGGCGAGGAGGATATGAACAACGACGCGGTGAGCTTCCGCTTCCGCGACGGCAGCCAGCTCAACGGCGTGCCGGTCGATCAGGCGAAGGCGTGGATCCTCGAGGTCATCGCCAAGCGCGTCCAGGTCAATAGCGCGGACGATTTCCGCAAGGCGACCGGGCAGCCGGCCGAGGACGTCGAGTCCGGCGTCCCGGGCACCGACGCCGAGTAGACCCATCAGCGAAGGCCGGGGCGCGGGAAGGCCGTCCGAGCCCCGGCCTTCCCGCGCCCGCGCACGGACGGCCGGCCGCGAACGCGCCGGTTATCGGCGTCCTTTTCTATGCTTCATGTACGGAAGGCTCCAACGGGGAGCCGCACGAGCACACCGGGGAACGACACATCATGCTGGAAAAGCTTCGACCATGGTTCAAGCGCCTCATCAACCCCATCGCCAAAGGCATGGTGAAGATCGGCCTGACCGCCAACGCCGTCACCGTCATCGGCGCCATCGGCACGATCGTCGTCGGCATCGCCACCGGCATCACCGGCTGGCTGTTCTGGGGCGCCCTCGTGATGACGCTGCTCGTCATCTTCGATTCGCTCGACGGCTCGGTCGCGCAGCTGACGAACGGCGGCACCCATTTCGGCGCCTTCCTTGATTCGACGCTCGACCGCGTCGCCGACTGGGCCGTGCTGCTCGGCGTCATCATCTACTTCCTCATGCGCAGCGACGCCGCGCTGCTCGCCGGCGGACGCTACGACGTCGTCGCGCTCGTCGGCATGGGCGCCGCGATCTACGCGATTATGACGTCCTTCGTCACCTCCTACATCCGCGCGCGCGCCGAATCGGTGGGCGCCGAGGCGAAGGGCGGCATCGCCACACGCTCCGACCGTCTGACGATCATCCTCGTCGGCATGGCGATCAGCGGCCTGACCCATCAGGACGTGTGGCTCATGGCGACGATGTGCATCCTCGCGGCGCTCGGCACCGTCACCGTCGGCCAGCGCATCCACGAGGCCCGCGTCTCGATCGAAGCCACGCTCGACAACGCGGACAAGGACTGAGGGTCCGACATGGCCAATGCGATGGCATGGATCGCGAACCATCCGCGCGTGCTGCCCGAACGCGTCGTGCGCGGGGCGTTCCTCGCCGCCGCCGACGCCGCGTGGCTGCTGCGCATCGGATCCGTCCGCCAGCTCGAACGCAATCTGCGGCATGTGCTCGCATGGTCGGCTTCCGGCGACGCCGCCGTCGACGCCCGGAGGCTGCGCAGGCTCTCGCGCAAAGGCATGCGTTCCTACTTCACCTACTTCTCGGAGGCGCTCACCGTCGGGGCGAGCGACCGGTCCCGGTTGCTCGCCCGCATCCGCGGCGACGGCGACGGGCTCGATTCGATCATCGCGCTCACGGCGTCGAACGGGCAAGCCTCCTCGGCGCCGATCGCGATGGGCCATCAGGGCAACTGGGACTATGACGGCTTCTGGGCGCAGTTCGACGTGGCGCCGGTGACGACCGTGGCCGAACGGCTCGCCAACCCGGACATGCTCGACGCCTTCGTCTCGATCCGCGAGCGCCTCGGCATGCGCATCCTGCTGACCGGCACGCCGCATCTGACCGAGCGCCTCGAGGAGGAGCTCGGCCGGCCGCCTGTCCTCGTACCGCTGCTCGCGGACCGCGACCTGAGCCGGCACGGCGAGTTCGTCGAGGCCTTCGGATCGACGATCCGCGTCGCGAGGGGGCCGGCGACGCTCGCCTACGACACCGGCCTGCCGCTGTACGTCGTCAACACGTACCGTGAGCGGCTTTCCGCGGAACGGCGCCGTGCCGCGGGCACCCCGTACGGCTATGTGTGCGAGGTCAGCGGTCCGCTTGACATCGACATGTACCGCGGTCTCGAGCGCGAAGAGGCGATCCATGCGATCAGCCAGGCGTGGGTCGACGTCTGGACGCGGGGCATCGCCGCGCATCCAGAGGACTGGCACATGCTGCAGCCGATCTTCCTCGAGGACCTCGATCTGGGGCGTCTCAAGGACGTGCCCGAGTCGCTGCTCGAGTCCGCGCGCGCCGGACACTGACCGGCCGAAGTCCATTCGGTCGGCGACAATGCTCTGTATGTCTTCGCAGGAACCAGCCTCCACCGACCGCCCGGACGAACGTCCGTTGCGCGTGGGCATCGTCTGCCCGTATTCGTTCGAGACGCCAGGCGGCGTGCAGAACCATATCCGCGACTTCTCCGAGGCGCTCATGCGCCGCGGGCATTCCGTGTCGGTCTTCGCTCCCGGCCGGCGCACGAAGGACATGCCGCTGTGGGTGCAGACGAACGGCTCGTCGTTCGCGGTTCCCTACAACGGCTCATGGGCGCATCTGAGCTATTTCCTCGCCGCGGGCCTGCAGACGAGGCGCTGGGTGCGCCAAGGCCAATTCGACATCGTGCATCTGCATGAGCCGGAGGCGCCGTCGGTGAGCCACAAGCCGCTCGTCATGCGCGGCGCGCCGCCGATGGTGGCCACGTTCCACGCGAGCATCGAGCCGTATCCGAAGGCGCTGCACCTGTTCCAGCGTTATCTGCATTCGTATCTGGAGCCGCTGAGCGAGGCGATCTTCGTCTCGCCGGCCGCGCAGCGCACCGCCGACCACTATCTGCCCGTCTCGATCAGCCGCCACGTCATCCCCAACGGCATCGACCGCGCCTCCTATCTGCTCGCGCGTCCGGACAGGCGCTGGCAGGGCACGCTCGAGCATCCGACGATCGGCTTCCTCGGCCGTCTCGAGGAGGAGCGCAAGGGGTTCTCGGTATTCGTCGACGCGGCGGCGCGGGTGCTCGAACGCCATCCGGGGGCGCGTTTCCTCGTCGTAGGCGACGGCGGCGCCGAAGCCGCGAAGGCCATCGCCGAACGCGACGGGGGAGCGGCGCTGCTCGAGCGCTTCGAGTTCCTCGGACGTGTGGACGACGACGCCAAGGCGCGCTTCTACAAGTCCTTGGACGTCTATGTGGCGCCGCAGACCGGCGGCGAGAGCTTCGGTATCGTCCTCGCCGAGGCGATGGCGGCGGGGTGCCCCGTCGTGGCCTCCGACCTGCCGGCCTTCGTCGACGTGACCGAGCAGGGGCTCGACGCCGAGCTGTTCGCCAACCGGGACGCCGCCGATTGCGCCGAACGCATATGCGCCCTGCTCGCCGACCCGGCGCGCCGGGCCCGTCTCGGGAAGGCCGGTCTGAAGCGTTCCGGGGACTTCGACTGGGAGCGCGTCGTCGACGAGGTGCTCGCCGTCTACCGCAGCGCCTTGGCCGACGGGCAGGGCGCCTTGTCGTAGAAGCGCATTAGAATCAACACGTTTCGTAATATCCATCACCTGTCTAGGAGCATTATGTCAGGGCATTCCAAGTGGGCCACCACCAAGCACAAGAAGGCCGCCATCGACGCCAAGCGCGGCAAGCTGTTCGCCAAGCTCATCAAGAACATCGAAATCGCCGCACGTCAGGGCGGCGGCGATCCCGACGGCAACCCTTCGCTCTATGACGCCATCTACAAGGCCAAGAAGGCCTCGATGCCGGCGGATAACATCAAGCGCGCCGTCAAGCGCGGCTCCGGCGAGGAGGCCGGCGGCGCCAACTACGAGGACATCGTCTACGAGGGCTACGCCCCGGCGGGTGTGGGCCTGATCATCGAATGCCTCACCGACAACCGCAACCGCGCGGCCGCCGAAGTGCGCTCGACGCTCGGCAAGGGCGGCGGCTCGCTCGCGACGACCGGCTCGGTGAGCTTCAACTTCGAGCGCAAGGGCGCGATCGTCGTCCCGTCCGAGGGCGTCGACTTCGACGACCTGTTCGAGAAGGCGGCCGAGGCGGGCGCCGAGGACGTCACCGACGACGGCGAGGCCTACACCGTCGTCACCGATCCGTCCGATCTGACCGCCGTGCGTCAGGCGCTGCAGGACGCGGGCATCGACTACGATTCCGCGGACCTCGTCATGATGCCGAAGAACGAGGTCGAGCTCTCGCTCGACGACGCCCGCAAGGTCGCCCGGCTCATCGACAACCTCGACGACCTCGACGACGTGCAGAACATCTACAGCAACTGGACCGCCTCGGACGAGGTCATGGCACAGCTCGACGAGGAGTAACCCCCGTTGATCATCCTTGGAGTCGACCCCGGACTGACACGGTGCGGAGTCGGCGTGATCGAAGCCGGCGCACCCCGCCGGCTTTCGTTTATCCACGTCGACGTCGTCCGCTCCGACCCCCACATATCACAGGACCTGCGGCTGCTGGCGATCTACGACGGCATCGCCGCCAAGCTCGACGAGTTCATCCCGGACACGGTCTCGATCGAGCGTGTGTTCGCGCAGGAGAACCGCAACACGGTCCTCGGCACCGCGCAGGCCGCCGGCGTCGCGATGCTCGCCGCGGCGCAGCGCGGCATACCGGTCGCGCTGCACACGCCGACCGAGTCGAAGCTCGCCATCACCGGCAACGGCAAGGCGCAGAAGGTCCAGATGGAGCGCATGGTCGCCCGGCTGCTCAACCTCAACGCGCCGCCGACGCCCGCCGACGCCGCCGACGCCCTCGCGATTGCGATCTGCCATGCGCTGCGCCCGGCCGGCGCGCTCGAAGGCGGCGAACGCGAACAGCATCTGACGAAGGCGCAGCGCCAGTGGGCGCAGGCGGCCCAGCACGCTTCGCGCCGCGGCGGCGTCCGCAGAGGCATGTAGACTACCGAACATCTGTTCGAAAACCAATGAAAGGCGGCCATCGCATGATCGGCATGCTCAACGGCGTCGTCGTCCAGATCGACGCGGCGACGGCGCTCATCGACGTCCACGGCATGGGGTTCGAGGTGCGGATGCCGAGCGCCGATCTGGCCTCGCTGCACGTCGGCTCGACGGCGAACGTCCTGACGTCGATGAGCGTGACGCAGGACGCGATCACATTGTTCGGCTTCCTCACCGACGGTGAACGCCGCATGTTCCTGCAGCTGCAGAAGGTCAGCGGCATCGGGCCGAAGGTCGCGCTGTCGCTGCTGTCCACGCTGCCGAGCGACCAGCTCGTCCAGGCGATCCGCGACGAGGACGCGGGCGCCCTCGCGAAAGCTCCGGGACTGGGCAAAAAGGGCGCGCAGAAGATCATCCTCGAGCTCAAGGGGTCGATCGACCTGTCCGCGGCGCCGGCGCAGGGGGAGCGCGGCGCCGAGCGGCGCATGCCGCAGGACGCCGGGACGGACCGCGTCGTCGAGGGGCTCATGTCCCTCGGATGGAAGCAGCAGGAGGCGCAGCAGGCCGTCGAGGCCGTCATCGAGGACAGCGGCATCGCCACGCCGCTGTCCGACGACGCCGTGGCCGACGTGCTCAGGCTCGCGCTGGCGTCGATGGACCGGGGAAGGTGAGGCGGCCGCATGGCGAATGATGATTTCGACGTCTTCAACGCGGACAACAGCAACGCGAACGAGGAGTCGCTGCGCATGGTGTCCGCGAACGCCATGGGCAACGAGCCTGTGAGCGACGAGGAGCTGCGTCCGCACATCCTCGAAGGCTTCATCGGCCAACCCCGGCTCAAGGCGCAGCTGCAGCTGTTCCTCGACGCGGCGCGCAAGCGCGACGTGCCGCCGGACCACATCCTGCTCGCCGGCCCTCCCGGTCTCGGCAAGACGACGCTGGCGATGATCGTGGCGAACGAACTCGGCGTGCCGATCCGCGTCACCTCCGGCCCGGCGATCCAGCACGCCGGAGACCTCGCGTCCATCCTCAGCTCGCTCGACGCGGGCGAGGTGCTGTTCATCGACGAGATCCACCGACTGCCGCGCGCCGCCGAGGAGCTGCTGTACATCGCGATGGAGGACTTCCGCGTCGACGTCATGGTCGGCAAGGGGCCCGGCGCCTCATCGATCCCGTTGACGCTGCCGCGCTTCACCGTCATCGGCGCGACGACGCGCGAGGGCATGCTGCCTTCGCCGCTGCGTGCGCGCTTCGGCTTCACCGCCCATCTCGACTTCTACCCGACCGAGGAGCTCGAGAAGCTCATCGAACGTTCGGCGAAGGTGCTCGGCCTCGAACTCGACGAAGGCGCGGCGCACCAGCTCGCGCGCCGCTCGCGCGGCACGCCGCGCATCGCGAACCGCCTGCTGCGACGCGTACGCGACTGGGCGATCGTGCACGACCTGCCGATCGTCGAGCCCGGGGACGTCAAGGAGGCGCTGGCGCTCTACCAGATCGACACCGAAGGCCTCGACCGCCTCGACATCGCCGTGCTCAACGCGATCATCCGCAACTTCAACGGCGGACCGGTCGGACTCAACAACCTCTCGGCGATGGTCGGCGAGGAGGCGGAGACCGTCGAGACCGTGTGCGAGCCGTACCTCGTGCGCGAGGGTTTCATGATGCGCACCCCCAAGGGCCGCGTCGCCACCGCCAAGGCATGGGGGCATCTGGGGCTCGAGGCGCCCGAGGGCGCGGCCGTCGATGTCAGCAAGCTATTCTAGACTGAACCTTCCGTACACTGCATTTCAACCGTTTCCACGGTCGTCCCTCTTGCAAGGAGCCCTGTCATGAGCATGGATATCATCTTCTTCATCGTTCTTCTCGTCGCCATGATTCTGATGCTGGTGTTCCAGACGAGGAAGGCGAAGAAGCAGCAGGCGGATCGCCAGAGCTTCTGGAAGAACCTGGGCGCCGGCACCGAGGTGATCACGATCGGCGGCGTCATCGGCAAGGTCGTCGAGGTCGACGAGGAATACGACGAGATCGTCATCGACTCGGAGGGCAGCCTCCTGCGATTCTCCTCGAAGGCCATCAGCCGCGAGTACATCCGTCCCGCCTACGTCTCCGACGACGACGTGGACGAGAACGGCAACCCGCTCGTCAAGGACGACGAGAACGACGCCGCCAACCCCAAGGAGATCACGACGCAGGTGAGCGAACGCGCAACGGACGACGACGGCGACGAGATCGACGTCGAGGAGACGAGCACGAAGTCGCCGTACGACGAGGACTGACGAACGACCGCCGACACAGGGGAGAACCGACGACCATGACTTCCACGGACATCACGCTCACCGACCCCACCTCGATGGACAAGGCGGATGCCGACTATCTCATCTCGCTTGTGCGCGCGATCCCGGGATTCCCCAAGGAGGGCATCCTGTTTCGCGACATCATGCCGGTCCTCGCCGACGCGCGCGGCCTGTCCATCCTGATGGACGCGCTCGTCTCGAACCTGCCGATCGCGAACGACGAATTCGATGCAATCGCCGGCCTCGAGGCGCGCGGCTTCCTCTTCGGCCCTGCACTCGCCGAACGGCTCGGCAAGGGCTTCATCGCCGTGCGCAAGGCCGGCAAGCTGCCGCCGCCCACAGTGAGCGAAAGCTACGCGCTCGAATACGGCGAGGCCACCGTCGAGGTCGAACGCGACGCGATCCGTGACGGCGAGCGCGTCCTCATCGTCGACGATCTGATCGCCACCGGCGGATCGGCCTCCGCTGCCCGCGATTTGGTCATATCGTGCGGCGGCGTCGTCGCCGGCTTTAGTTTTATCATGGAGCTTTCGGGTCTTGACGGCGTCAAGGCGCTCGGCGACCACCCGACGAGCTCCCTGCTGGCGATGCCCGCCTGAGCATCGCCGCGCACGCCATCCGGCCCGTTTCAAGAGGAATCCATGGATTTATACGAATACCAAGCACGTCAGCTGCTTGACGAACAAGGCATCGACACACCGCGCGCGATCTTCGTCCAGCGCGTCGAGGACGTCCCGCAGGCGGCCGAGACGATCGGATACCCGGTCGTCGTCAAGGCGCAGGTCAAGATAGGACACCGCGGCCAGGCCGGCGGCGTCAGGATCGCCCACGACCGCGACGAGGCGGTGCGGGCCGCCGAGCAGATCCTGCCGATGACGATCCACGGACACAAGGTGCGCGGCGTGCTCATCGCCGAGGCCGAATCCGTCCTGCACGAATACTACGTGTCGATCTCCGTGGACCGCTCCTCGCGCGACTTCGACGTGCTCGCGACCGCCAACGGCGGCACTGAGGTCGAGCAGATCGCCAAGGAGCATCCCGAGTCGGTCAAGCGCCTGCACATCAGCGCGCTCGAGGATTTCGACCGGCGTGCCGCGACCGCGATGGCGGAAAGCATCGGCTTCTACCACGCCGACGTCGACCAAGCCGCAGACATCCTGCTCAGGATGTGGAAGTGCTTCCACGACAACGACGCGACGCTCGTCGAGATCAACCCGCTCGCCAAGGTCGGCGATCCGGAGGACGAATCCACGAAGCGCCTGTGCGCGCTCGACGCGAAGATCTCGCTCGACGGCAACGCCGCGTTCCGCCACGACGGCTGGGCGCGCTTCGACGATTGCGCGACGGCCGACCCCTATGAGCGCAAAGCGGCCGAGCACGGACTGCACTACGTGCACCTCGACGGCCAGGTCGGCGTCATCGGCAACGGCGCCGGACTCGTCATGAGCTCCCTCGACGCCGTCTCCTTCGCCGGCGTCGAGCAGGGGACCGGCATCCAGCCGGCGAACTTCCTCGACATCGGCGGCGGAGCCTCGGCCGATACGATGTGCCAGAGCCTCGAGATCGTATTGTCCGACCCGCAGGTCGAATCGGTGCTCATCAACGTGTACGGCGGCATCACCTCCTGCGAGCAGGTGGCCCTCGGCATCATCGAGGCCATCGAGCGGCTCAACGTCACGAAGCCGATGGTCGTGCGCTTCGACGGCAACGCGGCGGCCGAGGGCCTGACGATCATCGCCGACGCGGACATCCCGAACATCCATGTGGCGGCCACGATGGAGACGGCCGCGTCCGAAGCGGCCCGTCTCGCCGCGCAGGCGAAGGAGGAGACCAAATGACCGTCTTCATCGAGGATGACGCCCCCGTCATCGTCCAGGGCATGACCGGCCATCAGGGCATGACGCACACGGCGCGCATGCTCAAGGCGGGCACGAACATCGTCGGCGGCGTCAACCCGCGCAAGGCCGGCGCGTCGATCGTCTTCGAGGGTGCCTCCGGTGCGCAAGTCGACGTCCCGGTGTTCGCTACCTGCGCCGAGGCGAAGGCCGCGACCGGCGCGAAGGCGAGCGTCGTCTTCGTGCCGCCGAGGTTCGCGAAGGACGCCGTCGTCGAGGCGGTCGAGGCCGGCTTCGAGGTCGTCGTCGTCATCACCGAGGGCATCCCGGTCGCCGACAGCGCCTACTTCGTCCAGCTTGCGCTACAGCGCGGCGTGCGCATCGTCGGCCCGAACTGCCCGGGCCTGATGACGCTGCCGTCGGGCGCGGATGCGCACGGGGTCAACCTCGGCATCATCCCCGACGGCATCGTCGCCCGCGGCCCGCTCGGCCTCGTCTCGAAATCGGGCACGCTCACCTACCAGCTCATGGGCGAGCTGTCCGACATCGGCTTCACCGCCTGCCTCGGCGCCGGCGGCGACCCGATCGTCGGCACGACGCTGCAGGAGGCGCTCGAGGCCTTCGAGGCCGATCCGGACACGAAGGCCGTCATGATGATCGGCGAGATCGGCGGCAGCGCCGAGCAGGACGCCGCGCGATGGGCGAGCGAGCACATGACGAAGCCCGTCGTCGCCTACATCGCCGGCTTCACGGCCCCCGAAGGCAAACAGATGGGACACGCCGGCGCCATCGTCTCCGGCGGCAAGGGCACCGCCCAGGACAAGCAGGAGGCGCTCGAGGCCGTCGGTATCCGCGTGGGCAGGACCCCGGCACAGGCCGCGCAGTACATGCGTGAGGCGCTGGCAGCGCTCGGATGAACAGGAAGCTGACCCCCTGGCTGCGAGGCATCGCCGCGTCCTGCGTGGCGATGCTCGTCTACGCCGTGCCGCTCGGCTTCCTGATGGCGCTCGTCCTCCTCGTCGCCGCGATGGAGGAAGGCGGCGACGCGATGTCGTCGTTCACGGTGCCGTTGACGCAGGCCGTCGTGCTGTTGTCCCAAGGCGTCGGCTTCCACACCTCCTCGATCGTCGTCACCGTCGTCCCGCTGCTGCTCACCTTCCTGCTCGTCGCGCTCATCCGCTCCGTCTTCCGCAGGATGGGCACCGACCCGCGCGGCTACGTCGCCGGCCTGGCCACATGGCTGGTGCTCGACCGTCTGCTCGAGAACGGCCTGACCGTCGCGCTCAACGACTCGACCTTCCTCGTCCTGTGCAAGGGCGCGATCGTCTTCACGCTCGGCTTCGCATGGGCACTCGTCCATGACCGGGACCGCCTCGAGCCGGTGCGCGGCTATCTGCGCGCGCACCTTTCCGCGCCGATCCGTCATGTCATCGCCGTCGGCGTGCGGCTCGGGGTGCTCGTCGTCGCCATCGTGCTGCTGTGCGGCCTCGGCACCGTCATCGCATGGATAGCGCTCGGCCACCATGCCGTCGGCGCCGCCTTCGACGCAATGCACATGCAGACCGGCTCGCGCATCCTCATGTGCGTCATGGCGGCCGCATGGCTGCCGAACCTCATGCTGTGGGCCGCCTCCTGGCTGTTCGGCGCCGGGTTCTCGATCGGCGACCTCGCGACGTACACGCTCACCGAGGGCTCGGCGTCGCATCTGCCGGCCCTTCCGATCTTCCGCCTGTTCCCGCAGCCGGTCGCCGATCCGACGATCCGCCTGTGTGTGACGCTCATCCCGCTCGCCGTCGGGTTCATACTCGGCCTGCTCGTGCTCATCGCCAAACGCGGCTTCGGGTTGCGCCCCTCGCAGGCGAAGGCCGCCGACGCGCGCGACCTCCTGTTCGCCTACGCCTACCCGGTGGGCGCGTTCTGCATCACGTCCGCCGTCGTCTCGCTGCTGTGCACGCTGCTGTACGCGCTGTCCGACGGCGCGCTCGGCACGAAGCACCTCGCGTCCGTCGGCGTCGACGTCCGCCATGCCACCAACGCCACGGCGCGACCGTGCGCGTCGGGTCTGTTCCTGGCCTGGGGCACGATGCTGCTCCTGACCGCCATCGTCCTCGCCGTCCGCACGCTCATCGCACGCCGCGGCGCCACGGAGTCCGGCTCCGGCGCCCCGGCCGAGGCGCGCCGCGTCTCCTCGCAGCAGGAGGACGGGGACGCCCCCACAGAGAAGAAGCCGTTCACCGCACGAGTGGTGAACTCAACCCCGCAACCAAAGGAGAAGCAAGGTGACGACAACGAACCGACCGCTACGACGGGCATTGGTATCGGTCTTCCATAAGGACGGCATCGAGGTCCTTGCCAAGGCGTTCATCGACGCCGGAACGCAGGTGGTGTCCACCGGCTCCACCGCGAGCAGGCTCGCCGAGCTCGGTGTGGACGTCACGGAGGTGTCCCAGGTCACCGGTTTCCCGGAATGCCTCGACGGCCGTGTCAAGACGCTCGACCCGCACATCCACGCCGGCATCCTCGCCGACATGACGAACGAGGACCATGCCCGCCAGCTCGAGGAGTTCGGCATCCAGCCCTTCGACCTCGTCATCGTCAACCTCTATCCCTTCGCCGACACGGTGCGTTCCGGCGCCGGCGAGGCCGACGTCATCGAGAAGATCGACATCGGCGGCCCCTCGATGGTGCGCGGCGCGGCGAAGAACAGCGCGACCGTCGCGATCGTCACCGACCCGGCCGACTACGCGCTCGTCGCCGAGCGCATCGAGGACGGCACCGGCTTCTCGCTTGAGGAGCGCCGCTGGCTCGCCGGCAAGGCCTTCGCGCACACCGCCGCCTATGACGCCACGATCGGCGAATGGACGGCCGCGCACTGGCCGAAGCCCTCCTCGATCCGGAACGCCGCGGCGGACGCCGACCCGGTCGAGGAGGCCAAGATCGCCAAGTTCCCGGCGGCCTTCACGCGCACCTGGAACCGCGCACACGTGCTGCGCTACGGCGAGAACCCGCATCAGGACGCCGCGCTCTACGTCGACCCGCTCAACATGCGCGGCTTCGCCGACGCCGAACAGCTCGGCGGCAAACCGATGAGCTACAACAACTACGTGGACGCCGACGCCGCATGGCGCGCCGTGTGGGACTTCGCCCCGCAGATCGCCGTCGCCGTCGTCAAGCACAACAACCCCTGCGGTCTGGCCGTCGGCGAAACCGTGGCCGAGGCGCACAGGAAGGCGCACAGCTGCGACCCGATGAGCGCCTACGGCGGCGTCATCGCGACGAACGCGACCGTCACGCTGGAGATGGCCGAGGGCGTGCGTCCGATCTTCACCGAGGTCATCGTCGCCCCCGACTACGAGCCGGAGGCGCTGGCGCTGCTGCAGGCGAAGAAGAAGAACCTGCGCATCCTCAAGGTCGCCGAGCCGCCGAAGGCGAAGCGACAGTTCCGCCAGATCGACGGCGGTCTGCTCATGCAGTCCACCGACCTCATCGACGCGCCGGGCGACGCGCCGGACGCTTGGAAGCTCGTCGCCGGCGAGCCCGCCGACGCCGCGACGCTCAAGGACCTTGAGTTCGCATGGCGCGCGGTGCGCTGCGTCAAGTCGAACGCGATCCTCATCGCCGACGACATGGCGACGGTCGGCATCGGCATGGGCCAGGTCAACCGCGTCGATTCGGCGAACCTCGCAGTCGAACGCGCGAACACGCTCGACGACGGCCGCAACCGCACGCAGGGCGCCGTCGCCGCCTCCGACGCGTTCTTCCCCTTCGCCGACGGCGCGCAGATTCTCATCGACGCCGGCGTCAAGGCGATCGTGCAGCCCGGCGGCTCGATCCGCGACGAGGAGGTGTTCGAGGCGGCGCGCAACGCGAACGTGACGATGTACGTCACCGGCACGCGCCACTTCTTCCACTGATCCCTCACCGGCGGAACCGTCGCAGGGAGCAGAATGGGCAGGGACCGTGCCACGGGGAATCCCCGTGGCACGGTCCCTGCCCGTATCCATCGACGCGTTCCGACTCCGGTCCCGACGATCCCCCGCGGTAGTAGGATGGTCGGTGTCCCGACCGCCGACCGCCAAGGAGCCTTACGATGAACGCGCATCATCCGCATGTCTCGGAGCAACATGAAGGCAGCCCGTGGTTCGAATGGTGCGTCGCCGGCCTCGTCGTCGCCGCCACGGTGCTCGCGATAATGGGGGAGCCGATGGTCGCCACGGCCATCGTGTCCGTGACTGCCATCGGCTCCGGTGTGGTGCGACTGATCTATCGGGAACGCAGTCCCTGGAAGGTCAGGTCGGTCTCCTTCGATGCCGTGTGCGGCATCGGCTTCGGCGTCGTGCTAACGCTGCTGTACCTCGCCATTCGCTTCATCCGCTGAGTCGGCGTCATCCGGGGTCTGTGACGCTTCGGGCGTCGCCGGCCCGGCGGCCTCGCCCTGCTCCTCATAGACCACGGCGGCATCGCCGTCGAGGTCGGTGTGGTCGGCCTCGTCGTCCTGCACCATCGCGGCCTCTGCCACGTCGACGTCCATCTCGTCGCCGTTGGCCGCGCGCGAATGCGCGAGCTGCGCGACGATCATGACGAGCGCGACGATGGCGGCGGCGAGGATCGCGGTCACCCAGAACACCCACAGCTGCGAAAGCGGATTGACCGTGTTGGCGCCCTCCTCATGCTGCGCGAAGACGGCGATGCCGGTGGCGCGCATCGGGTTGATCGACGCGCCGGTGACCGGGGCGGCCATCGCGGCGGCGGCGGCATAGGCGACGCCCATCGTGACGGCGGCGGAGCGCGTCGCGCGCCCGTTGCGCTTGAGCGTCGTCATCGCGGCGGCCACGACGATGACCGACGCGATCAGCTCGACGACGATCGCCATCGTGACGCCGTAAGTCAGCCCGTACGGGCTCATGCTCGCATACATCAGGCTGTTCACGTCGTAGCCGTTGATCGCCATCATCGTCCACTGCGACTTGTTCACCGTCTCCGAGCTCGGGATGAGGAAGAAGAAGAGCGCGCCGGCGACGAGGCCGCCGAGCACCTGCGCGATGATGTAGAACACGCCGTCGCGCACGCGGGTCTTCGACGTGAGCATCGCCGCGACGGTGACGGCCGGGTTGAACTGCGCGCCGGAGATGCGCGCGAAGACCGACGTCATCGCGCCGTAGATGACGCCGATCGCCACGACGGTGAACGCGAGGTTGAGCCCGAAGTTCACCACGCCGAACGAACTCGCCATGTAGATCGAGAAGCAGATGAGCAGGCTGCCGGCGAATTCGGCGCCGAGGCGGGCCCAAATGCTGTGTCCGTCGTTCTGCACGGCGGCGCCCTCGCGGACCTCGACCGTGGAATCGTTATCAACAGCAGTCATAGATATATTCCTTTGCGGTACTTGAAGCCATGGTGAAGACCATGGCTGGGCCGTCGTTGTCCGGCGGCCACGCTGTACAATACTAGACAGTGGTCCTGCCGTCGCCTTCGGGCGCGCGGGACGACGCCATCAACACAAACGGCCACGTTGGGAGAACGATGCCACACGCATATAGTCAAGCAAGGAAATCACACACCGAGGAACACGACGGAATACGGTTGCAGAAACTGCTCGCGCAGGCGGGCTTCGGCTCTCGTCGCAAATGCGAGGAGATGATCGTCGACGGCCGCGTCGAGGTCGATGGCGAACTCGTCACCGAGCTCGGCACGAGGGTCGACCCCAAGTCGCAGCAGGTGCGCGTGGACGGATCGCGCATCCGCCTCAACCCGCGCCACGTCACACTCGCGCTCAACAAGCCGAGGAAGGTGCTCAGCGCGATGGAGGACCCGAAGGGACGCTACACGCTGCGCGACATCGTCGGCGACAAGTACGAGCGCATCTTCCATATGGGACGCCTCGACTACGATTCCGAGGGCCTCATCCTGATGACGAACGACGGCGAGCTCAGCCAGCACGTCATGCACCCGAAGTACGAGGTCGAGAAGACCTACATCGCCACGCTTGAGGGACGCATGAGCGGCAACGTCTGCCGGCGTCTCGTGCGCACCGGCGTGCAGCTCGACGACGGATGGATCAAGCTCGACCACTGCTCGATCATCGACCAGAGCCGTGAGCAGACGATCGTCAAGGTCACGCTCCATTCGGGCAAGAACCGCATCGTGCGCCGCATCTTCGGTGCGATCGGTTTCCCGGTCAAGCGCCTCGTGCGCACGCAGATCGGCCCGATCAAGCTCGGCGACCTCAAGCCCGGCTCCTACCGCGTGCTGTCGGCCACCGAGGTCCGTTCGCTCTCCAAGGAGGTGGGCCTGTGATCACCGTCGCCATCGACGGCCCCGCCGGCGTCGGCAAGTCCTCGACGTCCAAGGCGCTTGCGAAGTACTACGGCTTCGCCTATCTCGACACGGGCGCGATGTACCGCGCCGCGGCCTGGTGGGTGCTTGAACAGGGCATCGACCTCGACGACGCCGACCTCGACGAGCGCGAGGTCACCGAGACGGTCGCCGCGCTGTTCACCGAGGGCCACTTCGACATCAGCGTCGATCCGGACGCGCCGAACGATGCGCGCGTGTTCTGCGACGGGCGCAACATCAGCGAGCAGATCCGCTCGAGCGAGATCAGCGCGCGGGTCTCGCGCGTCTCGTCGATCATCCCGGTGCGGCACATCCTCGTCGCCGCCCAGCGTGCGTACATCGCCGCCGAAGGCGTCGAGGACGGCTTCTCGCATGGCCTGGGCATCGTCGCGGAGGGGCGTGACATCACCGACGTCGTCGCGCCGCACGCCGAGGTGCGCGTGCTGCTCACGGCGCGCGAGGACGTGCGCCAGGCGCGCCGCGCCCATCAGGCCGCCGACGGCGCCGCCGGCGCCGAGAACGTCGCCGCGCGCGACGCCGCCGACTCCAAGGTGACGAACTTCACCGTCGCCGAGGACGGCGTCACGACGATCGACAACTCCGACCTCGACTTCGAGCAGACGCTCGACCTGCTCGTCGGGCTCGTCGATGACGCCATCGAGGAGCGCGAGTACGCCGAGTACGCGAGCAACCTCGAGGGATACGAGCTCGACGAGGGCGACGAGGCGCTCATCGACGGCTCCGCGTTCACGGCGGGCGAACGGACGGCGCGGCGCAAGGAGGTCGGCGTGCTGGCGGTCATCGGCCGGCCGAACGTCGGCAAGTCGACGCTCGTCAACCGCATCCTCGGCCGTCGCGCCGCCGTCGTCGAGGACACGCCCGGCGTCACACGCGACCGCGTCAGCTACGACGCCGAATGGGCCGGCACGGACTTCAAGCTCGTCGACACCGGAGGCTGGGAGGCCGACGTCGAGGGCATCGACTCGGCAATCGCCTCGCAGGCGCAGATCGCCGTCGAGCTCGCCGACGCCGTCGTCTTCGTCGTCGACGGCCAGACCGGGCTGACGCAGACCGACGAACGCATCGTCAGGATGCTGCGTTCGGCGGGCAAACCCGTCGTCGTCGCCGTGAACAAGGTCGATGACCAGGCCGGAGAATACATGGCCGCCGAGTTCTGGAAGCTCGGACTGGGCGAACCGTATCCGATCTCCGCGATGCACGGCAGGGGAGTGGGCGACCTGCTCGACGCGGCGCTCGAGGCGCTGCGCGGCGCAGAACGCACCTCCGGCTTCCTCACGCCGTCGCATCTGCGCCGCGTCGCGCTCGTCGGCAAGCCGAACGTCGGCAAGTCGTCGCTGCTCAACCAGCTCGCGCATGAGGAGCGCTCAGTCGTCAACGATCTGGCCGGCACGACGCGCGACCCGGTCGACGAGATCGTCACGATCGACGGCGAGGACTACCTCTTCATCGACACGGCCGGCATCAAGCGCCGACAGCACAAGCTCTCCGGCGCCGAATACTATTCGTCGCTGCGCACGCAGGCCGCGATCGAACGCGCCGAACTCGCGCTCGTGCTCTTCGACGCGTCGGTACCGATCTCCGACCAGGACCTCAAGGTCATGAGCTCCGCAGTGGACGCGGGCCGCGCCGTCGTGCTCGTGTTCAACAAATGGGACCTCATGGACGAGTTCGACCGCCAGCGCATGGAGCGTCTGTGGAAGACCGAGTTCGACCGCGTGACCTGGGCGCAACGCGTCAACCTCTCGGCGAAGACCGGATGGCACACGAACCGCCTGTCGCGCGCGATGACGCAGGCGCTCGAGTCGTGGGACAAGCGTATACCGACCGGCAAGCTCAACGCCTTCCTCGGCAAGGTCCAGGCCGCCCACCCGCATCCGCTGCGCGGCGGCAAGCAGCCGCGCATCCTGTTCGCGACGCAGGCCTCGAGCCGGCCGCCGCGCTTCGTCGTCTTCGCCACCGGCTTCCTCGAGCACGGCTACCGCCGCTTCCTCGAACGCCAGCTGCGCGAGGAGTTCGGATTCGAGGGATCGCCGATCCAGATCTCCGTCAACATCCGGGAGAAGAAGCGCCGCAAGTGATGCGATGACATATGTGGGAGGCAGGGCGTGTGCCTGGCCTCCCACATATGCGGTGTATACGAAAATCCCCGGGGCGTTCGCCGACCCGGGGATCAATCGTCGGACCAGCGGGATTTGAACCCGCGACCCCTTGACCCCCAGTCAAGTGCGCTACCAAACTGCGCTATGGTCCGAACGGTGCGTCCTGCACCGAAGAGACAATGTAGCACAACCTCGGCGACAACGCCAAATCGGCCGGCGCGGCGTTGCACGTCCGGCCCCGTTCGGCAATCCCGTCAATCATCGTATTATCACCACGGAAACCCCGTCTCAAACCGCAACGAAACGAAGATAATGTGAATTGCTACGCGCTCAATTAGACAGATTGAAGGTAAGGTCGCTACACTGAGACACGGCATTGCGCACGGAGGCACCGACACCGGCAGTGCGCGCAACCGAGAAAGGGACTGGTCATCACCATGGTCGATGTTTTCGAGCGCTCCGCGCATAAGATGCGGTCACAGGGCATGAGCGACACCGCGATAGCCCAGTTCGAGCATCTCTACGACGTCTGGGCGAATGAGGAGGATACGAGCTACATCCACGAGTCCGACGTCGAACCGATCACCGATGTCCCGAACTTCCATGACGTCTACGAGACGATCAACCACGACAAGGCCGTCGACGCCTTCGCCAAGACGGCGTTCCTCAAGCTCAACGGCGGCCTCGGCACGTCGATGGGCCTCGACTACGCGAAGTCGCTGCTGCCTGTGCGTCGCCACAAGGCGCGCCCGATGCGGTTCCTCGACATCATCCTCGGCCAGGTCTGCACGGCGCGCACGCGTCTAGGCGTCGAACTGCCGCTGACCTTCATGAACTCGTTCCGCACGTCGAAGGACACGATGGACGCGATCGCGAAGAACCACCACTTCGCGCAGGAGGGCGTGCCCGTCGAGATCGTCCAGCACGTCGAGCCCAAGATCGACCCGTCTACCGGCGAACCGGTGCAATGGCCGGCGAACCCCGACCTCGAATGGTGCCCGCCGGGGCACGGCGACCTGTATTCGACGCTCTACGAGTCCGGGCTGCTCGCCATCCTCGAGGAGCGCGGGTTCCGCTACCTGTTCATCTCAAACTCGGACAACCTCGGCGCGCGCCCGTCGCGCACGCTCGCGCAACATTTCGAGAACACCGGCGCGCCGATCATGATCGAGGTGGCGCGACGCACCGAGGCCGACCGCAAGGGGGGCCACATCGTTCGCGACCGCGTCACCGGACGTCTGATGCTGCGCGAGATGACGCAGGTGGATCCGCGCGACCGCAGCGCCGCGATGGACATCCACAAGCATCCGTTCTTCAACACGAACAACATCTGGGTGCGCATCGACATGCTGCGCAAGCTGCTCGACGACCACGACGGCGTGCTGCCGCTGCCGGTCATCCGCAACCACAAGACCGTCGACCCCACCGATCCGGCGTCGACGAAGGTCATCCAGCTCGAGACGGCGATGGGCGCCGCGGTGAACCTGTTCAACGGCGCCATCTGCGTGCAGGTGGACCGCATGCGCTTCCTGCCGGTCAAGACGACCGACGACCTGTTCATCATGCGTTCCGACCGCTTCCATCTGACCGATTCCTACGAAATGGAGGACGGCGACTACCATTTCCCGAACGTCGAGCTCGACAAGCGCTACTACAAGAACATCCAGGACTTCGAGGAGCGTTTCCCCTACGGCGTGCCGTCGATCGCCGCAGCCGCGTCGTTCCGCGTCGAGGGCGACTGGACCTTCGGGCGCAACGTCAGCCTGTTCGGCGACGCGCGCCTCACGGATTCGGGGCGTCCCAGCTATGTGCCGAACGGCGAATTCGTCGGCCCCCAAGGCGTCGAACCGGACGAATGGCTGTGATCCGCATTTGTTCGCAGACCAAGAAAATCAGAGTTTTTTCGAGAAATCGACCATCTCGGCCGAAAAAGCCTATATCATAGGAGAGGGTGTACGGCATCCCACCGATGCCCACACCTACGAAAAACTTTAATGATACGTGAGGACCAATGGCTGAGGGTAGTAACGGTAGGCGCCGCTTCTCCGACAAGTGGGGCAAACACGAGCTCGATGTTCTGGCAGTTCTGTCATCCGCCTTCCCGCAATGGCTGACATCGCGGCAGATCGCACAGCGTGTGAAGGCCTACGCCGATTCGTACGGCGAACTGGCCGATCAGGCGGCGAAGGCGGCGTTCGCCAAGCAGTTCCAGCGCGACCGGGCCAAGCTCGCCGCGATGGGCATCGCGATCGAGTCGCGGCAACCCGAATACTCATCCAAGTCCGAAGGCCAGGACTTCGCGTCCTACCGTCTGCAGCTCGGCGACGAGCCGCGCATCCGTCTGCGTTTCCGCCCCGAGGACCTGCCGGTGCTCGCCGCCGCGAACTATCTGGCGCGTTCGATGTCGATGTCCTCGATGCCGGCCCATACGCAACCGGCGCACGCCTCGCGCACCGCGCCGCGCGTGCCCCAGACGCCGATTCCCGGCCTCGGCCTCGATTCGATCGCCCCGGGTCTCGGCACCCAGCACATCCCGGAGAACCTGGTCAGGGAGGTCGACTCGCGTCGCTTCGCCGCGACCGTCGCCGTCGACGGCGAGCACATCAACGTCGCCTACAGCGATTCGGACGATCTGGCCATGTTCGTCCTCGAACACCCCAATTCGTCGGTCGTCAGCCCGCCCGAGGCCGTCGCGGCCTTCCACCGCCGTCTCAACGCGGCGACGCAATTCCAGCTCGCAGACGATTCCGCCAACCCGATGAGCGCGAAGGTCCGCGCCCATTCGATCGAATCGGCCG
Organism: Bifidobacterium castoris; assembly: GCF_003952025.1. GTDB lineage: Bacteria > Actinomycetota > Actinomycetes > Actinomycetales > Bifidobacteriaceae > Bifidobacterium > Bifidobacterium castoris. The sequence continues at coordinate 182,088 of NZ_QXGI01000001.1, read as the reverse complement.
AACCGGATGAGGACGAGGGGTCCCAGAGCGCGAAGGCGCACAAGAAGAACGCGTTCCAGACCGGCAGCGAGGTCGATCGCCGCCTGCGCCTGATGCTGTTCCTGTCCGCGCATCTGGGCGAGGAGTACTCGTTGCCCGAACTCGCCGAACGTTTCATCGGCAGGCCGAAGAACGACGACGAGATGAAGAAGTACGTCAACACGATCCACAAGGACATCAACACGCTGACGACGGTCTCCGACGACGGCGAGATGGCGGGCAGCCAGTTCTTCGACATCGACTGGTCGCTGCTCGACGCGGAGGGCATCGTCTCGGCGACGAACTCGCTCGGCCTCGAACGCCTCGCCGGCATCTCGCCGCAGTACATGAGCATGCTCACCGCCTCGGTCAACTACCTGGCCCATGCGCAGCTGCTGCCCGAGGACCAGCGCGAGCAGGCGCGCGACCTGTATGGGCGCCTCGTCAAGTACGTCGCACCGGGGGAGACGCCCTGGCTGAGCCTGACCGGATACGAGCTCGAACCGCGCTGCTTCGACGCCGTCAAGCTCGCGATCAAGGACCATGCACTGCTCAATATGGAATACCGCGACGGTTCGGGCCGCGTCATGCGCCGCCTCGTCGCCCCGTCGAAGATCTACGTCGACGAGGGCGTCTACTACGCGGCGATGTGGACGGACGTCGAACAGTACGCACCGGACGACCTCAAGCCGCTCGTGCGCAAGGACATGACGCTCAACAAGGAGACCGGCGAGCCCCGCATCTGGCAGGTGCTGCGCGTCGCGCGCATCGAGGAGGCGAGCGTCGTCACGCCGACGAAGCCTCTCGACATCCCGAAGGTCTCCGTCTCCGACCTGCGCAAGTGGATCATCGACACGGCCACCCCAGCCGTGTTCATCACCGACCAGCCGCATCTCGACTTCATCAAGACGCTCGCCGACGCGGACGTCGAACCGTGCGGGGAAGGCGAGAAGGTGCATCTGTTCGTGCAGTCCGATTCCTGGTTCGTCGCCTTCTGCATCGCCCACGCCCGCCATATCATCGCCGTCGCCCCGGAGACGCTGCGCACGATGATGATCGCCCGCGCCGAACGCGAACTCAGCCTCTCCGATCAGGTCATCGAGACCGAGCGGGAACAGTAGGAAGGACGCCCATGCCCTGGTGGATCTGGCTCATCCTCGCGCTCTTCATGCTTGCGATGCTCGTCGCCGGCGTCATCTATGCGGCCGTGCACGCGATGCGCGCATCGAAGGTCGTCGGCGCCGTCGCCGCCGACGTCACCGCGCGCATCGACGAGATGAACGCGCCGCAGGACGGGGGGAGCATCCCCCGACGCGCGATCTTCACCGAACCGCTCGCCGTCGCCGCCGACCGCTACGCGGACGCCCATGCCGGCGTCATCGAACGCAGGGAGAGGCGGCGCGACCGCCATGCGGCCGTCTGGCGGCGCTGGTCGCGATTCAACGACTGAAAGGTCGCGTGACGGCGGGAGCCCATCCTGCCGTCACGCGACGGCATATTACCCGGCCGCGGGCGTTCCGGCATGGATACGCCCGCGGCCATCGACATCAACGGATGAAGGTTCCATCATGGCACGACATCACAGGCACACCGCACATCGTTGCGAACAGGACGCGCAGGGGCGGGAGCTGAGCCCGTCTGAGCGTTACGCGCGTTTCACCGAGGCGCGTCAGCGGCGACGTTCGGTGGCGCGGCGCTTCGCCGACTCGTTGCCCTTCGACCTCGACGGATTCCAGATGGATGCGAATGAGGCGCTCGAGGAGGGGTCGAACGTGCTCGTCGCGGCGCCGACTGGCGCCGGCAAGACCGTCGTCGCCGACTTCGCCGTCTACCTCGCCCAGGAGCAGAACGCGAAGGCCTTCTACACGACGCCGATCAAGGCGCTGAGCAACCAGAAATACCATGACCTCGTCGCCCTCTACGGGCCGCAGAAGGTGGGTCTGCTCACCGGAGACACCTCGATCAACTCGGAGGCGGACATCGTCGTCATGACGACCGAGGTGCTGCGCAACATGCTGTACGAGCATTCGACGACGCTCGAGGCGCTGCGTTATGTCGTGCTCGACGAGGTGCACTACCTCGCCGACCGCTTCCGCGGACCCGTCTGGGAGGAGGTCATCATCCACCTGCCGTCGTCGGTGCGGATCGTCGGCCTGTCTGCGACCGTCTCGAACGTCGAGGACTTCGCCGACTGGATCGCCTCGGTGCGCGGCGAGACGAAGCTCGTCATCTCCGAACACCGTCCGGTGCCGCTCGACCAGTACGTCCTCGTGCAGCGCGACCCGCGCACCGAGCCTGAGCTGCTCGACCTGTACCGGCGCGACGACCGAGGCGAGGCGACGACGAAGCCGAACGCAAGGCTGACGGCGAAGCTCGATGAGTTCGACCGGCGCGAGCTGCGGCGCAAGGGCGCTGAAGGCCATGACCGGCGCCGCGGCGGGGGCCGCCATGGACGACCGGACGGCAGGGGCCGCACCGGCCGCGTCGAACGCTACCATCCGCGCCGCTGGGCCGTCGTCGACGAGCTCAACTTCCTGCGGATGCTGCCGGCGATCTATTTCATCTTCTCACGCAACGGATGCGACGAGGCCGTCGAGCAGTGCCTCGACGCCGGACTGCGCCTGACGACCGACGAGGAGGCGCGCCGCATCGACGTCATCGTCGACGAGATGATCGAAGGCCAGCTCACGCGTGACGATTTGAAGACGCTGCGGTTCGCGCAGTTCCGCCATGCGCTCGAGGAGGGCTTCGCCCCGCATCACGCGGGCATGATCGCACTGTTCAAGCAGATCGTCGAACGGCTCTTCGAGGAGGGTCTGATCAAGGTCGTGTTCGCGACCGAGACGCTCGCGCTGGGCATCAACATGCCGGCGCGCAGCGTCATCATCGAGAAGCTCGAGAAATACGACGGCACCGGCATCGTCGGCCTGACGCCGGGGGAGTACACGCAGCTCACCGGCCGCGCGGGCCGCCGCGGCATCGACACGATCGGCAACGCGATCGTCGTCGACCATCGCGGCTTCAAGCCCGAGACGGCGGTCGCGCTGTCGAGCAAGCGCGTCTACCCGCTGCACTCGAGTTTCAAGCCCACGTTCAACATGGCCGTCAACCTGCTCAACGGCAGCGACTACGAGACGGCACGCGACACGCTCGACCATTCCTTCGCGCAGTGGGAGGCGAACGCGTCCGCCTGGCAGATCGAGGCGCGCATGGAGGCGCTCGAGAAGGCTATCGCCGGCTACGAGGACGCGATGGCCTGCGAGCACGGCGACTTCACCGAGCTGCTGCGGATCCGCATGCAGTTGAGCGACCTGCAGAAGAACGAGCGGCGTCGGCTCAAGCACGAGGTCTTCCGCGACAACGCCGAGAAGTCGCGAGCCTTCCGCCGTCTCGACGCGAGGATCGCCGCGCTCAAGGAACGCGAGCACGACCATCCGTGCAAGGCGTGCCCCGATTTCGCTCAGCACATGAAGTGGGGCAACCGCTGGATCCGCGAGACCCGTGAGCTCACGCGGCTGCGCGACCGCTACGATTCGCGCACCGGCTCCGTGGCGCGTCAGTTCGACCGCATCTGCACGATCCTCGAGAGGCTCGGCTATCTGGAACGCGCCGACGAGGACGGCGTACGCGACTACCGCCTGACCGAGCACGGCCAGCTGCTGCGCCGCCTGTACTCGGAACGCGATCTCGTGCTCGCCCAGGCGATCACCTCGGGCGCACTCGACGGGCTCGCCGCCGCGCAGCTCGCCGCGATCATCTCGTCGCTCCTGTATGAGGCGCGCCGTGGCGAAGGGGGAGAGCCCCGCCGCTATCCGGGCGGACCCCACGGACTCGTCGCGCAGCGCGCCCGCGAGCTCGCCGAGCTCGACGACCAGGTGCTCATGCTGTGCGAGGACCTCGGCGTCACGAACTACCTGCAGCCGCTCGACTTCGGCATCGTCGACATCGTCTACGACTGGGCGCGAGGCGACAGCCTCTCCGAGGTGCTCGAGCATACCGAACTCACCGCCGGCGACTTCGTGCGCAATGCGAAGCGGCTTGCCGACGTGCTCCAGCAGATCGCCGTCGCCGAACCGTACATGGGCGCCGAACATGCGGAGCTCGCGGCGCGCGCGCATGAGGCCTACGACGCCGTCAACCGCGGCATCGTCGCCTATTCGGGCGTCGACTGATGGAATAAAGCCCACGTCCGAGCTGTTTTGTAGCGTGGAACCACTGAACCGTCTTCTGGGAGGAACATAAATGGCTGAACGCAGTCTGCGCGGCATGAGCATCGGCGCGAAATCGCTGGAGTCGGACACGAACGTCGATTTCGCCGCGCGCACCGAGGTGGCATATGTCTGCCCGCGCGGCCATCGTACGATCCTGCCGTTCGCGGAAGGCGCCGATTTCCCGAACGAATGGGAGTGCCGCTGCGGCGCAACCGCGCATCGCGAGGACGACAATGACGGCGAGTCCGATGAAATCACGAAGCCGACGCGCACCCATTGGGACATGCTGCTAGAACGCCGCAGCGAGGACGAGCTAAAGGCGCTGCTCGAGAAGCGTCTCGAGATGCACCGTGACGGCTGGATTCCGGACTACGAGTGACCAAAGGGGAGCGATTGACGATGACGACCATCCATCATCCGCTGCGGGCCGTGCTGCTTGATCTGGACGGCACGCTGACGAAATCCGATCCGGGCATCCTCGCCTGCGTGAAGAAGGCCTATCAAGCCGTCGGCGTCCCGGAGCCGACGCCCGCGCAGCTGCAGCGTTTCATCGGGCCGGCGATCTTCGAATCGATGTCCAAGTACGGCATCCCGGACGACAAGCTCGACGAGGCGGTGCGCGTCTACCGGCGCTACTACGGCGACGAGGCGGTCTTCGATGATCCGAACGAACCGGGCAACAAGGTTCCCGGACGGCTCTACAACACCGTGTATCCGGGCATTCCGGAACAACTCAGGACCTTGCGCGAACGCGGCTATTTCCTTGCGATCGCGACGGCGAAGCCTGAATACCAGGCCATCCCGATCTGCGACCATTTCCAGCTGACCGGTCTCGTCGACGCCATCTACGGGGCGAGCAAGGACAACTCACGCACCGACAAGGACCAGGTCATCCGTTACGCCTTCGAGAACATGGGTTACGATCCGGATGCCGGCGACCGCGCGTTGATGGTCGGGGACCGGTGGACCGACGTGGACGGCGCGAAGGCGTGCGGCATCGACTGCCTCGGCTGCGGCTGGGGCTACGCCGAGCCCGGCGAACTCGTCGAGCACGGCGCCTACCGTGTCATCGATGCCGTCAATGAGCTGAGCGGTGCGGTCGAGGAATATTTCAACGACTGACATCATCCATGCCATATGCCGGCGGATTTGTTTGTTTACCAAACAAATCCGCCGGTTTTTTTAATGCAATGATGCCGACGATTAATAGGAACCGGATGATATGCGATCCGGATATCCGAAAAAGAGCCGACGGAAATAATAAGGGTTTTCGTCGAACGATGCTCGGATGATGCAGACGACGGTGATGCCGTATGCGCATGGCGGGCGTGTTCGGACTTGCATCATGGCGGACGGCGCCGCGACGGAGCCGTCCCACGCGGGATGCGTTGCGACGATGGGACGCCAGCGCGGCCGGGCGGCATATGCGGGGCGGGATGAGGGACCATCCATATATTTCCGATAATGTACGTTATGTCAGATTAGGTATATCAGGTCCGGCCATATCCGGTCCGCAACGACCGATCCTCCGAATGGATTGCGATGCCCTGCATGCATCTTCGCCGGAGGCCAAAGGGATCGTGCTCATGCGTCATCCCGCGGAGTGCGGATCATATGGAGCCCGGCGACGTAGAGCGCCATGCCACCGGCGAGCAATACAAGTATGATGTCAAGGGCCAGCATCGGCGAGGTCGCGAACAGCTGCACCGTGTCGCCGCAGAAGGTCGAGAAGGTCGTCAGTCCCCCGCGCAGCCCGGTCATGACCAACGCCTGCAATTGAGGCGCGACGGGGCCGTGCGCCGTCCATCCGATCATCAGGCCGAGCACGAATGATCCGACGATGTTCACGGCGAGCGTGCCGACCGGGATACGGCCCGCGCCGCGGTTGAGCATCGAGGATGTCCATACGCGCAGCACGCCGCCGATGAGCGCACCGACCGCGACGGCCGGAACCATCGCCCACACTTCCCCATCCTCCCTGTTTGCCGCTCCGACGCCGCAGCGGCATGATCATGTCCTTGCGAGACAGGACGCTCACACCAACGTGCTCGGCCAGTCGTCCTCGTCTTTGTCCTCCTCGTCGTGGGCCTTCGACATGCCGCCGACGGCCGCATGCGGGTCGGTGGCATCGGCCGCGATCCCCTGCTCTGCCGTATTCCGCGCCTCCTGGGCGATCATCGCGCGACGCGCCTGCATGTACATCAGGAACAGTTCGAGCATGATAACGCTGATCGCGATGACCGCCGACGGCCATCCGAGCTTTGCATACAGCGCGCGCGCATGCGCGCCGATCGCGTCGCGGTGCTGCAGATAGATCGGATACGGCAGCGCGACGAGGACGAGCGTGGTGAAATGCGCGCCGATGACGGCCCAGCTGACCGGACGGACCTTGAGGTTCTCGCCGTCGTGGTAGTGGCTACGCACGATCGTGACCGCGCACACGGCCAATGCGCTGACCACGCCGATGATCCATATGATGGCCGGCACCGCGTTCATGCCGCTCCCCTTTCGTCGTCGTTCGTCATGTCGTCCTGCGCGCCGCCCTCGGCGTCCTTCCTGCGGCGCAGCGTTTCCTCGAGCGTCTGGTTCGCGTACCGTTCGACGAAACGCGCATGTTCCGCTCGGCGTCGTTCGAGCCGTTCGCGCATCGAGCGCGCGGCGAGGTCGTCGATCGGCCGTGTACTGCGCCGGCGCACGACGCCGGTCACATCCGTGTAGTCGGCGTGTTCGAGCGCCGCCTCGACTCTCGTCCACAGCGCGCCCACCGACACGCAGAACACGGCGTCGCCGTCCTGAAGCGCCTGCGCGATCTGTTCGCCGTCAGAGCATTCCTCGACATGCTGCCCGTCGCACAGGATCGTCAGATGGCGCAGGCGCTCGGGCGGTTGCGCGATGAGGAACTCGATCGCCGACGTCGCGTTCTGCAGGTTCACGCCGATGTCGAGCAGCCTCTTCGAGACGGCGAGGATGACGACGTCGTCGAAGGAGTACAGGCGCCTCGTGCCCGAACCGCTCGACGGTGCGATCGACGGGACGACGATGCGTTTGCGCGCCCAGTAGTCGAGCTGGCGGTAGGTGATGCCGGCCACCTGCGACGCGACGGTGCCGCGGTAGCCGCGGATCGTGGCGTCGAGGCCCTCGTCGGGGAACAACTCCCCCTGCACCATCGTGTCGTCCATGTCAATGAGCGGCACATCCACGTAGCACGGCGCATCGAGCTGTCCCGCGGACGCGCCGCTGCCTCGTTGCCGGGTCATGGATCGCTACGGCCGTCCGTCAGTGCTGGCGGATCGCCGAATTCGTGAAGTAGACGAGACGGAACTTGCCGATCATGATCTCGTCGCCGTCCTTGAGGACGGCGTGATCGACGCGCTCCCGATTGACGTAGGTGCCGTTGAGGCTTCCGGCGTCCACCACCTCGTACTTGCCGTCGATGCGACGGAACACGGCATGCGAGCGGGACACCGTCGAATCGTCGAGCAGGATGTCGGCGCGCGGGTCGCGTCCCACCGTCACCTCATCCTCGTCGAGCAGATAGCGCGACCCGGACAACGCGCCGCGCGTCGCGATGAGCAGCGCGGTGTTGTCGGAAAGCCGCGTGATCGTCTCGAGGTCCTCCTGCGTGAGCGGACGGTCGCCGGACGTGGTGATGGGGATCTGGATGGCAGGGAGACCGATGATCGTCGTCTCGCCCGCACCTGGAATCGGTTCTGTCATAACTGCCTATTCTACAATCGTTGCGTACTTGTATTTCATGACCGGCTGCGTCGCGGTGATCCTGACGTCGTCGGAAGTCTCTACCGTCACATTAGCACCATATTTGACGGTGAGCCTCGAGCCTACGCCTCCCGCTATGTTCACGGCGTTCGTGAGGTTGGCCGGGTCGCCTATCGCCTTGATGACGTAGGGCGCCGTCAGCGTCTGCCCGTCGCACACGAGTCCGTTGTTCGTCTCGCTGACATAGGTGGAGGTGACGACGCGCACGTCGTCGATCTGGATGACCTCGGCTCCGCCGTTGCGCAGCTCCTCGATGAGGTTGAACATCGTGGCCGCGTCGATCGGCGCCTTCTGCGGCTGCGAGATGTGGATGACGACGCCCTTGCCCTGTGCCGGCAGCCTTCCCGACAGGATGCCGCTCGTCTCCTCGTTCTCCTGGGCGATGCGCTGGGCCTGCGCCTCCTTGTCCGCGGCCTCCTCAAGCGATTTCAGCTGGCTCGTCAGTTCGTTCTTGCGCTGCTCGAGGCGTTCCACCTGGGTGCTCGTCTCGCTGATCAGGCGCGTCAGCTCGGCTTCGGTGAGCGTCTCGTAGGCGGTGTCCTTGTTGTTGATCTGGATGACGTAGGCGTAGGCGAGCAGCGCGCACAGCACGGCGATGAGCACTCCGGTGCCGAAACGCGCCTTGAGCGACCGGGCGTTCGAGGACAACGCCTTCGGCTTGCGCTTGCGCACGACCGGGAACGCGCCCGTCTTCGTACGGTCGTTGGCCTTGTCGCGGCTGTGCTGCGAGATGATGCGCTTGAGCAGGTCCGACTGCCCGTCATCATGCCCCGGCACGCGCGGATGCTCCGCCGTCAGCGGCTCGGGCTCCCCCGCCCCGTCGTTTCCCACGGCGCCCCCATCCCGCGCCACGTCGTCTCGGACGTCGCGGATGCCGCGCTCGTCTTCAGGAAGGCCGTGTCCCATCTGTCCGTCGCCCATCGTTCACCCCTGGAAGATGTAGCGGCGGATCGCCGAGACGTTCGAGAAGATGCGGATGCCAAGGACGACGATGACGGCGGTCGTCAGCTGGGAGCCGACGCCGAGCTGGTTGCCCAGCAGCACAAGCAGCGTCGCCGTGATGACGTTCGAGAGGAAGGAGATGACGAACACGCGGTCCGAGAAGCTGCGCTCGAAGTACGCGCGCGCGGCGCCGAGCAGCGCGTCGAGCGCGGCGATGACCATGATCGGCAGGTACGGTTGCAGGAACACCGGGATGTCGGGTCGGACGAACAATCCCACGACCACCCCGATGATGAGTCCAAGCACGGCTGCCATCTTCAGCTCCTTCTCGCATAGGTCAGTTTGCCGACGCTCGCGGCTTCGAGCCGCATCGTGCCCGCCTTGTCGATCTGCGGATACATGCCGGCCTTATGGAAATCACTGTACAGCGTCGGCAGCGTCTTCTCGCCCATCGCGTCCGCCAGCACGCCGCGGTCGCCTATCGCCTGGATGCGGTACGGGCTCTCGATGGGCGTCGTGCCGATGAGGATCGAGTTGCCGGCCGTGCGGATCGACGTCTCGACGCCCAGGCGGTTGCCGTTGATGGCGATCGCCTCGGCGCCGGCGCGCCACAGCAGACAGACGAGCAGCTGCAGGTCGGCGTCGGTGACGACGCGCAGCCGGTCGTTCGCGCCGTCGCGTGGCAGCGCCCCCTGCGACGAATCCGATGCGGCGGCGACCGGATTGGCGATCGTCATGACGATGCCCTCGCCTTCGACCGGCGTGGCGCCGGCCGCGGCTTCGTTCTCCTCGACGACCTGCTCGATCGGCGACTTCGTCGCCGACTTCGACTGCTCGTCCACCTGCTTGCGCAGGTCCGCGATGTCCTTGTCGAGCGCGTCGACGTGCGCGTTGTTCGCCACAAGCTGATTCGCAAGCGATTCGCGGACCTGCTTGCGCGGATCGGTGTTGAGCAGGCGGACGAACTGGCTGCCGAAGAAGCCGACGACGATGCAGATGAGGAACACGACGACACGCGTGCCCCAGTAGACGATCTTGGAATCGGGCTTCGTGACGAGGCGCGAATCGCTGTACAGCTGATCCATCGGCCGATTGATGAGGTCGTCGATGAGCTGGAGCGAATCGTCGCCGTTGCGCCGATGGCGCGTCCGGTGACGCAGCTCGTCCGGTGACGCCGCATGATGGGACTCGATCGACGCCCAGCCGCGCGAGAAGACGGCACGCCGGCGCACCGGCTCATGTCCGGGCGCGATCGGCTGGACGGGCGGCATCGGGGATTGATCGGCCAACGGGCACCTACCTGTCGACGGCGCGGCGCCGAGCAGCGCGGTCGGCGCGGATGAGCGAGACCCCCTGGCGCAGATAGATCACACCGGCGAGCCAGTAGAGGCCGATGCCCCATATCGCACATGCGATCGCGCCGTAGTGCAGGATGTCGAGCGGGACGAACGAGCGGCGGATGTCGGCCACCATCAGCCCGATGATCGAGATGAACAGCACGGCGGTGCCGGTCTTGCCGATGAAATGCACCGGCAACGGCCCGTAGTCATGCTGGGCGAGGACGAGCGTGAGGACGCCCAGCATGATGTCGCGCAACGCGACGAGTACGAGCATCCACCAAGGGACGACGCCGCAGACCGCCAAAGCCAGGATGCTGCAGATGATGAGCAGCCGGTCGGCGATCGGGTCGAGGATCTGGCCGAGCTTGCTCACCTGGTTGAAGTTCCTCGCGATGAGGCCGTCCAGTCCGTCCGACGCCGATGAGACGGCGAGCAGAACGAGCGCCCACACCATGTCGTGCCTCGCGATGAGCCAGGCGATCACCGGGATCGAGATGATGCGCAGCGCGCTGATCAGGTTCGGGACCGTCAGGATCACGTCGCGCGGCTCGGGGCTGTATTTTCCTTCAGCGGCCATGGGCAACCACCGTCACATGCGGGTGGCCTGGATCGCCGTGACGATGATGCCGCGCGCGCCCACCGCATACAGCTCGTCCATGAGCCCGTTGACCTTCGCCTTGGGGACCATGACGCGCACGGCCGACCACTGCTTGTCATGCAGCGGCGAGATCGTCGGGCTTTCGAATCCGGGCGTGATGTCGACGGCGGCCGAGATGCGGTCGACCGGGATGTCGAAGTCCATGAGCACATAGCGCTTGGCGGTCAGCACGCCCTGCAGGCGCCGCTCAAGCCGCTCGAGACGCGTGTCGTCCGGCTCGAGACGCGGCGAGCGAATGAGCACGGCCTCGGAATGCACGATCGGGTCGCCGAAGATGCGCAGGCCGGCGTTGCGCAGCGTCGTGCCCGTGGACACGACGTCGGCGATGAGGTCCGCCACGCCGAGCTGAACCGACGATTCGACGGCGCCGTCGAGGTGAATCGTCTCGGCCTGGATGTCATGCGCGATCAGATAGTCGTGCACGAGCTTGTCGAAGGACGTCGCGACACGCTTGCCGTCGATGTCGGCCAGCTCGCGGATGTCCGAATCCTGCGGCGCCGCGAAGCGGAACGTGGACGCCCCGAATCCGAGGTCCATGACCTCCTGCGCGTCGGTGCCCGAATTGAGCAGCAGGTCATGGCCAGTGATGCCGACGTCGATCGTGCCGCGGCCGACGTAGACGGCGATGTCCAGCGGACGCAGATAGAACAGCTCCACGTCGTTGTCCGGATCCTCGACGACGAGCTGACGCGGGTTGCTTCTGAGGCGGTATCCGGCCTCCTCGAGCATGTTCCAGGCAGGTTCGGACAGCATTCCCTTGTTCGGTACGGCGATGCGTAGCATGGGCTCCTCCAAAGATAGTCATGCGCACGGGCGGCCGGCCGCGTGCGCGGTGCCGGTCACAGGTTCTTGTAGATGTCGTCGAGCGTCAGGCCGCGGTCGATCATCATGACCTGCAGATGGTAGATGAGCTGGCTCATCTCCTCGGCCGTACGCTCGGCGCCCTCGTATTCGGCGGCGATCCAGGTCTCGCCGGCCTCCTCGACGATCTTCTTGCCGATGAAATGCGTGCCCTTCTCAAGCTCCTGCACGGTCAGCGAGCCCGGCGTCTTCGCGGCGGCCTTCGCGCTCAGTTCCTCGAACAGCGATTCGAACGTCTTCATGATGGTGGTTCCTGTCAGTCTGGGCGCGCGCCCAGACGGGCGCGCATGGTCATGGTCATGGATCCGGCCGCGGCGGATGCGCGGCCGGTGATATCGGATGGGATGCGTCGGGGACGCGTTCAGTCGCGGTAGGCAGCGCGCGCGGCGTCGCGGATCTCGTCGATCGCCTTCGCCGGGTCGTCGGCGCCGTAAACGGCAGATCCGGCGACGAGGATGTTCGCGCCGGCCTCGGCCACGATCGGCGCGGTCTTGACGCCGACGCCGCCGTCGACCTGGATGTTCGTCCCCAGACCGCGGCGCGTGATCTCGTCGCGCAGGCGACGCACCTTGCCCATCTGGTTGGCGAGGAACTTCTGGCCGCCGAATCCAGGTTCAACCGTCATGATCAGGATCGTGTCGAACTCCTCGAGGATGTCGAAGATCGGCTCGACCGGCTCGGCGGGACGCACCGCGAACCACGCCTCGCAACCCATGTCGTGCAGCTGGCGAGCCAGACGCACCGGGGCGTGGGTCGCACCCATATGGAAGGTGACGGAATGCGCACCGCGTTCGGCGTAGCCCGGAGCCCAACGATCCGGGTCGTCGATCATCAGATGGACGTCGACCGGCAGCTTCGTGACCTCGCAGATGCGCTTGACGACGGGTTCGCCGATTGTGAGGTTGGGGACGAAGTGATGGTCCATGACGTCGACGTGGACGAGGTCGGCGTTCGCGATGCGATCGAGGTCGCGCTCGAGATTGCAGAAGTCCGCGGAAAGGATGCTGGGTGCGATTTTGATATCCATGTCTGTCATTCTAAATAGGGCAAGCGACGAACATACGGGCCGCCGTGGGTCCGACGGTGTCAGGCGCCGCGCCGGCCGGAGACCGATTCGCCGCGCGCCGCGCGCCCGTCATGCGCGGCGCCAGAGCCTTGGACATCATGCGGGCGTTCCTCGAGCTCGGTGACGGTGCGCAGCTTCTCGGCGAGCAGCGGCGTGGGCTTGCCCGCCCGTTGGACGACGATGAAGGCGATGACGCCGAGGATGAAGACGATGATCGAGACCCAGACGTTGACGCGCAGACCGAGGAACTCGTGGGAGAAGTCGATGCGCAGCATCTCGATCCAGGTGCGCCCGGCCGTGTACCAGACGACGTAGAGCGCGAACAACGAGCCCGCCTTGAGCATGCGCACGGTCCTGCGCCCGATCCAGATGATGAGCGCCGCGCCGATGAGGTTCCAGATCATCTCGTACAGGAAGGTCGGATGGAACAACGTGCCGGTGGGGCACGTCGCGCCGTCGTAACACTGCTCGGCGTTGCCGATCGCGGAACCCTCGGTGTTGAGCCTCAGGCCCCATGGCAACGTCGTGGGCTTGCCGTAGAGCTCCTGGTTGAACCAGTTGCCGAGGCGGCCGATGGCCTGTGCGACGAGCAGCGCGGGCGCGATCGCGTCGGCGAGCAACGCCATCGGATAGTGCCGGTGGCGCACCCAGGCCCAGGCGCCGAGGGCGCCGAACACGATCGCGCCCCAGATGCCGAGTCCGCCGTTCCAGACACGGAAGATCTCCACCCAGTCGCCGTCCGGTCCAAAGAAGCGCTCCGGTGTCGTGATGACGTGGTAGAGGCGCGCGCCGACGATGCCGCACGGCACCGCCACAAGCGTCGTGTCGAGGATCTGGTCGAAGGTGCCGCCGTAGCGTTTCCAGCGTGCGCTCGTGATCCACACGGCGGCGACGATGCCGAGCAGCATCGTCAACGCGTAGATGTGGATCGTCAGCGAGCCGATGTGGAACTGCGAGACCGTCGGCGAGGGGATGTAGGCAAGGTTCATGGTTCCCGATGGTAGCAACAGGTGCATCCGCCGCCCATATGGGGGCGGCGCGCGCCCTCCGGCCGTAGGGGCCGGGGCGTGCGCCGCCCGGGGAATGACGTTCGGCGGCTTATCGCCTGCAGCCGTGGATCGCCTCGGCCAATGCGGCCGTCGTATTCGCCAGCGCGCCGATGCCCTGGACGGGGTCGCGCACGTCGCCGTTCTCGTCGAGAAGCGTGTGCACGAGCGCCGATCCGACGATGACGCCGTCCGCGTACCGTCCGACGACGGCCCCCTGGGCGGGCGTCGAGACGCCGATGCCTACGCAGACGTTCTCGGCGCCGGCGGCCCCCGTGCGTTCGACGAGTTCGCGCGAGGAGTCGTCGAGTGTCGAGCGCTCGCCGGTCACGCCCATGCGGGCGGCCGCGTAGACGAATCCACGCGCGTTCCTGGCGACGAGACGCAAACGCTCGTCGGTCGAATCCGGGGAGACGAGGAAGATGCGGTCGAGCCCGTGACGGTCGGAGGCCTCGATCCACTCCCCCGCCTCGTCGGGGATCAGATCCGGGGTGATCAGGCCCGCGCCGCCGGCGTTCGCGAAGTCGGCCGCGAAACGCTCGACGCCATAGTGGAAGATGAGGTTCCAGTAGCTCATGATGAGCGGCACGCCGCCGGCGTTCGCGACCGTCTCGACGGCCCTGAACACGTCGGCGATACGCTCGCCGTTGCGCAGCGCGATCTGGCTGGCCGCCTGGATGACGGATCCGTCCATGACCGGGTCGGAGTACGGCAGGCCGATCTCGACGATGTCGGCGCCGTTGTCGACCATCGTGCGCAGCGCCTCGAGCGACAGGTCCGTGTCGGGGAAGCCGAAGGGCAGGTATCCGATAAACGCCGGCATGTCCTGCGCCTTGTGCTCGGCGAACAGCCGGCGGCACGGACTCGGCCGGTGCGAGATGCCCAGCGGCTGGCCCGACGGGGTCGCAGCCTCGGTCACGTCGGCGACGAAGCCGTCGCCGTTCTCGATGATTTTGTTCGTCTCACGCATTGTCACCCTGTGCTCCATTCGCTTCCAGTGCCTTGCTCTGCTCATCGGTCAGATAGCCGAACCATTTGCCCGCGGTGTTCATGTCCTTGTCGCCGCGGCCGGAGATGTTGACGATCATGACCGGATGCTCATAGCCCTTCGCCTTGAGGTCGGCCGCCGCCTTGTAGGCGCCGGCGACGGCATGGGAGGATTCGATCGCCGGGATGATGCCCTCGGTCTCGCACAGGTCCCTGAACGCGCTCATCGCCTCGCCGTCGGTCGCCCACGAGTAGTTGACCCGGCCGATCTCCTTGAGCCAGGCGTGCTCGGGTCCGACCGACGCGTAGTCGAGGCCTGCCGAGATCGAGTAGGTGTCGAGCGTCTGCCCCTCGTCGTTCTCGAGCAGATAGCTCTTCGCACCCTGGAACACGCCGAGCTCGCCGGTGCCCGGCGCGAAGCGGATCGCGTGGCGTCCCGATTCGGGGCCGTCACCGCCCGCCTCGTAGCCGTAGAGGTTGACGCGCGGGTCGTCGAGGAAGGCGTTCATGATGCCGATCGCGTTCGAACCGCCGCCGACGCACGCGCAGATCGCGTCCGGATGGTCGATGCCGTACCAGTCGCGCAGCTGCTCCTTCGCCTCCTCGCCGATGACCTTCTGGAAGTCGCGCACCATCTCCGGGAACGGATGCGGCCCGGCGACGGTGCCGAGCAGGTAGTGCGTGTCCTTCACGTTGGTCACCCAGTCGCGCAGCGCCTCGTTGATCGCGTCCTTGAGGATGCGGTCGCCGAGCGTGACCTCGACGACCTCGGCGCCGAGCATGCGCATGCGTGCGACGTTGAGCGCCTGGCGGCGCGCGTCGACCTGCCCCATGTAGATGCGGCATTTGAGGCCGAGCATCGCGCACACCGTGGCCGTCGCGACGCCGTGCTGTCCGGCGCCGGTCTCGGCGATGACGCGCGTCTTGCCCATGCGCTTGACGAGCAGCGCCTGGCCGATCGCGTTGTTGATCTTGTGCGCGCCGGTGTGGTTGAGGTCCTCGCGTTTGAGGAAGACACGCGCGTCGAGCCCGGTGCGTTCGCGCAGGCGCTCGGCGAAGCGCGGCGCCTCGGTGAGCGGCGAAGGACGCCCCACGTACTGCTTGTTGAGGCGCGCGAGCTCCTTGTGGAACTCCGGGTCGCGCTTGGCGTCCTCGTACACCCGTTCGAGCTCGTCGAGCGCGGTGATGAGCGCCTCGGGAACGTATCGTCCCCCGAAGCGGCCGTAGTACGGACCGTGGTGGGCGCCGAGCGGCTGAGCCTGCGAGGCCTTCACCTTGGCGCCTGCGTTCACCAAACGTTCCACCGCCAGCTCATGGTCGTCGGCCGTGGCCACGCCTTCGCCGACGAGTACGGCGTCCGCGCCGGCACGCGCGTAGTCCTCGACCTCCGTTTCGCCGAAGACCCCCGATTCCGCCACCTTGATGACGTCGTCCGGCAGCCCGTCGGCAAGCGCCGCGTACCTGCCGACGTCGACGCGCAGGTCCTTGAGGTCGCGCGCGTTGATGCCGATGACGCGGGCGCCCGCCGCGACCGCCCGTTCGATCTCCTGGCGGGTGTGCGTCTCGACGAGCGCCGTCATGCCGAGCTCATGGGTGAGGGCGAGCAGACGTCCGAGCACGTCGTCGTCGAGCGCGGCGACGATGAGCAGGACGATGTCCGCCCCGTGCGCGCGCGCCTCCCAGATCTGGTAGTCGGTCGTGATGAAGTCCTTGCGCAGCACCGGCACGCCGACCGCGGCGCGCACGGCGTCCAGGTCGTCGAGCGATCCGAGGAAGCGACGGCCCTCGGTGAGCACCGAGATCGCGGCGGCACCGCCGCGTTCGTATTCGCGGGCGAGCGACGCCGGATCGTCGATGTCCGCCAGACGTCCCTTGGACGGGGACGCGCGCTTGATCTCGGCGATCACCGGCACAGCGCCGTCGCGCCTGAGCCATCGCTTCGCGTCCATCGGGGCCGGAGCCGAGGCCGCCATGGCCTTGAGCTCGTCCAGCGACGTGACACGTGCACGGTCGCGCTGATCCTCGAGCGCGCCCGCTACCAGTTCATCCAAAACCGACATGCTCCTCCTTGGGGATGCGATGGCGAAGACGGGACCTTCCCGCCATGGCACACTCTAACGGAAGACGGATGACGGGCGCATGTCGGCGTCTGAATGGTGGTCGCCCGGCCGCGGCGCACCTAACATGTCGGCGTACGCGCCGGACATAATTTCACTTGAGAGTGGAAAAGCCGCTGATGCCGCCATCGACGGTGGTCTAATGGGACGTAACCCATAACCGTATGGCGAAAGGAGCCGATCATGGCAGACATCAAGGAGCATTTCGAGGAATTCAAGGACCACATGGAGGAGCGTCACGAGGAGCATGAGGCGAACCGCGACGAGAAGCGCGCCGAACGCGCCGAGGAGCATGCCGCCAAGGTGATCGCCAAGGAGGACGAGAAGATCGTCAAGGCCGCCGGCGACCCGCAGGCCAAGCTCGAGAAGATCACCGACAAGGCCGACGACAAGAAGGACAAGGCCGAGGGCAAGGCGGCCACCAAGGAAGCCAAGGCCACCGAGGATCAGGTCGAACTCAACGACCGCTTCGGCCGTCAGCTCGACCTCGACGACTGATTCGGATTCCGGTCCGTCCGTGAAAGGCGGGGCGTGGTCGCGTGCGACCACGCCCCGCCTTTCGCATGCCTGACGGGCGACATGCCGATCCGGAGCATGTGCAGCGTAGCGGATGAAACTGGGAGAACGCCGTGTTGCCCCGAGCGAGGAACGAGCCATGGCGCACGCCCATCCCTGCTGTAATGGAGGAAGCGGCGCATACGGCGCCCGACACGAAAGGAGCCAATCATGGCTGATATGGCTGAAAAGATCGGCGAACTCAAAGGCAAGGCCGAGGTCAAGGCGGACAAGGTCAAGATGAAGGCCGGCGAACTCAAAGGCAAGGCCGAGGCCAAGCTCGACGAGTTCAAGAAGGACCACGAGGACAAGGCCGAGTGATCCCGCGCCGGCACGGCGCCGGCCGCATACGGTGAGGGCAGGACGCGAAACGGTCGGAGGACCGGATATCCTGCCCTCACCGTATGCACGGGAGGAACGGGACCCACACGGAAAGGACACCGATGAGCAACACGACGGACATGCAGACCGCGCTCGCGACGATGCCCAAGGCGGAGCTCCACCTGCACATCGAAGGCACGCTGGAGCCTGAACTCGCGTTCGAGTTCGCCCGCCGAAACGGCGTGAGGCTGCCCTGGAGGACGCTCGACGAGCTGCGGGCGCAGTACCGGTTCGCGAACCTCCAGTCGTTCCTCGACCTCTACTACGCGCTGATGAGGACGCTGCGGACCGCGGACGACTTCCGGGACCTCATGCTCGCCTACCTCGAGCGCGCCGCGCGCGACGGCGTCATGCACGCCGAGATCTTCTTCGACCCGCAGGTGCACGTGTTCACCGACCACGTCGACTACGACACCGTCCTCGACGGCCTGCGCGAAGGACTGCGGCTCGGCGCCGAACGCTACGGCGTCACCGGCGCGCTGATCCTGAGCCTTGTGCGCGATATGGACGTCGCCACCGCCGACCGGATCCTCGACATGGCCCAGACCCGCAGCGACGAGGTCATCGGCGTCGGCCTCGACTCCGCCGAGGCCGGCCACCCCCCGTCGATGTTCGTCGACCAATTCGCCCGCGCGCGCTCCCTCGGATGGCACGCGGTGGCGCACGCCGGCGAGGAGGGCCCCGCCGACTACATCCGCCAGGCGCTCGACCTGTTGCACGCCGAGCGCATCGACCACGGCATCCACATCCTCGACGACGACGAGCTCGAGGCGCGCGTGATCCGCGACCGCATACCGCTCACCTGCTGCCCGCTGTCCAACCTGCGCCTGCAGGTCGTCGGCTCGATCGACGACCATCCGCTGCCGCGCATGGTGCACGACGGACTCGTCTGCACGGTCAACTCCGACGACCCGGCCTACTTCGGCGGCTACGTCGCCGCCAACTACGCCGCGCTCGCCTCGACCGGCATGCCGCTCGACATGCTCGCCGCGCTCGCGGCCAATTCGATCGAGGCGTCCTTCGCCGACGATGCGGACAAGGAGCGCATGCGCGGACGGCTTGCCCGCTGGCGCGACGAGCACGGCCTGTGAGCCGGCGCATCCATGCGCCGCGACGACGGGATTGACGCCCTCGGCGCAAAACCGCCGTATCCCGCGCCCGCCCGGGCGGCGCATGCTAAGCCGGTAGGAAGTACGACCAAGGAGCGCATATGGCAACCATCGCATCCATCACCAAGCAGATCATCGACGACCCGCGTGACGCCGAGTTCACCGCACGCGGCGAGAAGCCGGTGTTCTCGGCGCCGGCGGACGCCGTCATCACGATCGTCGGGCAGTCGCCGAGCCTCGACGCCCAGACGCATGGCCTGTGCTGGGACGACCGCAGCGGCGACACGCTGCGCGCATGGCTCGGCGTGGATAGGAAGACCTTCTATGATTCGGGCAAATTCGCGCTCGTGCCGATGGATTTCTACTATCTTGGGGACACGCCCGCAGACAAGGGCATGGAGGCGCCACGCGAATGGGTGGCGCCGACCTTCCATCCCGAGATCATGAAGCTGCTGCCGAAGGTGCGGCTGACGATCCTCGCCGGATCCTATGCGGTGCGTTACTACCTCGGTCAGGATTCGAAGGCGCGGCTCGAGGACACCGTCAAGGACTTCGAGCGGTATCTGCCGCAGTACTTCCCGATCGTGCATCCCTCCGGACGCACCGACATATGGCGCGCCGAACACCCGTGGTTCGACGAGACGGTGGTCCCGGCGCTGCGCGGGCATGTGCACGCGCTGCTCGGCGTCTGAGCGACGACGGCATGAACGGCGGTGGCCCGGGGAACGTGATCGTTCCCCGGGCCACCGCCGTTCATCGTCTGTGCCATGCGGCGCAGCTCACACGCGGCGCAGCTGTGCGGCGATCTTGATCGCCTCGACGCTCGCGCCAGCCTTGTTGCGCGTCTCCAGCCACTCGGTCTCGGGCACCGAGTCGAGCACAAGGCCCGCCCCGGCCTGCACTGAGGCCTGATGGTCGCGGATGAAGGCGGTGCGGATCGCGATCGCCATGTCCATGTTGCCGGAGAAGTCGAAGTAGCCGACGGTGCCGCCGTAGATGCCGCGATCGGCCGGTTCCATCTGGTCGATCAGCTCGATCGCCTTCGGTTTGGGCGCGCCGGAGAGCGTACCGGCGGGGAAGGCCGACGTGAACACGTCCATGACGGTCATGTCGGGACGCACCCGTCCGGTGACCGTCGAGCAGATGTGCATGATGTGGCTGTAGCGCAGCACATCCATCAGCGAAACCACTTCGACCGATTCCGGTTCGCACACGCGGCTCAGGTCGTTGCGCGCCAGATCGACGAGCATGATGTGCTCGCTGCGCTCCTTGGGATCGGCGAGCAGCTCGTCATGCAGCCGCTCGTCCTCCTCCGGCGTCGCGCCGCGCGGACGGGAGCCGGCGATCGGGAAGCTCATCGCCAGGCCGTCGTCGACCTTGATGAGCGTCTCCGGCGACGAGCCGATGACGTTGAAGTCGCGGCCCTGCGCGTCGGTGAGCGTCATGAAGTACATGTAGGGGCTCGGATTGAGCGTGCGCAGCACGCGGTAGACGTCGAAGGGGTCTGCCGGCGAATCGATGTCGAGACGCTGGGAGCCGACGACCTGGAACACGTCGCCGTCGATGATGTGGCGCCGCGAACGCTCCACCATCGCGAGGAAGTCCTCCTTCTTCGTGCGGAAACGCAGTTCGGGCTGCTCGATCGAGGGATCAAGCACGTTGACGCGGAACTCGTCCTGCGTCGGCGTGGCCGCCCGCAGCTCCATGCGCCCCACACGGGCGACCGCCTCGTCATAGGCGGCGTCGGCGCGCGTCGACCGGTCGTCGACGTTCACGGCGTTCGCGATGAGCCACACCGATCCGGTCTTGTGGTCGACGACGGCGATGTCGGTGGCCAACGCGAGCGTCAGCTCGCTCTGTCCGGTCTCGTCGGGCGCGTTCGCCGGCAGCGTCGGCTCCCAATGGCGGATCACGTCCCATCCGATGTTGCCGACGAGGCCGCTCGTCAGGTTCGGCAGCCCCTCGATCCTCGGCGAACGCAGCACCTCGAGCGTCGCGCGCGCCACGTCGATGACGTCGCCTTCGCGCGGAACGCCCGCGGGCACCGTGCCGAGCCAGTCCGCGCGCCCGTCGTTCGAGCGCAGCTGCGCCATCGAGTCGACGCCGATGAAGCTGTAGCGGCTCCAGGTGCCGCTCGTCTCGGCCGATTCGAGGATGAAGGTGCCGGAACGGTGTCCGGCGAGACGCTCGTACAGGCCGACCGGCGTCAGCGAATCCGCGAGGATCCGACGCACGATCGGGATGATGCGGTAGCCCTCGGCCGCCAGCGCATGGAACCGTTCACGACTCGGCCAGGTCTCCCCCCAGCCCAGGTCTCGCACACTGTTGCCGCTCATGACCGCTCCCCCAGTCCCTCGGGGCGCATGCCGACGGCGGCCGGCAGCGGGCCCCCTTCGTCGAAGCAGCTGCGCTTGCCGGTATGGCACGCCGCGCCGACTTGGTCGACCTCGACGAGCAGCGCGTCGCCGTCGCAGTCGAGACGCACCGACTTCACATACTGCACATGGCCGGAGGTATCGCCCTTGCGCCAGTACTCCTGCCTGGACCTGGACCAGAACGTCACGCGGCCGCCCGTCAGAGTGCGGCGCAGCGCCTCGTCGTCCATGTAGCCGACCATGAGCACCTCATGCGTGTCGTACTGCTGGACGACGGCGCACACGAGCCCTTTGTCGTCGTACTTGAGCCGTGCCTTGATCCGCGGATCGAGCGTCACGGAATTGTCGTAGGTCTTCTCAGCTTCGCTGCCCATCATGCTCCCATATCATCATCGTTCGCAACGACAAAACCACATCATCATACCCGTGCCCGGCTCAGCGCACCGTGTAGCCGGCGGCGCGCAGTGCGTCCTTGACCTCGCCGATCGTGACCTTGCCGTAGTGGAAGATCGAGGCGGCGAGCACGGCGTCGGCGCCGGCGGCGATCGCCGGAGGGAAGTCGTCGGCCTTGCCGGCGCCGCCCGAGGCGATGATCGGAATCGATACGACCTCGCGCATCGCGCGGATCATCTCCAGGTCGAAGCCCTGCTGCGTACCGTCGGCGTCCATCGAATTGAGCAGGATCTCGCCGGCGCCGAGCTCCTCCGCGCGCCTCGCCCACCACAGCGCATCGATGCCGGTCGATTTGCGCCCCCCCATCGTCGTTACCTCGAAGCCCGAGCCCGTGTGGCGGTCGCCGCGCTCGCGCCGCGCATCGACGGACAATACGAGCACCTGGTTGCCGAAGCGTTCGGCGACGCGGCTGATCAACGTCGGATCGTTGATCGCGGCCGTGTTCACGCTCACCTTGTCGGCGCCGCAGCGCAGCAGCGAATCGACGTCCTCGGGCGTGCGCACGCCGCCGCCGACGGTCAGCGGGATGAAGATCTGCTCGGCCGTGCGCGTGACGACGTCGACCATCGTCTGGCGGTGCGAGCTCGATGCGGTCACGTCGAGGAAGGTCAGCTCGTCGGCGCCCTGACGGTGGTATTCGGCGGCGAGCTCGACCGGATCGCCCGCGTCGCGCAGGTTCTCGAAATGGACGCCCTTGACGACGCGCCCGGCGTCGACGTCGAGACATGGGATAACACGGACCGCCAAGGACATGGGTGCACCTCTCCAATCATGGTGTGTGGACGGCAAAACGGATGGTTCCAGCGTAGCGATTCCCTGTTACATCGCCGTCAGTCGCGGCCGTTGCGCCCACATCGTGGACGATGCGAAACTGCCTCCCGACGGTCGCCGGATGCGGAAAACGTTGGAACCGTGCCGATGCAACCGGAGGTTGCATGCGCCGGTCCGGTTGCGCGCGGGCGATGCAACCGCAAGCTGATGGACGGAGCACGGGCCGGTCGGGCATAGTGGATGCCGAAAGACCCGGGCGTCCGGCTCGGATTCGACAGGAGGGAAGACTATGGGCTTCAGGGACAATCTGCAGTATCTGCGCGCCGAGCGCAATATGACGCAGGAGCAGCTCGCGATGCTGCTCGGCGTCTCCAGGCAGGCGATCAGCAAATGGGAGGGCGACAAGGCGTATCCGGAGATGGACAAGTTGCTGATGATCTGCGACCTGTTCGGCGTGACGCTCGACGACCTGGTCATCGGCGACGTCCGCACGTGCGATGCGGCGCAGGACGGCACGGACAGAGGCGGGGCGCGCCGCCCAAAAGACCGCGCCGGGACGGGGACGGGACCGCTGCCCGAGGCCTCGGCGCTGCCGCAGGACATCACCGGCTATGACGAGCACATGCGCTCCTTCGACACGAGGATCTCGGCGGGCGTGTTCGCCGTCGTCTTCGGCGTCGACGTCGGTCTGCTGTTCACCGGCGAGCATGCGATACCGGTGGCGCCGTCGATCGGCGACTTCCTCGTCTTCCTGTGCATTTCGATCGGCGTGCTCGTCGGACTCGCCTGCTTCATCCCCGCGGGCCTCGGTCACGCCGAGTTCATGCGGCGCCATCCCTTCGTCGAGGACTTCTACACGCGCGAGGACCGGCAGCAGGCGACGCGCACGCTCACGGTCAGCCTCATCTTCGGCATTGGCCTGATCCTCATCGCCGTCGGCTTCATCATGGTCGCCGACAGCGTCATGCACATGGACGAGGGATGGCCGGTCGCGCTGTTCATGATGATCGTCGCGGGCGGCGCGACCGCATGCACCTACGGCGGCATGAACTACGCGCGCGTCAACGTCGAGGAGTACAACAAGACGGCGGTCCGAGAGGAGCGCAGCCGGCGCATGGACACGGCCGAGGGCGTCAACGGCGCGATCTGCGGCACGATCATGATCCTCGCGACGATCGTCGGACTGTCGATGCTGTTCTTCTTCGACGGCGGTCCCAAGGGCATGTTCTGGATGGCCTGGGTCATCGGCGGTCTGTTATGCGGCATCTCGTCGATCATCACGAACGCGATCGCCGACCGCGACGGACGGCCCTGAGCGTCCGCGCGCGGCTCTGCGAGGGCGTCCCCCCGGTGCTCGGGGAGACGCCCTCGCGCATGGTCAGCGCATCTCGGGCACGGTCTCGCTGCCGAAGGCGTTCGGCGTGCCATCGGCCACCTGCAGCAGCACCGGCGCCGCCTCGTCGATGAGCGCATAGCCGAACTGGATCGACGTCTTCGTGCCGGGAAGCACCGTGCGGAAGCGCGACGCCTCCTCGAACCCGGCCTGGCCTTCGTCGCCGTAGGCGGCCTTATCGAGCACGATGCCGTGCTGCGAAAAGGTGAAGGTCGGCACCAACCCGGTCGTGTACGCCGTCGTGTTCTCCCATTCGACGGTGAGCAGCACCGTCTTGCGTCCTTGCGCATCGTCCACCGCGCGCACGGCCGTGACCGATTCGATCGTCGGACGTTTCGTCGGCTCCTGCGCGGCGCCCGGCGACGAATCCCCGTCCTCCCCGTCACCGTTCGCGCGTACGACGTGCGCCGCGTCCGCCGCCTGTGCGCCGTGTCCGCGTCGCCGGCGCGCTCAGCGCCTTCGCCTGCCATCCGCCGAGAAAACCCAATGCGAGCACGAACACCATACCGGCGACGAGCGGAGCGGCGCCGATGGACGCATGCGGGCGGCGCCGCCGCGATGCGCCGGCCGCGACGCCAGTCGATGCCGATGCCCTTCTTGCGTGTGCTCCGGCCATGAGATGCTCGCTTCTCGATGTTCCCGCGGGGCGGCGCGCCCAAGCGCGGCCCCGATTCGATCCACCGCGTATTGGAGCGGCAAGACATCCGTCGACGGACGCGACGCCCTCTATGTAAGACCGTTTCCGTGAATCTTCACGGTTCCCGCGGCGCCAACCGTCACCGGTCGCGCTTGCGCAGTGCGAAGACGACGACCGCGGCGATGGCGCATCCGGCGGCGTAGGCGCATACGATCCACAGATGCGGCCAGATCCGCCCGGGGTCGCCGTCGACGGCCGCGATCGTCGCCTGCGTCGCGTTGTAGAACGGCAACGCCTGCACGACACGGCGCAATGCGTCCCCCATGATCGCGATCGGCACGGTGACAGCCGACAGGATGAACGCCACGGTCGTCAGCATCGCGCCGCAGACGCCACCGACGGCGCGGTCGCTCATCAGGCAGCCGCACAGCAATCCGATCGCCGTGTACATCAGCGCCACCGGCAGGATGACGACGACGCCGAGCAGCAGCCGCACGGAAAGACGATACCCGAAAAGCCCTGCGCACACGAAGGTGATCAGCGACTGCGCGAGCGAGACCGCCAGCATCGGCGCCGTGTAGCCGAGGATGAAATCGACCGCCGTCATCGGAGAAACGAACAGGCGCGACAGGAAGCTCGACGTCCTGTCCCTCGCAAGCAGCATGCCGGCGAACAACGACAGGAACACCGGGGCATAGGCGGCGACCGCCGCCGTCAGATCGCCGACCGGCACGGTGACCGCACCCGGGATGGCGCCCACCTGCCGGTAGATGACGGACAGAGCCCACAGCAGCAGCACCGGGAACGCGGCTCCGAAGAACAGGTTCACCGAATCGCGCAGCACCTCCTTCATCGTGCGCACCGAGAAGACCCAGATCCTACGCGCGTTCATCGTGAACCTCCCGCAAGCTTCACGAACGCGTCCTCCAACGTATCCGTTCCCGACCGACGTTCCAGATCGGCCACGGTACCGCTGGCGACCACCTTGCCGGACACCATGACCGCGACGGAGTCGGCCAGATGCTCGACCTCCTCGAGATAATGCGTCGTGAGCAGCATCGTGACCTTGCCCTTGAGCGATGTGATGGCGTCCCACAGTTCCCGACGCGCGAACACGTCGAGACCGACCGTCGGCTCGTCGAGGAACAGGATCCGCGGATCGGTGATCAACGCCATCGCGATGCTCAGACGGCGCTGCATGCCGCCCGAAAGCACCTTCGCACGCTGGCGCGCCACGCCGGCGAGCCCGAATTCCCCGATGACGCGCTCCGCGTTCGCGGCCGCCTTCCGGTGGGGCTGCCCGTAGACGCCGGCGATGAGTTCGAGGTTCTCGCGCACAGTGAGGTTCTCCGCGACGGCCGTCTGCTGCGGGGCGACGTTGATCCGCTCGCGGATCCACGCGCCGTCGGAGAGGATCGATTTGCCGAGCAGGTACGCGTCGCCGGACGTCGGACGCGTCAGCCCGGTGAGCATCGAGATCGTCGTCGTCTTGCCGGCGCCGTTGACGCCGAGCAGCGCGAAGATCGCGCCCTCCTCGACGACGAGGTCCTCCTTGTCGACGGCGACGAGGTCGCCGTATCGTTTCGTCAGGTCGACGGTGCGTATCGCATCCATGCCCTATTCCCCTTTCTCCGTTTTCTGCGCGTCGAGCTCAGCCTTGAGCGCCAGATACACCTGCGACGTGGACCGCTCGACGAACTCGGCGTCCCAGATCAGGTAGTGCGACGCGATCATCGTCGCCAAACCGTGCACATACACCCACAGCTGCATATGGAAACCAAAGGCGCGCTCGTAGTCGACGCCGAGCTGTGCGGCGACGAGCTCCACGATCGGCGCCGCGTCGCGTTCGGCCTGCGCCATCTCCTCATCGGTGCGCGGCCGCATGAACAGCATCGCGAACAGTCGCGGCTCCGTCCTCGCGAAATCGACATAGGCAAGGCCGCTCGACAGATACGGCTTGTCCGAACCGCGACGCATCGCATCAGCGATGAAGTCGCCGTACGCTTCGTGCGCCCGCCGCCAGACGGCGTGGCGCACCTCCTCCATGCCGGCGAACTGTCCGAAGATCGGCTTGACCGAACAGCCGAGGCGCGCGGCGAGCGACCGCGCGCTGAGCGACTCCTCGCCATCCTCGCGCACGATCGCGAACGCGGCGTCGATGATCTGCTCCGATGAATATCTGGGCGCCCGCGGCATCCGGGGACCTCGCTTCCTGTGGCCATCAATTGGGACGTATAACGCAACAACTGTTGCGCAACATGTGTTACCCTATCACGTCGGCGCAGCGCACGCAATCTCACGGCGATTTGCCCGTCGATGCCTATGACAATCGACCCGGCATGCGCGATGGGACGGCCGTGTCCCATCGCGCATGCCGGGTCAGTGGGCTCATGCGGATCAGGAGCGCTGCCGCATCGTCATGTCGATCGTCTTTGCGGCGAGCTGGCCGCAGGCGCCGTCGATGTCCCGGCCGCGCGTATCGCGCAGCGTCGCCGTGATGCCGGCATCGTGCAGGATCTCGATGAACCTCGCCTCGTCCTCGGGCTTGGACGCCGTCCATTTCGACCCCTCGATCGGGTTGAGCGGGATCGGGTTGACATGCGCCCAGTTGTCGCCGTAGTGGTTGAGTCGGTTCACGAGCTGGCGCGCATGCACCTCCTGGTCGTTGATGCCGCGCATCAGCGCGTATTCGATGCTCACGCGCCGCTTGCTCGCCAGATAGTAGTCGTGCGCGGCGTCGAGCACCGCCTCGACGTTGAAGCGGCGGTTCATCGGCACGAGCTCGTCGCGAAGTCCGTCGTTCGGCGCATGCAGCGACACGGCGAGGCGCACCGGCAGCCCCTCCTGCGCGAGCCGGCGGATGCCGGGGACGACGCCGACGGTCGAGACGGTGATGTTGCGCGTCGAGATGCCGAAGCCCTCGGGAGGCATCGCGCCGATCTGCCGGACGGCCGAGATGATGGCACGGTAGTTGCCCATCGGCTCCCCCATGCCCATGAAGACGACGTTGCTCAGGCGCCCCGGGCCTCCGGCCACTTCGCCGCGCGCCATCATGCCGGCGGCGATGCGCACCTGCTCGAGGATCTCGCCGGTGGACATGTTGCGCGTCAGCCCCAACTGGCCGGTGGCGCAGAACGGGCAGCCCATGCCGCAGCCGACCTGCGACGAGATGCACAGCGTCGTGCGGTTCGGATAGCGCATGAGCACCGATTCGATCTTCGCGTCGTCGAACAGGTTCCACAGCGTCTTGATCGTCTGTCCGTCGTCGGCGACCTGCCGCGTCACCTCGGTGATCAATGTCGGGAAGAAGGCCTCCTGCGCCGTCTGGCGCGCCGACGCCGGGAAATCGGTGAAGTCGGCGGCCTCGGCGTCGAAATGACCGTAGTAGTGGGTGGCGAGCTGCTTGACGCGGAACCTAGGCATGCCCAGCTCCTTCGCGCGCGACTCGCGTTCGCCGGCGGTCATGTCGGCGAAATGCAGCGGCGGCTTGCCGCGTCGGGCATGGTCCTTCGCGAGCACGTCGCGGAACGCGCCGGAGGTGCCGCCGGGCGTGATGCCGCTGTCCACGTCGTCTTGCGTCTGCTCGGTGGGGCGGAAGGTCTCGTTGGAGGTCATGATGGAATCGGCTTTCGTCGAGTATCTTGATGGTTCGGACGGTTCGGGATGCACGCGGCCGTCACATTCCGGTCATCCACAGCAGCACGCAGATGAACGGCGCGCACAGCAGGATCGAGTCGACGCGGTCGAGGATGCCTCCATGTCCCTTGAGCAGGTGGCCCATGTCCTTGATGCCCAGATCGCGTTTGATCAGCGACGCGCACAGGTCGCCGAAGGTGCCGACGACGCCGATCATGGCGCCGGCGACGATCGGGACCCACCAGCGTGACGCCCACAACGACGCCTCGTAGGTGCAGGCGAAGACGGCGAAGCAACCCGCCATCGCGAAAAGAATCGATCCGAGCAGGCCTTCGACCGATTTCTTCGGGGAGATCGTCGGGCACAGCTTGTGCCTGCCGAGCCACGCGCCGGCGAACAGTCCGCCGGTGTCGCTGAGCGCCGGCATGAACACGATGAGGATCGCATGCGCGACCGGATGGCCGTTGAAGGTGATCGGCATGATGATGCATGAGGCAAGCAGCGGGATGTAGAGCACGGTGAACATCGCGACGGCCACCTGCGTCAGGCGGCTGTGCGGCTCATCGGCGCGAAGTTCCGTCCGCGCGTCCGGCGCGGTCGTCGCCTTGCCGGCGACGGCCTCCGATGTGCGGCCGTTGAGCGTGATCTGCAGGCTCGCGGTGACGGCGACGACGAGCAGCGACGCCAGCACGCCGACGGCCAACGCCACGACATGCCATTCGCAGAAGCAGACGGCGAGCAGCGTCGCCGTCGAACAGATCCAGAGCGTGAGCACCGGAATGCGCAGGCCGCGCGTCGCGAAATCCACGCGCAGCTCCCACAGCCCCGGAATCATGAAGACGATGACGAGCATCGCGAACAGCATCGGACTGATGAACAGGCACGCGAGGATGACCACGATGAGGACGACGGCCGTGGCGACGGCCTGCGGCATGTTCCTGCCGGTCCTTTGATTGATCTGCTGAAACTTCTCCTCGGTCTCACGGGATTGCTGCGTATGAGGCATCATGGCCCTCCTTCGGGAACATGCGCGACGATGTGCGCCGCGCGCTCGCGCGGCGCACATCATGGATGCGCCTGCGCGTCCACGTCGCCTGAAGCCGTGGCGGTCGCGCGCAGGCGCATCCATTCGGGAGGATCAGACCTCCATGATCTCCTTCTGCTTGCCTTCGAGCAGGACGTCGAGCTCGTCGGTGACCTGCTTGGTGACCTTGTCGAGCTCCTTGAGCAGGCGGTCGCCCTCATCCTCGCCCATCTCGCCGTCCTTGACGGCCTTGTCGATCGCTTCCTTCGTCTTGCGGCGGATGTTGCGCACGGCGACCTTGCCGTCCTCGGCCTTCGTCTTGGCGAGCTTGACGTACTCCTTGCGACGGTCCTCGGTGAGCTCCGGCATCGTCAGCAGGATCTGCGCGCCGTTGCGACGCGGGCTCGCGCCGAGGTCGGAGTCGCGCAGCGCCTTCTCGACGGCGTTCGCCTGCGACGGGTCGAAGGGCGTCACCGACAGCGTGCGCGGCTCCGGCACACCGATGGTGGCGACCGACTTGAGCGGCGTCGGCGCACCGTAGTATTCGACGACGATGCCGTTGAGCAGCGCCGGATTGGCGCGGCCGGTGCGGATGCCGGAGAAGTTCTCCTTCGTCGATTCGACGGACTTCGCCATCTGTGTCTTGGCCTGATCCACGAGATTTGCCATGTCTGTTCTCCTTTGATGAAACCTGTTGTCGGCGTCGCGGGCGCCGCCTGGCGTTCACGCCAGCTGCGACTCCCCGTTGGACACCAGCGTACCAATCGACTCGCCGAGCAACGCGCGGGTGACGTCGCCGGGGGTCTCGAGCCCGAACACGCGGATGCGCTGGTCGTTGTCGCGCGCCATCGCCATCGCCGAGGCGTCCATGACCGCGAGGTTGTCGACGAGCGCGCGCTTGTAGCTCAGCCGCGCGAAACGCTTCGCCTCCGGATCCTTGCGCGGATCGGAGGTGTAGACGCCGTCGACGCCGTTCTTGCCCATGAGCACCTCGTCGCAATGGATCTCGAGCGAACGCTGGATCGAGACGGTGTCGGTCGAGAAATACGGCATGCCGGCGCCGGCGCCGAAGATGACGACGCGTCCCTTTTCGAGATGGCGGATCGCCTTGAGCGGAATGTACGGCTCGGCGACCTGCCCCATCGTGATCGCCGTCTGCACGCGCGTCGCCTGCCCCTCCTGCTCGAGGAAGTCCTGCAGCGCGAGGCAGTTCATGACCGTGCCGAGCATACCCATGTAGTCGCCGCGCGAACGGTCGATGCCGGCCTGCTGCAGCTCGGCACCGCGGAAGAAGTTGCCGCCGCCGGTGACGATGGCCACCTGCACGCCGGCCTCGACGGCCGGCACGATCTCGGAGGCGATGCGGCGCACCACGCCGGTGTCGATGCCGACGCTACCGCCGCCGAAGGCCTCCCCCGAAAGCTTGAGCAACACCCTGCGCGGTTCGGATTGCGTCGATTCCTCTGCCATATCATGCCTTCCTCGTCGATGGATCGCAAAATACCGTCTTTTAGAGTATCGGTGGCGTTTGACACCACGCGACGACGAGGCCCATGAACGCGGATGGGCCGCACGCCATCATGGCGTGCGGCCCATCCGATCACAGGCATTTCACCGATGCGCGGTTCCGGCGCCATGGTCGCATGGCCGTGCCGGAAATCCCGGTCGCGTCAGTCGACATCGGCCTCCGGTCCCTTGCCGACCTCAAGGCGGGCGAAGGCGAGGGCCTGACCGCCGACCTCCTTGAAGAGGTCGCCGATCGTCTTCGACGGATCCTTGACGTAGGCCTGCTCGAGCAGCACGTTCTCCTTGAAGAACGAGTTAAGACGACCGTCGACGATCTTCGGGACGATCTGCTCCGGCTTGCCTTCGGCGAGCGACTTCTCGGTGGCGACGCGGCGTTCGCTCTCGACGACGTCCTCCGGGACGTCCTCGCGGGTGAGCCAGCGGGCGCCCATCGCCGAGATCTGCAGCGCTGCCTCATGGGCGACGGCAGCGCCGGCCTCGTCGGTCGCGATCATCGCGACGATGCTCGGCGGCATCTCGGCGGACTTCTTGTGGGCGTAGATCTCGACGCGCGGGCCGGCGATCTTCGCGAACTGACCGACCTTGACGTGCTCGCCGAACAGCGCGGCGGCTTCTTCGATGTCGGTCTTCACGACGCCGTCGGCGGACGGCGCGTTGAGGACGTCGTCGATGCTGTCCGCGTCGGCCTTGACGGCGTCGGCGAGGACGGTGTTGGAAAAATCGACGAACTTCGGGGTCTTCGCGACGAAGTCGGTCTCCGAGTTGAGCTCGACGGCGTAGCCGGTCTGGCCGTCCGCGGAATCAACGACGGTCGACGCGATCGTGCCTTCCTGGGCCTTGCGGCCTTCACGCTTGCCGGCCGCCTGAATGCCCTTGGCGCGGATGATCTCTTTCGCGCGCGCAACGTCGCCGTCGGCCTCGGTGAGCGCCTTCTTGACGTCCATCATGCCGGCGCCGGTCTCTTCACGGACCTGCTTGATCAATGCTGCGGTGATTGCTGCCATTGATGTCTCCTTGGTTGAATCGGAAAAAGAAAAGTGTATGGAGGCAAGCTGATGGCGGCGCAGGACGTCGCCATCAGCTTGGGATCACTTGGACTCGGTGTCCTGCTCGGCCTGCGACGCCTCGAAGTGGGCGTCCGAACGAGCGGCTTCGGAGGAGGCGCCTTCGGCCTCGTCGTCTTTGAGCACGGCGCTCTCGGTGACTACCGCGTTCTCACGGTCGGCGTTCTCGAGCAGTTCCTTCTCCCAAGCGGCCATCGGCTGCTCGGAGGAGGCGCCTTCGGTCTGCGCGCTCTTGCCGGAACGCTCGAGCAGGCCTTCGGCCACAGCGTCGGCGAAGAGCGTCGTAAGCAGTTCGATGCCGCGGATCGCATCGTCGTTCGCCGGGATCGGGTACTCGACGGTCTCCGGATCGGCGTTGGTGTCGACGATCGC
Organism: Bifidobacterium castoris; assembly: GCF_003952025.1. Lineage (GTDB taxonomy): Bacteria > Actinomycetota > Actinomycetes > Actinomycetales > Bifidobacteriaceae > Bifidobacterium > Bifidobacterium castoris. Next base: position 149,768 of record NZ_QXGI01000001.1, on the reverse strand, counting down.
GACGACCGGGATGCCGAGCTTGTGGGCCTCCTCGACCGCGAGGGCCTCCTTGTTGACGTCCACGACGAACATCGCGGAAGGCGTGCGGCTCATGTTGCGGATGCCGCCGAGCTGCTTCTCCAGCTTGTCCTTCTCGCGCTCGAGGAGCAGCAGCTCCTTCTTCGTCAGGCCGGAGCCGTGCACGTCGGAGAAGTCCATCTCCTCCAGCTCCTTGAGGCGGGTGACGCGCTTGGAGACGGTCTGGAAGTTGGTCAGCATGCCGCCGAGCCAACGCTCGGAGACGTACGGCATGTTCACGCGGGTGGCCTGGGTCTTGATGGCCTCCTGGGCCTGCTTCTTCGTGCCGACGAACAGCACCGTGCCGTTGTGCGCGACGGTCGTCTTGATGAAGTCGTAGGCGACGTCGATCAGATCGAGCGTCTTGAACAGGTTGATGATGTAGATGCCGTTGCGCTCCGTGAGGATGTACTGCTTCATCTTCGGGTTCCAACGGCGGGTCTGGTGTCCGAACTGGAGACCGGCCTTGAGCATCTCGCTCATCGTGATCTGAGCCATGGTATCGCTACCTTTCTTGTCGGTTATTGCCTGGCCATGCGGCATTGCGTGCAATCTCGCCCCGAGGGGTCCGACCGACCGACACAAGCCGTCGCTCGCATGGCGCGTTGTCGCGGTGCGCCGTATAGGGGATGTCCGGTGGCGGCCCATGCGTGCGACTGCACGGGATGCCGGCTGGCACACCGTTGACGAATATACCATGCGCCCCTCCCAGAATCAATGGTTCCGCGAGGGGCGCATCCGTGGCGTTCGGGGCCGGTCAGGAGTTCAGGCTGCGCATGCGGCGCATCGCGGCGCGGCGTTCGTCCTTTTCGAGCCGGTCGACGTAGACGTGGCCGTCGAGGTGGTCGGTCTCGTGCTGGAGCATGCGCCCCATGATGCCGTCACCCTCGAGGACCACCTCGTTGCCGTCGAGGTCGATGCCGCGCACGCGCGCGTAGTCGGCCCGTCGCGTCTTGTACCACAGGCCCGGCAGGGACAGGCAGCCTTCGTCGCCGTACTGCTCGCCGCGCGTCTCCTCAAGCACCGGGTTGAGCACATAGCCGACGGTGCCGTCGATGTTGTAGGAGAAGGCGCGCAGACCCACGCCGATCTGATTGGCGGACAGGCCCGCGCGGCCGGGGTCGTCGACGGTGTCGAGCAGATCCTCGACGAGGCGGCGTACCGCCGGCGTGATCTCGGTGATCGGATCGCACGGCGTGCGCAGGACCGGGTCGGGTACGACTCGTATTTCGCGGATTGCCACTGTTGTGCTCCTCTTCGTTGCTTCGTTGGTTCCTGATTTGCTGGTTCTTCTCGGCGCCCGCCGGCCTTTGGCTCGGCACGAGGCGGTCATCGCGCTCCGGTCGCGCCGTCCTTCGCGCCGGAACCGTCCTGGGCGTCGGCACCGGCATCGACCTCGGGAGCGGGGGAAGACGCGTCGTCATCGCGCCCGCGGGAGGCGTCGCCGTGCTCGTCGCGCCATTCGCCGAGTCGCTCCTGGACGTTGCCGATCGCCTGACGCACGCGCGGCGTCACGTTCTCGGAGGCGGCGCGTACGCTTTCACCGGCCTTCTTGACCGTCTCGGTCGTGCTCTCCAGGATCTGCATGCCGACGTTCGGCGTGCGCATGGAGGCGACCGGCGCATACAGTTCCCCGTCGATCACCTCGGCGTACCGCGTGAGCACCTTGGGACGCACGACCTTCATGCTCGCGGTCATCGTGCCCTCCTCAAGACTGAAGTCCTGCGGCAGCACGATGAACTTGCGCACCGACTCGGCGCGCGAGACGTCCGCGTTCGCCCGGTCCACGTACTGCTGGATAAAGGAATGGACGGCGTCGCTGTTCGCGACGTCCTCCATCGGCATATGCGGGTCGAGCCCCTGCTCCCCCAGCCATGACGGCGTCATCTCCGGATCGAGCGTCACGAGGGCGCCGACGAACGGCCTGTTGTCGCCGACGACGATGGCGTGCGCCACGATCGGACATTCGCAGATCGTCCCCTCCATCGGCGCCGGGGAGACGTTCTTGCCGCCGGCCGTGATGATGATGTCCTTTTTACGGCCGGTGATGTACAGGAACCCCTCGTCGTCGATCGTGCCGAGGTCACCGGTGTGGAGCCAACCGCTCGGCTCGAGGACCTCGTCGGTCATGCCGGGGTTGCGGTAGTAGCCGAGGAACACGTTCGGCCCCTTGACTTCGATCTCGCCGTCCTCGGCGGTGCGGATCGCCATGCCGGGTCCCGGCCGGCCCACCGAACCGGGTCGGTTCGCCTTCTGCCAGTTGACGACCATCGGTGCGGCGGTCTCCGTCATGCCGTAGCCCTGGATGAACGTGATGTCGTCCATGCCGTTGAAGAAATGCACGAGGTCGGTGTTGATCGGCGCGCCGCCGCATGCGAGGTAGCGCAGGTTGGGACCAAGCGCCGAACGGAACGAGGAGGCCACGGTGCTCATATAGAAGGAGTGCTTCATGCGCATGATGGCCGACGGTCTCTTACGCTCCGCCTCCATCTTCGACCATGCGACGAAATGCTTGAAGGCGTTCGCGAAGATGCGTCCCCGCATGCCGGTGCCGGCCTTCTGCGACGCGGCGTTGTACACCTTCTCGAAGACGCGCGGGACGCCGAGCAGATACGTCGGCCTGAAACCGCGCAGGTCGGCGAGCAGGTGCTTCGCGCCGGGCACGTACCCGACGACTCCGTGGCCGCCGATGGCCGTGTATTGGATGTAGCGCGCGAAGCAGTGCGCCAGCGGCAGGAACAGCAGCAGGCGGTTCGGCTCGTAGAGCATCTCGGGAAGGATCTCATAGCCGTTCTTGACGATGTGCGTGAAGTTACGGTGGGACAGCATGGCGCCCTTCGGCTTGCCGGTCGACCCCGACGTGAAGACGATCGTCAGCAGGTCGTCGGCGCGCACGCGCCCGATCGCCTCGTCGAGCGCGTCGTCGTCGAGCGCCTCGCCGTAGTCGATGAGAGCGTCCAATGCGCCGTTCTTCAAGTTGAGGACATGCTTGAGGCTCAGATGGTCGGCGGCGATGTAGTCGAGCGTGTGGGTATGCTCCTCGTCGCCCCCGAAGGCGATGAGCGGTTCCACCTCCTCGATGATGGACGCCGCCTGCTTGGGCGAATCGGTTTCGTAGATCGGCACCGACACCGCGCCGATCGCGGCGCACGCGAAGTCGAGGACGCCCCATTCATAGCAGGTGTCCGAGTACAGCACGACCATCGTGCCCTGCTTCGCGCCAAGGGCCATCAGGCCCTTGGCGACGCTGCGCACCTGGGCGAGCATCTCCCCCGCCATCACGTCGTTCCATTGACGGGTCCTCTCATCTTTCCATTGGGCGATGAGGTCGTCCGGTTCGGCGATCGCGCGGTCGGACAGCAGCGCGTACACCGTGTCCTTCTGCGTGGTCACATAGATGTTGTCGAGTCCATATTCCCTGAGCATGCCTCCCACTATAACGCACGGCGGAACACCGGACGTCTGCGTTCAGCCGAGGTCCATCATGTCGCACACCCAGCGCGCGCCCTGCCGCACAAGGCGCATGTTGCCGCAATGGGGCGTCGCGCCGAGCGAGATGTGGATCGAGATCTCGAGCGTCCCCTCATTGAGCATCATCGCATGCACGAGGCGCGGCATGACCGGCGCATAGCGCATCCTGAGCGCGGGCTCGGGCAGCAGGCTGGGATTGCCCGCGAGAACCGAGCGCATCGTCTCGATGCGCTCGATGCATTCGGGCTTGACGTACTTCGCGAGCGAACTGCCGGTCTGGCGCGCACGCATGACCTCGACCGCGGCGCAGACGGTACGGCAGGCCTGCATCACCAGGTTGCGGATGTATGCGTCCGTGTACTCGTGCTCGAAGCACAGTTGCACGTGGTAGTGCAGGGACTCGTCGCGCACCGCCAGCGGGATGTCGCCGTCGTAGGACGGCAGCGTCCGTCGCCTCGTGTCGCGCTGCATGCGGCCGACGGCCCGCATATCCTCGATGCGCGCGCGTTCGGCGCGGCGACGGTCACGCTCGACCGCCTCGTCGAACTCCCTGCAGCTGCGCTCGTCCATCTCCTCGTAGAACGCCGCCAGTCCCAGATCGAGGACCTCCGCGTCATCGGCGTCGTCGAACTCGTCATTCCGGTAGTCGTCGTTGGCTTTCATCGAATGAACCCTTCCGCTTCTCCCGCCCCCGGGAATCCCCCGCACGCACATGGCCGCAGCCGTGCACGCACGGAACCATATTCCCGCTTTGCTGATACGTTGACGCGAGACCGCCTTCCCGGAGCGGGCCAAAAGGACCGGCGGGTCGTCCCGTCGAACACGAATCTAGCGTATTCCGCAACGAAATGCCAACGGTTGCAGCACGAATGTCCATTTGTGGAAAACTTCTCGGCTATCCACATGCATGCGGATTCATTGTGGACAATGTCGAGAGACCACACATATGAAGCCCTTAACATGGCATTCCAGCACGGTTTTCGAGGAGCGCTCTTGAATACGTTTGCACATCTGAACGAGCAGATATGCGCCATATTACGACGGTTTATGCAGGACTGCCTAATCCATATAGTGAACAATGTACGGATTTTGCGCCATGCGCGGTGTGCATATTATGCCGTGCGCATAACCCCTCGGTACGGCGGCACCTGCGCCCCCTGCGCGACGAGGCGAGGGGCCCGCGTGACGGCGGGGATGTCCCCGCCGTCACGCGGGCCCCTCGCCTCGCGCAAAACGGACGCGGTCAGCGACCGGTCGGCGTCACGACGACGTCGCAGCGCTGGAAGTTCTTGAGGTCGACGTAGCCGGTCGACGCCATCGCACGGCGCAGCGCGCCGATGAAGTTCATCTTGCCGTCGGCCATGCGGCTCGGCCCGTAGAGGATCTCCTCGAGCGTGCCGACGGTGCCGACGTCGGAGCGCGAACCACGCGGCAGCGTCGCGTGCCGGGCCTCGGAGCCCCAATGCATGCCATGGCCAGGCGCCTCCTGCGCCCTCGCCAGCGGCGCACCGAGCATGCATGCGTCGGCGCCCATCGCAAGGGCCGTCACGAAGCTGCCGGAGTCGCCCATGCCGCCGTCGGCGATGACCTGCACGTAGCGGCCGCCGGATTCGTCCATGTAGTCGCGACGCGCTTCGGCCACATCGGAGATCGCGGTCGCGAGCGGCACATGCACGCCGATCGTCTTGCGCACGGCGGAGACGGCGCCGCCGCCGAAGCCGACGAGGACGCCGGCGGCGCCCGCGCGCATCAGATGCAGCGCGGCCGTGTAGTTCGCGGCGCCTCCGACGATGACCGGCACATCGAGGTCGTAGATGAGCTTCTTGAGGTTGAGCGGTTCGTGGTCGGTCGAGACATGCTCCGCGGAGACCGCGGTGCCGCGGATGACGAAGAGGTCGACGCCCGCCTCGAGCACCGTGGAGTAGTACTGCTGCGTGCGCTGCGGGGACAGTGCGCCGGCGACGGTCACGCCGGCGTCGCGTATCTCATGCAGCCTGGAGACGATGAGCTCCGGCTTGATCGGTTCGGCGTACGCCTGCTGCAGATAGGAGGTCGCCTCCTGCGGGTCGAGCGCGGCGATGCGCTCGAGGATCGGCTCCGGATCGTCGTAGCGGGTCCACAGGCCCTCGAGGTCGAGGACGCCGACGGTGCCGAGACGGCCGAGCTCGATCGCCGTCTTCGGGCTCGTCACCGAGTCCATCGGCGCGCCGATGACGGGGATGTCGAACTGGTAGGCGTCCACCTGCCAGGCGGTGGAGACGTCCTGCGGATCGCGTGTACGACGGGACGGGACGATCGCGATGTCGTCGAGACCGTAGGCGATGCGGCCTTTCTTGCCGAGGCCGATTTCAATTTCCTGAGACATGGCTCCTAGGCTAATGCGCAGCTGTGACACGGGCGCGACGCGGTTTTGGACAATCGTCCGTGGACGAAACAGTCATGCGCTATGCATGACTATGGAAAGTTCCGAGTCACTCATTGGAGGAATCCCCCATGGCGAAAATCAAGGTCGAAGGCACGGTCGTCGAGCTCGACGGCGACGAGATGACGCGCGTCATCTGGAAGGACATCAAGGACCGTCTCATCCTGCCCTACCTCGACGTCAACCTCGACTACTACGACCTGAGCATCCAGAACCGCGACGCGACCGACGACCAGGTGACCGTCGACGCCGCCGAGGCGATCAAGCGCGAGCACGTCGGCGTCAAATGCGCGACGATCACGCCCGACGAGGCCCGTGTCGAGGAGTTCGGCCTCAAGAAGATGTGGAAGTCGCCGAACGGCACGATCCGCAACATCCTCGGCGGCACGATCTTCCGCGAGCCGATCGTCATCTCGAACATCCCGCGTCTCGTGCCGGGTTGGACGAAGCCGATCGTCGTCGCCCGCCACGCCTTCGGCGACCAGTACAAGGCGACCGACTTCAAGGTCCCGGGTCCGGGAAGCCTGACCGTGACGTTCACGCCGCAGGACGGCTCGGCGCCGATCGAGCATCTCGTCTTCGACTATCCGGGATCCGGCGTCGCGCAGGTGCAGTACAACCTCGACGATTCGATTCGCGGATTCGCGCGCGCATGCTTCAACTACGGACTGCTGCGCGGCTACCCGGTCTACCTGTCCACGAAGAACACGATCCTCAAGGCCTACGACGGCGAGTTCAAGGACGTCTTCGCCGAGGTGTTCGAGACCGAATACAAGGAACGCTACGAACAGGAGGGCCTGACCTACGAGCACCGCCTCATCGACGACATGGTCGCCAGCTCCCTCAAGTGGCACGGCGGCTACGTGTGGGCCTGCAAGAACTACGACGGCGACGTGCAGTCCGACACCGTTGCGCAGGGCTTCGGCTCGCTCGGCCTGATGACCTCGGTGCTGATGACCCCCGACGGCCAGACCGTCGAGGCCGAGGCCGCTCACGGCACCGTCACCCGCCATTACCGCCGCTGGCAGCAGGGCGAGAAGACGTCGACGAACCCGATCGCGTCGATCTATGCGTGGACCGGCGGCCTCAAGCACCGCGCGAAGCTCGACGGCACGCCCGAGGTCGCCGATTTCGCCGAGAAGCTCGAGCAGACGATCATCGCGACCGTCGAAGGCGGCCAGATGACGAAGGACCTCGCGCTGCTCATCGGCCCCGATCATCCGTGGCTCGACACCGAGGGCTTCATGGACGCGCTCGACGAGAACCTGAACAAGGCGCTGCGCGGCTGACGCCGGCGCTCCCCTCGTGTGATGCCCCTTTCCGCTCCGGGAAAGGGGCATCACACGTTTTGCCGACTTCCTCGGGTACAATCGTTCCCGTCCCCATCCCCCATAAGAAAGCGGTACGGCATGTCCCATCCGGGCTTCTCACTTCTGCGACGCTGCATGGCGATGGCGCTGTGCTGCGGCATGACGGTCCCATTGGCGGCCTGTTCGCATTCGGCGGCGGACGGCGCGTCCACGGCCGCGACGTCGTCCATGACGAACGGCCAGGTGGAGATGTTCGTGCCGAACGACAGCTTCACGATCTCGCAGAACGTGCCGATCAACACCTGGAACCGCCTCGTCGAGGCCACATCGGACGCGCTCGTCGAGCATGGCTTCGACGACGACGACATCACGACGCACACCGACGCCGACCTCGACGAGCAGAGCCGCAGCATCGAAGACTACGTCCGCGACCATGTCGAACGCGACGACGGACGGCGCGCCGACGGACGGACGCTCGTCGTCGCGCCTGCGGTGCGCACGGCCGAATCGACGAAGTACTACGGCGACTATGCGACGCAGACGCTCGAATCGACGACGGACGACGACGCGAAGACGAAGGAGGCGCTCGACCGCACCGTCGCGGCGCTCAACCGGGCGAAGTCGGCCGGCGTGCACGTCATCGTCCTGTCGACGCGCATCCCCGGTTTCACCCCGGACGCCTTCGTGTCGATCTGCGACGCCGAGCAGATCGGCCGCATGCAGGCGCAGCAGCTCGTCAACAAGCTCGAGCTCGACAAGACGAGCAGGGACAACCCCAGACGCATCGAGATCATGCTGCCCTTCGATGGCGAGGCCTCGCATCCCGACGACGAGCAGCGTTTCGCGCGCGACGCGTTCAAGGGCGTATGGAGCGTGCTCGGCACCTACTTCCGTTCCGGAGTCGCCGTCAGTCCATCATTGAAGCTGTCCGCCTCGTCGACCGAGGACGACTGGCGCGCCGTGGCCTTCCAGGCGCGCAAGACCGATGACGTCGTCGCCGAGATCAAGGCGCGCCTGCACACGGACACGAAGGGCGCCTTCACACCGATCGACGGCGTCGTCTCGATGAACGATTTCGTCGCCGACGGCGTCATCAAGGGACTGACGGCCATGGGCTACGTCGGCACGGCCGCCGACGTCAACCCGTCGATCACGATCGGCGACGTCCTCGGCAACATCGCCGGACGACGCGACGTGCAGCGCGGAAAGGTGCCGGAGCCGACGCAGGCCCCGCAGACCGGCGACGGCGACGACGGAAACGACGGCTCCGGCGACGGCGAGGCCGTCCCGGTGACGTCCAACCGCTGGCCGATCGTCACCGGCTACGGCTCGTATGTGAGCAACATCCCGAACATCGTCGACGGCAAGCAGTGGATGACCGGCCTCGCCGACCGCAACGGCAACGCCTCCGGCATCGCCGCCATATGCAAGGCGCTCAACCGCGACGACACGAAGGCCTCGCTGGACCACTTCAACACCGTCGATGGCGTGCCGACGATGGCGCTGCCGCTCATCGCCGTCAGCGCAGGCAACCTCAAGGCGACGCTCATCGACCCCGGTTACATCTCGCTCGCCGACGCCGACCTGTAGGCGTCAGTCGACGAGCACGATGCGCTGCGGCCGCAGCCAGCGCTCCGGGTCGACGTACCGCCTGCCCGCCATGCGGATGCCCCAATGCACGCATGCGCCGTCGCAATGGTCGCTCGAACCGGACATCGTGCCGAACTGACGTCCGCGGCTCACCTTCGAGCCGACGGCCAATGTCGTGACCGCCGGTTCGAAGGTGAGCGTCCACGCGCCGTGGACGATGCTCACGACCGACTTGCCGCCCACCTTCCCGGCGAAGCTGACGGTGCCGTCGGCGGGGGCGACGAGCGGCGTGCCTTCGGCGGCCGCTATGTCGATGCCCCGGTGACCGGCGAACCACACCTGCTCCGGGGCGTCGAAGGGAGATACGACGGTCCCTCCCCTGACCGGCAGGACCATCGCCGGCACGCAGCCGCCTTCGGCGTATGCGCAATCGGCCGTACGCACGCCAATCGCGATCGTCGCGGCAGCGGCGGCGATCAGCGTCGACGTCGCCACGAGCGCGTTGAGCCGCCGACGGCCACGCATCGCCTCGAATCGCCTTCTGCGCCGGGCGCGGCGCGCACGCGTCTCCTCATCGTGACGTCCCATATGACTCCTCCTTCGGCTGGCGGAACATGTCGTCGTTCCACTATCCGCCGCCGGGGACGCGCATGTCCACCGTGACGGGGACATGTGTACGGACGGTCCCGAACACGGCGTGTCGCGACCAAAACAGGCCAATTGATGTGGATGGCCGTCGCATATGCAACAAAATCGCCGCGGTGAAAGACCGGAGGGGAGACGCGCACGCCGTCAGTCGAGCGAGTCGAGCACGTCGTCGATGAGCGTGCGCTCCGGCATGCGTCCCTCGTCGAGGTCACGCAGCCGCGGGAAGCGGCGCAGCGCGTTCGTCGGGCTCGCCCCCGCCGCGCGCGACACATTCGACTTGCTCACGCCATGGCCCACCGCGCGTTCGGCGAGACGGTCGACGAGCGAGTCGCACACCTGTCGCAGCCGTTCCGCCACCCACAGCTGCGCGAGCTCGGGCGACATGCCGCAGTCCTCGACGAGTTCCGCCGACGATTCCTGCACCGCCGCCCACAGCACCATGAACGGTTTGCGGTAATAGGCGATCTGTTCATCGAGCGGTTCCCCGTCGAGCTGCCCGAGCGCATGGCGGTCATCGGTGTTCACACTCATACGCCCCTCCTGCCCGGATGCGGAACCTTTGCAAAAGAGCCACCCCTTCAGGATGGCTCTCGATATCGAAGTCGGGCTGACAGGATTTGAACCTGCGACATTCTGCTCCCAAAGCAGACGCGCTACCAAACTGCGCCACAGCCCGTCATGCGAAGGCATCCGCCTTCAGGCACAAGATGAAATAATACCATGACTTGCGGCCACCTCATTACAATGTGGAGTGTCGTACCGGAAAGGGAAAGCATGAAACGTCATCAAAGGGCCGAATCAGCCGGCTTAATCTCGTTCTTCTGCTGCGCGGTGGTCGGCGGCCTCGCCATCATGGCCTATCTGCGCTGGGCGCCCGCCATCTGGCAGCTGTCGCAGCGCCGGTTCATGGCCGCCGCCGCGTTCGTCGGCGCCTGCGGCGTCGTCTCGTTCGTCATCGGCTACACGCACCGCATCAGGACGCTCGACGAACACGTCATGTGGGCGATCCACCTGCGCCGGGCCTTCGAGATCGTCGCACTCTCCTTCGTCTACGCGGTCACGCTGTTCCTGACCAGCTACACCCTGTTCTGGGTGCTCAACTCGATGATGGGCAAGGTCGTCTTCGAGATGTACCTGCCTGCGCTCACCGCGACCTTCGCCGGAGTCTGCGGCTACCTCACCTTCGTGCAGGCCGAACTGATGAACGCGAAGACGCTCGCGTCGCTGCTGCCCTTCTTCGTCGTCGCCGGCGTCGGCACCGCCTGCTCGACGACGAACGACCCCCACTGGTTCCGCAACAACTTCTCCGAGCTCGGCGACCGCACGACCTTCGCGGCGAGCATGTTCAACATCACGCTCGTCTTCGGCGGCCTGTCGATCATCATCATCACCTACTTCGCGATCTCCGAGCTCATCGCCACCTATCAGGTCATCCGCCCCAACGGCTCCATAGGCATCCGCACCCCGCAGGTCTCCTACCACATCCCCCGTTTCAAGGTGCGCATCACGCTGCTGTCGATCCTGCTGACGCTCTCCGGCATCGCGTTCATCGGCATCGGCACCTTCCGCTACACACCCCACCCGATCCTGCACAACGTCTTCGCCCGCGGCATGCCCTGCGTCATGTTCACGCTGCTCATCGCGCTTCCATGGCTCGCACCGCAGCTGAGCCGCGCGTTCTTCGTCATCTCCGACATCGCGATCCTCGTATGCGTCATCGCCGGAATCGCATGGCTGCAGGGCGAGAACACGCTCACGAACGTCGAGGCGCTCGCGGCGATGCTCTTCCTCGGTTGGTTCATCGGATTCTCCCGGCAGATCGCCGCGATCGAGGCGGATCGCATCCAGCAGCAGCTCATCGCGCATGAGGTCGTCAACACCGACAAGCTCGACAACCTGATCAGCGACGAGGAGAGCTCCGGATTCGGCACCGTCCTGACCGACACCAATTCGTCGGTGTTCGCCGCGCAGCAACAATAGCGGGCGGCCTCGGCAGCCCGCCCACGACCAGCGGACGCTCGCCATGGGAAGGCCCCGGATGTCTTGTGGGCATCCGGGGCCTTCCCATGCGCCGCCACTGAAGCGCGCCTTCCGACTCAGTCGAAGAGCGCTACGCCGTTCGCCTTGTCGTCGCTCATGAGCAGCAGGAAGCTGCGCGACTGCGCGTTGATCGCGAATCCGGCTTCGTAGTTGAGTTCCGGTCCGTCCGGGTTGTGCGTATCGACGACAAGCTTCCATTTGCGGCCGTACCGTTCATCCGGCAGCGTGAACATGATCGGCTCGTAGTGCGCGTTGAAGATGAGGATGAAGTCGTTGTCGACGATCCTGTTGCCGTACCAGTCGGTCTCCGGGATGTCGCCGCCGTTGAGGAACACCATGATGGACAACGCATGCGCGTTCTGCCATGCCTCGAGATCCATGATCGCGCCGTTGTGGTCGAACCATTCGACCTGCGGCAGCGCGCCGGCCGGCATGTCCGCCTCGCGGCCGGTGAAGAAACGGCGCCGGTGCAGCACCGGATGCTCGAGACGCAGATGGATGAGCTTCGAGACGAAGCCGAGCATGTCGCGCTGGTAGTCCTTGAGGTTCCAGTGGGTCCACGAGATCTCGTTGTCCTGGCAATAACCGTTGTTGTTGCCCAGCTGCGTGCGGCAGACCTCGTCGCCGCCGCAGATCATCGGGATGCCCTGGCTGAACAGCAGCGTCGAGAACATGTTGCGCATCTGGCGATGACGCAGCTCATTGATGTCGCGGATCGTCGTGGGTCCTTCGACTCCGCAGTTCCACGAGCGGTTGTTGTTCTCGCCGTCGCGGTTGTCCTCGCCGTTCGCCTCGTTGTGCTTGTTGTTGTAGCTGACCAGATCGTTCATCGTGAAGCCGTCGTGCGCCGTCACGAAGTTGATCGACGCCACTGGCTTGCGGCCGTTGTGCTGGTAGAGGTCGGAGCTGCCCATGATGCGGCTGGCGAACTCGGGCAGCGTCGCCGGCTGGGACCTCCAGAAATCGCGCACGCAATCGCGGTAGCGGCCGTTCCACTCCGACCAGCTCGGCGGGAAGCCTCCGACCTGATAGCCTCCCGAACCCAGATCCCACGGTTCGGCGATGAGCTTGACACGGGAGATGACCGGATCCTGTTCGACGATGTCGAAGAAGGCCGACAGCTTGTCGACCTCCTGGAACTGCCGTGCGAGCGTCGCCGCGAGATCGAAGCGGAAGCCGTCGACATGCATCTCCTGCACCCAGTAGCGCAGCGAGTCAGTGATGAGCTGCAGCGTGTGCGGGGAACGCATGAGCAGCGAATTGCCTGTGCCGGTCGTGTCGAAGTAGTGCAGGTTGTCGTTGTCGACGAGACGGTAGTAGGACAGGTTGTCGATGCCCTTGAAGCTCAGCGTCGGTCCCTTGTCGTTGCCCTCGGCGGTGTGGTTGTAGACGACGTCGAGGATGACCTCGATGCCGGCGGCATGGAAGGCCTTGACCATCGAACGGAATTCGTTGACCTGTTCGCCGCGCTGCCCTTGGCTTGAATAGGCGTTGTGCGGCGCGAAGAAGCCGATCGTGTTGTAGCCCCAGTAGTTTCCCAAGCCCTTTTCCTGCAGGAAGGGGTCGTTGATGAACTGGTGGATCGGCATCAGTTCGATCGCGGTGACGCCAAGTCCTTTGAGGTAGTCGATGACGGCGGGGTGCGCCAGACCCGCGTAGGTGCCGCGGATCTCCGGAGGCACGTTCTTGTTGAGGTTCGTCATGCCGCGCACATGCGCCTCGTAGATGACCGAATCCGAATACGGGATGTTCGGACGCTGGTCGTTGTCCCAGTCGAAGAACGGGTTGACGACGACCGATTTCATCGTATGTCCCGACGAGTCGAGGTCGTTCATGTCGTCCGGGTTGTCGGCGTCGTTGAACCAATAGGAGTACAGGCTCTCATCGCCGTCGATGTTGCCTTCGATCGCCTTCGCGTAGGGATCGAGCAGCAGCTTGTTGGGGTTGCACCATTCGCCGTTGTGTGGATTGTACGGACCGTATACACGGTACCCGTAGCGCTGACCGGGCTGGACGCCGGGGACGTAGATATGCCATACGAACGAGTTCTGTTCGGTCAGCTCGACGCGGGTCTCGTTGTCCTGCTCATCGAACAGACACAGCTCCACCTTCTCTGCCATCCGTGAGAACAGTGCGAAATTGACTCCCGCCCCATCGTAGCTTGCTCCGAGCGGGTACATGGATCCTGGTCTTGTCTGCATGTTTTCAGTATGGCACATCCGTGCCGCATCCTCCCGGGTTTCGTTCATCGGATAGCGTCGAGGCCCTGAGCGGTGGCGGCGCCGTCCATCCGTTCGACCAGACGGCGGATCCGCTCATGCTGGATCGCGATGATCGAGTTCGACGCCGTGATCGGCAGCGTCAGCAGCGTCGGCCAGTCGACCCAGGCCGATTCGACGTGCTCGTCGGCGTCGAATCGGCGCTCCCCTTGGCTCCAGCCATGCATGTGCAGCACGGCGATGTGCGCGAGCTCGTCCGTCATGCCCTCCGACGAGTAATAGGAACCGGCCTCGTCGATGTCGACGTCATCGGGGATGACGCCCGTCTCTTCGCGCAGTTCACGCAGCATCGCCTGATGCGGCTCCTCGCCGGCGTCGATGAGACCCGCCGGCAACCCAATCGTCGTGATGTTCGAACCGGCGCGGTACTCGCGTTCGACGAGATACCTGTCGGCTCGCACATCGTGTACGAGCATGACGACGCAGGGCGCGTGCACGACGACCTGCCGGCGGATGAGCGTCTCGCCGCCTTCGTTGCGCGCCAACGCCACCGTGCGGTCCTCGACGGTGAAGATCGCGCCGCGGTACTTCGTATCGCTGTCCACGACGCGTGCCGGCACGTCCATGTCGATGCCGTCGGATGTGGCGTCGAACAATGAATCGAGTCGTGTGAGGCGCCCGTTGTGCCGATTCGTGCCAAGGCGTGCGTGTTCAGCGACCATCGACGTCCCCCTTCGTGAAGTTCGCGCCCAACGACAGGTCCCATGGGTCGGTGTTCGTGCGGTTCCAACGCACCTGCGGGCGCGAGCCGGTGGCGAGTTCGACGGCGTTCGGCACATCCTCGAGCGCATAGGAGAACCACAGCGATTCGATGGCGCTGTGCGGCGTGTTGATGAGCGCGGGGCGCATCTGGCCGTCACCGTGCCCGAGCGGCACGCCCCTCCTGCGCATCGCCGCCTCGTACAGGCTTTCCTGCAGCTCGTCGGTCGCCGGGTGGTGACGCAGGTCGCTCGTGACGTAGACATCAACGCCAAGCGCGTTCACCTCGTTGAACATCGAATCCCCCGAGCCCGGCAGCACGCCCACCGTGCGCACCGGCGCGTCGAGATCCCCGGCGACCTGGACACCGTAGCGCGTGGCGGGCAGCGCCTGCGCGACATGTTCGGCGAAGTCGCGCAGCGTCATCGGCGCCGGCAACCGCCCGACCCTCCCGAGACCGACGGCATGCGGAGTGCTCGCGTCGTCGATCGGCACCATCGGCGTCTGGTCCATGAGGCCGAATGCGTCGGCCGCGGCCATGCCGACGCCGCGCCATGCGGCGTCGGCGTTCGTGTGGCCGACCCACAGCGCGCAATGCCCGCGGTAGAGCCGTGAGACGATTTCGCCGCGGAACGTGTTCCCGGAGACCTCATGCACGGCGCGGAAGAACAGCGGATGGTGGCATACGAGCAGCTGCGCGCCGCTGTCGACGGCGTCCCGGACGACGTCCATCGTCGGATCGGCGGCGAACACGATCGAATCGACGGGGTCGTCGAGATCCCCGACGATGAGCCCAGGATGGTCCCATGATTCCGCATATCGCAGCGGATACAGCGTCTCGAGCACGTCGACGGTCTGCTTGAGGTTTGTCATGAAGCTTCCTTTCCGTAAGTTACTGATTACTTTGAAGCAGAGACGTTCCCCCGGGAGGCACGGAGGAAACGTCTGGGGTCAGTGGGCGGCGCGCTGCCAATCGGTGCCGACTCCGGTGGAGACGTCGAGCGGGACCGCAAGGTCGACGGCATGCTCCATCGCATCCTTGACGAGCGCAGTCACCTCCTCCACCTCGCCGGCGGCGAGTTCGACGACGAGTTCGTCATGGATCTGCAGCACGACGCGGCTCGTGAGCTTCGCGCCGCGCAGCGCGCGATCGGCGCGGACCATCGCGATCTTCATGATGTCGGCGGCCGATCCTTGGATCGGCGCGTTGAGCGCGCCGCGTTCGGCGGCGTCGCGACGCTGCCGGTTCGGCGAATTGAGATCCGGGAAATAGCGTCTGCGCCCGAAGATCGTCTCGGTGTAGCCGGTGCGCCGCGCGTTCGCGACAAGCGACTCGAGATAGTCGTGCACCTTGCCGAAGGTCTCGAAATACCGGTCGCGCAGCGTCGTCGCCTCGCTGTTCGGGATGCCGAGCTGCTTGGACAGACCATAGGTGCTCAGTCCGTAGGCCAGGCCGTAGCTCATCGCCTTGACGCGGGCGCGCTCATCCGGCGTGACCTCGTCGACCGGTATGCCGAAGACGAGGCTGGCGACGTAGCGGTGGAAGTCGGCGCCCGCCCTGAAGGCCTCGATGAGCGCCTCGTCGCCGGACAGGTCGGCCATGATGCGCAGTTCGACCTGCGAGTAGTCGGCGCTGAGCAGGTCGACGAATCCCCCACCCGGCACGAACCCAGAGCGGATCTCGCGTCCGGCGGCGTTGCGGTTGGGGATGTTCTGCAGATTCGGGTCGACCGAGCTCAGACGTCCCGTCGCCGTGACCGTCTGCGTGAAGGTCGTATGGATGCGGCCGTCCTTCGGGTCGATCGCATCGATAAGCGTCTCGACGATCTGCTTGAGCTTGTTCGTCTCGCGGTGCCTCAGCAGCGCGCCGAGGAACTCGTTCGCCTTCGACCCCTCCTCGCTTGTCGAGTACAGCATCTGCAGCGCGGCGGCGTTCGTCGTGTACGATCCCTTTCTCGTCTTCTTCGTGGGCTTCAGTCCCATCTCCTCGAACAGGACGACGCCGAGCTGCTTGGGGCTCTGCAGGTTGAGGCTGCGGCCGGCTGCACGTTCGGCGATCGTCTCCATCCGCGCCGACTCGTCGGCGAATTGCGCATGCAGTTCGTCGAGGCGTACGCGGTCGACGCTCGCGCCTATGCGCTCCATATGGAACAGCACGCGCGAGGTAGGCAGTTCGATGTCGCGCAGCAACGGATACTGCTCACGCCGCTCGAGCTCGGGGGCCAGACGGCGCGCAAGTGCGGCGACAACGGCCGCGTGGTCGATGCAGCGTTGGACCGGATCCTCGTCCTGGTCGTCGTCTTCGAAGCCGAGGGTGCCTTGGCTCGGCCCACCGGCGCGTTCGTCGATGTGGATGTCGAGGAAGTGGGCGGCGCATTCCTCGAGACCGCCGCCTTGGAAGTCGGGGTCGATGAGGTAACCGCCGAGGTTCGTATCGAACAGGACGGCCGGGCAGCTCAGGTCGGCGGCGGCGAGCATATGCAGAAGTTCCTTGAAGCCGTGCACGCTCAGGCTGCCCGCGTGGGTGTCGAGCAACGCGCGCAGCGTGTCGTGGTAGCGCGGGTCGGCCGGGTCGAAGGCGACGGCGTGCGCGCCGGCCATGATGGCGGCCATGCGCGCTTCGGCGTGGCCCGGTTTGGCGTCGCCGTCGACGTACAGCGTCCATGAACGGCGCACGGCGTCGGCGCATTGCGTACTCTGCCGATCGTATTCGGCGATGACGTCGAGGCTGCGGTCGGGTCCGTCTCCGGTCGCGTCGGCCGGCGGGCAGTATTGTTCAATCCACATGCGCAGGGACGCGACATCGGTGAGCGTGTCGACGAGCGGTTCGACGATTGCGGGGATCGCCGGCTGCCCCTGGCCACCCAAGGCATCCGGCGCCGTGTTGAAGGACGCGAGCAGTTTCGTGCGGGTGCGTTCGCCGAACTGCAGCTCGCCGAAGAGCCGTTCGGTGAGATCGGCGTCGACATGCCCGTAGCCGAGGTCGTCGATCGTCACACCGAGATCGAGATCGCGCACGAGCGCGTTGACACGGCGGTTGAGACGGACCTGATCGAGGTTCTCACGCAGCGCTTCGCCTTTCTTCCCGCCGATCTCGTCGGCGTGTTCGATGATGGCGTCGAGGCCGCCGTACTGGTTGATCCATTTCGCGGCGAAGCCGTCGCCGACGCCGGGCACGCCGGGGATGTTGTCCGAGGTCTCGCCGCGCAGCGCGGCGAGGTCGGGGTATTGCCGCGGCGTCACGTGGTACTTGGCTTCGACGGCTGCGGAATCCATGTGTTTGAGGTCCTTGAAGTGGTAGCCCGGGTAGAGCACGGTCACGTCGTCGTCGATGAGCTGGAAGGCGTCGCGGTCTCCGGACAGGACGAGGACGCGGCAGCCGTCGCGCTCGCCCATCGTCGCGAGCGTGGCGATGACGTCATCGCCTTCGTAACCTGTCTTTTCGATCCAGCGCACGCCGAGCGCGGTCAGCGCCTGCTGGATGAGCGGCAGCTGGCTGAGCAGCTCCTCGGGAGCCGCTTCGCGCGTGCCTTTGTATTCGGTGAGCAGTTCGTTGCGGAAAGTGCCCCCCTTGACGTCGAAGGCGATGCCGACGCGATCGGGCTTTTCGGCTTCGATGACTTGGGAGAGCATCGTCAGGAAGCCATATACGGCGTTCGTGGCCTGACCGTCCTCCGTGCTGAAGTTGTCGACGGGCAGCGCGTAGAACGCACGGAAGGCGAGCGAATGGCCGTCGACGACGAGCAGCGTTGGGCGCGGGGTTGTTGAGGGGTCCATGGGTGTCCGATCATGCTTGGGGTTGAGTGGGATGGGTGGCGCGAAGCGCCGCGAAACGACGTCGCGGGTGCACGATCCCGATGCGGGATCGCGCACCCGCGATCTGTCCGTGGGCGTGCGATCAGTCGTTGTCCTGATCGTCCTCGCCGTATTTCTCGATGATGGCCTGGGCGAGGCGCTTCTTCGGGATGCGCTGATCCATCGACGTCTTCTGGATCCAACGGAACGCGCCCTGCTCGGTGAAGTTCGCCTTGTCCATGAGCAGGCCCTTCGCACGGTCGACGAGCTTGCGTTCCTCAAGCGTGTCCTGCGCCTTCTTGAGCTTCTCCTCGGCGTCCTTGAGCTTCTCCTGCGTGTCCTTGAGCTCGTTTTCGTTGCGTTCGACGCTGTCGAGCAGTTCGTTGATCTCGGCGAAACGGCCCATTGCCACCGCCAACGCCGGCAGCAGCTTCGACTCCTCGTACGGCTTGGTCACATAGGCCATCGCGCCCGCGCCGATCGCCTGCTTGACAAGGTCGATCTGCGAGAAGGCGGTGAGCATGACGACCGGCGCGATGTTCTCGTCGCAGATGACGCCCGCCGCCGTGATGCCGTCCATATGGGGCATCTTGACGTCCATGCACACCACGTCCGGCTTGAACTCACGCGTCAGCGCAATCGCCTCCTCGCCGTTCGCGGCCTGGCCGACGACGTCATAGCCGTTGTCCTCGAGCATCGCGACGAGGTCCATGCGGTTGACCGATTCGTCCTCGGCGACGACGACGGTGGGCTTGCGCCCCTCCGTCCTCTTCTCCTCGTCCTGTTCGGCATTGCTCGCCGCGTCGCCGTCAACGGCGAGCGTGTCCAGCTCCTCCTCGGTGAGGACCTCTTCTTCGTGTTCTTTGTCCATATCCTGTACAGTCATCCGTCCCATGTCTCTTTCGCTTGGCGCCGAAGACGACGGCGCGCAGTGGTCCTTATGCAGTATAGCGCAGGTCATGGCACGTCCGGAACGGCACGCCTGCGCGGAATCGAGTCAGTTCTGGACCATGTGGTTCGGCGACTCGTAGACGCGCTGGATCGCGATGATCGACTTCGCATCGAGGATCGTGCCGTTGAGCACCATCTTGTGCGCCTCCTCGGGCGTGAAGTACCGCACCGACGAGCGCAGCTCCTCGGGCGCCTCCTGGGGCGATGCCGGCGTGAGGCCGGACGCGAAGAACAGCGCGGTGTACTGCGTCGAATAGCTCGGCGTGTTGATGAAGCGGCAGAACTGCGTCAGATGGGACGCCGTATAGCCGACCTCCTCGACGAGTTTGCGCTGCGCCACGTCCGTCGGACGCTCCCCCGCCTTGATCGCATGCCCGGCCGGGATCTCCAACGTCCAGCGGTGCACGGCGACGCGGTACTGCTCGATGAGCGGGATCAGGCCATCGTCGGTCAGACCGATGACGCCGACCGAGTCGCCGTTGTTCTTGTGCAGGATGTAGCGGTCGAAGTGGCCGATATCGCGCGAATCATAGGACACCTGGTCCACCGTGAAGTAATGGCCGCCCAACACGGTCTTGCGCGACTCCTCAACGACCGGCGCCACACGCCACGGATCGAAGCGGCGATATGTCTCCTTGCCCATTGGGATGCTCCTTTCGAGTACGAACAACACACTGGTGCCATTGTATACGGCGGGCATCGGCGACTTCCCGCACAGACGAAAACACTCGGAGGATCGCCACGCGTTCCACCATCCCCCATCCAATCGACCTTTGGCAACGGGCACATATTGACTCAAGGCCGCTGGACGGGGGGCTGGATCGGCTGTGACGACCTCCATATCGCAGTCCGCTCATCGTTCCGCAGCCGCCGCAAGGTCGGCGGGACTCCCCCCCTACACGCCCGCGAGCGCCGCGCCGCGCGCTTCGGCGGCCGCATCGGGTGCGTCCTTCAGCCGGTACGCCGTCCGGAGTGGATGGACGTCGGCTCGAACGGGCATGTGCTTCTTTTGCGTGTGCGGGTGGATGCCGATGGTGCGCGCATAGGTGCCGACGTCGTCGATCTGGAGCGGGGAGGTATTTCGGCTGGGCGCGTTCGGGGCGCGCGTCCCCGCGGTTCTCGGACTCGTTTGTCGCGGGATTGCTGATGTGTTCGGTGGGTCGAAGCGTCGGTCTTGTCATTGTTCTGGGTGACTGTGAGCATCTTCTTCATCGCCGGCAGGTCTTGTCGCCGTAGGCTTGGTTTGCTCGCTGGTGGATGGGCTTCGTGTGCCGGGGCTTGCTGTCATGTCTTCGATGGTGCGGTCGTCGCGCGGTGTGGGCGGGTCGAATGTGCTGCGTCTCGGCCGTGATGCGCCGTGCGGGCAGTCGGCTGCTTTCTTCGCGATGGCCGTGGCTGTGCCTGTCGCTGTTTGGTGTTCGCCGATGCCGGCGGCCGTGGTTCCGCGACGTGCCGGATTATTCAGACGTTTATCCTTGTGACATGGCATGCGATGGGCGACGACGGGGAGCTTTCGGGATAGTCGCGAGCGGCTGTCCCGCCGCTCTCCGGGAGAGGGCCGGTGGTCTCTCCTGCCGACGACGGGCCGGGTCAAACGACCTCAAGCCCGGTCGGCCCGGGGTCGTCTTCACAAGAGGGCGCCTCGCTGTCAGTGTCAGCCCGTCATGCATTCTTGCCGCCGATACCGCGAGCGCAGGAGGGGCTCCCTCCTGTATAGGGGTATATGTCGCGTGTGTGGCGACGAACGAACGGGTTGCGCAGCTCGGCGTCGTAGTGGAGCGCATCGCCATCGGGTGGGGGCGGATCTCGTACGAGGATCCGCCGTGGGGAGTTTTGGTCTCGTATCGTCGCGGGGCCGCCCCGCCCATGAGGGCGGGGGGAGGTCGTGGCGCAGGCAGTTGTGGCGCCCTCAGCGGAGGGCATCATCATGGGCAACGTGGAGGCGAAATGCTACTGTTCACGGGTGGGCCTCGACGGAAGCGTCCTGACGATTGAGTTCGGTGTTTGCACAAGTCCGCTCTGGGCATCGATCGTGACCGCCACAAGGATATTACTCGCCGGCCCGTTCGCCTCGGCCTTCTGGAAACGCAAGAGCGGCGGAAAGCGGCTCAGCGTCATCGGACCGGATTTCGCATGGGTGGCGAAGGCCGGTATGAAGCATATCCCGGACGCCATCGAATTCTCGACAGACGCATATGCGGAATCGATGTATGAGGGCGATACGATCGGCATGGCGGGGAAGCTCAACGTGATGCCGTGGGCGGTCGAGACGTTCCGCGAGCGCCTGGATGACAATCCAGGTTCGGCCGTGTAAACAAGAAGACACGATGTTAGACGGCAAAACCGTGAAATTAGAGCATTGGTGCTATCTGGATGAGACCGGCACCCCTGGTTACGATCCGGGCAGCACGCCGTATTTCGCGTTTGGAAGCGCCGTGTTCGAAGCGTGTCCATGGTCAGGCGATCATGGACACGCTTCGCGTGCGCGCCTGTCGCACCGGCGCATGGAGCGGGTTCCATGCGTCGCATGACAGCACCGATGCCAAAAGGGCGTTTTTCGAGTGCATTCGTGGCATGGATGTGAAGTTCTGTGCGACATTCATGGCGAAGTGCAACGCCTATGAATACGTGAAGTCCCGCGGCGACCTGTGGCTCTGCAAATACACGCTTTCCGCCATGCCTGAAGCGTCATAGAAAGCGTATGGGACGGCAGGGGCGACATCGTGGTGCATCTGGTGGCCGCCGGAATCAACCTCAGTCGTCGGGAGCGCGAGGTGAAGGAAGCCGTCGAGGATGTGCGGCGGCAATTGAATCAGGAGCATATCGCGGTGTTCGCGCATATATGGGATTCGGATTCGAGCGCTGGATCGCAGATTGCCGACCATGGCCTATGGGCGTTGCAGCGTACGATCGTGTCGGCAAGGCCGGGGCACTGCAACAGTGTGTATCAAAGACGAGGCGGGCGTCCTATTTGGCGCCCATGGCGGATGGATGGGAAAACTGAAGATCGGCTGTCCCCGTGAGGGGAAGGACACCCGTGGTATTCTTATCGCCGATCCGCAAGGTTCATCATACATTTGACGCTCCCTGTCAAGACAAATCAAACGTGGTCGAACATAATCGTAGCTGACGAACGAAAGGCATCATGGGGTGCGAGTCCGGCAGTGGGCGCGGTGTTCTCGCCCTCGGCACGGCCGCGAGCGCGTGATTGGCCGTCGTTGGTCGCGCTCGGCTGCGCGGTCATCGCCGCCGTGTTCTCGCTCATGGGAGGCGGAGACGATCGATGCATGGAACGCTGCACATCCCGGCCAAGGGGACGGCCCTTATCTTGACGAGCGGCTCGTCGCATTGGCAGGCTGGAGCGGCCCACACGGACTTGCTCCCGCTCCCCCTCGGGTCGTGCGGCCTGCGGTGGGTCGCGGCGAGGAGGACGATCTGCGCGTCCGCGACGTGGATATGGAGCGTGGCGTGCTCCACATTCGCCGCGCCATCACCGAAGTGGCGAGGGAGGATGCGGGGGGCTGCCCAAGAGCTGGGAGTGACGTGACGTGCCCATGCCGGCGAGCCTCATGCTCCGTCTGATGGCCTCGCTCCCCCATGATCCCGACATGCCCGTATTCGCGGAGCCGGGCGGGCGCCCGTTGAGGCGGCAGTCGTCGTCGCCGTCGTGGGGCTGGCGGTCGCGGGCGCTGGGATGTGCGGGGCTAGAGCGCATGACGTGCCATGGCCTGCGGCCTACGGCCGCGAGCATCGCGGTGGGCAGCGGCGCGAACGTCAAGGCCCTGCAACGGATGTCGGGGCATAAGAGGGCCGCCATGACGCTCGATGTGCATGCGGATCTGTCCGACGAGGACCCGCGGCATGTCCGCGCGTGTCGACGAACGCGTCCAGAGGCTGCTCTGATTTGTTTCGTGGCCAAAACGTGTCCAAACCGGCATGCGTCCGGAAACGACAAGGACCGGCAATCGCTGGAATGTCAACGATTGCCGGTCCTTAATGACTGGTGCCCCCGGTGGGACTCGAACCCACACTGTACAGATTTTGAGGCTGTCTCCTCTACCAATTGGGATACAGGGGCGTCGCGGCGCGACGAAGTTCAACTATACCATAACGGACGCGCGGGGCGACACGCAGGGACGGCGAAGGCCGCCCGGGGACGGATGCCCCGGGCGGCCTTCGCAAGGACCGACGCGGAACGACGCGCCGTTCATGCCGTACGTCAGTCGCAGGCGCCGACGGTGTGGACGTAGATCGAGTCGGTGCGGCCCGGCTGATGATCGCCCTGCGCGGAGCTCAGGACGACGATCTTGTCGCCGTTGGAGACCTTGCCGGCCGCGCGCAGCGTCTTGTCGGTGAAGGTCATCAGGTCCTTGCGGGACATGTCGTGGTAGTCCTCGTCGAGCAGGATGCCCTCGGTGCCCCAGCTGAGCGCGAGCCAGTGGTAGGTGTGCTCGTTCGTCGTCAGGCCGTAAATCGGCGTGGCCGGACGCTCGCGCGAGACGCGATGGACGGTCGAACCGGTCTGCGTGTAGGCGACGATCGCCTTCGCGTTGAGCTTCTCGGCGAGATCGACGGCGGCCGAGGAGACGGCGCCGGTGCTCGACATGTCGAGGTCCTTGAGCTTGGGGATGCGGTCGAAGCCGTGCTCGGTCGCATAGCCGGAGATGCGGGCCATCGTCCTGACGGTCTCGGTCGGATATTCGCCGACGGCCGTCTCGTTCGAGGTCATCGTCGCGTCGGCGCCGTCGAGGACGGCGTTCGCGCAGTCGGAGGCCTCGGCGCGCGACGGCACCGGGGAATGCACCATCGAACCGAGGACCTCGGTGGCGACGATGACCGGCTTCGCGTACTGGCGGGACAGCTCGATGCAGCGCTTCGTGACGAGCGGCACCTCCTCGAACGGCATCTCGACGGCCATGTCGCCGCGGGCGACCATGATGCCGTCGAAGACCTTGACGATGTCCTCGAGGTTCTCGACGGCCTGCGGCTTCTCGATCTTCGCGACGATTGGGATGCGGCGGCCCTCCTCGTCCATGATCTCATGGGCGCGGTCGATGTCGGTGGCGAAGCGGACGAAGGACATCGCGATGATGTCGGCGCCGGTGCGAATCGCCCAGCGCAGGTCCTGCTCGTCCTTCTCGGTGAGCGCCGGCAGCGAGACGGCGACGCCCGGCAGGTTGATGCCCTTGTGGCTCGAGACCGGTCCGGCCACGATGACCTTCGTGTAGACGTTGTTGCCCTCGACCTTGGTCACCTCGAGGCGGACCTTGCCGTCGTCGATGAGGATCGGGTCGCCGGGGTGGCAGTCGCCCGGCAGCCCCTTGAAGGTCGTGGACGTGATGTGCTCGTCGCCCTCGACGTCGTCGGTCGTGATGATGAACTCCTGGCCCTCCTTGAGCAGGACCTTGTCCTCGCCGTCGGCGTTCTTCTTGAACCAGCCGCAGCGGATCTTCGGGCCCTGCAGGTCGACGAGGACCGCGACGTTACGGCCGGTCGTCTTCGAGGCCTCGCGCACGTTGTTGTAGACGCGCAGGTGGTCCTCCGGCGTGCCGTGCGAACGGTTGAGACGCGCGACGTCCATTCCCGCCTCGACGATGGCGGTGAGGTTCTCAAGGGATTCAGTGGCTGGACCGATGGTATCTACGATCTTTGCTTTGCGCATGGATGCCTACCTATTCTTTGTGATTACTTTTCGGGACGAAGCCCGAACGCCGGTACAAGCTTACAACACCCGGCGCCGCGTGTTGCGCTGGGGGACGATTTTTCTTGTGAGCGATAACACCGCTCAGCGTCCCCTCCGCCTGGCGAGGCTGCGCATCTTGAGCACGCTGAACAGCGCCGACAGCCCGATCGCGAGCACGATGACGGCGAGCGACATCCATGTCGGCACTTCGGGCACCATCGTCAGCGGCCGCCCGTGGTTGATGAACGGCAGCGCGTTGCCGTGCAGCGCCTCGAGGATGAGCTTGACGCCGATGAAGCCGAGGACGACCGACAGGCCGACCGGCAGGTAGACGAGCCTGTCGAGCAGCGCGCCAAGCAGGAAGTACAGCTGCTGCAGGCCCAGCAGCGCGAAGACGTTCGACGTGAAGACGATGAACGGGTCCTTCGTCAGGCCGAAGATCGCCGGGATCGAATCGAAGGCGAACATGACGTCGGTCGTGCCGATGGTCAGGAACACGAACAGCATCGGCGTCCAGTATTTCACGCCGTCCTTCGTGACGCGCAGCCGCTCGCCGTCGTATTCGTTGGTGATGTGGCTGACCCTGCGCAGCATGCGGATGAGCGCGTTCTCATGGAACTCCTCGTCGTCGTCCTCGCCGCGGGCGACCTTGACGGCCGTGTAGATCAGGAACGCGCCGAAGATGAAGAACACCCATGTGAAGCGCTGCACGAGCGCGGCGCCGACTAGGATGAACAGGCCGCGCAGCACGAGCGCGATCGTGATGCCGACGGACAGCACGAACTTCTGCAGCTGCTTGGGCACCGCGAAGTTCGACATGATGATGACGAACACGAAGAGGTTGTCGATGCTCAGCGAGTATTCGGTGAGCCAGCCCGAGTAGAACTCGATCGCCGGCCTGGATCCGGCGACCCACCAGATGAGGGCGCCGAAGACGAGCGCCATCGCGACGAAGAACGCGATGTGCCGCACGCATTCCTTCGTCGAGGGCACATGAGGGCGGCGTCCCAGGACGAACAGGTCGACGATGAAGAAGGCGGCGAGCACGACGTACGTGCCGATCATGAAGGAGACGGGTGTTTCTGCCATAGCCACCCAGCTTACGGAGCGTCGGCGACGCCGCCCGCCCGCGTCCGGCGCCGGACGCGGACACGGCTCAGCGCTTGGCCTCGGTCATCGCGCGCAGCTCCTTCTTCAGGTCGCGGATCTCGTCGCGCAGCCTCGCGGCGAGTTCGAACTGCAGCTGCTCGGCCGCCGTGTGCATCTGGTCGGACAGCTGGCGGATGAGGTCGGCGAGGTCCTGCGCCGGCAGGCCGGCCTTGAGGATCTCCTCGTGCCTGCGGTCGGCCTGACGCGGGTCGAGCGAGGGGACGCCCAGATGGGTGTTGCCGGCCTTGCCCGCGTTGCGGTAGCCGCCTTCGAGCAGCGTCTGCGTGTCCACATCCTCCTTGGCGAGCATGTCGTTGACGTCGCTGATCTTCTTGATGAGCGGCTTGGGGTCGATGCCGTGCTCCTCGTTGTAGGCGATCTGGATCTCGCGGCGGCGTTCGGTCTCCCCTATCGCCCGGCTCATCGCCGCCGTCATGTCGTCCGCGTACATGATGACGGTGCCGGAGACGTTGCGCGCCGCGCGGCCGATCGTCTGGATGAGCGAACGGTAGGAGCGCAGGAACCCCTCCTTGTCCGCGTCGAGGATCGCGACGAGCGAGACCTCGGGCAGGTCGAGGCCCTCGCGCAGCAGGTTGATGCCGACGATGACGTCGATCCTGCCCTCGCGCAGTTCGCGCAGCAGCTCGACGCGGCGCAGCGTGTCGACGTCCGAATGCAGGTACTCGACCTTGATGCCGCGTTCGAGCAGATAGTCGGTGAGGTCCTCGGCCATCTTCTTCGTCAATGTCGTCACGAGCGCGCGCTCGTTCCTGGCCACCCGTTCCTTGATCTCGGCGAGCAGGTCGTCGATCTGGCCGTCGACGGGACGCACCTCGACCTTCGGGTCGACGAGGCCGGTCGGGCGGATGATCTGCTCGACGACGCCGTCGGACAGGCCGAGCTCGTAGTCGCCGGGCGTCGCCGACAGATAGACGGTCTGCCCGACGCGTTCGAGGAACTCGGGCCATTTGAGCGGCCGGTTGTCCATCGCCGACGGCAGGCGGAAGCCGTGTTCGACGAGCGTGCGCTTGCGGCTCGCGTCGCCCTCGTACATCGCGCCGATCTGCGGCACCGTCACATGGGATTCGTCGATGACGAGCAGGAAGTCGTCGGGGAAGAAGTCGAGCAGCGTGTGCGGCGGCGTGCCGGGCGTGCGTCCGTCGAAATGGCGCGAGTAGTTCTCGACGCCGGAGCACACGCCCACCTGCGAGAGCATCTCCAGATCGTAGGTCGTGCGCATCGACAGGCGCTGCGCCTCGAGTTCCTTGCCCTGCCTGCGCAGTTCGGCGACGCGCTCGTCGAGTTCGTGCTGGATCGACCCGATCGCCTTCTCCATGCGTTCGGGGCCCGCGACGTAATGGGAGGCCGGGAAGATGTGCACCTCGTCCTGCTCGCCGATGACGTCGCCGGTGAGTGGATGGAGCATCGAAATGCGGTCGATCTCGTCGCCGAAGAACTCGATGCGCACGGCGAGCTCCTCGTAGACCGGGATGATCTCGACGGTGTCGCCGCGCACGCGGAAGGTGCCGCGCGTGAACGCGATGTCGTTGCGCTTGTACTGCATGTCCACGAACAGCCGCAGCAGCCGGTCGCGGTCGATCTGCTGGCCGCGTTTGAGGAACAGCATGCGGCCCGCGTACTCCTCGGGCGTGCCCAGGCCGTAGATGCACGAGACGGTCGCGATGACGACGCAGTCGCGGCGCGTGAGCAGGTTCGCCGTCGCCGCATGACGCAGACGCTCGACGTCGTCGTTGATGTTCGAGTCCTTCTCGATGTACGTGTCGGTCTGCGGGATGTACGCCTCGGGCTGGTAGTAGTCGTAGTACGAGACGAAGTAGCTCACGGCGTTGTCGGGCATGAGCTCGCGGAACTCGGCGCACAGCTGCGCGGCGAGCGTCTTGTTCGGCTCGATGATGAGCGTCGGCCTCTGCAGCCGTTCGATGAGCCACGCCGTCGTCGCCGTCTTGCCGGTACCGGTCGCGCCCATGAGCACGACGTCGTTCTCGCCGTTCTCGATGCGCACGGCGAGTTCGTCGATCGCCTGCGGCTGGTCGCCGGACGGCTTGTACTGCGACTTGACGACGAACGGCTTGTTCGTGCGTTCGATGTTGAATCCCATCGCGATCCTTACTCCTCGTCGAACCATGTCTCGACGAGGTTATCAACATAATCGAACATCTGTTCTATCGGCTGCGCCGCGTCGATGACTACATCGGCGTACCGCAGCCGCGCCGCGTCACTCCCCTGTTCCTCGACGCGCACACGCGCCTGCTCCGGCGTCATGCCGCGCGTGGCGACGAGCCGGCGCACGCGCTCGTCCTCGGGCGCCACGACGCAGACCACGACGTCGAACACGAAGGGGATCGTCTCCATGACCTCGCCCAGCAGTGGGATGTCATGGACGACGACATGGCAGGCGCCCCGCGAGAGAATGCTCCGTTCGCGGTTGCGCGCGAGCTCGTAGACGTTCGGATGCATGATGCCGTTGAGCGTTTCGAGCGCCCCCTTGGGCGCATCCGCGCCGAACACACGGTCCGCCAGCGCCTTTCTGTCGATGCCGCCGCGCGCATCCAAGACGTCATCCCCGAAGGCCTCGGCGATCGGGGCGATGACCGGTGAGCATGGTTCCTGCAGGATATGCGCGAGGAAGTCATAATCGATGACGTCGGCGCCGTCCGCGGCCATGCGCGCCGCGACGGTGCTTTTGCCCGCGGCGATGCCGCCGGTCAGCCCGACGCGCACGAGACGCCGTCGTTTCCCCTGCATGCCCGTCCCTCCCCTCGTCCGATCATCGACGTCCACATCGTAGGCGCGGCCGCCACGCCGTGTCAACCCATGGCGCCCCGCGCGTCCGCCGGAGACGAGAAAAGGCGCCGTGCGCGAACATGCGCACGGCGCCTGAGGGAAGCCTTGGGCTTCAGCGGCTCACTTCTTCTCGTTCAGCAGCTGCTCACGCAGGGCGGCGAGCTGATCGGAATCGGCGAGGGTGCCGTTAGACTCGGAATCGGAGGAGTAGTTCGAGATCTCCTCGACCTTCTCTTCCTTCGGCGCGTTCTGGCCGTCCTCGGCGGCGGACGCCTCGGCGTTCTCGAGCTCCTTGGCGACGAACTCCTTGTGCTGCTCCCACAGGTCGTGGGCGGCGGCGTACTGGGATTCCCATTCCTCGCGCTGCTTCTCGTATCCGGCGATCCACTCGTTGGTGTTCGGGTCGAAGCCTTCCGGATACTTGTAGTTGCCCTCCTCGTCGTACTCGGCCGGCATGCCGTAGAGCGCCGGGTCGAAGTCCTCGGAGGCCGGGTCGACGGAGTCGTTGGCCTGCTTGAGCGACAGCGAGATGCGACGACGGTCGAGATCGACGTCGATGACCTTGACGAAGACCTCCTCGCCCGGCTTGACGACGGTCTCCGGGTTCTCGACGTGGCGGTTCGCGAGCTCCGAGATGTGCACGAGGCCCTCGATGCCGTCCTCGACGGAGATGAAGACGCCGAACTGGACGATCTTCGTGACCTTGCCGCGCACGATCTGGCCCGGCACGTGGGTGCGGGCGAAGCGCTGCCACGGATCCTCCTGCGTCGCCTTGAGCGACAGCGAGATGCGCTCGCGGTCGAGATCGACGTCGAGCACCTCGACGGTGACCTTGTCGCCGACCTTGACGACCTCGGACGGGTGGTCGATGTGCTTCCAGGAGAGCTCGGAGACGTGGATGAGGCCGTCGACGCCGCCGAGGTCGACGAACGCGCCGAAGTTGACGATCGACGAGACGACGCCTTCGCGGATCTGGCCCTTCTTGAGCTGCGAGAGGAAGGTCTCGCGCACTTCGGACTGGGTCTCCTCGAGGTACTGGCGGCGCGACAGGACCACGTTGTTGCGGTTCTTGTCGAGCTCGAGGATCTTCGCCTTGATCTTCTGGCCGATGTACGGCGAGAGGTCGCGCACGCGGCGCATCTCGACGAGCGACGCCGGCAGGAAGCCACGCAGACCGATGTCCACGATGAGGCCGCCCTTGACGGCTTCGATGACGGTGCCCTCGACGACGCCGTCGTCTTCCTTGATCTTCTCGATGTCGCCCCAAGCGCGCTCGTACTGCGCACGCTTCTTCGACAGGATCAGACGTCCTTCCTTGTCCTCCTTGGTGACGACAAGGGCCTCGATGGTGTCGCCGACCTTGACGACCTCATCCGGATCGACGTCCTTCTTGATGGAAAGCTCGCGGGAGGGGATCACACCCTCGGTCTTGTAGCCGATGTCCAGGAGGACCTCGTCGTGGTCGACCTTGACGACCGTGCCCTCAACCAGATCACCATCGTCGAAGTTCTTGATGGTGGAATCGACTGCCTTGATGAAGTCATCGACGGTGCCGATATCGTTGATGGCGACCTTTTCGACTTCCTTATTGTTTTCTGCCATTAATGTGGTTCTTACAAAATAGTGGATGGATAATATCGTTCTTCAGTTATCAGCTGCGGCGCTCACGCGCGCGTGCGGCCATTGGACAAGACTATCGTGAGCCATGCCCAAAACCACATGCAGCATTTCGGGCGTGTCGTCTCCCTCCGCCTTCCCCAACAGCCGGCGCCGTTCCGTTATTCCGCGGAGCCGACGCCGACCGCGCGCTCGGCCATCTCGACGACGTTGCGCAGCAGCATCGCGCGCGTCATCGGACCGACGCCGCCCGGATTGGGCGTGTAGGCGCCGGCGGCCGCGTAGCAGCCGTGGTCCACGTCGCCGTGGACGCGCAGGCGCCCCTCGGCGTCGGGCAGCCGCGAGACGCCGACGTCGACGAGCACAGCGCCCGGCTTGACGTCCTCCGGACGCACGAATCCGGCGCGCCCGACGGCCGCGATGACGACGTCGGCCTCGCGCAGGTGTGCGGCGACGTCCTTCGTCCCCGTGTGGCACAGCGTGACCGTCGCGTTCACGTCGGCGCGCGTGAGCATGAGCCCGATCGTCCTGCCGATCGTGATGCCGCGTCCGAGCACGCACACCTGGCGGCCGTCGAGGTCGATGCCGTAGTGCCGCAGCAGCGTGAGCACGCCGTTCGGCGTGCACGGCAGCGGCGTCGTCAGCGCGCCGCGCGTATGCAGCACGAGCTCGCCGAGGTTGTACGGATGCATGCCGTCGGCGTCCTTCGCCGGGTCGATCGCGTCGATGACGGCGTTCTGGTCGATGCCCTCGGGAAGCGGCAGCTGCACGATGTAGCCGGTGCACGCCGGATCGGCGTTGAGCTCGGTGATGACGTCGAGCAGCTCCTCCTGGCTCGCCTCCGCGGGCAGTTCGCGGCGGATCGACGCGATGCCCACCTCCTGGCAGTCGCGGTGCTTGCCGGCGACGTATTTGAGCGAACCGGGGTCGTCGCCGACGAGCACGGTGCCGAGACCGGGCGTGACGCCGCGTGCACGCAACGCTCGTACGCGCTGTGCCAAATCCTCCTTCACCTGGGCGGCGACCGCCTTGCCGTCGAGTATCATTGCCATGAGGAAACCCCCTTCGTTGCCGTGGGACGATGTGCCTTGCCGTATCGTACGATACCGGCGCGCCAACGCGCGCCGGGGGATGCGGCCGCACGCGTGCCGCGACCCCGGTCTTACGCAAAGGAGCCACTGCTCATGGGCATACGAACCTCGTCACATCGTCTGCGGGCGGCGGTCGCGGCCGTCGCCGCGCTCGCGCTCGCGGCCACGCTCGCAGGCTGCGACCGCATCGGCGCCGACGGCGCCTCCCCATCCGCCTCCGACACGGCCTCGAGCGGACCGATCACCGTCGTCTCCTCGCTCAACCAGTGGGGCTCGCTCGCCGCGCAGATCGGCGGCGGCGACGCGAAGGTCACGTCGATCCTGTCGTCGACGACGGCGGACGCCCACGACTTCGAGCCCACCGCCAAGGACATCAAGACGCTGCACGACGCCGACGTCGTCATCGTCAACGGCGCCGGTTACGACGCATGGGCGAGCAAGAACCTGCCGTCGACGGCGACGCTCGTGTCCGCCGCCGACATCGTCGGCGCGATGGACGGCGACAACCCTCATCTGTGGTTCTCCCGCGACGCACGCTACGCGATGGCCGACGCGCTCAAGGACGCCTTCGCCAGGCTGCGCGCGAAGGACGCGGAGTCCTTCGACGCCAACCTCGCGGCGTGGAAGAAGAAGGAGGACGCGCTCGAGAAGCGCATCGAGGCCTTCGGCAAGGAACATGACGACCTCACCTACGCGGCTACCGAATCGGTCGCCTATTACCTGATGAACGACATGGGATTCGAGGACAAGACACCGTCCGGCTACGCGCGCGCGACGGCGTCCGAGTCGGAACCGACCGCGGCCGACGTGCGCGACATGCGCGAGCTGCTCGGCGACGACGGCGTGCGGCTGCTCGTCAACAACCCGCAGGAGGAGAACGAGACGACGCAGGGCTTCGTCGACATCGCGCGCAAGGCGAAGACGCCGGTGCTCGACGTCACCGAGCAGATGCCGCCTGACTACGCCGACCTCACGGCCTGGATCGAGGCGCTGTTCGACACCGTCGAGCAGGACATGGACACGTGCCGGGCCCCGGAGAAGGACTGCCCGACCGACGAATCCGGGGACTCCGCGAACGCCGGCAACACCGAACAGGACCGCGCCGTCAACGAGGGGGACGACTGAGCGCGGCGGCGCGGCACCACCGTTATTGAGAATCATTGTCAATAGCGGTTGCGATACTGATCGCGTCCCATCGGCGGAAAGGAGCCGCAATGCAACAGTCTGACGCGCCGGCGCGCGAGGGTCCGAGCGTCGAATGCCACGACATCGCCGTCAAACGCGGCGGGACCACGATCTGGAGCCACGGCACCTTCACGATCCCGCGGGGCACCGTCACGGCGATCGTCGGCACCAACGGCGCCGGCAAGACGACGCTGATGAAGGCGGAACTCGGACTGATACCGCTCTCCCACGGCACGATGCGGGTGCTCGGCTCCGCCCCCGGCGCGAGCAACGCGCGCATCGGCTACGTGCCGCAGAGCTACACGAACGACATCGATTCGAGCCTCACCGCAGAGCAGTCCGTGCTGCTGGGGCTGACCGGCACGCGCTTCGGGTTCCATCCGGTGACACGCCGCCAGCGCGCGAAGGCGCACGAGGCGATGGAGTTCATCGGCATCGCCGACAAGGCGAAGCTGCGGCTTTCGGAGCTGTCCGGGGGCCTGCGCCAGCGCGTCGCGATCGCGCAGGCGCTCGTGAGCGACCCCGAGCTGCTCATGCTCGATGAGCCGCTCGCCAACCTCGATCTGGCGAGCCAGCGCACGACGGTGCAGATCCTGTCCAGACTCAACGCCGAACTCGGCATGTCGATCCAGATCGTCGCCCACGACCTCAACATGCTGCTGCCGATCCTCACCGGCGCCGTCTACCTGCTCGACGGCCATCCGCATTACGCACGGCTCAACGACGTGCTCGACTCACAGCTGCTCACCCACCTGTACGGCACGAAGGTGCAGGTCGTGACGACGCCGCAGGGCGACATGTTCGTCACGCCGAACATGGCCGAACCCGGCGGATGCGACATGCACGACGCCGCCGAGGTGGCGCGCTTCCATCATCACGGGCACGCCCGGCCGGGCCCGTCGCAGGCCCAAGGAGCGACGCGATGACAACCTTCACCTTCGATCCCGCCTGGACGACGACGCTGACGACGCCGTTCATGGTCAACGCCTTCCTCGCCGGTCTGTGCATCGCCTTGGCGGCCGGCATCGTCAGCTATTTCACCATCGCGCGGCATTCGACCTTCGCCGCGCACGCGATCGCTCACATCGGCCTGCCGGGCGCCACCGGCGCCGTGCTGCTCGGACTGCCGGTCGCCGTCGGGCTCGGCGGCTTCGCGCTCGCCGGCGCGCTCGTCATCGCCGCGCTCGGCAAACGCGCCTCGGAGCGTGAGATCGCCACCGGCACCGTCCTCGCCTTCGCGACCGGCCTGGGCCTGTTCTTCGCGCGCATGTCGAGTTCGGCGTCCCAGCAGCTGCAGTCGATCCTCTTCGGCTCGATCCTGACGATCAGCGACGACCAGATCATCGGCTTCGCGGTCTTCGACGCCGTGCTGCTCGTCGCGATGGCGATCGTCTACCGTCCGTTGCTGTTCAGTTCGCTCGACGAGCAGGTCGCCCAGGCCAAGGGCGTGCCGATCGGCGTCATGAACGCGCTGTTCATGGCGGTCCTCGCCGGCGTCATCACGATCGCCGTCCCCGCCGTCGGCACGTTGCTGATCTTCGCGCTTGTCGTCACCCCCGCGGCGACCGCCACCGTGGTGACGACGACTCCGTTGCGCGCGATCGTCGTCTCGACGGCGTTGTGCCTCGTCTCGATCTGGGGCGGGCTCGTCCTCGCGGCGATGTTCCCCGCTCCCCCGAGCTTCGTCATCGTGACGCTGTCGACGCTGTTCTGGGGCGTCGCCAAAGGCGTCGAGGCGCTGCGGCGCCGTGGATGAACGTCCTCACGGCGCCGGGAACACGACGCCAGGCATACGCAAGGCCGTCCCTCCGATCGTCTTTCGCAGGGACGGCCTTCATCATATCGGGATGGGACTTTTCACGCCATGTCGCCGACATCCACGAGCGCCGTCGCGATGGCGGCGACGCCTTCGCCCCGGCCGGTGAACCCCATGCCGTCCGTCGTCGTCGCCGTCAGCGCGACCGGGCATCCGCAGATCGCCGACATCGCCGCCGCTGCCTCGTCCCGGCGCGGACCTATCTTCGGCCGGTTGCCGATGAGCGCCACCGACGCGCTTCGCGGGAAGCAGCCGTTCGCTTGCAGATGCCGCACCGTGTCCGCGAGCATCGCGCCGCCGCGCATGCCGGCCCCCCGGGATTTGGCGCCCACGCCGAACAACGCGCCGATGTCGCCCAGACCCGCCGCGGCGAGCAGCGCGTCGATGAGCGCATGCACCGCCACGTCGCCGTCCGAGTCCCCTTCGACGCCGGCGCCGTCCCAGCGCAGCGTCGCGAGGAACAGCGGCCGGTCGGCGTCGGCGGAGAACCGATGCGCGTCGAAGCCCAGTCCGCAGCGCAGGTCGGGCGTCACTTCTTCTTCGGCTTCTTGTTCTCGGACTCGATGCGCGCGAGCGTATCGGAGGCCGGCTCATCGGGGGCCTGCGTGTGGTGCCCGTCGTCGCCGGGCCGCGGCTCGCTGTAGCCGAGGTTGACGTCGAGCAGGCGCTGAGCCTCCCCCTCCTCGATCTTCTCCGACAGCGCGATCTCCGAAGTCAGGATGCTGCGCGCCTTCGTCAGCATGCGCTTCTCGCCGGCGGACAGGCCGTGCTCGTCGACGTCGCGTTGCGCCAGGTCGCGCACGACCTCGGCGATCTTGTTGACGTCGCCGGTCGAGATCTTCTCAACGTTGAGCTTGTACCGGCGCGACCAGTTCATCTCCTTTTCGATGATCGGGGTGCGCAGGATCGCGAACACCTTCGCCACCTCGTCGCCGTCCACGATGTCGCGCACGCCGACCTTCTTCACGTTGTCGACGGGCACGAAGATCTCAAGGTCATCGGAGGAAAGCACCGAAAGCTTGAGATACTCACGCGTCACGCCCTTAACAGTCCGTTCGGTAATGGCCTCGATCTTCGCCGCGCCGTGACGCGGGTACACGACCATATCGCCGACCTTGTAGCCCATGAATCCTCCGTGAGAAAAATCAGAAACGCATGCAATTATGTCATTTTGCGTGGACTTGGTGGAAGATTGGAAAAAAAGATAGAGAAAACCGCGAATCCGCTCGTGCCGCCGGGAAAACATGCGTATTCTCGGATACATGACAAACTTCACATTCAATGAGAAAGCCCTCGTCCCCGTCAACGGCGATCAGCTGGACGAGGTCAGCAAGGGCGCGTTCTACAACCCCCACGAGATCCTCGGCGCCCATCTGGGCGCCGCCGAGTTCCCCGACACCTGCACGATCCGCGTGCTGCGCCCCGGCGCGCGGTCCGTCACGATCGTCACCGCCGACGGCGAATACGCGATGAAGCACGAGCACAACGGCGTCTTCGTCGCGCTCGTGCCGGCCGTGAAGACGAAGGACGGCCGCGGCGTCCCCGACTACCGCATCCGCACCGTGCGCGCCGACGGCACAACCGTCGTCGAGAACGACCCCTACCGCTATCTGCCGACGATCGGCGACATGGACCTCTACCTGTTCGGCGAGGGACGCCACGAACGCCTGTGGGAGGCCATGGGCGCCCACGTGCGCCGCTACGACGACCCGCTCGGCGGCAACGACGGCACGAAGGGCGAGCGCGTCGTCGGAACCGCGTTCACCGTATGGGCGCCGAACGCGCACGCCGTGCAGGTCGTCGGCGACTTCAACGGCTGGGACGGCACGTGCCATGCGATGCGAGAGCTCGGCTCATCGGGCGTCTGGGAGCTCTTCGTCCCAGACGTCGAGGCCGGCGAGATCTACAAGTTCCACATCCTCAACGCCTACAACAACTGGGAGATGAAGGCCGACCCGATGGAGCGCTCGCACGAGGTGCCGCCGCGCACCGGTTCGATCGTCGTCGAGTCCACGCACGAATGGCATGATGGCGGCTGGATGAAGCGGCGCGCCGAGTCCGATCCCCATCAGGGTCCGGTGAGCATCTACGAGGTGCACGCCAACAGCTGGCGCAAGGACGTGCACGACTACCGCGAGCTGGCAGACAAGCTCGTGCCCTACGTCCAGAAGCTCGGATTCACGCATGTGGAGTTCATGCCGCTCGAGGAGTATCCCTTCGCCGGTTCGTGGGGCTATCAGGTCACCGGCTACTACGCCGTGGATTCGCGCCTCGGCGGTCCGGACGACTTCAAGTACCTCGTCGAACGCCTCCATGAGGCCGGCATCGGCGTCATCATGGACTGGGTCCCGGCGCATTTCCCGAAGGACGCGTTCGCGCTGGGCCGCTTCGACGGCACGCCGCTGTACGAGGATCCCGACCCGACGCGCGGCGAGCATCCGGACTGGGGAACCTACATCTTCAACTTCGGCCGTCGCGAGGTGCGCAACTTCCTCGTCGCCGACGCATGCTTCTGGCTCGACGAATACCATATGGACGGCCTGCGCGTCGACGCGGTCTCCTCGATGCTCTACCTCGACTACAGCCGCGAGCCGGGCCAGTGGCATCCGAACAAGTTCGGCGGCCGCGAGAACCTCGAGGCGATCGACTTCATCAAGGAGGCGAACGCCACGGCGTACAAGAACAACCCGGGCATCATGATGATCGCCGAGGAGTCGACCGCGTATCCGGGCGTCACGGCGCCGACCGACCAGGGAGGCCTCGGCTACGGCCTCAAGTGGAACATGGGCTGGATGCACGACACGCTCGAGTACCTGCACGAGCAGCCGATCAACCGCAAGTGGCACCACAACGAGATCACGTTCTCGATGGTCTACGCGTATTCGGAGCATTACGTGCTGCCGATCAGCCATGACGAGGTCGTCTACGGCAAGGGCTCGCTGTTCGGCAAGATGCCGGGCGACGACTGGCAGCGTTACGCGGGCGTCCGCTCGCTGTTCGCCTACCAGTGGGCTCATCCGGGCAAGAACCTGACCTTCATGGGCAACGAACTCGCGCAGTACGGCGAATGGGACTACAACAGCCAGCTCGACTGGGACTGCCTCAACTGGCCGGACCACAGCGGCGTGCAGGCGCTCGTCGCCGACCTCAACAAGCTGTACAAGGATTCGCCGGCGCTGTGGAGCCAGGACTTCACGCCCGACGGCTTCCAATGGCTGACGAGCGACGACGCCGACCACAACACGCTGAGCTTCGAACGCATCGGCGCCCATGGCGAACGCATGGTCGTCGTCGTCAACTTCTCGGGCACCGCGTGGGCCGACTATCAGGTCGCGCTGCCCCTCGGCGGCCGCTGGAAGGAGGTCCTGACGACCGACGACAAGAAGTACGGCGGCTCGGACATCCACAACACGGACATCGAGGCGAACGCCGGCGCGTACCATTCGCGTGAATGGTCGACGCGCATCACGGTGCCGGCGCTCGGCGTCGTGTTCCTCGTCCCTGAGAACAACTGAACCGACAAGACCAAGGACTGGTGATTATGGTCGCACACGCACAGATGCCGTCTGCCTACACGATTCTCGTCGTGGAGGACGAGCCGACGCTCGCCACCGCCATCGCGCAACGACTCACCGCCGAAGGCTGGAGGGTCCGCATCGCTTCGGACGGCATCAGCGCCGTGAAGGCGGCCGCCCAGCTGCGTCCCGATCTGGTCGTCATGGACGTCATGCTTCCGGGCATGGACGGCATCGAGGCGACGAAGCACATCGTCGCGCAGCGTCCGGTGCCGGTGCTCATGCTCACGGCGCGCGACGACGAGTCCGACGTCATCATCGGGCTCGGCGCCGGCGCCGACGACTACATGACCAAGCCGTTCTCGATGCGCGAGCTCGTCGCCCGCGTCAAGGCGCTGCTGCGCCGGGTCGAGCGCGCGAAGGTCATCGCGAGCAAATCGGAGCATGAGAAGATCCTCGACTTCGGCTCGCTCGTCATCGACCCGGCGACACGCCGCGTGACGCTCGACGGCGAGACCGTGCATCTGACGCCGACCGAGTTCGATCTGCTGACGACGCTCGCGCGCAAGCCGAAGTCGGTGCTCACGCGCGAGCAGCTGCTCGAGGAGGTGTGGGACTGGGTGGACGCCTCCGGCACGCGGACCGTCGACTCACATGTCAAGGCGCTGCGGCACAAGCTCGGCGCCGCGACGATCCGGACCGTGCACGGCGTGGGCTACGCATTCGAACCTCCGCAACAGTGATGAAGCACGAAAAACCCACAACATCGATGGGGCGCGCGCGGTCCGCGAAGGACGGCAAGCGCCCCCGCTTGTTCTCATCCCTGCGTGCCGAACTGAGCGTGCTGATCGCGATCACGACCGTCCTCGCCTTCCTCATCGCATGGATGCTCGACATCATCGGCATCAACGGTTGGATGGCGATGCCGCTGACGATCACCATCACGCTGATCTTCATGTACTGCACGTCGCGCAGCTTCACACGCCCGCTTCGGCAGATGCGCGACGTCGCCGAATCGATGGCCCAGGGAGACTACTCCGCGCGCGTGCGCCTGCGCAAGAGCACGAACGACGAGATCGGCCAGCTCGCCAGATCCTTCAATGTGATGGCCGAGGAGCTCGAGCACGCCGACCAGATGCGCCGCGACATGATCGCGAACGTGAGCCATGAGCTGCGCACGCCGGTCTCGGCGCTGCAGGCGATGGTCGAGAACATGGCCGACGGCGTCGTCGAACCCACCCCGGCGAACATGGAGAACATCCTCAAGCAGACGCATCGCCTGTCCGACCTCATCTCCTTCCTGCTGGACATGTCGCGTGTCGAGGCCGGCGCCTCGAGCCTCGAGCTCGAACGCCTCAACGTCGCCGAGCTCATCGACGAGACCGTCGGCCCGCTCGAATACGCCGACGCCGGCCATGGGCACACGATCGAGCAGCGCATCCCCGACGACCTCGTCGTCGAAGGCGACGAGGCGCGGCTGCGCCAGCTGCTGACGAACATCATCGCGAACGCGCTCAAACATTCTCGCGACGACACGGCCGTGCTCATCGAGGCGCACGCCGGCGAACGCGGCGACACGGTGATCATCAACGTCGTCAACTTCGGCTCGGACATCCCCAAGGAGGTGCGCGACGACATCTTCCGCCGTTTCGTCAAGGGGACGTCCGGCCCCGGCACCGAGTCCGGTGGCACCGGCCTCGGCCTGTCGATCGCGCGGTGGGCGGCGAAGCTGCACGGCGGCACCGTCCAGGTCGTCGACGACCCCCGCGGCGTCGACTTCGAGATCACGTTGCCGGTGAGGCCCCCCGAGCCGCAGGCGCGGCAGGAGGCGGGGCCGGGAAGGGACGACGAGGCCGCCTATGCCGGCCAGTGAATCAGCCCCGTCGTGACGATGCATGCGTCGGATGCATCCGCCCATAGCCGACGCCGTTGCTCACCGGCGTCGCTCCCCCGTCCCCGGCCTACCCGTGTCGCCGGCCGCGCCGTCGCCGCGCACGGCGTCCTTCGGCGGCGTGTGGGCGAGCGCGAAAGCCGTGAGCACGCTGTGTCCGGCGCCGGCGAGCGCGGCGGCGCACACGCCGATCGTCGCCCCGGTCGTGACGATGTCGTCAAGCAGGATGAGAGGCGTCGTCGGGTCCGGGGGCCGTATGGCGTCGTCAATGGTGATGTGGCCGTGGATGCGGCGCATGCGGTCACGGGCGCCGCGCGTCTGCACCGATTTGCCCCGTACGGCGCGCACCTGCAGCATCGGCAGCACCTGCGTGTCGGGCATGCCGAGGTCACGGCAGTGCGCGGCGAGCGCGGCGGCGAGCGGGTCAAGATGGCGCCGTCCGCGGTGCCGGATGGAGTGAGGCGATGAGGGTGCGGGCACGATGCCGATTCCGGTCGGCGCGGGGTCGAGGGTTTGGATGAGGCGTCGTCCTATGTCGTCGAAGAGGTCGGTGAGCGCGGCGGCGAGGGGCGCGTCGGCTTCGGCGTCGCCGTGGTCCTTCCATGAGAGGATGGCGCGTCTGGCGGCGCCGTGGTAACTGCCGCAGGCGATGCCGTGGCCGGCGTATGAGAGCGGCAGCGGGAAGGCGGTGGGCCGGTGCAGGGCCTGTGCGCACTCGTCGCACAGGACGGCGTCGGGTCGTTCGCATCCGGCGCAGCCGCGTGGCAGTAGGATGTCGCGCAGCTGTCGCCATGCCGCCGCGAGCGCGTCGGTGCCTGTTTGCCGCGCGGTCATGGTGTCGCTCCCCGTCGTTATCGGCGCAGTCGCGCGTTGATGGCGTCGATGAGCCGGAGGGTGGCTTCGGGGCCGGTGACGCGGATGGCGATCGTGCCGGCCGCCGCGGCCGGGTAGTCGTTGCCGTCGGGGTCCATGCGGTCGCCGATGAAGGCGATCGATCCGACGTCGACTCCGGTGGCGTGGGCGAGTTCGCGCACGGCGTAGGCCTTGTCGATGTCGCGTGCGGAGATGTCGACGCTGGTGGAGCCTCCGGAGCGTACTTTGAGGTTGGGCAGGTCATGTTGGACGGCTTCGGCGAGCCGGTTCTTCTTGGCGTTGTCGGGGTCCCAGCGTTCCTTGGCGTCGACGGGCGCCTGCTGGCCGAGCGCGGAGTAGGTGATCTGGCTGCCGCGGTCCTCGATGATCGGGCCCCAGCTGTCGTCGGTCCAGATGCCTTGTTCGCGTGCGCGGCGTTCGAGGGATGCGACGGCGGCTCGGCGGTCGGCCGCGGACAGGTCGCGTTCGTAGACCTTGGACCATTCGGCGCCGTCCCAGCGGTAGTAGCGCGTGCCGGTCGTGGGCATGAGGTGCAGGTTGGCGCGGTCGGCGTCGGGGGTGAGCATGTCGGTGACCTGGCTTTCGATGAGCGGCATGACGCCGCCGGAGACGATGGCGACCGGGATCAGCGTCGTCAATTCGCTCAGGGCCCGGGCGATGTCGTCGTGCATGGGCTTCTTCGAGCGTGCGAGCGTGCCGTCGAGGTCGAACGCGGCGACGCGCATGCGCCGACACAGCGCGTCGACGTCCACTTCGGTGCTGTTGGCGATGTTGGGTTCGTTCATCGTTCACCACTTCCCCGTTTTGTTGCTGGCGGTCCTTGTATCCTACGTATCCTACCGTGTCTGCGCGATGGGCGGCGCCGGCGCGGGATGCGGTCGGCTACAGTGGAGGCCATGACCCAGCCTCCTTGGAACGCCGCAGTGTATCGCAACCGTCATGGCCGCGGGATGCGCACGCCGATGTTCGGCACGCGTCTGCCGCGCTATCGCACGCGCGCCGGCCTCTTCGACGATCTCGTCGTCGCGCAGATCCGTCGTCTGTCGGCCGCGTGGCCGGATCTCGTGCGCCCGCTGCAGTTCGCGGTAGAGGACGTGCCGCCGTCGTCGCCGGCGCCGTGGGAGCATGAGCCGCGTCTGTTCTCGCAGGCCTTCCCCGCCGAGCATGGCAGTCCCGCGCGCATCGTGCTGTACCGGCTGCCGATCCAGACGCATGCGGCGAACCGCACCGACCTGCAGCTGACGATCCGTGACGAGATCGTCGAGTCGATCGCCGAACTGTACGGGCGTCGCCCCGATGAGATCGACCCCGACTTCGGACTGTGACGGCGCGTCTCAGCGCACGATGCCCGGATCGTTGAACGCGTGCACGAGCTGCCGCGGCACGTCGAGGCTCGTCGCCGGCACGTAGGCGAGCGCCGCGGTCTTCGCGTCGCGCAGCGTCGCGTTCGTCGGGAACGCTCCCCAGACGATCGTCGCGTCGGCGTCGTCGACGCGGATCGCGGCGACGACGCCGCCCAGGTCGGCGGCGTCGAGGGTCGTCGACGAGTCGGCGTCGACCTTGACGCGTTTGGTTCCGCTTTGCTCGCCCTTCCCGTCGTAGCCGGTGAAGGTGATCGTCGCGCCCTTCTCGCCCATGTTGGCGAGTGCGATCGTCGCGTCCGTGCCGTTCGGCAGCGCGAGCGCGGACTGCGCGTATGCGGCGTGCGCGCCGATGACGGCGTAGTCGCGTTGGCCGTCGGCGCCTTCGACCGTGCTTTGGGCGGCGAGCGTGCATGGGGTGTCGCTTTGCGCGAGGATCGCGTGGGCGTCCTTGGGCCGGTCCTTGAGTTCCTTGAGCGTGACCTTGCCGGCGTGCGCGTCGAGACGGCCGATGTCGACCAGGCCGTGGTCGCTCATCCAGGACAGCGTGATCGTGGCGTCCTTGTCCGCGTACGCGCTCAGCGTCGTCGTGGCATCGCCGTCGGGCAGCATGATCGTCTGCGTAGTGGCGGCCGCGTCGAGCGGCGCCACGTAGTCGTTGCCGTGCGGCGTCAGTCCGTCGATCGCGACGGAGCGGACGATGGCGCCGACGGCCGCGTCGCGGCTGGTCACGCTCACGTAGAGGCCCTGCTCGTCGGGGGCGGCGGCGTTGAGCAGCATGTCGGCGCTCCCGTCGGCGCCGACGGTGAGGACGGACGATGTGGCCGGCGTGATCCTGCCGTGTTCCGTCCCCCATATCGCGATGTCGACGCTGGTGGGTTTGTCGGAGGGGTTGACGACGACGAGCTGCTGCGTGTTGCCGGTCGTCGTGCTCGGAACGAGGAAGCGTTGGACCAGGGCCGGCGTCACGCAGGACGCGGCGGCGATGCCGGGGATGTCGCCTGTCGTCGCCCATGAGGCGACGGCGCCGGTCGATCCGGTGCCGTCGGCCGCGGACAGCAGCCGCGTGTCGAGGATCGCGGCGTCGGCGGCCTTGTCCTGACCGGCGATGAAGACGTCGGATCCCTCCGCGTCGCGTGCGCCTTCGAGGACGAGCCCGTCGGACGAGCCGTCGGCGCCGAGCCGGTCGACCTGGGCGTGGAACACCGATCCGAAGGCCGCGTAGCGGCGGGCCGAGGCGAGGTCGCCGGTCGATGTGCGGAACTCCTCGTCGCCGTAGGACGCCGTGTCGGCGATCGTCATCGCGGCCGGGCAGTAGCTCAGCGTCTGCCGGGCGCTGGCCTGCTCGGATGTCGTCGCGTCGGCGACGGCCGGCGTGTCGTGCGCGCCGGAACGCGGCGGCACGACCGTCAGCGCGGCGAACAGCGCGATGACGGCGACGCCCGTGACGGCCGTGGTCGCGACGGCGCGCGTCCTGTGCGCGAAGTCGTCGAGACGGTTCGGTTCCTCTCTCATTGCTGTTCCTCCTTGCTGATGCCATGGCTGCGCGGTATCGCGACGATGACGTAGAGCGCGACGACGAGCGAGAGGCACCACAGCCACGCCGTGCGCCACGGGCTCGTCTCCATGCGCCGCTGGTCCGCCGTATCGATGCGCTGGGACGTCGTGGCGTCGAGCGTGAGACGGTAGTACGTGCCCTGCGCGTTGCCGACGACCTCCTGCGTGCCCTGCGACGCGGTCACGTTCGCCTGAAGCTGCTCGCCGGCGCGCGCGCTCAGGTCGCGGCCGTCGTCGGTGACGACGTAGATGCCGCCGAAGCCGAGGTCGGACAGCTGGCGCACGGCGTCGTTGTCGCTGCCGGCGAGCAGTCGGGCGGCGATGCGGGCGAGTTGTTCGTCGTCGGTGCCGCCCTCGTGGCCGAAGGCGCGGCTGACGCGCCAGGCGGCGGAGGCGTCGATCAGGTCGCCGCGGCCGGTGCGCATCGCCGTGTAGGCGACGGTGTCGGCGCCCGTGGCCGCCAGGGCGAGCACGCGCCGGTCGGGTTCCTGCGCCAGATAGTCCCGGGCGACCATCGGCAGCCCGGTGCCGGTGACGTCCACGCCGCCGGCCTCGGCGGTCTGGACGCCGAACAGCAGGCATACGGCCGTCATCGCCGTCAGGAACAGCGCGACGGCGCCCTGCATGAGCGTGGAGGCGCCAAGGCGGCGCTCGTGCTCGTGCATGAGGCGGTGGAAGGGCGTGACGCCCGGCCCGGCGGCCATCGCCACGCAGGCGAGTATGCCGCATGCGGCGAGCGCGACGCCCGGCATCACCGATCCGGCGGCCGCGCCGTACGGCATGACGGCGATGACGACGACGGCGGACGTGACGGCGAGCATGAG
The DNA here is from genome assembly GCF_003952025.1 of Bifidobacterium castoris. Classification (GTDB taxonomy): domain Bacteria; phylum Actinomycetota; class Actinomycetes; order Actinomycetales; family Bifidobacteriaceae; genus Bifidobacterium; species Bifidobacterium castoris. The sequence goes on along the minus strand of NZ_QXGI01000001.1, from coordinate 105,139 downwards.
GCCGCACAGGATCACCGTCCACAGGATGCGGCACGGGCGCAGCATGCCGGGACGCAGCAGCGTGAGCAGCGCGATGACGGCGCACACGGCGCAGCACAGCACGACCAGTGTGCGCATCAGGTCGTCGCCGGAGAGCATCGCCGACCATGACGGCGCCTGCCCCAGGCCGAATGCGCGCCACACCATCGTCGTCAGCCCGATCGCCTCCGGCGCGCCGTTGACGGGCTGCACCGGGATCATGACGTCGCCGAACAGCTGGCGCCACATGCCGTCTCCGGCGTAGCGCACCGCGTTGACGAGCGTCGGCGCGAGCGCGAAGGCGCAGGGCAGCGGGATGAGCAGCAGCATGAGCCGGTGGCGGCGCACGAAGACGAGGAACGCGACGAAGATGACGATGAGCGCGAGCAGCAGCTGCGGCTCGGCGGCGACGGCCGGGACGAACAGCAGCGCGGCGGCCGCGGCGGCCTGCACCGACGAGCGCGGGTTGACGGGGTCCTCGGTGCGGTACAGGCCGACGGCCTTGAACGACAGCGCGAGCGCGGCCGGCAGGAACGTCATGACGGTGAGCATCGGCAGGTTCGCCGTGCCGTACAGCCCGAAGGCGAGCGCCAAGGCGTACCAGCACAGCGAGGAGGCGACGCGGATCGGGTTGGAGCGGGTGACGACGCCGGCGAGAGCCCAGAACGACAGGACGCTCGCGGGCGCGGACAGGAAGAAGATGAGGGCGAGCGCGGCCGCGACGTGGCCGGCGGTGAGCACGGATGCGGCCATGAGCACGAGCAGCCACGGCGAGGGCGGCGCGGGGATGCCGGTGCCGACGCCGTAGACCCATGGCGTCGTGGCGGCGTCGACGAGCTGGCGGAAGCCGGCGTCGGTCGGCGTCAGCTGCGTCGAGAGCATCGAGTCGCCGGAGAACGCATGGCGCAGGATCGGCCAGTACATGGTGGCCGTCGCGGCGAAGGCGAGCAGTGCGGCGGCGAGCGCCCAGGCCCAGCGGCGGATGCGTCTGCGGCGCAGGTGGACGAGGGCGAGCGGGTCGAGGATGACGTTGCGGTTCTGGTCGTCGAAGGCGCGTGAGCGCGCCCTCCATTGGCGGATCTGGCGGCGGTCGGCGATCAGCGGCGCGATCTGGGCGCGCGGCACATGACCCGCGGCTGCGACGCGGTGGCGTGCGGCGAGCGCGCCGGGGACGGCGGCGAGCGCGGCCCATGGCATGAGGAGGCGGCATATCGCCCGGTAGGGGCGTTTGCGGAACAGCAGCCTGACGGCGCCGGCGAGCGCGGCGAACAATCCCAGGACCCACAGCAGCGGCCACCAGGGGGCGGCCACGTCGGTCATCGCGTATTTCTGCGCGCCGATGAGCTGCGCCATCGACGAATCGACGGCGGCGTCGGGTTCGATCGCCGCGCCGTCGCGCGTGCGCACGCCGTCGTAGCGCGCGCGCCGGTGGGCGATGCGCGCCTCGGGCACGACGACGACGCGTCGGCCGGACAGGCACAGGCGCCGGCACAGGTCCTCGGATTCGTCGAAGGTGCCGAACCAGGGGTTGGCGCCGTGCACGGCGGCGAGCGTGTTGACGGGCACGAGGGCGCCGGCGAGCGAGACGGAGAAGACGTCGCGCCGCCCGTCGTACTGCTCCTGGTCGGGTTCGCCGTCGACGACGAGCGAGACGACGCGTCCGCGCGCCGCGTAGCAGCCGACGTCGTGCAGGGCGCGCCCCTCCCAGTCGAGCTGCTTGGCGCCCAGCAGCGCGGCCGTCGGCGAGTTCGACCACGCGTCGAGGAGCCGTTCGAGGCAGTGTTCGTCGGCGGGCCGGGATTCGTCGTGCAGCAGCCACAGCGTCTTCGTCGACGTGTCCACCTGTGCGTTGCGCAGCACCTTCGTGACGGCGTCGGCGAAGGAGCGGGCCTGGGCGACGCGCACGATCTGGATCGAGATGCGCTGCGGCTCGGGCACCGCCTCGAGCACATCCTCCTTCGTCGGGATGATCTCGAAGCTCGTCTGCACGGACTGCACGGTGCGCCCCGAGCAGTCGGCGACGACGATCGTGGACGGCAGCACGCTCTGGGAGAGCACGGCGCGCAGGGTGCGGGGCAGGTAGCGCAGGTCGTCCTCGACGGTGATGACGGCCGTCACGTTCGCCTCGGCCCGCTGGCTGTGCGAATACGGACGCGTCGCCAGGGCGGCGCCGATGATGCGCTGGATCTCACTGTTGCCCGAGAGTGTCATGCGTCCCAGTGTACGCAGAAGGGTCTATCCGCCGCCGCGGCGTGCGCGGGCGCCTCGTGGCTTCGGCCACGGTTTTCTCACCGTCATGCCCTATAATCGCATACGATCGCGCGTCGGCGGCTCGGGGCCGCGCACGCGCAGGGGCCCCGCGACGGGGAACGACGCACGAAAGGTGGACCGTTGGCCTCTCATACCGCGAAGAAGACACGTGAAGCGCATCTGGGCAGCTCCCGCAGCGAAAGGCCGCGGCACAGCGCCGTGGCATGGCGCATCCGCCATCGGGCGTGCGTCGTCGTCGCGTGCGTCGTCGTCGCCGCGCTCGTGTTCGCGTCCACCGCCGTGGCGTCCACCTGGATCAGCCTCAACAACGCCGTCCAGGACGGCGCCGTCAAGACCGTCTTCGCCGACGAGGAGAAGCTCGACCCCAACGAGGGGCGCCCGATCAAGTTCGTCCTCATCGGCCAGGACACGCGCGACGAGGGCAACGCCGAGCTCTCCGGCGGCATGCACGACGGCGAGGACAACCTGCACAACGCCGACACGACGATGGTCGTCGACATCAGCGCCGACCGCAACTTCATCAACATCGTCTCGATCCCGCGCGACTCGATCGTCGATGTGCCCGACTGCCGCACGAGCGGCGGCAAGGAGATCCCCGCCCAGTACGGCGTCATGTTCAATTCGGTGTTCTCCACCGCCTACCGCGAGGGCGGCGACCTGTCGACGGCGGCGAGCTGCACGGTGACGGCCGTCAACGCGCTCACCGGCATGCACATCACGAACTTCGTCGTCGTCGACTTCAAGGGCCTGGCCGACATGATCGACGCGATCGGCGGCGTCGACGTGTGCATCCCGGTCGACACCGTCGACGCGAACACCGAGATGGACCTGAGGAAGGGCATGCACCACCTCGACGGACGCCAGGCGACGAACTACGCGCGCATGCGCCACGGCACCGGCACCGACGGCAGCGACATCATGCGCACGACGCGCCAGCAGTACCTCATCAAATCGGTGATCGCCGAGGCGATATCGAAGAACATGTTCACGCAGACGAGCGAACTCTACCAGCTCGCGCTCGCGGCGATCCGCTCGCTCAACATCAGCTCGGGCATGGCCGACACGAACGCGCTCGTCGCGCTCGCGTTCAGCCTGCGCCACCTCGACGTCTCGCACGTGTACGCGCAGACCGTCCCCGTCGTGCCCGCCCCCTTCGACCCCAACCGCGTCGTGTGGGCCGACAGCGCCGCCGAGGTCTGGGACCGGCTGCGCGACGACCGTCCGCTGTACGGCGACGACGACGCCACGGCCGCCGATGCGGACGGCGGCGACGACCACGACGCCGGCGACGCGGCGGCGACGCCGCAGCCGACCCCCTCCGACACGGACGGCGCGGCGTCCACCCAGACGCCCACGCAGACGCCCTCGGCGAAGCCGCAGCCGACCGTCGACCCGAAGACCGGCCTGATCAGGCAAGAGGACGGCACGCTCATCGACCCGAACACGAACGGCGTCGTCGACCCCGAGACCGGTTCGATCCGCGACACCGAGACCGGGCAGTACATCGGCATCGCCTACCAGTACCTCAACACGACCATCTGCTCGGTGCCCGCGAAGAGCGCATGAGCGCGAGATCCGCGGCGCCGGACGGCCCGCGGCACGATGAGGGCGGGACGCGCCCTGTGGAGGAACGATGAGCAACACCGACGATCCGACGACACCGCCGAGCTTCGCGCCCGGCCCACGCCCCAGGCGCGACGTGGACGGAGCCTCGCGCCGACAGGCCGACGCGCGCCCGGCGGTGCGGGACACGACGCGGTCCACACCGCCCCCGAGCTTCGCGCCCCGCACCCGCTCCTCCGCCCCCGAGACGGCGGCGGAGGGGACGCGGCCCGCCTCGATCCCGCCGCGCACGACGGCCCGGCGCGCCGCATCGGAACACCGCGCCCCGGCGGCCGCACCCACGCCCACACACCGGGGCGGGACCGCAGGGCGCACCGAGGCGCGCGCGGCGAACACGGCCGCCGCGGTGCGCCCTGCGCGAGGCCGGCGGCCGCACCGCGCGCGCAGGATCGTCACGGCGGTCCTCGCAGCGCTGCTCGCCGCCGTCCTGATCGCCGGCTTGAGCGCATGGCACTGGGTCGACTCCGGCCTTCGCCGCGCCGACTGGCTCACCGATTCCCCCTCGGGCCCCGCGACCTCATGGCTCATCCTCGGCTCTGACGAGCGCGACGGCACGACCGGCCAGGACGGCACGACCGGCGAACGCACCGACACGATCCTCGTGCTCACCAAGCCGAAGAACGGTCCGGCCTCGCTGATCTCGATCCCGCGCGACTCGCTCGTCGAGGTCGACGGCGAGCTGAGCAAGATCAACGCCGTGCTCGGCCTGTACGGCAGGAAGTCGCTCGTCGCGAAGGTCGAGGATATCACCGGCCAGAAGATCGACCACGTCGCGAAGATCAACTTCGGGGGGCTGACGACGATCGTCGACGCGCTCGGCGGCGTCGAACTGTGCTACGACCAGGACGTGGACGACGAGAAGTCCGAGATGCATTGGACCGCCGGCTGCCACGTCGTCGACGGCAAGCAGGCGCTCGCCTTCTCCCGCATGCGCTACTCCGACCCCCAGGGCGACTTCGGACGCGCCCAACGCCAGCGCCAGGTCATCGGCGCGATCGCGAAGAAGGCCGCCTCCCCCTCGACGCTGCTCGACCTGCCGAAGCTCACACGCGTCGGCGACGCGGCGATGGCGGCGATCACCGTCGACGAGAAGGCGACGCCGGCGACGATGGCGCGCATGCTGCTCGCCTTCCGCGACGCGTCGGGCGCCGGCGGCATCACCGGCACCGTGTACTGGACAGACCCCGGCTACTACGTCGACGGCGTCGGCTCATCGGTGCTGCTCGACGACGCGCGCAACATCGAACTGTTCGCCCAGCTCGTCGATGGCACCCACAAGGCGGGCGTCGTCGGCACGCAGGCCGAGCAGCAGGGCTGAACGCCCCTCGTCCGCGCGTGCATTGCGCCGCCGTCGCAACCGTCGGCCCACGACCCGCCGATGATTTGGCGCACGCGCCGCGCCGGCGCATGCTGTGCGCATGGACGGCAGGACGAATCGGATGCGCCGCATACGGATGTGCGCCTACGGCGCCCCGCTCGCGGCGCAATGCGTCATGCTCGCCATGCTGCTGGCCCAACGCCAATGGCTGTTCGCGATGATGACCGCCTCGGGATGCGTCGCCGCGCTCGCCTCGCTCGTCCTCATGGCGGCGGCCGGGCGCACGGACGGCGACCCGCCGGCGGCCGGGACCGGCGCGCTCACGTCCGCGCCGTCGCCTGCCGCCGGCGGGGACGTGAGCGCGCCGGTCCCGGCCGCGCCGCTCGCCTGCGTGCTCGGATTCGCCGACGACGCCGCCCCCTTCCGTTCGATCGCGCACCGCTGGTGCGTCGCCGACGGCGGCTGCAGCGCGCCGGTGGGCGTCGACGCGTCCGGACGCTCCGCGGTCATCGACCTCGCGCGTTTCGGGCCGCACGCGATCGTGGCCGGCACGACCGGATCGGGCAAATCGGTGCTGCTGCAGGACTGGTGCCTGGCGCTCGCATGCCGCTACCCGCCATGCCGCGTCCAGTTCGCGCTGCTCGATTTCAAGGGCGGTTCGGCGATGGACGCCCTCGCCGGCCTGCCGCATGTGCGCGGCTGCGTCAACGACCTCGACCTTGCCTACGCCAAGCGCGCTCTGCTCGCGCTCGAACGTGAGCTGACGCGCCGCGAACGGCTCGCCGCCCATCTGGGCGTCGCCGACCTGATGGACGCGCCGGATTCGCCCGCCAGGCTCGTCGTCATCGTCGACGAGTTCCACATGCTCACCGGCCAGCTGCCCGACCTCGCCGACCGGCTCACGCGCATCGCGTCGCTGGGTCGCTCGCTCGGCATGCATCTGATCGTGTGCACGCAGAACCCGCTCGGCGAGATCGGCGCGCCGATGAAGGCGAACATGGCGTTGCGCGTATGCCTGCGCGTGCGCGACGCGATGCAGTCGCAGGAGATGCTCGGCGTCGACGACGCCGCCCGTCTGCGCGTCACGGAACCGGGCGCCGCGATCGCGAGGATCGACGACGGGCGCATGCGCCTGCGCTGCGCGTGCGCCCCCGATCCGGCGCGCCTCGTAGCCGAGATCGGACGCGCCGCGCGCGTGCACGCCCACACGGGCGCTCCCCCGCTGTTCACGTCGCCGCTGCCCCGGATCGTGCATGCGGACGACGTCGGGGCGCCCCCGGGCGCGATCGCGATCGGGCTCGAGGACGACGGCGTGGCCACCGCCCCATGCCTGTTCGACCCGGCCGACGGCAACCTCGCCGTCATAGGACGGCCCGGCCGCGGACGCACGACGCTGCTGAAGACGATCGGCGAGGGCGCCCGGGCATGCGGCGCCGACGTCGTGTGTCTCGACGACGCGGACGTCTGGTTCGACCCGCTCAGCGCCGACCCACGGGCCGCCCGCGTCCAGGAGCTCGTGTGCACGGGACGACGGTGCGTCGTGTTCGCACTCGGCTCGTCGCGTCGGCTGCGCGTGCCCGACCATTGCGCCCGGCGCCTCGTCTTCCCGGTCGGCGAACGCGCCGTCGACCTCGCCGACGGGATCCCTGCGGCCGTCGTCGACGCGCTGACGGCCGAGGATCTGCGCACACCGGGGCGCGGCGTGCTCATCGAGGCGGGCCGCGCCCGGCTCGTGCAATGCGCCGTGCGCTGAACGGGGCCCACAGGCCCGTTTTTTCGCCCGGGGTCTTGAAATCGCGCCGGTTATTGCCTAGCATGAGCAACGTAGTCGTTTCATCGATACCGGACAGAAGAAGGATGTCATCACCATGAGCAGTGCATTCGATTGGCGTGCAAAGGCGGCATGCCGCGACAAGGACCCCGAGCTGTTCTTCCCCGTGGGCAACACCGGCGCCGCATACCAGCAGATCGAGGAGGCCAAGTCCGTGTGCCGCACCTGCAAGGTCATCGACGCATGCCTCAAATGCGCGCTCGACACGAACCAGGACTACGGCGTCTGGGGCGGCCTGAGCGAAGACGAGCGCAGGGCGCTCAAGCGCCGCGCGATGCGCGCGCGCCGCTCCGCGTCGATGCAGCTCGGCTGACGGCCCACGTCGCGTATGCGAAAGGCCCGGCCCCCGGGACGGGGGCCGGGCCTTTCGCATACGTCGCTCAGGCGGCGCGCAGCTTGATGGCGAGCCGCACGCGCGTGCCGCCGGTGTCGACCGGCTCCCAGCGGACGGTGCCGCCGAAGTCGTTCGTCACGAAGGTGTTGATGATCTGCGTGCCCAGACCCGAACCCGAGGAGCGGGCCATGCCGTCCTCCTCCTCGCTGCCCATGCCGTTGCCGTCGTCCTGCACGACGATGTCGAGTTCGGTGCCGCGCCGGTCGGCCGTCACCGTGATGTGCCCCTCCTTGCGGCCCTCGTAGCCGTGCTCGACGGCGTTCGTCGTCAGTTCGGTGAGCACGAGCGACAGCGGCGTCGCGTCCTGCGCCGGCATCATGCCGAAGCTGCCGACGAAGTCAATCGAGATGCGCTGGTCGCTCATCGCCGTCAGATCGACGCTCATGCGCAGCAGGTTGGCGATGACCTTGTCGAAGTCGACGATCTCGTCGGCCGACTGGCTCAGCCCCTCATGGACCATCGCGATCGTCTGCACGCGCCGCTGCGCCTCCTTGAGCTCCTTCTTGACCTCGTCGGACCTCGTCTTGCGCGCCTGCAGCCGCAGCAGCGCGGAGACGGCCTGCAGGTTGTTCTTGACGCGGTGGTGGATCTCGGAGATCGTCGCGTCCTTCGTCTGCAGCTCGACCTCGCGCCTGCGCAGCTCGCTGATGTCCCGGCACAGCACGATCGCGCCGGTGCGGCCCCGCTCGTCCATCAGCGGCAGCGAGCGCATCGAGACGGTGGAACGGTTCGCGACGAGCTCGGAGTCGATCGCGGCCTTGCCGAGCAGCACGAGCGGCAGCGATTCGGGCACCGGGTCGTTCTCGTGGATCAGGCTCGTGCCCACCTCGCTGAGGCTGGCCCCCTCGAGCATGTCGACCATGCCCAGGCGCCTGAAGCAGCTGATGCCGTTGGGCGATGCGTACTGGACGATGCCGTCGGCGGACAGCAGGATGAATCCGTCGGCGACGCGCGCGTTGTGCCGCTGGCTGAGGACGGAGTCCTTGTAGGGGAACTGGCCGCGCGGGATCATCTCGTACAGCTGTTTGCCGGCGTCGATGCTTTCGAGTTCGTAGCGGCCGTTCGATTCGCGCGTCGCGAGGTTCGTCTCGCGCACGACGAGACCGAGCGTCTTGCCGCCGTGGCGGATCGGCGCGTACACGTTGCACACCAGGGCGTCGCCGATGCGCCGCAGCACCGACGAACGGTAGACGCCGTCCGACTTCATCGCCTCGGCCATCTCCCCCTGCAGCTCGTCGTCGACCTGTTCGCCGACGACGTCGTCGGCGCGCAGGCTCACGACCGTCGACGGCCGGCACTGGCCGGCGATGACGAAGCTGCCGTCGCCCTTCTGCAGCACGAGCAGCAGGTCGGCCAGGCTCAGGTCGGCGATGACCTGCCAGTCGGCGACGAGATGATGGAGCCATTCCTTGTCGGACGCGTCGAAATCGGGGCGCGTCGCGAGAATCTGTGAAAAATCAGCCATGCTCCCCATGATAGGCCACTGCGGCGCCACGGCCGGACGGCGGATGCGCGCAAGGAGCGCCGCCGTCGGCCCCCGCACGGGCGACGTCAACAACCTACGCTATAGTAACCTACGATTGCGTAACCAAACGTGGCTGACATGACGGGAGGAAGCGACGATGAGCGCAGGGACGACACAGGGCGCCGGGACGGCCATCGACGGCGAGGAGCGGCTCGAACGACGCCGAAGGGCGGCGGCCGCCGCCCGGAGCAAGGCGCTCGAGGCGAGGGCCGAGGCGGCGCGCAGCCGGGCGCACGCGAAGGCGGCGGCGATCCTCGCGAAGGCGGACAGCCGCGCGAAGGGGGCGATCGCCAAGGGCGAGGAGAAGGCGGCCCGACTCGAGGGCGTGCGCGCGCCGCGACGGATCCGCCTTGACGTCCACGGACGTGAGAAGCCCGCGATGCGCGGCTGGCTGCACGCGGCCGCCGCGCCGCTCGCGCTCGCCGCCGGCATCGTGCTCGTCTGCCTGGCGCACGGCGCCGGGCTCAAATGGGCGTGCGCGGTCTTCATGACCGCCTCGCTCATCCTGTTCGGCAACTCCGCCGCCTACCATCTGGGCGACTGGTCGCCCCGCGTGACCGACGTGCTGCGGCGCATCGACCACGTCAACATCTTCCTGCTCATCGCCGGCACCTACACGCCGGTCGCCTTCGCGCTCGCCCCGTTCTGGCGCAACACGATCATCATCGGCATGTGGGGCTGCACGGCCGTCGCGATCCTCATCCACGTCGTGTGGATCGACGCGCCGCGCTGGCTGTACACGCTCGTCTACGTCATCTTCGGCGTCTCCGGCGTCGCCTTCATGGGCATGTTCTGGCTCTCCCCCGCAGCCGGCCCGGCCGTCGTGTGGCTGCTGCTGTCCGGAGGCGCCTGCTACATCGCCGGCGCCGTCGTCTACGCGCTGCGCCGCCCCGACCCGTGGCCCCGGGTCTTCGGCTTCCATGAGATCTTCCATCTGGGCACGATCGCCGGCTACGCGTGCCATATGGTCGCGATCTACCTCGTCATCTGCCGTCTCGCGCAGCTCGGCTGAGCGACGCCGATACGGAAAAGGCGCCCGTGTCCGGCCGTGCACGGCCGGACACGGGCGCCTTTCCGACGTCCCGCGTTCCGCGGCTCAGTCGAGCGGCCTCGATTCCTTGACCGTCACCGAGATGTCGCGTCCGTTGGGGGCCTTGTAGGTGACGGTGTCGCCCTCGTGCGCGCCGAGAATGGCCGCGCCGATCGGCGATTCGGGGCTGATGACGTCGTAGTCGGTCGCGACGGCGATGTCGCGCGAGCCGAGCACGTACTTCATCTCGCGGCCGGCGAGCTCGATCGTCACGAGCGAGCCGTTGCCGACGGTGCCGGCGTCCGGGGCCTCGAGGATCTTCGCGTTGCGCAGCTTGACGATGAGCTCGTTGATGCGTCCCTCGTTCTTGCCCTGTTCCTCGCGCGCGGCCTGATAACCGCCGTTCTCGGACAGGTCGCCCTCGGCGCGCGCCGCGGCGATGCGCTCGGTGATCTCCTCGCGGTACTCGCCCTCGCGGTACGCGAGCTCCTCCTTGAGCTTGTCATACGCCTCCTGCGTGAGCAGGACGGTCTTCTCCTCCTGAGCCATGATGTCCTCCTTCATGGGAAAAAGCCTGTGATATGCGAAACCCGCCCCACGCGGCCCGGAACCCCGGATGCGCGGTGCGGACGGATGGGGGCAGGCGCCCTTTCAGCGCGTGGCGATGATGTCCACGACGAATTCGAGCGTGTCGTCGCCGCCGATGCCCGCCTGCGGCGCGCCGTGCGAGCCGTAGCCGTACTCCGGCGGAATCGAGATGAGCAGACGCGAGCCGACGTTGTGGCCCGGGACCGTCTGGTCCCATCCCTTGATGACCTGGCCGACGCCGATGCCGAAGCTCGCCGGCTGGTGGCGCTCGAAGCTCGAGTCGAAGGCCTTGTCGCCTCCCCAGACCTGACCGTGGTAGTTGACGGTGACCGTGTCGCCGCGGCGCACCATCGGTCCGTCGCCCTCGACGAGCTCGACGACCTTGAGCCCCCTGGGCGCCTCGCCCTGCGGGAACGTCATCACCGGAAGGTCTCCGAAACCACCTTCGACCTGGGGCATCTCGTTAGCCATGTTTCCTCCTTGGTTCCAAGCACGACGGGACCCAGCCTAGCACAGGACGGCACGTTGCGCCCATGTCAGCATTCGACGACGTTGAGCGCCAGGCCGCCCTTCGACGTCTCCTTGTACTTCGCCATCATGTCCTCGCCCGTCTCCTTCATCGTGCGGATGACCTGATCGAGCGTGACGATGTGCGAGCCGTCGCCGAGCATCGCCATGCGCACCGCGACGACGGCCGTGTTCGCGGCGACCGCGTTGCGCTCGATGCACGGGATCTGCACGAGGCCGCCGACCGGGTCGCAGGTCAGCCCCAGATGATGCTCCATGCCGATCTCGGCCGCGTTCTCGACCTGCCTCGGCGTGCCTCCGACGACCGCGCACAGTCCGGCCGCGGCCATCGAGCACGCCGAGCCGACCTCGCCCTGGCATCCGACCTCGGCGCCGGAGATCGAGGCGTTGCGCTTGATCAGGTAGCCGACGGCGCCGGCCGTGAGCAGGAAGTTGCGCACGCCCTCGTCGCTCGCGCCGGCGAGCAGGCGCCGGTAGTACAGCAGCACCGCCGGGATGACGCCGGCCGACCCGTTCGTCGGCGCCGTCACGACGCGGCCGCCCGCGGCGTTCTCCTCGCTGACGGCGAGCGCGAACAGGTCGATCCACGACGATTCCGACGATTCGAGATGCCGCAGCCCGGCCGAGGGATCGGCGCGCAGCACATCGCCCGCGCCGCGCAGCCGCGCGTAGACGCCGGGCGCGCGCCGCGGCACGTCGAGACCGCCGGGCAGCACACGCCGCGTGCTCGTGCAGCCGGCGACGACGGACGCGCGCATCGCCTCCCAGATCGCGTCGAGGCGCCTGTCGAGCTCGGCGGCGCCATGCAGCGCCGTCTCGTTGTCGCGCACGACCTGCGCGATCGACTTGCGCTCCTCGGCGCAGATCTCGAGCAGCCCGTCGGCGCTCGTGAACGGATGCGGCATGCCGTCGAGGTCGTCCCCGCGGCGGTACTCCCCCTCACGGGCCTGTTCGGCGGCCTGTTCGACGTGCGCGTCGTGCGCGTGGATCGGCAGCACCGGATCGTCGACGAGTCCCTCCTGGATGAAGCCTCCGCCGATCGAGTACCAGACCTGCTCGAAGACGACGTCGCCGTGCCCGCCGTAGGCGATGCAGCGCAGCCCGTTGGGATGCGCTGCGAGGCGGTGCCATACGTCGAGGATGACGTCGTGCTCGAAATCGAAGGGTATCGTCCTGACGCCGTCGAGGTCGATGGCGCCGCGCGCGTCGCAGCGCGCGTGGATGTCGGCGAGGTAGGCGGTGTCGACGTGCTTCGGGTCGTTGCCTTCGAGGCCGGCGACGGCGGCACGGTCGGTGCCGTGGCCGAGCCCGGTCAGGGCGAGCGAACCATACAGCGTGACGGCGACGCGTGCCACACGGGGAAGGACGCCGCGGTCGCGCAGAGCCTCGGCGAAGGCGCGCGTCGCGAGCATCGGACCGACGGTATGCGACGAGCTGGGGCCGACGCCGATGGAGAACAGATCGAGAACGCTGAACATGGCTGACAGTATAGACGCCGCGTGCAGGTTCCGCCGTCGGCGCTTACAGCGTGTGGAGCATGACGGCGAGGACGTAGCCGCCGTAGCAGGCGACGAGCAGGCTGGCGGCGGCGAGCGCGATGACCGCCGCACGATGCCGGGCGAGGCGTTCACCGAGCGTGTAGGCGGCGAAGAACGCCGCCATGCCGAGCAGCGCGCCGCTGACCGCGGCGACCGTCGTGTCGTGCGCGGACAGCACGCCGGCGCCGAGCCGGGCGGTGATCATGTCGCGCACGCCGAGGATGACCCACACCGTCCACACGCCGAAGGAGATCGCTCCGATCGTGGCGTAGACGAGCGGCCGCAGCCGGCGGCGCATGCGGTAGGCGAAGGATTCGGCGCACCACAGCAGCGCGAAGCCGACGACGAAGGAGAACATGACGGCGAACAGCGACGCGACGCCGGCCCACGGCAGGAGCGCGAAGACGGCCGGCCGGAAGGTCGCGGTCAGCGGCGCGCAGAAGATCTCGCAGAACGTGAGCGTCGCGGCGAGTGTGACGGCCTGCGCGAGCATGATCGGCACGCCGCTCGCCGTATCCTTCTCGACGCTCATGTGCGTATGCGCGGCCGCGCCGCCCCTGGATGCGCTGGAGATTGACTCGCTCATGTGGTTCCCGTCGTCCGTAGTTCCGCTGGTCATGATGCTGCGAGTCTACGGAGGAAAAGCGCGCGTTGTGTTACGGGCGGATGACGGTGTCGTGAGCGGCGGCGCGCATCCATGCCGTACCCGCGCACCGCCCGCGCCGCCGGCGTCCAAAACGTGTCCGAACCACACCGCCAGCCACTATGCGAAGGCCGGTGATCGCCGACACCCAGCGATCACCGGCCTTCAATCCTCGGTGCCCCCAGTGGGACTCGAACCCACACGCCGCAGCGTTCGATTTTAAGTCGAATGCGTCTACCGATTTCGCCATGGGGGCGTTCGGGCCGGCGCATGTCGCGCCGGCCCGTAGGCATTATGCCATGTCAGCGCGCGGAGAGCAACCGCCGTCCCATGTCGAGCACGAGTCCATCGAGCAGACCGTGCTCGCTCGCCACGTAGGAGTTGATGACCTTGCCATGGTCGGCGCGCGCCGCCTCGGCGACACGCGCGAGCACACGGCTCCAGACGAGCGCGCCTCCGCCGACGACGTCGATGCGCCCCGGATGGATCGTGCGGTACCGGCGCCGCTCCTCGCGGGTCATGTGCAGGAAGCGGTCGTCGACGTCGAAGGCGGTGAGGAAGTCCATGCGCACGCCGTCGACGGCCGCATGGTCGTATTCGGGCAGCCCCATCGCCAGCGCCGTCATCGTCGTGACGGTGCCGGACACGCCGATGATCGTGTTGACGCAGCCGGCCGGCACATGTTCGAAGGCCTCGTCGATGTGCGCGTCGATGTCGGCGACGGTCTCGTCGATCTGCCGCTGCGTCGGCGGGTCGGAGCGCAGATGGCGCTCGGTCATGCGCACCGAGCCGATGTCCATCGAGAACGCGGCGCGCACCTGCGTCGCCGGCGTTCCTTCGCCGTCGCCTCCGACGACGAGTTCGGTGGAGCCGCCGCCGAGGTCGACGACGAGGAACGGCGACTCGAGGTCGTCGCGCGACGTCATCGCCGTCGCCGCCAGGAAGCTCAGGTCGGCCTCCTCGGTGCCGGAGATGACCTCGGGGCGCACGCCGAGGATCGATTCGATTGTGTCCTCGAACTCCTTGCGGTTCTCGGCGTCGCGCGTCGCCGACGTGGCGACGAAGCGCAGCGCGTCCACCCGGTGCTCGGCGAGCACGGCCGCGAACTCGCGCGCCGCGGCGTAGGTGCGTTCGAGCGCGTCGTCGGCGAAGCGGTGCGTCTCGTCGACGCCCTCGCCCAGGCGCACGACGCGCAGCATGCGCGGCACAATGTCGTGGATGCCGTCCGCGTCGACGCGCGCGATCTTGAGGCGGATCGAGTTCGTGCCGCAGTCGATGCCGGCGACGACGACGGACGGCTTGGGCGCGGCCTGGGAGCCCTGCGTCCCGCCCTCGCCGCGCCCGGCGGCGTGGCGTCGCGCCCGCCTCGCCGCACGCCCCTCGTCGAGCGGCGCGCAGCGGCACACGTCCGCGTCGAATTCGCCGCGCATGCGCGCCAGCGCGTCGTCGCCGACCGGGTTGACGCCCGGACCCATGACGAGGCTCTGCGCGACGAGCGCGTGCAGGCACTTGACGCGTGCCGGCATGCCGCCGGCGCTCGTGCCCTCGATGTGTTCCTCGCCGTCGCCCAGCCGCATCGCCAGCGCATGGCGGAACGCCAGATACATCATGTGGGCGCGCTCGTAGGCGCGGCGCAGGTCGTCGTCCTCGTTAAGGCGCGCGTTGTACTCCTTCATCAGGCCTTCCGCCTCGAGGTGCGACGCGGCCTTGACGGCCTCCGGGCTCGTCAGATACATCGTCGTCGGGAACGGGATCCTCCCGTCGACGAGCGGACGCGTGACCACGGCGAGCGGACGCCCGCAGCGGCAGCGAGCGCTGACGGCGACCATGCCGCGCGGGAAGCGCCCCAGCTGCGCGCCGACGGTCTCGACGTCCTCATCGCTCGCCGGTTCGGCGAGGAAACGGTCCACGAGATCCTGCGCCTGCCGCATCGTCTCGGCATCGAAATCGGTCACTGCTGCTCCTTGTCCTGATCGTCGGGCTGCGTCGCGGCGCCGGCCCCGTTCTCGTCGCCGCGCGCGTCCGCGTCGCGCGTCCGGTCCTTGCCGGCGTCGGCCTCCCTGAACGAATACGCCATCTCGCTGTACCACGGCAGCGTCGACTCCTGCGTGCCTTCCGTGCCGTCGAGCGGCGTCGTCGTCTTCTCGCCGGTCACGGCCTCCGGATGCTCGACGCGGATCGGCTGTTCGCCGGGGAACACATAGCCGAGGCGTTCGCGCGCCTGCGCGGTCACGTAGGCGTCGTCGTCCCACCGTTCGATGTCGTTCTCGAGTTCCTGCTTCTGCGCGACGAGCGCCGCCTCCTGCTTCCTGAGGCCGTTGAGCTCCGACAGGTCGAGCGCGTAGGAATGGAAGGTCGAGATGAGCTGGATGAGTCCGAGCGCGACGATGAACAGCGCGACGAAGAAGGCGATCGGCCCCGCGCTCGTCCGCTTCACCGGTCGCTGCTTTGCCTGCGTGGCGCGTGGTCGTGTGCTCATGGATACGAAAATACCCGCCGCATTCGACGAGCGGATGCGGCGGGTACCTGCGTTCACATGACGGTCATGCGACGACGGGGGTCATCGCATGACGGATGATCACATGTACTGCTTGCAGGCCTTGAAGGCGCTGTAGCCGGCGTACTCGGCGGTCGAGCCGAGCTCCTCCTCGATCTCGAGCAGGCGGTTGTACTTGGCAATGCGCTCGCCGCGGGCCGGGGCGCCGGTCTTGATCTGGCCGGTGTTCTTCGCGACGGCCAGATCGGAGATCGTCGTGTCCGGGGTCTCGCCGGAACGGTGGGAGACCATCGACGTGAAGCCGTTCTTCGTGGCCAGCTCGATCGCGTCGAGGGTCTCGGAGACGGTGCCGATCTGGTTGAGCTTGACGAGCAGCGAGTTGCCCGCGCCCATGTCGATGCCCTTCTTCAGGCGCACCGGGTTGGTGACGAAGAGGTCGTCGCCGACGAACTGCAGACGGTCGCCGAGCGCCTTCGTGATCTTCGCCCAGTCTTCCCAGCCTTCCTCCTGGAACGGATCCTCGATGGAGACGATCGGGAACTGGTCGACGAGCTTCTCGTAGAAGTCGAGCATGTAGGCCGAATCGCGGTCCTCGCCGTCGAAGTGGTACTTGCCGGTCTCCTTGTTGTAGAACTCGGAGGAGGCGACGTCGAGCGCGATGCCGATCTGCTTGCCCGGCTCGTAGCCGGCGGCCGAGATGGCGTCCATGATGTACTTGAGCGAATCCTCGTTGGTCTTCATCTTCGGCGCGAAGCCGCCCTCGTCGCCGAGGCCGGTGGCCAGGCCCTGCTTCTTGAGGACGTTCTTGAGGGTGTGGTAGACCTCGACGCCCGCCTGCAGCGCCTCCGAGTAGGTCTCGAAGCCATACGGGGAGATCATGTACTCCTGGATGTCGGTCGCGAAGTCGGCGTGCGCGCCGCCGTTCATGATGTTCATGTTCGGGACCGGCAGGATGTGGCCGTTGGTGCCGCCGATGTAGCGGTAGAGCGGCAGTTCGGCGGTCTCGGCGGCCGCGTAGAGGGCGGCGAGCGAGACGCCGAGGATCGCGTTGGCGCCGAGGCGGCCCTTGTTCGGGGTGCCGTCGAGCTCGATCATCAGGTCGTCGAGCGCGCGCTGGTCGGTGGCGTCCATGCCGATGACCTTCGGCGCGATCTCCTCGTTGACGGCCTTGACGGCACCGAGGACGCCCTTGCCCAGATAGACGGACTTGTCGCCGTCGCGACGCTCCCAGGCCTCCGCCTCGCCGGTCGACGCGCCGGACGGCACGAGGCCGATGCCGCGTGCGCCGTCCTCGGTGTCCAGCACGACCTCGACGGTCGGGTTGCCACGGGAATCAAGAATCTGGCGTGCATACACGCTTTCAATTGCTGCCACAACTGCTCCTTGTGTGTACGGGTTGTGATGACATCTGCAAGAATAATGCCGTTGTTGGACGATTCGCAACTTCCCGCCGGCGAAAACTGTGAGCGCTCCCAGCGCCGCGCGTCCGCCGCGCCGACCCTGCGCGCCGGCGGCGCACGGAGCCCGAAACCATACGGATCGGCCCTCGTTGTCCAACGGCCGTGGCAACAATGGACGCCGACACGGGGTGCCCGGGCCATGATCTCAAACATGTGCTGGACGCCGTCCTGCGCGCCCGGGCGCGCAGGACGGGGCGGAAAGCGGATCGGCTGGGCTGAGATCACACTCGTCGAACCTGAAATAGGCAATGCTATCGAAGGGAATGTCATGTCAGTTCCGGAGCAGATCGGCGCCGCCGTCCCCGACGCGCCGCCGTCGCCGTCCGCATCATCCTCGTCATCCGCATCGTCGGCGCCGGCGCACGCGCCGTCCGCGCCCCGATGGACCCGGCGGATGGCGCGCATCGGCGCCGCGTGGGCGTCCACGCTCGTATTGTTCGCGCTGTGGGCGCTGTGCACGCGCTCGGCGCCCGACACGCGCGCGCTGCCCTCCCCCGGCGAGGTCGCCGCCGCCTTCGTGGACATGCGCGACGAAGGCGCGCTGTGGCCGTCGGTGCGCGTCAGCGTGCTGCGCGTGCTCGCCGGCCTCTCCGTCGGCGTGGCGCTCGCCGTGCCGGCCGGCGTCGTCTCGGGCGCGAGCCGCCCGGGCCGCGCGCTCATCGACAAGCCGGTCCACATGCTGCGCGCGATCCCGTTCCCGGCGCTCGCGCCGCTGCTCATCGTCACGCTCGGCATCGGCGAGGCGATGAAGGTCACGCTGATCGCGGTCGGCGCGTTCGCGCTCGTCTACGTCAACGTGCGCGACGGCGTGCGCGCGATCGACTCGGGGCTGCTCGAACTCGCCCGCGCCTACCGGATGCCGCGGCATGTCGTCTTCACGAAGATCCTGCTGTGCGGCGTGCTTCCGCAGTTCATGACCGGGCTGCGTTTCGCGATCACCGTCTCGTGGATCGCGCTCGTCACCTGCGAGACCGTGAACTCGTCGGCCGGCATCGGCTATCTGCTCGCGCGCTCCCAGCAGTTCTTCCGCACCGACCAGATGGTGCTGTGCATCGTGCTGTACGCGGCGCTCGGCCTGCTCAGCGAGTGGGCCGTCGGGGCTCTCGAACGCCTGCTGCACACGCACGGCTGACGCCGCGGCGCCCCGATGCGGCAACGCCTTCCCCCAGGATCACCACACCCGACCATCGAAACCGGCCGCGGCACCGTCATGCGCTCATGCGGCCATTCCCCAAGGAGGCACCATGTCATCCACATCCCGATCCCACCGCCGTCCGCGCCGTCTGGCCGCCGCCGTGGGCGCCGCAGCGCTGCTCGCCGGCGCCGCGGCATGCGGCACGTCGGCGCAGGCGGGCGACGACGCCGCGATGCGCGTCGCCTACCTGTCCACGGCGAACTACCTGACGACGGTGCGCGACGAGCCCTTCCTCGACGAGACGATGGGCTCGACGGACGTCGACTTCACCGGTCCGTACAACCCGACCGACGCCTACGCCGCGGTCCTGTCCGGCAACGCCGACGCGACGAGCACCGGCACCGGGTCGTTCATCGACTTCCTCGCGCAGGGACAGCCGTGGACCGCCTTCGCGATCGAATACTACGACGGCGACTCGCAGGGCATCGTCGCCGCGCCCGGCTCGGGCGTCGAATCGCTCGACGACCTCAAGGGCAGGAAGGTCGCGATCATCAAGCGCGGCGGCACCGGCGACTACGTGCTGCACAAGGCGCTCGAAGGCTCCGGCGTGGACGTCGGGGACGTCGACGTCGTCGAGATGAACCCGAGCAGCTTCCAGGCGGCCTTCACCTCCGGGCAGATCGACGCGCTGTCGTCCTTCGACCAGAACCTCGCGGCGGCGATGGCCACGCCGGGCGCGAAGCTGCTCGCCAACGGCAGGGACTACGACAACCACAACGTCTCGATCCACATCGTCTCGCGCGACTTCGCGACGAAGCACCCCGAGGCCGTCAAGGCGATGTACCGGGCTCTCGTCAAGGAATCGGAGGCCGCGGCGAAGCGGCCCGCGATCATCACCGACGCCTACAAGCGGTTCGGCGCCTCGGACGAGGTCGCCGAGCAGATCTCGCGATTCGACGTGCCCAGGATCCTGCCGATCGACGCCGACGGACGCGCGATGCTCGAGGCTCAGGCCAGGGAATACGTCGACTTCGGCTTCATCGACGAGATGCCCGACCTCGAGGCGGCGACGATGGACTGCGGCGCATGAGCGGCGGCATGAAGCACGCCGCCGCGCTCGACGGCGTGTGCAGGGCCTTCGACGGGCGCGCCGTGCTCGCCGACGTGGCCATGCACGTCGATGCAGGCGAGACCGTCGCCCTGATCGGACGCTCCGGCTGCGGCAAGTCGACGCTGCTGCGCATCGTCGCCGGGCTGCTCGACGCCGACCGCGGCCGGGTGCGCGCCACGGACCGCATCGCCTTCGGCTTCCAGGACGCGCGCCTCGTCCCGTGGCTGCGCATCTGGGACAACGTGACGCTCGGCATGGAGGCGGATGGCGGGCGCATGACGCGCCGCGCGCGCAGGCAGGCCGCCGCCGCGGTGCTCGCCCAGGTGCAGCTGGCCGACGCCGCCGACAAGCTGCCGGCACAGCTCTCCGGCGGCCAGCGGCAACGCGTCTCGCTCGCCCGGGCGCTGGCACGCCGGCCGCGGCTGCTGCTGCTCGACGAGCCCTTCGGCGCGCTCGACGCGCTCACCAGGCTCGACATGCAGGACCTGCTCGCCGATCTGCGTGCACGGCTCGGCTTCGCGACGGTGCTCGTCACCCATGACATCGCCGAGGCGGTGCGGCTCGCCGACCGCATCCTCGTGCTCGCCGACGGCCGCATCCGCGACGAGGTGCGCGCCGACCGTTCGACGCTTGACGCTCAGGGGCGGCCGCTCGGCCATGCGGCGCTCGAGGAGCATCTGCGCCACGCGCTGCGCGGATGACGCCGGCATATCCGCCGCTACGGCGAGGGCCCGGAGGGATGGTCCCCTCCGGGCCCTCGCCGTCATCGGAAGACGGAGCGTCCGCCCTGCGCGCGTCGCCGCGGGAAGCGTCGCTCAGGCACGTGGCCTCGGCGTCCACGCGAGGTCGTCGAGCAGCTGTCCGACCCACCGGATGACGCCGTCGGAATCCATCGGCCCCGAGCCGAGCGAGCCGGCGAAGGGCGTCGGGATCGTGTAGGTGTGCGCGAGCGGCCGGTACTGCGCCCCCTTGTAAATGCGCTCGATGCGCATGCGCACCGACTCGGGCGGCTCGATGCCGCCGACGCGCAGCTTGCCGCCCTGGCCGACGATCTCGGTGATCCCCAGATCGCGGGCGCGCTCGCGCAGCCGCGCGATGCCGAACAGCGACGTGAAGACCTGCGGAGGCGCGCCATAGCGGTCGGTGAGCTCCTCGCGCAGCTCCTCGAGGTCGTCGTCGTTCCTCGCCTCGGCGAGCTTGCGGTACGTCTCGAGCCTGAGCTTGTCCGAGTCGATGTAGTCGACCGGGATCGACGCCTCGATCGGCAGGTCGATCGCGACGACCGGCGGCTCGGCGCGCTCGGGCTCCTTGTAGTCCTCGATCGCCTCGGAGACCATGCGCACGTAAAGGTCGAATCCGACGCCCTCGATGTGGCCGCTCTGCTCGTCGCCGAGCAGGTTGCCGGTGCCGCGCAGCTCGAGGTCCTTCATCGCCACGTCAAAGCCGCTTCCGAGCGCCGTGTTCTGCGCGATCGTCACGAGACGCTCGTGCGACTGCTCGGTCATCGGCCTGCCCGGGTCGTACAGGAAGTACGCGTAGGCGCGGTCGCGGCCGCGGCCGACGCGGCCGCGCAGCTGGTGCAGCTGGCTGAGGCCGAAACGGTCGGCGTGGTCGACGATCAGCGTGTTCGCGTTCGAGATGTCGAGTCCGGTCTCGACGATCGTCGTGCACAGCAGCACGTCGATGTCCCGGTGCCAGAAGTCGCGGATGATCTGGTCGAGCTGCTTGCGCCCCATCTTGCCGTGCGCGATGCCGATCCTCGCCTCGGGGACGAGCTCGTGCAGCTTGGCGGCCTTCTTGTCGATGTCCTCGACGCGGTTGTGGATGTAGAAGACCTGGCCGCCGCGCAGCAGCTCGCGCCGGATCGCCGCCGTGACCTGCGCGTCCTCGTAGGCGCCGACGTAGGTGAGCACCGGCAGGCGGTCCTCGGGCGGCGTCGCGAGCGTCGACATCTCGCGGATGCCGGTGACGGCCATCTCGAGCGTGCGCGGGATCGGCGTCGCCGACAGGCTCAGCACGTCGACGTTCGTGCGGATCGCCTTGAGCGACTCCTTCGCCTCGACGCCGAAGCGCTGCTCCTCGTCGATGATGACGAGGCCTAGGTCCTTGAACTTGATCTTCGGGTTGAGCAGCTTGTGCGTGCCGATGACGACGTCGACGGTTCCGTCAGCGAGCCCCTTGATCGTCTCGTTGGTCTGCTTGGCGTTCTGGAACCGGCTCATCGCCGCGACGGTGACCGGGAATCCCTCGAAGCGCTCGCTGAAGGTCTCGTAGTGCTGCTGCACGAGCAGCGTCGTCGGCACGAGCACGGCCACCTGCTTGGAGTCCTGCACGGCCTTGAAGGCGGCGCGCAGGGCGATCTCGGTCTTGCCGAAGCCGACGTCGCCGCAGATGAGGCGGTCCATCGGCACCGGCTTCTCCATATCGGCCTTGACGTCGTCGATCGTCGTGAGCTGGTCGGCGGTCTCCTGGTACGGGAAGGCGTCCTCGAGCTCCTTCTGCCACGGGGTGTCCTTGCTGAACGCGAAGCCCTTCGTGCGTTGGCGCGCGGCGTACAGCTTGATGAGGCTCTGCGCGATCTCGTGGACGTGCTTCCTCGCCTTCGCCTTCGTGGCCGCCCAGTCCGAGCCGCCGAGCTTGTTGAGCTTGGGTGTCTCGGCGCCGATGTACTTGCTGACGAGGTCGAGCTGGTCAGTGGGGATGAACAGCTTGTCCGGAGGCGCGTTGCGTTTGCTCGGCGCGTATTCGATGACGAGGTACTCGCGCGTCGTGCGGTTGCGCCCCGACCCCGTCGTGCGCTGGCGCATGCCGACGAAACGGCCGATGCCGTGCTGTTCGTGCACGACGAAGTCGCCCGGCTTGAGCTCCATCAGATCGATCGACTTACGGCGTTTGCGCGGCGTCTTCGGGCCTCCGGCGACGCTTTCGCGGCCGGTCAGGTCGCGTTCGGTGAGCAGCGCGGCCTTCGCTGCGGCGTCGACGAAGCCGTCGCGCGCCTGAGAGCGCACCGCCGCGAAGCGCGTGACGCCGACGGCGTTGAGCATGCGTCCCAAACGGTGCAGCGTGCCTTGGGCGGCGGCCGTCACCGTCACGTCGTAGCCGTCGTCGAGCAGCGCGCGCACGCCCTGTTCGGTGCGTCGCTCGTCGCCGCGCAACGCCTGGGGGGCGCGCGCGTCGATCTGCACGTGGCCGGCAAGCAATCCGTCGACGGTGAAGCCGCTGATCTTCCATAGCTCGCGTTCGCTGTACTCCAGGGAGGATACGACCTCGTCGTAGTCGAGGAAGTTCGCGCCCTCGAAGTCGATCGGCGCGCCGGCGCCGTGCCCGGAGGCGGCGACGTGCCAGCTCGTCGCGAGGAACTCGTTGGCCGTCTTCGCCAGGTCGTCGACGGCGCGGCGCAGCTTCTCCGGGTCGCACAGCATGACGACGGCGTCCTTGGGCAGCATCGACGTGACCGGACGCATATCGTCGACGAGGGCCGGCAGCAGCGATTCCATGCCCTCGACCGGGATCGCCTGCGCGATCGATTCGAGCATGTCGTCGGCGTTCGGGATGCGTCCGACGAGTGAGCGCGCGCGTTCGCGGATCCGCTCGGTGAACTGCACCTCGCGGCACGGCGTCGCCCAGACGGAGTCGATCTGCGCGCCGTAGGTGCGCTGGTCGGATGCGTGGAACTCGCGGATCGAGTCGATGTCGTCGCCGAAGAACTCGATACGCACCGGATGCGGCATCGTCGGCGGGAAGACATCGATGAGACCTCCGCGCACGGCGAATTCGCCGCGGTCCATGACGAGGTCGACGCGCGTGTACGCGTTGCGCACGAGCGCGGCCGCGGCCTCGTCGAGCGCGATCCGCTCGCCGAGCGCGAAGACGAGCGGCTTGACGTCGCCGATGCCGGCGACGACCGGTTGGATCAGCGAGCGCACCGGCATGACGAGGATGCGGATGGGGCCGAACATCGCGCTGCCGGGTTCGGGATGGCACAGCCTGCGGAAGACCTCCATGCGGTTGGCGACGGTGTCGGCGCGCGGCGAGAGCCGTTCATGCGGCAGCGTCTCCCAGGCTTCGAGCTGGGTGACGCCGGCCGGGTCGCCCGCGTACCAGGAGCGGATGTCGTCGACGAGCTCCTCGGCTTCGCGGCCCGACGGCACGACGACGACGATCGGCGATAGCGCGGCGCGTGCGGCGGCGAGCGCAGGACGGATGCCGTCGGGCGCGCCGATCGTCAGGGACGGTTCCGCGGCGGCGGCGTCCGGCTCGATCATGCCGTGGGCGAGGCCGTGGAAGGCGGGGTCGGCCTCGAGGCTTTCGCGCAGCGCCGTCAGCGCGCCGCACGTCGTGCCGTGCGTGGCCGCGGCGGCCTTGGTTGCGTTGTCGTCAGCGGCCATTGAAGCGGTCCTGCGCTTTCGTCAGCCCGTCGAAGACGATCGCCTCGGCCGCGTCGGCGCCGTCGGCGAGGAATTCGGGCAGCTGCTTCTTCTGCGCAGCGTTGAATTCGCCGAGCACCCAGTTGATCGTGTTGTCGTGCGCGTCGCCGGAGCGGCTCGCGTGGCCGACGCCCATGCGCACACGCGCGTAGTCGGGCGTGTGCAGGCAGCGGTCGATGGACTTGATGCCGTTGTGGCCGCCGGCGGAGCCTCCCGACTTGAGCTTGATGCGGCCGAAGTCGAGGTCCATGTCGTCGTGGACGACGATGATGCGCTCGACGTCGATGTGGTAGTATTCGCGCACCGACTGGACGGCCTGCCCCGAGTCGTTCATGTAGGTCAGCGGCTTGCACAGGAAGACCTTCTGGCGCCGGTCCCCCATCGTCATCAGCCCCTTGCCGAGGTCGGCGAGCCCTTTGTGGTTGGCGAAGCGCACGCTCCAGCGTTCGGCGAGGAGGTTGATGGTCATGAATCCGATGTTGTGCCGGGTGTTGCGGTATTTCGCGCCGGGGTTGCCCAGTCCTGCGATGAGCCAGTAGTCCGATGCCATGTGTCGCTCTTTTCCTGTTCTTTCTTCCTTGGTTCTTTCGTTGGGGTCGTTTCTTTCGGTTGCGCGCCGCGCGCCGTCAGCGGCCGATGTCGGCGTACCAGTAGCTCATGGCGTGCAGAGTGCCGCGCGAATCGTAGGCCGCGGCGGGCATGAGGCCGTAGCGGGTGAAGCCGAAGCGTTCGCACAGCCCCGTGGAGGCCGCGTTGTCGGCAAAGATCGTCGCGCAGACGCGTCGCATGCCGCGCGCGGCGCCCTCGTCGAGCAGCGTGCGCATCGTGAACGCGCCCGCGCCCCGGCCGCGCGCGTCCCTCGCGATGTAGTAGGCGAGGCTGCACACGCCGTCATAGCCTGGGCGGTCGTAGAACACCGAGATCGACGCGAAGCCGATGTCGCGCCGGACGCCGCCGGCGTCCTCGGCGCCGATGACGAACACCGCGTAGGGGTCGCGGTGCCTGTCGAGCCATGCCTTGCGTTCGCCGTAGCCCACCGGCGTCAGGTCGGTCGTCGAGCCTCCCTCGATGACGGCCTCGTTGTAGACGTCGGTGATGACGTCCACGTCGTCGTCCCCGGCCCGCCTGTAGCTGTATGTGATCATAACGTCCTAGCATAACCGCGTCGCGGAACTCGGCCGGCGCCGCTACGCCGTGCGGCGCAAAAGGGGCGGCCCCGCGGATCGATCCGCGGGGCCGCCCCGGACGGCGCGGGCGTCAGCCCTCGAGCTCGAGCGCCTTGTTGACCGCCTCCTCGAGACGCCGCTGCGCCTCGCCGTAGGCGCTCCAGTCGCCGGACTTCATCGCCTTGTCAGAATCCTTGAGCGCCTTCGAGGCGTCGTCGAGCGCCTCCTTGAGGGCCGGATCCTTGGCCGATCCGGACGGCGCGGACGGCGTTTCTTCGCCGCCGGCGCCGTCGTCGCCCGGCTCGGGGGCGCCGGCGGACCCGTCCGCGTTGTCCGCATCGCCGGCCGAGGCGCCGGAGTCGCCGCCGAAGACCTGGTCGAGCGCCGCGTCGAGCGTGTCCGCGAAGCCGACCTTGTCGCCGAAGGCGACGAGGACCTTCTTGAGCAGCGGGTAGCTCGTCGCGCCGGACGACTTCACGTACACCGGCTCGACGTAGACGAGGCCGCCTCCGAGCGGCAACGTGAGCAGGTTGCCGCGCTCGATCTGCGTCGAACCCGATTCAAGCAGGTTGAGCTCCTTGGAGACGTCCGCGTCGGCGTTGAAGTTGTTCTGCGCCTGGCCCGGTCCGGGCACGTTCGAGTCCTTCGGCAGCTCCTGCAGCCTGATCGTGCCGTAGTCGGGCCCCTTGACGCCCTTCGTTCGGCCGGCGTCGGAATCGACGGACAGGAAGCCGGTGAGGATCTCGCGCGTGCTCGCGCCCGCCGGGATGTAGGTGCTCGTCAGCGAGAACACCGGCTCCTTCGAACCGCCGGTCTTGAGCGTCAGATAGTACGGCGGCTGCAGCACGTCGCGCGCCTGCTGCGCCTGCGGCTCGGTCGGGTCGACCGGCGTCTGCCAGAAGTCCTCGCCGGAGAAGAACTGGCTCGCCTGCGTCACGTGGTACTTCGCGAGAAGCTGGCGCTGCACCTTGAAGATGCCCTCCGGATAGCGCATGTGCGCCATCAGGTCGCCCGAGATCTCGGACATCGGATGGTAGTTCGCCGGGAAGATCGACTGCCACGCCTTGAGCACCGGGTCGGACTCGTCCCAGGTGTACAGGTCCACCGAGCCGTCGTAGGCGTCGACGGTCGCCTTGACCGAGTTGCGGATGTAGTTCGCGCGCTTGGAGCTCAGCCCCGCGACCGACGACGACGAGACCGTCGTCGAGTCCTCGGTGGCGGACGCCAGGTCGGTCATCTGCGAGTACGGGTAACGGTCGGAGGTCGTGTAGCCGTCGATGATCCATTTGACGCGGCCGTCGACGACCGCCGGGTAGACGCGGCCGTCGAGCGTCAGGTACGGCGCGACCTTCGCGACGCGCTCCTTGGGCGAACGGTCGTAGAGGATCTGCGAATCGGCGTTGACGCGGTCGGAGAACAGGATCTGGTCGGAGCCGAAGCGGATCGAGTACAGCAGCCGCGCCATGATGTTGCCGAGCCTGGGGCCGCCGTCGCCGTCGAAGGTCGTCGTCGCGCCCTCGGCGCCGGATGTCGGATAGTCGAACTCCCACGACTTCGTGCCTTCCGGGGCGCCGACGATCGAGTACTCGGGCGCGTTCGGCGAGAAGTAGATGCGCGGCTCGTAGCGCTGCGTGTCGGTGAGGTAGCCCTGCGTCGGGATGCCGTATTCGAAGAACTCCGGCTGGCCGTCGCTGGTCACGCGGTTGCCGTAGGCGGCGACGACGCCGTAGCCGTGCGTGTACACGGTGTGGTCGTTGACCCAGTTGCGGTTGTCGTTGCCGGACAGGTCCATCTCGCGCGCGGCGATGACGGTGTCCTGGTTGACGCCGTCGATGTCGTACTTGTCGACCGCCAATGTGTCCGCGAACGTGTAGTACTGCTTCATCTGCTGCAGCTGCTTGAAGGTCGGCGAGACGATCTGCGGGTCGAGCAGGCGGATCTGCGCCGTCGTCTCGGTGTCCTGCTGCAGCGCGCCGGCCTCGGCCTTCGTCGTGGCCTTGTACTCCTCGGTCCTGACGGCGTCAAGCCCGTAGGCGGCGCGCGTCGCGTCGATGTTGCGCTGGATGTAGGCCGACTCCATCTCCTGGGCGTTCGGGTTGACGCGGAAGCGCTGCAGCAACGCCGGCCACAGCGACGACAGCAGCAGCGACAGCACGAGGCACGACGCGACGGTGAGAGCCGGGACGCGCCACTCCTTCCACGCGCTCGTCAGCGGCGCCGTCTTCGCCGAGGCGGCGTCGGTAAGCGCCGGCGAGCGCATGAGCCACACGCCGAGCACGACGCC
Source organism: Bifidobacterium castoris (assembly GCF_003952025.1). Taxonomy (GTDB): domain Bacteria; phylum Actinomycetota; class Actinomycetes; order Actinomycetales; family Bifidobacteriaceae; genus Bifidobacterium; species Bifidobacterium castoris. The sequence continues at coordinate 77,752 of NZ_QXGI01000001.1, read as the reverse complement.
GGCGATCGCGGTGATCGCCGCGAGGATGAAGGTGATCGGGATTGACGCGTTCACGGTCGTGTAGGTGGCGCCGGTGATGCGGTCGCCTTCGGCGGTGAGCGTCGAGAAGACGGACAGCGCCTGGTTGACGGCCCACGAGCACATCCACGCCATGAGCCACAGCGCGATCTGGCGACGTGCGCGGCGCGTCATCGAGAAGATGCCGCGCCCGCGTCTGGGCATCGTGAAGCGGATGCCGCCCATCGCCACATGGGTGATGACGGAGAAGACGAGCGCGACGAACAGCAGCACCGAAAGCGCGGACAGCAGCAGCGACAGGCCGGGCAGCACGAAGACGTAGAAGCCGTTGTCGATGCCGAACTGCGGATCGGCGACGCCGAAGCGCTCGGCGTGGAACATGAGCAGGATCTGCGACCAGTTCGCGTTGAAGCGCGAACCGAAGAGCAGGCCGGCGACGAGCGAGACGCCGACGGCGACGCGTCGGGCGTTCCTCGAGGAGACGCCGCGGCCGATCTCGATCGTGTCGCCGTTGATGCGGATCGTCGAACCGTCGGCGAAGTCGGGGCGCGCGCGGATCGCGAGCGTCGCGGCGACGTAGGTGACGAGCACCATGAGCAGCGCGTAGGCGATCCACAGTCCGACGCGCGTGCCCAGCAGCGTCCATACGACGCTCGAGAAGCCGAGCTGGTCGTACCACATGACGTCGGTCGCGAAGGATGCGACGGCGAAGAACAGCCCGACGACGACGGCGAGCGCGAGCACGACGCCGATGACGATCTTGTAGCCGCGGCCTCCCGCCGACGGGGGGCGGCGCGTGATGCGCGGCGGCGCGGCCGGCGGCGTGCCGGAGGCGGACGGCGGCTCCTCGCCGTCGGTCTCGATGTTGATCACGATCGGATCGTCGTCGGTGGTGGCGGAACGGCGGGACCGCTTATGCGGCCCCTGTCCGAACATGGGTCCGAAATCGAAGAAAGACATTCGTTCAGTCTACAGAACCAGGCCGAAGAACCACAGGCCGATGCGTGAAGAGTGCGTGAAGAAGCACGGAGGGGCGTGCGCGGCCCGCTTGCTAGACTGGGTGCACGCCATGCCCCGCGCCGCGAAGGGCGGCACGCGACGTGGCGCAGGCAAGCGAGACACACGGCGCACGGCGAACACACGGGGCGCGGAAAGGGGGCGTGCGGCATGGCGGCACGGAGCAACGGCAGACACGGCAGGGACGCGCGGGAGGAACGCAGCGGGCATGTTCTGGCGCTCGTCGTGACGGCGGTCGTCGCGCTCGCGCTCGCGGTGTCGCTCGCCTTCGCCGCCGGCGGCCGCCATCGCGAGACGCGGCGCGCGCAGGCCTCCGCACAGGCAAGCGCGCCGGTTCCCTCCTCCTCCGCGCCATCGCCGGACACGGCGCAGGGCGGCGCGACGAAGCAGGACGACGACAAGGGCGCGCAGGACGCGGGGAAGGACGGTGCGGATGCGACCGCGCGCGCGAAGCGGATCGTCGACGCGATGAGCCTCGACGAACGAGCCGCGCAGCTCGTCATGGCGCCGCTCGCCGCCGGCTCCGACCCTTCGGCGCTCGCCGCGCTCATCGCCGACGACCATGTCGGCTCGGTCATCCTGATGGGCAACTGGTCGAGCGGCGTCGACGGCGTGCGCGCGGCCGTCGACGCGCTGCGCGGCTACGCCGGCGACGGCACGCCGATCCTCGTCGCCACCGATCAGGAGGGCGGCCTGGTGCAGCATCTGCAGGGTCCCGGCTTCGAGACGATGCCGAGCGCGTTCGAACAGGGCCGGCTCGGCACAGACGCGCTCAGGGAGGACAGCCGGCGCTGGGGCGCCCAGCTGCGCGGCGCCGGCGTCGACGTCGACCTCGCGCCGTCGGTCGACACGGTGACGATCGACCGCGCCTCGAACGCGCCGATCGGCGCCCTTGACCGCGACTTCGGCCTCGACGCGGACGGCGACGCGCGCCACGCCGTCGCGTTCATCGACGGCATGCGCGACGCCGGCGTCGCGACGGCCGTCAAACACTACCCCGGTCTCGGCTCGGTCACCGGCAACACCGATTTCACGGCCGACGGCATCGTCGACACGACGACGGTCGCCGACGGCCCCGAGGTGGCCGCGTTCACCAAGGCTATCAGGGAAGGACGGCCGGCGATGGTCATGATGTCGCTCGCCTCGTACGCGCAGCTCGACCCGGACGCGCCGGCCGCCTTCTCCCGGCCGATCGTCACCGGACTGCTGCGCGAGCGCACCGGCTATGACGGCGTCGTCATCTCCGACTCGCTGTCGGCGGACGCCGTCGGCGGCGTCGAGCCGACGCAGCTCGGCGTGCGGCTCGTCGAGGCCGGCGGCGACGTCGCCTGCATCAACGACCCCTCGTACACGGCGCCGATCCTCTCCGGCCTGCGTGCGCGTGCGGCGGCGGACGCGGCCTTCGCCGACAAGGTCACCGCGTCGGCGACGCGCGTCGTCGCGATGAAGATCGGCATGGGGCTCATCGATTGAGCGCGGCCGGACGTGCAAACCGCATCATGATCGCGACGCGTCGGGCCGAATACGACGGGGCGGCTCAGGCGAACTGCGACTCGTACAGCCGCGCGTAGGCGCCGCCGCGCCCGAGCAGCTCGTCGTGCGTGCCGTGCTCGATGATGTCGCCGTGCTCCATGAACAGGATGAGGTCGGCGTCGCGGATCGTCGACAGGCGGTGCGCGATGACGAAGCTCGTGCGGTCCGCCATCAGCGCGTTCATCGCCTTGGCGATCGCCTGTTCGGTGCGCGTGCCGACCGAGCTCGTGGCCTCGTCGAAGATCAGCATCGCCGGGTCGGCGAGGAACACGCGCGTGATTGTCAGCAGCTGGCGCTGGCCGACCGACAGGTTGTTCGCCTCGTTGTCCAGCACGGTGTCGTAGCCCTTGGGCAATGTGCGGATGAAGAAGTCGGCGTGCGCGGCCTTCGCTGCGGCCACGATCTGCTCGCGCGTGGCGTCGGGCCTGCCGTAGGCGATGTTCTCGGCGACGGTGCCTCCGAAAAGCCAGGTGTCCTGCAACCTGGCCGATTGCGGCACGAACCAGCCGCTCGTCGCCGTCTTCGACGAATTCGTCGAAAGCCGCAGGCTTCCGGGGCACGTCGACCTGAAACGCGGCACGCATTTCGCGGTGGACGCCATGCGGCTCACCGTCGCGGCCCCGCTCGCGCGGCCGTGAGCGGCCCGCCCGGTCACGTCTCGAGGGCGCCGATCCCCCGTTCGAGCGCGTTCATGAACTTGTCGACGTAGGCGATCATCATGCGGCGTTCGGCGGGGTCGAGAGCCGCCATGGCCTGCAGCTCGGCCTCGCGCACGGGCGAGATCACCTCGCGCCGGTAGCGCTCCCCCCCGTCGGTGAGGCGGATGCGTTTGACACGTCTGTCGCGTTCGCTGCTCTCCAGATGCAGCAATCCTTGGGAGACGAGCGAATTGACCACGTTGTTCACCGTCTGGCGCGGCAGCAGCGTATACGCGCAGATCTCCCGTTGCGATGTGCCGTCGTTCTCGCAGATGTAGTCGAAGATGAGGTACACGCCCAACGACAGCCCGGAACGTCGTCCATAGGCGCCGTAGATGAGGTCGACGCGACGGAACTCCTCGAAGAACGCGAAAAGCTGCGTGTCAAGGTCGCCATGGGGCGCCTGCGCATGTTCGATGACGTCGGTGCGCGGCGGCTCGAACTCACCAAGGTTGTCTTCGTGCATCTGACGATGATAACGGCGGACCGGCCATGCCGGCCCGTATCGTTTCAGTGCTGGTCGAGGTCCAGCGGCTTGACGCGGCCCGAGTCGAGCAGGCTTTCGAGGTCCGCCGGCCCGTCGAGCACGGCGGTGGCCGCCTGGTCGATCATCAGGCTGATGCGGGCGTTCGGCAGGATGCCCTCGCAATACGCGTAGACCGGCTTGCCGAGCGCGCTGGCGTAGCCCATCGAGAAGACCGTCCCCGGATCCTTGTCGTCGAGGTTGGCGATGAGGGCGGCGGAGTTCCCGATCGCACGGATGCGGTCCTCGAACACGGCGCGCGGGCCGGCGACGTTGACGTCCATCGCGAAGCGCGGCAGATACAGGTTCTTGCCGCGGCCCTTGAGCACGCGTTCGAGACGCTCCATGCTCTCGACCTGCTCGTCCGTCTCGTAGGGTCCCGCCACATAGAAGTCGTAGATCGGCTTGGACGAGGTGAAATGCATGCTCTGGTTGGTATCGAAGTTTTCCATAGCCCCATTGAACCGCGCGCCCGGCGTGACGCGCGGGCAATCGGCTGTAAGCAATATCGGCGCTGGCGTGTCCGCGGCCGCGAACATAGAATCGTAGGCCGGAAAACGCCGACGGGCGCGGCATGTGCGAGTGCGCGGCGGCCACGGACGCCGTCGCGGTGACGCACGAGGACGATACGAGGATGACAAGGAGCGGACATCATGGACGGACAGCGGGACGACGGCAGATACGATACGCACGACGCGACGGGAACGGGCGCGCCCCTTACGGCCGCGACGGGCATGAGGCTCGAGCATGACTGCATCGGCGCGCTCGAAGTGCCGCGGGACGTGTACTGGGGCATCCATACGCAGCGTGCGATCGAGAACTTCACGGTCAGCGGCATCCCCGACTCCTCGCACGAGGCGCTCATCCGCGCCTACGCCGTCGTCAAGCGCGCCTGCGCGGCCGCGAACGCGGAGCTGGGCCTGCTCGACGCGGACAAGGCGAAGGCGATCGAACAGGCCTGCGAGCAGATCGAGCACGGCGCGCTCGCCGACCAGTTCCCCGTCGACGTGCTGCAGGGCGGCGCCGGCACGAGCCTGAACATGAACATGAACGAGGTCATCGCCAACCGCGCGCTCGAGATCTGCGGCCATCCGCGCGGCGACTACGCGTACATCCACCCCAACGACGACGTCAACCGCTCGCAGTCGACGAACGACACCTATCCGGCCGCCTGCAAGCTCGCGATCTGCGGCGGCCTCGCGCCGCTCGCCGCGTCCGCCCGGCGGCTGCGCGACGCGTTCCACGCACTGGCCGACCGGCACGCCGACGACGTGACGATCGGACGCACGCAGCTGCAGGACGCCGTCCCGATGACCTTCGGCCAGGAGTTCCACGCCTGGGCGTCGTTCCTCAAGCTCGACCTGCAGGCGATGGACGCGCTCGTCGGCCAGCTGTGCGACCTCAACCTCGGCGCGACGGCGATCGGCACCGGCGTGTGCGCCGACCTGCGCTTCCGCGAGACCGCGACGCGCACGCTCGCGAAGCTGACCGGACTGCCGGTGCACGCCGCGCCCGACCCGGTCGCCTCGGTCACCGACATGAGCGCCTACATCGCCGCGAGCGCCTGCCTGAAGAACCTCGCGATCCATCTGAAGAAGGCCGCCGACGACCTGCGGCTGCTCAACTCGGGTCCGCGCTGCGGCTTCGAGGACCTCAAGGTGCCGGCGCGCCAGGCGGGCTCGTCGATCATGCCGGGCAAGGTGAACCCGGTCATCCCCGAATGCGTCGACCAGTGCTGCTTCGTCATCTTCGGCATGGACGTGACCGTCAACTGGGCGGCCGCCGAGGGACAGCTGCAGCTCAACGCCTTCGACCCGGTCATCATCCATGAGATCCTCACCGGCATGACGCTCGCGATCAACGCGATGGACATGTTCCGCACGAAGTGCGTCGAGGGCATCCGCGTCGACGTCGAACGCGGCCGCCTCCACGCCGAACAGTCGCCGTCGATCGCGGCGGCGCTCAACGACGCGGTCGGCTACGAGCGCGCGATGGGGCTCGCGAAGGACGCGATGGACGAGGGCGTCACGGTGCGCGAGGCCGCCAGGGGACACGTCGGCCTGCCGGACGCCGAGATCGACCGCCTGCTCGACGTCGTCGCGCTCAGCCGCGGACTGGGGCAGACCTGCCGCACGCTCGGCGGGCGCTGACGCGTCCGGGGCGACGGCTCCGCATGGCCGGACGCCGGCATGCGGGGCCGTCGTCTTTTTGCCCGAAACTATTGACTTTCCCCGCGATCGCCATAACAATGTGCGCTTATGGACACCTCTTCCCCACTGACCGTCGAGAACTGCCCGATGGACGAGGACATGGCGATCACGGCCATCGACGTCGACGCACGCCACCGCTTCCGCATGCTCGAGCTGGGGCTGCGCGCCGGCACCGTCATCCGCGTCGTGCAGCGCGCGAACTTCGGCGGCCGCGTCGTCGCGAAGGGCACCGAGCGCATCGCGCTGGACGGGGGCACCGCCTCGCGCATCGCCGTCGCGCCCGCCGCCGGCTGATGGAGGCACGGCGCCCGCCCCCGTTTTCCGCATCCTCGTCTTTTCCCCATCACGTCCAAGGACCGACCATGAGCTCAGACCACCACGACCATCGACGCGGCCTGGCCGCGCTGCTGCCCGCGCGCCGCCGCGACGGCCACGCCGCCGCGCATCCCCACGGCACACGTCCCTGCTGCGACGTCGGCGGCCGACGCGTGCAGGCCGACGGCATGCCGCGCATCGTCTTCATCGGCAACCCGAACGTCGGCAAGTCGTCGCTGTTCAACGCGATCCTAGGCGCGAAGGCGCGCGTCATGAACGCCCCCGGCACGACGGTGCTGCTCGAGGAGGGCGTCTACGGGCACGACGGCGCACGCTGGGACCTCATCGACACGCCGGGCACGTATTCGCTGCTGCCGCTCTCGCCGGACGAGGAGGTCGCCGCCAAGGCGGTGACGGGGCTGGACGGCGACGGCGGACCGGACCTGATCGTGACCGTCGTCGACGCGACGAACATCTCTCGCGCGCTCTACTTCCTCGCCACGGTCCTCGAGCTGGGGCGCCCGACCGTCGTCGCGCTGACGATGAACGACCTCGCCGCCCGGCAGGGCGCCCGCATCGATCCGGCCCAGCTGTCGCGCGCGCTCGACGGCGTGCCGGTCGTCGAGGTCGACGGCCGCACCGGCGCCGGCGCGGGCGCGCTGATGGACGCCGTCGGCGCGCATCTGTCCGGCACGCCGCTGCCGCACGGCCTGACGCGGGTGGACGTCGACGACGTCGATCTGCGCGCATGGGTCGAGGGCGGCGCCGACGCGCGCTTCGACTGGGCCGCCGGCGTGCTCGCGCGGCTCGACATGCATGCGCGCGACCGCGTCACCGTCTCCGACCGCATCGACCGCGTGCTGCTCAACCCGGTGTTCGGCGTCATCGCCTTCCTGCTGCTCATGCTCGGCGTGTTCGAGGCGACGACGACGCTCGCCGGGCCCGCCCAGGACTGGATCGACGGCACCGTGCGAGGCTGGCTCGTCGCCGGGGTCGACCGGCTCTTCGCGCTCGCCGGCCCCGGCGCACTCGACGGCTGGTTCCATTCGCTCGTCGTCGACGGCCTTGTCGACGGCGTCGTCACGATCGGCACGTTCATCCCGCCGATGGGCATCATGTTCATCCTGCTGAGCCTGCTCGAGGATTCCGGCTACCTCGCGCGCGCCGCCTTCGTCATGGACCGCGCGATGCGCTGCATGGGCCTCGACGGCCGCGCGTTCCTGCCGATCGTCATCGGCTTCGGCTGCAACCTGCCGGCGCTCGCCGCCACGCGCACGCTGCCCGATTCGCGCCAACGCGTCCTCGTCGGCATGCTCGTGCCGTTCTCGAGCTGCACGGCGCGCCTGAGCGTCTACCTCGTGCTCGCCTATGCGTTCTTCCGCGGGCAGGCCGGCCTCGTCGTCTTCATGATGTACGTGTGCTCGATTGTGCTCATCCTGCTCGTCGGCGTCCTGCTGCGCCGCGTGCGCTTCACCGACGTGCGCCCCGCACCCTTCGCGATGAGCCTGCCGCCCTACCAGGTGCCGCGCCTGGTGACGCTCGTGCGCTCCGTGCTCATGCGGCTGTGGGGATTCGTGCGCGGCGCGAGCACGATCATCATCTCGATGCTCGTCGTCATGTGGCTGCTGCAGGCGATCCCGGCGGGCGCCGCCGCCGGCTCCTTCGCGAAGGTCGACGACGTCCACGATTCCGTCTACGGCGTCGTCGCCGACCGCGTCGCGCCGGTCTTCGCACCCGCCGGCTTCGACGACTGGCACGCCTCGGCCGCGCTGATGACCGGCTTCGTGGCCAAGGAGGTCGTCGTCGCGTCGATGGCCCAGTCCTACAGCATCGACACCGGCGACGAGGACGAGCAGCAGCAGGGCGAGGGCTCGCTCGGCGCCGCGATGCGCGCCTCCTTCGACGAAAGCTCGGGCGGCCACGGACGCGCCGCCGCGATCGCGTTCATGCTGTTCACGCTCGCGTACACGCCATGCCTGGCGACGGTCGCCGAACTCAGGCGCCAGTATTCGACGCGCATCGCGATGCAATCGGTCGGCCTCGGGCTCGTCGTCGCCTACATCCTCGCAGTCGTCGCGTTCCAGACCCTGAGATGGGTGCTGTGAGCGGCTTCCGTCGCACCGGCGCGTCCGACGGCGCGAGGTTGCGCACTCATGTCGTCGCCGGCGTCGTCGCCGATCTGGCGGCCGGCATGAGCGTCGCCCGGTGCGCCGACGAGCGCGGGCTGCCGCGCGACTTCGTCGAGCAGATCGTCGAGCATGCGCGCGCACGCGGCATGATCGACGTCGTCGAGCTGACGGCGGGGTGCTCCCTCGGCGCCTGCGAGCCCTCCCCCGATTCGATCGTGTGCGCGAGCTGCCCGCTGCGTCCGGCCTCGGCGAAGCCGGCCCGCTCGATCGCCGCCCGCATCAGGGCGCGCATGCGATCGCATGCGTAAGCCGCATCCATTGCCCCGAGCGTGGAAAAGCGGACGGGCGTGCACGGGGGGACGCGGTCGGCGTTAGGATGGCAGACATGACACAGACAACAGAACAGGGGGCGGCGCCGCTCGAATGGGTCAACCCGTTGAGGGATCCCAGGGACCTGCGCCTTCCCCGCATCGCAGGACCGTGCAGCATCGTGATCTTCGGCGTGACCGGAGACCTGTCGCGCAAGAAGCTGCTGCCGGCCATCTATGATCTGGCGAACCGCGGGCTGCTGCCGCCGAGCTTCGGTCTGACCGGCTTCGCGCGCCGCGACTGGACCGAAGACCATTTCAGGGACTTCGTCAAGGAGAACGTGCAGGCGCACTGCCGCACGCAGTTCAACGACGCGACCTGGGAGCAGCTCGCCCGCGGCATCCGCTTCGTGCGCGGCACCTTCGAGGATCCGGGCGCCTTCACGCGCCTGAGCGACACCGTCGCCGAGCTCGACCGCGACCGCGGCACGCGCGGCAACCACGCGTTCTACATGTCGGTGCCGCCGCGCGACTTCCCGATCGTGGCGCGCCAGCTGGCGAACTGCGGACTGGCGAAATCCACCGAGGACGCGTGGCGCCGCGTCATCATCGAGAAGCCCTTCGGCCACGATCTGACGAGCGCGCAGCAGCTCGACGAGGTCATCTCCGAGGTCTTCGACCCCGACTCGGTGTTCCGCATCGACCACTATCTGGGCAAGGAGACCGTGCAGAACCTGCTCGCGCTGCGCTTCGCGAACACGATGTACGAGCCGATCTGGAACGCGAACTACGTCGACCACGTGCAGATCACGATGGCCGAGGACATCGGCGTGGCGGGGCGCGCCGGCTACTACGACGGCATCGGCGCGGCCAGGGACGTCATCCAGAACCACCTGCTGCAGCTGATGGCGCTCACGGCGATGGAGGAGCCGGTCTCGTTCTCGGCCCGCGACCTGATGGCCGAGAAGACGAAGGTGCTCTCCGCCGTGCGGCTGCCGCGCGACCTGGCCGCCCACACCGCGCGCGGCCAGTACTCGGCCGGCTGGCAGGGCTCGGAGCCGGTGTGCGGATACCTCGAGGAGAAGGGCATCGACCCGGATTCGACGACCGAGACCTACGCGGCGATTCGCCTCGACATCGACACGCGCCGATGGGCCGGCGTCCCCTTCTATCTGCGCACCGGCAAGCGTCTGGGCCGGCGCGTCACCGAGATTGCGCTCGTCTTCAAGCGCGCGCCGCATCTGCCCTTCGAGTCCACGGCCACGCAGGAGCTCGGCAAGAACGCGCTCGTCATTCGCGTCCAGCCGTACGAGGGCGTCACGATCCGCTTCGGGTCGAAGGTGCCGGGCGTCACGTCGATGGAGGTGCGCGACGTGTCGATGGACTTCAGCTACGGCCGTTCGTTCACCGAAGCCTCCCCCGAGGCCTACGAGCGTCTGATCCTCGACGTGCTGCTGGGCGACCCGCCGCTGTTCCCGACGACGAAGGAGGTGGACCTGTCCTGGCGCATCCTCGACCCGATCGAGGACTTCTGGTCGACGCTTGGACAGCCGCAGCCGTACCGCGCCGGTACGTGGGGCCCGCAGGAGGCCGTGGAGATGCTTGCACGCGACGGACACCGTTGGAGGATGCCATGATCATTACGATGCGGGACACCGAGACCAATGAGATCTCGAACAAGATCGACGAACTGCACGAGGAGCGCGGCGAGGTCGCGCTCGGCCGTGTGCTGACGCTGCTCATCGTCACCGACGAGGACCATCTCGAGCACACGCTCGCATTGGCGAACGACGCGAGCCGCGACCATCCGTGCCGCGTCATCGCGATCGCGCCGAGCTCGCGGCGCATGACCGAATCCGAGGAGGACCGCACCTACCTCGATGCCGAGGTGCGCATCGGCGCCGACGCCGGCGCGGGCGAGATCATCGTGCTGCGGCCGCGCGGCGGCCTCATCCACCATCTCGACACGCTCGTCACGCCGCTGCTCGTGCCGGACGCGCCGATCGTGGCCTGGTGGCCGACCGAGGCGCCGGCCAACCCGTCGAAGGACCTCGTGGGCGCGATGGCGCAGTCGCGCATCACCGACGCGATGCGTTCGGCCAACCCGATGCGCACGGTCGAGGACCTGCGGCGCAACCGCTCCCCGAAGAACGTCGACATGTCGTGGACGAGGCTCACGCGCTGGCGCGCGCTGCTCGCGGCGATGCTCGACCAGCCGCCGCACATGCGCATCACGGCCGCGAACGTCGTCGGCGAGGCGGACTACCTGCCCAAGGACCTGCTCGCCGCATGGCTCGCCGTCAGCCTCGACATCCCGGTCTCGATCGAGACCGACGCCGAGGCGACGGCGATCTGCGCGGTGAGCCTGACGCGCGAGGACGGCGGCGTGCTCAGCCTCGTGCGCTGCCATGACCATGACGACATCGTCACGATCAGCGTGCCCGGGCAGTCGCCGCAGACGATCCCGCTGCCGATGCGCTCGCTCGGCGACTGCCTGAGCGAGGAGCTCGGCCGCCTCTACCCCGACGAGATCTATGCGAAGGTCATCACCGACGGCTGGCGGCGCATCCATCCGGACGCCACACAAGCGCGGCAGTAGAGCAGCAGTAGAAAGGAGCGAAGGATGATCGGACGCGAACTCATCACCTACCCCGACCAGAAGCTGTTCGCCGAGGCGATCGCCGCGCGCACGCTGCTGACGATGAACGAGGTGCTCGGCAGTCCCGACCGCGAGCGCGTCGACGTCGCCGTGACCGGCGGCTCCGACGGCACGGCGATCCTCGAGGCGATCGGCGTCTCGCCGCTGCTCGACGTCGTCGACTGGCGACGCGTGCACATCTGGTGGGGCGACGAACGCTTCGTGCCGGCCGACAGCGACGAACGCAACGAGAAGCAGGCGCGCGCCGCATTGTTCGACCGCCTCGTCGCCGAAGGCCGCATGGACGACGCGCAGATCCACGCGATGCCGGCCGACACGCGCGACGCGCGGCAACGCGCCGACGCGACGCGCGAGCAGACGCGCGACGCGCTGCGGCACGCGGCCGCCGTCTACCAGTCCGAACTGGTCGGCGAGCTCGGCCAGGCCGCGGCGATGGACGTCATGATGTTCGGCGTCGGCCCCGACGGCCATTTCGCGTCATTGTTCCCCGACCACAAGGAGCTGCTCATCGACGACCCGGACATCCTCGTCGCCGGCGTCGACGACTCCCCCAAGCCGCCGCCGGCGCGCCTGACCTTCACGGTGCCGATGATCGCCAGGACCGACCACCTGTGGATCTGCGGCTCGCGCGCGGCGAAGGCCGACGCGATGCTCGAGACCTTCATGCACGAACGCGACCCGCACTGGCCGGCGTCCTTCGCCGACGCGAGGCGCCAGCTGCTGTGGATCGGCGACGGGGCGTCGACGCGGAAGCTGCATGGCTAGGCGTCCGTCCGACGACCGGCACCCATATACGGCGAAGGGCGCCGACCCCACGATGAGGTCGGCGCCCTTCGCCGTATGCAGAGGATCCGTCAGTCGGCCATCTTCACTTCCCGCTGGTTGGGCTCGGCCCACAGGATGTGCCATGCGCCCGGCTGGTCCACGCGACGGTAGGTGTGGGCGCCGAACAGGTCGCGCTGGCCCTGGATGAGCGCGGCCGGCAGGCGCTTGGCGCGCAGGCCGTCGAAGTATGCGAGCGACGAGGAGAAGACCGGCGCCGGCAGGCCGACCTCGGCCGCCGTGGCCACGACGTGGCGCCAGTCGGGCTCGCTGGCCTCGATGCCCTGCTTGAAGTAGGGGGCGAACAGCAGCGAGACGTCGGCGTCTCCGTCCTTGAATGCCTCGGAGATGCGGTCGAGGAACTTCGCGCGGATGATGCAGCCGGCGCGCCAGATGCGCGCCAGATGCGCCATGTCGATGTCCCAGCCGTAGGTCTCGGCGGCGCGCGAGATCTCGTTGAAGCCCTGCGCGTACGCGACGATCTTCGACGCGTACAGCGCCTGGCGGATGCGCTCGATGAAGGCGTCGCGCGTCTCGTCGCCGAGCTCGATGCGGCCTTCGGGGCCGCGGAACGGGTCGGCCTGCGCCTTGTCGCGCAGCGCCGTCTGGTCGGACAGGCCGCGTGCGAACACGGCCTCGGCGATGCCGGTGACCGGCACGCCGAGCTCGAGCGCCGTCTGCACGGTCCATGTGCCGGTGCCCTTCATGCCGGCATGGTCGAGGATGACGTCGACGAGCGGCTTGCCCGTCTGCGGATCCTTCTTGTGCAGCACCTCGGCCGTGATCTCGATGAGATAGGAGTCGAGGTCGGTGCCGTTCCATCGCTCGAAGACGTCGCCGATCTCGTCGGGGGTCATCCCCAGCCCGCGGCGCATGATGTCGTAGCTTTCGGCGATGAGCTGCATGTCCGCGTATTCGATGCCGTTGTGCACCATCTTGACGAAGTGGCCGGCGCCGTTCTCGCCGACGTGCATGACGCAGGGCTCGCCGTCGTCCGCCTTCGCGGCGATCGATTCGAGGATCGGCTTGAGGCGCTCCCACGACGCGTCGGAGCCGCCGGGCATCATCGACGGGCCGAGCAGCGCGCCCTCCTCGCCGCCGGAGACGCCCATGCCGACGAAGTGCAGGCCCTTGGCGCGCAGCTCCTTCTCGCGGCGGATCGTGTCCTTGAAGTACGAGTTGCCGCCGTCGACGATGATGTCGCCCGGCTCCATGTATTCGGCGAGCTCGTCGATGACGGCATCGGTCGCGGCGCCCGCCTTGACCATGATGATCGCGGTGCGGGGCTTCTCGAGCAGCCCGACGAACTCCTCGACGGTCTTCGCCGGATAGAACTCGCCCTCGTCGCCGTAGGCCTCGATCAGGTGTTCGGTGCGCGAATAGTGCCTGTTGTAGACGGCGACCCGGTTGCCGTGGCGCGCGAGGTTGCGTGCCAGGCTCGCGCCCATCGCGGCGAGTCCGACGACGCCGACGTTTGCTTCTGCGCTCATATGCGTTCCTCCATTGCTGGTGACGGTGGTGATTGTGACGATACCGCCCTCAAGTCTAACGCACCGCGCCGCCGCACACCCGCATCGCCGTCCATGTCTCGCCACCGGCGCAGCTGCGGCGCCGCAACGCGCTACAGCAGCCGCGCGGCGAACGAACCGGTCGTGACGCGGCGCATGCGGCCGTCCTCGAGCACGAGCGCCTCGTCGTTGCGCAGCGGCGCATACCCGGTCTCGCCGGCATGCATGCGCAGGATGTCGCGCGCCGCCGCGCCGAGCAGGCGCCCTCCGACATGCGGGACGACATGCAGCCGGGTGAGGTCGAGCCCCGACGTCGACGCATCGCGCTTGCGCGGCGCATGCAGCGTCGTCGCCGGATCATGCCGCACGTCCATCGGCGCGATGTATCCGATGTCCGGCGCCGCGACGACCGCTCCTGCCGATTCGCCCACATACGGCACGCCCGAGGCGACGAGCCCGCGGATGAGCGGCACGGCGCCGGCGTCGCGCAGGCAGCGCATCAGATGGAAGCTGTTGCCGCCGCATACGTAGATCAGGTCGCAGCCTCGCAGCAGATGCGCCACCCGTGCGCGCGGCCCCGTCAGGTCGACGATGCGTACGTCGAGCCCGTGCGCACGCCACCACGGCGCCGTCATCCGGCTCGCGAAGCCGTACGGTTCAATCAGGCTCGCGTTCGGGATGAAACCGACGGCGGTGCCGCGCCGCACGCCGAGGAAGCGGCGCATGAGCGGCAGCAGCCCCATCGACGACGACGCGAGCAGCAGCCTGCGCCGCGCATGGGGCGCCCCCGCGCCGCCGAAGCCACCCATGCCATCGTCCGCCGTCCGTCCCATACGCCCGCCTTTCCTGCGCATCCAGTGTAGGCGCGACGGCGCGGCTGTTCGCCGTGAGCGCGTCATGGCGCCATACGTTCGCCGGGCGACCCGCGCCCCTATACTGTCAGTGGTCGTCCGCCACCGACGATCCGGCGGACGGCCGAAGACGGCGGACGACCACCATCCATCCCCTATCGTTCTGGAGGCGATCCGACGTCATGCGCGCACCGGAATCCCATTCCCATCCCACGATGCCCGACGGCGCTGCGGCCGCCGGCGACGATCCGGCGGCCGAGGACGCGGTCGGGGTCGCGCAGAACATCGCCGAACACGTCGAACGGGCCGACGGCGCCCAGGTGCCCGGCGCGGGCGAGACACGGCTGACGCCGCGCCAGCGCGTCATCGTCGGCGTCACGTTCTTCTCGATGTTCTTCGGCGCCGGCAACCTCATCTTCCCGCCGTATCTGGGCGCCCTCGCCGGCGACCGCACGGCGCTCGGCATGCTCGGCTTCGTCGTCTCCGCCGTCGGCCTGCCGATCCTCGGCGTCATCGTCGTCGCGCGCGCCGGCGGCTTCTCCAATCTCAGCGCGCGCGTGTCCAGGCGCTTCGCGCTCGTGCTCGGCGTGGCGATCATGCTCACGATCGGCCCGCTGTTCGCGATCCCGCGCACCGCGTCGACGTCCTTCGAGATGGCGGTCGCGCCCTTCGCCGGCGACCGGCTCGGCGCCGCGCAGCTGATCTATTCGATCGTGTTCTTCGCGCTCGCCTGGCTCGTCGCGCAGCGCCCCGACCGGCTTTCGCAGGTGCTCGGCAAGGTCATGGGGCCGCTGCTGCTCGCCATGATCGCCATCCTGTTCGTCACCTGCCTGTGCGTGCACCATCCGCCCTTCGCCGCGCCGAGCGGCTCCTACGCGCACGGCCAGTTCATACGCGGGCTCCTCGACGGCTACCAGACGATGGACCTGCTCGCCGGCCTGTACTTCGGCATCGTCATCTCGGCGAACATCGGGGCGATGGGCGTGCGCGACGAGCGCGGCAACCGGCGCGAGACCGGCCTCGGCGGCCTGTTCACCGGCGTCATGCTCGTCGTCATCTACGCGATGCTCGGCTTCGTCGGCGCCGTCTCCGGCTCCTGGCGAGGCATCGACGGCGCGAGGGACACCGGCGCGACGGTGCTCACGAACCTCACCGAGCAGGTCTTCGGCCACGGCGGCACCGTGTTCGTCGGCGTCATCTTCGTCGTCGCCTGCTTCAATGTGTGCGCGGGGCTCATCTCCACCTGCTCGTCGTACTTCCACAAGCAGTTCCCCCGCACGCTCTCCTACCGCGCCTGGACGCTCGTGTTCGCGCTCGTCGCGCTGCTCATCGCGAACATCGGCCTGAGCGCGATCATCAACCTGTCGGTGCCGGTGCTCGAGGCGCTCTATCCGATCGCGATCGTCCTCGTCGTCCTGTCGCTGTTCGACGCCGTCTTCACGAGCCGTTTCCCGGCCGTCTACTTCTGGACCGTGCTGCTCACGGCGATCGACAGCGTCGCCGAAGGCGTCGTCGGCCTCGTCGCCGCCTTCGGCGGCCGTTGGACATGGCTCGAAACGGTGTGCGGATGGATGCCGCTCAACGGTCTGGCGTTCGGCTGGCTCGTGCCGGCCGGCCTCGGCGTCGTCATCGGCGTCGTCGTCTCTCTGACGCGCCGACGGCGCCGCGCCTGAGCCGTCCGTCACGACGAAACGCGCCGCGGGGCGCGGCCGGACATGTTCCGGCCGCGCCCCGCGGCGCGTTTCGTCGTGACGGACGGCTCAGTCGTCCACGTAGTTCGACGGGTTCGAGTCGAAGACCTCGGCGCAGTGCGGGTTGCAGAAGTAGATCGTGCGTCCGTGCCACACGCGCTTGGCGGCCGCCGTCCTCGGGTCGACCGTCATGCCGCATACCGGGTCGATGACGTCCTCGGCGTCGGCTTCCTCCTGCCTGAGCTGT
Organism: Bifidobacterium castoris; assembly: GCF_003952025.1. Lineage (GTDB taxonomy): Bacteria > Actinomycetota > Actinomycetes > Actinomycetales > Bifidobacteriaceae > Bifidobacterium > Bifidobacterium castoris. The sequence continues at coordinate 61,223 of NZ_QXGI01000001.1, read as the reverse complement.
TCGTTGATAGCGTCCTCGAGGATCTCCTCGGCGGTGTCGTCTGCCATCGCATGTCCTTTCGTTGCGGTGTCCGTGGTGCCGTCACCATTGTGCACACGGCAGGCGCCGCCGCGCGACGCCTCGAGCGTCGATTCCTCGATGGGCGCAGCGTGCATCGCGTAGCGGTGCGCGCCGCCGGGGACGAAACGGCGCAGCCTGTTCGCGTTGAGCACGACCGACAGCGACGAGAACGCCATCGCCGCTCCGGCGATCATCGGGTTGAGCAGCAGGTGCCAGAGCGGGTAGAGCACGCCCGCGGCCACCGGGATGCCCAAGCCGTTGTAGCCGAGCGCGAACCCGAGGTTCTGGCGGATGTTGCGCATCGTCGCATGCGCGAGGTCGAGCGCGGTGACGACCGACGTGAGCGAGCCGTTCATCAGCGTGACGTCGGCCGATTCGATCGCGACGTCGGTGCCGGTGCCCATCGCCATGCCGAGGTCGGCGCGGGCGAGCGCGGGCGCGTCGTTGATGCCGTCGCCGACCATCGCCACATGCCGTCCCTGCCGCTGCAGCGCGAGGATGACCGACTCCTTGTCCTCGGGTCGCACGTCGGCGACGACATGCCCGATGCCAGCCTCGCGGGCGATCGCGTCGGCCGTCACGCGGTTGTCGCCGGTGAGCATGACGACGCCGATGCCGCGCGAGCGCAACGCGTCGACGGCCGCGCGCGCGTCGTCCTTGATCGTGTCGCGGATCGCGAACACGGCGACGACCTGGCCGTCGACGGCCGCGATGACCGGCGTCGCGCCGTCCTGCGCGGCGAGGCGCATCGTCTCGCGCGCCTGACGCAGGTCGCCGTCCTTCACGCTGTCCTCGACGAAGCGGTCGGAGCCGACGACGACTTCGCGACCGTCCACGTCGGCGCGCACGCCGCCGCCGGGCACGGCGACGAAGGTCAGACATTCGGGGGTGTCGAGATGGCGCGCGCGGGCGGCCTCGACGACGGCGTGCGCGAGCGGATGCTCCGACTTCGCCTCGGCGGCGGCGATCGCGGCGAGCGTCATGTCGTCGATCGCCGCGTCGAAGGCCCCGTCGGCGCCGAGCGCCGCGATGCGCACGACATGCGGTTCGCCGCGCGTGATCGTGCCGGTCTTGTCGAAGACGACGACGTCGATCCTCGCGGCCGTCTCGAGCGCCTCGGCGTTGCGGTAGAGCACGCCGTGGCGCGCCCCGCGCCCGGTGGCCGTCGTGATCGACAGCGGCGTGGCGAGGCCGAGGGCGCACGGGCAGGCGATGACGAGCACGCAGATCGCGCAGATCAGGCCGTACAGGCCGCGCGGCGGCACTCCGACGCACCACCAGACGACGAAGGTCCATATCGCGACGAGGACGACGGCCGGCACGAACACGCCGGCGACCTTGTCCGCCATGCGTTGGATCGGCGCCTTCGAGGTCTGCGCGGCGCGCACGAGGCGGATGATGCCGGAGAGCGTCGTGTCGGCGCCGACGCGCGTCGCGCGGTAGCGCAGCGCGCCGGTCGTGTTCGTCGTCGCGCCGGTCACCGGGTCGCCGACCGTCTTGGCGACCGGCAACGACTCGCCGGTGATCATCGATTCGTCGACGGCGCTTGATCCGGACACGACGACGCCGTCGACCGGCAGGCGCTCGCCGGGGCGCACCTCGACGACGTCGCCGACGACGATGTCCGCGGTCGGCACGCTCGTCGGCCGTCCGTCGCGGATGACGAGCGCCGTGTCGGGGCGCAGCCCGATGAGTTCTCGGATCGCGTCGCCGGTGCCGGCGCGCGCCTTCGCCTCGAGCAGCTGGCCGAGGATCATCAGCGTGATGATCGTGCCGACGGCCTCGTAGTACGGCGCACGCGCGGCGGCCGGCAGCAGGGCCGGCCATGCGGTGACGACGAGGCTGTAGCCGAAGGCGGCGATCGTGCCGAGCGTGACGAGCGAGTTCATCTCCGGCGCGCGGTGCGCGATCGCGAGCCAGCCGGTGCGGTGCACCGGCCATCCGCAGTAGACCATGACCGGGATCGTCAGCGCGAGCTGCAGCCACGGGCTCAGCGTCCACGCCGGCAGCGCGACGCGCATCCAGGCGCCGACGGCCGGAATCATCGGCAGCATCGCGACGAGCAGCAGCGGCACCGTGAACACGACGGCGACGACGAGGCGACGGGTCAGCGCATGGATCTCATGGGCCCGGTCGAGGTCCTCGGCCCGTTGGCGCGCGCGCAGCACGTCGTCGTTCTCGGCCACGGCTGCCGGCGCCGCGGCTACGGTCGAGGCGCCCCCGGCACCGCCGTCGCCTTCGACGCGCAGCATGCCGTGGAGCATGTTCATGCCGCAGGCGAAGGGATACTCGCCGGCGGGAAGCGCCGGCAGCCTGAGCTCGGTGTGCGCGAAGGCCGGCAGTGCGACGTCGACGCCGAGGTCGGCGAAGACGACGTGCGACGAGCATTCGCCACCCTCGCGACGGTCGAAGTCGATGAGCGTCGGCACGCCGGCGCGCACGATGACCTCGCCCGGGTCGTAGCCGCCCTTGACGGCGATGCGCACCCGCTGCACGCCGTCGCCCGCGTCCGCGCGCGCGGCGCGGCGCGGCGCGAGGAAATACCACAGCAGCAGTGCGCTGAGCAGCGCCGCCGCGACGATGATCCCTGCAGTCGCCATCGTTTCGCTCCTTGCCCTGAACACCAACATTGCATGGGAAAGACCGGCGCCCCCATCGGGGACGATGTCCGCGGCGGGACGTCGGTACTACCAAGGTCAACGCCCCCGGCGCGCCGGCTATTCCATACGGGCCTCCCCCGCGGGCGCGTCGCAAGGCGCCGTCGGCGGCGAGCTGAACGCGCTCCGGACGATGCGACGGCAGACTACAGTAGGGCGACGATGCGCGCGGGACGTCGGGGACGGCCCGCGCGGTACATGCAGCCCCGCGGGAAGGACCCATCATGACGACATTGATCACCGGAGCCACCGGCGGAATCGGCCGGGAGCTCGCATTGCGCTGCGCGCAGCATGGCGCCGACCTCATCATCACCGGACGCGACGCCGGCAGGCTCGCCGTGCTCAAGGCGACGCTGGAACACGACCTCGACGCGCGCGTCGTCGCCGTCACGATCGACCTGGCGCATCCCGACGCCGCGCAACGCCTGCACCGCTTCACGCGCGGCCGCGGCATCGTCGTCGACACGCTCGTCAACGACGCCGGATTCGGCGACTGGGGCGCCTTCCTCGACATGGACGAGGAGCGGATGCGCTCGATGATGCAGGTGAACATGGTCACGCTCGCCGAACTCATGCGCCTCTTCGGCGCCGACATGCGCGTCCGCGGCCATGGCCGCATCCTCAACGTCGCGTCCGTCGCGGCGGTCGCGCCCGGCCCCTACATGGCGATGTACTATGCGACGAAGGCCTTCGTGCGCTCGCTCGGCGAGGCGGTCGCCTACGAGCTGCGCGGCACCGGCGTGACGGTGACGACGGTGTGCCCCGGCCCCGTGTCCACCGGTTTCGAACGCGCCGCGCACATGCGCGGCAAGAACTTCTACACGCTGCCCGTGTTCAAGCCGTCGACCCCCGAGGCCACGGCCGCCTTCGCCTACGCGAGGATGCAGGCCGGCAGCGCGCTCGCCTATCAGGGTGCGCTCGCGAAGATGGCGTCCTTCGGCGTGCGCCTCGCCCCGCGCGCGCTCGCCGCGAGGGTCGCCGCGAAGCTCAACGGCGGCGACCCGGCGGCGCAGGCCGGCGACGACGAAGGACGCTGAACACGACGAAGGGGCGGACGAACGGAACCATAGGCTGAGCTCGTCCGCCCCTTCGATGACGGCCGCGCTCAGCGTGTGCGGAACGGCGCCGAACGGCGTTTGCCGTTGGCACGCTTCCTCATGCCGCCGTTGCGCCGCTTCGAGCCGCCGCGCCTGGCCGATTTGGCGTGGTCGGCGTTCTCCTGACGATGCCTGCGCCGCGCCTCCTCGCGACGTTCCTGACGCTTGGCGTCCTCGCCGCGCTCGTCGCGCACGATGCGCTGTTCGCGCCGATGGATGCGCTTGCCTCCGCGGCGTTCCTCGCCATGGCGGCGCTCGTCGCGCGACCGGGAGGCGCGCTTCGCCGGCGCGGGGGTGTCCGCTTCCTCGCCGCGCACGCTGTGGACGTCACCGAGGAAGCGCTGCGCGAATTCGCGGCGTTCGTCGTCGATCTGCCGCTGCAGTTCGCGGTTGCGTTCACGGGTGCGGTTCTGGTTGCGCCGCGCCTTCGCGCTGCGCGATTGACGCGTCTCGCGGCGCCCGGGCCTCCCGCCGCGCGGACGCGCCGCGCGCCTGCGTTCGAGTTCGGGCAGCTCCCATCCTTCGACGAGCGGAGCCGTCTCGCCGACGAGTTCGGCGACCTGCGGCGAATCAGGACGGACCTCGAGCGGCTTGACCGCCAGTCCCGCGCGCCGCAGCAGACCGCGCGCGTAGCGTTTCTGGTCCGGCGTGACGATCGTGACGACGTCGCCGGCCCTGCCGGCGCGCGCCGTGCGTCCGGAACGGTGCAGGAACGATTTGGGGTCGTCCGGCGGATCGACCTGGATGACGAGCTCGACGCCGCTGACGTCGATGCCGCGCGCAGCGACGTCGGTCGCCACGAGCACGTTCGTCGCGCCCGATTCGAAGGCCTGCAGGTTGCGGTCGCGCTGGTTCTGGCTGAGGTTGCCGTGCAGCTCGGCCGCCGGGATACCCCGCTGCGTGAGCGCCTTCGCGAGCTTCTTCGCCTGGAACTTCGTGCGTGTGAACAGGATGCGCCGTCCCTTGCCGCTCGCGAGCGCGCGCACGAGCTCGTTCTTGTCGGCCTTCGTCGTCAGGAACACATGGTGCGTCATCAGATCGGCGCGGTCGGTCGCCTCGTCGACGCTGTGCACCTTCGGGTCGTCGAGGAACTCGTCGACCACGGCGTCGACGCCGTGGTCGAGCGTCGCCGAGAACAGCATGTGCTGCGCGCCGCGCGGGATCTGCGCGAGCAGCCGCTTGATCGGCGGCAGGAAGCCCATGTCGGCCATCTCGTCGGCTTCGTCGAGCACGACGACGCGCACGTCGTCGAGCGTGAGCGCGCCCTGCTCGATGAGGTCCTCGAGACGTCCCGGGCAGGCGACGACGATCTGCGCGCCGTCGTTGAGGTCCCTGAACTGCCGCGCGTAGCGCACGCCGCCGTAGACGGTCGTCGTCGTCATCCCGTACAACGCGGCGAGCGGCGCGACGACGTCGTTGATCTGGTTGGCCAGTTCGCGCGTCGGCGCGAGGACGAGGCCGCGCGGATGAGGCTTCGCGCCGCGCAGCTCGCGGCGTCCGTGCTCGCGGTCGTCGTCGAAGGACGCCGCGACGCGCGTCACGAGCGGGATCGCGAACGCGAGCGTCTTGCCGGAGCCGGTGCGTCCGCGGCCGAGCACGTCGCGGCCGAAGAGCGAATCGGGCAGCGTGTCCTGCTGGATCGGGAACGCGGTGCGTTTGCCCTCGTCGGCCAGCAGATGCACGATCGGGCCGTCGACGCCGAGTTCGGCGAAGGTCATGGCGGCCTGCGCGGCGGAATCTCCGGAGTCGAAGGAGGATTCGGGACGCGTGATGTCGGATGAAACGGATGAAGCGGATGAAGCGGGCACGGCGGCCTTCCTGGTCAGATGTCGGCGCAGGGTGCGCAAACTCGAATATTCTAGCGGCACCCCGCTACACGGACCGCGGCGACGCCGAAGAGCGACGGTACGCCGGACGCATGCGCCGGGCGTCGGAAACGCAGGCGGGGCCGTGCACCGTCCCGGACGACGGCGCACGGCCCCGCACTTGCCTCCGCCCCGTCCGCGGCCGCCGCGGACTGATCGCGCGGATTACCCGGCGATTGGGCCGGAAGTCTGTTCCGGGCCCCGCACGTCCTTCGGGGACGTCCACTGCGCCGCCTCGTCCTCGCCCGCAGACGGCGCGGACGGCGGGACGTCGGCGCCGGCGGACGGCGCCTTCGGGATCGCGCCGGTCGCCCTGCCGATCGCCTTGAGGCCGTGGTAGAGCACGAGCACGGCGATCGAGCCGATCGCGATGCCGTTGAACTGCACGTCGGAGATCGCGAACTGGAAGTTGGCGATGCCGATGATCATGACGATCGAGGCGGTCATGATGTTGAGCGGCTTGCTGAAGTCGACCTTGTTGTCCACCCAGATCTGCACGCCGATCATGCCGATCATGCCGTACAGCAGCGTCGTGACGCCGCCGAGGACGCCGGCCGGGATCGAGTTGATGACCTCGCCGAACTTCGGGCACAGCGACAGGACGAACGCGAAGCCCGCGGCGCACCAGTAGGCCGCCGTCGAATACACCTTCGTCGCGGCCATGACGCCGATGTTCTCGCCGTAGGTCGTCGTGCCGGAGCCGCCGCCGAAGCCGGCGACCGTCGTGCCCAGGCCGTCGGCGATGAGCGCGGTGCCGATCTGGTCGTCGTAGTCGTGGCCGGTCATCGCGGCGACCGACTTGACGTGGCCGACGTTCTCGGCGATGAGCACGAGGACGACCGGCAGGAACATCGGCAGCACCGAGAAGTCGACATGCGGCAGATGGAAGCGCGGGAAGCCGATCCATGCGGCGTCGCCGATCGCCGCGAAGTCGACCTGGCCGCGCACGCACGCGTACGCGTAGCCGATGAGCACGCCGATGAGGATGTTGAGGCGGCCGAGAAGCCCCCTGAACAGCACGGCGACGAGGACGACGGCGAACAGCGTGACGAGGGCCGTGTCCGGCGCGGTCTGGAAGTTCGTCCACACGGTCGGCGCGAGGTTGAAGCCGATGATCGCGACGATCGCGCCGTTGACGACCGGGGGCATGATGCGGTCGATCCACACGGCGCCGGCCACCTGCACGGCCACGCCGATGAGCGCGAGCAGCAGGCCCGTGCACAGGATGCCGAAGCTGGCGACGGCGATGCCCTTGCCGGCGCTGTAGACGGCCGTGATCGGGGCGATGAAGCCGAAGGAGGAACCGAGGTAGGACGGCAGGATGTTCTTGTTGATGAGCAGGAACAGCGCCGTCGAGAACGCCGTGAAGAACAGCGTCGTGGAAGGGTCGAAATGGGTCAGGATCGGCACGAGGAACGTGGCGCCGAACATCGCCACGACGTGCTGCGCGCCGATCTCGATCGTGCGCGGCCAGGTGAGGCGCTCGTTCGGCTCGACGACCTCGCCGGGGCCGAGCGTCTTGCCGTCGCCGTGCAGTTTCCAATGGAACATGCCCGCCATCGAAAGGTTGGTCATTAAGGTCTCCTTGACTTCTCAGGACTGCTCTCGGCGGCGCGCGGCGGCGCAGGGCCCGCGCGGACGCCATCGTCATTGTAATGCGCCCATGTCACGAACGGGCGATATGGCGTCATAACCGTCCAATGGGGGGGCGGCGGCTCTTCGCGTCGGGCCGAAAAACGGCGTCGCCCGCGCCCCGGTATGCGGGGTGCGGGCGACGCGCGGTGAAGAAGGTGTGAGGCGGCCGTCACTTCGCCGCGAAGAACAGCAGCGCCAGGCCGATGCACAGCGCGACGAGGATGACCGACGCGATGAGCGAGGCGATGAAAGGCTTGACGCCCTTCTTGAGCGCCTTGAAGTTGACGTTGATGCCGAGCGCGGCCATCGCCATGCCGAGGAAGATCTTCGCGACGTCGTTGCCGAGCGCATTCACGAACCCGGTCGTGGCGGGCCATGCCTTGAGCATGAGCGTACCGATCGCGGCCGTCGCGATGAAGCCGAGCATGAACCACGGGAAGGCGACCTTGCGCTTGCCTCCGTCCGACGGGACCTCGCTGTGGCGCTTGTCCCACCAGATCGCGACGATGATCGCGACGAAGACGAGCATGAGGACGCGCGAGAGCTTCATGATGTTCGCCATCGTCGCGGCGTCGACGACGCCCTGCTGCGCGGCGAGCTGCTCGTTGTTGAGGCCTTCGCCCGCGGCGACGGCATGCGCGATCTCATGCAGCGAGCCGCCGGCGACGAAGCCCTCCTGCGCCTGCGTGAGGCCGAACAGCGGCAGGACGGCGATCTCGAGCAGCGCGAAGATCGTGCCCATGATCGCGACGATCGCGATCGCGGTGACCTCGTCGTTCTCCTTCTCCTCCTCGCGCTTGGGCGAGACCTTGATCGAGCCGGAGACGCCCATGACGGCGGCCGCGCCGCAGATGCCGGTGCCGCAGGCCACGAGGATGGCCATCAGCGGGTCGACGCCCATCCAGCGGCAGATGCCGTAGGTGATCAGCACGGTGACGGCGACGATGATGACGGCGAGCGGCAGGCACTTCGCGCCCGTCGTGAACAGCAGCTGGAGGTTGAGCTTGAAGCCGAGCAGGATGATGCCCAGACGCAGGAACTTGTTCGCGATGAGCCCGGCCGCGTCCTTGACGCCCGCCTGACGGCTCGGATCGTCCTTCGTGTACCAGGCGCGGATCGGGAACTGGACGACCATGCCGATCAGCAGCGCGATGATGAGCGCGCCGAGGATCTTCAGCCCCGGGAACTGCGCCGCCCACATGCCGACGACCGTAGCCGCGAGCGTGATGACGACTATGAGCAACATCTCCTTGGTGGCAATGCGCTTGCCCCATTTCTCACAGAATTCTTTCATATTTCCCAGTAGTACCCCGCGCTCACCCCGGGATCCGCCGATTGCGTCATCAGCGAATGGGCCCCATGACGGCGAGAACGGGCTCTTGATCCACAAAACGTTGGAAAGCCGCCGAAACTGTGCGATAATGGAAGACGTATGCCCGAACGCAGGGAAAGGACAAACATGATGAATACGATGTCAACGCCCTATTCGCTCACATGCCCCGACCTGGACACCCTGACGATGGAACGCGACGACCTCGACTGCGCGATCGCGCCGATCGCACGCTACTGGACCGAGATCGACGACGACCTGCGCGCGCTGGGAGCCGAGCAGGCCGCGAAAATCCGCCGTGTGCGACTCGACACGGCCGAGTTCGACTATCCACGCGCGGCCTACTGGCACGACCCCGAATCGGTCGACGTGATCGCCGACGTGCCCTACCGCGCCGACGGCGGCTACGACCGCGCCCACGGTCAGGTCCGCGGCCATCTGCTCGACCTCTATCTGCCCCATGCTGCAATCGTTAGCGGCGGCGCGACGCTGCCGGTGTACATCGACGTCCACGGCGGAGGCTTCTGCTACGGGTACAAGGAGCTCAACCGCAACTTCTGCACGCATCTGGCAGCGCTCGGCTTCGCCGTCTTCTCCCTCAACTACCGTCCGGCCCCGCAGACCGACCTGCGCGGCCAGCTCGCCGACATCCAGGACGCGCTGCGCTGGATCCGGGCGAATCTCGACCGATTCCCGGTCAACCCCGACGCCGCGTTCCTCACGGGCGATTCGGCAGGCGCGTGCCTCGCGCTGCTGACGATGGCGATCGAACGCGACGCCGACGCCGCGGAGGCCTTCGGCATCCCCCGGCCGTCAGGGCTGCCGATCGCAGGCGGCGCGCTCATCAGCGGCGTCTACGACCTCACGGCAGCCTCCCCGGCGCGCGAACGCCTGGCCGATACGCTGGGCGCCCGCTTCTTCGCCGGACTGGACGCGGCGCAACCCTTCCTGTCCCCCGCCGCCCTCGTTTCCCAGTGCCCGCCGCCCCCGCTCTACCTGCAGACGAGCAGCGACGATTTCATCGAGGCCGAGACGCTCGCATTGGCGACCTCGCTGTCCGCGCGAGGCTGCGATTTCGAACTGCACGACGAGAAGGTGCCCTCCACGCGCACGCTCGGCCATGTGTTCCCGGTGTGCATGACCTGGCTCGAGGAGAGCGAACAGGTGCTTGCGCGCATGCAGCGGTTCGCGTACCGGCTCTCCCGATGAGCGCGACGGCCGAACCATGACATGTCGCCCTCCATGCCAGGGTTCGATTGATCGCACACCGCGAAGACCGATGATCTCCTGAACGCATCCCCATGATGTCGGCAGCATTCCCGCACGCCCCTCACATGTACGCCCCGTACAGTGGGAGACGACAAGCAGAAAGGCAGCCGACATGACTACTGCAACAACCAACACCAACATCGATTCGGACAACATGAACACCGGCGCAACGGACGGCGGGGCGGCGCCGGGCGCCTCCTCGGACGGCGACCTCGACTTCCGGGGCAGCGCGAATGCGGCCGGCGAGCCCTCGGGATGCGGCTGCGGCTGCGCGAAGGACGACGCTGACAAGCAGGCCGAGTGATCACGCCGCGCGCAGACGCTGCGCCCGTCTGCGCGCATCCGGCACCATGGCCCCGCGGTTTCGCATTGAGCGATGCGCGGGGCCTTGCGCGCCGCGGCCGCGACGCTACACTGCGGCCATGGCGGCACGGCCACGGCCGGCAGTCCGTCCGGCGCGTCGGGCGGACATGATACACAAGCAAGGAGCGATGACGATGACCGATGATGAGACACGGATGCAGGTGCTTGACGACCTCGCGCGGATGGTGAGCGTCCAGCCGGAGGCGACGGTGTCGCGCACCGTCATGCGCACCGAGGGCGGCAACGTCGTGCTGTTCTCCTTCGACGCAGGTCAGGAGCTGAGCGAGCACACGGCGGCGATGCCGGTGTTCGTGCAGCCGCTCAGCGGGCGCCTGCTCGTCAGGGGCGGCGCCGAGGAGCGCGAGGCCGTCCCCGGCGACCTCATCTACCTCCCCACGCGTCTGCCGCACATGGTCCGGGCGCTCGAACCGTCGGTCATGCTGCTGACGATGGTCACGGCCGCGCGCGCCCACGACGCCATCGACGGCTGAGACGAAAGACGCGAAAACGGCGGAGTTCCAACGGCCTGCAAGCCACAAACCGTTGAAATTCCGCCGTTTTCGTATCGTGATGCTACAGTCGCTCAGACGTTGAACTTGAATTCGACGATGTCGCCGTCCTGCATCACATAGTCCTTGCCCTCGAGGCGCAGCTTGCCCTCCTCCTTGATCTTCGGCATCGAGCCGTCGGCGGCCACGAAGTCGTCGTAGGAGACGACCTCGGCCTTGATGAAGCCCTTCTCGAAATCGGTGTGGATGACGCCTGCGGCCTGCGGCGCGGTCCAGCCCTTGTGGATCTGCCAGGCGCGCACCTCCTTCTCGCCCGCCGTCAGGAAGGTCTGCAGGCCGAGGATGTCGAAGCCGACGCGCGCGAGCTGGTCGAGGCCGGATTCCTTGAGTCCGGCGTCCTCGAGCATCTCGCGGGCGTCCGCCTCGTCGAGCTCGGTGAGCTCGGCCTCGAACTGCGCGTTGAGGAAGATCGCCGGCGCCGGCGCGACCGAGTCGGCGAGCTTCTTCTTGAACTCGTCGTTCGTCAGTTCGGCGTCGTCGACGTTGAACACGTAGATGAACGGCTTCGCGGTGAGCAGGTGGAGGTCGTAGAGGTCGTCCTTGTCGATCTCACCGGCCTGCGCGGCCGCGTCGATCGTGCGCCCCGACTCGAGGATCGTCTTCGCCTGCTTGACGGCCTCCATGTACGACGGCTCGATCTTCCGGCCGCGCAGGTCCTTCTCGAGCTTCGGCAGCGCGTTGTCGATCGTCTGCAGGTCGGCGAGGATGAGCTCGGTGTTGATCGTGTCGATGTCGTCCGCAGGGTCGACGTGGCCGTTGACGTGGACGATGTCGTCGTCCTCGAAGGCGCGCACGACCTCGCAGATCGCGTCGGCCTCGCGGATGTTCGCAAGGAACTTGTTGCCGAGGCCCTCGCCTTCCGAGGCGCCCTTGACGATGCCGGCGATGTCGACGAAGGTGACGGTCGCCGGCACGATCTTCTCGGTGTGCACGAGCTTGGCGAGCATGGGCAGACGGCCGTCGGGAAGCGGCACGATGCCGGTGTTCGGTTCGATCGTCGCGAAGGGGTAGTTCTCGGCGAGCACGTTGTTGCGGGTGAGGGCATTGAACATGGTGGACTTGCCGACGTTCGGCAGTCCGACGATTCCGATGGTAAGAGACATACCGCCCACTGTAGCGTTGCGGCTCGTCAACGCGGGGGCGGCCCGCGCCCCGCGATCAGCCCTGTTCGATCGCGTCGACGGCGCGGATGACCGAGCCGCGGAACGCGCTCTCCTCGAGCGAGGCGACGCCCCTGATCGTCGTGCCCGCCGGCGAGCACACGGCGTCCTTCATCGCGCCCGGATGCGTGCCGGTGGCCAGATAGAGCGCGCCGACGCCCTCGATCATCTTCGCGGCGAGCCGGTAGGCGGTCGCGCGCTGCAGCCCGTACTTGACCCCGGCGTCGCCGAGCGCCTCGAGGTACATGTCGGTGAAGGCCGGCGCGCAGCCGGCGATGCACATCGCGATGTCCATGTGCTCGCCGTCGACGCGTTCGATGAGCGCGATCGAACCGAAGATCCGCTCGAACTCGGCACGCTGCGCGTCGGTGAGCGTGTTGTCGTCCTCGGTGACGAGCACGCCCTTGCCGACTGCCATCGGCGTGTTCGGGATCGTGCACTGCAGATGGATGAGCTCGCTCATCTCCCCCATCATCGTCTCGAAGCGGTCGAGCGTCCATCCGGCGGCGATCGACACGACGAACTTGTCGGCGCCGGCGAGGTCGGCGACGAGCGGCTTGATGACCGTCTCGATCTGGTACGGCTTGATCGCCACGACGACGATGTCGGCGGCGTCCACGACCTCCTTCGCGTCATGCAGCGCCTTCGCGCCGATCGCGCCGGTCGTCTCCACGAGCTTGTCCCAGTGGGCCGCGCAGGCCACGATCTGCGAACCGTCGAGGGTGCCCGCCTCGACGAGCCCCCGCGCGATCGCCTGTCCCATGTTGCCGAATCCGATGAATCCGACCGTGCACGCGTCCGTCATGTGCTTCCTTCCTTGCCGTGCGCGCCTGGCGCGCCGTCGTTGTCGTTCGCCCTCCACGGTAGCGCATCCGTGTTGCGGCCGTGCGCGCGCACGCCGCGGCGCGGACATGCGCGCGCTCAGAACAGCTTGCGCAGGTCGCCGCGGTCGAGCGCCTCCTGGAACAGGTGGCGGAAGACCTTCGCGCCGTGCACGCCGTCATGCTCGAACTCGTTCGTCACCCACCAGTGCGCGTTGCCGATGCGCGAGAGCGTGTCGAGGCTCAGCGACGAGTCGACGTACATGTCGTCGAAGTAGACGGCCGCCTGCAGCGGCACCGTGTTGCGCATAAGCTGGCCCTCGTCGTAGACCGTGCCGAAGCGCGTGCGCCGCATCAGCGTCTCGACGGCCGCGCGGAACGGCCTGAGCGCGCGCTCCTGCTCGAACATCCACGGGAAGACGGCCTCGCCGGTCAGCAGCAGCGGCCGCGCCTCGGTCGAGAACCCGGGCATCGTGTCGCGCACGCGCTGCGCCGCCCAGTCGATCGGGCGCTCGAGTTCGCCGTTCGCGTAGATGAACTCCTGCAGAGGCCAGTACAGCGCGTTCGACGACGTGGCCGTCACGACGTCGGAGAGGAACTCGTCGGTCAGTGGCGACGTCTCCGAGGCGCTGCCGTCGCCGGCGGCGAAGGCCTCGTCGAGCAGCCAGTGCACGCGTTCGAAGCTCGGCTTCATGCCGAAGGACGATCCGAGCGTCTGCAGCCGTTCGACGGTGAAGGGGTCGCCGTTGGGCAATGTGACGCGCCGCGAGGAGAGGATGTCGGCGAGCGTGTCGAGACGCGCGCGGTCGAGTGGGTAGCGGTCGGTGAACTGTTCGGTCTTGCGCCGCATGCGCGGGAAGGTGTGCAGGTAGACCTCGGTCGCGTCGGCGGGCACATGCGGGATGCCGCCGGTCGTGAAGGCGGCCGCGAGCGCCGTCGGGAACAGCGACAGGTAGGTGAGCGTCAGGAAGCCGCCGTAGCTCTGGCCGAGCGTCGTCCACAGGCTGCCGGCGAACTCGGTGCGGCGCAGATGCTCGAAGTCGCGCACGATCGAGTCGGCGAGGAAGTGCATGAGATGGTCGGCGCCCGCTTCCCCGTCCATCGCGCCGATGACGTTGGAGTCGATGTGCGAGGAGCGTCCGGTGCCGCGCTGGTCGGGCAGCACGACACGGAAGTGCCTGACGGCCTCGCCGATCCATCCGTCCGAGTCCGGGCCGAGCGGGCGCGGGCCTGCGCCGCCGGGGCCTCCCTGCAGGAACAGCAGCAGCGGCAGGTCGTCGTGGATGTGCTCGGGCGCGGTGAGCACGCGGTAGAAGAGCTTGATGTGCGGGCCGTCGAAGCCGCGGCCGGGCTCATGGCCGTTCCAGTCGAGCGGCACGTCGATCGCGTGCTCCGAGACGTGCAGTCCCGGCAGATAGTATTCGGCGAGCAGTCCCATGCGTTCCCCTTTCGTGATGCGTGCGGCGGCGCGCGGGCGCCCCGATGGCGGGGGCGCGTCCGTCGTCTCCATCACAATCCCCCGTACGGACATGGCGGCGCGGCTTCGTCCCCACGGATGATTGCCCGTGGCTCGCGCGCACGCTACGCTGGGCGTCATGCCCTTCGATGCCCCACGTCCCGGTCCGCGGCGCGCGTCCTTCCACGTCCGTGCGCGCGGATGGATGCACGCCCATCGCGTCGTCGTCGTCGACGCGCTCGAGACGATGTTCCTGATGCTGTTGTGGATCTCGATGATGGGCGGCTTCGCGTGGAACAACGGCGCCGGCCTGCTCTTCGACTTTCCTTCCACGTCCGCCGGCGCCGTCGCGACGTGCACGGTGTGGAGCGTGCTGCTGACCGCGCCGTATCTGCTGCACCGCGCGCGTCCCCGGCTGGCCGTGCGCCTGTTCGTCGCCGTCGTCGCCGTGCAGCTCGTGTGCGGCCCTTCGCTGCTCGCCGCCGATTTCATGGCCGTGCCGATGCTGTGCGCGGCGATCGTCTACGGCGAGAGGCGCCATCTGCGCCGCTATCTGGCGACGGCGGCCGTCTTCGACGTGCTCACCGCGCTCGTGAACGCGTCGGTGCACGTCTTCGGCCCGCTGCTGCTGCAGCGTCCGCCCGACGAACGCTTCGGCGCCGTCGTGTTCCCGTGCCGGATCGGCGCGGCGGGCGGCGAGCATTGCGGCGTACAGTTCGCGCAGGGCTTCGCGATCGTGCTGTTCACGGTGTCGCTGCCGCTCGCCATGGCGGTCGTCGTCGCGTTCTGGCAGCGGGCGCGCCACCAGACGGTCCGGCTGCTCAACGAGCGCAACGAGGCGATCGTCGCGCGCGAGCGCGAGGAGCGCCAGATCGCGGCGTCGGCGGAGCGCGCGCGCATCGCCAGGGACATGCACGACATCGTCGCGCACACGCTGTCGATCATCATCATCCAGTCGGACGGCGGACGATACGCCGCACGCAACGACCCGAGGCTGGCGCGCGAGACGATGGAGACGATCCGGCGCGAATCCGAACACGCGCTGCACGACATGCGGCGGCTGCTCGGCGTCTTCGGCGGCTCCGAGCATGCGCGCCTGGACGACGTCGGCGCGCTCATCGAGCAGGCGCGCGCCGTCTCGCCGGACATGACGCTCACGACGCGCACGGTCGGACTGCCAGCCCCGGCGCGACTCGACGAGCGCGCGAGCGTCGCGATGTACCACGTCGTGCAGGAGGCGCTGACGAACATCCGCAAATACGCGGGCGCGAACACGCACGTGACGGTGACCTTCGACTGGGGCGCGCAGACCCTGGCCGTCGACGTCGACGACGACGGCCGCGGCGCGGCGTCGTCGCTCGACGGGCACAAGCCGGGCTACGGCCTGCTCGGCATGCGCGAACGCGTCGGCGCCGTCGGCGGCACCGTCGAATCCGGCCCGCGGCTGTCGGGCGGATTCAACGTCCACGCCGTCGTGCCGCTCGGCGACATCGACGCCGCCGACGGCACCGCCTCCGATGGAGGGTCCCCGGCCGATGGCGCCGTGCAAAGGCGGCCCGGCCGCTCCCCCGGCGATGGCGGCGCAGTCGCGACGGGCCGCGACGCGTCCGCCTCCTTCCGGCGGGCGCCGGACGCGGGCGGCGACGCTCGGCGCGAGACCGACGAGGGCATCGTGTGGCCGTTCTTCGTCAGGCTCGGGCACACGCTGCGCTCGCGCCCCTTCGACCAGGCCGAGGAGGACAGCCCCCGCAGCGCGATCGCCCGGCTGTCGCGCTGGACGCAGCGGCACTACGTGCTGATGGACGTCGTCATGTTCATGTTGCTCGGCTTCTTCACCTGCGCCGCGGGACCGGTCATGAACCTGGCGACGACGCCCGGCGACATGCCCTCCCACATCCTCGGCGTCATCGTGACGTGGGCCGTCGTGGCGCCGCTGATGCTGCGCCGGCGCTTCCCGCGCGCCGTCGCGATCGCCGTTGCGGCCGTGTGCATGCTGCAGCTGCTCATGCTGCCGGGCTTCTACACGGCCGACCTCTACGTCGTGTTCGCGATCCACGCGGTCGCGCTGTACGGGCGCACCGGCAGCTGGAAATGGGTCGTACCGCTGTGCACGCTCGGATGCACGGCCTTCGCGGCGCGCTGCGCGATGAACGTCGCAGGCTTCCCGAGCCTGTTCGCATGGCTCTCCCGCACCCCCGACCCGTCGATCGAGGCGCTCTATCTCGGCTCGCCGCGGTCGGCCTTCGTCCAGTACGACGTCTTCTCGATGTTCCTGTGCGTCCTCGCCTACGCGCTCGGCGCATGGACGAGGCTCGGCGGCACGAACCCGCAGGTGCTGCAGGCGCGCGCCGAGGCGCTCGAGGCCGAACGCGACAAGCAGCGCGTCATCGCAGCGAACCACGAGCGCGACCGCATCAGCGCGAACATACGCGCCGAGGTGAGCGACACGCTCAACGCGGTCATCGAGCAGACGACGACCGAGCTGTCCACGATCGACGGGCAGCTCGAGCGCGGGCAGACGCCGTCGCCCGACTTCATCAACGACGCGTTCGCGCAGATCGGCGCACAGGGACGCACGGCGCTCGCCCATATGCGCGAGCTGCTCAGCGTGCTGCGCGAGACCGGCTTCAGCGACGAGGGCGACCATGACCGTTCGCCGAACCTCGTGCCGGCGATGTCGCTTGGCGAGCAGATCGAACGGGCGGGTGCGGTCTCCCGCGACGGGCGCTGAACGGCGGCAGCGCTCCAGCTAGACTGGACGGCATGACAGGAAACGACAGAATCCGCATCGTCATCGCGGACGACCAGGAGCTCATCCGAGCCGGCTTCACGATGGTCATCAACTCACAGCCCGACATGCAGGTCGTCGGCCAGGCCTCGGACGGCGCGCAGGCGGTCGGTCTCGCCGAACGGCTGCGGCCGGACATCGTGCTCATGGACGTGCGCATGCCCGGGATGGACGGGCTGACGGCGACGGGGCGCGTCACCGCCTACACGCATGCGAACGGGGAGGGGACGCGCCATACGCGCGTCATCATCCTGACGACCTTCGACCTCGACGAATACGTGATGTCGGCGATCAACGCCGGCGCCTCGGGCTTCCTGCTCAAGGACACCGACCCGGAGACGCTGCTCGCGTCGATTCGCACCGTCCATCAGGGCAACGCGATCATCGCGCCGACGGCCACGAAGCGCCTCATCGAGAAGATGATGGAGGGCGCGCTCGCCTCCCCCGGCGCGCCGGCCGCAGCCGACGGCTACGTCGATCCCGAGCTCGCCACGCTCACCGAACGCGAACGCGAGGTGCTCGTCGAGATCGCGCACGGCCTGTCCAACCAGGAGATCGCCGACAAACTGTTCATCTCGCTGCCGACCGTCAAGACGCATGTCGCGCACATCCTGCAGAAGATCAACGCGCGGGACCGCGTGCAGGCCGTCGTCTTCGCATACGAGAACCATCTGGTGTAGCGTCGTCCACGATGCATATGCATATGATTGGCCCCCCGTCCTGCAATGCAGGACGGGGGGCCAATCCGTCATCGGCGCGCCGATGACGATGGTCGGCGCGGCGTGGATGCGAGGAGAGGGAAGGTGCGTGCCGCGCCGGCCACGATCAGGATTCGGCGAGCGCCTCGACCGGCGGCGTCCTCACGGCGCGCCGCGCCGGGAACACGCTCGCCAGCAGCGAGCAGACGACGGCGATCGCGAGGATGATGCCGTAGGTGGCCCAGTCGACGACGTAGACGACGTCGGCGATCGAGCTCATCACGATGTAGATGCCGAGCCAGCCGAACAACGTGCCGACGACCATGCCGACGACGCTCGTGACGAGCGAGATCAGCAGCGCCTCGACGGCGAGCGAGCGCTTGAGCTGACCGCGCGTCATGCCGATGGCGCGCAACGTCGCCGATTCGCGGGTGCGTTCGATGACCGACAGGCTCAGCGTGTTGGCCACGCCGATGACGGCGATGACGACCGCCACGGCGAGCAGCGCGACGAGCAGCATGAGCATCATGTTCACCATGCTCTCCCACATGCTGCGTTCGGCGACCGGTCCGCCCACGGCGATGTCGGGGTAGGCCTGAAGGTCCTTTTCGATCGCGTCGTAGACGTTCGACAGCGACAGGTCGGAGGGCACGTCGAGCTTGACGAGCAACGCGGCGCCGGTGGCTTTGAAGGTGCCGTCGTCGAACAGCGAGGCGTCGACGAAGGCGGCGTCCGGCGTGCTCTGAGCGATGCGCTTGAAGGCGCGCTGCGTCACATGCAGGCGGTGCGCGGCGCCGGACGGTTCGCCATCGTCGCCGATCTCGGTGAGCGAGGCCGAACCGTCCTTGAGTTTCAGCGTCTCGCCGCTTTCGCCGTCGATCGTAGGCATCAACGCGTCGTCGGGGCCGAAGGCGGGCTCCGGATCGCCCAGATCGATGTTGAGCACGCGCTGCAGCGCCGCGACGTCGGGAACGCCTATGACGGTCGTGGTCACGATGCGGCCCTGCGCGTCCTCGAACTCGGCCTGCGCCGTCTTCGCGGACAGCGTCGCGGCGACGCCGCGTTCGGCCTTCACCTCGGCGACCGCCTTGGCCGGGATGTCCGGGCCGTAGGCCGTCACGTCGACGCTGTAGCGACTGTCGAGCGCCTGGTTCATCGTCGCCTTCGCGGCCGCGGCGCCGGTGGCCAACGTGGAGATCAGCGTGACGCCGATGAGCAGCGCCGTGCCGGTCGCGGCGATGCGCCGCGGGTTCTTCTGGATGTTCGCGTCGGCGAGCTTGACCGACGGTCCGCACAGCGAGACGAGCGCTCCGACGCCCTTCATCAGCCAGGGCAGCCAGAACAGCGCCGTCATCGCCAGACCGACGAAGGTGAGCATGCATCCGCCCACGCCGGCGAGCAGCGCGACGTTGGAGATGTCGCCGTTCGCGCTGGTGTTCATCGGGATCGCGGCCAATGCGAGCGCGACGCCGGCGAGCAGGAAGACGCAGCCGAAGACGGCCCGTCCCACACGGGCCCTGCGCTGGTCGGAGATCTCCAGCGGGCGCATGGCCTCCAACGGGGTGACTCCGGTGGCGGTGCGCGCGGCGCTCACCGAGGCGAGAACCGTCATCACGACGCCGAAGAGGATCGGCAGCGCGATGACCTGCCAGCTCATGACGAGCGTCAGGCGCATGCTGCCGAGCGAACGGTCCTTCGTTGCGAGGGAGGCGAGCGCCATGAGACCGGTGCCCACGGCCACGCCGAGCGCCGATGAGACGAGTCCGAGGATGCCGGCCTCCTCGAGCACCGAGACGTACAGCTGGCGCTTCGTCGCGCCGATCGTGCGCAGCAGCGCGAGCGTGCGGCGGCGCTGCGCGACGAGCACCTGGAAGGTGTTCGCGATGACGAGCGCGGCCACGACGAGCGCAAGCACGCCGAAGGCGAGCAGGAACTGCTTGGTCACGTCGCCTCCGTTGGAGCTGAGCGTCTGGATGGCCCGCTCCTCCATCTGGGCGCGGTCCTGCAGCGACATGCCGGACGCGAGCGCGGCCTTCACCGCGGGGACGGCCGTCGCCTCATGCGCCGGATCGATGTAGAGGTAGGCGGCGGTCGCGCCGATCGCGTCGAAGGAGTCCACGTCCGAGCACGCGACCATGATGTCGTCCGAGACGACGGACGCGCCGTTGTAATAGCCGTACACGTTGTGCGGATCGTCGGTCAGGCCGGTGATCGTCGCCCGCACGTCCTGCGGGTGCTCGGCGTACTGCGCGCGCAGTTCGATGGAGTCGCCTACCTTGAGCCCCCATTGGCCGGCGAGCTTGCCCGGGATCGCGATCTGCGAGGAGCCGCCGGGGGACGGCGCCTCGCCTTCCGTGATCTCGACGGGCAGCAGGGCCGCGTCGGCGCTCGTCGCGAGCGCCACGCCGCTGCCGTGCTGGGACCCGGAGGTGAGCATGACGCTGCGTGCGACGTCGGGGCGTACGCCCTCCACGCCGTCGACGCCCGCCACGGCGCTCAGGTTCAGGCGCCCGACCGTCGGTTCGGCGTCGCCGTTCTCCCCCGCGTTCGTCATGATCGAGTAGTTCGCGCCGCCGAACTGGCCGGTCGTCTGCTCGCGCAGCGACGCGTCGAAGGCGTTCGTGAACAGCAGCGTCGCCGCGATGAACGCCGTGCCTATGAGGATCGCGATGCCCGCCGGTATCAGCATCCTCAGGTTCTTCTTCATCATCTGCATCGTTATCGATCGCATGTGCGCATCCTCTCCGTCGTCTCCGTCGTCCGGCCCCCCGTCACGACTGTCCCCGCAGATGCCGGGCCTTGTGCTCCGGCAGCGGCACCGCTCCCATGCCGCGGGTGGCCTGCTCGCGCTCGCGCATGAGCAGCTCGCTCATCCGGGCGGCCGTCGGATCGTCGACGTCTGCGACGATGCCGCCGTCGGCGAAGACGATCGCGCGGTCGGCATAGGAGGCGGCGACCGGGTCGTGCGTGACCATGATAATCGTCTGGCCGAGCTCCTTGACCGAGCTTTTGAGGAAGCTG
The DNA here is from genome assembly GCF_003952025.1 of Bifidobacterium castoris. Taxonomy (GTDB): domain Bacteria; phylum Actinomycetota; class Actinomycetes; order Actinomycetales; family Bifidobacteriaceae; genus Bifidobacterium; species Bifidobacterium castoris. Next base: position 40,434 of record NZ_QXGI01000001.1, on the reverse strand, counting down.
AGCACCTCGGCGCTCGAGACCGAGTCAAGCGCGCCGGTCGGCTCGTCGGCGAACACGAGCGCCGGCTTCGTGATGAGCGCGCGGGCGATCGCGACGCGCTGCTGCTGGCCGCCGGACAGCTCGTTCGGCCGGTGTCCCAGACGGTCCTGGATGCCGAGCGTGCGCGCGAGCAGGTCGAACCACTGCCGGTCCGGCCTGGCGCCGGCGAGCGTCAGCGGCATCAGGATGTTCCGTTCGGCCGTGAACATCGGCAGCAGGTTGAAGCTTTGGAAGACGAAGCCGATGCGCGTGCGGCGCAGCAGCGTCAGCTGCTTGTCGCCGAGCTTCGTCAGGTCGTGGCCTTCGAACATGACGCGGCCCGAGGTCGCGCCGTCGAGGCCGGACATCGTGTGCATGAGCGTCGACTTGCCCGAGCCGGATGGTCCCATGATCGCCGTGAAGCGCCCCTGCTCGAAGGCGACGTTGACGCCGCGCAGCGCGTGGACGACGCTGCTGCCCTCGCCGTAGTCCTTGACGAGGTCGATCGCCTCGATCGCCGTGCGCGTCGGCGCCGCCGTGAACGGCTGCGGCGCGCGGTCCTGCTGCGGCGCGGCGGTCGGCGTCATCTGTGTGGTCGGTGTGCCCATCGTGGTTTCCTTTCGTCGGCGCGGTCGGTCCGCGTCGCTTTGTTTCGATGACATCCACGCTAGGCGTCCCAGGGCGCCGGCGGCATCGGCCGCGGGACGGAAAAGCTGTGCGGGCATCATCCGCAAGGATGATGCCCGCACCGAGAACGGGACCGGGGCCAGGACGGCCGCGCGTCACCAGCCGAGCATGATCATCGTGACGGCTGCCGCCGCGACGGCCACGGCGGCAGCCGCCACGATCCAGTCGGCGGCCCGCATATGCGCCGGACGCATCAACGTGCGCCGGGCCGAGCCGCGGTCGAGGTACACGCCGCGCAGCCGTTCGGCGACGACGACGTGGTCGTCGTAGCGCCCCATCAGATCGTGTGCGATCGACCAGCGGCGCAGATGCGACAGCAGCGTCGGCCGCACGCCGCGCACGTCCTGGCGGCGGCGCGCCTCGCGCACCGCCTGACGCCAGCGCGGCAGCCAGTTGAGCCGGTCGACGAAGCGGCTCGCCGCCGGATACGGCACCCGCAGCGCGCCCAGCGCGCGGATCCAATCGCGCCGGCTCGTCGTCAGCACGGTGAGCATCAGCGCGAAGACGATGTCGAGGATCTTCAGCGCGACGACGCCGCACAACGCGAGCGACTGCGCGCTCACGCCCCACCATCCGATCCGCCACAGCGTCACGTCCCCGTAGTCGTTCAGGCACAGAGCCATGACGAGCGCGACGACCGCGGCGATCGGCGCGAACACGGCCCATGCCGCGCCGACCGAGCGCGCCGGCGTGCGGTCGGCGACGAACATGACCTGTTCGAGCACGAGCACGACGGACAGGAAGATCCAGTTGCCCCACCATGCGCACAGCACGACGAGCATGAGCGACACGAGGACCTTCACGCGCGTGTCGAGCCGATGCAGCCAGCCGTCGCCAGGCGTGCAGAACCGTCCGTTCATCATCGTGCGCCTCCTTGGCTTGCGGTGGCGGCGCGGCCGGCGTCGCGCGCGACACGGCCGTAGCCGACGAGGCGGCCGGCGTCGAGCCGTGCCGCGTGCGTGCAGTATTCGTCGACGGCGGCGATGTCGCCGCTCGCCATGATGACCGTCGCGCCGCGGCCGCAGGCCTCGGCGAGCGCGTCGAGCACACGCGTGCGCAGCCGCACATCGAAGCCGGCGAGCGGTTCGTCGAGCGCGATCAGCGGCGTGCGCACCGCGAGCGCGGCGGCGAGCGCCGTCGCGCGCCGCTGGCCGCAGGCGAGCTGCGCGACCGGCGTGTCCTCGACGCCGTAGAGGTCGAACAGACGGATCATCTCGTTGGCGCGCGCGCTCACCTCCGTCTCGCGGATGCCGCAGGAGCGTGCGCCCTGCGCGATCTCCTCGCGCACGGTGCCGCCGAGCAGCGTCGCGGCCGGGTCCTGCCCGACGTAGGCGACGAGCCTGGCCATCTGCTGCGTGCGACGGGAGGCGACGTCGACGCCGGCGACGCGCACGCGTCCCGAACGCGGGCGCAGCTGCGCGTCGAGCAGCCGCAGCAACGTCGACTTGCCCGAGCCGTTCGCGCCGACGACGCCGACGAAGGAGCCGCGTTCTATGCGCAAGGAGACGTCCTCGAGCGCGGGCGGCTCATCGGGCGCCGAATCCGGGTGGCGCAGCCCGACATGTTCGAGGACGACGGCGGCCTCCTTCGCGGCCGCCGGCTCGTCGTCGGCGAGCGTGAGGGTCGGCTCGTCGCCGCGCGGCACGTCGACGCCGACCGATTCGAGCAGCGCGCCCTCGCGTTCGAAGATGTCGGCGCCGGTGCGCCGGATGATCTCACCGCCGACCATCAGGAAGACGCCGGTGGCGTGGCGGGCGAGCGCGCGCGTGCGTTGTTCGACGACGAGCGTCGTCATATGCCCGTCCACGCGCATGCGGTCGATGATCGCGAACAGGTCGTCGTGCCCCTGCGCGTCGAGCGTGTTCGACGGTTCGTCGAGGATGAGCACGTCGGGGCCGGCGGCGATCGCCGCGCCGATCGCGACGCGTTCGAGCTCGCCGGCGGACAATGTGGCCGTCAGGCGGTGGCGCAGCGCCTCGATGTGCAGCATCGCGAGGACCTCGTCGACGCGCGCGCGGATCTCGTCGGGGGCCACACCGCGGTTCTCGAGCGGGAGCGCGATCTCCTCCTCGACCGTCTCGGCCACGAGCTGTCCCCATGGCTCCTGCCCGACGTAACCGACGCGCAGCGACAGGTTGGACACCGAGGTGCTTTTGACGTTCATGTCGGCGATGCGCGCGTAGCCGGTGAGCGTGCCCGCCGTGCAATGCGGGACGATGCCGACGAGCGCCTTCGCGAAGGTCGATTTGCCCGAACCGCTCGGCCCGAGGACGCCGATGACGCCGCCGCGCGGCACGTAGCAGTTCACGTCGTGCAGCGCGACGCGCGCGTCGTCCCCTTCAGACGCCGGCGCGTACGCCCATCCAAGATTCATCACGGTGATAATGTCGGCCACACGATACTCCATCGGGATAGCAGGAACGGACACGGCGCCCCCGGCCGTTCTCGTCCGGGGAAGCGGTCCACAAGGTGAACGTATCCGCTGCTTCAGACAAACGGCTGGCAGACGCCTAGTCCAGCATAACAGGCCGTCCTGCGTGATGGGGCGCCGCACCGCCGCGCCCATGCGCCCCTCAGTCCGCGTACCCGCTCGCGCGCACCGCCCGGAAGGCGCCGTCCAGGTCGGCGATGATGTCGTCGATGTGCTCGGTGCCGATCGACAGGCGGATCGTGCCCTGATGGATGCCCTGGTCGGCGAGCTCGGCGTCGGACTCCTGCGCATGCGTCGTCGAGGCCGGGTGGATGACGAGGCTTTTGACGTCGGCGACGTTCGCCAGCAGGGAGAACAGGTGCAGGTTGTCGATGAACACGCGCGCCGCGTCGCGGCCGCCGCGGATGTCGAAGGTGAAGATCGGGCATGCGCCGTTCGGGAAGTAGCGCAGGTAGCGTTCGTGGTCCGCGCGCCCCTCGATCGACGGATGGGAGATCGAGACGACCTCGGGCACCGTCTTCAGATAGTCGATGACCTTGAGCGCGTTGGCGACATGGCGCTCGACGCGCAGCGAAAGCGTCTCGGCGCCCTGCAGCAGCAGGAAGGCGGACAGCGGCGAGAGCGTCGCGCCGGTGTCGCGCAGCAGGATCGCGCGGATGCGCGTGACGAAGGCGGCCGGTCCGAGCGCCTCATGGAAGTTGAGCCCGTGGTAGGAGGGGTCGGGCTCGGTCAGCGTCGGGAACCTGCCGGGCGTCGCCGACCAGTCGAAGCCGCCGCCCTCGACGATGACGCCGCCGAGCGTCGTGCCGTGGCCGCCGATGAACTTCGTCGCCGATTCGACGACGACGTCGGCGCCGTGCTCGAGCGGGCGGAACAGGTAGGGCGTCGCGAAGGTGTTGTCGACGATGACCGGCAGGCCGTGGCGGTGCGCGACCTCGGCGATCGCCTCGAAGTCGGGCAGGTCGGCGTTGGGGTTGCCGAAGGTCTCGAAGTAGACGAGCTTCGTGTCCTCCCCGATCGCGTCCTCGAAGGAGCGCGGGTCAAGGTCGACGAAGGTCGTGCGGATGCCGTCGCGTTCGAGCGTGTGCCGCAGCAGGTTGTAGGTGCCGCCGTAGATGTTCTTCGCGGCGACGATGTGGTCGCCCGTCTGCGTGATGTTGCGCACCGCGTACTCGACGGCCGCGGCGCCCGAGGCGACCGCGAGCGCCGCCGTGCCGCCCTCGAGCGCCGCGATGCGCTCCTCGAGGGCGGCCTGCGTCGAGTTCGTCAACCGTCCGTAGATGTTGCCCGGGTCGGCCAGGCCGAAGCGCGCGGCCGCATGGTCGAAGTCATGGAAGACGTAGCTCGTCGTCTGGTAGATCGGCACGGCGCGCGCGTCGCTCGCCGGGTCGGGGGTCTCCTGCCCCGCGTGCAGCTGCAGCGTCTCGAAATGGTAGCGCGGGTTCCTCTCGTCGGTCATCGCATCCGTCCTTTCCTGGCCGCCGGTCGCGCAGCGGTCCGTTGCTGTGGTCGTCCGCGGCGTGAATCGCCGCCCATGGCCGACTGTACGGGGCGGCGCGCGGCCGGCGCAAGCCCCGCGTTATCGCCGTTTCCTATACCCGTCTATCACGGCGCGCCATGCGGCCGCCGCCGGGCACGGCGAAGCCCCGCGGGCGCGGTCCGCGACACGCCGCGCACGCTCCCGCATGGGCGTACGCGACATGCGAAACGCGGCGGGCGGGCCTACAGTGACGTACGGAAACGAGCGATGCGCACGGACGCATCGAGGAAGGACGCCATGACCGAGATCACCCTGTACAACCGCAACCGTGAATACATCCCCCGCATCGCCGCCGTGCACGACATGTGCGGCTACGGCAAATGCTCGCTGACCGCGGCGATCCCGATCCTGTCGGCCGCCGGCTGCGACGTGTGCCCGGTGCCGACCGCGCTGTTCTCGGCGCACACGCGCTACAAGGTCTTCACGATGGAGGACACGACCGACATGCTCGGCGCCTACCTCGATGCGTGGGGCAAGGAGGGCGTCGACCTCGACGGCGTCTACTCCGGTTTCCTCGGCTCGCCCGACCAGGTGGCGATCATCCAGCGCCTGTACCGCGAGTACCCGAAGGCGCTGCGCTTCGTCGACCCGGTCATGGGCGACGCCGGCGAGATGTATCCGACGTACACGGCCGAGCTGTGCGAGGCGATGGGCGCGCTCGTCGACGGCGCCGACCTGCTCATGCCGAACCTGACCGAGGCGTCGATCCTGACGGGGACCGACTACCCCGGCCAGGACGTCCCGGACGCGCAGGTGCGCGCGATCATCGGCCGCCTGTTCGATCTGGGCGCGAAGAACGTCGTGCTCAAGGGCATCGACCATGACGACGGCCGCATCCGCAACTTCGTCGCGAACCGCGAGGCTGGCCTCGGCTCGATGACCGAGTGCGTGCACGAGAAGCTGCCGTTCATGTGCCACGGCACCGGCGACGCCTTCGCGTCCGCGATGATCGGCGGCCTCATGACCGGCCTCGACCTGGCCGCCGCGGCCCGCCTCGCCGGCGAGTTCGTGCACAACGCGATGGAGCAGACCCGCTTCCAGCCGCATTACGAGGAGCGCGGCGTGAGCTTCGAGCTGAGTCTGGGCGAGCTGACGAACCTCGTCGACTGACCTCCACGCGCGTTTCGCCGCCGGCGATAGCCGCCTCGAAGGGGCCGTGCCCGACCGATCGGTCGGGCACGGCCCCTTCGTCGTCCCCCGCGGCGGCCCCGCCGCGCCCTTTCCCGTCGCGCCCGCGCGACGGCGTTGTCCACAGCGTCGATCGTCGGGTGTGGACAACGGCCCGTCCGTCCACATCCGACACGCCCCCTCGGCGTGTCGTCCACAGCCGCGCCGCCGGCTGCTTCGATGGACGCGACCGTTCGCGGCGCCGCGCACGCCGGCGCCGCCGCAGCTGCAAGGAGGATGGCATGGACGAGACATGGACCGTGTTCGAACACGATGAGGACATATGGGATGCGCCGGCCTTCGGCGCCGCGCCGCGCGCCGGCACGGCGACGGCGCAGGGCGGGGCGGCAACCGCCGGCGAAGAGGACGTCGGCACGGGGTTCGGATCCGACGGGGACCTCATCGGCGACGAGTTCGGCGACGAGGACGACGAGGCGCACACCCGGTTGCGCGCGTGCATGGAGAGGCTCGCCGCCCCGGGCTTGTCGGCCCATGAACTCGGCGCCGCCGGCGAGGCGGCCGCGCAGGCGTGGCTCGCGTGCCGGCGCATCCGCGTCATCGGCGCGAACTGGCGCACACGCTACGGCGAGATCGACGTCATCGCCGTCACGCAGAACCGCACGGTCCTGTTCATCGAGGTCAAGACGCGGCGCACACGCCGCTTCGGCGCCCCCGAGGAGGCCGTGCATCCGGCCAAGCAGGCCAATCTGCGCCGCGCGGCCGCGCAGTGGCTCGGCGCGCGCGGCGCGCGCGTGCCGCACGTCGCAGTCCGCTTCGACGTCATCGCGCTGAGCGTGTCCGGCGACGGCGTCGACGTGCGCCACATCCCGGGGGCGTTCTGATGGCCATCAGCAACGCCCTGTCGGTCGGGCTCATCGGACTCAAGGCCTTCACGATCCAGCTGCAGGCCTTCATCTCCCCCGGACTGCCGTACTTCTCGATCATCGGGCTGCCCGACGCGTCGCTGAGCGAGGCGCGCGAGCGCGTCAAGTCGGGGTGCGTGGCGAGCGGCTTCTCCTGGCCGCAGACGCGCGTGACCGTGAACATGTCCCCCGCCTCGCTGCCCAAACGCGGATCGTCGCACGACCTGGCGATCGCCGCCGCCGTGCTCAGCGCGAGCGGCGTCATCCCGCACGAGTGCATGCTCGACGTCGTCGTGCTCGGCGAGGTCAACCTCGACGGCAGCGTGCACCGCATCGACGGGCTGCTGCCGATCCTGCTGCATGCGCGCGACGCGGGGCTGCGCCATGTCGTCGTGCCGCGCGCGAACCGCGACGAGGCCGAACTCGTCGAAGGCGTCGAACCGCGCTACGTCTCCCACGTCGGCGAGCTGATGGAGATGTTCGGCGCGCATGCGACGTACGCGCTGCGCGACGAGGCGCCCGGAATCGCCGACGGTCGCGCCGATCTCGGCGCCACGGCTCCCCCGGTCGGCGACATGGCCGAGGTCGTCGGCCAGCGGCCGGCGAAGCGCGCGCTCGAGGTGGCGGCGGCCGGCGGCCACCATGTGCTCATGGTCGGGCCTCCCGGCACCGGCAAGACGATGCTCGCCTCGCGCATGCCCGGCATCATGGCGCCGTTGGGAGAACGCGACCAGTTCGAGGTCGCGTCGATCCGCTCGCTGTGCGGCACGCTCGGCGCCCACGGCATCACCGACGTGCCACCCTTCGAGGCGCCGCACCATACGGCGACGGTGCCCGCGCTCGTCGGCGGCGGCAGCGGCATCGGCAAACCCGGCTCCGTCACGCGCGCCCACCGCGGCGTCCTGTTCATGGACGAGGCCCCCGAATTCGCGCCGCGCGCGCTGCAGACGCTGCGCGAGCCGCTCGAATCCGGCGTCGTCGCCGTCTCCCGGTCGAAGGGCACGACCGTCTACCCGGCCTCGTTCCAGCTCGTCATGGCGGCCAACCCGTGCCCCTGCGGGTACGGCTACGGCACCGGCGAACGCTGCACCTGCCGCGAGCGCGACCGCATCCGCTACTTCGCGCGCCTGTCGGGGCCGATCCTCGACCGCATCGACATCCAGGTCCCCGTCAACCCGATCTCGCGCATCGGCGCCGCGCCGGCCGGACGCGGCGAGACGAGCGAGGCGGTCCGCGCCCGCGTCGTCGCGGCGCGCGACGTCGCCCGCGCACGCTTCGCCGAAAACGGCTGGAGCTGCAACGCGCAGGCCTCGGGCGCATGGCTGCGCGCGCATACGCCGACGGCGGCGCTCGACGTCGTCAACGAGGCGCTCGGCGCGCAACGGCTGAGCCTGCGCGGCGCCGACCGTTCGATGCGGCTGGCGTGGACGCTCGCCGACCTCGCCGGCCACGGCCGGCCGGACGCGCGGGACATGACCGAGGCGATCGCGCTGCGGACGAAGGAGCTGACATGAGCGGCGGCCTGACGGCGATGGCCCGGGACTGCGACGAGACGCTCGCCCGCTGCCTGCTCACGCTGTGCATCGACGACGCGGACATCATGATGGCGGCGCTGCTCAAGGGAGCGCCCGACGCACGCGACGTGCTCGCCGCGCTCGCCATGTCGATGGATCGCATGCCGCAGCCCGAACGCCGGGAGGGCATGCGGATGCTCGAACGTGACCTCGCGCTCGGCATCGCCCGCTGGGGGTGCACGGTGCGGCCGCGCACGCGCGAACGCTTCACGCAGGCCGTGGAACGCTGGCACATGCGACTCGCTTCGCTGCCGAGCGAGGATCCGGACGCGCTACACGCATGGCTGACGGCGAACGGCGCGTACACGGTGCTCACGCCCGGCGACGAAGCGTGGCCCGCCGGCCTCGCCGACCTCGATGTGCGTTCCGACTACGCGCCGCCGGTGTGCCTGTGGGTGCGCGGCGACGCGCATGCGCTCACGGCATGCCCCGAGCCGCTCGCCGTCGTCGGTTCGCGCGGCATGAACGACTACGGGCGCGAGGTGACGTCGGCGATCGCCGAGGAGGCGTGTCTGGCCGGCCACACGGTCGTCTCGGGCGGCGCGATGGGCGTGGACGCGGCGGCCCATTGGGCCGCCGTGCGCGCGTCCGAGACGTCGTGCGCCGACCGGTGCGGCCGCACCGTCGCCGTCTTCGCCGGAGGACTGGGCCATATCGGCCCTTCGTGCAACGGGCGGCTGTTCGCGGCGATCGTCGCGGCCGGAGGCGCCCTCGTGAGCGAACTGTGCCCGGACACGGCGCCGCTGGCCCACCGTTTCCTGCTGCGCAACCGGCTCATCGCGGCGATGGCGTCGTCCGTCGTCGTCACGCAGGCGCGGCTGCGCTCGGGCGCGCTCAACACGGCGCGCTGGGCGAACGAGCTCAACCGGCGCCTGTACGCGGTGCCCGGCGATGTGACGGGCCCCTCGAACGCCGGCTGCAATGCGCTCATCCGCGACCATCAGGCGATCCTGCTGGCCGACGCGCGCGCCGTCGACGAATGCTGCCATCCGCGGCACGCGCCGGCGCCGAGCGGACCGCCGGACATGTAGGCGATCGTCAGGACGGCCGCGGGACGCCTTGTGAGACAATACCGGATATGACCCCGAAGCACATCGAAGAACAATACGACGCCGTGATCGTGGGAGCCGGCGCGGCCGGCCTGTCCGCCGCGCTCGGCTTCCACCGCAGCGACGCCGCGCGCGAGCTGCGCGACGCAGGCGTCGAACCGAAGGTCCTCGTCATCTCGAAGCTGCAGCCGCTGCGCTCGCACACCGGCTCGGCCGAAGGCGGCATCGCCGCGAGCCTGGCGGACATGGAACCGGACGAATGGCGCTGGCACTACTACGACACGGTCAAGGGCGGCGACTGGCTCGTCGACCAGGACGCGGCGCGGCTGCTCGCCGAGGACGCCCCGATGACCGTCATCAACCTCGAGCGTTCCGGCGTCGCGTTCTCGCGCACCCCCGACGGGCGCATCGCGCAGCGCCGCTTCGGCGGCCACACGAGCGACTTCGGCGCGCGCCCGGTCAAGCGCGCCGCCTACTCCGCCGACCGCATCGGCCACCAGATCCTGCACACGCTGTGGCAGCAGTGCGTGCGCTACGGCGTCGATTTCGCCGAGGAATGGGTCGTGACCGACCTCGTGCTCGACGCGACGCTCACCCGCGCCGCCGGCGTCATCGCCTTCGACACGCACGACGGCGCCACCCACGCCATCGCGGCGCGCAACACGATCATCGCCACCGGCGGGGCCGGACGCCTGTTCCGCACGACGTCGAACTCCCACGACCTGACCGGCGACGGCATGGCGCTCGCGCTCGACGCCGGCCTGCAGCTCGAGGACATCGAGTTCGTGCAGTTCCACCCGACCGGCCTGGCCCACACCGGCATCCTGCTGTCCGAGGCCTCGCGCGGCGAGGGCGGCGTACTGCGCAACGCCGACGGCGACGCCTTCATGGCCTCCTACGCCCCCGGACACGCCGATCTGGCGGCGCGCGACGTCGTCAGCCGCGCGATCCGCAGCGAGACCGACGCCGGACGCGGCGTCGCCGACCCGCGCGACCCGGACGGCCCGAAGGACTGCGTCTGGCTCGACATGACCGGCATCGACCCCGAACGGATGCGGTGCAACCTGCCGCAGGTCGTCGAGACGATCGAACGGTACGCCGGACTCGATCCGGCGAAGGACCTCGTGCCGGTCAAGCCGACCGCCCACTACACGATGGGCGGCATCCCCGTCACGACCGATGGCGAGGTCTATGTCTGGGACGGCGAACGACGCAACGTCGTCGAGGGCCTGTACGCCGCCGGCGAATGCGCGTGCGTGAGCGTGCACGGCGCGAACCGCCTCGGCGGCAACTCGCTGCTCGACGCCTGCCTCTTCGGCACGCGCACCGGGCAGGCCGTCGCCGAGCGCGTCGCCGACGACCCGGTCGCCGCGGGCACGCCGTCCGATCCGGCGTTGGAGGAGGCGCTGGACGCGGCGAAGACGGCTCGCGACGCCGACATCGACGCGCTCCTCGTCGGCGCCGCGAGCGACGCCGACAACGACAACGACAACGCGTACCGCGTCATGGCCGACCTATCCGAGACGATGGAGCGCGGCGTCGCCGTGCTGTGCGACGCCGGATCGATCGCGCGCGCGCAGGTCGTCGTAAACGGCCCGATCACCGAACGCACACGCCGGCTGCGGCTGCACTCCGAGGCGCGCACCTTCAACCAGGAGCTCACGGCGATCTGGGAGGCGCGCCATCTCGTGCGCCTCGCCGAGGCGATGCTCGCCGCGACCGACGCGCGCCACGAGTCGCGCGGCTCGCTCAAACGCACCGATTTCCCCGAACGCGACGACGAGACGTGTCTGAACCATTCGATGACGGCCTCCGACGCAGCCCCGCTGCGCCAGCCGGTGCGCATCGTCGACATCGAGCCGGGCGCGCGCTCCTACTGACGCGCCCCGGACGTCTATAGTGGAACAGGCATGAAAGGGAACGCATGGCTCAACTAGCATCATCCGGGACGACGGTCACGCTGCGCGTGCACCGCTTCTCCCCCAAGCCGGCGCGCGAGCGCGACCGCGCGCGCGGCTCCAGCCCCTTCGCGCGCAAGGCGTCGCCGTTCGGCGACTCGCCGGCGCGCGCCGCGCGCCGTCCGCGCGGCAAACAGTGGACGCAGGACTACACGCTCGACGTGCGCGGCGACGAGACGATCCTCGACTGCCTGCTGCGCGTCAAGCGCACGATCGACCCGACGCTCATGTTCCGTTACTCGTGCGGCCACGGCATGTGCGGCTCCGACGCGGCCGCCGTCAACGGCACGCCGACGCTGCTGTGCAAGGCGAAGATCGGTGACTGGGCGCAGCCCGAGCGCCTCGTCGACGCCGAAGGCTTCCGGCGCACCGGCTCCGACGCGGGCGAGCCGGCCGACGCGACGAACGGCGCCGACGGGCTCGGCGTCATCGAGCTCGCGCCTCTGCCCGGATTCGCCGTCGACCGCGACCTCATCGCCGACATCGACCCGATGCTCGAGCAGATCAAACGGCTCAAGCCGTATCTGATCGCCGACGGCGTGCTCGCGACCACCGAGGACGGCAAGGTCGACGTGCTCGAATACCTGCAGAGCCCCGAACAGCTCGCGAAGTACGAGACGCTGACGACCTGCATCGTCTGCGGAGCCTGTGAGGGCGCGTGCCCGGTGTACGCCGGCGGCGAGGCGTTCATCGGACCGGCCGCGCTGATCAACCAGGCCAGGTTCATCGACGATTCCCGCGACGAGGCCACCTGCGAGAGGCTCGAGGCGATCGACACGGCGGACGGCATCCAGGCCTGCCAGTCGGTGCGCGCCTGCTCGCGCGAATGCCCGGTGGGCATCGACGTCGGAGAGCAGATCTGGCAGCTCATCGCACAGGTCAAGGAACGTGAGGCGTGACGCGGCGATGATGGACAAACGCACATACGACAACCACGCCAAGGCATGGGTCTGCATCGAGGACCACGAATCGGCGCGCGAACCGCGGATCGTGCGCGACGCGCGCAAGCTGGCACAGCAGGCCGAACTCGCGCCGTGCCCCGCCTCGGAGGGCTTCCTGCTCAACGCCTTCGCGCAGATGACGAAGGCCACATCCGCGATCGTCGTCGGCACCGGCTCGCTCGTCGAGACCGCGCAGCTCGTCGAGGGCCTTGCCGGCGCCGGCAAGCTCACCGCCGTCGACTCGTCCGCCGCCGGCGTCGCGGCGATCCGCGCGTTCTTCTCCGGCATCGACGACACGACGCGCACGACGCTGCGCGCCGTCAACGCCACGCCATCCGTCTTCCTCCAGCGGCTCAATGGCAACGACTACGACCTCATCGTCGTGGCCGGCGACGCCTCGAACTACATGCCGGTGTTCGATCAGGCGCCCCGTCTGCTGCGGCGCGGCGGCGCCGTCGTGTTCACCGACGCGCTCGCGACGCGCGCGCCGCATGCCAAGGGCGGCCTGACGAACCCGGCCGACCGCGGCGAGAAGGCGGTGCTCATGCGTGCGCTGCTCGAGCGCATCGAGGACGACGAACGCTTCGTCAGTGCGATGACGCCGACCGGCGACGGCGTGCTCATCGCCGTGCTGCGCTGAGACGCATCACCCGGACGCATATGGTGGCGCCCCGCGACCCCTTGGGGGTCGCGGGGCGCCACCATATGCGTCCGCGCGCGTCAGCCGATCTGCGACGTGGCGACGGCGACGGCCTCGTCGACGTCGTCGGTGATCGTCACGAGCGACGGGTCGAGCGCCGAGATGAGGCCTCGGTCCTTGACGGCGCCGTTGATCCAGTCGAACAGCCCTTGCCAGTACGCCGTGTCGTACAGCGCGATCGGGATGCGCGCCACCTTGTGCGTCTGCACGAGCGTGAGCGCCTCGAAGGTCTCGTCGAGCGTGCCGAAGCCGCCCGGGCACACGATGATGCCCTGCGAGTACTTCATGAACATCGTCTTGCGCACGAAGAAATACCGGAAGGTCATGCCGAGGTTGACCCATTCGTTGATGCCCTGCTCATGCGGCAGCTCGATGCCGAGCCCCACCGATTTGCCGCCGGCGAGCGCGGCGCCCTTGTTCGCGGCCTCCATGATGCCGGGGCCGCCTCCGGTGATGACGGCGACGTCGCGTCGCGCGATGCGTTCGCCCATCGCGAGCGCGGCGCGGTAGGCGGCCTCGTCGGGCTGGATGCGCGCCGATCCGAAGATGCTGACGGCGGGGCCCAGATTGGCGAGCGAGCCGAAGCCGTCGACGAACTCGGCCTGGATGCGCAGGACGCGCCACGGGTCGCGGTGCAGCCAATCGGTCGACGTGTCCGGCTTGAGCAGCCGTTCGGTCGTGCTCTCCTGCGGGATCATCTGGCCGCGCAGCAGCACGGCGCCCTGCCGGTAGGTCTGCCCGAGCGGCGAGGCGCCGTCGCCCCACGTCGCGTCATCGACGCGTGCGGCGTCCTCGTTTCGTTCGTTTGCCTGCAGCCGCCGTTCCGTCGTCATGTGCCGGCTCCTTTCGTCTGCCTCCGATGCTCTGGCTGAGCACCACAGTACCATCGGCGAGCGTGGTCTCGAAGCGCTCCGGGCCGTGTTGCGCGTCCGGCGCAGCCTTCGCCATGGCCGCGCGCGCCTCGAAGCGCTTCGACTGGCGGCTCAGCAGCACGCCGGAGACGGCGGCGGCGAGCAGCGACGCAAGCAGCACGCCGAAGCGCGCTTCGGCGGACAGTTCGGCGTTGGCGTAGGCGAGCGAGGCGATCAGGAAGGAGACGGTGAAGCCGATGCCGCAGGCGACGGCCGCCGGGAACATGTCGCGCACGCGCAGCCCCTTCGGCATCCTCAGGGTCCCGATATGCGTCGAGCACCATGCGACGGCCATGATGCCGAGCGGCTTGCCGACGACGAGCGCGACGATGATGCCGATGACGATCGGCGAGACGAGCAGCATCGGCGTGATCGCGTCGAAGTGCACGCCGGTGGCGAAGAACGCGAAGATCGGCAGCGCGAGCAGCGCCGAGAACGGCTGGAGCTTGTCGGCGTAGCGTTCGGCGCGGGCGTCGCGCTCCCCGTACATCGCGCGCGCAGGCGTGAGCAGGCCGACGAGGACGCCGGCGAGCGTCGGATGCACGCCTGCCTCGTACATCATGACCCATGACAGGACGCCGATGACGGCGACGCCGAACCACGGCACCTTGCGCATGCGCACGAGGAAGTACCAGGCTACGGCGCACACGGCGATGCCGACGAACCAGTACCAGGCGTTGAGCGACGAGAAGAACACGGCGATGAGGATGATCGCGAGCAGGTCGTCGACGGTCGCCAGCGTCATCAGGAACGCGCGGATCGACCCCGGCAGCGCCTTGGCGAACAGCGCGAGCACGGCGAGCGAGAACGCGATGTCGGTCGCCGTCGGGATCGCCCATCCGTGCGCCGCCTCGGAGAACGGGAAGGTCGCGCCGTTCGCGATGAGCAGGCTGCCCGGGTCGCCGGCGCCGTAGCGCGAGAACAGCGCGACGACGGCGATGAACAGGATCGGCGGCACGATCATGCCGCCGACGGCGCACAGCATCGGCACGGCGGCGGCGCGGACGTTCGACAGCGACCCGGTCGTCAGCTCCTGCTTGAGCTCAAGGCCGACGACGAGGAAGAAGATCGTCAGCAGCCCATCCTGGGCCCAATGCCCGACGCCCATCATGATGTTCGTGCCGGGTATGCCCAGCTCGAAGTGCGACAGATGCTCGAACCATGCGGCCGTCGCCGGGATGTTCGCCAGAATGAGGCCCATGAGCGCGAAGCCGAGCATGATCAGGCCGGATATGCGGTCCGAAGCCGCCACCCTTCGGATGGCCGCCCATGGTCCCTGTGATTTCCCGCTCATCGCACCTCCCGTTCATGCGGCCGTGACGGCCGCCTTCCACACACAAACGTCTTCCATTATGCCGCATCCGGTGCCGGCCGCCTAGACGCCGGCGCCGGATGTTCACGCTTTCTCGACTCCGCCGGCCGCCGTACTCGGCGCCCGGCGCCGCGCGCCATCATCCAAGCGTCGCAAGCGCCGTCCCGAGACGGGCGAGCACCTCCTGCAGCATCGGCGTCGGGCAGGCGAGGTTGATGCGTTCGAACCCGGCGCCTTCGGGACCGAACATCACGCCCTCGTCGAAGTAGACGCGGGCGCGCTCGTGCATGAAGTCGCGCAGCGCGTCCGGGTCGAGGCCGAGACCGCGGAAGTCGACCCAGGCGAGGTAGGTGCCCTCGGGCTCGACGAGCGCGACGCCCGGATGCGCGGACGCGAAGTCGGCGAGCACGCCGCGGTTGCGTTCGAGCACGTCGAGCAGCTCGTCGAACCACGCCTCGGCGTCGTCGTAGGCGGCGATGCAGGCGACGAGTCCGAAGTGGCTGACGGTCATGCCGCCGATGTTCGCGGCGGCGACGTCGTAGCGCGCACGCAGGGCGCCGTCGCGGATGAAGGCGTTCGAACACAGCAGTCCGGCGAGGTTGAAGGTCTTCGTCGGCGCCGTGAACTCGATCGCATGGCTCGCGTAGGGCTCGCCGAGCGCGCCGAGCATCGTCACCGGATGGCCGTCGCGTCCGAAGTCGGCGTGGATCTCGTCGACGAGCAGCAGCACGTCGTGCGCGATGCACAGGTCGCCGATCCGACGCAGTTCGTCGGCGGTCCAGACGCGGCCGACCGGGTTGTGCGGGTTGCACAGCAGCATCGCCGTGCAGCGCGGGTCGGAGAGACGCGCACCGAGGTCGTCGAAGTCGATCGTGTAGCGTCCCGACGCCTCGTCGCGGACGAGCGCGTTGTTCGAGATCGTCAACCCGTTGCCGCGCGCAGCGTTGGTGAACGGGTGGTACACCGGCCGCTGGATGACGATGACGTCGCCCGGATGAGTGAACGCGCGCAGCGCCGTGTTGATCGCCGGCATGACGCCGTCGGACAGCCGTATCCATGCCGGGTCGATCTCAAGGCCGTGGCGCCGGCGCATCCAGCCCACGACCGCCTCGTAGTAGGCGCCGGTCGCATAGTCGTATCCGAAGACGTCATGGCGCGCCGCGTCCACGATTGCGTCGACGATCTGCGGCGCCGGGACGAACTCCATGTCGGCGACCGACATCGCGACGACGTCGTCGTGCCCCGCGCCAAGCTCGTCCTCGATGAGCTTCCATTTGGCCGACGTCGTGCGCCGGCGTTCGGGGCGGGTGTCGAAATCGAACATGCTGTCTCCATACTCCGGGCACGCCATCGGGGCGCGCCGTCCGCTTCATACGGAACGCCACCCTAGCGCCCCCATGTTACGAGCGGCGCAATCCGAACCATCGTTTCATGGGGTCTCACCGCAACCGGTACGTTCCATCCCACCTTGACGGCGCGGCGTATGCCGACTTCCGTATACGTATGGCAGGACGGCCGGTTGCCCATACCATTCATGGGCGCGTATGGCATGGCTGACGGGTATGAGCATGCGTGGGAAGCGCTGAACGATGGCGTTGCGTCGCATACGCGCATGCCTCCACGGCGGCCGAGACCGCGATGCGCCGGTCCGAAGCCGGAAATTGGTTAAGCCCTTGACTGCATACGCAGCCAAGGGCTTATTGTGCGCGAGACAGGATTCGAACCTGCGACCTGCTGATCCGTAGTCAGCTGCTCTAATCCGCTGGGCTACTCGCGCAGCGCCGCTGCATCCGAAGTGACCGACGTTCGCACGCCTCCACTGCAACGGCCAAGTGCGCGAGACAGGATTCGAACCTGCGACCTGCTGATCCGTAGTCAGCTGCTCTAATCCGCTGGGCTACTCGCGCATGTTGCTTGTTTTTGGCAACTCGAAAAATATACAACGCTTTCACAATCACATCAAATCGTCGGCGTGTCGCCACTGTTTCCGTGCATTCGCCGACTCCTCTCCCCTTCCCTCACGCACTGGTACGTTCGAGGCGCAGCGCCGTCCTGCGTCCGTCGGCGACGATCCTCGGGCCGCGCGCGCCGTCGACGGCCTCGGCGTCGACGATGACCTCGCTGACGGCGTCGTCGCCCGGCACGTCGTACATCGCGTCCTCGAGCGTGCGTTCGATGATCGAACGCAGCCCGCGTGCGCCGGTGCCGCGTTCGAGCGCGATGCGCGCGATGCGGTCGATCGCGTCGTCGGTGAAGGTGAGCGTCACGCCGTCGACGGCGAACAGCTTGCGGTACTGGCGCGTCAGCGCGTTCGCCGGTTTCGTCAGGATCGCCTTGAGGTCGTCCGCGTCGAGCTCGTCGAGCGCCGTGACGACGGGCAGCCGTCCGATGAACTCGGGCAGCAGCCCGAAGTCCTCGAGGTCGTCGGCGCACACCTGCGCGAGCAGCGCGGCGCGGTCGACGCCGCGCGCCCGCCACGATGCGCCGAAGCCGCTCGTGCGCCGTCCGAGCCGGTCGGCGACGATCTCGTCGAGGCCGACGAAGGCGCCCCCGCAGATGAACAGGATGTCGCGCGTGTCGATCTGCACCGATTCGGCCTCGCGGTGCTTGCGCGCGCCTTCGACCGGCACGTTCGCGACGGTGCCCTCGATGATCTTGAGCAGCGCCTGCTGCACGCCCTCGCCGGAAACGTCGCGCGTCACCGACGTGTTCTCGCCGCTCTTGCGTGCGATCTTGTCGATCTCGTCGATGTAGATGATGCCGTGGCTCGCGCGCGAGACGTCGCCGTCGGCGGCCTGGATGAGCCGCTGGAGCACCGTCTCGACGTCGTCGCCGACGTAACCGGCCTCGGTGAGCGTCGTCGCGTCGACGATGACGAAGGGCACCCGCATCGCCTTCGCGAGAGTCTGCGCGAGGTAGGTCTTGCCCACGCCTGTCGGCCCGAGCATCAGGATGTTCGATTTGGCGACGTCGACGTCGTTGTCCGGGTCGGCGATGCGCCGCGCCGCCGGCGTCAGCATCGCGTCTCCGTCGTCGCCCTTCTGCCGCGTGCGGCGCGCCTTCTCGATCTCGATGCGTTTGAAATGGTTGTAGACGGCGACGCTCAATGTGCGCTTGGCCGCCTCCTGCCCGATGACGTATTCGTCGAGCACGGCGTGGATCTGCGCCGGCCTCGGCAGCTTCATGACCTCGAGCTTCGCGTCCTTCGCCTGCTCATCGGCGATGATCTCGACGCACAGCGCGACGCATTCGTCGCAGATCGCCACGCCGGCGCCGGCGACGAGGCGGTTCACCTCGCGCTCGCCCTTGCCGCAGAACGCGCAGCGCTGCATGCCGTCGTTGTAGCTGATCACTCGTCCCATCGTCGCCGTCCCTCGCCGTGTCGCGGATGCCGTCGTCGCCGGCCGCGGCGCGCCGTGCGCCGCCGCGACCCATGATAGCCGCCAGGATGCACGATGGGCCGCAAGACGCCCCCGCACAACGCGGAACACGGCGGCGCCGACCACTGTGATGCGTGGGTCGGCGCCGCCGTGTTCCGCCTATGCTCCGTATGCGCCCCAGGCGGCGTCAGCAGGCCTCAGGCCTTCGCGCCGCGCGGCTCGAGCACCTCGTCGACGATGCCGTATTCCTTGGCCTCCTGGGCCGTCAGGAACGTGTCGACCTCGATGTCCTTGCGGATGCGTTCGATCGGCTGGCCGGTGTGCTTCGCGAGCGTGTCCTCGAGCCACTGGCGCATGCGCAGCATCTCCTTGGCCTGAATCTCGATCTCGGTCGCCTTGCCGAATCCCTGGTCGATCGCCGGCTGGTGGATGAGCACGCGCGCGTTCGGCAGAATCAGGCGCTTGCCCTTCGTGCCGGCCGCGAGCAGGATCGCCGCCGCGGAGGCCGCCTGGCCGAGGCACACGGTCTGCACGTCCGGCTGGATGTAGTTCATCGTGTCGTAGATCGCCGTCATCGCCGTCATCGAGCCGCCCGGCGAGTTGATGTACATCATCACGTCGCGGTTCGGGTCCATGCTTTCGAGCACGAGCAGCTGCGCCATGATGTCGTCGGCCGTCGTGTCGTCCACCTGGACGCCCATGAAGATGATGCGGTCGTCGAAAAGCCTCGTGTACGGGTTCTGCCGCTTGTAGCCGTACGGCGTCTTCTCCTCGAACTCCGGCACGATGTAGCGCGCGCTCGGCGGCTGGAAGCCGGCCACGCCACGCGGTCCGGCGAGTCGTTCGGCGCGGGCGACGAATTTCGCTTCCTCGGATGCCATGCTCACTCCTTGTCCGTGTTCATCGTGTCGTGCGTCGAGACGAGCTTGTCGACGAAGCCGTACTCGAGCGCCTCCTGCGCGGTGAACCAGTGGTCGTATTCGTTGTCGCGGTAGATCTCCTCGACGGTGTGCCCCGTCTGCTCGGCCGTGAGCTCCGCGAGCGTCTTCTTCATGTTCATGATGAGCTCGGCGCTGATGCGCACGTCGGTCGTCGTGCCGCCGATGCCGCCCGAGGGCTGGTGCATGAGCACGCGCGCGTGCGACGTGAGGAAGCGCTTGCCCTTCGTGCCCGAGCTCAGCAGGAACTGGCCCATCGACGCGCACATGCCGATGCCGACCGTCGCGACGTCCGGCTCGATGAGCTGCATCGTGTCGTAGATCGCCATGCCGGCCGTGATCGAGCCGCCCGGCGAGTTGATGTAGAGCCAGATGTCGCTTTTGGGATCCTCGGCGGCGAGCATGAGCATCTGCGCGCAGATGCGGTTCGCCATGTCGTCCTTGACCTCCTCGCCCATCCAGATGATGCGGTCCTTGAGGAGTCGGTTGAAGATCGGATCGGCGGGGCCCGCCGGCGTCGCGCCGTCGTCCATCGTCGGCGTAAGTAGGTTACTCACGTTGTCTCCTTCATTGGTGTGTCCTGAACAGTCACATTACTTGGTTCAAACGACGGCGCCCCGTTTCTATTCCCGAGACCCGGACGCGCGCCGCGCGCGCAGACGCTCGACGAGCCTCCCCGTGCCGACCGAGACGGCGCATGCGCATGCGACCGGCACATACAGGTTCGACGGCGCCTCGGTGAGCTCCATGACGAGCGTCATCGCCATCAGCGGCGCGTTCTGCGATGCGGCGAGCAGCGCGCACGCCCCGAGCAGCGCGTACACGCCGATCGAGTTCGTGCCGAACATGAGCAGCCAGCACACGCCGAGCATGCAGCCGAGCGACGAGCCGAGCGCGATGCCCGGCGTGAGCACGCCGCCCGAGGCGCCCGCGCGGATCGTCATCAGCGTGACGACGGCCTTCGCAGCGAAGGAGACGAGCAGCAACGGGATGAACGCGAGCTCGGGGCGCCCCGCGAAACCCATCTGCGCCGTCGCGCGCCCGTTGCCCATGACCTGCGGGATCCAGATCGCGCCGAGGGCGGTGACGGCACCGGCGAGCGGCAGCTGCCACAGGATCGCCGAGCCGCGGGCCTTGTGTGATTCCGCCCACTGCGCCCCGCGGCGGAACCACGCCCCGCATACGCCGGCGAGCACGCCGACGGCGACGGCGAAGGCGAACAGGTCGGGAGTGAAGTGCGCGTCGACCGCGCCGATGACGTAGAAGGCGTGCGTCCCCTTGATGAGCGTGGCGACCCATGCGGCGAGGCTCGAGCACAGCAGCGACAGCGCGACGGTGGCCGCCGTCACGTCCTTGAGTAGGATCTCGATCGCGAAGAACGCGCCTGCGAGCGGCGCGTTGTAGACGCCGGCGAGGCCCGCGCCCGCCGAGATGGCGACGACCTCCATCAGGTCGCGCCGGTGCAGCCCCGTCCATCGGCACAGGCGCTGCGCGAGCATCGCGCCCAGTTCGCGCGGCGCGACCTCGCGTCCGACCGACAGCCCGCAGCCGACGATGCCGATCTGCAGCAGCACGTGGCACACCGTCTGCCATGCCGGCATCAGGGAGCCACGCACTGCCTGCCCCACCGACGGCACGGCGGTCGTGCGCGTGCGCAGCAGCCACCAGCAGACGGCGGCGAACGTCGCGCCGCCGATCAACGAGACGGCGCGACGAAGCGGATGGGTCAGGAAGGGACCGGGCATCGACGGCGACTCGACGAAGCCGAGCGCCAGATGCTCGATCGCATACAGCAGCAGCGTGAGCAGTCCAGCGCAGGCGCCGACGATGATGCCGAGCAGCACGATGGTGGCGACGAGCGCCGCCGCGCGCGAACCGATCGGACGGCGCCCCGGGTCGAGGTCGTCGTCGCGCAGCTCGCAGGCCACGGCCTCGTCGTTGTCGAAATGCCCTGCGGTGATGTTCATGCCCATGTCCTCCATGATGGCCGCCGCGGCGACGGGATCGCGCCAACGGTGATGCCCCGCGTCCGCGGGCTGCGGATGCGGGGCATCGGAATCGAATCGGCGGTATGGCCGGTCGCCCTGAAAATCAGGCTTCGGTCTCGTCACCGGCGTTGAGCGAATCGGCGACGGCGGCCGCGGCGGCCGCGGCGGCGACGGATTCGTCCTCATCGACCTCGGCGGCGGCGTCATCGGAGCCGAGGAAGGCGCTCAGGTCGAGCGGTTCGCCGTCGACGGTGAAGGTGACGGCGCGCATGCCGGCGAGCAGGCCCTTGGAACGGGCGACCTCCTCGACGGCGGAGCCGATCTGGCCGTTGCGCATGATGGCCTGGATGAACTGGTTCGGGTCCATGCCGTACTGCTGGGCGATCGAGGCGAGGAAGTTGAAGACGTCGGACTGGGAGACCTGCACGTCGAGCTTCTCGGCGAGCGCGTCGAGGACCATCTGGTCCTTGAGCAGCTTGTCGACCTCCTCCTCGGCCTGCTTCTTCTGCTCGGCGGTCGCCTTGTCCTTGTCGACGCCCATGCTCTGCAGCTGCTGCTCAACCATGTGCTCCTTGACGCCCTTCGGCGCCGGGATGTCGAGGTCCTTCTCGATCGTCTCGATGAACGCGTCGCGCGCCTTCGTGGCCTGACGGCCCTCGGCGTCGGCCTCGACGTTCTTGCGGATCTCGCCCTTGAGCTCGTCGAGCGTGTCGAACTCGGAGGCCTCCTGCGCGAAGTCGTCGTTGAGCTCCGGGAGCTCCTCGGCCTTGACGGAGTTGACCTTGACCTTGACCGTGGCGGTCTCGCCCTCGTGCTCGCCGCCTTCGAGCTTCGACTCGAAGGTCGTCTCCTCGCCGGCCGACAGGCCGTCGAGCGCCTCGTCGAGGCCCTCGAGCATCGTGCCGGAGCCGATCTCGTAGCTGACGCCCTCCTGGGAGTCGACGGTCTCGCCGTCGATCGTCGCCGTGAGGTCGATGTTCGCGTAGTCGCCCTTCTGGGCCGGGCGGTCGACGCCGACGAGCGTCGCGAAGCGCTGGCGCAGCATGTCGAGGCGCGCGTTGACGTCGTCGTCCGAGACCTCGTCCTTCTCGACGGCGATCGTCATGCCGTCGAGCTCGGGCAGCTCGAAGTCGGGGCGGCGCTCGACGGTCGCGGTGAACTTGAGCTTCGTGTCGTCATCGGCGCTTTCCGGCAGTTCGACGACTTCGATCTCCGGCTGGGCCATCGGACGGATGCTCTTCTCCTGCAGGGCCTGGGAATAGAAGTCCGGCAGCGCCTTGTTCACGGCCTCGCCGGAGACGGCGCCGAAGCCGACGCGCTTGTCGACGAGCTTGCCGGGCACGTGGCCCTTGCGGAAGCCGGGGACGGTGATCTGCTCGGCGATCTCCTTGCGGGCCCCGTCGAGGTACGGTTCGAATTCGGCCTGATCGACGGTGATGGTGAGCTTGGCCTTGGTGGGCTCGAGGTTCCTGACGGTGATTTTCACGCTTAGCTCCTGAAAAGATATGGTCGTATGGTCTGCCCGAAGGCAACTTTTACATGATAACGCGAGTCAGCGACGCGTTCAACAGCCCGATCTGCCACCGTCTGGCGCCTTCCGCGCGCAGGAAAGCTTCCACGTCGCGGCGCCGCGGCTCGTCGGTCCAGCACAGGTTGCGCAGGATCTGCGGCTTGAGCACCATGTCCGGCGGGATGCGCACATCCTCGGCGATCTGGTTGACGGCGGCACGGCATTCCTGCAGCAGCCGGTAGCGCTCCGGATGGTGCTGGCGCCACACGCGCATCGACTTCGGCGCGTTGCCGCCCTCGCCGCCGCCCTTCTGTCGCACGGCCTGCGGCAGCTGCGCGTCGGGCAGCTCGAGCGCCCGCTGGATCGTCTCCTTCCACACGCGCGGCTTGACCTGGCGCTGAATCGGCGCGTAGCGTTCGAACATCTTGTCCTGTTCGGTGCCCAGCTGGACGCGCACGCGTTCGTTGAGCGAGCGGATCGCGCGGAACTGCGCGGCGTTGTGCGGCTTGCGCTTCGCCGCCTCGATGATCGCGGCGTCGGACAGCAGCAGCGTCGACGCGATGTCGTAGTGCCGGGCGAGCTCGTCGCGCTTCTCCCACAGTGCCTTCGCGACGGCGAGCGCGCGGGCGTCGCCGCCGAGGTCGGTGATATGCGAGACGCGCATCCACGGCGTCGGATGGGGTCGGCGCGGCTCAAGGCCCGCCATCAGCGCATGGGCGAACTCCTCCTGGGCCCACGCGAGCTTGCCCTGGCGTTTGAGGTCGCGCGTCATCGCCGCGTCCAGCTCGATGAGCAGTTCGACGTCGAGCGCCGCATAGTTGCGCAGGTCGCGCGACAGCGGCCGGTGGGACCAGTCGGCGGCCGAATGCTCTTTGGCGAGCGCGAAGCCGAGATAGTGCTCGGTGACGTAGGCGAGCCCATAGCGGGGCAGCCCGAGCATGCGCGCGGCGATCTCGGTGTCGAACAGACGCTCGGGGCGCAGGCCCAGGTCGGCGAATCCCGGCAGGTCCTGCCTCGAGTCGTGCAGGATCCAGACGGCGTCGCCGACGGCCTCGTTGAACAGGTTCCAGTCCGCCCCCTGTTCGCCGAGCGCGATCGGGTCGAGCAGGACGATGCCGGCGCCCTCGCGCTTGAACTGGATGAGGCGGTCCTCATGCCCGTAGCGGTAGCCGGAGGCGCGTTCGGCATCGGCGGCGAGCGGCCCCGATGCCGCGGCGAGGCGCTCGCAGGCCCTCTCATAACCGGCGGGCGTGTCGGTGACCTCCGGCACGCCCGCGCGTGGCTGCGTCAGCAGGACCGGCTCAGCGTCCACGGGTGCTCTCCTTCAGATCCTTGCGATGTCACATATCGCATGATGCAGCCACTCGCGGACAGCGGGCGCGCCCATCGGGCGCCGAAGGCTCAGTAGACGCGGAAACCGTACGATTCGAACTGCTCGCGCACCCGGTCCTTGCAGGCCTTCGACGGCCCCTTCTGGTCCTCGAGCGGGTACGGGATGCGCAGCTCGTGCCATTTGGGCCGTCCGAGCTGGTGGAACGGCAGCACGTCGATGTGCTCGACGGCGTCGCCGAAGCTCCGGCAGATCCTCGCGACCTTGTCGACGTTCTCCTCGTCGTCGGTCAGCCCCGGCACGAGCACGAAGCGCACCCAGATCTTCTTACCGCGCTTCGCGAGACGCCGGCCGAAGTCGATCGTCGGCTGCAGGATGCCGCCGGTGACGCGCTCGTAGGTGTCCGGATCGCCGGATTTGACGTCGAGCAGGCACAGGTCGATGTCGTCGATCATCGCGTCGGTGTAGTTGCGGTTGAGGAACCCGGAGGTGTCGAGACACGTGTGCACGCCCATGGCCTTGGCCTCGTGGAACACGCGCGAGACGAAGGCCGGCTGCATCATCGATTCGCCGCCGGAGAAGGTGATGCCACCGCCGGTCGCCTTGAACAGGTCGGCGTAGCGCTCCACCTTCCTCACCATCGCCTCGAGGTAGACCGGCTTGCCGTCGCGCATCTTCCAGGTGTCGGGGTTCTGGCAGTACTGGCAGCGCAGCGGGCATCCGCTCATGAACACCGTCATGCGCGTGCCGGGGCCGTCGACCGAGGTGTTGATGTCCCAGGAATGCACGAAGCCGATGTCGCCGGTCCTCAGCGCGCGGATGCGGTCGCGCCGGTCGAGGCCGATCGGCGACTCGAAGCCGGACAGGCCGCCCATGAGCGTCTGGCTCGCGTAGGTCTTCGATTCCTTGAGCATATGCCGCGTCGTCGAGCGGAATGCCGTCTGCCCGTCCATCGGGTCCTCCATTCATCTCCTTGTCATGCCGTCGGCGCCGGCGCCGATGTCGACGGCCGGATACGGCAAAGGGCAGGGTGCTCGACCCCGCCCTTTGCCTTCAGGCGGCCCGTCCCGTGCGACGGGCCGCCGGTGCGCGTCCCGGCTCAGTCCTCGACGGCTCCCTGATGGAAGGTGCGGGAGATGACGTCGAGCTGCTGCTCCTTGGTCAGCTTGACGAAGTTGACGGCGTAGCCGGAGACGCGCACGGTCAGGTGCGGGTACTTCTCCGGATGCTCGACGGCGTCCTCGAGCTGTTCCTTGCGCAGCACGTTGATGTTCGCATGGTACAGTCCGTGGCCGTTGCCGGCGTCGAGGATGCCGACGAGGTTGTTGATGCGCTCGTCCTCGTCGCGGCCCAGACCGTCGGGCGTGATCGTGTTCGTCAGCGAGATGCCGTCGAGCGCGTCGTTGTAGTCGATCTTGCCGACCGAGAACATCGACGGCAGCATGCCATGCGAGTCCATGCCGTTCTCCGGGTTCGCGCCCGGCGCATACGGCGTGCCCTTGACGTGGCCGGACGGGAACGAACCGGTGTTCTTGCCGTATTCGACGTTCGACGTGATCGTCAGGATCGACTGCGTCGGGACGGCGCCGCGGTACACCGGCAGGCGCTTGACCTGGCCCATGACCGTCGAGACGACCCACTTGGCGATGTCGTCGGCGCGATCGTCGTCGTTGCCGTAGAGCGGGAACTCGCCTTCGGTGCGGTAGCCGACGACGAGGTCGTCGTCCGCGCCCTCGACGTACTCGAACTCGTGGCCCGGCATGTCCTTGGCGTCCTTGTTGGTGATCGGGTAGACCTTTGCGTACTTGCACGCGGACAACGAGTCGGCCGCGATCGACAGGCCGGACATGCCGCAGCCGAGCGTGCGGTAGACCTCGCGGTCGTGCAGCGCCATCTCGATCGACTCGTAGGCGTACTTATCGTGCATGTAGTGGATGATGTTGAGCGCCTCGACATAGGTCTCCGAAAGCCATTCGAGGGCCTTCTCGTAGTTCGCCTTGACCTTTTCGTAGTCGAGCGAGCCGTCCGCCTCCGGCTTGATCGGGTCGATGATGCCCTTGTCGATCACCTGCATGCCGGTCATCTCGTCGCGGCCGCCGTTGATCGCGTACAGCAGCGCCTTCGCGGAGTTGACGCGCGCGGCGAAGAACTGCATCTGCTTGCCCACGCGCATCGGCGAGACGCAGCACGCGATCGCGGCGTCGTCGCCCCAGTGCGAGCGGATCTCCTTGTCGGACTCGTACTGGATCGCCGAGGTGTCGATCGAGATCTTCGCGCAGAAGTTCTTGTAGCCCTCCGGCAGCTTCGGGTCCCAGAAGATCGTGATGTTCGGCTCCGGCCCCGGCCCCAGGTGCTCGAGCGTGAGCGTGTTGAGCAGGCGGAACGAGGTCTTCGTGACCATCGTGCGGCCGTCGTCGCCGAAGCCGCCGTCCGACCAGGTCGCCCAGTACGGATCGCCGGAGAAGATCGAATCGTAGTCCTTCGTGCGCAGGAAGCGCACGATGCGCAGCTTCATGACGAGGTTGTCGATGATCTCCTGGGCGTCGGCCTCGGTGATCGTGCCGTTCTTGAGGTCGCGCTCGAAGTAGCAGTCGAAGAACGTGGAGACACGGCCGAAGCTCATCGCGGCGCCGTCCTGGCTCTTGACCGAGGCGAGGTAGCCCATGTAGGTCCACTGGACGGCCTCCTTCGCGTTCATCGCCGGACGCGCCAGATCGAGGCCGTACTCCTTGCCCAGGTTGATGAGCTTCTTGAGCGCCTTGATCTGCTCGTCGTGCTCCTCGCGGTAGCGGATCCAGTGCTCGATCTCGGTCTCGGAGAAGTCGTTGCGGTACGGGATCGCGTCCTTGTCGCGCTGCTTGAACTTGATCAGCGTGTCGACGCCGTACAGCGCGACGCGGCGGTAGTCGCCGATGATGCGGCCGCGGCCGTACGCGTCCGGCAGACCGGTGAGGATCTTGTTGTGGCGCGCGACCTTGATGTTCTTCGTGTAGACGCCGAAGACGCCGTCGTTGTGGGTCTTGCGGTACTTCGTGAAGATCGCCTTGACCGCCGCGTCGGGCTCCTTGCCGGCCTCCTTGACCGCCTGCTCGACCATACGCCAGCCGCCGTTCGGCATCATCGCGCGCTTGCACGGCTCGTCGGTCTGCAGGCCGACGATGACGTCGTCGACCTCCGGGGAGTCGATGTAGCCGGCCGGGAACGCGTCGATGTCGGCCGGGGTCTGGGTGTCGACGTCGTAGACGCGCTGCTTGCGCTCGACGGCCAGGTAGTTGTCGTCGAGGTACTGCCACAGGTGCTTCGTCTTGTCGGTGGCGTCCGCGAGGAAGGACTCGTCGCCCTCGTAGGGCGTGTAGTTCTTCTGGATGAAGTCACGGACATCGATGTCCTTCTCCCAGTCGCCGGGGACGAAGCCCTTCCAGGCCTGCTCCTTGATGTCCTCCGGGGAGACCGCGGTTGCCTCAACTGCTGCCATATTCACTCCTTTTGAGGGGGTCTGTTGCGACGCGTCTTCGTGTCGTTTCCTGTTTCATGATAACCGTTCGTCATCGGCGAACGGCCGTGTACACGCGTGACCTTGGTCACACTCCCCTTTTTCCCGTGTGATACGCGTCACTCATGCGCGCCGTGAGCGCGCACACGCATCGAAAAGCAAAAGGCCGCGCCGGTCCCAGTCCGGGACCGGCGCGGCCTCGCGTCTCCGGCGTCAACGGCCCGCGGGCCCCGTCATTTCGACGCGCCCCAGCTGTTCCAGGCGTGGTCCTCGTCGTCCCAGCGCTTGTTGCGCTCGGCCGCCGTCTTCAACGCGTCCATCGCCGCCTGCTTCGTCGGGTACGGCCCGATGCGGTGCTCCATCGGCGACTGCGGGCCGAGTTCCACCTGCCCGGTCGCCGTGTTGTAATACCACTGCTGCGCTTCGCTCATGCTTTCGCTCCTTCGTGCTGTTCGTGCAAACGCCCGTTTCGGGCACCACTGTACGCCTGTGCGCCTGTGCGCTCCGGTCCGCTATTCGCGGAACCGGTCGGTGACCGGAAGGCGCCGGTCGCGGCCGAACGCGAGCGCGCTGACCTTCGGCCCGAGCGGGTACTGGCGGCGTTTCCATTCGGCGCGGTCGACGAGGCGCATGACCGTGTCCACGGTCTTCTCGTCGAAGCCGTCGGCGAGCAGGTCGGCGCGTCCGTGCGCATGCTCGATGTAGGATTCGAGGACCTTGTCGAGCAACGCGTATTCGGGCAGCGAATCCGAGTCCTTCTGCCCGGGGCGCAGCTCGGCGCTCGGAGCCTTCTCGATCGAGCTCATCGGGATGACGACGCCGCCGGCCGGCATGACGCCCGCGGCGCCGTCCTCGTTGCCGACGACACGCAGGCCGCCGACGCCGACGCCTTCGGCGGCTGCACGGTTGCGCCAGCGCGCGAGCGCCCACACCTTCGTCTTGAAGACGTCCTTGATCGGCGCGTAGCCGCCGACGGCGTCTCCGTAGATCGTCGAGTAGCCGCAGGCGAGTTCGGATTTGTTGCCGGTGGCGAGCGCAAGCGCGCCCTTCGAGTTCGAATAGGCCATGACGATGACGCCGCGGATGCGCGCCTGCAGGTTCTCGGCGGCCACGCCCTCGAGGCCCAGCTGCCGCTGGAAGGCGTTGAAGAGCGGTTCGATCGGCTGCACGTCGTAGTGGGCGCCGAGGTTCGCCGCAAGATCGGCGGCGTCGTCCTTCGAACCGTCCGACGAGTACATGCTCGGCATCGAGATGCCGAACACCGCGTCGCCGCCGGCCGCGTCGGCGGCCATCGCGGCGACGAGCGCCGAATCGATGCCTCCGGACAGGCCGAGCGTGACCGACGTGAAGCCGTTCTTGGCCATGTAGTCCTTGAGGCCGAGCACGCAGGCCGTGTAGACCTCCTCGTCCGCGTCGAGGGGCGCGGCTATCGTCGTCGGCCTCTGACGGTCGGCCGCCGTGTCGAGGTCGAAGTACGCGAGGTCCTCGACGAACATCGGCGAGCGTTCAAGCAGCGCGCCGTCGGCGTCGACGACGAAGCTGCCGCCGTCGAAGACGAGGTCGTCCTGGGCGCCGACCTGGTTGACGTAGACCAACGGCGCGCCTACCTCGCCCGCGCGTCGCGCGCCCAGTTCGAGCCGCGTGTGCGTCTTGCCCTCCTCGTACGGCGAGCCGTTGACCGTCAACAGCAGGTCGATGCCGAGTCCCGCGAGCTCGGCGACGGGGCCGCCGTCCTGCCAGATGTCCTCGCAGATCGCGACGCCGATGCGCGCGCCGTCGATGTCGAGCACGACGGGCCGGTCGCCGGATGAGAAGATGCGGAATTCGTCGAAGACGCCGTAGTTGGGCAGGAAATGCTTGTCGTAGGCGGCCCAAACGCGCCCGTCGTGCAGGACGACGAGGCGGTTGCGCGGCTTGCCGTTGGCGTGGTCGGTGCCGATCGTGCCGGCGACGACGTACAGGTCGCCCAGGCCTTCGTCGCCGAGCGCGGCGGCAAGCCGGTCGGCCGTGTCCCATGCGGCCTTGCGGAAGGTCGCGCGCAGCGCGAGGTCCTCGATCGGGTAGCCGGTGAGCGTCATCTCCGGGAAGACGACGACGTCGGCGCCGCCTTCGTTGGCGCGCCGTGTGAACGCGAGGACCTTCCGGGCGTTGCCGTCGAGGTCGCCGACGCAGGTGTCGATCTGCGCGAGTGCAAAACGTAGTGTGCTCATGGCCACCAAGTGTAGCGCCGCGCGCCTCCCTATCCGGCCGCGAGCGTGTGCAGCGTCTCCAGCGCCGCGTTCGCGTAGAACTCGGCGCCGGTCTTCACGCTTTCGTCGAAGCCGACGAAGCGCGGGCTGTGCCAGTCCGCGCAGCCGGGCGTGCCGTTCGAGCCGACGAAGGCGAAGACAAGTCGCGTCACCTCGGCGTATTCGGCGAAGTCCTCCCCCGCCATCGAGGGCATGATCGGCGCGGCCTCGGCGTATGCGGGGATCGCGGCGGCCACCGGCGCGATCAGGTCGGGGTCGCATACGAGCGGCGCCTGGAAGTCGTCCCATTCGACGTCGGCGCGGATGCCGTAGGCGGCGGCCGTCGCCTCGACGATCTGCCTGAAGCGGCGGGCGGCGAGGTCGCCGTCCTCGCGGTGGAAGTAGCGCGCCGTGCCCTGGAAACCGGCTTCGGCGGGGATGACGTTCCACACGTCGCCGCCGTGCACCTCGGTCACCGACACGACGAGCGGGTGGAACGGCGAGGCGTTGCGGCTGACGATCGTCTGCAGCGCGAGGATCATCGAGCCCATCGCCTCGAACGGACCGGTGCCTTTGTGCGGGTAGCCGCCGTGCGCGCCGTCGGCGTGCAGGTCCACGCGGAATCGCACGCAGCCGGCCATCATCGGCTGCACTCCGGCGGCGAGGACGCCGGGCGCGTAGTTCGGGTTGTTGTGCGTGCCGATGATCGCGTCGAGCCCGTCGGCGAGGCCGGCGTCGATGACGGCGCGCGCGCCGCGGCCGAGCTCCTCGGCCGGCTGGAAGATGACGCGCAACGTGCCGTGGATGAGGTCGCGGTGCGCGTTGAGCCAGAACACGGCGCCGAGCAGGCTCGTCATGTGCAGGTCGTGGCCGCAGGCGTGCATGACGCCGTCGTTGGCCGACGCGAAGTCGAGTCCCGAGTCCTCATGCACCGGCAGGCCGTCGATGTCGGCGCGCAATCCGACGACCGGCCCCGGATGCGCGCCCTCGATGCGCGCGACGACGCCGGTCGGCATCGGGTCGTCGAGCAGCTCGACGCCGTGCCTGGCGAGCACATCCCTGAGGTACGCGCTCGTCGCGCGCTCCTCGAAGGAACGTTCCGGATGCCGGTGCAGATGGTGGCGGATCGCGCGCAGCTCGTCGCTCAGTTCGATCGTCACGGCCATGGTGGTGCCTCTTTCCTCTTGCGTCCTTCGCCCCCGCCTCGCCGGCGTATGCCGTCGCCGGCTCAACGGCGCAGCAGCCGCTTGGCGATCGCGTTCGCGATGGCCTGCACGACCTGCACGAGCACGATCATGATGATGACGGCCGTCCATGTGACGGTCTGGTCGAACTTCTGGTATCCGTACGCGATCGCGAAGTTGCCCAGGCCGCCGCCGCCGATGTAGCCGGCCATCGCGGACATGTCGAGCACGCCGATGAACAGGAACGCGTAGGCGAGGATGAGCGGCGCGAGCGCCTCGGGGATGAGCACGGTGCGGATGATCGTGAACTTCGAGGCGCCCATCGCGCGCGCCGCCTCGATGACGCCGTGGTCGACCGGCACGAGGTTCTGCTCGACGAGGCGCGACGTCGCGAAGGTGCACATGATGCACATCGGGAAGATCGCCGCCGTCGTGCCGATCGACGTGCCGACGACCTTGACGGTCAGCGGCTGCATCGCGGCGAGGAAGATGATGAACGGGATCGGTCGCACGATGTTGACGAGGATGTCGAGCACGCGGTAGACGACGCGGTTCTCGAACAGGTTGCCCGGGCGCGTGCCGTAGAGGACGACGCCGAGGACGAGGCCGAGGACGCCGCCGATGACGATCGTGACGAGCACCATCTGCAGCGTCTGGACGACCGACTGCGCGAGCAGGGGCCTGAGGACGCTCCAGTCACTGCGGCTCGCGAGCGTCGCGGCGTGCGCGGTTGCGGATTCGATGGTGAGGGTGTGCATCAGTCACGTTCCTTTCGTGCGGCTGTCCGCTGCGCCGCCGTCGTGGGCGCCATGTCGACGACGTCGTCGTCCTGTTCGATCATTCCGAGGTCGTCGGCGAGCGTTTGCGTCGATCCGGCCGGCATCTCGTCGGGGCCGAGCGCGATCTGCGCGCGTTCGACGGCCGCGTCGTAGTCGACCGGATCGGCCTTCGTGCCGAAGTCGACGATGTCGCTGTGGCGACGCAGGTCGGTGAGGAAGGCGTCGATCTTCGCCTCCTCGCCGGTGAACTCGTAGGTCATCGCGCCGATCGCGATGTCCTGCACCGTGTCGATGCCGCCGTAGAGCAGCCCGCTGCTGACGCCGTGTCGCGCGATGAGCTCGGAGATGTCCTGTCCGGAGGCGGGCACAAGCACGTTGCCGTCGGCGTCGACGATGTCGCGCTGGCGCACGACGACGGTGACGAGGCGTCCGGGCCACTGCTCGCGCATGACGGCGACGCGCGCCGGGTCGGGCAGTCCGTCCATCGCCGTGGCGATGAAGCGTTTCGTGACCGGCTGCTTCGGCGCGGCGAAGACGTCGTAGACGTCGCCCTGTTCGACGACCCTGCCGGCGCTCATGACGGCGACGCGGTTCGCGATCTGCTGGACGACGTTCATCTGGTGCGTGATGAGCACGATCGTGATGCCGAGCTGGCGGTTGACGCGCGCGAGCAGCTGCAGCACCTCGGTCGTCGTCTCCGGATCGAGCGCGCTCGTCGCCTCGTCGGCGAGCAGGATCCTGGGGTTCGTCGCCAACGCGCGCGCGATGCCGACGCGCTGCTTCTGGCCGCCCGACAGCTGCGACGGGTACTTGTCCGCGTGCTCGGACAGGCCGACGAACTCGAGCAGCTCACTGACCCGCTTGTCCTGGTAGTCCTTGCGCCAATGGTCGAGCTTCAACGGGTACGCGATGTTCTGCGCGACCGTCTTCTGCGAGAACAGGTTGAACTGCTGGAAGATCATGCCGATCTTCTGGCGCACCGGACGCAGGCCGCCCTCGCCCATGTGCGACACGTCGTGGCCCATGACGGTGACGGTGCCGCTCGTCGGCCGCTCGAGCGCGTTGATCATGCGCACGAGCGTCGACTTGCCGGCGCCCGAGTAGCCGATGATACCGAAGACATCGCCCTCGTCGACGCGCAGCGAGACGTCGTCGACGGCGCGCATCGTCCTCTTCGCGCCGCGCTGCCTGAACTCCTTGACCACATGGTCGAAGACGATGATGGGTTCCTTGCCTTGCGTCATTGTGCCGCCTTGTCTTCCTGGGTTGCCGTCCGGCGGTCGCCCGCCGTGGACGCGCGATGAGCCGCCCGCCGTCATTGTAACGGCACGGGCGGCTCGTCGCGCGTCGCGGGCCGCGCGGCATGGGCCGCGCGAGCCGGTCACTTGTCGTTCGAGCGGATGTCCGACTCGATGTCGTCGAGGTACTTCGCGAGTTCGGCCTGCGTGAACTTGTCGGCGAACACGGCGGTCCCGGCCGACTCCTCCTGCAGCGCGTCGAGCACCGGCTTCGTCTGGTAGATCTCGACGCACTTCCTGTACACGGCGTTGTCCACGTCGGCGGCGCGCACGGCGAAGATGTTGATGTAGGGGCGCGACTCCTCGGATTCGGCGTCATCCTGGTAGATCGCGTCGGTCGGGTCGAGCCCGGCGTCCGCCACGTAGTCGTTGTTGATGACGCCCGCGGACAGGTCGTCGCCGCCGGCCTTGAGCGTGTTCGCGATCTGCTCGGCCTTCATCGGCACGACCTTGACCTTCGACTTCGCCTCGTCGATGTCCTGCGGGATCGTGAACGCCGTCCAATCGCCCTTGAGCGTGACGACGCCGGCGGCCTTGAGCACGCCGATCGCGCGCGCCTGGTTCGTCTCGTCGTTCGGGATCGCGACCGTCGAACCGGCCGGCAGGTCCTTGATATCCGTGTAGCGCGGCTCGCCGTCCGTGCCGAAGGCCGAGTAGACGCCGAGCGGGTAGATCGCCACGCCGCCGAGCGGCTGCAGGTCCTTGCCGTTCTGCACGTTGTAGTTGGCCAGATAGAGCAGATGCTGGAACTCGTTCATGTCGAGGTCGCCGGCATCGAGCGCCGGGTTCTCGCTCGTGTAGTCCTGGAAGTCCACGATGTCCACGTAGACGCCCTTCGCCTCGGCCTGCTTCTTGAATTCGACCCACTGCGGATCGGTCGCGCCGACGACGCCGATCTTCACCGGATTGTCCTTTGTGCCCTTCGTCTCGGCGCTCGCGGCCGCCTTTCCGCCGCCGTTCGCGCGGTGGAAGCCGAAGAAGGCGGCCGCCGCCACGAGAGCCACGACGATGACGGCGATGATGATGTTGCGCGCCGTGTGGTTGACGCGCACCGGCTCGTCGGTATTCAGCTCGGGCACGTTGCCGCCCGGTTCGTTGGTGTTGTTCTGGCTCATCGTTTCCGTATCTTTCTTCCGTGTGTTCCCTTGGGTTTGCCCATGGTTCCCGCGCGCGCCCGGACCGTGTGCCGGCGCCGCGACGTGTTCAAGGATACGACCGCGGACGACGTAACGGCGCCGTGTCGTTATCGTTTCCTCTTATAGGCGGCGTTCGGCCATTGCAACGCCAACGGTTGCGCCGCCGAAGACGCGGAATCGACGACACGGGGCGGACGGCCATAGACTGGACGTCATGACGATTTCCACCGGCCGCACACCCCGCCGCGACGATGCCGCCGGCAGCGGCATCCGCGCCGTGTTCTTCGACATCGACGGCACACTGACGAGCTTCGCGACGCACACGGTGCCGCAATCGACGGTCGACGCGCTCCATGCACTGCATGCGAAGGGCGTGCGCGTCTACATCTGCACCGGCCGCTCCCCCGAACAGATGAAGGTCGTGCTCGACGCGATCCCCTTCCGCTTCGACGGCATCGCCGGCGTCAACGGGCAATACTGCTGGAGGGCCGACGGCACCGTCGTCTCCGACCAGCCGATCGACGTGGCGGACGTGCGGGCCGTCGTCGGCTGGCTCGACCGTCATCCGGACGTCGTCGCCGTGTTCGCCGAACGCGACACGGCGTATTTCAACCATGACTCCGAACGGATGCGCGCGATGTGGAGATCGCTGGGCAAGACGGCGCCGAAGCTCAGCTTCACCGACCCTCACACGCGCATCCAAGACAACCGGATCTACCAGATCAGCCCCTATGTGGGCGCCGACGACGAACAGGCGATCGTCGCATGCTGCCACGCCGTGCGCGGCGTGCGCTGGCATCCCGATTTCGTCGACCTCATCCCCGCCTCGGGAGGCAAGGACCGCGGCGTCGAGGCGCTGCTGGCCGATGCGGGACTGGCGCGTGCGCAGTCGATGGCCTTCGGGGACGGCGGCAACGACGTGGACATGCTGCGCTATGCGCATATCGGCGTCGCGATGGGCAACGGCACCGACGACGCGAAGGCCGCCGCCGACTACGTCACGCGGGATGTCGACGACGACGGCGTCCTGCACGCACTGCGACGCTTCGGGATCCTGTGACGCGGCGCACGTTCGCCGTCGGACGCAGCGCCATGCACGAGCGCGGCCGTATGCTACCGTGTCGAGGTATGACCACTATTATCATGCACACCTCCGAAGGTGACATCACGATCAACCTGTTCGACGACAAGACGCCCAAGACCGTCGAGAACTTCCTCGGCCTGGCCACCGGCCAGAAGACCTGGCGCGACCCCTTCACCGGCGGGCAGTCCAACGAGCGTTTCTATGACGGCCTGACCTTCCACCGCGTCATCAAGGACTTCATGATCCAGGGCGGATGCCCGCTCGGCACCGGCACCGGCGGCCCCGGCTACGACTTCGACGACGAGATCGTCCCGACGCTCAAGTTCGACCGCCCCTACCTGCTCGCGATGGCGAACGCCGGCCTCGCCCGCGGCGCCGACGGCAAGCTGCACGGCACGAACGGCTCGCAGTTCTTCATCACGACGGTGCCGACGCCGTGGCTCGACGGCCACCACACGATCTTCGGCGAGGTCGCCGACGAGGCCTCGAAGGCCATCGTCGACAGGATCGACGCCGTCGCCACCGACGCGCGCGACTGCCCGCTCGAGCCGGTCATGATCGAATCGATCGAGGTCAAGGACTGACGGTCCGCGACCTGCGGTGCTTCGTCAGAGCGACGTGAAGGAGGTGGCGCCCCGCCCCGGGGAGCCACCTCCTTTCGTATCGTCTGTCTTACGACGCCGGCGTCGCGTCGCTCAACGCTGCTGCGCGTCGCGGCCGCGGATGCGGCGCATGCGCGGCTGCGCGGAGTCCTTCGCGCCGGTCAGCCGGTAGACGTCGAAGACGCCGTCGATCTTGCGCACCGCGGACAGCAGCGTGTTCAGATGCTGCGGATCGGCCATCTCGAAGCTGAACTGGCTCGTGGCCACGCGGTCCGAGCCGGTCGCGATCGAACCGGAGAGGATGTTGACGCCATGGTCGGACAGCACGCGCGTCACGTCGGAAAGCAGATGCGGCCGGTCGAGCGCCTCCACCTGGATGCGCACCATGAACAGGCCCTTGTCGTTCGTCCACGACACGTCGACGACGCGTTCGGGTTCGCGGCGTTTGAGGTTGATCATGTTGAGGCAGTCGACCCGGTGCACAGAGACGCCCTCGTTGCGCGTGATGAAACCGACGATGCTGTCGCCGGGCACCGGCATGCAGCACTTGGCGAGCTTGACCCAGATGTCGGTGACGCCCTTGACGGCGATGCCCGGTCCGGTGCCGCCGCGGCGGTGCTTGGGCATGCGCAGCGGCAGCATCTCCTCTTCGGCCTCCTCGGCCACCTCGTCGCTGCCGGCGTCCTTGACCAGATGGGAGATGACGTTCTGCGTCGAGACCTGGCCTTCGCCGATCGCCGCGTAGACGGTCTCGACGTTCGGCAGGTTGAGGTCGTCGGCCACACCGACCATCGCCTCGGGAGTCAGCAGCGCGTTGACCGGCAGGTTGCGCTTACGGATCGCGCGCGTCAGCTCGTCGCGGCCCTCCTCGATCGCCTCGGTGCGCCGCTCCTTGCTGAACCACTGGCGGATCTTGTTGCGCGCCTTCGGGCTCTTGACGAAGCTCAGCCAGTCGCGCGACGGGCCGGCCGTGTCCGACTTGCTCGTGAGCACCTCGACGGTGTCGCCGTTCTCGAGCGTCGTGTCGAGCGGCACGAGACGTCCGTTGACGCGCGCGCCCATCGTGCGGTGGCCGACCTCGGTGTGCACGGCGTACGCGAAGTCGATCGGCGTGGCGTCCGCCGGCAGCGAGACGATCTTGCCCTTGGGCGTGAACACGTACACCTCGGCGCGGCCGAGATCCTCCTTGAGCGAACCGAGGAACTCGTCCGAGTCCGGCGTCTCGCTCGTCCAGTCGGCGAGCTGCTGGATCCATTTGAGGTTGTCGGCCTCCTCCGGCTCCTGCCTGCCGCGCTCGCGGTCGGCCTTGTCCGGCGTGCTCAGCGCGCGGCCGGCCTGACCGTTCGCCTTGTACTTCCAATGCGCGGCGATGCCGAACTCGGCGCGCCGGTGCATGTCCCATGTGCGGATCTGGATCTCGACCGGCTTGCCGCCGGGGCCGACGACCGTCGTGTGCAGGCTCTGGTACATGTTGAGCTTCGGCATCGCGATGTAGTCCTTGAACCGGCCCGGCACCGGGCTCCATCGCGCGTGCACGGCGCCGAGCACGGCGTAGCAGTCCTGGATCGTGTCGACGATGATGCGCACGCCGACGAGGTCGTAGATGTCGGAGAAATCATGACCGCGCACGATCATCTTCTGGTAGATCGAGAAGTAGTCCTTCGGGCGTCCGGTGACCATCGCGTGGACGCCCAGATCGCCCAGATCCTCGTTGATCTCGGCGATGATCTGCTTGAGGTAGACCTCGCGCTGGCCGGCGCGGTGCGCGACGAGCATGACGATCTCGTTGTAGATCTTCGGGTAGAGGACCTTGAAGCTCAGCTCTTCGAGCTCCGTCTTGATCGCGTTCATGCCGAGGCGGTTCGCCAACGGCGCGTAGACGTCGAGCGTCTCGCGCGCCTTGCGCTGCGCGCTCGACGGCTTGACGTAGCGCCAGGTGCGCGCGTTATGCACACGGTCGGCGAGCTTGACGACGAGCACGCGCACGTCGCGGCTCATCGCGACGACCATCTTGCGGATCGTCTCCGCCTGCGCCGAGTCGCCGTAGTCCATCTTCGTCAGCTTCGTGACGCCGTCCACGAGGCCGGCCACGGTGTCGCCGAACTCGGCGCGGCATTCCTCGAGCGTGTAGTCGGTGTCCTCGACCGTGTCATGCAGCAGGCCGGCGGCGACGACGAGCGGGCCCATGCCGAGGTCGGCGAGGATCTGCGCGACGGCGAGCGGGTGGATGATGTACGGTTCGCCGGATTTGCGGCGCTGCGTCGAATGCTGGAGCACGGCGCGCCGGTAGGCGCGCGAGAGGATCTCCATGTCCTCGTCCGGATGGTGCTGCCTGCAGATCGCCAGGATCGGGGCGAGCGGATCGAGCGGGTTCTCGCTGATCTCGCAACCGAGCATGTTGGCCGGCTGCATCTCCTCGTCCATGTCCGCCATCGTCCATGCTCCTCTCTCGTCGACGCGCCGTCTTCCCACGGGCGTCATTTCATTCTACGCGCGGCACGCCGGGCGACGGCGCGCGCCTACACCCCGGTCGACCCGAAGCCCCGTTCGGCGCGGTCCGAACCCGGCAGCGCCTGAGCCGGCACGAAGGTCGCCTCGACGTAACGCTGGATGACCAGCTGCGCGATGCGGTCCCCTGGTTCGAAGACGGCGCGTTCATGGGCGTCGAGGTTGATCAGCGGCACCATGATCTCGCCGCGGTATCCGGCGTCGACGGTGCCGGGTGCGTTGAGCACCGTCACGCCCCGTTTGGCGGCGAGACCGGAACGCGGATGGACGAGCGCCACATAGCCCGCCGGCAGCGCGATGCGCACGCCGGTGTGCACGAGCGCCCGTTCGAAAGGTCCCAGCTCCACATGTTCCGTCGTGCTCAGGTCGGCGCCGGCGTCGCCGGCGTGCGCGTAGCGCAGTTCGACCGGATGCGCCGGGTCGACCGGGCAGACGAGCACCTCGGTGGATTCGGGTTCGTTGTATGCGGGGTCGAAGCTCATCAGGCCGCGCACTCCTTGCACACCGGCTGGCCGTCCGGCGTCGTGTACGCAAGCTGGCTGCGGTGCTTGACGAGGAAGCATTCGGAGCAGATGAACTCGTCGCCCTGCATCGGGATGACGGTCACCGACGCGTCCTCGTTGCTCAGGTCGGCGCCGGGCAGCTCATAGTCCTCGGCGATCGCGTTCTCGTCGTCGTCCATGTCGGTCGCGGAGCCCTGCGAGCTCTTGCCGAGCGCCTGCAGCGACTCCTCGTCCTCGTCCTTGTTGCGCGGGGAATCATAATCCTGTGCCATAGCGATTCCTTTCATCGATTGATGGCGGCTTGCCATTGCGACGCACCATACAATACATGGTTTTCCCCGCATAGGATACACGATGAAACCGTTACGCAAAATCCGACACGTGGGGCACAATGGAAAGCGTTCGCATTCTGGATGAAAGAGGTGTTGGCTATGGCAGGTGACTCCTACCCGGTTGCGCGGTTCGATCATGTCACGAAGACCGGCCTGCTGGTGTTCGCCGTGGATGGGTCCTCCTTTGCCGTGGACATCGACGAGACGCTCGAGCGTGCCCTGCTCGAGGCCAAGCAGCTCAGATCGGAACGGCACGTCGAGGAGGCGCCGCAGCAGCAGCGCACGTTGCCGATCTCGCAGATCCAGGCGCTCATCCGCGCTGGCATGGAGCCCGATCAGGTCGCCGAACGCTACGGGCTGAGCCCGATCCTCGTGCGCCGATTCTCCTCGGCCATCGAATCGGAGAAAAGCTACGCGATCGAGCAGTTCCTGCGCGTTCCGGCGCCCAAGGAGTCACGGATGCGCGCGCTCGGCGACGTCATCGAGCGCACCTTCGCCGCGGCGCGCGTGCGGCGCGACGAAGTCGAATGGAAGGCGACGCGGCGAGGTCTCGAACCGTGGCGCATCACCGCCTCCTTCACGTCCGCCGGCCACCCTATCCGTGCGGAATGGTCGTGGAACATGCATGACAACTCGGTCGTGTGCATCAACAACGCCGCGCGCAAACTCATCGGCGAGACGGATATGACGGCCGCCACACCGAACAGCGGCGACGACGTGCCCGACGACGCGATCCCCTCGTCTATTTCACTGCCCGGCGATTCGGCGCGCTCCGCCCGCATCGAGCAGACGGTCTCCGCCTGGAACCAGCCGCAAGATACGCCGACGGCGCAACAGCGGGGCGCAACAGCCGCATCGATCGACGTCGCGGCGCCGCAGCCGCCGGAGCAGACGCCGGACTCGCCGCAGACGGGCGCCCCCGCGCAGCGGACCGACGCGTCGCCGCGTCCCGAGACCACGCCGTCGCCCTCCCCCGGCGCCGCCCCGGCC